>NZ_LQOL01000052.1 GCF_002101555.1 Mycolicibacterium canariasense
TCAGATCATCCCCGGGAAGGTGCGCCCACTTTCATGCCGCCCCACCGAGGGTCATCCACAGGTTCTGATCATTGCTCCATCGCCGCGATGCCAGTCGTCAATACCGTCGCCGACGTCTTGAAACCCGCCCGCACGCATTACCTGCGAAGCGAAATTGGTGCAGTCTCCGCCTCCGTCTCCGAAGTTGGCGTAATCGGGGTTGTGTCTGTGCGGATCGCTTTCACTGCCGGCCCACTCGTCTGCGTAGGCAATGGCGCGTTTGCGTGCCTCGGAGAGCTGGTGATCTTTGGGCTTATGATCATCGAGCATCTGCACCGAGTCGTCATCACCGCCACCGGTGAACGATATGCCCGCGAGTTCATTCGCCATAGTCGTGAGTTGCGTTCCGATGTGCGCGTCCGCCGCGGCGAGCTGCTCGGCGTTCCAACGGATGTACTCAGAATGTTCGATGCCTCGTCTTCGCCGCTGCACCATCTCGGACAGCGGCATATCGCGGGTATCAAGCACCGACAAATCCTCCCGCACCTGATAACCATCCGCTTCGGCTTCGGCGATGGCCTCCAAGGTTTTTCGCTGAGCATTGCGCAAGTCTTGGCAGCCATTGACAGCGACGTCCGAGCAAGCTCGTTGGACTTGGACTTGGCGTCGAACCACTGCCAGGTCAGTGGTTACCCGATGCAGGGCAGAGTCCTTGGCGTCTCCCAGCCAAGTCGTGCCGCCGGGAGCCGACATGTTCTGACGATGCTGCTCGAAGGCGCGCTCGGAATGATCGGCTTGACTGCGCCAGCGGTCGGCAGCAGCCTCTAGATGAGTGATATCCCAACCTTCGATCTGTGGCCGCGTTGGGTGTGTCGATGCAGCCAATGAAACGGGTGCAACCACTGTCACATAGCTCCCGCGACGCGTTCCGCCTGGCTGGTGTCAGTGCTTTCGTAGCGATCGCTACCCGCAGTCAAGAATGCCGATTGTTCACCCATGCGACGCGATTGCGTGCCGCGAGTCGAAGCCACCGCTGCGTCCACGGCCGCAACGCCCGCATGACTCTTTTGAGACCCGCTTCGACCGGAGCCGAATGTGCCGTTACCTAAAGCAGTCGCTAGTGTCTGGCTGTCAGCAGCACCCGACCGCAGCCCCGCGGTATCGACTTCAAAAAGATCTGCCACTTTGCCCCCCTCGGTTGCAGATAGTCGTAGAACAATACCAACGCGTTGTGATGGGTCGATAAACGCGAGTTACACGGTGCTATCCCCGGTCAGCCGGTGCCAACTGCGAAGCCGATCGGCGATTTCTTCCAGCACCGGCTCGCTTCCCGTGGCAACCGCGATGACGAAATCGAAACGATCGTCCTCGGGCGCTGTGAGCCACTCTGCGTTGATTGCGAGAAATGTCCGGCAGGCCGTCCATGCCAACCTCTTGTTACCATCCGCCAGCGCGAGATTGCGCGCCAACGATTGCATCAACGCCGCCGCCTTGAGGAGCACGTCCGGGTAGGCATCCTCGCCTAAAACGGACGCCCGCGGGCGGGCCAACGCGGACTGCAGCAACCCGTAATCGCGAACGGCGACGTCGTCACCGATGGCGCGTCGCGCGATCTCGAGGAGGTCTTCGAGATCGAGGTACTCGGTCATGCGTCCTTGAGGCGCTCGAGGACGGTGGCTTCTTCGGTGAGGACGCGATCGAGGGCGGCATCGACCTTCGACTTATGGGATCGCCGGGCGATGTACTCGTCGATCGCGTCCAGGGCCACGGCCTGCATCGACCGCCCTTCTGCGGCGGCTTGTCGACGTAGCGCTTCGGTTTGCTCGTCACTGGTGCGCAGAGTCATACCCATGGCTTGATGATACCGAAGTGATACCACTCGCGGCGGCAGATTTTCAGCAAGGGCCGGTTGTCGCTCGAAAGTCGCTCGGAGGCGGGCATTCACCACATACCCACCGGGCCACAGACCCGGCCTATCCCTCGGCCGCCACCAGCGACCGCAGTTTCACCGACGGGTTGTCCCGTTGGAAGCCCTCCAACCGCCACTTGGTGGAGAACAGCACCAGCAACGCGCCGTCGGTACGGGTCAACACCTCCGAGGACACCTGCTTGCTCATGAACTCCAGGTCCGCGGGATCCAGCACCCGGGCAACCTGATACGGCAAGGGCTCCAACGTGATCGGCGCGCCGATCTCGGTGGCCATCCGGTGGGTGGCGACCTCGAACTGCATCGGCCCGACCGCGGCCAGCACCGGCGCCTGCTCACCGCGGCGGTCCGAGCGCAGCACCTGCACCACGCCCTCCTGCTCCAGCTGCTCGATACCCTTGCGGAACTGCTTGTGCTTGCTCGGGTCCTTACCGCGGGCGACCGAGAAGAACTCGGGAGAGAAGCTCGGAATCGGCGGATACTGCACCGGCACATCGACATACAGCGTGTCGCCGGGGCGCAGTGCCTGAGCGTTGGCCAACCCGATCACATCACCGGGCCAGGCGTTCTCCAGCGTGGAGCGCTGCTGGCCGAACACCGACTGCGCGTACTTGGTGACGAACGGCTTCCCGGTCCCGGCATGGGTCAGCACCTCACCCCGCTCGAACGAGCCCGAGCACACCCGCGCGTAGGCGATACGGTCCCGGTGCGACGAGTCCATCCCGGCCTGAACCTTGAACACGAACGCGCTGAACGGCGAATCCACCGGGCGGCGCACCCCGTCGACATCCACCGCGCCACTGGGCGGGGGCGCCAACTCGACCAACACGTCCAGCAGTTGGTTCACGCCGAAGTTCAACGCCGCCGAGGTGAACAACACCGGCGAGGACTCGCCACCGAGGAACGTGTCGCGGTCGTAATCGGAGCCGTCGGCGGACAGCAGTTCGGATTCTTCCACGGCGGTGTCCCAGTCATCGCCGGCCGCGTCGTGGGCGTCGGCGGCCGCGATGTGCTCCTCGGGCGCGGCGGTCGCCCCGCCGGCGGTGCGGGTGAACCGGATGAACTTGTTTGCGCGGCGGTCCATCACCCCCTTGAAATCACCGGCGATGCCCACCGGCCAGGTCAGGGGAGTGGTGCGCAGCCCGATGCGCTCGTGGATCTCGTCCATCAACTCCAGGGCGTGCCGTCCGGGCCGGTCCCACTTGTTGATCACCGTGATGATCGGGATGCCCCGGTGCTTACACACCTGGAACAGCTTCAGCGTCTGCGGCTCAAGGCCTTTGGCCGCATCGATGAGCATCACCGCGGCGTCCACGGCCGTCAGCACCCGGTAGGTGTCCTCCGAGAAGTCGGCGTGACCCGGTGTGTCCAGCAGATTGATCACGCAATCGCGGTACGGGAACTGCAGCGCCGTGGAGGTGATGGAGATGCCGCGGGCCTTCTCCATCTCCATCCAGTCCGACACGGTGGACCGGCGCCCGGCCTTGCCGTGGATCGCCCCGGCCTCGGTGATCACCCGCGCATGCAGCGCCAGCGCCTCGGTCAGCGTCGACTTACCCGCGTCGGGGTGGCTGATGACGGCAAAGGTGCGGCGACGGGCCGCCTCCGCGGCGACGCGGCCGGCGGTGCGGGTGTCCAGGGCGTTCTCGGTCATAACGCTCTCGATGGTATTTGCCCAGCAAGGGAATCAATAATCGGGCGGTCCGACACGGTTAGCTGAATAGCCGGATCGCGGCACAACGACGTCACATTCTGGCACCATATTGACCGTGAAGAAACGGCGCTGGCGGATTATCGTGGGTTTGCTGATTGTGCTGGTGGTCGCCGCGGTGGCGGTGGCACCGTGGGCCTTCCGCACCTTTGTCGAAGGCGCCCCCGAACCCGCCTTCGCGCTGCCGTCTGGTGCCCAGCCGGCCACCACCGACGTCAACGGCTCCTGGACCGTGCAGCCCGGCTCCCAGGCCGGCTACCGCGCCGAGCAGAAGCTGCTGTGGCAGATGGTCGACGTCAACGGCCGTACCTCCGATGTCACCGGTCACGCCGAGGTGACCGAATCTCGCCTGGTATCAGCGGAATTCACGGTTGACGTGGCATCCATCGCGTCGGCGCACCACGGGCGCGACGAACGATTCCGCGGCCCCGACGTCATGAACACCGCCAAGTTTCCCACCGCCCAGGTCACCGTCAGCGCACCCGTCGACCTCACCTCGGTACCCGACGATGGCCGCGCTGTCGACGTCGAGGTGCCCATCCACCTGACCCTGCACGGCGTGAGCCGCCCGGCGTCCGCGCACACCACCATCGCCCGCACCGCAGACCGGGTCGACGTTGCCGGCGCCATCCCGGTCCGCTTCTACGACTACAACGTGTCCCCGCCGAAACCGTTCGCGTCACTGCTGGCGGTTGAGCCGGTCGCGACCATCGAGTTCCTGGTGCATCTCGCCAAGGCGTGACGCTAGAACCGCAGCCAACCCCGCCCGGCCGGCTTGTGCCGGTCTGCGTACGGCCACGGATTGTGCCGTTCGGGCACCGCCGCGGCGCGCACCTCTTTGAGCTGCGCGCGCAGGAAGCGCCGCACCTCGTCCAGCTCAGGATCGTCCCAGCGGTTGACGGCCTCGATCGGATCGCCGGTCAGGTCGTAGAGCTCCCACTGATCGTCGAGCACATCGGTGCGGTACCGCTCGCCGCCGCGCCCACTGTATGCCAGCTGCCGCACCCCGGGCTCGGTCCAGGTGCCCGGATCGTCGAAGGTGCGCACCAGCTTCCACAGCCGGCCCTCGTGCCTGCGGACCAGGCCCTCGAAATTGCCCGCCACGTCGGCGGGCACCCGAATCCGCAGCGGGGCAGGCGGATTGGCCACCGCGCCGATCGCCCGCGCCGCCGCCGATGCCCCGGTATCACCCTCCAGCACGTTGTCGCGGGTCAACAGGTACACCGCCCGGTCGTCGTCGGCGGCGCCACCGTCCACCACCGGCATCAGGTTGCACCCGGGCAGTGGATGCACCTCGCTGAACGTCTCGGCCAACACCTCCGCGACGGCGGGCACGTCGACACCGGCCGCGCCGAGCAGTGTCGGCACCAGGTCCACATGAGATGTCGGCGCCTCGACGGTGCGCGCCGCCGTCGCGCCCGCGCCGACGCGTGCGATGACGAACGGGACCCGGGTGGCCTCGTCGTACAGGTTGAACCACTTCTGGTGCAGCCCGCCGTGCGCGCCCAGCAGATCACCGTGATCCGACGTGCGCACCAGCACCGCCTCGGTGGAGCCCGCGGTGACAGCGCGGCGTACCCGGTCCAGCGGGCCGTCCACCTCGGCGTGTAACCGGTAGTACAGATCGCGGTACTGCTGCGCCTTGCGCCGGTAGGTCCGCTCGATGGCCCCGGCCGGCCCGTACCCGGAGTAGTAGGCCTCCCGGAACGCGGCCTGCGCGGCCGGCTTGGACCGCAGGTCCTCCTTGGCCGTGGGTGCGGGCGGCACCGGTGGCGGGTCCAGCGGTGAGTGCTGCAGCGGCGACCGGCGGGCCCACGCCGGAAACAACACGATGTCATGCGGATTGACGAAGCTTGCCACCAGCAGGAACGGCTTCATGGCCGCCGCATCACCGGCCCGGCGACGGGCGTACCGGTCATCCAGCCAGGCGACGATCCGGTCGGCGAACAGCGGGTCCCGCCGAAACCCGCTGTTGGCCAGGCCCGCCCCATGCGGTTCCGGGCCCACCCAGCCGGAGAAGCCGTACGGCCCCAGCGGATCGGCGTCCAGGTAGCGCTGGACCGCCTCCGGGTCGACGATGCCGGCATCATCATTGGTGGCCAACGGTTTTCCGGTTCTGGGGTCGGTCAGGTCGGCGTGCGAGATATGCCATTTCCCGTCGTAGTGCGTGTCATAGCCGGCGGCGCGAAACCAGTTGCCCAGCGTCGGCACCTCACCGCGGCGCAGCCAGCGCAACCGTGAATCGTCGTACCGCTTGCCGATGCCGTCGGTCTGGGTGACCCCGTGCAGATCCGGATACTGCCCGGTGAACAGGGTGGGCCGGCTGGGCACGCAGGCCAGCGACCCGGTGTAGTGCCGGGTGAAGCGCACCCCGTGCTCGTCGAACCAGCGCCACCCGGCCATGGCGCGGTGCCGCCACTGCCGTAAGGCCTCGGTCTCGTACGGTGGGGCGGCGCGTTCTTCGTCGGTCATCAGGATCACGATGTCGGGCCGGACGATGCTCATGTGTGAATCTCACACCGTGCGCCCAGCCTGGTGGGGGAGAATTGCCGGATGTCGACACCGCCGCCTGACCCGGCGACCCGACGGATCCCTCGTCCGCCGCGCCCGGAGGGGCCGACGCAGCGGATTCCCCAGCCCCGTGGCGTCGGGGGATGGCAGGAGCCGCCGACCGAAAGGCTGCGCGCCCCGGAACCCGCGACCGAGAAGTTCCAGCGGCCCGGCACGCCGCCACCGGCGAGGAAACGCAACAAGCAGACCATCGTCCTGGTCGCCGTCATCGTGATCGCGTTAGTGGTCGGCAGCCTGGCCGGCGCCGAACTGTATGCCAGGTACAAGGCGGCCGACGTGCTGTCCAATATCACCGATTGCCTGGTACAGGACGGTGCCGAGGTGTCGTTCTCGGTGAATCCGCCGTTCCTGTGGCAGTACCTGTCCGGCGACTACACCAACATCTCGGTGGCCACCGCCGGCAACCAGGTGCAGGAGGCCAAGGGCATGACCGCCGACGTCACGCTCAGCGATATCACGCTCAAGGACGCCGACAATTCCAAGGGCACCATCGGCTCCCTGGACGCGACACTGTCCTGGACGTCGGCCGGGATCAAGGACACGGTGGCCGAGAACCTGCCAGTCGTCGGCAGCCTGGTGACGGCCGTGCGCACCGACGCGGGTGCCGGAACGTTGATCCTGGAAGCTGCCGGCGGCACCACCGTCACCGCGCAACCGGTGGTCGCCGACGGCAAGCTCAACCTGAACGTCACCGACGTCACCGGACCGTTCGCCAAGGACACCGTGCAGTCCGCACTCAACGAGCTGACCACCAAGCTCAACGACAACTACCCGCTGGGCATCAAGGCCGACAGTGTGCAGGTGACCAGCACCGGCGTGGTCGGCAAGTTCTCCAGCCGGGACGCGACAATCCCGTCCGGGCAGAGCAATCGCTGCTTCGCCGACCTCTAGAGGATGCCGAGGATGTCGTTCTTCAACGCCTCGGCCTCGGTGCCGAACACCGCCTGCACACCGTTGCCCACCTCGATGACCCCCGCTGCACCAAGGCTTTTCAGCCGCGCCTGATCCACCTTGGTCGGGTCGGCCACCTCCATCCGCAGCCGGGTGATGCAGGCGTCGACGTTGACCAGGTTCTCCCGGCCGCCGAACGCGGCGATCAGCTGCTCGGCTTTCGAATCAGGCCGAGCATCAGGCCGGGCATCGACCCGGGTATCCGTGATGATGGCGGTCGCCGACTCGGCACCCTCGCCCAGGTTGGCCTGCTCCTCAGCCTCGAACTCGGCCTCCGGTTCGCGGCCCGGCGTGCGCATGTTCCAGCGCGTGATGGCGAACCGGAACAGCAGGTAGTAGACGACGAAGAACACTACCCCCATACCGATGAGCAGCGGGATGTTCTTCGCCGCCGGTGCGGTGCCGTAGAGCAGCAGGTCGATCAGCCCGGCCGAGAACGAGAAACCCAGATGGATGTCGAGTAGGTAGGCGATGGCCAGTGACAGACCGGTCAACACGGCGTGCACGACGTACAGCGGGAACGCCACGAACATGAACGCGAACTCGAGCGGTTCGGTCACCCCGGTGAGGAAGGCCGTCAACGCCGCGGCGGACAGGATGCCGACCGCGACCTTGCGCTGCTTCTTGTTGGCGACGTGGATCATCGCCAGCGCGGCGGCCGGCAATCCGAACATCAGGATCGGGTAGAACCCGGAGGTCAGGATGCCCGCGCTCGGATCGCCGGCGGCGAATCGGGTCAGCTCGCCGGTCACCGTGTTGCCGTCCGGTGTCTGGTAGTCGCCGTAGAGGAACCACACATACGAGTTCGGGATATGGTGCAGGCCCAGCGGGATCAGCATGCGGTTGGCGAACCCGTACACGAACGCGCCGAACGCGCCGGCGCCGCCGATGAACTTGCCCAGCCCGGTCAACCCCGCGTCGAACAGTGGATAGAAGTAGCTCAGGCCGAAGCCGATGAACAACGACGCCAGCGACACCACGATCGGGACGAATCGTCGCCCACCGAAAAAGCCGAGATACGAAGGTAATTGGATGGTGTGGTAGCGGTCGAACAGCCAGGCCGTGACCAGGCCCACCACGATCCCGGCGAAGACGCTGTAGTTGATCTGCGCCTGTTCGCCGGATTTGTCCAGCTCGCCGGCCAG
Source organism: Mycolicibacterium canariasense (assembly GCF_002101555.1). Lineage (GTDB taxonomy): Bacteria > Actinomycetota > Actinomycetes > Mycobacteriales > Mycobacteriaceae > Mycobacterium > Mycobacterium canariasense. Next base: position 8,285 of record NZ_LQOL01000052.1, read on the forward strand.
CACGATCGGCGACATGGTTTTGAACACCGCCTCGACCACCAGATAGCCCACTACGGCGGCCAGCGCCGTGGAGCCATCCGCTTTGCGGGCGAACCCGATGGCAACGCCAACGGCGAACAGTAGCGGCAGGTTTGCGAACACTGCATCGCCGGCGGCGCTCATCGCCTTGAAGAAGGCGCCGATCACCGGAGCGTCGATGCGCCCCAGCAGATCGGGCTGTCCCAGCCGCAGCAGAATGCCTGCCGCGGGCAGCACAGCGATGGGCAGCATGAGGCTCTTGCCGAGCCGCTGCAATTGCGCAAATCCTGGAACCCGCCTGCTGGTACCGGGTTTCGTCGACTGACTCATTGGGCGCAGCTTAGACGAGAACCGGGGAAGGCAAGACTCGGTTGGGGCATCCTCGTAGGGTTGGTAACCATGACGACACATGTTCACGCCCCGGTCGCCGGACGAGCGGTCGCCCTCGAGCAGGTTCCGGACCCGGTGTTCGCCCAGGGCATGGTGGGCCACGGCGCCGCGATCGACCCGCCTCACACCGTCATCGACGCGCTCGCCCCGGTCACCGGCAAGCTGATCAAGCTCATGCCGCACGCCTACATCATCATGACCAACGACAACGTCGGCGTCCTGGTGCATCTCGGCCTGGACACCGTCGCGCTGGGCGGCGAAGGCTTCACCACGCATGCCACCCAGGGCGACGACGTCACCGCGGGCCAGCTCATCGTCACCTACGACGTGCCCGCCGTCGTCGCCAAGGGACTCAACCCGATCGTGCCGGTCGTGGTTATGGACGAACGTGAACCCGGCAACATCACCCAGCGCGCCGACGGCGAAATCGCCAGCGGGGCAGCGCTGTTCGCGGCGGCAAAGTAATGGAGGTCGTCATCGGGCCCGACCCGGCCGCGCTGGGGGAGCTGGCCGCCGACGCCATCGGCGCGCTGCTCACCCGCAAACCGGACGCGGTGCTCGGCCTGGCCACCGGTTCGTCGCCGTTGGTCATCTACGACGAACTCGTCGCGCGCTGCGACGCCGGGCAGCTCAGCTTCGCCCGTGCCCGCGGGTTCACCCTCGACGAGTACGTCGGGCTGCCCGCCGAGCACCCGGAGCGTTACCGCAATGTCATCGACACGGTCTTCGTCTCCCGCGTCGACTTCGCCCCCGGCGCGGTCGCCGGTCCCGACGGCCTGGCCGACGACATCCCGGCCGCCTGCGCCGCCTACGAGGACGCGATCGCCGCCGCCGGTGGAGTGGACCTGCAGATCCTCGGCATCGGCACCGACGGCCACATCGGCTTCAACGAGCCGGGGTCGTCATTGGCGTCGCGCACCCGGATCAAGACCCTGACCCGGCAGACCCGTGTCGACAACGCCCGCTTCTTCGGCGGCGACGTGGACGCGGTGCCCACCCATTGCCTCACCCAGGGGCTGGCCACCATCATGGCCGCCCGGCACGTCATCCTCATCGCCCGCGGCGCGGCCAAGGCCGAGGCGGTACACCACCTCGTCGAAGGCTCGGTATCGGCGATGTGGCCGGCGACCATCCTGCAGCACCACCCGCATGTCACCGTGCTGCTCGATGATGCGGCGGCCCGCCGCCTGCAACTATCCGACTACTACCGCGAGGCCTACCGGTCCAAGCCGGCCTGGCAGGGTATCTGAGTGCTGATCGCCGCCGACACCCTGCTCACCGGCACCGACCTGCTGCGGCCCGGATGGATCGAGACCACCGGCACCACCGTGCGCGCCGTCGGCGCCGGAGTGCCCCCGGCACCGGCCGACCACAGCGCCGCGGTGGTGGTGCCGGGGTTCGTCGACACCCACGTACACGGCGGCGCCGGCGCCGACTTCTCGGCGGGCACGGCGGCCGCCACCGCCGCGGCGGTCGGCCTGCACCGCCGCCACGGCACCACCACGCTGATCGCCTCCCTGGTGACCGCCGCCCCCGAGGATTTGCTGCGCCAGGTCACGGCGCTGGCCGAGCACACCCACGCCGGGCTGATCGACGGGATCCACCTGGAAGGGCCATGGCTGTCCGCCCAGCGCTGCGGCGCACACGACGCCACCTTGATGCGTGACCCGGATCCCGTTGAGCTGCAACGTATTCTGGATGCCGGGGCGGGTGCGGTCAGGATGGTGACGGTGGCCCCGGAACGCGACGGGGCGCTGGACGCGATCGGTCGGCTGACCGAAGCCGGGGTGGTGGCCGCCGTCGGTCACACCGAGGCCGGCTACCGGCAGACCGTGGCGGCGATCGAGGCCGGCGCGACGGTGGGCACCCACCTGTTCAACGCGATGCGCCCGATCGGCCATCGTGCGCCCGGCCCCATCATCGCGCTGCTGGAAGACCCGCGGGTGACCCTCGAGTTGATCACCGACGGGGTGCATCTGGACCCGTCGATCTACCGGCACGTCTGCCGGTCGAGTGCCACCGGGGCGAGCGGAGCGACGGGAAATGACCGAGTGAGCCTGATCACCGATGCGATGGCCGCCACCGGCAATGCCGACGGCCACTACCGGCTGGGCACCATGTCCGTCGAAGTGGTGGATGGGGTGGCCCGGGTGGCCGGCACCGACACCATCGCGGGCAGCACCGCAACCATGGACGCGGTGTTCCGGTTCGCCGTCACGCACAGCGGCCTGGACCGGGATGCGGCGCTGCTGCAGGCGGTGCGCCAGGCGACCGTCAACCCGGCACGCGCGCTCGGGCTGGGCCGCCCCGGCCTGGTGCCGGGTGCACCTGCGGATCTGGTGGTGCTGGATTCCGACCTGGGGGTGACCGGGACGCTGTACCGCGGTCAGTGGGTGGTCAGCCCTGACGACGGCGCCGGCGCCGATACCGCCACACCTTGACCGCGACGTAGACCCCGGTGCCGAGCAGCACCATGATGGGGCCGCCGGGTGTGGTGGCGCCGTCATCGGAGCTCGGGATGTGCCGGGGCGCCGGCGGCTGGGGATCGTCGGGTTCGGTCAGCGCCAGCTCCTCGATTGCCGTCGCGGCATCGCTCGCCGAACCGTTCATGCTCATCTCGTTGATCACCCTCATGCCAGTGCCGCCACGCTGGCAACGGCTACGACTGTACAGAGTGCCGGTTACCGGCGCGTATCGGCGACGCTGGGACGGGCGCGGCCGGCACCGCTCACCGCCGGGTCCGGCAGGGCATGATGAGACGATGCCCGAACGCAATGTGCTCGGCGGCCCGCTGGAACCCTGTGGTAGCGAACCACTCACCGGCTTCTACCGGGACGGCTGCTGCTCGACCGGCCCCGAGGATCCCGGCCTGCACTCGATCTGCGCGGTGGTGACGCGGGAGTTCCTGGAACACCAGCGTTCGATCGGCAACGATCTGTCCACCCCGATGCCCGAGTACCGGTTTCCCGGGCTGGTGCCCGGTGACCGCTGGTGCGTCACCGCCCGCAACTGGCTGCGCGCCTACGAGGACGGGTACGCCGCCCCGGTCGTGATGGCGTCGACCCATGAACGCACCCTGGACGTGGTGCCGCTGGAGGCGCTCGCCGAGCACGCCGTCGACGTCCCCGACGACGCCAGCGACCTGTAGCCGGGTCGCTCCGACTCAGAGGCGCTCGCGCACCGCCGACGCCGACTCGGCCGACAACACCTGCGCTGCCAGCGCGGCCGCGTGCGCGCCGTCGACGGCGCGCACCGCCTCCTTGGTGGCCGGTATGGCCGGCGGAGTGACGCTGAGCGCCTCCACCCCGAGCCCGATGAGCAGTCCCGCAGCCCGTTCGTCGGCGGCGAACTCCCCACAGACCGAGACGCCGGCCTGCCCGGCTGCGCCCCGGCAGGTGGCCGCGATCAACTGCAGCACCCCGGGATCGAAGGTGTCGCCGAGCCCGGCCACCGCGTCGTTGTTGCGGTCGGCGGCCATCGTGTACTGGGTCAGGTCGTTGGTGCCTATGGAGAAGAAGTCGACGTGCGGGGCGAACGCGGCGGCCTTCAGGGCGGCGGTGGGAACCTCGACCATCATCCCGACCTGCAGGTCGGCCGGTGGCCGCGGACCCGTGCTGCCCAGCGCGTCGTCGAGCAGGCGGCGCGCCGCGAACAGTTCGTCGAGGGTGCTGACCATCGGGAACATCACGCTGACCGGGGTGTGCCGGGCGAGTGCGGCGATGGCCAGCAGTTGCTCGGTGAACAGTTCCGGATGCGCCAGCGACATCCGCAAGCCCCGCACGCCCAGATACGGATTGCCCTCCACCGGCAGCGGCAGGAAATCCAGCGGCTTGTCCCCGCCGACGTCCAGGGTGCGCAGTGTGATCCGGCGTCCCTCAAGCGCTTCCGCGATCTTGCGGTAGACCGCGAGCTGCTCCTCGGTGTCGGGCGCCTGCCGGCGCCCCAGGAACAGGAACTCGGTGCGGATCAGGCCGGCGAAATCGGCGCCGTGGGCGGCGGCCGCCCTGGCATCGTCCACCGAACCGAGGTTGGCGCCGACACCGATGCGCACCCCGTCGCGGGTGATTGCGGGCTCGGCCGACCGGGCCCGGGCCGCTTGCCGGCGTTCGGCGAGTGCGGCGACCTTGGCCTCGAACGCGGCGCGGACCGTGGCGCCGGGGTCGACGACGAACTCGCCGCGGGTGCCGTCGACCGCCACCGTGCTGCCGTCGGCGATGTCGAGCACCGCGGGGCCCGCCCCCACGACCACCGGGATGCCCTTGGCACGTAACAGGATCACGTTGTGCGCCTGCGGGCTGCCGAACGCCAGCAGCACCGCGGCCACCAGGCTCGGATCGAGTTCGGCGGCCTCGGCCGGGCTCAGGTCGGCGGCCACCACCACACCGCTGACCTCGTGGGCAGCGGCGGCACTGCCCACCAGCACCCGCAGCACCTGGTCGCCGACGGCCCGCACATCGGCGGCGCGGGCCTGCAGGTACGGGTCGGTGAGTGCACTGAACTCGGCGGCCAGTTCGGTGACGGCGGCCGACCACGCGGCGGCGGCGTTGTGGCCCTGGTCGATCCGCTGCTGGGCGCTGCCGAGCAGCGCATCGTCGTCGAGCAGTAACAGGTGGGCATCGAAGATGCCGGCCTCGGTCTCACCGACATCGCGTGCGGTCCGGGCCCGCACCGTCGTGACGACCCGGCGCACCTCGGCGATCGCGGCGCTGAGGCGCCGCCGCTCCGCGGCCGGGTTCTCGCCGGGGCCGTCCGGCACCACGACATCGCCGGCACGGGCCGAGCGGGCCGGGCCGATGCCGAGACCCGGACCCGCGCCGATCGGTTGGTTGCGGGCCGGCTCGGGCACCACTTCGATTGCTGTGCCGATGGTTTCGTCGAAGTTGCGGGCGGCCAGGGCCAGGATGTGCTCCAGCGTCTCGGCGGCCTGGCTGCCCGAGACTCGTACCTGCACCTCGTCACCGCTGCGCACGCCCAGGGTGGCGATCTTGGACAGGCTGGCGGCATCCACCCAGCCCGAGTCGGTGCGCGGGTTTCGAATACGGGCCCGGGCATCGCGGCGACGCACCTCCTGGGCCAGCCGGGCGGCGGGACGGGCATGCAATCCGTGCGGGTTGGCGACGACGAAACTGCCGGTCAATTCGTCGGCGGCGTGTGCGTCGGCGGACTCCGGCGCGGGGGCGGCCGGGCCGAGGTGGGCGATCTTGCCGGTCAGTGCCCCCGATGCCTCGGCGGCGATCTCGGCTGCCGACGCGTCACCGGCGGCCGCGACGGCCGCCACCACCAGCCCCTCGACGAGTGGCGCGGGGCACAGCACCACCCGCTCCCGTACCTCGTCGTCGAGCAGTTCCAGCGCGAGTTCGGCGGACAGCACGGCGCTGCCCAGATCCATCAGCACCACCGTGCCGTCGCCGGTGTCGGCGTCGGTGACGGCGTCGACGATGTCGGCGGCGTCGGTGCCGAAAGTGGTGTCGTCCAGCCCCGCCGCGATGGCAATCCGGATGTCCTTGCCGTGCACCATCTCCTGGGCCAGGGCGACGGCGGCGCGGGCCAGCGGGCGGCTGTGCGAGACGACGACCAATCCGACCGTCACGTGCCCACCACCGTTGCCGCCGCGGTGAGCAGCAGTGCCGCCGACGCCGCGCCCGGGTCGATGTGCCCGACGCTGCGCTGCCCGAGGTAGCTGGCCCGGCCCTTACGGGCCACCATGGATTCTGTTCCGTCGCGGCCCTTTTCGGCCGCGGCGGCCGCGGCGGCCAGGTCACCGCCGGATTCCAGCGCCTCCAGCGCCGGCGCCAGGGCGTCGAACATGGTCTTGTCACCCAGTTCGGCGCGACCCCGCTGGACGACCCCTTCGACGCCGGCCCGCAGCGCGGCGGCCAAACCCTGGTCCCACGCCGGGCCCATCCGCAGGAAGAAGGTGCCGTAGAGCGGACCGCTGGCCCCGCCGACAGACTTCACCAGCGTCATACCGATCTGTTTGCACGCCGCGGGGGCATCGGCCGGTGGTGACTCGTCGAGGGCGGCGACCACCGCGGTCATCCCGCGGTTCATGTTGATGCCATGGTCGGCGTCACCGATCGCGGCGTCCAGATCGCTGAGATGCTGGGCGTTCTCGGCGATCAGCCGGGCGAATTCCCGTACCCAGGCCTGCAGTTGGGCCACATCCATGCTCAGCATCCTCTCCGCAGCGCCGGGGTGTTGACGGGGTGGTCCCACAGGCGCAGCAATTCGTCGTCGGCGCGCAGCACGGTCACCGAGCAGCCGGCCATGTCCAGGCTGGTGATGTAGGGCCCCACCAGTGAACGGGCGATCCGTACCCCCGCCTTGTCCAGGATGGCCACGAATTCGGCGTACATGACGTACAGCTCGATCAGCGGGGTGGCGCCCATGCTGTTGACGAACAGGATCACTCCGTCATCGGAGGCGAAGTCGAGATCGGCCAGCACGGGCTCGGCCATCTGCTCGGCGATGGCGCGGGCGGGTTGCATCGGTACCCGTTGCCTGCCGGGTTCGCCGTGGATGCCGATGCCGATCTCGATATCGGTGTCGGGCAGATCGAACGTCGGATGGCCGACCGCGGGCACGGTGCACGACGTCAGCGCCACGCCCATGCTGCGCGACGCCGCGTTCACCCGGCGCGCCACGTCGGCGACCTCGGCCAGTGGGCGGCCCAGATCCGCTGCGGCGCCGGCGATCTTCTCCACCAGTACGGTCGCGCCGACCCCGCGCCGGCCGGCGGTGTAGGTGCTGTCCTGCACCGCGACATCGTCGTCGACGATCACCGACTCGACGGTGACACCTTCGGCGGCGGCCAGTTCGGCCGCCATCTCGAAGTTCATCACGTCGCCGGTGTAGTTCTTCACGATGTGCAGCACGCCGGCACCGCTATCGACGGTCTTGGTTGCCTCCAGCATCTGGTCGGGCACCGGGGAGGTGAAGATCTCACCGGCGCAGGCCGCGTCGAGCATGCCTTGGCCCACGAAGCCGCCGTGCAGTGGCTCGTGCCCCGAACCGCCGCCGGAGATCACACCGACCTTGCCGGCGACCGGGGCGTCGGCCCGGTAGATGATCCGGTTGGCGTGGTCGACGCGCAACTCCGGATGCGCAAAGGCGATGCCGCGCAAGGCTTCGGCGATGACATCAGCGGGGTCGTTGATGAGCTTTTTCATGCTGGGATCCTCAGGCTGCTGCGTTGGTGGGAGCGGACGGGGTGGCCACCGGCGCCACGGTGGCGTCGGCACGGGTGCGGGAGATGGCGACGTAACTGAGCGCAGCGAGTGCGCCGGCGAGCAGTTCGGCGAGGACGTAGACGGGCAGCTGGTGCCAGGCGACCGAGCCGCCGGCCAACTGCTGGACGAGCATCGGGCCGACGGTGCGGGCCGGGTTGATCGAGGCCCCGGTGGTGGGGGCGACGGGGATGATCGCGGCGAACACGACCAGACCGATGGCGACACCGGCCGGGGCCTTGCGGTGTATCACGCCGAAGACGGTGAACACGAGAATGAACGTACCCACGAACTCGGCGAAAAAAGCCTGTACCGGACTTGTCTGCGGGGAGTAGGTGGCGATGCCCAGCCCGGCGTCGCGGGCTGCCGTGCCCAGCACCCCCAGGATCGCTGCGGCCCCGGCGATGGCGCCCACCACCTGGGCGGCGATGTACGCGGGCACCCGCGACCAGGGGAAGTGGCCGGTGACCGCCAGCCCGATGGTCACGGCGGGATTGATGTGGTTACCGGAAATATGCCCCAGGGCGTAGACGGTGGCCACCACGACGGTGCCGAAAGCCAGTGAGATCATGCCGAGGTCGGCCATGGTGAACGGCGCGTCCCCGTTCACGATGATGGTGGCGGGCACCGCGCCCACCCCGATGAAGACGAGGAATGCCGTGCCGAGCGTCTCGGCCGCGATCTTCTGCAAGAGCGAGGGTTCGTCCATATCGCGTTCTCCCTTGAACGACGGGGCGGCACCCCGCTGCGACTATCTCGGACCACATTCGATAATGTCGAATGTGATCTGGACCATACGCTTATGCTTCGGGGTGCACAAGAGGTCTGTACACGGGCGGGAGGGCCGGGATGATCCAGGCGGTGGATCGTGCGCTGCGCATCCTCACGGTGTTGCAGGGTGGGCGCCGGATGAGCCTGGGTGAGATTGCCACCGCCATCGAGCTGGCGCCCTCGACGGTGCACGGCCTGGTCCGCACCCTGTTGGCGCACGGCATGGTGCAGCAGGAACTCGACTCGGGCCGCTACCGGCTGGGGCCGGCCACCCTGCGCCTGGGTAACGTATACCTGGAAAGCCTGGAACTGCGCTCCCGCGTGGCCATCTGGGCCGAAGGGCTGGCCCGGCGCACCGGCTGCGCGGTGCGCACCGCAGTGCTGTTGTTCGACGAGGTCGTGGTGGTGGCGCACGAGCCGCGGCCGGACGGTACCCGGCAGATGCCGGAGGTCGGCATCGTCATCCCCGCCCATGCGAGCGCGCTCGGCAAGGGCCTGCTGGCATTTCGAGCGAACTACGCCCCGACGGATCTGCGCAGTATGACGGGGGAGACCGTCACCGACGCCGGTGTGCTCGCCGAACAGCTCGCGCAGACCCGCCGGACCGGTATGGCGACCGAGGTCGAGGAAGCGGTGCTCGGTGAATGTGTCGCCGCCGCCGTCGTTTTCGACTCCTCGGCCGAGGCCATCGGCGCGATCGGACTGGTGGTGCCCACCGGCCGCTGGCCGCTGGAGCCGGCCGATATCGACGCGCTGCGCGATACCGCCCGCACGGTGTCGCGCGAACTGGGCGCGCCGGTGTGGCCGCCGCGCAGTTAGCCCGACCGCCCGCCGGTGTTCCCCGACGAACCGCTGTCAGTGGCTGCGCGGGCCGTTGGCGTAGCTCACCGGAACTTGGCGGTGTTGGGTAGGCTCGTCCCTCAAATGATCGAGACTGACGAGGCGCTGCCCATCCTGCCGCGCGAGTTGACCACGATTTCCGATGAGGTCCGCGCCGTCCCGGCGCCGACGATCCCGCAGATCGCCGCGCCCTACGGCGCCCGGGTGGCCGACCCCGACGCCGACGCCGAGATGATCTCGCAGTGGATGAATCTGCCGCACCTGGCCCAGGCGTGGGAGTACGACTGGCCGCCGGAACGCTGGCGCCTGTACCTCAAGGCCCAGCTGGCCGGCTCGTTCTCCCGCCCGTTCGTCACCAGCCGGAAGGGTGAGGATGTCGGCTATATCGAAATCTATCGGGCGGCAAAGGATTCCATCGCCACCCGGTACGACGCCGACCCGTACGACCTGGGCATTCACGCCGCCATCGCCGACACCACCCTGGTGAACCGGGGCATCGCCGCGTTGATCCTACCCAAACTGTTGGTCGACCTGTTCGCCGGCGAGCCGCGGTGCCGGCGGGTGATGTTCGATCCCGATCACCGTAACGCCGGAGCGCGCCGGCTGGTCGAATACGTCGGGTGCACCTTCCTGGGCGAGCATCAGATGTCGAATCGCCGGATGGCGCTCTACACGTTCCCCCGCACCCCCGACGACATCCCGGCCCACCGGTAGGGTCAGCGGGCCATCATGGCGGCATAGCCGTCATGGTCGGGCTTCATGGCCGCGGCCACCAACTCCCAGAGCACCTCGTCGGTGCCGCCGCCGACCCGGGCCAGCTTCATGTCGCGCCAGTACTGGCCCAGCGGGGTTTCGTCGACCAGATAGCCGGTGCCGCCGAAGATGTGCATGCATTCGTTGACCACCTCTTCACCCAGCCGCGCCGCGGTGACCTTCATGGCCGCGGCGGTGCGCAGGTCCAGCGTCTTGCCCGCCGCGATGCCGACGAGTGCATGACGCAGCATGTCCACCCGGGCCTGCAGGTCGGCCACCCGCATCCGCAGCGCCTGGTGTTCGTACAGGGTGTGACCGAACTGGCGGCGATCCATCATGCGCGCCAACGTGATTCCCAGCAGTCGCTGACAGTTGCTGGCCACCTGGCCGGCCACCGACATCCGCTCGTGCGCCAATCCCCAGGAGATCGCGGCCAACCCGGTGCCCGGGCGGGCGACCAGCGCATCGGCGGGCACCCAGGTGTCGATGTGCACCGCGGCGGTGGCGAGCGGGCCGGCGCCCACCTTGCGGTAAGGCGTCTGCACCTCCACCCCGGGGTCGTTCAGCGGGACCGCGACGACCACCACGTTGCCGTGCCGGCTCGACGGGTCGTTGTCCACATTGCGCGCCACCGCCATCACATAATCGGCGATGGGGGACAGGGAGACGAACTTCTTGATGCCCCTGACCTCGAAACCGCCGCGTGCCGACCGTATTTCGGTGCCGACGATCTGCAGGTCGGATCCGCCGGACTCTTCGGACGCGCCGATACACAACACCGCCTCACCGCGGATAGCGCGGTCGGCGATATCGCGCAGGTGGTCGTTGCGGGCGAAGCGGCGCAGGATGGCGATCGCCGAGTCGTGCAGGCTCACCCCGACCGCGATGCCGGCCGAACCCAGTCGGCCCAGCTCGGTGGCCAGGGCGATCACCTTGCCGACGTCGGGTTGCTTGTCCTGGCCCCATTTGGCGGCGAACACACCCTCACGGCCCAGGTACTCGATGAGCTCGCGCGGGAAATGTTCGGTCGCTTCGGCTTCGGCTGTCCACGCCGTGACCTGGTGGTTGAACACCCGGCCGAGCAGGGCCGCGAAGTCGTCGGTGGTCTGGTGGGACGGTGCGGCAACGGTCACGGTGCAGCCTCCAGATTTCGTTTGACCTCGAGGCGGCGCAGCTTGCCCGACGAGGTGCGGGGCAGGGACCCGGGCCGCATGAACACCACATCGGCGGGTACCACACCGCATTCGGAGGCGATGCGCTGCACCAGCGCGCTGCGTGCCGCGGGTTCGTCGGCACCCTTGAATTCGGCGGCGATCACCAGTCCCGGCCGGGTCGAGGATCCGCCGGTGCCGACGGCCACCACGGCGCCGGGCCGGATGCCGTCGATCTGCGCGGCCACCTGTTCGATCTCGGTGGGGAAGATGTTGCGCCCGGCCACGGTGATGATCTCCTTGGCCCGACCGCAGATCACCAGGCCGCCGTCCAGCAGGTAGCCGATATCGCCTGTCGGGAACCAGCTTTCCCGGTCGATGGGTTCGTCACCGAGGTAGCCGTTCATCATCGACGTACCGCGGACCTGCACCTCGCCGACCTCGCGGTCGACGATGGTGCCGGCGAATTGCTCGTTCGGTGTGATCCGGACCTGCATGCCGGGGATCGCCTCACCGAGCACGGCGTGCTTGCGCACGTAGCCGCCGTCGTCGCTGAGCACCTGGATCTCGTCGACGCGCAGCCCGACACCCGGGGCGGGAACGCTGACCGCGCAGTTGGATTCGGCCAAGCCGTAGGACGGCGCCAGCGCGCCCGGCTGGAGGCCGAAGCGGGCCATCTCGGTGGCGAACCGGGCGCTGCCCTCGCAGTCCACGGGCTCACCGCCATTGAGGGCGAACCGCAGGTGTGTGAAGTCGACGTCGCTGACCAGGCGGGCGTACTTGCCGACGATGTTGTACGCCATGTTCGGTGCGGCGGTCACGGTGGCGCGGCTGTCGGTGAGCCACTTCAACCAGCCGAACGGCTGCGCCGAGAACGCCGACGTCGGCGCCTGCCACAGGTTGGCCCCACCGAGTGCCATGGTGAGCAGGAAGGACAGCCCCATATCGTGATACAGCGGCAGCCACGAGTGACCCGTCTCGCCGGCATCCACGCCGACGCGGGTCACCAGTGCTTGCAGGTTTGCCAGCACCGCATCGGGCGAAAGCTGGGCGGTACGAGGCGTTCCCGTCGATCCGGCGGTGCCCTGAAGGACAGCGACGGTGTTCCCGACGGTGCCGTCGTGGGTGACCGACCGGCGCGGGTGCGCGACGGTGGTGACGTCGTGCACGGTCAGTGCGCTCTCGGTGGTGCCGAGTTCGCGCAGCTGCCCGCCGTGGCTGAACACCGTGCGCACGCCGATACCGTCGAACCGCGCCAGGGTGGACTGCGCCCATCGTTTCGGGTCGGCGCCGCGGACCGGCCCGGGCAGGATCGACACGGCGGCACCGGCCAGGAAGGCGCCGGTGATCGCGGCGATGAGCTCGACGTTCGGATCCCCGACGAGGCCGACGGCCGTGGCACCGTCGGCGCAGATGCGGGCGGCCACGTTCTCGGCGCGGGCATGCACTTCGGCCCACGGGTGGCGGGTCCACGTGCCGGCTTCGGTGTCGAAGACGTGCAGGTCGTTGGTCGACGTGGTCATCGACTGGCGCAGGGCTTCGGCCAGAGGGTTCACGAGTTGCCCTGCCCGGCGGGGAGTTTGGCCAGCACCGCGGCCTCCAGTTGGCCGACGGTCTCGCAGCTGAGCAGATCCTCCTCGGTGAGGGCGGCGTCGAGGCGATCCTCGATGGCCACCATGCCGACCGCGAAGGCCACCGAATCCATGCCCAGGTCGTCGATCAGCCGGGAGTCCCGGGTGATCCGGCTGACGTCGATGCTGAGGTCATCTCTCAGGATGGCGAGCAGCTCAGGGTTGACAGCAGCGGGTGGTGACTGTTCCATGTCGGGGGACGCTACACGGGCAAGTTAGCCAAGGCTAGGCTTACCTCGTGCCGTCATCCGCTGTGCGCGGCCAGTCCCGTATCGCCGCGCCGGTGGCCGCCGTCGATGCTCACCAGGGCCGGCACCAGCTCGCTGGTGACCAGCCCGTGCCGGCCGGTCAACTCGTCGACGATATCGAAGCACGCTGCGATGCGTGCCGGGGTGTCCACCATCACCGTGGTCACCGGTACCCGGCGGCTGAGCTGAAACAGCTTGTCGCCGTGGGGTTCATGGTCACCGTGGAAGCCCCAGACGCCGCGCAGCACGGTCACCCCGCTGACCGCCCGGCGTTCCCGAAGTCGGGCGACCAGCGCCCGGTGTATCGGTACCTCGCCGTACGGCGCCATGGTGTTCTCGGCGGTGTGGATCATCAGTTTCTGGTACAGCGGCCGTCCTTCGGCATCGGTGGCGGGCAGCGGGTCCGGCGTCGCGAGCAGTCGGCCGTCCCGCTTGCACAACTGTGCCCGCTCCACCGTCATGGTGGCGCCGGGCACCAGCCGCTGTAGCTCGGGCACGGCGGCGGCCACCTGGTCGCCGGTGCCCGGGGCGATGATCATCACCGGGACATCGGTGTTGGCGCTGAAGAAGCGGGCCCGCCTGCGCTGGCCACCCGCGGTGCCGTCCACGCCGAGAAACACGGCAGCCCCGGCGAAGCCGTGCGCACGCAGGACGTCGCAGACGGCGCGATGGGACCCGGCGCGCGTGACGTACACGGTCAGTTTGGCGTGCTCGGGTGGTGGCGCACCGACCAGCTGCGCGCGCTCGAGGGTGACGATGCCCCGGCTGATCATCGTCACGGCCTGCTCGGCCAGTCCGGTGATCCGTTCGGCGCGGTCCACCGCGGCCACGGCGACCGGCAGGTCCTCCGAGAGCGACAGCGTCAGGTCGCTGCGCAGTTCGTGGCGAGGGCCATAGCCGGCGCTGCCGCGCAGCACCACGCTGTTGGCCACCCGGTGCGCTCCGAACAGGTCCAGCAGTTCGTCGGCGACGAAGCGGCGCTGCCCACGTAACCGCTCCCCGAAATACGCGGTGAGCTTGAGATACTCGGTGTTCACAGCGCGGCTCCCATCGTCTGGCCCAGCCACGCCGCCGCCAGCCCGAGCGCCACGCTGATCACGATATTGGCGATCGCCGGCGATATCTGGCGCTCCTCGCCCAGGCGTTGGGTCTCCAACATCCACGTCGAGAAGGTGGTGTACGCCCCGACGAACGCGGTGCCGGCCAGCAGCGCCGCGTCCGGGTTCAGCGCCAGCCCGCCGATGAAACCCAACAGCCAGGCGCCGCTGACGTTGACCGCCAACGTGCCCACCGGAAACGGCCGCGACACCCGCTGCTGCACGCGCTTGTCCACCACGAACCGGCATACCGCTCCGACGCCGCCGATCAGCGCGACCCCGATCCAGAGTGCGACGGTCGTCATCGGACCCGCGCTCGCCGCACCAGCGCGGTGGTGACGTGCATGGCGAGCAGCCCGACCGCGATGCCGGCCACGGTGTAGGCGGCGGCCAGCGCGTAGAACCGGTGCTCCAGCATGGCCACCGTCTCCACCTGCATGGTGGAGAACGTGGTGAGGCCCCCGCACAACCCGGTGCCCAGCAGCGGCCGGCGGTACGCCGATGTCGGCAACCGCTCCAGCAGGCGCGTGGTGAAGAACGCCAGCAGCACCGTGCCGACGATGTTCACGATGAACGTCGGCCACGGCCAGTGCCCGGGCGGCACCGCCAGGACGTGCCCGAGCCCCGCCCGGGCCAGCGTGCCCAGGGCCCCACCGGCGAACACGGCCGCCAGTTCGCGTCGGTCGAAGCCAGTCATGCCGCTCAGTATGTCGCCCGTTGCTCGCAACGTTATGTTGGGCACACCATGACGGCTGTGCGGATCTGTGTACTGGGCCCGATCCGTGCATGGGTGCATGGCGAGCAGGTTGATCTCGGTGGTCCCAAACAGCGGGCGGTGCTCGCCAGGCTGGTGCTGGCGCACGGTCAGGTGGTGTCGGTGGACCGGCTCATCGAAGACCTGTGGGAAGGGGAACCACCACCGAAGGCACTGGCCGCGCTGCAGGCATACATTTCTCACCTGCGCCGGGTGCTGGAACCTGGGCGGCAGCGCCGCGCCGCGGCCCAGGTGATCGTCAGTGCCGCACCGGGTTACTGCCTGCGGTTACCCGACGACGCCGTCGACATCTGGTCATTGGAAGCCAAAACCGTTGCGGCCGAATCGCGGTCGCACCAATTGGCGGATGTCCTCGCCGGGTGGGTCGCCGATCCGTACGTGGAGGTCGCCGATACGTTCTGGGCTGCGCCGGAGGTGGCCCGGCTGACCGATTTGCGGCTGTCGGCCGTGGAGTCCTACGCCGGCGCCCAGTCCGCACTCGGGCAGCACGCCGTCGTGGTGCGGCTGCTGGAATCGCACGTCCGCGACCATCCGGGCCGGGAGACCGCTGCGTGTCTGCTGGCCGCCGCGCACTACCGCGCCGGACGGCAGGTCGCCGCGTTGGAGGTGCTGCGCCGCGCCCGTGAGTACCTGACCGGCGAACTCGGCCTCGAGCCCGGCCGGGCACTGCGCGACCTGGAACGTGACATCCTGCGTCAGGCCGATCACCTCGAACCCATCGCTGTAGCTCCAGCCGTCCTGCCAGACCCCGCCGCGCCGGCGCCGACGATGTCCCGGACCCGTGGCCGCGCAGCCGAACTCGCCGCGATCACCTCGGCTGCCGCGGCGGCCTGCCGTGAAGGGCTGAAGGTGGTGTGGATCGGCGGTGAGGCCGGTGCGGGCAAGACCACGTTGGCCGACGCCGCCGCGGCGGCCCTGCGGCAGTCCGGGTGGGTGGTGACACTGGGGCGCTGCCCCGAGGTCGACGGTGCGCCGGCGGGCTGGGCCTGGACCGAGGTGCTCGGCACGTTCCGGGCCGGGCTGGACCCCACGGAGGCCGCGACGCTGGCACCGCTGCTACACGATGCCGCCGCAGCCGATGGTGGGGCCTTCTGGTTGGCGCACACCCTGGCCGACGTGCTCGGCCGGGCCGCGTCTGCGCAGCCGCTGGCCGTCGTGCTCGATGATCTGCACCGCACCGACGGCCTGACGCTGGAACTGCTGCGCCTGGTGTCCGACCGGCTCGCGGCGCACCCGGTGCTCGCGGTGGGCACCTATCGCCCGTCGGAATCCGGCGCCGAACTGGAGATGGCTCGCGCGGCGCTGGCCAATGCCACCGCCGCACACCTGCACCTCGCCGGACTGGACGACACGGCCCTCGTCGAACTGGCCACCGACTGCGGCCTGCCCGCGGTGACGGCAGAAACCCTGAAACTGTTGCGGGACAGGACGGATGGCAATCCGCTGTTCGTACGGGAGATGGCCCGGCTGATGGCTGCCGAGGGTCCCGCCGCCGCGTACGACGGGGTCCCGGCCGGCGTGCGTGACGTGGTGCGCCGCCGGCTGGCTCGGCTACCCGGGCAGACCGCCACCGCGCTGCGCCAGGCGGCGGTGCTCGGCCGCGAGGTCGAGCTGGATCTCTTGGAGGAGCTGGCGCACAGCGGCGACGAACTGCTCGACGCCCTGGAACCCGCGGTGCTGGCCGGCTTGCTCGACGAGCCGGCGCCGGGACGGATCAGGTTCGCGCACAGTCTGATCCGTGACACGCTGTATGACGACACCGCGCTGCTGCGTCGCACCCGGCTACACGCCGCCGCGCTGGACATGCTGCGCCGGCGCGGTGCCGACGCCGCCACGCTGGCCTACCACGCGGTGGCCGCCGCCACGGCCGAGACTGCCGATGCGGCGGCGGAGTTCGCCACCGCCGCCGCTCGTGAGGCCGACGCGGTGGGCGCCCCGGGTGAGGCCGCGCGGCAATGGCGGGCCGCGGTGCGGATGCTCGAGCTGGCCGGCGCGCAACCGCAGCGCGCCGTCCCCGCCCGCTGCGGTTTGATCTCCGCGTTGGCGCGTGCCGGTGACGCGATCTCGGCGCGCGTGGAGTTGAACCGGACCGTCACCGTCGCCGCGGACGATGCCGCCCTGCTGGTACAGGCGCTGACCGCACTGGACAGCCCGCTGGTGTGGCGGCTGCGCACCGGCGATCACATCGATCCGGTGATCGTGGAGCCGCTGCGCCGGTTGCTGACCCGTGAGCACCCGCCGCACCTGCGGGTGCGCCTGCTGATCACGTTGTTCAAAGAGGTGGAAGGCGCCGAGCACGCGACGGCGTTGACCGCCAGTGCCGAAGCCCTCCAGCTGGCCCGCGCGCTGTACGCGCAGGACCCGAACGCGCACGCCCGGCTGCTGTGCGCCGCCCTGAACGTCCGTGCCTTCGCTTGTCTGGGACCGGATCTGGCCGAGCAGCGGGACGCCGCATTCGGCGAGCTGCTGCGCACCGCCCAGGAGTGCGGTGCCGTCAACTATCAGGCCGTCGGGCACTGGCTGCTGTTCCTGGCGGCGTCGGGCCGTTCCGATCTGGCCGCGGCGCGGCACCACGTCGATCAGGCGGTGGCCCGCGCGGGCACCGGGCAGCTGGCGCATCTGTTGGGCGTGCTCGATGCCTACTCCGCGCAGCTGACGGTGCTGGCGGGCCGCCCGGACGAGGGCGAGGCCCGGTACGTGGCCGCCGGTGTCAGCCTTGCCGAACACGGCGTCGCCAACGGTGTGTTCGTCGGTCTGGTGGGACGGATCAGCGCCGCGCTCACCCGCGGTGATCTGGGGCCGATGGCCGACGAGCTGCTGGTGTTGCATCGCACCGTGTCGGCCACCATGGCCGACGGAACGGCGCTGGCCCTGATGGCGGTGGGCAGAACGGCCGAGGCGCGGGAGGTCTGGTCGCAGCGGGTCCCGCTCGAACGGTCCTATCACTGGGTGGCGTTGGCCACCCTGCGCGTGCATGCCGCGGTGCGGATGGGCGACCTTGAGGTGGCTCGCGCGGTGGCCGCGGAGCTGATGCCCTACAGCGGGCGGATGGCCGGCCTGGACAACGGCACCTTGTTGACCGGTCCGGTCGACGAGGCGCTGGCGGCGTTGGCCGAAGCCGACGGTGACACCGCCACGGCGGACCGCTATCGGGCTGCCGCCGCGGAGCTGACGCGCCGGCTGGCAGCCGAGGCGGCGGCCCTGCTCTAGCCGAAGACCCGGCGTTCGAAGCGATTGTGCCGTCGCATCATCAGTTTGACGAAGGCGATCAGCAACGGGTTGGCGCCGGCCGCGGCGTTGGCGAACTCCTCCGGGGTGGCCACCTTCATGACCCGCGGCCCGTCGAACGACATCTTGCCGGCGCGCTGCGCTGCCTTCTCGACGACCGCCCAGTCGGCTACCGACACGTGTTCGCGGATCACCGCGAACACCGCTCGCTCCTCATCGGCGATGTGCTCGCGCACCAACTGGTACAGGTCGGCGAGCGCGGCCGCCAGGGGCGCCGCGGTGGGCTGACCGGGCGCCGTCCGGAACGCGGTGGACAGCACTCGGATGCGATCCAACCGCGGGTCGAGTGCGGCATGGTCGTCGATGAGCTCGGACAGGTCGACGAAGTTGCCCGCCGACGCCGTGACGATCGGCCACAGCACCTCGTCCTCCACGGTGTGGTGGTGGTGGATGGAATCGCACAGCAAGCGGATGTAGCGATCGACGTCCTTGGGGTGTGAGCAGGTGTGGGTGCCTTGGGCGATGCCACCCAGCAGCGCGGCCATGCGCCCGACGTCGGCAATCATCGCGCGGTGCGCCATCGTGATACCGGACAGGTCGGGGACGGTGGTCTGTTGGGCTGATCGTGCGGAACTGTTCATGTCGGATACGTTGTCGCGCCGTACTTGTGACGCACTTGCGGCAGGCTTGCGGCAAGTAGGCAAGAATCGTGGGCATGGCTGCCAATCCACGTGCCGGTAAGCCGGCAGACCCGTCCGACCTGATCGATATCGCGCACGTGGTGACGGCGTATTACGCCATCGTGCCCGACCCCGAGGACATCGCGCAGCAGGTGGTGTTCGGGACGTCCGGGCACCGCGGCTCCAGTCTCGACGGGGCGTTCAACGAGGCGCATATCGTGGCCACCACCCAGGCCATCGTCGAGTACCGCGCCGCTCAGGGCACCACCGGCCCGCTGTTCATCGGTCGCGACACCCACGCGTTGTCCGAGCCGGCGTGGGCGTCGGCGCTGGAGGTGCTGGCCGCCAACGACGTGGTGGCGATGATCGACACCGCCGACCGCTACACGCCGACTCCGGTGGTCAGCCACGCCATCCTGACCTTCAACCGGGGCCGGGTGGGGGACCTGGCCGACGGCATCGTCGTAACCCCGTCGCACAACCCGCCCCGCGACGGCGGCTTCAAGTACAACCCGCCCAACGGCGGACCGGCCGACACCGATGCCACCGGGTGGATCGCCAAGCGCGCCAACGAGATTCTGCGCGGCGGCCTCAAGGACGTGAAGCGGGTGCCGCTGGCCCGGGCCCTGCAGAGCGCGCAGCATCACGACTACCTGAACACCTATGTCGAGGACCTGCCGAATGTGGTGGACCTGCACGCCATCCGTGCGCAGGGCATCCGGATCGGCGCCGACCCGCTCGGTGGGGCCAGCGTGGACTACTGGGGCGCCATCGCCGAGCGGCACCAGCTGGACCTGACGGTGGTCAACCCGCTGGTCGACGCCACCTGGCGGTTCATGACGCTGGATACCGACGGCAAGATCCGGATGGACTGCAGCTCGCCGAACGCGATGGCCTCACTGATCGCCAACCGTGACAAGTATCAGATCGCCACCGGTAATGACGCCGACTCCGACCGGCACGGCATCGTCACCCCCGACGGGGGGCTGCTCAACCCGAACCACTTCCTCGCGGTGGCCATCGACTACCTCTACACCCACCGGTCCGGCTGGTCCGCGGACACCGCGGTCGGCAAGACGGCGGTGAGTTCGTCGATCATCGACCGGGTGGTGGCCGGGCTGGGCCGCAAGCTGGTCGAGGTGCCGGTCGGCTTCAAGTGGTTCGTCGACGGATTGATCAGCGGCTCAATCGGTTTCGGGGGTGAGGAGAGCGCGGGGGCGTCGTTCCTGCGTACCGACGGCACCACCTGGACCACCGACAAGGACGGCATCATCCTGGCGCTGCTGGCCTCGGAGATCCTGGCGGTCACCGGGTCGACCCCGTCGCAGCGCTACGCGGAACTGGCCGACAAGTACGGAGCGCCGACCTACGCCCGCATCGACGCCCCCGCCGACCGGGAGCAGAAGGCGCGGCTGGCCAAGCTGTCGGCCGAGCAGGTCACCGCGACCGAACTGGCCGGTGAGCCGATCACTGCGAAGTTGACCACCGCACCCGGTAATGGCGCGGCCCTCGGCGGGCTGAAGGTGACCACCGACAACGCCTGGTTCGCTGCCCGGCCGTCGGGCACCGAGGATGTCTACAAGATCTACGCGGAGTCGTTCAAGGGAGCCGAACATCTTGCCGAGGTGCAGGAGGCGGCCAAGGAGCTGGTGAATACAGTCATCGGGTGAGTTCCGTTACGGAGGGCGACTGCGGACGCGAGGAGCAAACGGACAACTGTACGACGCGCCAGAAGGCCAAGCTGCCCGGTGAGGTTTGGGTACTGATCGCGGCCAACGCGGTGATCGCCCTCGGGTACGGCGTCGTCGCGCCGGTGTTGCCGCAGTACGCCCGCGACTTCGGCGTCAGCATCAGCGCCGCGACGTTCGTCATCACCGCCTTCGCGTTGATGCGGTTGTGCGCGGCGCCCGCCTCCGGCGTCTTCGTGCAGAAGCTGGGGGAGCGGCGGGTCTACCTGACCGGCCTGCTGATCGTCGCGGTGTCCACCGGGGCGTGCGCGTTCGCGCAGACCTATTGGCAGCTGCTGGTGTTCCGGTCGCTCGGCGGGTTCGGGTCGGCGATGTTCACGGTGTCTTCGCTCGGGCTGATGATCCGCATCTCACCGGAGGATGCCCGCGGCCGGGTGGCCGGGATGTTCTCCAGCGCGTTCCTGGTCGGGTCGGTCGGTGGGCCGGTGCTGGGGGCGTTGACCGCAGGGCTGGGGTTGTCCGCGCCGTTCGCCATCTACGGGGTGGCCCTGCTGGTGGCCGCCGCCGTGGTGTGGGTCAGCCTGCGGCATTCGCCGCTGGCGGCGCCCGCCGAGCGGGACGGGCCCACGGTGACGGTGCGGACCGTGCTGCGCAATCGCGCCTACCTGGCGGCGATGTTCTCCAACTTCGCCACCGGCTGGTCGGTGTTCGGGTTACGTGTCGCGTTGGTGCCGCTGTTCGTCACCGAGGTGCTCGACCAGGGTCCGCGGATGGCGGGGTTGGCGCTGGCGGTGTTCGCGATCGGCAATGTCGCGGCGGTGATTCCCAGCGGTCACCTGTCCGACCGGGTGGGCCGTCGGGTGCCGTTGATCACCGGGCTCGCGGTGTCCGGGGTGGCCACCCTGCTGGTCGGGCTGACGTCCTCGCTGACGTTGTTCATGGCGGCCGCGTTCGTGGCCGGGGCGGCTGCCGGGGTGTTCAGTTCGCCACAGCAGGCCGCGGTGGCCGACATCGTGGGGAGCAAGGCCCGGGCCGGAACCGCGGTGGCGGCCTACCAGATGATGGCCGATGTCGGCTCCATCATCGGATCGCTGGCTGTCGGGCAGATCGCCCAGTACGTGTCGTTCGGTTCGGCGTTCGTGATCAGCGGCGTCATCCTGCTGATCGCCGCGCTCGGGTGGGTTTTCGCGCCCGAGACCCGCGGGATGGCCGCGCAGGACCACACGCCGGCCCGCCCGTTGGGGCCGGAGGCGGGCGGTGAGCTCCCGTGACCAGCGGTTTTGAACCAGGGGTACGAGTGGTGTACTTTCGGTGAGCACAAGTTACGGGGCTATGGCGCAGTTGGTAGCGCACCACACTGGCAGTGTGGGGGTCAGGGGTTCGAATCCCCTTAGCTCCACGTTTGAGAAACCCGACTTGACACCGTACAAGTCGGGTTTCTTTTGTTTGCGGGGTGTGTGGCAGTCGGGTCGAAATGTCCTAACTCTGTCCTACCGCCGGGCTTTGTCCTTTCGGCGCAGAGAACACCGCCGACGCCGCGGTGAGTCGGTCATCGGTGACTCGGCCATACACCGCCTGGGTCATGCGCTCGGTATGCCCGTGCCAGGCAGCGACGACATCGGCGGCGACTCCCGCGGCTCGCATCCGGGAGATGTTTGAGTGGCGCAGCTTGCCGAGCGTGATCGCCTTGAGGCCGGCGGTCGTGCGCTGGGCGGTGAACTCGCGCGAGTATTCGCGCACCGGCAGGGGAGTGCCATCAGCCCGCGATAGTAGGAGGCTGGCATCCGCGAGCGGCCGGCCAATAGCCAAGCGCTCCCGCAGGTGGACGGTGCGCATTGCTTTCAGCATGCCCAGCTTCCGTGCGGGCACCGGGAGATCGCGGGCGCTGCGGTCGGTCTTGGGCGTGACGATGGTGTCGCGACCATTGACGTCGACTCGGGCCTGGCGGATGCGCAACACGCCCGCCTCTAGGTCGATGTCCGACCACCGCAGCCCGCCCACCTCCTCGCGGCGCAGGCCAAGTAGCGTCAGTGCAAAGCACCCTGCGAGGCGGTGCGTCGAGACGTGATCGAGAAACACGGACATTTGCGCGGGTGTCCAGATGTCATCGGCGGCCGTCGCGGTGATCGACTTCTGCTCAGGCGATTCGAGGTCGGTTGACGGGTCATACGGCAGCCAGCGCATCCGCTTCGCGTGCGCCATCACCGGCTTGAGCCGAACGATGGCGCGGCGCTTGGTGGCCGGCGCCAGTGGTTGGCCGCTCTTGCCTGCAAGCGCAGCTGACCAGTCGGCCAGTGCGGCCGGGGTTAGCTTTTGCACCTGGACTGCGCCGAAGGCGCTGGCGACGAACGATCGCAGCTCGAACTGCTTCTTGATGCTGGCGCGACTCCGCGCGGTCCCGCAGGAGCGCTATTGGACACTTTGGCCGGTGTTGTCGAGGTTGACGTTCTCGGTGTAACTGACGCGGCACTTCGGGAGCTTCCCGACGACGCCACGGGACGCCTTCATATCATGGCGCACAACTGGGCAGCAGCGACGGCATCCCCAATGTCGCTGCGGACGCCAGGATTCGCGCCGGTCACCGTGCGCGTCGCCGAGCCTGGGCCGCTCATCGCGATGAAGCTGCAATCACTGATGGACTGAGGCGCGGCCAAGGAGGCCAGCGACCTATTGGACATCGTACGGTTGGTGCTCGACCCGACTGCCGGTGCCGCTGCGCGACAACAACGTTCGGGCGCGGATCCGCAGTTGCGGGCTGATTGCCTGCTCTACGTGAAGCTTTGGCTGATTACTCACGCGAAACGGTCGCTAAGCCGCATCAGAAATATCCCGGAAGGCCAGGCGATGGCATTGGACGACATCGAGCTCACCGCAGAGCTCCTCCTCGCATCGGTACAGCCCTAGCGTCATTACTGCGCCGACTCCAACGGCGTCGTATCAGCACATCCCTCGCGCTGACGACAGTTTTGACGACAACGCTGACAACAGTTGCTGCCCCAAATACGTCGTCTACACGAGAATCTGCGCCCGTTCCGCCTGGTCGAGGAGTCTGCCCGGTCCTGGCAGTGTGGGGGTCAGGGGTTCGAATCCCTTAGCTCCCTCCACCGGACAGGGGCGTTCGCAGCCTCGACGATCGAGTGGGTCGTTAAAGGCCGACCGCCCTCGCTCACCATGGCGGCGACTTTCATTGGCAGACAGTCAAAGGGTGGTGAACTCGGATCGTCTGAACGGCCCGATAGTCATACCGTCTACAGTGCGTGTCATCCAATCGTCTACATCTCGATGTTTGTACGACGCCGCGCGCAATCGGTCCAATACTGTGTGCTACCGCTGGAAGGCCAACGGCCACGTTCGGTACACCACCGACCAGGCTGCCGCCATGAGCGAGGAGTGCCGAGCGAGAGCGAGCAGACGTCAGAGGAGCATGCTGGAACTGACTTCGACCGTCAGTGGGACGCGTTGGCGGCGTTGGTGTCTCCGCTTAAGGATGTAGACCTGCCATCTCTTGCCGTCGTCGCCATCGGGGTGGCGTCACTTGGTCTGGCAGATCTCGCCACCACGGTCAGCGACCTCAGGAGCTAGTCACGATGTGCTGCGACGCACGCCGGAATTCCGGCCGGTTTGGAGTCCGTGGGCCGCGGTCGCGGCGCCTTGCCCGGCTTTGCCCGGTCGGTTCGATCCCGTCGAATGAGGCTCTTTGACGGCCGAATTCTCTGTTGTGCGGTGTCGCCGCAGAAGATGTGCGTAACCTGAGTGAGGCCGTAGTGCCGCGGGCCTCGCCATACACCAGAACGACTTGCAGGGGCTGGTGGCCGATGCGGAGGAAAGGCGCAATGAATCGGCTGATACACGCATTGACCACTTCGGTGGATCCAGCGTCGCTGATGGTTCGCGTCGCCGAGCAAGCGTGCGCATTCATGGCCAACGCTGATGGTGCAGCCATCACCCTGCTTCGCGCCTCCGACAATGCCTACGTGACGGTGTCGGCCAGTGGCGTACTGGCGCCTGCCCTGGGCTTCGTGATCCCGAAGGACCGCAGTTTGCAGGGCGCCGCGGCCCGGGCGAAACAGCCGCTCTTCGTGAACGACGCGCCAACGGACAGCCGGTTGTCGCGGAAAGTCCGTGCGCTCAACAAACAGTGGGGTACTCGATCATGGGCCGTTATTCCGTTGATACACAATGGTGTAGCCACCGGCTCTCTGATGTTGGCCGCCGCGGCCCCGGGTGCCTTCACTGCAAAGGACATCGACCCGATGGTCGCGGTCAGCGACTTTGTTTCGGCATTGATCAGCAGCCAATCGGAGCTCTCGGCGCTGCTCACACATACGATCATCGACGGTCAAGACGGTGCGCGGGGAGCCTTCACGGCTCGGTTCGTCGCATCGGTGATGATGCCCGAGGCAGTCGAGACCGAGGGGCACCAGATCCGACTGGATGCGCTGCTCGCCCAACCCGACTTGTTTCGCGTGGCGTTCCAACCCATCGTGCATCTGGCGAGCGACAAGACGATCGCCTACGAAGGGCTGGTGCGCTTTCCCGTGTCGTCGGGGTTGACTCCGGCGCAGTGGTTCAGCACGGCGCGCCGCCTGGGGCGGGGCCTCGACCTGGAAGATGCCGCGCTGCGTGCCGTCTTGGCTGCCGCGCAGGGCATCCCGACCGATTGTCCGGTCGCGGTCAATCTGAGTCCGACCGCTGCACTGGAAGAGCCGATCCAGGACTTCTTGATAGCCCAAGACCGAGAATTGATCATTGAAATCACTGAGCACGAGCCGTTTCCCGACGACCTCGCTGTGGGCCTGAAGCGCCTGCGCGATCGGGGGATCGGCCTGGCGGTCGACGATGCCGGCGCCGGCTATGCGAGCTTTGCTCAATTACTGCGCCTTCGTCCTGACATCATCAAGATCGACGGTGAGCTGATTGCCGACATCGACAACGATCCGGCCAAGCGGGCCATAGCCACGGCGCTTGCCTCGCTGGGCGCCGAGATGGATGCGAGGATTGTCGCCGAAGCGGTGGAGACGTCCGGCCAGCTCCAGACCTTGATTCATCTCGGTATCGAGTGCGGCCAAGGCTTCCACCTCGGCATGCCACAACGCCTGGAGAAGCCATGCCATCGGAGATGGTTGTGATCAAGGGGGCCGGTGAGGCCACGGCCCGACGCGGCGGTTCGCATCTGGCACTGATCTGTCACCCCGACGCCGTCACCGCCGTCATCCTCGACGCAGCACGGTCGGTCGGCTGAGATGTGGGATACCCGCCGCGCGGCCAAGGCCGACCGGATACGGGCAGGCGCCGCGCACAGCGACGGCAAGCTGATTCGGCCGAGCGAGCTCACCGACTTCTTCCACGCCGTACTCCGCCCTGCGGACCGTGTCGCACTGGAGGGGGACAACCAGAAGCAGGCCGACTTCCTGTCCAGGACACTCGCCGAGTGTGATCCGACCCGAATCCACGGACTGCACATGCTGATTCCCTCGGTGTCGCGGCCTGAGCACCTCGATCTGTTCGAACGCGGCATCGCCGGCAGGCTCGACCTGTGCTACGCCGGCCCGCAGAGCGTGCGGATCGCGCAGCTCGTCGAAGACGGCACCGTGCACATCGGGGACATCCACACCTATGTCGAGTTGTATGCGCGGATGTTCGTCGACCTGATCCCTGATGTCGCGCTGCTGTGCGCATCTGCTGCCGACGAGCACGGCAACCTCTACACCGGACCCAATACCGAAGACACCCCAACGATCGCCGAAGCGGCGGCGTTCCGTGACGGCATCGTGATCGTGCAGGCCGACGAAATCGTCGCCACCGACAGCCTCGCACGGGTCGACATTCCGGCCGACTGGGTCGACTTCGTGGTGCAGGCCGATCGTCCGTTCTTCCTGGAACCGTTGTTCACCCGCGACCCGCGGCACATCGGAGACGTGGAGATCCTCACGGCAATGATCGCGCTACGCGGTGTCTACGAACGCCACGAGGTCGTGTCACTCAACCACGGGGTCGGATTCGACACCGCGGCAATCGAACTCATCATTCCAACCTATGGTGAGCGCCTCGGCTTGAAGGGCCGGATAGCCAAACACTGGGTGCTGAACCCGCACCCGACGCTGATTCCCGCGATCGAATCGGGCTGGGTGGAGTCGGTCCACAGCTTCGGCGGTGAGTCCGGGATGAACGACTACGTCGCCGCCCGCCCCGACGTGTTCTTCACCGGTGCCGACGGCTCGCTGCGGTCCAACCGCGCGCTGGCCCAACTTGCCGGGCAATATGCCATCGACATGTTCATCGGATCGTCGCTGCAGATCGACCGAGACGGGAATTCCTCGACGGTCACCGACGGGCGGATCTCGGGCTTCGGCGGCGCACCGAACATGGGTCATGATCCGCACGGCCGCCGGCACGCCTCACCGGCATGGCTCAATCTGGCCCACGGTGAGGGCAGTAGCCGGCGCGGCCGCAAACTCGTGGTCCAGATGGTCCAAACCTTCCGTGCCAGTGGCGTTCCCACCTTCGTCGAGGAACTCGACGCCGTCGACGTCGGACAACAGGCCGGCCTCGCCATGCCGCCGGTGATGATCTACGGCGACGACGTTTCCCACGTCGTCACCGAGGAAGGCGTGGCCTATCTCTACAAAGCCCACTCGCTCGCCGACCGCCGCGCCGCGCTGGCGGCGATCGCCGGCGTGACACCGATCGGCAGGGCAGCCGATACGAAACGCACCGAAGCGCTGCGCCGAGACGGCCTGGTTGCCTTCCCCCAGGATCTCCAGGTGGAAACCAGGTTGGCCAACCGGTCACTGCTGGCGGCACGCAGCATCGCCGACCTGGTCGCCTGGTCCGGCGGACTCTACGAACCGCCCTCCCAATTCAGGGATTGGTGACCCGTGCCCACCGCGACAATCAACCGAGCAGTTCACTTGGCGAAACTTGCGAGTGATGCCCTCGTCGGTGAGGCGGAGCTGACACCGAAACCGGGCTTGGTGGACCGGCGAGGGTCGGGTGCCCATACCGACATGGATCTGGACATGTTGCACGCCGCGATCGAATCGCTGCACCTGCCCTTCGTCGAATGCGCAACGGCTGCAATGGAGTTGGGAATGGGTGCCGACTTGCGTGCGACCCTCGGCGAGATCGGGCGAGCCGGTGAAGCCCGGATGCTCGAGGCGACCGGCGGGGTGAACACGCATCGCGGCGCGCTGTGGGCGCTGGGACTGCTGTGCGCCGGGGCAGCGTTGGCCGGTGACGCCGTCACCAATGCCGCACGGCTGGCCCGCACGGCCGACCCCGCCGTCACGCCGGCACAAAGTCCATCGCATGGCGAGCTGGCGCGGCGCCGCTACCGGGTCGGCGGTGCTGTCGGACAGGCGCAGAACGGTTTTCCTGCGGTGCACCGGTACGCACTGCCCATGTTGTCGGCAACTCGCGCCGAGGGCGGCACCGAGGACACGGCACGGGTGGATGCGCTGTTGGCCCTGATCGCCCACGTCGACGACACCTGCGTGCTGCACCGGGACGGCTGGGCCGGGCTGCGCGCGATCCAATCGGCGGCCTCGGCGACGTTGACTGCCGGGGGATACCGCACACCGGCCGGACGGATCCGTTTCACCGAACTCGACGACCTCTGCCTGCGCCGGCGCATCTCTCCCGGCGGCAGCGCCGACCTGCTGGCGGTAACGCTGTTCCTCGACGAGCTCGCAGACCGAAAGAGCGCCGAATGCACACCATGACCTTTCACTATCCGGCCGCAGACGCCGCGGCACGGGCCGCTCACGTCGGTGTGGTCGCATCCGGAGATCTGGAAATCCTGCTGCAACCACCGGCCGGTGAAGAGCCGGGCGATCGCGCCACGGTTCGGGTCCGGACCAGTGTCGACGGGTTCGACACCGTCTGGCGTGCCGCCCTGGACCGTTTCTTCGGGCACACCGCGTTGGCCGGCCGCTGGGAACTCAACGACTTCGGTGCCACTCCGGCGGTCGTGACTTTGCGACTGCGACAAGCCGCGGAGGCCGCGATAGCATGACCGGCCTGCTCATCGACGAGTCCTGGCGAGAGTTGTTGCGGCGACGCAGCTTCATCGAACTCGGCGCCCTGGGCCGTGCCAGCGCGCTGCTTGATCCCGGCACGGCACGGGTGCTCGCCGGTCCCTTCGACCGGTTGGAATCACCGTGGTTGGCGCCGCAGGGCATCACCCCCCAGGCCGACGATGGGACCGTCATCGCGCGTGGCACGGTCGACGGAAAGCCCGTTGTGGTCGCCGCGATCGAACAAGGCTTCCAGGGCGGCGGCACCGGTGAGGTGTCCGGCGCCAAAATCTCGCAGGCACTCCTGCAAGCCGCAAACGACTCCCGCAACGGCGTGCCGACCGCCGCGGTGATACTCCTCGAGACCGGCGGAGTACGGCTTCAGGAGGCAAACCTGGGGCTCAACGCGGTCGCCGAAATCTGCTCGGCGGTACTGGATCTGCGGCCCTTGGCGCCGGTGATCGGCATCATCGCGGGCACGGTCGGCTCATTCGGCGGGATGAGTATCGCTGCGGGACTGTGTACCCGTCTGATCGTCACGCCGCACGCCCGCATCGGCCTCAACGGTCCCGCCGTCATCGAACAGGAAGCCGGTGTCGATGAATTCGATTCCAGCGATCACGCATTGATCTGGGCTGTCGACGGTGGTGAGCGGAGGTATGCGGCCGGCTTGGCCGACGCGTTGGTGCCCGACGACGCCGACCGGATCCGTGCTGCGCTGATCGACGCCCTGGCTGCCGGGGTACCCGAACCGGGGCGGCATCGCAGTGAACAGGTGGACGCACTGGCGGCCCGACTGGGTGCGCTGAATCCGAGCGCCCCGGCCCAGGCCGACGCCGGCACCGCGAGCAGGCGGGGCCTGACATGGCTGCAGGGCCTCTCCGGGGTTGACGCGGAACCGGTTGTGCCCTCGGTCGTGTCGGCTGATGTGGCGGGGGCACGCTACCTGGCGGTGGTACCCGACCGTGACAACCGCTTCTACCGGGCTCGGCAGGGTCAGGTAGGTCTCACCGAATCACTGGCGCTCGCGCAGAGCATCAGAAATCTGATCGGCGAGGATGCCTCGGCAGACGTCAAACGCGCGCTTGTCGCCGTCGTCGACGTTCCCAGCCAGGCCTACGGTCGCAATGAGGAAATTGCCGGCTTGCACCAGGCGATGGCTGCAGCCACCGACGCGTACCATGCGGCAAGGGTCGCCGGGCACCCGGTCGTTGCCGTCGTGGTCGGTACCGCGCTGTCCGGGGGCTTTCTGACCCACGGCCTGCAGGCCAATCAGATTCTGGCCCTGAGTCACCCGAGCGTGGAGATCCACGCCATGCACAAGCAAGCCGCAGCGCGGATCACCCGGCGCACCGTCGAGGAGCTCGAGCAATTGGGCTCCACGATCCTGCCCATGAGCTACCGAATCACCGACTGGGCCAAACTGGGCTACTGCGACGGCCTCCTTCATGTCGAGGACCCGGACACGCCCACCGGCATTGACATCGCGACCGTGCGCGCCGCCATCGACGCCGCCATCGCCCGCGCCCGCAACGCCCCGCGCGATTTGTCGAATCGGCTCGAATCGGAGGCGGCGCGCGTCACCCGACAAGCCTCCCGTCGGGTACGTGATCTCATTGCTCAGCAATGGGATTCACCGTGAACCCACACGACCTGCTGCAATGTTCGGCCACGCCGGTGTTGCCGCCCGCGGCGCCGGACTGGGTCCACGACGCGTTGGAGGCCACGCCATGGGTGGTGGTCCGCCGAGCCCGCGCCAGACCGGGGCGGATCGCCGTCGGAGTTCGCGGACCGACACGTTCGGCGCGCTTCCCCTTCCAGATGAGCACCGAGGATGCCATCGCGGTGGTGACCCCCGAGGAATTGGCCCGCCGGAGAGTCGCACCCGACCGGCCCGCCTTACGCGCGTTGGAATTGATCGGGCCGGTGCTCGACGAAGCCGGGGTGGCGTGGGGGCCGACCGGCAGCGTGGGCTTTGAACTGGCCACCCACGTCCGAACCGTCACCGCGGACAGTGATCTCGATCTGATCATCCGGATGCCGCGGCCGACCCAACTGGCCGTAGCCGACGAAGCGGTGCGGGCTTCGGCCGTCCGTATCGACTGCCAGGTGGAGACGCAGCTGGGGGCGGTCGCGCTGGCCGAACTCACCGGTGGCACAACGGAAGTTTTGCTCCGCACCGCCGACGGTCCCCGGCTGATCGCTCGCACCGACGTGATCGCGTGAACCTGGCGCTGCTGTTTCCCGGCCAGGGTTCCCAGCAGCCGGATATGCTGCACACCTTGCCCGCGAGTCCCGCAATCACTGCCACCTTGGCGCAGTCGCCCACCGGCATCGACAGTGCCGCTGCGTTGGCCTCGACCGCGAACACCCAACGTGCGCTGCTCGTCGCCGGTGTTGCGTGCGCCCGGGCCTTGGTCGACGATTACGGGCTCACACCGCAATTCGTCGCCGGCCATTCGGCCGGTGCCTTCGCCGCAGCCGTGACGGCGGGAGTGCTGACCCTGTCGGAGGCACTGGAGGTCGTTGCTGTACGCGGGCGCGCGATGGAGGAAGCGTGCGCCGGCGGCGAGTGGGGGATGGCCGCGGTGACCGGCCTGCCCGAGCGGACGGCCCGGCAGCTCGTCGCGCGGATCGCGACCGAGGAGGATCCGCTCTGGGTGGCGAACATCAACGGTGCCACCCAGACCGTGGTCAGCGGCAGCACCCGCGCGTTGCAGCGGATGGCCGCGGCGGCTGACACCGCCGGCGCAACCGATTACCGGCGACTGGCCGTCACGGTGGCCTCGCACTGCCCGCTGCAACAGGCGACGGCGACGGAACTGGCCCGCCGTCTCGCCGATGTACCCCGCAGGACGCCGACGGCGCACTATCTCACCAACACCGGCGGACGTGCGGTGCTGAGCGCGGACGCTGTCCTCGAAGACCTGGCCGCCGCGGTGGCCCGCCCGGTGTGCTGGTACGACGCGATGCGGTTGTTGCCCGAGCTCGGCGTCACCTGCGCGGTCGAGGCTCGGCCCGGTGACATCCTGACCCGGCTGCTGGCGTCCACGGCGCCGGGGATCGAGGCGCTATCCCTGCAGGATCACTCGCTGGCATCCGCGGCATATCGGGCCCGCGGTACGAGGGGCCCGCTGTGACACATGTGCCGCGGAGCAACGCCGAACGACTCCTGGTTGTTGCCGATGCGCAGTGGCTGAAGGCCGAGTAGATTTCGACTGTCCCGATCGCATACGAATTAGGAACGCGCGCACTCAATATCGCTCGTGGTCGCGATCGGCGGTGACGGTGGGCCGCGTGGGCGTAGACTGGCGCCTACCGGTGGTTCCTGCACACGTGACCGAGTCGAGTCGTGTCGCCCCGGTCGAAGTGTCCGGCGGTGCATCCGCCAAGAACGGACCGTCGTCATGACGTCGCATCAGACCCGTAAGAATGACCCCGATCATGTTGTTCCCGTGGAGACACCACGGCTTCGTTTGAAGCCGAAAGCGCCGACGGCCGGGCGGGCGGACGGGGCGTGGTGGCCGCACAGCGGCGACCTGACCGCGGAACTTCCAGATCTGTTGGCCGTCCTGTCGGTTCGTCTCGGCAGAATCGAGCGGGTGCTTTACAACGTGAATGAATGGGCCACGCCGCCGCGCAAGCTGTTCACAGGTGGCCGGTCGGTGCGCCTCGACGGCTATCAGCGTCAACCCGTCGACACCATCGAGGTTCTCGGATTGGACGCCGGTCGGCTGGTGCTTGAGGTGATTCCGGCGGGCGAGCAACCGGAATCGGCGCATCGCAAGTTGATGGCGGCGGCATCACGCTGAATCCCGAGCCGTCCCGCGCGAGCAGGTGGGCGCGCTCATCGCGGTGACGCTAAGCTCAGCGCGATCAGGGCACGGACGTGGCAGAGCCGACACGCCGCGGCCAGAGCGCGTCACTCGAGCACAGATCGGCGGAGACCATCAGCACCCTCATCCGCGAGGTGGGCGCCCACCTCGACGTGGACATCACCGAGCCGGCTGCCCTGGAGTTCCAGATCGCCGTGGCCCCACACCCGGGCGCCCAGATATCTGAGTCGCTGACGTTCGTCCTGAACGGGCAAACAGTCTTCGCCACCGAGATCACCGGCGTACACGGCAATCGGATCCACAAGCTCGACGTCGGGGTCGGCAGTCTTACCGTCGACTACGGCGCGACCATCACCGGTCACAGCGAGCCGGCCCCGGTCACCGACTACGACCTGTCGCAGTACCTGCGGCCGAGCCGCTACGCCGAGTCGGACAAATTCTTCGGTTTCGCCGGGCACGAGTTCGGCCGATATACCGACACCGCAATGCTATTGGAGACGATTTCGTCGTGGGTCGGGGCGCGGTTGAGCTATGTGCCGGGCAGCAGCGACCCCATCGACGGGGCCGAGGACACGTTGCTGGCTGGGGCGGGCGTATGCCGGGACTACGCGCACCTTGTCGTCGCCCTGCTGCGGGCGGTCAATGTCCCGGCCCGCGTCGTCGCGGTGTACGCACCGGGCTGCGTACCCATGGACTTCCATGCCGTCGCGGAAGCCTTCGTGAACGGCCGGTGGTACGTCGTCGACGCCACCTACCTGGCGCCACGGCAGACGTTGGTCCGCATCGCGACCGGACGCGACGCCGCCGACACGGCTTTCCTGGACAATCACGGCGGCTCCATCACCCTCACCAACATCGTCGTCACCGCGACCACCAATCAACCGCTGCCGTTCGACGCGCACGACGCGTTGATCTCGCTCAGCTGACCACCACACCCGTCGGCTCCTCCGACACCGTGCACCAACCGCGCGGCGCACCGAACGTTGCTGCCGCTCACTTCGTGCGTGATTAGAAGGGGCCGCTGCGGGGTATACGAGTGTTGTCGCTGTCGTCAATAACCAAGGAGCCCACGGTGATCGTCCTCGGCATCGTCCTCATCGCGATCGGCTATCTGCTGCCGGTCCCCGCCATCATCGCCACCATCGGCTGGATCGTCCTGGTCGTCGGCCTGGTGCTGCTGGTGCTCGGCCAGGTCGGGCGCCCCGTCGGCGGGCGCAAAGTCTGGTACTAGCGCCTGATCCGGCATATCCACCCGGTGCCCCCGACCCCTCGGCCGGGGGCACCGGCCTGTCGAGATGGTTACCGCTCAACGGATTTGGCTGCCGCCGGGCTGTACCGACCAGACGAGGCCGATGACGTCGTCGACCGCGACGGTCCCGGACGCCGGGTCACCGGTGCACAGCACGCCACGCTCGACATGAGCCTGAACGTGGGCGCAGTAAACGCGCGAATCGGCCGAATGCGTGCGGTTGTCGCCCATCACCCACAGCCTGCCCGCCGGCACCGTGACCGGACCGAAAGCACTGCCCAGACAGGGCAGCAGGGCCGGATCCACTTCCAGGGCGGTCTTGTCCAGGTAGGGCTGAGCAATCGGGGTGCCGTCCACCGTGACGCCGGTTTCCATCCGGCATTCGACGGTTTGCCCGCCCACCGCGATGACCCGCGTCACGATCGCGTGGTCATCCGGCGCCCCCAACCCGAACAGCGCCAGCGCGTCCTGCGCCCCGCGCAGCACCGGATTGGCGGACCGGGGCGACGGATAGCCGACGTTCCAGTGCGCCGGTGCGCGCAGCACCACGATGTCGCCGGGTCGGGGTGGGTGACTGCGGTAGGCGAGCTTGTTCACGACGACGCGGTCATCGGGCTTGACCGTTGGCGCCATCGCCACCGACGGGATCCGGTACTCCTGTCCGACGAATGCCAGGACCAGAGCCCAACCCGCGAGCAACAGTGCCACGATGAGCGTCCCGGCGAGCGCCACCACACGCAGGATCCGTCTCCCGCGCACGCGTGTCGCCCGCGAAGCTGACATGAGCGCCGTGCCCCCTTACTCGGAGTCCTGCCGCTCAGGGTAGGCGTCGTAAGCGCCGCCGACTGATCGGCCGGCGTGGCCAGCCGTGTGCCCTGGTCCGACGAGCTCCTCGGTTAGGTTAGCCTGCACTGCATGGGAGTTGCAGGTGTCGTCGCCGAGGTCAGCGAAATCGGTCCACGTCTGCGGCGTGTGGTGTTCGAGGTCCCGGAGATCGAGGTGCTGGGACTGCCGGACGTCGGTGACGCCGCGGTAGGCATCTACTTCCCGTCACCGGGGCTATCCGTTCCGGACGCCGAGGCCGAGGGCCGCAATTACACCGTGCGCCACGTCGACGGCAGGTACCTCACCTGCGACTTCGTCCTGCACGACACAGGGCTGGCCACCCGCTGGGTACGACGCGCCGCCCCCGGCCTGCGGGTCCGCCTCGACCACGCGCGCAGCTGGTACCGGCCTGAGCCGGCCGGTGCCTGGCAGCTACTGGTCGCCGATCTGTCCGGACTCCCTGCGCTGGCCCGGATTCTGGAGGAACTTCCCCAGGGCGCCGCCGCCACCGCAATCGTCGAGGTCGCCGACGAGGATGACCTGACCTATGTGCCCGCCCGGCCCGATGTCCCGGTGGTGGTCACCGCGGGCACCGGAAACGGTCACGCGCCCAGCGCTCTGCCCGACCTGGTCCGTGCACACCCCCATCCCGCCGGCCGCGGATACTGCTGGTTTGCCGGGGAGGCGCAGGCCACCCGGGTGGTCCGTAAGTATCTGCGCAGTGAATGCGGCTGGGTCGCCGACCAGTACGACATCGTCGGGTATTGGCGGTTCGACTCCGAGACCTGGGACCGCAGATACGAGGCGGTCAGCACGGAGGTGGAGGCGATCTACGAGCGGGCACTCGCCGCGGGCAAAGGCGAGAAGATCGCCGCCGAGGAGTACGACCTCGCACTCGAACGCGCCGGCCTGTAGGCATCGGTAGCCGATGGCGATCGCTACCGCCCAACCCGACCTCACCGCAGCGGCGCACCGGCGTCTGACCGGCTTACTGGTCTGTATTGCGCTTCTCGTCCTGGCGTGTGTGCTCAGCCTGGCCGTCGGCACCCAGACCGTGGGTCTGGCGACGGTCTGGCAGGCCGTCACCGACTACAGCGACACCGGCAACGAATGGATCGTGCACGAACTGCGCATTCCACGCACCGTCCTCGGCGTCGTCGTCGGCATCGCGCTGGGACTCAGTGGTGCGCTCATCCAAGGCATCACCCGTAACCCGTTGGCGGACAGCCAGATCCTGGGTATCGAGTCGGTGGCGGGTCTGTTCGTGGTGTCCGCGATCGCGCTGCTGGGCTTGCATTCGCTGTCGAGCTACATCTGGTTCGGCTTTCTCGGCGCGTTCGTGGCGATGCTGGCGGTCTACGCGGTGGCCGCGTCGGGACGGATGACGGCCACACCGGTGCGGATGCTGCTGGCCGGCGTCGCAGTGGGTGCCGTCGCCGACGGGGTCTCGTTCTCCATCCGGCTGCACTACCCGCGCGCCTTCGACTCGATGCGGTTCTGGGATGCCGGTGCCCTCGACGGCAGGCCGATGGAGGTGGCGGTGACCGTCGCGCCGTTCGTGGTGCTCGGCGCTGCGCTGTGCCTCTATGTCAGTCGGGGGCTCAACGCCGTCGCGCTGGGGGATGATCTTGCGGTGGCCATGGGCGGCAACGTGGTTCGGACCCGGGTCCTGGGGCTGGTGGGCGTGACGCTGCTGGCCGGCGCGGCCACCGCCGCGGCCGGACCGATCGGCTTCGTCGGATTGATGGTGCCGCACGCGGTGCGCTGGTTCACCGGGCCGGACTGGCGATGGATCTGTGCCTACTGCGTGTTCGCGGCGCCGGCACTGCTTCTCGCGGCCGATGTGGTCGGACGGGTGGTGGTACCCCCGGGCGAGTTGCCCGCCGGCATCGTGACCGCTTTCATCGGGGCGCCGGTCCTGATCTGGCTGGTTCGCCGGACGACGGCGAGTGGCCTGTGAGCGGGCTCGATCCCGTCGATTTCGGGCGCAGGCAGCTGGTGCTGCGCCGTGAACCGGCATTATCACTGCGGGCCTCGTGGCGCAGCGTCACGGTGCTGTCGGGGCTCGGGTTCGGCGCGCTGATCCTGGCGGTGCTCGCGCTGGGCGTGGGGGAGTATCCGGTGTCGCCCGCCGAGGTGATCGATGTACTGACCGGCCGCGAGCAGGGCTTCGTCAGTGTCCTGGTGCTGCAGTGGCGAATGCCCAGGATCGTGCTCGCGCTGGTGATCGGCGCGGCACTGGGCATGTCGGGAGCCATCTTTCAGGCGTTGACCCGCAATCCGCTGGGCAGCCCCGACGTCATCGGGTTCAACTTCGGCGCCTACACCGGCGCGCTGGTGGCCATCGGAGCGTTCGGCGGCGGGTACTACCTCACCGCGCTCGGCGGGGTGATCGGTGGGCTGCTGACCGCCGTGGTGGTGTACCTGCTGGCCTACCGGCAGGGGGTGGCGGGGTTCCGGCTCATCATCGTCGGTATCGGTGTGGGGGCCATGCTGAGTTCGCTGAACCAGTGGATCATCCTCAAAATCAAACTGCACCAGGCGATCACGGCCGCCATCTGGCAGCAGGGCACCCTCAGCGGACTGCACTGGGAACAGGCGATCCCGGTGCTGGTATGCGTCGCGATCGTCATCGCCATCCTGGTGCCGATCGGCCCGCAGCTGCCGATCCTGCAGATGGGCGACGACGCGGCGGGCGGACTCGGCGTGCGGCCCGAGCGGGCCAGGGTCGCCTACTTCGGAGTCGGTGTCCTGCTCATCGCCGTGGCCACCGCGGCGGCGGGACCCATCTCGTTCGTCGCGCTGGCGGCACCCCAACTGGCCCGCCGGGTCGCCGGAACGCCGGGCGTGGGGCTGGTCTCCTCGGCGGTGATGGGGGCGTTCTTACTGTTGTCCAGCGACCTCCTGGCCCTGAGAATCTTTGCCCCGGCTGAACTTCCGGTAGGGGCGGTCACCGTGGTGGCCGGTGGGGTGTATCTGATCTGGCTGCTGGTGGTGCAGGCCCGGAAGGGACAGTGACATGACTGAGTTGGGCGCGCGTGGCTTGTCGTTGGGGTATGGCGACCGCCGCATCGTGGACGGGTTGACCGTCGACATCGCCGAGGGCGCCATCACCGCGATTGTCGGACCGAATGCCTGCGGCAAGTCGACGTTGTTGCGTGGGCTGGCCCGACTGCTGCGCCCGGTCGGGGGACAGGTGATCCTCGACGGGGCCGACATCACCGGTCTACGCACCAGGGACGTCGCCCGCAAACTCGGGCTGTTGCCGCAATCCTCCATCGCGCCGGAAGGCATCACGGTCGCAGATCTGGTGACGCGGGGCCGTTTTCCGCACCAGCGGGCGCTGCGGCAGTACTCGAAGCGGGACCAACACGTCGTCGCCGAGGCGATGGCCGCCACCGGTATCACCGCGATCGCCGGCCGGCCGGTGGACGAACTGTCCGGTGGCCAGCGTCAACGGGTGTGGGTATCGATGGTGCTGGCCCAGGAGACGCCGCTCATCCTGCTCGACGAGCCGACCACGTATCTGGACATCGCCCACCAGATCGAACTTCTGGATCTGTTCGTGGAGTTGAACGCCGCCCAGGGGCGCACCATCGTCGCGGTGCTGCATGACCTCAACCACGCCTGCCGGTTCGCCGATCGGGTCATCGCGATGAAGGCTGGGGCAATTGTGGCTCAAGGTGATCCAGCAGAGGTGGTCACCGCCGAACTGGTCGAGAACGTCTACGGGTTGAAGTGTCAGATCATCGACGACCCGCAGACGGGGACGCCGCTGGTGATTCCCCGGGCGTCGGCTCGCGACAGGGAGCGGGCGAACGCCCGGGGTATAACCTAGGAATTCGAGAGGTCGGCGACCGGCTTACCGGTCAGGGCGTTGCTCAGTTCCGGGGTGAGCACGTTCAACGCATACAGCAGTGCCTCCGGTCCGCTGTAGGTGAGCGCGCCGCTGAGTGTGGAATCGGAACCCGCGTACAGGGTGCGCCCGTCCTGCACGACCTTGAGTCTGCTGAACGCGGGCGAACCGGCGACCTGTTCCTTGGTGAGGCCGTTGACGAACAGCACGTCGCCCTCGAGCAGGGCCAGCTTCTCGTCGGACACATCACCGGTGTCATGCTGAGCCTTGAATCCCAGGGCGTCGAACAGCTGGCGGCGCGGATCGCCGGCCGGGAGCAGGTACTGCGAGTTCAGCTCGGTGGTGTAATCGGCGACCAGCGTCTTGCCCGCGAATTCGGGATGAGAGGTTTTGGTCTCGCTGATCTTGGAGTTGACCTTGTCGACCAATCCCTGGGCCTGCGTCTGCTTACCCAGGGCCTTGCCGATGGTCAGAAGCTGGACATCCCAGGGTGTCTCCTCGTCGGGGTATTTGTCCGACTGCACGACCGTGGGCGCGATTTGCGACAGTTGGTCGTAGGTTTTCTTGTCGATGGTCTCGTAGATGGCGAAGATGACGTCCGGCTTTGCCTTGGCGATGGCCTCGAAGTTGATCTCGTCACCGGGGATCACCGGCACGCCCTTACCGTCGGTCGCCGCCTTCACCCACGGGAAGTCGTTGTAATTGTCGAAGAAGCTGCGGGTACCGACAGGTACCACGCCGAGGGCCAACACATCGTCCTGGTCATTCCAGCCGACGGTGACCACTCGTTGCGCGTGTGCGGACACCTTTGTCTCGCCGAACTTGTGCTCAATCGCAATGGTTTCCGCCGCAGCCGAGGTGCTCGCGGCGGCGGAGTCGTTCTTGGCAGTGGTCCCGCCGCAGCCGGCGAGAAGTACAGCGGTGACCAGGAGGGCGCAGGTACGGCCGAGGGCCGAACCAACATTTGTAAGCGGCATTAGGTTAGGTTAACCTACGCTTCGCGCCTAACCGTCAGTTGGGTACAAACTAACTTAACAACCGCTTGGGGGACTCACATGTTCCGAACCATGCTGGGGGGCAAGGTGCATCGCGCCACCGTCACTCAGGCTGACCTGCACTACGTCGGATCGATCACCATCGACGAGGAGCTGATGCGCGCTGCGGACATTCTGGAAGGGGAGCAGGTCGACGTCGTCGACATCACCAATGGGGCGCGCCTGACCACGTACGCGATCACCGGTGCCGCGGGCTCCGGTGTCATCGGCATCAACGGGGCCGCAGCACATCTCGTCAAGCCCGGTGACCTCGTGATCATCATGTCGTTTCGTACCGTCGATGAGCGGGAAGTACCCGATCATGCACCGCGGGTGGTGCACGTCGACGCCCACAACCGCATCGTGGCCCAGGGTTGCGATCCGTCCGAACCGGTGCCGGGTGCGATCGATCAGATAGCGGGCGCCTGATGGCAAGATCGGCGGGGAATGGCACCTCTGGCAACGGTGTAGACCGCATTCTCGACGTCATCGGCGTGGGTTTCGGCCCGTCGAACCTGGGGTTGGCAATCGCGATCGAGGAACACAACCACGGCCGCGGGGCGCAGTCGGCCATCACGGCCGAGTTCGTCGAGGCGAAGCCGGAATTCGGCTGGCACACCGGCATGCTCATCCCGGGGACGACCATGCAGATCTCGTTCCTCAAAGATTTGGCCAGCCAGCGCAACGTGCGCAGCCGATACACCTTCCTGAGCTATCTGACCGACCGTGGCCGGCTCAGCGACTTCATCAACCACCAGACGTTCTTCCCCACCAGGCTGGAGTTCCACGACTACCTGGAGTGGGCGGCCGCTCGGGTGGCCGCCACGGTGCACTACGGGACGCGTGCGGTACGAGTCCGCGACGAGGGCGACTGGCTGGCAATCGATGTCGCCAGTGGCGGCACCCATCGCACGATGCGCGCCCGGACCGTGGTGCTG
The DNA here is from genome assembly GCF_002101555.1 of Mycolicibacterium canariasense. Taxonomy (GTDB): domain Bacteria; phylum Actinomycetota; class Actinomycetes; order Mycobacteriales; family Mycobacteriaceae; genus Mycobacterium; species Mycobacterium canariasense. Next base: position 48,534 of record NZ_LQOL01000052.1, read on the forward strand.
GCCGGGGGCCTGCAGGCACAGCTGCCGGTCGGGGTCACCGAGACGGCCCGGCAGTTCCACAACCACGAGTTGCTGACCAAGATCCGCCAGGTGCCGTCCACGACCAATAACCGGTTCGTCGTGGTGGGTGCCGGACAGAGTGCCGCCGAGGTCACCGATTACCTGCACGTCACGTATCCGAATGCCGAAGTTCACGGCGTGTTCGCGAAGTACGGTTACAGCCCTGCTGACGACAGTCCTTATGCAAACCGCGTTTTCGACCCCGCAGCGGTGGACGACTTCTACACCGCCGCGCCGACGGTCCGACAGCGGCTGATGGACTACCACCGCGCCACCAACTACTCCTGTGTCGACCTACCTCTGATCGAGGAGCTGTACACCCGCGAGTACGCCGAGCGGGTGGCGGGCAAGCGGCGGCTGTTCTTCCGCGGCGCGTCGAGCGTACAGAGCGCCGTCGAGCACAGCGCCGGAGTTCGGGTGAGCATCAAACACCATCCGACCCGTACGGTCGAGGTGCTGGATTGCGATGCGGTGATCTACGCGACCGGATTCGTCCCGATGCCGTTGCCGGACATCCTCGGAGACCTCTACGCGGCCGGCGAGCTCGGCATGCATCTGCCCGAGCTGAGCCGCGATTACCGGCTGCGTACCGCCCGGGATATCACCGGAGCCATCTATCTGCAGGGCGGCACCGAGCACACGCACGGGCTCAGCTCGTCGTTGCTGTCCAATGTCGCGGTACGCAGCGGTGAGATTGTCGCATCGATCGCCCAGCACGTGGAGGTGAACAGGCAGAGCCGCGAACTGGTCGGTGGCGGCTGAAAACCCCGGCACCGTAGCGGGGTTGGTGCGCCAACCCCGCTACCCGGTGTTCACGGACGGTCGTCGAGATATCCGCCGCCGCGACCGAAGTACTCCAGCGCGGGGAGTTCGGTTCCGTCGTCGAGGCGAATCCGCTGGATCACCAGCCCCGGACTCTCACCCCGATGTGCGTCGGCGCCGGTGACGATCACCATCCCGTCGCCCTCGGCGATGAACACCCTGCCCGGGGTACCGCCGTATCGATACCGCGACACCGTCGCCTTGAGAATCCGGATCCGCTCTCCGCGGTAGTAGGTGACGGCATTCGGGTACGGATCGGACAAGGCCCGTACAAACCGGTCCAATTCCACTGCAGACCAACGCCAGTCGATGATGCTGTCCCGGGCCGAGCGCTTGTGGAAGAACGTGCGCTCCTCCAGATTCTGCGCTGTCCAGGTCGCCGCCCCACGCTCGATGAGATCCAGCGACTCGACCAGCACCTCGGGGATGAGGTCGATGGTGGCCCGCACCAACTCGGTCCCGGTGTCCGTCGGGCCGATCGGGATGGAACGCTGCAGCACGATGTCGCCGGTGTCCAGATCGTCGTCCATCCGGTGCGCGGTGAGACCAACCTCGTTGGCGCCGCTGATCATTGCCCAGATCACCGGCGAGAAGCCGGTGAAGCGGGGGAGCAGTGAGTCATGCAGGTTCAGGGTGCCGTGTCGCGGCAGGTCGAACAATTCGCGGGGCAACCACGTCCGCCAATTGTTGGCCACCATGATGTCGGGTTGGGCATCCCGGACCCGTTCGATCAGCGCAGCGTCGGGCCGTTGGGCCAGGTGCACCGGGATTCCGTGATCGCCGGCCAGTTCCTCCACCGAATCCGCCCAAATCGATTCATATGGTTGGTCACTCGGCGGATGGGTGACGACCAGGACGACTTCGTGCGGCGATTTGATGAGCGCCTCGAGGGTCTTGTGTCCCCAGGTCTGGTACCCGAACATTGCTACCCGCATGTCTCACCTTCTGTATCAAGCTGTATTTGGCAAGCCTAACCTTTGATAGTGTGTCCAGGTTCGGGCGGGCGTGCCAGAGGTACGTCGACAATCACGTCACTGCTGAGGAGACTTTGTGTCGGGCAATCCCTTTGACGACGAGACAGGGACGTTCTTCGTGCTGGTCAACGACGAGGAGCAGCATTCGCTGTGGCCCACGTTCAAGCAAGTGCCGGGAGGGTGGAGCGTCGCGTTCGGTGCCGACGGCCAGACCAGTCGTCAGGCCTGTTTGGATTATGTCGAGCAGAACTGGACGGACATGCGGCCCAAGAGTCTTCGGCTGCGGATGGCCGCGGCCGGCGGGTCGGCGTTGGGTGACGGCTCATCGTAAGCACCGAGCAGGCGTCGGTGCGGACCCGTACCGGCGCGGCCATCCTGTGGCGCACCGTCACCCGTAACGCCCGGCTGCTCACCAGCGGGTCGCTGCTCATCTGCGGTCATCAGGTGTGCGAGGCGATGGTGCCGGTGCTCATCGGCGTCGTCATCGACCGGGCCGTGAAAGTCGGCGATCTCACCCAACTCGTCATTTGGATCGGTGCGCTCGCGGTGCTGTTCGTTGCGTTGACCGTCGGCTATCGGCTGGGAGCGCGGCAGTTGATGCGGGCGATCGCCACCGAAGGCCACCAGCTCCGTGTCGATCTGGCCGATCGGATCCTGCACCCGCAACGGCTGCGCACCAGCCAGCGCACCGGCGAACTGTTGTCGATCGCCAGTACCGATGCCGACAACACGTCGTATCTGCTGGACTACATTCCGCGCATCGCCGGCGCCGTCACCGCCATTGCGGTGTGCGCCACGGTATTGATCACCATCGACGTCCCGCTCGGTTTGGCCGTTCTGCTCGGCACCCCCCTGATCCTGTTGGTCCTGCATTTCGGAGGGCCGGTCATCACCCGGCGCATCGCCGATCAGCAGGAGCTGGCCGGCGAGGCCACCGCGATGTCGGCCGATCTCATCGCCGGGCTGCGGCCGTTGCGCGGCATCGGTGCCGAGCGCGCCGCCGCGCGGCGCTACCGCACGGTGAGCCGCGACGCGATGGCCGCCAGCGTCCGGGCCGCCCGGACACAGGGTGTCTATCTGGGTTTCTCCACCGCATTGAGTGCGCTACTGGCGGTCGGGATCGCCGTACTGGCGGGTTGGTTCGCGCTGCGCGGGGACATCACCGTCGGTCAATTGATCACCGTGATCGGGTTGGCGCAGTTCCTGCTCGAACCCTTCGGCACCATGGCCGAGGTGCCCAGCTGGATCGCCGAGGCACGCGCCTCCGCCGAGCGTGTCGGCTGGATCGAGGATGCGCCCCTGGCGCTCACCCCGGGAACGGGCACGCTGGGTTCGGGACCGCACGGGGTGGATCTCGATGGCGTGCGTTACGGCACCCTCGACGGCGTCACGTTGTCCGTCGAACCCGGCGGGTTGATCGGTGTCGTCGCCATCAGGGCCGGCGACGCCGACGCCTTTGTCAGCGTGTTGTCCGGACGGCTGGCCCGGGACGAGTATGTCGGCGAGATCCGCATCGGCGGTGTGGCATTGGACGAGCTGGACCTCGCCGCGGCCCGGCGTGCCCTGTTGGTCGAGCCGCACAAGGCCGACCTGTTCACCGGATCGTTGCGGACCAATCTCGTGTCCGGTGTGGCAGATCCGGTCGGATTGGCCAAGGCCCTGCAGGCCTCCAACGCTGTCGACGTCATCGAGGTGCACCGCGACGGCCTGGACCACGGCGTGTCCGAGCGCGGCTCGAGCCTGTCCGGTGGGCAGCGCCAACGGCTGACCCTGGCCCGTGCGCTGTTACAGGCCGCGCCTGTGCTGGTGCTGCACGAGCCGACGACGGCCGTGGACGCCGTGACGGAAAGCGCGGTGGCCGACGGTATCGCCACGCTGCGGCACGGCCCCGGCGACAGGAGCTTCACCACCGTCATCGTCACCTGCAGTCCGGCGCTGCTCGCGGTGACCGACCGGGTGGTGCTGATTGACGGCGGCCGCGTCGTCGCCGAGGGTAGCCACGAGGATCTGATGAACCGGCCCGACTACGCCGCGGCGGTGTTGCGATGAGCCTCTCGGGCGAAGAGCCTCGGACACCGATGAGTGCCACCATCCTTCCCGTCGCGACCGGCCGCGAGACCTGGTCCTGGTTACGTCGTGAACTGTCTTCGCGCCCTGGCGCATTGAGCGCAACACTGGTGGTCGGTGTATTGGCGGCGGCCGCCGCGGTGGCGCCGGTGTACGTGCTCGGCGTGCTCGTCGACCGGATCATCGACGGATCGCCGACCTCGGTCATCGTCGCGGTTGCGGCCGTGCTGGTCGGCGCCGCGGTCGTCGGCGGTATCGCCACCGGATGGTCGAACTTCCTGATCGGCCGGCTCGGTGCCGTCATGCTCGCCGACCTCAGGGAAGCCGGGGTGGATCGCGCGCTGGCACTGCCCACCCCCACCGTGGAGCGAGTTGGGCGGGGAGACTTGCTCTCCCGGGTGAGCACGGACGTCTCGACCATCGCCAAAGCCGTCACGGATGTCTTCCCGACGATGTTCTCGGCGCTCATGCTCGCGGCGCTGACCATGGTGTCGATGCTCGGCTTGGACTGGCGCCTGGCGCTGGCCGGCGCCGTCGCCATCCCGTTCTATCTGTTGGCCCTGCGGTGGTACCTGCCGCGGTCCGCCCCGCGGTACGCCGAGGAGCGTCGCGTCATCGCCGAGCGATCGCAAGTGCTGATGGAGAGCATGCTGGGCGCAGCGACCGTGCACGCTTACCACAACCACGCCGCGCACCGGGACGGGATCGAGGACGCCTCGGCACGGGTGCGTGACATCTCGATCGGTGTCTTCACCTTCTTCACCCGGTTCGTCGGCCGGATCAACCGCGCCGAATTCATCGGTCTTGCAGTGATTCTGGTGGCGGGGTACTGGCTGGTGCAGCACGGCTCGGTGACGGTCGGTCAGACGACCGCGGCAGCCCTGCTGTTCCACCGGCTGTTCGGGCCGATCACCATGCTGCTGTTCACCGTCGACGAGGCACAGGACGCGGGCGCCAGCCTGGCCCGGCTGGTCGGTCTGGTCAGCATCCCGCAGCCTCCGGTCTCGGACACACCGATCGCCGAACCTCACGACGCGGCGCTCGAGCTGACCGACCTGGAGTTCAGCTACGACGGTGCGCATCCGGTGCTGCACGGGGTGAGCTTGCGGGTCGAGCCGGGGCAGCGGGTGGCGCTGGTCGGGTCGACCGGTGCCGGCAAATCCACCCTCGCCGGGATCGCCGCGGGCGTGCTGGACCAGCAGGGCGGTGAGGTTCGGATCGGCGGTGTCCCGCTGGCCGACCTGACCACCGAGCAGCGGCGCAAGCACGTCGCGATCATCAGTCAGGACGTGCATGTGTTCGCGGGGCCGCTGGCCGACGATCTGCGGCTGGCCAAATGCGACGCCACCGACTCGGAAGTGCTTGCGGCACTGGATACGGTAGGGGCGGGCGAGTGGGTGGCCGCCCTGGAAGACGGTGTGCAGACCGTGGTCGGTGAGGGCGGTCACGAACTGACCTCGGCTCAGGCACAGCAGCTCGCCCTGGCCCGGCTGCTGCTGCTGGACCCGACGGTTGCCGTGCTGGACGAGGCCACCGCCGAGGCGGGCAGTCAGGGTGCACGTGACCTGGAGCGCGCGGCGGCGGCCGTCACCGAGGGCCGCACCACACTCGTCGTCGCACACCGACTCACCCAAGCGGCCACCGCCGACCGGATCGTGGTGATGGCACACGGCGAGATCATCGAAGAGGGAACCCACGCCGAACTGATTTCGGCGCAGGGACGGTACGCCCAACTCTGGCGTGCTTGGAGCGCGCGTCACATGGATGCGGAGAGGACGGACGCGTGACGGGGAAGGGTACCGGGGCGAGCGAAGCGACGGGGCAAACTACCGGGGCGAGTGACGGCCTGACTGTGGAGGATCGACTCGAACTGTTGCGGCAGTGGAACAACGAGACGTGGCCATCGGCCACGGCCACCGTTCCCGAGCTGTTCGCGCAGCAAGCACGACTGACACCGGATGCACTCGCCGTCGTGAGCCGGGCGAGCGCAGCGACGGGTAGAGATTCCGGCGATATCCGGCTGACCTACCGCGGTCTTGCGGTGCGCGCCTACCAGCTCGCCAATTATCTCCGGGCCCAGGGCGTCGACCATGAGCGGGTGGTCGCGATCGCGGTACCGCGCTCGACCGAGATGGTCATCGCGGTGGTCGCCATCCTGGCCGCCGGCGGTGCCTTCGTCCCACTGGACCCGCAGTGGCCGGCCGAACGGCGCGCCCAGGTGCTCGCCGACACCCGGGCCACTGCTGTGCTCGTCGCGCCCGGCGCCGCGTGCCCCGGCGACCCGAACCCCATCGAACTCGACCTTGACGATTGGGATTTCGAGGACCAGCCCGCGACCGCCCCCGCCGTCGATATCGACGCCGGCCAACTGGCGTACGTCATCTTCACCTCGGGATCCACGGGCAAGCCCAAGGGTGCGATGATCCGGCACGAGGCCATCTGCGAGCGGCTGAACTGGCAGGTGCAGGAGATCCTCGGCTTCGGACCAGGCGATGCCTCCCTGTTCAAAGCGCCGCTGTCCTTCGACATCTCGATCAACGAAGTGTTACTCCCACTGGTGTCCGGTGGCTACGTGGTGGTCGCCGATCCGGGCGGCGAACGGGACCCGCAGTACCTGCTCGACCTGATCGCGACGGAAAAGGTCACCTTCGTCTACCTGGTGTCGTCGATGCTCGACGTCTTGTTGGATCTCGCGTCCGAGACAGACACGGCCACGAGTCCGCTATCGGGGCTCAAGCACGTCTGGTGCGGCGGAGAGGTGCTGACCCCGGCCCTGTTCGACCGGTTCCGCACCCAGCTGTCCACCACGCTCTATCACGGGTACGGCCCGGCCGAGGCCACCATCGGCGTCTCCCACGTGATCTACCGCGACCGCGCCGAGCGCATCGAGACCTCGATCGGCAGGCCCAATCCGCACACCCAGCTCTACGTCCTCGACGACGATCTGCAGCCCGTGCCCGTCGGCGTGGGCGGCGAACTGTATGCGGCCGGCTTCCTGCTCGGCCGCGGCTACGTCAACGCACCCGGGCTCACCGGAGCGAGATTCATCGCAAACCCGTTCGCGCAGGACGGCTCTCGCATGTACCGGACCGGCGACCTTGCCCGCTGGACACCCGACGGCGTACTCGAATTCCTGGGCCGCGCCGACAATCAGGTCAAGATCCGCGGCATGCGCGTCGAACTCGAGGAGATCGAGGCCGTCCTCGCCGCGCACCCACAGGTCAGGCACGCGGCCGTCGTGCTGCGCAAGACCCCCGCCGGGGGAGCGCAGCTCACCGGCTACGCCCTGTCCACCACCGGCGCCGACCCTGGCGAATTGCGCACCTGGTGCGCCGAGAAGCTGCCCGAGCACATGGTGCCCGGTGCGGTGCTGGTGCTCGACGAGTTCCCGGTGACCGCCAACGGCAAGATCGACCGCAGGGCCCTGCCCGAGCCGGTCGTCGTGGATGCCGGTTCCGGTGCGGCCGTGACCGATCCACGCGTGCAGGTGATCTGCGACATGTACGCCGATCTGCTCGGGGTGCCGTCCGTCGGCGCCGACACCGACTTCTTCGGGATCGGCGGTGACAGCATCGCCGCGATGGGGCTGGTCAGCCGGGCCCGCCGCGCCGGTCTGCGGGTTCGGCCGCGCGACGTGCTCACCCTGCGCACTCCCGCCGCGCTCGCCGCCGCCGTCACCGACATCGAAGTGGCCGGTCCCGCAACCGTGCCGGGCACCGGCAACGTCGAACCCACCCCGATCCTGGCGTGGCTGCACGAAATCGGCAATGGCACAGACGGTTTCTTCCAATCGATGGCCGTGCACACTCCGGCCGGCCTCACCCCGCCGGCACTGACCGCGATGCTCGACGCCCTGCTGGACTGTCACGACCTGTTGCGTGCCCGACTCGGCAGCGACGGCGGACTGACGGTACCGGTGACCGCCGCGGTGGCCGCCGCCGACATCCTCACGCGCATCGACCGATCCGCCGATCAGAAGGCGGCGCATGATCGAGCCGTCGCCGAACTGGACCCCGCGGCGGGTCGGATGCTCAACGCCGTATGGCTGGACGGCGCCGGTGAACCGGGCCGGCTGATCCTGGTGGTGCATCATGTCGTGATCGACGGCGTGTCACTGCGGGTGCTCGCCGAGGATCTGCAGTCGGCATGGGCGGATATCACCGCAGGGCGGCCGATCGCCATCGCCAAGCCCGACACCACCTTCCGCCAATGGGCGACCGAACTTCGCGCCGCGTGCATCCGCGGCGACTTCGCAACGGATGAGGCCTACTGGCTGCGCGCGGTGGCGGCCGACGACCCGCTGATCGGCACCAGGGCGCTGAATCCGGCGACCGACACCGTGGCCACCGAAGACAGGCTCACCGTCCGGCTGGACCAGGACAGCACCGCGCGGTTGCTCGGGCCGGTGCCCGCCGCCATCCGGGGCGGCGTGAACGATGCGCTCGTGGCCGCACTCGCGTTGGCCGTGGCGCACTGGCGTGGGGACGACCACGGTCTGTTGCTGGAGCTCGAAGGGCACGGCCGCGAACCCGATCACCTCGGCGCCGCGGGCGAGCATCTGGACCTGTCGCGCACCATCGGCTGGTTCACGACACTTTTCCCCGTCCACCTGCAGCCCGGCGTCGCCAGCTGGGCCGAGCTGATGGCCGGCGGGCCCACGCTCGGCGCCGCGGTCAAGACCGTCAAGGAACAACTGCGCGCCGTCCCACGCAATGGGCTGAGCTACGGTGCGCTGCGCTATCTTTCGGGCCGTCAGCGTCCGGACCTATCGGTTGCCCCGCAGATCCTGTTCAACTATCTCGGCCGCTTCGCCGGCACCGAACAGACACCCTGGACGATGGTTGATGCCACGGTCGGCGAGGATCGTGATCCCCGCATGCCGCTGCCGCGCGCCCTCGAAATCAACGCCGTCGCCGTCGACACCGACGAGGGTACCCGCCTGGCAGCCACCTTCTCCTGGCCGGCCGGTGTCCTGGACAAGGACCGCGTCACCGAACTCGCGCAGGCCTGGACGTCGGTGCTGACCGCCATCGCGCACAGCACCGACGTCACCGGGCCGACCCCATCGGACTTCCCCTTGGTGGCACTCACCCAGGCCGACATCGACGCCCTGCCGGTGGCCGTCGCCGATGTGTTGCCGCTATCGCCGTTGCAGGCAGGCATCTATTTCCACTCCACCTATGCCGACACCGATCCGTATGTGGTGCAACAGATCGTCTCCTACGAGGGGCCGCTGGACCCGAACCGGCTGCGCCAGGCCGCCGACACCCTGATCGCCCGGCACCCGCAGCTGGGCGCATCGTTTCGGCCCTTGGCCGACGGCAGCCTGGTCGCCACCCTGGCGAGCACCCCGCCCGCCGTGCGGTGGGACTACCACGACCTCAGCGCTCACGCCGCCGAGGACGCGACGGCACACATCGCGCAGATCGCCGAGCAACAGCGCACCGAACCCTTCGACCTCGCCGATCCGCCGCTGATGCGCTACACCCTGGTGCGGCTCTCGACGCACCGGCACGTCCTCATCCAGACCGTGCACCACATCATCGCCGACGGCTGGTCGGTACCGATCGTGTTGCGCGAGTTGGCCGCCCTGCACGACGATCCCGACACCGGCAGGCTGCCGGTGCCCGCGCGCTACCGCGACCACCTGGCCTGGCTCGCCGGCACGTCACCAGCGGAATCCCTGACCGCGTGGTGCGCGGAACTCGACGGCGTCGCGGAGCCGACCCGACTGGCGGACGCGCTGCCGCCGCGCCGGTCGGCCGGCGCGGGATTCGGCAGGGTGACAGCCGACATCGACGCACACATCGCCGATTGGGCCGCCGGTCACGGTGTGACCGTCAGCGCAGTGCTCGGTGCGGCCTGGGGGATCACGGTCGGCCGGCTCACCGGCCGGACCGACGTGGTCCACGGCAGCACCGTCTCCGGCCGGGGCAGTGATGTCGCGGGCATCGACGACATGGTCGGCCTGCTGATCAACACGGTGCCCGCCCGCACCCAGTGGAGCCCGGCGGACACCCTGGCGGCCGTGGTCGCACGGCACGCCCACGCCCACGCCGCGGTGTTCGAGCACCATCACGTGGCGTTGGCCGACATCCAGCACGCCATCGGGATCCCCGAACTCTTCGACACCCTGGTGGTCGTCGAGAACTACCCGGCCGCCGACAACCGGGACGCCGCCATCCGGGTGACCGACATGGAGGTCATCGAGGCCCCGCACTATCCGCTGACCCTGATGGTCAAACCGGGGGAGCGCCTGCATGTCGCGCTCACCCACGACCGCGCCGTGGTGGACACGGGCACCGCGGAACACGTGCTGGCGCTGTATCGCCGTACGCTGGCGGCCATCCTCGCAGCGGGTGACACCGCCCGCTGCGGCGATATCGAGGTCCTCGACGCCCCCGGCCGTGACCAGGTACTGCGATCGGGCACCGGTGCGCCGGCCCGCACCGGCACCGTCCTCGAACTCTTCGACAACCAGGTCCGCCGCAGCCCGGCCGCGGTGGCCCTGCAGGCCAACGAAGCGCCGGGACACCGGTCCGGCATGCGGCTGACGTACCGAGACCTCGACGACCGGGCGGCCGTCCTGGCCGGAGCCCTGCTGGCCGCCGGTGTGCGCCGCGGTGACATCGTCGCCGTCGCCACCAGCCGGACGGCCACCACGGCGATCGCACTGCTGGCCGTATTACGCACCGGCGCAACCTATCTACCGATCGACCCCGGCTATCCCGCCGTCCGCATCAGCTACATGCTCGCCGATGCGCGGCCGGTGGTGGTGCTCACCGACGGCACCGCGCTACCTACCCATGACCTGCAGGTGGTGCACGCCGACGCCCAGGGGCACCCGTGGCGCGACACGGATATCGAACCCGACGACGCCGCATCCATCGTCTACACTTCGGGCAGTACCGGCCGACCCAAAGGCGTGATCGTCACCCACGGCGCCCTGACCAACCGACTGTCCTGGGCCAGGGCGGTGTGGTCGCAGGACCGCGACGACATCCGAATTGCCAAGAGCTCCATGAGCTTCATCGACGGCGCCACCGAACTGCTCGGCGCGTTGGTCTCCGGTGCCACCACGGTCATCGCCGACGACGCCACCGCCAAGGACGGCGCGGCGCTGGCCGCCCTGGTCGACGACGTGGCCGCCACCCAGCTGTTGGTGGTACCCAGCCTGGGATCGGCGATGGCCGAGGTCGGAGGGCGCAAACTCGGCTCCCTGCGGCGCTGGATCTGCAGTGGCGAAGCCCTGGATGCCGCCACGGTTGAGGCGCTGCAACGGGTTTCACCGGAAGCCGAGATCGTGAACTCCTACGGATCCTCCGAAGTGGCCGGTGACGTACTCGCCGGCCCGGTGAGCCAGGCCGTCACGCTGGGCCGGCCGGTCCCGGGCACCCGAATCTACCTGCTCGGGCCCGATCTGTCCCCGGTACCGCCGGGCGCCGTCGGCGAGATCTACGTGGGTGGTGCCCAACTGGCGCAAGGCTACCTCGGCCGGTGCGCCGACACAGCCACCCGGTTCGTCGCAGACCCGTTCAGTGCGGATGGCGAACGGCTCTACCGCACCGGCGATCTGGCCCGATGGACGCCCGACTGGGCCGTCGAGTACCTGGGACGCGCTGACAACCAGGTCAAGATCAACGGCTTCCGCGTCGAACTCGGCGAGGTCGAAGCCGCGCTGACCGCCCTGCCCGACATCGCCGACGCCGTGGTCACCGTCCGCGGGCAGCGCGTGGACGGCTACGTGGTGGCCCGCGCCGGCAGCACCCTCGACCCGGCGACCGTGCGCGCCGCGGTGGCCGCCACGCTACCCACGCACATGACCCCGGCCACGATCACCCTGCTCGACGTCATTCCCTTGCTGCCCAACGGGAAAAGGGACCGTCGGGCGCTGCCCGAACCGGTGATCGCCACGTCGCACACCGCACCGCGCACCGACCGGGAATCGCAGATCTGTGCCGTCTTCGCCGCGGTGCTCGGCATCGATGAAGCCGGCATCGACGACGACTTCTTCGCCCTCGGCGGTGACAGCCTGCTGGCGCTGCGCGTGGTCAACCGGCTGGCCGGGGCCGGCATCACCCTGGCCACCAGCGACCTGTTCCGGTTACGCACGGCACGCGCACTCGGTGCCGTACCGGATGCCGCCACACCCGTCGCCGCGCCGGGTCCGGCGAAAGTCGAAGCATGGCACGGACTTTCCGATGAAGATCTGGCCAGGCTGACGGGTTCCTGCCCGGTCGAGGTGGCCGACGTCTGGCCCCTGTCGCCGCTGCAGCAGGGCGTGTACTACCAGTGCACCTACACCGACGACGTCAACACCTATCTGGCGCAGAACGTGTTCGACTTCGACCACCGGCTCGACATCGACGCGCTGCGCGTGGCGTTCGGAGCCATGCTGTCCCGGCACGACAACCTGCGTGCCGGATTCACCAGTGCCGACCTGCCCCGACCCGTGCAGTACATCGGACGCTTCGTGCCCGCCACGGTGGGCGAGGTGGACCTGACCGAGCTGAATGCCGATCTGGCCGAAGAACAACTCGCCGAAGTGATGCGTGCCGACAGCACCGCACCGTTCGACCTGACCACACCCCCGCTGGTGCGTCTCACCGTCATCAGACGGCCCGGCCGCGGCGACCGGCTGCTGCTGACCTGCCACTTCCTGCTCTGGGACGGTTGGTCCCGCGAACTGGTGCTGCGAGAGCTGTTCGCGCTGTACAACTCCGGTGGTCTGCGGGGTGCCCTGCCCGCGGGCGCCGCCACCTATGCCGATTACCTGCGCTGGGTGGCCGCGCAGGATCATGCAGCATCTGCCAGGGCGTGGGCCGAGGCCCTGAGCGGACTGACGGAGCCGACACTGATCGCCGACCCTGCCGGCGGAGCCGAAACGGCCCTACCGGAACGGGTCTACGGCGAACTCTCCGCCGGCGTCACCGCACTGCTGGACCAGCATGCACGGCGCGAACACACCACCGCCAACACCGTGCTCACCGCCGCGCTGGGCATCGTGCTGGGCTACGAGACCGGCAACACCGATGTCGTCTTCGGCACCACGGTCGCCGGCCGGCCGCCGGAGCTGCCCGGTGTCGAGCATGTGATCGGTCAATTTCTCAACACCGTCCCGGTCCGGGTGGCGATGGCGCCGACCGCGACGGTCGCCGAACTATTGCGCGGCGTCGAGGACTTCCGACTGGCCCTGATGGCACACGAATACGTCGGGCTCGGTGACATCACCCGCGCCGCAGGCCATCAGCAGCTTTTCGACAGTCTCTACGTGCTGCAGAACTTCCTGGACGACGACACCTTCACCGACTTCGAGCGCCAACAGGGCATCGTCGGCGTCGACTTCGTGGACACCACCCATTACCCACTGACCTGGGTGCTCACGCCGGGGGAGCGGCTGCGGATCAAACTCGAGTACCGGCCCGACGTCGTCGGCGCCGACACCGCGGCCGCGATGGTGGCCCGGCTGTGCCGCGTCGTCGAGCTGCTGCTGACCCAGCCGGACACCCAGATCGGCGCGCTCGACCTCATCCTGGACGCCGAACACGACGAGCTGGCGGCACAGTGGCGCACGGCCGAACACCCCATCGGCGGCGCCACCATCGCCGACCTGCTGGCCGAGCGCGCGGCCTCCTGCCCGAACGACACCGCGCTCGTCTTCGGCGCCGAACGGCTCACCTACGCCGAACTCGACGAGCGAATCAACCGGCTGGCCCGGTTGCTGATCGCGCACGGCGCCCGGCCGGAACAGGTGGTGGCACTGGCGCTGCCGCGGTCGTTGGACATGGTGGTGGCGCTGTTCGCCGTGCTGCGCACCGGCGCGGCGTACCTGCCGCTGGAACGCGACTACCCGCTGGCCCGGCTCACCGGCATGCTCGACGACGCCCGGCCGGTGCTGCTGGTGTGCCCGGAATCCAGCACCGAACTGACAGCACACCAGATCGGTCTCGGCGCCGCCGTCCTGAGCCCGGACAGTGCGACGGTGATCGAGGCGCTCGCCCAGACCCCCGGAACCGCGCTGTCGGACGACGAACTCGGCGCCTTCACCGGAGCCGACCGGCTGGAGTACCCGGCATACGTGATCTTCACCTCGGGTTCCACCGGCCGCCCCAAGGGGGTCGTGACGCCGTACCGCGGCCTGACCAACATGCAGCTCAACCACCGGGCTGAGATCTTCGACCCGGCCGTCGCCAAGGCCGGCGGTCGGCGGCTGCGGGTCGCGCACACCGTGTCGTTCTCCTTCGACATGTCGTGGGAGGAATTGCTCTGGCTCGTCGAGGGTCACGAGGTGCACATCTGCGACGAGGACCTGCGCCGCGACGCCACCGCACTGGTGGCCTACTGCCACGAGCACCGGATCGACGTCGTCAACGTCACCCCGAGCTACGCGCACCACCTCTTCGCCGAAGGCCTCCTCGACGCGGGCCGGCACGCCCCGACCCTGGTGCTGCTGGGTGGGGAAGCGGTGTCCGAGGACGTCTGGAACCGGTTGCGCGACAGGCCGGACAGCACGGGTTACAACCTCTACGGCCCCACCGAATACACCATCAACACCCTCGGCGGCGGTACCGACGACAGCGTCACCCCGACCGTCGGCCGGCCCATCTGGAACACCCGCGCGTACATCCTGGACGCCTGGCTGCGCCCGGTCCGCGACGGGGTTATCGGCGAACTGTACATCGCCGGAACGGGTTTGGCGCGTGGCTATCTGCACCGCGCCGGCCTGACCGCGGACCGATTCGTCGCCGACCCGAACAACCCCGGTGGGCGGATGTACCGCACCGGTGATCTGGTGGCGCGGCGTGCCGACGCCAGCGGCATCCTGGATTTCTTCGGCCGCAGCGACGATCAGGTGAAGATCCGCGGCTACCGGGTGGAACTCGGTGAGGTGGCCGCGGCGCTGCAGGCGCTGCCGGGTATTCGGCACGCAACCGTCGTCGTACGGTCGGGCATCGCGGGATCGGGTACCAACACCAAACAGCTCGCCGGCTACGTGGTGCCCGAATCACCCTGCAATCCGGCGGAATTGGCGGTCGAACTGCGGTCAGCCCTGACCCAGACGCTGCCCGACTACATGGTGCCCGCCCTGTACGGCGTCCTGGACACCGTGCCGCTCACCGTCAACGGCAAGCTCGACACCAAGGCCCTGCCCGAACCCGTCACGCCGGCGTCCGGTCCCACCCGCGCCCCGCGCGACCATCGCGAAGAGCTGCTGGCCGGCATCTTCGCCGACGTGCTCGGCCTGTCAGAAGTGGGTATCGACGACGACTTCTTCACCCTCGGCGGGGACAGCATCTCCTCGATCGCGGTCTCGGGCAAGGCACGCAAGGCCGGCCTGCAGCTCACACCGCGGGACATCTTCCGGCGTCGCACGGTCTCCGCGCTGGCAGCCTCGGTCACCGAGACCGCCCCGGCGGCGACTGTCGCGGACAGCGGAATCGGACCGATCACCGCGACGCCGATACTCGCCGAGACGGCGCAGTCCGACACCCCGCTGGCGAACTTCTACCAGTCGATGGTGCTGGCCACCCCGGCCGAAATCACCAGCGAACAACTGGAACTGGTCCTGCAGACTGTCCTCGGCGGGCACGACATGTTGCGGGCCCGGCTGGACCGGACCGCGACCGGCTGGACGCTGACCGTTCCCCCGGCGACACCGAGATTCGCCGTCAGCCGGCGACCCGGTGCCGTCACCGGCGCCGTCGTCGCCGCCGCGGCTGCCGAATTGGATCCGGCCACCGGCACCATGGTGCGGGCGGTCTGGCATGAGGAAGCGAAGCAGCTGCTGCTCGTCATCCACCACCTGGTGATCGACGGCGTGTCCTGGCGCATCCTCACCGAGGATCTGTCGCGCGCCTGGGCCGACGTGGCCGCGGGCCGCGTCCCGACTGTCGACCCGGTGCCAACCTCGTACCGGACCTGGTCCGAAACCATCGGTGCGGCCACGTTCACCGACGAGATCGAACACTGGAACCGCGTGCTGGCCACGCCGGACCCGGACCTCGGCCACCGGCCGCTGGACTCCGCTCTCGACGTCGCGGAAACCACGGTCCACCACAGTGTTTCGTTGTCGCCCGAGCTCAGCACGGCACTGCTGGCCGAGGTGCCGGCCGCCATGTACGGCGGTGTGAACGACGTGCTGCTGACCGGTCTGAGCCTGGCCCTGGCCCAGTGGCGCGCCGACCGTGGCCATACCGACGCACGCGCCACCCTGCTCAGCCTCGAAGGCCATGGCCGCGAATCCGACCTTCTCCCCGTCGCTTCGCTCGCCCGGGATCGTTCCCCCGTCGCTTCGCTCGCCCAGGATCTGGATCTATCCCGCACCGTCGGCTGGTTCACCTCCATCTACCCGGTCGCCATCGACCCCGGCACGGTGCCGTGGGCCGAGGTTCTCGCCGCCGGCCCGGCATTGGCGACGGCAGCCAAGGCGGTCAAGGAGCAACTGCGCACCGTCCCCAACCGCGGTCTCGGCTACGGCGTGCTGCGCTACCTCGACCCGACGGCACCGGTACACGGTGCGGCACCGCAGATCCTGTTCAACTACCTGGGCCGGTTCGCCGGGGGAGCCGGACGGGACTGGGAGGCCGTCGCCGACATCGGGGCGCTGCGCGAAGGCGTCGACAACTCCAATCCGGCCATGCCCCTGGAGATCAACGCCCTCGCCGAGGACGGTGCCGAGGGCACCGTCCTGACCATGACGCTGTCCTGGCCGGCCGGGCTGATCGCCGCCGCCGACGTCCACCAGCTGGCGGCGATGTGGACCGATGCGCTCGACGCGCTAACCCGGTGCCGGGCACTGACAGGCCACACCCCGTCGGACTTCGATCTCATCGCGATCAGCCAGGACGACCTCGACGACTGGGAGCACCTCGGTGAGATCGAGGACGTGCTCCCCCTGCTGCCACTGCAGGAAGGCATGTACTTCCACAGCGCCTTCCTCGAGGCGGGCCCCGACGGCGTCGTCGACACCTACCGGGTACAGCAGATCGCCGAGATCAGCGGACCCCTCGACATCGCGCTGCTGCGCGCCGCCGTCACCGCGACCGTGTGTCGCCACCAGGCGCTGCGGGCCGGGTTCCGCGAACTGCGAGACGGGAGGATCGCCCAGGTCATTTTCTCCGACCCGGCCATCGAATTCGCCGTGTCCACGGGTGACGTGAAAAGTGTTGCCGAACAACAGCTATCGCGGCCATTCATGTTGTCGGAGGCCCCGCTGGTCCGTTACGCCGTGGTATCGCTCAGCGATACCGAGCACCGGCTGATCCAGACCATGCACCATATCGTCGCCGACGGCTGGTCCTACCCGGTGATCTTTGGCGACATCATCGCCCACTACAACGCGGGCCTCGGCGCGGCCACCGGCCTGGCGCCCGTGACGGCGACCCTACGCGACCACGTCGAGGCCACGATCGGTGCGAACCGCGATGCCGCCCGGGCGATATGGTCCGACGCCCTGGACGGGGCGCAACCCACCATCCTGTTCGCCGCCGGGCGGGAGACCATCGGCGCGCACCGCAGCGCCGTGCGCAGGGTGTCCCCGGAGCTGACCGCCGCACTCACCCGGACCGCCCGGGACCGGGGCGTCACCCCCAGCACCGTGTTGCACGGAGCGTGGGGCCTGCTGCTCGGTCGGTTGCTGGACCGCACCCGGGTGGTCTTCGGTTCCACCGTCTCCGGCCGCGGGGGAGAGCTGGCCGGCACGGATTCCCTTGTCGGACTGCTCATCAACACCCTGCCGGTACCGATGGCATGGCAGCACGACACCCCGATCGGCGCCGTCATGGTGGCCCTGCAGGATCAGCAGAGCGGCTTGCTCGACGCCCAACAGCTCGGCTTGGCCGAATTGGCGAAGTTGGCCGGCGTCCGCGGGTTCTTCGACACCATGGTCGTGGTCGAGAACTTCCCGGCCACCGGCACCGAGACTCCGGATGATCCCCGGGCGCTGACGTTCCACCGCTTCACCGGAACCGACGCCCCGCACTACCCGCTGTCGTTCGTCGCTTATCTCGACGAACGACTCGGCATCGAGATCAAGTACGACGCCGACGTGGTGACCGCTACCCAGGCCGAGCGGTACGCCGAACGGGTGGAACGTATCCTGGCCGCCTTCGCCGAGAACCCGGACGCCCCCGTCGCCACCGTGGACCTGCGCACCGACGCCGAACGCGCCCGGGTGATCGCCGATGTCGCCCGCCCCGGACCCGACCGCACTCTGGTCGAGCTCTTCGCGGGCGTCGTGACCCGGACCCCGGACGCGGTGGCCGTCAGCTGCGGAGCCGAACGGCTCACCTACGCTGAACTCGACGCCCGTTCCACAGCAGTGGCTGCGGCGCTCGCCGACCTCGGTGTCGGCGCGGAATCCCGGGTGGCGGTCGCGCTCCCGCGCTCCACCGAGTTGATCGTCGGTCTGCTGGCCGTGCTCAAGGCCGGGGGCGCCTATGTTCCGCTGGACATCGACTCGCCGGCGGCACGGCTGCACCACATCGTCACCGACGCGGCCCCGGTCTGCGTCCTCACCGACACACCGGACCGGGTGCCCACCGGATCGGCCCGCACCGTGCTGCTCGCCGATGCCGCGCGGCACGCCGGACCCGCCCCGCAGGTGCGGGTCGACCCCGACCATCCCGCCTACGTCATCTACACCTCCGGGTCCACCGGTGTTCCGAAGGGCGTGACCGTCGCGCACCGCCAGGTTGCCGCACTATTCGACAGCGCCACAACGCTGTTCGAGTTCGGCCCGACGGACGTGTGGACCATGTTCCACTCCGCTGCCTTCGACTTCTCGGTCTGGGAACTGTGGGGCGCGCTGTCGTACGGCGGGCGACTGGTGATTGTCGAGCAGGACGTGGCACGGGACCCGGACCGCTTCATCGACCTGCTCGGCGACGAGGGCGTGACGGTGCTCAACCAGACGCCGTCGGCGTTCTATCCCCTCATCGACGCCGACCGGCGCCGTCGCCGGACGCTGGCCCTGCGCTACATCGTGTTCGGTGGCGAAGCCCTGGACACCAGCCGGCTGACCGGCTGGTACGAACGACACCGCCCGGACACACCGCAGCTGGTCAATATGTACGGCATTACCGAGACCTGCGTGCACGTCTCGTTCCGTCCACTCACCGCGACCGACGCCACGGATGCCCGCAGTGTGATCGGCGGACCCCTGCCGGGCCTGCAGATTCACCTGCTCGACAACGCCCTGCAACCGGTACCCACCGGCGTGATCGGTGAGATGTACGTTGCCGGAGGCCAACTCGCGCGCGGCTACGCCGGCCGGGCCGGCCTCACCGCCTCCCGGTTCGTCGCCAACCCGTTCGATCCGAACGGTGAGCGGCTGTACCGCAGCGGGGACACCGCGATGTGGGCCGAGGACGGTGAACTCGTCTACATCGGCCGCTCCGACCAGCAGGTCAAGGTCCGCGGCTACCGCATCGAGCTGGGTGAGGTGGAGTCGGCGCTCGCCGCGCTGCCGGGCATCACCAATGCTGCCGCCGCCGTCCACCCTGATGCGGCGGGCCGGGCCAGGCTGATCGGCTATCTGGTCGGCGAGTCCGATTTCGCCGCCGCCCGAGACGAACTCGCCGCGCGACTACCCGGCTACATGGTGCCCGCCGTACTCATCGGCCTCGACGCGCTGCCGCTCACGGTCAACGGCAAACTGGACCGCGCCGCGCTGCCGGCACCCGCTGAAACCGTGGCCACGCTCGTACCCGTGGGAACCGACCAGGGTGTCGCCGGCATGCTCGCCGCGCTGTACACCGAGATCCTGGGCACCGACGTCGGAGTGGACGACGACTTCTTCGCGATGGGCGGCGACAGCATCATCGCCATCCAACTGGTCAACCGGGCCCGCCGTCTCGGCGTGCGGATCACCCCGCAACAGGTGTTCACCGCCCGCACCCCGGCAGGTCTTGCCGAGGCGGCCGGAAGCCCTGCGGTCCAACTCGAAACGGCCGCCGACGACTCAGGACCAGACCTCGGTGAGGTCATGCTGACCCCGATCGTGCAACGGCTCGCCGAACTGGGCGGTACCGTGTCCCGGTTCAATCAGGCCGAACTGCTGCGCACGCCCGCCGGCGCCACTCACGAGCGGCTCGAGGCCGCCGTCAACGCCGTCGTGGCCCGACACGACGCGCTACGGCTGCGCCTGCACCGGCCCGCACCCACCCTCTGGTCACTGGAAACCACAGCGGGTGAACAGGTCACGGTCCGGCACGTGGACGCCGCCGGTATCGACGACGACGCTCTGCGGGCATTGATCGGCACCGAATCCGACGCCGCCGCCGACCGCCTCGACCCCGAAGCCGGCTCCGTCCTGCAGGCGGTGTGGTTCGATTTGGGCGCCGAACGGCAAGGACGGCTGCTGCTGGTGGCCCACCACCTCACCGTCGACGCCGTGTCCTGGCGGATCCTCGTCGACGATCTCGGCGAAGCCTGGAACCGGCAGCGGCTGGCACCCGTGCCGACGTCGCTGCGCACCTACGCCCGGGCGGTCAACGAGAACGCCCAGCAGGCCGCCCGACTGGCCGAATTCGAACATTGGACCGCCACCCTGGCACCCGGCGGCGAACTCGACCCGCAGGCCGCCACGTTCGGTCTCACCGTCGGGGATACCCGGGATCACGAGATCCGGCTGACCGCCGCCGAGACGCTGCCGCTGCTGACCACGGTGCCCGCCGCCGCGAATGCCGACGTCAACGAAACGCTGGTGGCCGCCTTGCACGTCGCGGTGCAGCGCTGGCGCATCGCTCGCGGGGGCGTGGCCGACGCGCCGTTCGTCCTCGACCTGGAACGGCACGGCCGCGACGGCTGGGGCGACGACCTCGATCTGTCCCGCACCGTCGGCTGGTTCACCGCCATCGCACCGGTCCGGCTCGCCGGGTCATCAATCCCCGTCGCTTCGCTCGCCGAGGGCGCGGGTGACCACCACCTGGCCGTGCTCAAGGACGTCAAGGAACGGCTGCGCTCGGTCCCCGACCGCGGGCTGGGCTACGGCCAATTGCGGTACTGCAACCCGCGCACCGCGGCGGCGCTGGGCCGACTCGCGCCACCGCAGGTGCTGTTCAACTATCTGGGCCGCTGGGCCTCGGATTCCGACGGTGACTGGGAGTCGGCACCGGAGGTGCATGCCCTACGGGTGGCACCCGACCCCGACCTGGGCACGCCGTACCTGCTGGAGATCAACGTCATCTGCGACGAGACGCAGGACGGCCCACGGCTGCGCGCGACACTGACCTACCCGGACGGCGAGTTCGCCGGCTCCGTCCGGGACCTCGCGGACCACTGGACGGCCGTGCTGCGCGAATTCGGCAGCCTGGCGACGGCGAGCGGTGCCTTGACCCCGTCGGATCTGCCGCTGGTGGACCTGACCCAGCAGCAGATCGACCACATCACCGAAAGTGAAGCGGTGGAGACGATCTGGCCGCTGTCCCCACTGCAGGAAGGTGTCTACTTCCAGGCGCGGTATTCCGACGCCGCGGTGTACATCGTGCAGAACGTGTTCGACTTCGCCGAACGGGTCGACACGACGGCGCTCGCCGCGGCCGTCGCGGCGGTGATGCGCCGCAACCCCGTGCTGCGGTCGGGCTTCCGAGCCGACGAGCTGCCGCACCCGGTGGCGGTCATCGCCGAAAACCCCACGTGCGAACCGGAAGTCGTCGACCTCACCGGGCTCGCGGCGGATCACGCGAAAGACCGGGTCGCGGCCATCACTGCACAGGAGCGGCTGCGCACCTTCGACATCACCCGAGCACCGCTGGTCCGGCTCACCGTGCTGCGTACCGCCGAGACCGACCGGCTCATCTTGAGCTACCACTTCCTGCTGCTGGACGGCTGGTCGCGCGAACAACTACTACGCGAACTGTTCGCCGAATACGCGGCCGCCAAACGCGGCACCCCGGCGAACCTTCCGCTGCCGCATGCAGAATTCACCGACTACCTGCGCTGGCTGTCCACGCAGGACCGCACCGAGTCCGGCCGGCAATGGAGCCGGGCCCTGGCCGACCTTCCGGCTCCCACGCTGGTGGTGCCCGCGGCTGTCGGTACCGCGCCGACCCTGGCCCTGCGGCTGGACTTCTTCCTCACCGAGGGGCAGACAAGCCGACTGTCCCAGATCGCCCGGGATTGCGGGGTGACCCTGAATGCGTTGATCAGCACCGCGCTCGCACTGGTGCTGGCCTACGAGACCGGAAGTGACGATGTGGTCTTCGGCTCGACGGTCGCCGGGCGTCCCACCGACATCGACGGGATCGACGCGGTCATCGGGCTGTTCCTCAACACGGTGCCGACCCGGGTGCGTCTGCGGCCGCAGGTAACCGTCGCCGACGCGATGCGTGCCGTGCAGAGCGACCGCCTGCTGTTGATGGACCACGAATACCTGGGGCTCGGCGATATCCAGCGCGCCGTCGGCCAGCAGGGAACCCTGTTCGACAGTCTCTATGTGCTGCAGAACTTCCTGGACGACGACACCTTCACCGACATGGAGACCGAGTACGGGATCGTCGGCCACGATTCGATCGACGCCTCGCACTACCCGCTGACCTGGGTGGCCTCACCCGGGCGCCGACTGTGGATGAAACTGGAGTATCGGCCCGACGTGGTGGACCGCGCGCACGCGCAGCGACTGCTGGACCGGCTACGGCAGGTCCTGCTCGGGATGGATCCGGCCGCGACCCTGGCCGCGGCCGAGCTGGTGCTCCCCGAGGAAGCCGATAGGCAACTCGCCCAGGCCGATTCGACCCGGCATCCGTTGCCTGAGGCGACCGTCATCGATCTGCTCGCCGAGCGTAGCCGCACCGCCGGCGGCCACACCGCGCTGGTGTGTGGCGCCCAGAGCATCGATTTCGGACAGCTCGACGCCGAGGTGAACCGGATGGCCGCGGTGCTGCGGGCACGCGGGATCGGTGCGGAAACCACGGTGGCACTGGCCATCCCACGGTCCATCACCGCGGTGGTGGCGTTGTTCGCGGTACTGCGCTCCGGTGCGGCATACCTGCCGCTGGAACTCGACTATCCCGACGACCGACTGGCCGTCATGCTCACCGACGGGCAGCCGGCCGCCATCATCACCACCCGCGCGGTGGCCGGCCGGATCGGTGCCGTGGCAGTGGCATCCTGCCCGGTACTGGTGTTGGACGACCCCGAGACGGCCGCCGAACTCGCGGCGGCGCCGGCGATCTGGGACGGTCACCGCCCCGGTCTGGACGAACCGGCCTACGTCATCTACACATCCGGCTCCACCGGCAAACCGAAGGGTGTGCTCACCCCGCACCGCGGGCTGACCAACATGCACCTGAACCACCGGGAGGCCATCTTCGCTCCGGCCATCGCCAAGGCCGGCGGCCGGCGGCTGCGCATCGCGCACACCGTGTCGTTCTCCTTCGACATGTCGTGGGAGGAACTGCTGTGGCTGATCGAGGGTCACGAGGTGCACATCTGCGACGAGGACCTGCGCCGCGACGCCACCGCACTGGTGGCCTACTGCCACGAACATCGGATCGACGTCATCAACGTCACCCCGACCTACGCGCAACTGCTGATCGAACAGGGCCTGCTGGACCGCGGCTCTTCCCGTGCGGCTTCGCTCGCCCCCGAGGGGCACGCACCCGTGCTGGTACTGCTCGGCGGTGAGGCCGTGTCGGCCACGGTGTGGAATCGCTTGCGCGACAGCGACACCAGCTACGGCTACAACCTGTACGGGCCCACCGAATACACCATCAACACCCTCGGCGGCGGTACCGACGACAGCACAACCCCGACCGTGGGCACCCCGATCTGGAACACCCGCGCCTACATCCTGGACGCCTGGCTGCGCCCGGTGCCGGACGGCACCCCGGGTGAGCTGTACATCGCCGGTGCCGGGCTGGCCCGCGGCTACCTGCGTCAGCCCGCCCTGAGCGCCGGGCGGTTCGTCGCCAATCCGTTCGAGGCCAGCGGCGACGAGGATGCGCGGATGTACCGGACCGGTGACCTGGTCGTCCGCCGCCCCGACGGCAACCTGGACTTCCTGGGCCGCACCGATGATCAGGTCAAGATCCGCGGCTACCGGGTGGAGCTCGGGGACATCGAGGCGGCCCTGGCCGCACACCCCGACGTCGGGCAGGCCGCCGTCGTCGCCCGTCCCGACCCGAACACCTCGGGATCGCATCGGCTGATCGGCTATCTCGTCGCGGCCGGTTCACGTGCGGATGATGCGGACCTGATCCGGCGGGTGCGCGGCCACCTGAAGACGGTGCTGCCCGGCTACATGGTGCCCTCGGCGATGGCCGTGCTCGACGCCCTGCCGATGACCGACAACGGCAAGCTCGACACCCGGGCGCTACCCGAGGTGGCGCAGCAGCGCCCGGCGAGCCGGCCACCGCAGACGCCGACGGAGGAGACGCTGTGCGGGCTGTTCGCCGAGGTTCTCGGCCTGGACGAGGTGGGGGTGGATGACGACTTCTTCGACCTGGGCGGGCATTCGCTGGTCAGTATCCGGCTGATCAACCGGGTACGTGCCGACCTGGGCGTCGAGATGTCCATCCGGGACGTCTTCGACGCGCCCACCGTGGGCGAGCTCGCCGCACTCCTGGACGAGCGGCCGCGCATGATCGCGCGCCCCGAACTGGTCGTGCTGCCGCGACCCGACCGGATTCCGGCGTCCCCGGCCCAACAGCGGCTGCTCATGCTGGACCGCCTCGGCGAGAACGGTTCGGCCTACAACTACCCGCTGGCCTTCCAGGTGCAGGGGCCGTTGCGACTGGACGTCCTGGATGACGCACTGGCCGACGTTCTCGCTCGACACGAGGCGCTGCGCACCGTATTCGCCGAAGACGACGGCGAGTACGTCCAGCAGATCCTGCCGAAGGGATCGCGGGCGCCCATCGAGCTGCTCGACGCCGCCGACGCCGACCGGCAGATCGCCACCGCAGTGCAACGGCCGTTCGATCTGAGCGTCGAGATACCGATACGGGTCAGCGTGCTCCGCACGGCATCCGACGAGTACACCGTCGTGCTGCTGTTGCATCACATCGCTACCGACGAGTGGTCGGACGGGCCTTTCCTGGCCGATCTCAACCAGGCTTACGCGGCCAGGCTCGGCGGTGCACCGGCCGCGCTTGCCGCCTTGCCGGTGCAGTACGCCGACTACACGCTGTGGCAGCGCGACCTGCTCGACCGGGTCGCCGACCAGCAGCGCCAGTTCTGGCGTACGGCACTGGCTGGGGCGCCCGACGAGCTCGCGCTGCCCACCGACCGGCCCCGCCCGCCGCGACCCAGCGGCGCCGGCGGTGTCGCCTACGTCGACATCCCGTCGGAAACCGCTGCGGCACTGCGCTATCTGGCCACCCGTCACCAGGTCAGCCCGCTGATGCTGCTCCATGCCGGGGTGGCCGCGGTGCTGCACCGGCTCGGCGCCGGCGACGACATCGTCGTGGGCACACCGGTGGCCGGCCGCGACGAGGCGGCACTGAGCGAGGTGATCGGCTTCTTCGTCAACACCGTGGTGCTGCGCGCCGATGTGTCGGGCAACCCCACGTTCGACGAACTGCTGGCCAGGGTGCGCACCGCCGACCTCGCCGCGTTCGCGCACCAGGAACTGCCGTTCGACCAACTCGTGGAAATGCTCAATCCGCCGCGGGTGGCCGGACGCAACCCGCTGTTCAACGTGTTCGTCGGTTACCACCTGCGGGCCGGCGGGCCGACCGAGATGTTCGGGCTGCCGACCCGGTGGACCGAGCCGCCCGTCGCCGCGGCCATGTTCGATCTCGGCTTCACCCTGATCGACGACCGCGACGGCGGCGGTGCCACCATCATGGCCGAATACAGCGCCGACCTCTTCGACGCGTCGACGGTACGCACCTTGGCGCGCCGCGTGATCACCGCATTGGACCAGTTCGCGAACGACAGCACGCTTCCGGTGGGCGCGCTCGACCTGCTCGACGAGACCGAACGCGCCACCGTGGCCGCCCGCAATGCCACCGACCACCCGGTCACCCCGATCGGCCTGGGCGGGTTGGTATCTCGACAGGCGGCACTGACCCCGAACGCGGTCGCGGTGCGATTCGAGGGCGCCGAGCTGACCTACGACGAACTCGATACCTGGTCCGACCGGCTGGCCGCCGGCCTCGACGTGGCGGTGGGAGGCATCGTCGGAGTGTCCCTGCCGCGGTCGATCGAGCTGATCGTCGCGCTGGTGGCCGTCGCGAAATCCGGTGCCGCATACCTGGCGCTGGATCCGGACTACCCGCAGGACCGCCGCGACTACATGCTGGCCGATTCGGGAGCGCAGATCGTGCTGTCCGACCCGGCGGTCGTCCGCCGGCTACGGGACGGACACGGCCGGCCTCCGCTGCATGAGATCGACCCTGCCGCATGGGCTTACGTGCTCTACACCTCCGGGTCCACCGGCCGGCCCAAGGGGGTGGCCGTCCCACACATCGGCATAGTCAACCGGATCTCCTGGCTGCAGGACGCGTACCCGCTGACAGCGGGGGATCGGATGCTGGTGAAGACCCCGATCAGCTTCGACACCTCGGTGTGGGAGGTGTTCTGGCCTCTGAGCGTCGGCGCCACCTTGGTGATCGCCCGGCCCGGTGGGCATCGTGATCCGGCCTACCTGGCCGAAACCATTGTCGCCGAACGGGTCACGGCGGTGGACTTCGTGCCGTCGATGCTCGAACTGTTCCTGGACGAACCGCGTTCGGCGCAGTGCCGGTCGCTGACGCGGGTGACGGTCGGCGGCGAGGCCCTCGCCGATGACCTGGCTGCCCGGTTCGCCGCGGCACTCGGTGTGCCGCTGCACAACCTGTACGGACCGACGGAGGCAGCCGTCGACGTGCTGGGCTGGACCGCCGACGGCGGCCCGGTGGCGCTCGGCGTGCCCGGCTGGAACGTGCGCGCGCACGTACTCGACGGCTACCTCGAACCGGTCCCGGACGGTGCGCCGGGCGAGTTGTATCTGGCCGGTGTCCAGTTGGCGGACGGGTATCTCCATCGACCGGGCTTGACCGCGCATCGGTTCGTCGCCGACCCGTTCGGCAGCGGCACGCGGCTGTACCGCACCGGTGACGTGGTGCGCTGGCGCCGCGACGGCCAGCTGGAGTATCTGGGCCGCAGCGACGACCAGATCAAGCTGCGCGGGGTGCGCATCGAGCCCGCCGAGATCGAGACGGTGCTGGCCGGTCATCCCGGCGTGTCCTCGGCGCGGGTGGTGGTCCGCAACGACCGGCTGGTGGCGTACTACGTTGCCGGGACCGGGGGCGAGCGAAGCGATGCCGCCGCAGCTTTGCGCGAACACGCCGCGGCCGCGCTGCCGGTCCACATGGTGCCCGCTGCATATGTGGAGCTGACGGAGTTCCCGCTGACACCCAGCGGCAAGCTGGACCGCAACGCACTGCCGGAGCCCGAGATCACCGCGGGTACCGGTCGGGCGCCGCGGACCGACGACGAGCGGCGGCTGTGCGCCCTGTTCGCCGAAGTGCTCGGTTTAGGGGCGAGCGAAGCGACGGGGAATGGCGAGGGGGCGAGCGAAGCGACGGGGAATGGCGAGAGGGCGAGCGAAGCGACGGGGAAGGGCGAGGGGGCGAGCGCCAGCATCGACGATGACTTCTTCGCCCTGGGTGGGCATTCGCTGTTGCTGGTGCGGCTGGCGTCGGCGATCCGGCGGGAGTTCGGCGTCGATATCGCGGTGGCCGATCTGATGGTGACACCGACCGTGGCCGATATCGCGTCACGGTTGCACGGTGGTGGCGCCGACACGGCGAGTCTGGACCCGATACTGCCGTTGCGCGTGACCGGCGATTCAGCGGCGAGCGAAGCGACGGGACGGGCCGAAGCCCCGCTGTTCTGCGTGCACCCGGCCAGCGGTCTGAGCTGGCAGTTCGCCGGGCTGAAAAGGTATGTGCCGGAGAATATTCCGATCTACGGCCTGCAGTCACCCCTGTTCGCGACCGGCCGGCTGCCGGACACCATCGCCGAACTCGCCTACGAATATGCGGATTCGGTCGAACGGGTGGCGCCGACCGGTCCGGTCCGGCTGCTCGGCTGGTCCTTCGGCGGGTCGATGGCGCTGTTGATCGCCTCGGAGCTGCGCCGGCGCGGTCGGGAGGTCGGCTTCGTCGGCATGCTCGACGCGCGGCCCGATACCGCGCCCGGTGCCGACTTCGACGCCGAGGCGGTTCTGGGCAGCCTGCTGAGGGAGATGGGCTTCGCGGTCCAGGCCGGAACCCGGATGACCGTGGCCGACGCGGTGACGCTGGTCCGTGACGGCGGGGATGCCATCGCCATGCTCGACGACACCCGAATTGCCCAGGTGCTGGAGAACTATGTCGCCGCTGAGCGATTCACCGCCGGGGCCGACTACGGCCGCTACGACGGCGACGTCTTCTTCGTCGACGCCGCCATCCTGGAGATGGATCTGCACGGTGTCGCCTCCCAGGGCTGGCAGGCCCATGTGCGCGGTCGGCTGGAGGTGGTGACCGTGGCGTGCAGGCACTCCGAGTTGCTGGACGCCGACACCCTGGAACAGCTGGGACCGCTGATCGCCGAACGGCTGCAGGGCTGACATCACCGCCGAGCCTGTGACGAACACCGGCAGCGCGAGTGGGTGTGAGGCGGTCAGCATCGCCGTCGACTGCTCTCGACGGTGGGTGCTGCGCAACACAAGATTGCCAGTTCTGCGTGGACGGGGATGTTTTCGTGGGTAACCGCACCAAGGGTGTCTGCAAGGCGTGACAGTGCTGCCGAATGAGAATTAACTAGATCCGCTTTCCTGTGAGTATTTGCTGCGGGCGTGCCGCAGCTTGCCGCGTCGCCGAATACCGCCAGGTCATCTAGCCGTTCAGCCGCTGGGCCGGTGGTCGCCTATTCTTCGCCCATGTCCGACTCGCCTTTGCGGAATCAACAACACGCGTGACCGTGCCGAAGCTGTCGTTCGAGCCGGGTCGACGATCCAAGCGCCTCGACATCCAGGGCATGCGCGCCGTAGCGGTGGCCCTGGTGCTCCTGTTCCACGCCGAGATCCCCGGTTTCGGCGGTGGTTACGTGGGCGTCGACGTGTTCTTCGTCATCTCGGGCTTTCTCATCAGCACCCACTTGCTGGAAGGCCTGCAGCGCGGCGGCCATATCGGCTACGGCGCCTTCTACGCACGGCGGGCACGGCGCCTGCTGCCGGCGGCGTTCCTCGTCATCGTCGCCACGTTGGTCGCGTCGACGGTCTTGGTATCACCCGTGCAGTTCCGCTACGTCGTCAAAGATGCGGTCGCGGCGGCGCTGTACATTCCCAACCTCTTGTTCGCCTACAACGCGACCGACTACCTGGCGGAGAAGACGCCCTCGCTGTTTCTGCATTATTGGTCGCTCGGCGTGGAGGAACAGTTCTACCTGGTGTGGCCCGTCCTGTTGGCGCTGGTGTTCGGCCGGTTCGCGCTGGGGTGGCGGTTCGGGGTGACGCTCGCCGCGCTGACGGGCGTCTCGTTCGCGCTGTGCGTCTGGCTGACCGGGTTCTCCCAGGCGAATGCGTTCTTCATGTTGCCCGCGCGGATGTGGGAGTTCGGACTCGGCGCCCTGGTGGCGTTCGGTGTGCTCCGGCGCGGCCGGATTCTGCCGACTTCGATTGCACCGCTGGCCGGTTGGCTGGGCTTGGGCGCCATCGTCGGCACCGGGGTGCTCTTCTCCACCACCACCGAGTACCCCGGGTACGCGGTGGTCGTTCCGGTCGCCGGCGCGGCACTGCTCATCGCAGCCGGACCCGTCGCGCGCGGCCCCGCCGCCCTCTTGAGCGTTCGTCCACTCACCTGGCTCGGTGACATCTCGTACTCGCTGTATCTGGTGCACTGGCCCATCCTGATGCTGCCCGTCGCCGCGACCGGATACATGCATTCCCTGCCGCTCTGGCTGCGCGTCGTCGCGGCGACGGCATGCGTTCCGCTGGCCTGGCTGCTCTACCGCTATGTGGAACAACCGGGCCAGCGAGCGGTATGGCTGACCGGGGCGCGTTCGCGCCGGACCTTCGCGGTGGCCGCGGCCGGGATGGCCGCCATCGTCGTCGCCGGGGCGACGGCCTCGGTGGCGATCAATCCTCCGCTGAGCGTCGCCAAACCGTTCGCACACACGTCGCTGAGCCTCAAACCCGCAGGCACGCCGTATGTCCCGGACAATCTCAACCCGGGCCTCGATACCGCCGAGAGCGACCAGCCCGTCGTGTACACCAACGGCTGTCACCGGTCGCAGTGGTCCACCGACGCCGCCGGCTGCCTGACCGGCACGGACCCGGCAGCACCCCTGGTGGTGTTGTTCGGGGATTCCCATGCCACCCAGTGGTATCCGGCTCTGGCGGCGCTCGCCGAGCGCGGGGTGATAAGGCTGGACAGCCACACCAAGAGTGCGTGCCCGGCCGTTCCGATCGCCATCGCGCACTACGCGGCATGCGCGGCCTGGCGCAGCGCGGTGATCGACAGACTTGCCGGCGCGAAGCCCGACCTGATCCTGCTCGCCGGCTACCCGCGCAACTACCTGAGCCGCTCCGATGACCCGGCCGGGGACTGGGGGAGCGCTTTGGCCACCCTTCTCGATCACCTCCCCAAGGCGTCCCGCGTCGGAATCTTCGCCGACACGCCGTCGATCGGTGTCACACCGTCGATCTGCCTCGGGCGTTTCGTCGATGACGCCCCGCGCTGTGCGCTACCGCGCGCCGTCGCGCTCGATCGGCGCATCCGTGAGACCGAGCGGGAGCTGGCGGCCGGCCGACCGGCCGCCTATCTGGACTACGCGGACTATCTGTGCAACGACAGGACGTGCCCGGCGATCATCGGGGACACGCTGGTGTACCGCGACGGTTCGCATCTCACGGCGAGGATGAGCGCCGAATTGGCGCCATTGGTCGGCGCGGATGTCACCGCCCTGCTGGCGGCGCGGGGGACCCCGATCGTCGCCGCTGCCGGGCCGGAGCTGCTGATCCGACAGCCCGGTGGGTGAATCGGCGCGCCGCCTCTTCCCTCCGCCAGCCGGATTCGCCCCGGACCGGGGACGGCACGGGCGGCGCAATGTCGGCGGGGCTCCGTGTGACAATCCCCTGGTGATCAAGGTTGTCGTCATCACCGGCGCCGGTAGCGGGATCGGCCGTGCCACGGCGCGGGTTCTGCTCGACGCGGGACATCGCGTCGTGCTGGCCGGACGCCGGCCGGAGCAGCTCGTCGAGACCGCCGACGGCAGGCCCCATGCGCGCGTGGTGCCCACCGATGTCACCGATCCGTCGTCGGTGCAGGCCTTGTTCGCCGACACGGCGTCGGCCTTCGGCCGGGTCGACGTGTTGTTCAACAACGCCGGGATCTTCGGGCCGTCCGCATCGATCGCCGATATCGACACCGACCAGTGGCACAACGTCTGGCGCACCAACGTCGACGGCTCGGTGTTCTGCGCCCGCGAGGCCGCGCGCATCATGGCCGCGCAGCTCCCTCGCGGCGGGCGGATCATCAACAACGGCTCGCTGTCTGCGCACCGGCCGCGGCCGAAAAGCCTGGCCTACACCGTCACCAAGCATGCGATCAGCGGGCTGACGGCATCGATGCTGCTGGATCTGCGCAACCTCGACATCTGCGTCACCCAGCTCGACATCGGCAATGCGGCGACCGACATGACCGCCGGATTCAGTGAGACGCTGCAGGCCGACGGAACCCTGGCCGCCGAGCCGACCTTCGACGTCGAGCATGTCGCCCGGGCGGTGGCCCACCTCGTCGATATGCCGCTTGAGGTTTCGGTACCCGAGTTGACCGTGATGGCTCGCGCCATGCCGTACTACGGGCGTGGATGAGTCGTGAGCGCCCGCTACGTCGTCAACTGCTCGATCCTGCTCACCCGGCTGCCGCTGCTGCAGCGGCCGCAGGCCGCGCGGGATGCGGGTTTCGAGGCGGTCGAATTCTGGTGGCCCTTCGCTGATTCCGTGCCCGGTGATGCCGAGGTCGACGGGTTCGTCCGGGCCGTCGCCGACGCCGGGGTGGCGCTGGTGGCGTTGAACTTCGCCGGTGGTGAGATGGCGGCGGGGGAGCGTGGCTTGCTGTCCGATCCGGCTCGGCGGACCGAGTTCCGGGACAACGTCGACGTCGCGATCGGTATCGCGGAACGATTGGGCACCAAGGGATTCAATGCGCTCTACGGTAACCGGATCGACGGCCTGCCGGTAGAAGCGCAAGACGCGGTGGCCACCGAGAACCTGGCTCATGCGGCGGCACGGGCCGACACGGTCGGCGCGATCGTCCTCGTCGAACCGCTCAGCGCGGTTCCCGGGTATCCGCTGCGGACGGCCGCGGACGTGGTCGCGGTACTGGACCGGGTCGGATCGCCATCGCTGCGGCTGCTGGCCGATCTCTATCACCTGAGAGTCAACGGTGATGATCTCGACGCGGTGATCGAGACCTACACCGAGCGCATCGGGCATGTTCAGATCGCCGACGCACCGGGGCGCGGCATGCCGGGCACCGGAACGATCGACTTCGCGGGCCACCTCGCCCAGCTGAACCGTCGCGGCTACCAGGGCCATGTCAGCCTGGAGTACGTGGCCGCCGACGGCGACCCGTTCGGCTGGTTACCGCAGGGGCGG
The DNA here is from genome assembly GCF_002101555.1 of Mycolicibacterium canariasense. Taxonomy (GTDB): domain Bacteria; phylum Actinomycetota; class Actinomycetes; order Mycobacteriales; family Mycobacteriaceae; genus Mycobacterium; species Mycobacterium canariasense. The sequence goes on from NZ_LQOL01000052.1 coordinate 81,027, forward strand.
CGCGGCGGCAGCCCGTGGCGGTAGCCCAGAACAAATCAGAGCCGGGGCCCGCGTGGGCCACCGGCTCTGTCTGCCAGATCGTTTTCGATCAGCGGATCAGCGTGCGGAATCTTCGAGTTCGTACCGCTGCGCCACCGCGATCAGTTCCTCACGAACCGTCGAGTGGGGCATTGCGTTGATCCGCGCGTAGAGGCGCCGCCGGTTGTTGGCACGCTTCACGTCGGCGCGAAACTTCGCGAAAGACATTCTTCTCACTCCTTGAAAGTGCCCCCGGGTTACGGGGGCTTTCGTTGTTCATCGACGTCCACAGTTTGGGGATCGCCCAGTATGTGGAACACCTCGATGGTGCTTGTTAATTCTGTGTAAAGCAACTTTCGCGGTGTGAGATTCGATACAGCTCAGGCGAATTGGGGTGTTCGCCGTCACATTCGTCAGTCGAGGATGCGGCGCGCCACGTTCGTGGTCATCAGGTCGAGCAGTTCGTCGGCGCGGCCGGCCATGATGGTGCGGATTGCGTACAGCGAGAAGCCCTTTGCCTGTTCGACGGTGATCGCCGGCGGAATCGACAACTCCTGCCGCGCGGTCACCACGTCCACCAGTGCCGGCCCGTCATGCGCCAGCGCCGCGCTCAACGCGGACTCAAGGTCGGCCGGATTCTCCACCCGGCGCGCGAACAAGCCGAGAGACTGGGCCACGGTGGCGAAGTTCGGGTTCTCCAGGTCGGTGCCGAAGGTGACGATGCCCGCCGCCTTCATCTCAAGTTCGACGAAGTTGAGCGACGAGTTGTTGAACACCACCAGTTTGACCGGCAACCGGTTCTGGACGAGCGTGATCAGCTCGCCGAAGAGCATCGTCAGTCCGCCGTCGCCGGCGAACGCCACCACCTGCCGGTCCCGGTTGACGGTCTGGGCACCGATCGCCAGCGGCAGCGCGCAGGCCATGGTGCCGTGGTTGAAGGAACCCAGCAGCCGGCGCTTGCCGTTCATCGTGAGGTACCGCGCCGCCCACACCACGGGTGAACCGACGTCGACGGTGAACACCGCGTTGTCGGCGGCCAGCCGATCGGCTACGGCCGCCACGTACTCGGGGCGGATGGGGGTGCGGTCGCGGTCGTTGACGGCCAACTCGTCGAGCCGGCGACGGGTCTTGCGGTAGTGATTCAGGGACCGGTCCAGATGGGTGCGGTCGTGCCGGGCGGTGAGCAGTGGCGCCAGGGCGGCCAGCGTATCGGTGACGGTGCCGACCAGCCCGAGGTCGATAGGGGTGCGCCTGCCCAGATTGCGGCCGCGAATGTCCACCTGGATGACGGTGGCGTTCTCCGGATAGAACTGCCGGTAGGGAAAGTCGGTGCCCAGCATGAGCAGCACATCGGCTTCCTTGATGGCCTTGTAACCGGAGGCGAAGCCGAGCAGACCGGTCATCCCGACGTCATACGGGTTGTCGTACTCGACGAATTCCTTGCCGCGCAAGGCGTGCACGACCGGAGCCTGCAGGGTCTCGGCCAGCTGCACCAGTTGGTCGTGCGCGCCCTGCACGCCCGCGCCGGCGAGGATGGTGATGTTGCTGGCGCCGTTGAGGATTGACGCCGCCCGCCGCAGTTCGTCATCGGAGGGGCGGACCACCGGATGGGCGGGCAGGACCGGGGTGACGCGCACGTCGGCGATCTTGGACAGGAAGATCTCACCGGGGACGACCACGACGGCGACACCGTTCTCCTCGACGGCGGCGCGCATCGCCATCTCCAGGACGCGGGGCGCCGACTCGGCGGTGGTGACCAGTTCGCAATACACGCTGCATTCGCGGAACAGCTCCTGCGGCCGGGTCTCCTGGAAGTACTGCGACCCGATCTCGGCCTGCGGGATGTGCGCGGCGATCGCCAGCACCGGCACCCGGCTGCGCTGTGCGTCGAACAGTCCGTTGATCAGGTGCAGGTTCCCCGGTCCGCAGCTGCCCGCACACACCGCGAGGCGTCCGGTGAGGGCCGCGTCGGCGGCGGCGGCGAACCCGGCGGCTTCCTCGTGCCGCACATGCTCCCAGGTGAAACCGTCGGACCGCCGGATGGCGTCGGTCAGCCCGTTCAGGCTGTCCCCAGGCAATCCGTAGACGCGCTGCACCCCGCTGGCGCGCAGGGTCGAGATGACGTGGTCGGCGACTGTGGTCATGTGCTCAACCCTAGGCGCCGCGCGATGCGCGCACCGGGAGTGGTGCGACGGTGTCCGCCCGCGGAAAGTTCGGATCGGTAGTGATCTGCCCGGCGATCGCCGGCCTGGGCTTCCTGAACCGCTACAAGCAACCCGAGTAAACCTCGCGCCGGTAAGGTGCCCGGCATGGTGAATTTCGCGCTGCGGTCGTGTGGCCTGCGCGGGCATGCCACGTTCGCGCCCGACGAGCCCGAGTTGCGTGAGCGGCTGCGCGTGGACACCCCGGTCGGCGAGGCGTGGCGCTGCCTGCGCTGCGAGACGTTCGTCGTCGGACCGCCGCGCGGCCGCGGGCCTGCCGACACTGCACCCGAGGTGCCGCGTGGCCGGTTGCTGCGGGACCGCACCTTGATGCGAATCCTGGCCGCCGAGCGGGTGATTCGCGCGCTGCTGCTGCTCCTGGCCGCCGGCGGGGTGCTCAAGGTCCGCGGTGAACGTGAGCACCTCAAGCAGGCGTTCGAGCAGGAATTGCCGCTGTTGCGTCCGCTGGCCGACCAGATCGGTTGGAACCTGGACGATTCCAAGATCATCCGGCATATCGGCGAGGCGTTCTCGCTGTCGCCCACGACGCTGCTGTGGATCGCGGTCGGGCTGGCCGCCTACGCCTGCACCCAGCTGGTGGAGGCGGCCGGGCTGTGGTTGATGAAGCGCTGGGGTGAGTATTTCGCGGTGGTCGCGACCAGTGCCTTCCTGCCGCTGGAGATCTACGAGCTGACCGAGAAGATCACCGTGCTGCGGGTGGCCGCGGTGGTCATCAACGTCATCGCCGTGGTCTGGTTGCTCTGGAGCAAGCGGCTTTTCGGACTCAACGGCGGCGCGAAGGCGTACTGGGCCGAGCATCACACCGAGAGCCTGATGAGCGTGGAACGGGCCGGCCTGCAAGGCGCAGTGCCCTAACCCAGCCGGTCCCGGGCGTACTGGCGCACCGCCTGTTTCGCGATCTTGCCGCTACCGGTCAGCGGGAGCTCGTCGACGAACAACACGTGCCGGGGCCGTTTGAAGCCGGCGAGGCTGCCGCGCACCTGGTCGACGAGCTGTGCGGCGGTCACCTCCACGCCGGGTTGCGGGACCACCACGGCGCAGATCGCCTCGCCCCAATACGGATCCGGCACACCGACCACCGCAACCCGCTCCACGCCGGGATGCCGGCACAGCACGTCCTCGACCTCCCGGGAGGACACGTTCTCCCCGCCGGTGATGATCACGTCCTTGAGCCGGTCCGACACCACCAGACGACCGTCACCGTCGAAGTAACCGAGATCGCCGGTGTGCAGCCAACCGTCGACGGTGGCGGGGGTGTCCGGCCAATAGCCGGCGGCGACCTGTGCACCGCGGACCAGGATCTCGCCGACCGGGCCGGGACCGGCGATGCGGATCTGCACGCCGGCATGCGGCCGTCCGGCCGTCGCCAGCACCGCAGGGTCCCCGCAGCGGTGATCGTCGGGCCCGAGAAAGGTGATGTTGCCGCCCGTCTCGGTCATCCCGTACCCCTGATGGAAATCGGCGCCCAACCCGGTGATCGCCCGCTCCAACAGGTCGGCCGGGATGGCCGCCGAGCCGTATGCGATATCGCGCAGGGTGGGCAGTTCGGTGCCGGTCTCGTCCAGATGATCGAGCAGGCTGTGCAGCATCGTCGGGGCCAGCGAGCACGCGGTGACGCCGTACGTGTTCACCGCCGCGACGAAGGCGTCCGGCCGGAACGCGGGCACCGGCAGCACCGTCGCACCGACACCGTGGTGCACCACCATGTTGTAACCGGCGATATGGCACATCGGAAACGGCAGCAGATACGTCCCACCCGGCCGCACCGACCGGCCGGCGATAGTCCCGCGTGCGGCGGTGAGCAGTGACCGGTGCGTGTGGAGGACACCCTTGGGTTCGCCAGTGGAGCCGCTGGTGAACAACAGCCAGGCCGGGGCGTCGGGATCCGCGGACACGTCGTCGTACCGCTGCACGGGGCCGTGCCATTCGGGGCTGTCGAACGACACCAGCGGCAGGCCGGTCCCGGACAGCGGTGTGAGATAACGGGAGTCGCCGAGAACCAGCGCGGGCCGCACCGTCTCGAGTTGGGCCCGATGCTCCGCGCTGCTCAATCGTTGGTTGATCAGCGCCAGTGTGCGCCCGCTGCGTGGCACACCGTAGTAGAGGCGCGCATAGCCGGCGCTGTTGTCGGCGATGACGGCGATGCGGTCACGCGGCCGGCTGCGCGCCGCGATCCACGCCGCCGTGGCGCGGATCTGATCGTCGAACTGCGCGAAGCTGATCGACGTTCCGTCCGGGCCGATGACGGCGGGCCGGTCGGGCGTCTCGGCGGCGCCCGCGGTGATCAGCTCATGCAGCAGCAGCGCGGTCATGGGCTCCGATCGTGCCATGGTGTCGGCGTCGAACCCGGTGTGACCGTCACGCCCTGGTGAGAGCGGCGTAGCGCGCGGTGTGAAAGTCGGTGGACCCGAACTCGTACTGCACGGCGGTGAGGCGCTTGAAGTAGTGCCCGATCGCGAGTTCCTCCGTCATACCCATCCCGCCGTGCAGTTGCACCGCGTTCTGGCCGATGAACCGGGCGGCCCGCCCCACGGTCGCCTTGGCCGCCGACACCGCCCTGGCCCGCTGATCGGGCTCGGCCTGCAGGTTCAACACGGCCAGATACACCGCGGCCACCGCCTGCTCGAGTTCCATGTGCATATCCACCATGCGGTGCTGCAGCGCCTGGAAGCTGCCGATCGGGGCGCCGAACTGCTGGCGTTGTTTGCTGTATTCGACGGTGTCGGCCAACACCTTTCGCATGTTCCCGACGGCCTCGGCGCACACCGCGGCGGCGCCCTCGTCACGGGCCTGCGCCAGCGACGGCCAGGCCGCCCCCTCCTCGCCGAGCAACGTGGCCCGGACCCCGTCGAGGTGGATGTCGGCGGCCCAGCGGTCGTCGACGGTGCGGAACGAGCGCAGGGTGAGCCCGGCGGTGTCACCGCCGCGATCGATCAGGAACAGCGACAACCCGGCCGGCGTCGTTGCCGTCACCAGCAGGTGAGTGGCCAGGGGAGCGTTGAGCGCCACGATCTTTGCACCGTCGAGCACCCAGCGGTCACCGTCGGGGCGGGCGGCGGTGGTCACACCCTGCCAGTGATCACCCGACTGCACCTCGGCTGCGGCCAGTGCGACGATCGCGTCACCGGCGACCAGCTTCTGCAGGAGTTCACTTGCGCCGGCTCTCAACAACAGACCACCGGCCACCACGGCAGTATCCACATACGGCTCGACCACCAGTGCGTACCCCAACGCCTCGGCGATCACCATGACTTCGACTGGGCCGCCGCCGATTCCGCCGACCCGCTCGGGCAGCGCAGCGCCGAGGATGCCCAGCTCGTCGGCGAACGCTCGCCAGATCTCGGGTTGCCAGCCGGCACCCGTCTTGGCGGCGGCCCGGCTGGACTGCAGCTGATACCGGGTCGACAGGAACTTGGTGAGGCCGTCGCGCAGGAGCTCCTGCTCGTCGGAAAGGGTGAAGTCCATTTACAGTCCCAACTCCGCCTTGGCGAGGATGTTGCGCTGAATCTCGTTGCTGCCGGCATAGATCGAACCGGCCCGGTCGTTGAAGTAGCGCAGCGGGGCGACCGCCTGCCACGGCTCCCCACTGAGGTAGCCGTCCTCGGGCGCGACGAAGTCGGCGATCGGCCCACCCGGGCAGGTGGCGTGCGGTTGGTAGGCCCGACCGCGCGGGCCGGCCGCCTCCATCAGCAACTCGGTGAGCGCCTGGCTCAATTCGGTGGAGATGATCTTGAGCATCGACGATGCCGCGCCCGGATGCCCGCCGCCGGCGAGCGCCGCCAGCACCCGGTATTCCAGGATTTCGAGCACCTCGGTGCGGATCCGGACATCGGCCAACTTGCGGGCGAAAGCCGGATCGTCGAGGAGCACACCACCGGCCGGACCGGGCTGTGTCGCGGCGACCTCGGCGATCTGTTCGGCCATCACCTGAAGGGCGGGAGCGGCGGCGCCACCGCCGCGTTCGAACTCCAGCAGGTATTTCGCTACGGTCCAGCCGTCGTCGATCCGGCCGATGACGTTGGCCTTCGGCACCCGCACGTCGTCGAAGAACACCTGATTCTGCACCTCTTCGCCGGAGGTCATGACCAGCGGCCGGATCTGGATACCCGGTGTCGTCATGTCGACGAGGACGAAGGTGATGCCCTGTTGCTTCTTGCCGGTCCGGGAGGTGCGCACCAGGGCGAACATCCAGTTGGCCTCGGTGGCGTGCGTGGTCCAGATCTTGCTGCCGGTGCAGACCAGGTCGTCGCCGTCGGACACCGCGGACATGGACAGGGCGGCCAGGTCCGAACCCGCCTCCGGCTCGGAATAGCCCTGGCAGAAGAACACCTCGCCGGTCAGGATGCGGGGGAGGAAGAAGTCCTTCTGTACCTGGGTGCCGTACTTGATGATCGCGTGCGCCACCATCCGGATTCCCATCGGCGACAACGAGGGAGCGCCGGCGAGCTGCGATTCCCTGCTGAAGATGTAGTGCTGGGTCAGGCTCCAATCACATCCGCCGTACTGCACCGGCCATGCCGGTGCTGCCCAGCCCCGGCTGTGCAAGATCAGCTGCCATTGCATGCTGGCCTCGTGATCGCTGTACACACTGGTCATCAGCCGACCCGCGCGTCGCAGTTCGGGGGTGAGCTCGGCGGCGAGAAACGCGCGCACCTCGTCGCGGAAGGCGGAATCCGCCGCCGACCAACTCAGATCCATCCTTCGCCCGCCTCTCCGTCGGCTATCTAACTACGTAATATAACTTCCACTTCTATCTTGCCGGGACGACGGTTCGTGACAGGGTTTTACCCGGGCCTTCCAGATCGCGTGGTGCTATCTTCATGGCGTTGCCGCGGTCCACGCTGGCAAACCCCCTCGATCCCTTGCGTGGACCGCGGCTCCTCGTTGTGAACCGGGGTGGGCGCGACACGGTGCGACCGCGATCGGGTACTTTCACATGTGTTGATTACGGGGACAGCCGCGATGCTCGGGGCCGTCCGACCTCATCGCCACTGTTGCTCAAAGCCAACTGCGTACGCGGCGATCGAAATTGAGCAACTGTGAGGACGCTAACGAGAAATGTGGGATGACGAAGTTGCGGTGCTGGCCGTGGGGGCGGGCCCGGGTGGCCGGGCCTACGCGGTGCTGGCCGCGGACGCCGGGCTCGACGTCCTGATCGCCACCCCACCGGAGGGCGGCCCGGACGCGCCGCCCGGAGCCCGCGGATGGCTCCCCATCGCCGAGGACCCACTCACCGAGGAGTACCTGTCCGAGTTGACGGCGGGCGTGGTGGCGCCGGCCGAACCCGCCTCGGCCGACCTGACCGTCCGGACCGTACACACCACACCCCGGCCGCGCTCGGGTAAGGGTAAGGCGGTGGTGCAGACCTTCGACGGGGCGCAGCTGCCGGCGTGGGCCGCGACCTGCCTGGCGTCCCAGTACGGTGCCGTGCTCACCACCGTCGACCATTGGCCGGCCACCCGGCGCACGTCGGACGGACGTTCGGTGGGCGTGGCCACGCTCGGCGAGGCGGACGGTCGGGCGGTGTCCGATTGGATGGCCGATGCGGTGCGAGCGCGGGACATTGCCGTGCTCGGCGACGCGGCGCTGCAGCGGCTGGTGTTCGAGGAGGGGCAGGTGGTGGGCGCGGTGTTCGACACCCCCGACGGCGAGTACACGGTGCACGTCCGGCACGGGCTGGCGTTGGCACCGGCCCGCATCCCGGCCCTGCCCGCGGTACCGGCCGAAGGAGAGTTCGCGCTCGTCGGCCTGGCCGGAAGCCGATTCGTGCGGCTGGAACTGGTGCACACCGAGGACCTGCCCGGCTAAGGCCGCAAGCCCGTCGAGAAATCCACCGGAACGCTGCGTTGGCGCAGCAGCGACTCCATCGCGTCGCTGGAGATCGGGCGGGACAGCAGAAAACCCTGGGCGCGATGGCAACCGTGCCGCAGCAGTGTCAGTGCGGCCGAATCGGTCTCCACCCCTTCGGCGATCAACTCCAGCCCGAAGGCTTCGGCCAGCGCGATGATGGCGCGGACGATGGCGAGATCACCGGGGCTGGCACCGAGATCCTGAACGAAACTCTTGTCGATCTTGATCGCGTCCACCGGCAGGGATTTGAGCAGTGACAACACGCTGTATCCGGTGCCGAAGTCGTCGATGGCCACCTGCACGCCCACGTCCCGCAGTCCGGCCAGGGTGATGCGGGCGGTCTCGATGTCCTGCACCACGATGCTCTCGGTGATCTCCAAGCACACCGAGCTGCGCTCCAGCCCGAACTCGTGCAAGATACCGGCCACCGATTCCACGAATCCGTCACCGACGAGTTGGACCGGCGACACGTTGACCCGCAGCACCGTGTCCTGCCCCAGCCCGTTGGCCTGCCACCGCGCGAAATCGGCGCACGCGGTCCGCATCACCCAGCGGCCGAGTTCGCCGGCAAGGTTGATGGACTCGGCCACCCCGATGAACGAGTCGGGGGACAGCAAACCACGCGTCGGATGCTGCCAGCGCACCAACGCCTCGGCGCCGAGTATCCGTCCGGTGCGCATATCGATCTCGGGGAGATAGCGCAGGAACAGGGCACCGGTCTCCACCACGTTCTGCAGGTGCAGCTCGATATCGTTGCGGAATTCGTTCTCCAGCTCCATCGTGTCGGAGAACACCGCGACCTGGTTGCCACCGGTGCCCTTCGCGGTGAGCACCGCCTGGTCGGCTCGGCGCAGCAGGTCAGACGTGGTGTCGCGGCCGGGGACACCGAGCGCAACACCGATGCTCACGGTGCGCGTGAGCATTTCGCCGTCGATGGGCACTCGTTCGCGCAGCACGGCCTGCAGCCGGTAGGCCAGTTCTTCCGCTTCCGCGGCGGTCATCACGGCGTCCGGAACCACCACGAACTCGTCACCGCCGAGGCGCGCGATCATGGCCGGGCCGACGGCCGCGGCCAGCCGCTCGGCCAGCGCCCTGATGAACCGGTCGCCGGCAATGTGCCCCAGGTAGTCGTTGATCGCTTTGAGCCTGTCGAGATCGAAGAACAAGGCCACCACCGGACCCGGCCTGCCGGCCCGTAGCCGCTCGTCCAGATGCGCGGTCAGGGCCCGGCGGTTGTGCAGTCCGGTCAGATCGTCGTGCTCGGCCAGGAACCGCAGTCTGTCCTCGGCCTCGGTCCTGGCCTGCACCTGAGCGAACAGCGAGGCGATGGCCATGAGGGCGTTGAGTTCTTCGTCGCTCCACTGCCGGACACCGACCTTGACGAAACCCAACACCCCAGTGGTCACTTCGCCGGACAACAGCGGCACACAGGCCATCGAGGTGGTGGGGATGTGCCGGCCCGACTCGATGGTGCGCTGGTAGTCCAGCGTCTTGTTGCGGTCGAACACCGCAGGTTCCTTGAGCGATTCGGCGAGCTTGAACACCGGATCGGCATCGGCGAAGTAGATCAGCGCGAGCGGATCCGGGCCCTCGCCTTCGGGCCTGGGCGGCCACTCGGCGACCAGCCGGGTGGCATGGATCGCGTGGTCGTTGTGTCGCAGGAAGCTGAAGTCGACGTCGAAATACTCGACGAGTTGGGCGAGCACCTGCCTGCTCACGGGGATGGCGGTCGCCGAATCGACGGCGATCAGCCGAGTTGCGACCGCTGTGACGAGTAGCTCCAGACTGGGTCGCGGCACCTCTACCTCTTGTGCGGGCGTTGCCGTCACGGCGACGCGGTCTGGCGGGGTGGATGCTGACGGCGGCTCCGTACCGACGGAGGCGGGGCGTCGGTGAGTCGAAACACCAACGCCTGCGCCTCCTGTGGTCCGGCGCCGATCAACTTCCGGAAAGTGTATTGCAGGGAACGCAGTTCATCGGTGAAGGCCGGCGACAACGCGTCCAATTCGCGCTCGTCGTGCGCGTAGAGGAAGGCCGGAGAGATGGGCTGCACGGCCAGACCGTGCATCTGGGCGGTGATCCAGACCGCCTCGACGGCCTGTCCCGCGAGGGCGTAATCGGCAAGGGTGTGTCCAGAAAACGAAATGGCTGCCAACGCCGCCCCCGCCCTGACGCGGTCGCGGGTGTTGTCGCCCAACACGCCACCGGCGTTCCAACGAGCCAGGTGCGCCATCACATCCGGGCGACGCAACACGTCGAGCACGGCAAGGTCCGACGGCGGCAGCTCAAGACCGCGCACGTCGATTCCGTACTCCGGTTTGGGATCTCCCGGCCACCAGAGTTCGGAGAACATCTCCGCGTGCAATCTCGGCGTCAGGTAGCGGATTCGGTCCGCCGCCGCGAGCACGGCTGCTCCGGTTTCGATCTCGGGCCCGGCGGTGAGCAGGTGCAGGCGGGCGCCGAACCGGGTGGCCGTGGTGCGCAACAGCTCTGCCAGATGCGCCGAGATCTCCCGGCCGGAACCGTGATGCCGATTGGTGGCGCGGTCGAGCATCGGGCCGTACAGTTCGGCCAGCTCCGGCTCGGCCGTGCCGGCGAGTGTGATGACGGCCTCCAGGGGAGAGCGTTCACCACCGGCTCCGATGAGCACCTCGCTGCCACGGCCGTGGGCCGCGGCTGCCACGGTCGCATTGAACACCGCGGCACCCAACGCGACGGCACTGCCGCGGAATTCGACGTCCATCATGGTGGTGCGCTCCGGATCGATGCGCACCGTCAGGGAGTCCGGCCCGATATCGATGTGCCACGGTTGAGCGTTGCCTCCCGACGGCGCACGGATCGCGGCGGCCGCCATAGCCGCAGGTACCGATGTCGGTTCACCCGGCTCCGCAGGATCATCCTGGTGTGCGCGGGACAGCGGCTGTGCCGCACGAGGATCGGTGGACTGTGCCAGCTGGGCGCCGATATCGATGCGTACCCGGCCCGAGGGCAGGGGCTCGCCCGAGCCGATGCGCCGCACCGCCTCGGCGATCAGCGCAGCGCCGAGGGTCACCTCACCGGCCAGTTGCGGCCAGGTGGACAACGTCTCGCCCACTTCGCACAACGATGCCGCCATCCGCCCCGACAGCTGACCGGCATCCAGGATGCCCAACACGTAGGGCACCTTGTCGGCGCTGGTGAGGCCGGCGAGCCCGGCGGTTTCCACGTTGCCGAGCAATCCGTGCAGGATGGGACGTGTCGGGTCCAGGTCGAACCGCTCGACGTCGACGAGGCCGCGGTCACTGGTTGCCATCAGCACCGGGATGCGACGGGCCCGTGCGGCCTCCCGGACGAGCACCTTGGTGTCGAGTGAGTCGCACACCTCGACGAGGATGTCCAGGCCGTCCAGGAAGGGGTCGATCGTGTCGGCGGTGATTCCCGACGTGTCGGCGTGCACGGTCAGATAAGGGTCGATCTCGGCGATCCGGCGTGCCGCCACGATCGCCTTGTTCTGGCCCTCGTCGAAAACCGTCGCGGGCACCCGGTTGAGATTGCTCAGCTCCAGATTGTCGAAGTCGGTCAGCCGCAGTTCACCGCAGACCCCCTGGGCGGCGAGGGTATGGGCGATGACATGACCGACGCTGAGCCCCACCACGCCGATACGCAACTGGCCGAGGCGGTGTTGTTCGTCGAGCGTGATCAGATTGCGGTTCCGGTCGAGCCGGAGTCGGCGGAAACCCAGTGGGCCGAGCATCGCCACCACAGCGCGCCGCCACGGGAAGTAGACCCACCGCGGGGGCTCGTCGAGGATGTCGTCCGCCGGCACCGGGTTCAGCGCGCGCAGGGCGGTGCGCTGGGTTTCCCGGTGGTCGACGAATTCGATATCAGGGCGGGCGCGCAACTGCCGGAGCAGCTCGGCTTGGTCGGGATGGTCGTCGGACAGGGTGATCGCGTTGCCCGGATCGGTCACGCGTCACTCCCGGCGGCGGTGGCCTCGTCGTCGAGATCGGTCATGAGGGGCAACAGGTTTCGCGACTCGGCGAGGATCGTCGAGATCTGCTGGGGCTCAGCGGAGCGGGTGAATTCGGCACGGTCCCACCACATCATCTTGGTTTGGTATCTGGCATCCGGGTACGGCGTTGCGGGTATGCGGGAGACGACGATACCGCCGGAGGACCGCCAGCGGTCGAGCACGTGGTCGGCGGCGGTCGCCATCGCGAACTTGGCGCCCAGGATCGCGGTCGCGTGCAGTGGCATCCGGGCCAGGGCAGCGGTCAGGAAGCGGCCGCGGTCGTGCTTGCCGGCCCAGGCCGTCTTGATCTCCACCACGCCGAACGGGATGCGGTCGGCAATCATCTTGTGCACCGCCGACAGCCCGGGTTGGCCCGCCCATTCGACGATGGCGTGCGACTGCTCGACGTCGACATAGGGCCCCTGGGCACGCACGCCGCCGACCACTGTGCCATCGGGGTCGATCGCGGCCAGGAACAGCGATGTCATGGCGGGATCGCGCAGGACGTCGACGTCGATGGCGCGCTCCGCGCCGTGTTCCCGGTAACTGGCCGTCGCGCCGTCGATGAAGTCGTCCCAGAGCTCCGGTTCGGCCGACGGCGTGCTCAGCACCAGGGTGCAGCCGGTGGCGCCGTCGTGCCAGTGCGCAGTCGTGGCTGCGGGCAGTGCCGGTGTCGCCGCCTCGGCCAAGGAAGCCCTCATCTGTACCCCGATCGAGTCGCCGGCACCGCTTCCGCGATGACGTGCATTTCCATGCTTATTCAAATAGGTCAAATAAGTATCGTCATACTCAGGAGTAATTCCAGCGGAAACTTCTGACCGGAAATGCCAACTATTTGCTGCTTGCGAATCGGTGTTTGACCAGCAATGTGTACACGTACGTCTTTTATTGTTTGGGCGTCAATTAACATCCGCCGAGCCTAGGTTACGGCAAAAATTGGAGGCCGTGTCAATAATTGTCTGGTCAATACTGCTGACCGGGGATGCAGACCCTTCCGGGGCCTGCGACTCGACACGCACCCCGCGGTCCGCGCGAACTGAGGAGGGGCCCGGTGATTCGTCCGCACCCTACGCAGGCTATGTATGAAGCAGTATCTCGAGAGGGGAAATTGTGAAAGTCTTCACCGATCTTGACGAGCTCATTGCCGGCGCCGGCACCGAACTCGGGCCCACGGAATGGCTGGAGATCACCCAGGACCGGGTGAACCTGTTCGCCGACGCCACCGAAGATCATCAATGGATCCACGTCGACCCCGAGCGGGCCGCAGGTGGACCGTTCGGGGGGCCCATCGCGCACGGCCTGCTGACGCTGTCGTTGCTGCCGCATTTCTCCCACCAGCTCTACCGGGTGGACGGCATCAAGCTCGCGGTGAACTACGGCTATAACAAGGTGCGCTTCGTCAGCCCGGTCAAGGTGGGCGCGAAGATCCGGGCACGTGGTGTCGTCACCGATGTGGCGGCGCCCGCCGAGGGCACCGCCCAGGCCACCGTCACCATCACGGTCGAGATCGAGGGATCGGACAAACCCGCCGCGGTGGCCGAGTCGATCGTCCGCTATATCGCCTGAGCCGCCTTGACGAGGGCACCACCGATGATGAGCCGCTGGATCTCACTGGTGCCCTCGTACAGGCGCAGCAATCGCACCTCGCGATAGATGCGTTCCACCGCCACCTCGCGCATATACCCACTGCCGCCGTGGATTTGGACCGCGAGATCCGCGACCTTGCCCACCATCTCGGTGCAGTACAGCTTCGCCGTCGACGGCGCGATGCGGCGGTCCTCACCCGACACCCATAGCCTGGCCGCCTCCCGGACCAGCGCCCGGCCGGCCATCACGCCGGTCTGCTGGTCGGCGAGCATGGCCTGCACCAGTTGGAAGTTGCCGATCGGTGTGCCGCCCTGGGTGGCGGTGGCGGCGTACGCCACCGACTCGTCGAGGGCGCGCGCGGCGCTGCCCACCGCCACGGCGGCGATGTGTATCCGACCGCGGGCCAATGAGGTCATGGCCGCCCGATAGCCGATGTCCACGCTGCCGCCGACCAGGGCGTCGTCGCCGACGCGGACCTCGTCGAAGCTGACGTCGGCGGTCCAGGCGCCCTCCTGCCCCATCTTCGCGTCCTTATTGCCGACCACCACGCCGGGCGCATCGGCGGGCACCAGGAACACGGCGATCCCCGCGCCATCGGCGTCGGCCGGGCGGGTGCGGGCGAACACCACGAACAGATTCGCGGTCGGCGCATTGGTGATGAACCGCTTCTGGCCGCTGATCACCCACTGCTGGCCGTCGCGCACCGCCTTCGATCGCAGGCCCGCCGGATTCGAGCCGGCACCCGGTTCGGTGAGCGCGAACGATGCCACCACCTCGCCGGAGGCGATGCCCGCCAGCCAGCGGGACTTCTGCTCGTCGGTGCCGAAGCCGACCAGGACCTGACCCGCGATGCCGTTGTTGGTGCCGAACATCGACCGCAGCGCCAGGCTGGTGTAGCCGAATTCCATCGCCAGTTCGACGTCCTGAACGAGGTCGAGCCCCAGGCCGCCCCACTGCTGGGGGATGGCGTAGCCGAACAACCCGAGATGCTTGGCCTGGTCGCGGATGTCGTCGGGCACCTTGTCGGTGGCCATGATCTCCAACTCACGCGGCATGACCTGGGCGCGGATGAACTGGCGGGTGGCGGCGAGGATGTCGGCGAAATCCTTGTCGCTGACTTCACTGCTGATCGTGGACGTCATGGGTCGGACTCCTGACTGCTGCCCGGGGGATTCAGACTTGATGCAAGAAATATCATATTTTATGTTCAGCTCCAGCCCGCGAGGTCTCAGAGGAAGGAAGCCGATGGCCCTGCTAGACGGTCGCACCGCGGTGATCACCGGTGGTGCCCAAGGAATCGGATTCGCGATCGCGCAACGATTCATCGCCGAGGGAGCCCGGGTGGTCCTGGGGGACCTCAACCCCGAGGCGACCGAGGCCGCGGTGGCCGCACTCGGCGGTCCCGCCGTCGCCCACGCGGTGCGGGCTGACGTCACCGACGCCGCCGAGATGCAGGCCCTCGTCGACGCGGCCGTCGCGACCTTCGGCGGTTTGGACATCATGGTCAACAACGCCGGTATCACCCGTGACGCCACGATGCGCAAGATGACCGAGGAACAGTTCGATCAGGTCATCGACGTGCACCTGAAGGGCTGTTGGAACGGCACCCGGCTGGCGGCCAACATCATGCGCGAAGCGAAAAGCGGTGCCATCATCAATATCTCGTCGATCTCGGGCAAGGTCGGCTTGGTCGGACAGACGAATTATTCGGCGGCCAAGGCCGGTATCGTCGGCCTGACCAAGGCCGCGGCCAAGGAGGTGGCGCATCTCGGCGTGCGGATCAACGCGATCCAGCCCGGCCTGATCCGCTCGGCCATGACCGAGGCCATGCCGCAACGGATTTGGGATCAGAAGCTGGCAGAGATCCCGATGGGCAGGGCCGCCGAGCCCAGCGAGGTCGCCTCGGCGGCGGCATTCCTGGCGTCTGACATGTCCTCGTACATGACCGGTTGCGTACTCGAAGTGACCGGCGGGCGGCACATCTGATGTCCGTGGCGGCGAACACCGTGGTGATCTGCGAGCCGATTCGCACGCCCATCGGTCGTTACGGCGGGATGTTCGCCTCGCTGACCGCCGTCGAACTCGGCGTCGCCGCGCTGCGCGGACTGCTGCAGCGCACCGGTGTCCCCGCCGACGCGGTGGGCGACGTGATCCTCGGACACTGCTACCCGTCTCCGGAGGCGCCCGCGATCGGCCGGGTGGTGGCGCTGGACGCCGGACTGCCGATCACGGTGCCCGGCATGCAGGTGGACCGCCGTTGCGGATCGGGGCTGCAGGCCGTCATCCAAGCCTGCCTGCAGGTCGGCAGCGGGGCCAACGATCTGGTCGTCGCAGGCGGTGCCGAGTCGATGAGCAATGTGGCGTTCCACTCCACCGATATGCGCTGGGGCGGCTCCCGCACCGGCATCCGGGTGCACGACGGCCTGGCCCGCGGCCGCACCACGGCGGGCGGAAAGAACTACCCGGTGCCGGGCGGCATGCTGGAGACCGCGGAGAACCTTCGGCGGCAGTACGGCATCTCACGCATCGAACAGGACGAACTGGCGGTGCGCTCACACCAGAAAGCCGTTGCCGCACAACGGGACGGCGTGCTGTCCGGGGAGATCGTCGCCGTCACGGTGTCGTCGAGATCCGGTGAGCAGTCGATCGACACCGACGAGCACCCCCGTGCCGACACCTCGGTGGAGGCCTTGAGCAGGTTGAAACCGATTCTGGGAAAACAAGACCCGGAGGCGACCGTCACCGCGGGAAACTCCAGCGGCCAGAACGACGCGGCGTCGATGTGCATCGTCACCACCGCCGCGCGCGCCGCCGAACTCGGCTTGCGACCCCTTGTCCGCCTGGTGTCGTGGGGGCTGGCCGGGGTGGCGCCCCACGTCATGGGCATCGGCCCGGTGCCGGCGACGGAGGTCGCGCTGCGCAATGCCGGCCTGACGCTTTCCCAGATCGACCTCGTCGAACTCAACGAGGCGTTCGCCGCGCAGGCACTGGCTGTGCTGCGGGAATGGAAGTTCACCGAGACGGACATGGAGCGCACCAACGTCCGCGGCTCCGGGATCTCGCTCGGGCACCCGGTCGGCGCCACCGGCGGCCGGATGCTGGCCACGCTGGCCCGCGAACTCGACGCCCGCGGAGCCCGGTACGGGCTGGAAACCATGTGCATCGGAGGCGGTCAAGGGCTGGCCGCCGTGTTCGAACGGATCGTCGCATGACCCGCTTGGCGCAGACCCTCGGCCTGACCGAGGTGCAGGCCGAAATCGTCTCGACGGTACGGCAATTCGTGGATCGGGAGATCATCCCTAACGCCCAGGAGCTGGAACACTCCGACACCTACCCGCAGGGCATCGTCGACGGCATGCGTCAGATGGGCCTGTTCGGGCTGATGATTCCCGAGCAGTACGGCGGGCTGGGGGAGTCGCTGCTGACCTACGCGCTGTGCGTGGAGGAACTGGCCCGCGGCTGGATGAGCGTCTCCGGCGTGATCAACACCCACTTCATCGTCGCCTACATGCTGCGCCAACACGGCACCGACGAACAGAAGCAGCGTCACCTGCCTCGGATGGCCACCGGTGAGGTACGCGGAGCCTTCTCGATGTCCGAACCCGAATTGGGTTCCGACGTCGCCGCCATCCGTACCAAGGCGGTCCGGGATACCGACGGCAACTACACGATCAGCGGGCAGAAGATGTGGCTGACCAACGGCGCCAGCTCGACCTTGGTGGCCGCGCTGGTGAAAACCGATGAGGGAGAAGCCAAGCCGCACCGCAACCTGACCGCCTTCCTGATCGAGAAGCCCGCCGGTTTCGGTGAGGTGAAGCCCGGCCTGACCATTCCGGGCAAGATCGACAAGATGGGCTACAAGGGCATCGACACCACCGAACTGGTCTTCGACGGCTACCGCGCCTCCGCCGACGACATTCTCGGAAACGCTCCGGGACAGGGCTTCTTCCAGATGATGGACGGCATCGAGGTGGGCCGGGTGAACGTGTCGGCACGCGCGTGCGGTGTGGGTATCCGGGCGTTCGAACTGGCCGCGCGCTACGCCCAGCAGCGGGCCACGTTCGGCAAGCCGATCGCCGAGCATCAGGCGATCGCCTTCCAACTGGCCGAGATGGCGACCAAGGTCGAGGCCGCGCATCTGATGATGGTCAACGCCGCACGGCTCAAGGATTCCGGTGAGCGCAACGATATGGCCGCGGGCATGGCCAAATACCTTGCCAGCGAATTCTGTTCGGAGGTCACCCAGCAGAGCTTCCGGATCCACGGGGGTTACGGCTACTCCAAGGAGTACGAGATCGAGCGGCTGATGCGCGACGCACCGTTCCTGTTGATCGGTGAGGGCACCAGCGAAATCCAGAAGACGATCATCAGTAAGAACCTGCTCGATGAGTATCGCGTCTGACTCCGAGGGGCGAGCGAAGCGACGGGGGGAAGCCGAGCTCGCCGACCGCCCGCAGCTCTCCGATGATGTCGCGCGGGTGGTGCGGCGCCGGATCTTCCACGGCACCTATCCGGCCGGGGTGTACCTGCGGTTGGACCAGCTGGCGGCCGATCTCGGCATCAGCGTCACGCCGGTGCGCGAGGCGCTGTTGAACCTGCGTGCCGAGGGCCTGCTGGTGCAGCACCCCCGCCGTGGGTTCATGGTGTTGGAGGTCACCGCCCGCGATATCGCCGACGTCGCCAATCTGCAGGCCTATATCGGCGGCGAGCTCGGGGCGCGGGCGGCCGCCAACATCACCGACGAACAGTTGGCTGAGCTCACCGCCATCCAGGACGCCCTCGAAAAGGCTTACGACCACGACGATCTGGATCGCACCGTCCGGCTCAACCACGAGTTTCACCGGCTGATCAACGTCATCGCCGATTCACCGAAGCTGACGCAGGTGATGTCCGTCGTCACCCGCTACGCTCCGGAGTCGGTGTTTCCCACCCTGGAGGGCTGGCCGGCCCAGTCGATCCGGGATCACCGCACGGTGCTCGACGCGCTGCAGCGCCGTGACGGCGATATGGTGCGGGCCGCGATGGCCGAGCACTTCACCGTCGGGGTCCGGCCGATGACCGAGCACCTCACCGAGCGGGGCGTGATCCGCCCGGGCTGAGGTGCTCGTTTGTGCGGATCGATCCGCGGCGACCGGCGCGTCGCGGACGAAACCGCACAAACCGCCGGGTGGCGTGATTCAGCCGATCCGGACCGTGCCGTCCGGATCGACCCGCCATCCCGGATTGTGCGCGATCTCCCAGATCACCCCGTTGGGGTCGCGGACGTGGGCGTGGAACACCCCGCCGAACTGGCCGGGCTGCGGGGCTTTCAGAATCGTGCCACCGGCTTCGGCCATCGCCGCGACGATGTCGATCACCGCACTGTCGCTGCCGACGTTGTGGGCCAGGGTGATTCCGGACACCGCGGCGGCAGGATGGTCGGCGGGCAATCCGAGGTCGGCATTGAATTTCTCGGCGAGGAAGAACGCGAGCACCTGTCCCGGAGCGGTCTGGTAGAACACGATCTCACCCTCGACGTCCAGCAACGCATGCCAGCCCAGTGCGCCGTAGAAACGACGGGTCGTGTCCAGGTCGACCGCGGCGATGGTGACGAAATTGAGCTGCTGGTCCATGACATGACCCTAGCGGTCAGCCGACGTCACAAGAGCTTCACTATGTTTCTGGTCGGTATGAGGTGTGCGTCAGTCGGGCGTGCTGTCGCGTTGTGACCGCCCCGCCCGGCGTTGCATCTCGGCGCGCTCCCGACACTGCCGGCGGAACTCGTCTTCGGCGGCGTCGTCGACGATCGGCGCGATGGGGGCGACCCGATCGGCAGTCGGGCGCCCCGCGATGAACCAGGCGAGCGCGCCTGCCACCGGGGCGAGGACGACCAGCAATGTCCATTGGGTGCGGCCGAAGCCGCGGATGCGCTCCTCGTCGGCGCGCGCGATGTCGACGATGGCGGTCACCAGTAACGCGGTGACCAGTAATCCCAGGTAGGGCACGGGCAGTGATCCTCTCGTGGCCGGCGGCCAGGGTTGGGACGACACAACGCTGGGCCGACTCACTTACTGCGAATCTAGCAAGCGTGCCGGAGTGGCCGCCTAGTTGCCACTGCTGGCTGGCGGTTGGAAGGGTTGGTACCCCCGTCGATGGCGTTGCGTTGCCCGCACAGCTCGCCGATCTCGTCGAACAGCACCGCCAACCGCTCTTTGGGCTCCGAAGACGCTGCGGCGCTGGGACATGACCTAATTCTCGCAGAGGGGGGGTACGACAAGTCCCGGCCCAGGGACTTCCGCTGATCGAAGCCGCTACGTGGCCTCCACCAGAAGCCGTAGCGCGATCTCGTCGACCGCGACCGCGGTATTGGCCAGGATCACCACCGCGGCGCCCCCGCGCCGGTCAAGCGCCAGCATGCTCGAAAAGCCACCGGTTGCGCCGTTATGCCAGGCGATGTCGACATCGTCGACGCGATCGGTGAACCACGCGTAACCCACCCGACTCCCGTTGCCGGCATCCCAACGGGGTTCGAGTGCGGTGAGGCCCGGCGCGTCACCGTCGAGCAACGCTTGCGCGTAAATGGCCATATCGGCGGCAGTCGAGCGCACCCCGCCGGCAGGGGCGTACGCGCCCAAAGTCCAGGCCTGCTCGCGTGTGCCGCGCGCGCTCCATCCTGTCGGCGCGCCGGCGGGCAGGTCGGCGCTGGACAACGGTGTGCTCGAACGCGTCATACCGATCCGAGTGAACAGGCGACGGTGCAGCAGTTCGGGAAACCCGGTCCCGGCGTGGGCAGCGAGCGCCTGGCCCAGCAGGGCAGCGCCCAGGTTGGAGTACGAAAACTGGCCCCTGGAAACTATTTTCGCCGACCTGGCGTGCCCGAGCAGCCGCTGTAGGTCGGCCGTGTACGGATTGCGGTGCCGCAGGACCGCCACAATCGCGTTGGCGCGATCCCACAGGCCGGTGGCGACTCGCGGTAACCCGGAGCGGTGACTGGCAAGTTCCTCGAGCGTCACGTCGGCCGCCGGGCTGTGCGCGAGGTCCAGCAGTGTCCCCACACGGGTATCGGCCCGCAGCTCGCCCGACTCGATTGCCTCTGCGAAGAGCAGTGCTGTCAACGTCTTGGTGACCGAACCGATCTCGTAAACCGTGGCGGGCCCGGCCCCGAAATGGGCATGGCGGTGAACGCCGCCCCTGATGCACACCACGCTCAGCCGGTCCCCGAGACCAGCGGCGCGCGCAAGGGGTTCGAGCCGCGCGATCAGATCCGCGTCGCCGGTCGCCGCGCCGAGTTCAGGTGTCTGCATCTGCTCATCATGGTCCTCATGCCCGCGCAGGTGGCTGAGCGGGAACCCGTTGCGCCGCATCGGCCGCCCGCCGCGCAGGCGTTGACCGTACCGAATTGGCTACTGTAGCGTCGCCGCATGGGTAACGGCGCCCGGCTGAGCATCGATCGGGGGATGCCCAGTGACCTCGACAAGGTGCCTGCCGCGGCGCGCGCGCTGGAAGCACAGGGTTACGACGGCTGCTGGACCGGTGAGGTCAACCACGACCCGTTCCTGCCGCTTCTGCTCGCCGCCGAGCACACATCCCGGATGCAGCTGGGCACGAGCGTTGCCGTGGCATTCGCGCGCAACCCGATGCTGGTCGCCAATCTGGGCTGGGACCTCCAGGCCTACTCGCGTGGCCGGTTCATCCTCGGATTGGGTACCCAGGTGCAAGCGCACATCGAAAAGCGGTTCGGCATGCCGTGGGGCCAGCCGGTGCGCCGGATGCGCGAGTTCGTCGCTGCGGTACAAGCTATCTGGTCGTGTTGGCAGCACCACACCAGGCTGAGTTTCGAGGGTGAGTTCTACACCCACAAACTGATGACGCCGATGTTCACCCCGGAGCCGCAGCCATACGGGGTGCCGAAGATCTTCATCGCGGCGGTCGGCGACGGCCTGACGCACCTGTGCGGTGAGGTCGCTGACGGGTTGATCGCACACGCCTTCACCACCAAACGCTATCTGGACGAGGTGACCATCCCGGCGCTGCTGGCCGGGCTGACACGGGCGGGACGCCACCGAGACGCGTTCGAGGTGTCCTGCCCGGTTTTCGTGGTGACCGGCGAGACGGAGGAGCAGTTCGCCGCTGCGGCAGCCGCCCAACGCAAGGAGATCGCCTTCTACGGGTCCACCCCGGCGTATCGGGCGGTGCTGGACGTGCACGGCTGGGGTGAACTGCACACCGAATTGCACCGCCTGTCGCGGCTGGGACAATGGGACACCATGGCCGACCTCGTCGATGACGAGGTGCTGGCCGCCTTCGCCGTCGTCGCCCCGCTGTCCGAGGTGGCCGACGCGCTGCGGCAGCGCTGCGCCGGCGTGATCGACCGGGTGCTGCCCGGATTCCCGCCCGGACTCCCCGAACCGGCCATCGCGGGCGTACTCGCCGACCTTCGGGAACAGCCAAAGGTGCTGCGGTGCAACGCGGAGACGTCAGTCCGCAGCGGCGGGTGAGCGCACCGAGTGTCCGCCGACGCGACGGTCAGCAGCAGCGGGCGGCGGGGTTGGCGTCGGCCGCCGCGTGGCGCTGACGCCAGTACTCCCGCTCGGTGAGCACCGGTTCGCCGGGGTGGGTGCGGCGGCGATGCCGCAGGTAGCGCTGGTAGTGGTTGTCGCCCATCAATGATGAGCAGTACCAACGGATCTGGCCGGCGAGGTCGGTAAGGCGTCCCACAGTTTGCTCACCTCCTTCTCCGCGGCGGTGGGGATCAGCCCGGCCGGCGCGAACAGTGCGGAGGGCACCGGGTCGTCGGCGGACAGCGGGCGGCCCGTCCCGCGCAACGCGCGCAGGGCCATCACCACACCGGCGACGAACACGATGAGCACCAGCACGGCGAAGATGATCGACAGGGTGCCCTGGATGAACGTGTTGCGGATGACGGCATCCAACTGGTCGGGATTCTTGGCCGCCCCGAACGCGGTCTTGCCGGCGTCCTTGGCCGCAACGTACTGCGAATGCTGGGTCCAGTAGCCCACTTTCGGATCCCCGGAGAAGATCTTCTGGAACGACGCGGTCATCGTGACGGTCAGGTCCCACAGCAACGGCACACCCGGGATCCACGCCCACTTCACCAGCCCGCGTTTGATGATCACCACGGTGACCACCGTCAACGCGATGGCGGCCAGCAGCTGGTTGGCGATGCCGAACAACGGGAACAGCGTGTTGATCCCACCGAGCGGGTCGGTGACACCCATCAGCAGGATGCTGCCCCACGCGGCCACCACGATGATGCTGCACACCCACGCACCGACCCGCCAGCTCGGATCGCGCAGATTCTTCAGCGGCCCACCAAGATTGGCCAACCCGTCCGACAGCATGAACCGGGCCACCCGGGTGCCGGCGTCGACGGTGGTGAGGATGAACAGGGCCTCGAACATGATCGCGAAGTGATACCAGAATGCCTTCATGCTCGCCCCGCCGAACACCTGGTGCAGCACCTCGGACATGCCGAAGGCCAGGGTGGGTGCCCCGCCGGTGCGGGAAACGACCGACTTCTCTCCGACGCTCTCGGCGGCATCGGTGATCTCCGCGCCGGTGATCGGCTGGCCGGACAGCCCGAGGCCGTTGACGTAATCGGCCGCGGTCTGAGCGGTGGTACCGGTTTGCGCCGACGGTGCGTTGATGGCGAAGTACAGATGCTGGTTGAGGATCGCCGCGGTGATGAGCGCCATGATGGCCACGAACGATTCGGTGAGCATGCCGCCGTAGCCGATCAGCCGCATCTGCGATTCCTTCTCCAGCAGCTTCGGTGTGGTCCCCGAGGAGATCAGCGAGTGAAACCCGGACAGGGCGCCGCAGGCGATGGTGATGAACAAGAAGGGGAACAGTGCGCCGGCGAACACCGGGCCCGAGCCGCTGCCGGCGAACTGGGACAGTGCCGGTGCCTGCATCACCGGGCGGGCCAGCAGGATGCCGATGGCCAACAGCACGATGGTGCCGACCTTCATGAACGTCGACAGGTAATCGCGCGGTGCCAGCAGCAGCCACACCGGCAGCACGGAGGCTGCCAGGCCGTAGATGATGATGCACCACGACAACGTCACCTTCGACAGCGTGAACCAGTCGGCACCCCAGGATGTTTCGGCCACCCAGCCGCCGGCGACGACCGCCAGCAGCAGCAGCACGACGCCGATGAGTGACACCTCGGACACCCGGCCCGGGCGAAGGAAGCGCAGGTACAAGCCCATGAAGATCGCGATGGGAATGGTCATCGCGATGGAGAACACCCCCCACGGGCTTTCGGCCAGCGCGTTGACCACCACCAGGGCCAGCACCGCGAGCAGGATCACCATGATCACCAGCACGCCGACGATCGCGGCCACACCGCCGATGCTGCCGAGCTCGTCGCGGGCCATCTGGCCCAGTGAGCGGCCCCGGCGGCGCACCGAAATGGACAGCACCAGGTAGTCCTGGACGCAACCGGCCACCAGCGCCCCGATGATGATCCAGATGGTGCCGGGCAGGTATCCCATCTGCATGGCCAGTACCGGCCCGACCAGCGGTCCGGCGCCGGCGATCGCGGCGAAGTGATGGCCGAACAGCACCCGCCGGTCGGTGGGCATGTAATCGGTGCCGTTCTCGAAGATCTCGGCCGGGGTGGCGTGGTCATCGCGCGGCTGGACGATCTTGTTCTCGATCAACCGCGCATAGAACCGGAATCCGATGACGTAGGTGCAGATGGCCGCGATGACGAACCACACTGCATTCACCGTCTCACCGCGCAGGAATGCGATGACAGCCCAGGCGATCGCACCGAGCAGGGCGATCACCCCGAAGATGACGCGGTGCCGCACGGTGATGGGGGAGCGATCGATGATCGCGACCGGCGGGAGGTCCTCATCGGTGCGGATATAGGTGATATCGCCCTTGCGTTCTTCCAGAGGTTTCGTCGGTGAAGCCATAGGGCGATCTTTTCACCGCGACAAACCGGGCCGGGGCCGAACCGCCGTTTAGGGTGAATCGCCGCGTTCGTAATGGGCCCGGACGGTGTCGATGGTGTCGGCCTCATCGGCGCGTTTGTCGTCGCGATAACGGACCACTCGCGCAAAGCGCAACGCCATCCCGCCCGGATACCTCGTGGAGCCCTGCACCCCGTCGAAGGCGATCTCCACGACTTGTTCCGGCCGCACCGCGACCACGTACCCGTCGGTGCCTCCCACGGCGAGTTCGGTGAAACGCCGCGTCTGCCAGTCCAACATGGCGTCGGTCATGCCCTTGAACGTCTTGCCCAACATCACGAATCCGCCCGTCGCGGGATCGCGGGCACCCAGGTGGATGTTGGACAGCTTGCCGGCGCGCCGACCCGAACCCCATTCCACCGCCAGCACCACCAGGTCCAGGGTGTGCACGGGTTTGACCTTGAGCCAGCCGGACCCGCGCCGGCCTGCCTCGTACGGGGCGGCCGACGACTTCGCCATCACCCCTTCGTGACCGGCCGCCAGCACCGTCTGCAGGAATTGTCCGGCCGCGTCGGCATCCGCGGTGATGAGCCGGTCCACCCGCTGCCCGGCGGGCACGACCGCGTCCAGCACCGCCAGCCGGTCGGTGGTCGGCAGGTCGAGCAGATCGGTGCCGTCATGGTGCAGCACGTCGAAGAAGAAGACCGACAGGGGGTGTTCCCGGGCGCCCGACTTGTTGCCGAACCGCGACGCGGTGACCTGGAACCGGTGCGGACGGCCGTCCGGACGCAGCGCGATCGCCTCGGCGTCGGCGATGAGATGGGTCACCGGCAGCGCCAGGGCGGCATCGACCACCTCCGGCAGCCGTGCGGTGACGTCGTCGAGGCTGCGGGTGTACACCGACACCCGGTCACCGTCGCGGTGGATCTGCACCCGGGCGCCGTCCAACTTCGCCTCGAAAACCACGTCACCGCCCAGTTTTTCGAGTGCGTCACCGACGGCGGTGGCGGTCTGCGCGAGCATCGGGCCGACCGGCCGGCCGACCGTGAGGGCGAACCGGGCCAGACCGGCGGCGCCATCGGACAACGCGGCGACGGCGACGGTGGGCAGCTCACCGGCCAGCATCGCGGCCCGGCGCACCTGCGCTGCGGGCACCCCGGCGGCCTTGGCGACGGCCTCGGACATCACCCCGGCCAGGGCGCCCTGGCGCAGCTCACCGGACAACAAGCGGCGCAGGAAGGCCTGCTCGGCGGCGGTGGCCGCGGTGAACAGGTCGCCGAGCAGCTGGGAGCGCAGCGCCTGCGAGCCCTTGCCGGTGGTGGCCTTGATCCGGGAGAACGCCTGGTCCACCCCCGACACCGTCAGTGTGGGGGCGTCGGCGGGCGGGGGCAGGTGGCGCAGGGCGGCCCAGCCCACACCGATCTGTCGCTGGGGGAGCTCACCGGCCAGCCAGGACACCACCAGGCCGACATCGGCGGGATCTGCGTGCGCCAGCAGGTCGGCCACCCGGGCAGTCTTGGCCAGCCGCGACGACGCCGCCGCCACATCGACCGAGGCCTCTGCCACCGCGCTGAGCAACATGGTTCCACGGTGCCACGCAGGGCCGACAAGTCGGGACTTTCGGCCCTGTGCCCGACCCACGTCCCGGCGGACAGTGGGAATCATGCCGAACACACACGACCTCGACGTCCTCAACCGTAGGCAGTGCCTGGACAGGTTGCAGACCACCCGCGTCGGCCGGCTCATCTTCACCGAGAGCGCGCTACCCGCCGTTCAGCCGGTGAACTTCCGGCTGTGGCACGACGATGTGGTGATCCGGGTCGCCGGTGGCGGCAAGCTGGCCGCGGCCGCCGGCCGCCAAGTGGTGGCCTTCGAGGCCGACGAACTGGACCAGGATCTGCGCGCCGGGTGGAGCGTGACGGTGGTCGGCCACGCCGAGCCGGTCACCGATGTCGACGAACTGGTCGAGATCGCCGGAACCTTCGTCTCGCCATGGGTGAGTGGTCGCCGCGACCATTTCGTCCGGGTCAGGACCGAACAGATGACCGGCCGGGAGTTCCGTGATCCGACGAGCCCGCAGTACCACGCCGCGGCCGCATCAGGGCCCGGTCAGAAACCCGTCGAGCACCGCGGCCTCGGCGCGTAATCGTGCCGCCCGGTCACCGTGCCCGCCGGCACTGAACTGCGTTGCCGCGCTGATCCGTTCGTCGATCTCGGCGTGTAGCAGGGCCAGGACCTCGGCCTCGGTGAGTGCACGGCGCGCGACCTCGGCGGCGCCCAGCCCGGCGACGCTGTGCGCGATCGGTCCGTCGATCCGGGTGTGGGTTTCGGCCATGTCCGGCGTCTCGGCGTTGTCGATCGCGCCGAGCGCACTGCGCAGCGCCGCGACCCGCACGGTGTCGCGCTGTTTGCGGGCCTGTAGCAGGGCCGAACGCAGCGTGGTACGCCAGCGCTGAGCGGGCGCAGATGTCATGCCGGACAACATAGCCCGGCATGGGTGGTCCGCGAAACCGATTTAGGTGACGGCGAAGTCGACGCTGTGGTAGCCGGTCGCCCCGTCGGGCACCACATCGGCGATGTCGGCGGTCTGTACCGCCCCGGTGTTGTCGGTCGCGCGCACGGTGATGGTATGCAGACCCGGCCGATCAGCCTGCCAGTCAAAACTCCACAGCCGCCACGTTTCGTTCGAGTACGCCGAGCCCAACGTGGCGGGCTGCCAGGTGCCCTCTTGGCCGGGGGCGTCGATACGCACCTCGACCGCGCGTACCCCGCGATTCTGGGCCCAGGCCACCCCGCCGAACCGGGCCGGGCCCTGTGGGACATCCGCTCCGGACCGCGGTACGTCGATCCGGGACTGCGTCTTGATCGGTCCCTGCGGGGCCCAGCCCAGCTGTGTCCAATAGGCCTGGGCTCGGTCGAATCTGGTGAGTTCCAGGTCGACCACCCATTTGGTCGCGGAGACGTAGCCGTAGAGTCCGGGCACCACCAGCCGCGCTGGGTAACCGTGCTCGACGGGCAACGGCTGACCGTTCATGGTGATGGCCAGCAACGCGTCGCGACCATCGGTGAGTGCCTGCACCGGGGAGCCGGCGGTGAAGCCGTCGCTGGACGTGGACAGCACCATGTCGGCGTCGGTATGGACGCCGGCGGCAGCCAGCAGATCACGCACCCGGTAGCCGGTCCACACCGCGTTGCCGATGAGGTCACCCCCGACCGGGTTGGACACGCATGTCAGGGTGACCATCTTCTCGATGAGTTCGAAACCGGCCAGATCGTCGAAGCGGTAGGTCTTTTCGTGGTCGACCATGCCGTGGATGCGCAGTTTCCACTCGGCCCGGGACAGTTGCGGCACCGCCAGTGCGGTGTCGATCCGGTAGAAGTCGGCGTTGCCGGTCACGAAGCTCGGCAGCGCCACGCCGGCCGGCTGTACCCCGGCCGGTACCGGTGGGGCGGGTTTGGTCAGCGGCGGCGCGGTGAACGAATTCCGGTCGCCGGAAACGGAATTGACCCGGCCACCGTAGATGGTGCCCAACGCGCCGGTCAGGGTGCCCACCCCGAGGAACCCGAGGGCGGCCAACGACAGTCGGCGGCCCGGATCGGTCTCGGCGGCACTGTTGGCGGAATCGTCGCGCAGCCGCCCCGAGGTGAGGAAACGCAATGCCAGGATTCCGGCCAGCGTGCCCACCACCGTCGGCGCGATGTCCAGCGGGCGGGCGCCGGTGCGGGTCAGCACGGCCACGCACCCGGCCACTCCCGCGGCGGCGAACATGACACTGCCGATCGGGACGCGGCGGCGCTCCAGCAGGCCGGCCAGCGCGGCGAGGATGGCGATCACCACCAGCACCGCCACCGTCAGGAACAGTTTGTCGAAGGTGGCGAACGTTTGGATCGCCCATTCCTTGACCGGCCCGGGGGTGTGGTCGATGACGCTCGACCCCACGGCGGTGCGGGCGTCGGCCGACGCGCCCAGGGGGATCGCCGCCAGTGCGCTGACACCGAGCGTGATCGCCGCGGAGGCGACACCGCAGAGCAATCGGGTACCGGGGGCGATGGGCGCGCTCACGAATCCACGCTAGCCCAGGGAGGTTCTGGAAAGCCTTACCGAACCGTGACGCCGTTTCCGTTGACGTTGCACTTCCGGTTGAGATTGGAGGCCCCGCCGGGGTAGGCCACCGTGCCGGCCAGGGGCGCGCTGTGTCCCCAGGCAGCGGGACGCGGGCCCGCGGTACGCCCCGGGCGGTCCCCGTCTGATCGGTTGCCCAAATCGCCGCCGAACGCGCTTGATATCGCAAAGAAACTGCTCACCGGATTTCAAGCCGGTTCCAAACCGGTGCATTATTGTTTGCCCATGCTCAAGCAAATCGCCGCGGCGTGCACCGCGGTGGTGGTGGTCGCCGGCTGCGGCGCGGCCAAGGTCGAGATCCCGACATCGGCGAACACACCGGCCCGGTCCAAGCCGGACACCAGTGGCATCGAGGTGCAGGGTGATGCCTCCGGCCGGCTGAACGAACTCGCCGTGCAGGCCATCGCCGATCTGCAGCAGTTCTGGGGCGAGAAGTTCCCGGAGTTGTACGACAAGGACTACGAACCCGTCTCGGGTGGCTTCTTCGCCGTCGACCCGTCCTCGGGGGAGACGCCACCGTGCGCGTCGAGCCCCGACGACGTGGCCGGCAACGCCTTCTACTGCGGCGCCGAGGATGTCGTCGCATGGGACTCCGCCGGGTTGTTCCCCGAGTTGCAGTCCAAGTACGGCGATTTCGTCATCCCGATCGTGATGGCCCACGAATGGGGCCACGCCATCCAGGCCCGGTCCAACTTCACCGCCCGGACCATCACCCGGGAACTCCAGGCCGACTGCTTCGCCGGCTCCTGGGCCCGGCACGCCAAGGACGACAAGGTCTTCGAGGTGACCAGCGCCGAACTGGACATCTCGCTGGCGGGCATCCTGGACTTGCGTGACCCGATCGGCACCGACAAGCTCGACCCGTCCGCACACGGCAGCGGCTTCGACCGGGTCGGCGCGTTCCAGGACGGCTTCGACAACGGGTTGCAGCGGTGCAAGCAGTACCGCGACGACGACCCGGTGGTGCTCGCCCTGCCCTTCACCGACCCGGAGGACGAAGCCAGCGGTGGTGACGCCCCGTACGACTCGATCGTCAACGGCGTCCCCTACGACCTGGAGGACTACTGGACCCAGGTGTACCCGGAGATCACCCGCGGCCAGGAATGGGTGCCGGTGCACGGACTGGAACCGTTCGATCCGTCGAGCCCGCCGGACTG
Organism: Mycolicibacterium canariasense; assembly: GCF_002101555.1. Classification (GTDB taxonomy): domain Bacteria; phylum Actinomycetota; class Actinomycetes; order Mycobacteriales; family Mycobacteriaceae; genus Mycobacterium; species Mycobacterium canariasense. Next base: position 110,897 of record NZ_LQOL01000052.1, read on the forward strand.
CGGTGGTCAATCCGCCGAAGGATTCTCGTTGTTCTATTGCGTCCCCGACGATTACGTCGGTTGGGACAACGCCGAGACCATGCCTCGGGTGTACCGACAGGGCGGTGACTATGCGGTCGCCACGCTGCTGGCCACCCAATACGGGCTCGCCGCGCTGACCCGCCTCGGCGACGACTCCGACGAGAAGACCTCGACCGCACGCGGCGATTGCTTCGCCGGCGCCTACACCGCCAGCGTCATCCTGCACAACCGTGCCGAGACCAGCTCCTGGTCGATCTCGCCGGGCGATCTCGACGAAGGCATCAAGGCGTTGCTGGTGTTCCGCGGCGCCGACGACGCCGATCGGCAGGGGGCGGGGTTCGATCGGGTGCGCGCATTCCGCGAAGGCGTCATCAACGGTGCGCAGGCCTGCGTGGAGTACCACCACTGACCGAACTCAGCGGTAGGTGTCCAGCCCGAGTTTGACCGCCAGGCCCAGCCCGGCGACCGCGATGAGCATGCGCAGTGGGGTCGCCGGGGCATGGCGCACCACCACCGGTCCGAGCCGTGCCCCCAGCACGCAGCCCAGTCCCAGCGGTACGACGGCGGCCCAGCTCACCGGCGCGTACACGATGAAGCCGAGCCCGGCCACGCCGTTGGCCACGCCGAGCACCACGTTCTTGGCGGCGTTGGCGTCGGCCAGGGTGGCGCTGCCGGTGCGCAGGAACAAGGCCAGCAGGAGCACGCCCGCCGCGGCCCCGAAGAATCCGCCGTAGACGCAGATCGCCAACACCGAAAGCATCTGCAGGACACGGTGCTTGGTGCTGTGGACGTGGTCGGGGTCATTGCGGACCGGCAGCGCGATCGCCACCGACGACGCCGCGAGCAGCACCGGCACCACGTTCTCGAACCCTTCGGCCGGGATCGACAGCAGCAGCGCCGCGCCGGCTGCGCCACCGAGCGCGGCCGCCGGCAGCATCCGTCGCACGGTGGGACCCTGGCCGCGCAGTTCGGGCAGTGACCCCCACACCGATCCGATGCCGTTGCCCACCAGCGCCACGGTGTTGGTGACGTTGGCGGCCACCGGCGCCAAGCCGACGAGCAGCAGGGCCGGGTAGGTGGACACCGACGCGAGCCCGGCGATGCTGCCGGTCAAGCCGCCACCGATTCCGGCGGCCACCAAGAACAGCACCTCCCACCACGTCACCGGCCCATCCTGGCCGAACGCCCGAGCAGACACGGAATCCGGGTTTCACCGCGGTGAAACCCGGATTCCGTGTCTGCTCGCGGGGAGCGGATCAGCGTTTCTTGCGGGCGACCAGCGCGTCGACGGGGTCGGGTGCCCCCTCGCGGTCCCGGACCACCCGGTACGCGACATACCCGGCGACCAGCGTCAGTGCGACGAAGATCACCGCGAAGTACTGCAGGAACCACGAATCGCCGGCCGGGTTGTAGACCTCTTGGCGGGGCCAGCCGATGTTGATCACCAGCAGGGCGCCCATCACCACCGCGACGAGATTGACCGGGACGCCCCAGCGGCCGAGATCCATCACCGGCTTGCCGTGCGACAGGCTGGTGCCGCGCAACCGGTGGATCAACGCCGGTACCGTCACCATCAGGTAGGCCAGGTAGACGATGACCACCGACACCGAGGCGATGGCGGCGAACACACTGGACTGCCCCAGGTTGACCAGCAGCACCGCGATGGCCAGCAGGCTGACCGCCACGCCGGTGATCACCGGGGTGCCGGTGCGCTTGTTGACCCTGGCCAGGACCTTCCCGAATGGCAGCCGGTTGTCGCGCGCCATCGAGAACATCACCCGGGAGGCCGACGCCTGGATGGCCAGGGTGGCCGAGAAGATCGCCACCGCGACCAGGCCGAGCAGGGTCTTGCCCAGCCAGGTGTCGAGCTGGCTCTCGATGACCCACGCCATGCCGCCGTGCGCCAAGTCGTCACCCAGTTCGGGGGCGGACATGAGGGCGGCCAGGATCATCAACCCGCCACCCACGAACGACACCAGCAGGGCGTTGACGATCGCCTTCGGCGCGGTGCGGCGCGGATCCCTGGTCTCCTCGGAAAGCTCTGCCGCACTGTCGAATCCGTACATCACGTAGGCGGCCATCAACATCGACGCCAGGAAGGCGGGTAGGTAGTGCAGGCCCGAGCCGTGCCCGCCGGTGTCGGTGACGGCCTGCACCGGGCTGCGTTCGGCGGTGAAGAACATCGCACCGATGATGAGCACCACCCCGATGATCTCCAGGGTCACGCCGGTGACGGTGATGCGCGCCATGAACCGCACGCCGGCGGCGCTGATGACCGTGCACGCGACGATGGTGATGGCGCCCAGGATGATGCCGTTGGTGGCGCCGTCGACCGACAGCGGATCCATGTCGGTGCCGACGAGTTGGAAGCCTTGCCAGATCGGCGGCAGGACGGTCTGCATGGCGATGGCCAGCGCCGCGATGGACACGATGTAGCCGACCAGCATGAACCAGCCGGCGAACCAGCCGACGGCGTTGCCGGCCAGCCGGCGCGACCACTGGTAGATGGCGCCGGCGACCGGGAACTTGCCGGACAGTTCGGCGAACACCAGGCAGACGCAGAACTGGCAGACGAACACGATGGGCCAGGTGAAGAAGAAGGCCGGCCCGCCGAGCGCGAAACCCAGTGGGAAGAAGGCGAACACGGTGGTGAGGATCGATACAAAGGAGAAGCCGGCGGCGAATGCGGCGTACCCGCCGATGCCACGGTGCAACTCCTGCGTATAGCCGAGCTCCTCCAGGGTGGCGGCGTCCTCCTGGGAGGAGATCGCCGGGTCGAAGGTGGCGGTCATGCATGTGCTCCTGAGTGGTGGCGAATAACTGTCGTGCGATAGAAATTAGAGCGTGTTTTTGATCCGCACATTTCCTCGATGTGACATCTGTGTGACCAGCGCGCCGGGGGCAGGCGAGTGACAATCGATGCCATGCCTTCCGGTGCGGCCCATGCCATGGACGCTGCCAACGACGAAGCCGGTCTGCGCGCCGCGATGGAGCAAGCCCGCCTGGCACTGATCGACGAGCTGGCCGCCCACACCCCGGCGCCGGACCTTGCTGCGGGCTGGTCGGCGGTGCTGCGCCACGGTGTCGCCGCGGCCGTCCGGCTGGCCTCCGGCACCGGCGAACCGCAATGGAGTTGGTTCGTCTCCGGCAGTGCGGCCCGCGGCGAGGCCGCCCCGGGGTCGGACGTCGAGACGATGATCGTGGCGGCCGACACCGTCTCCGACGAGCAGAAGGCCGCCCTGCTGGCCCGGGCCGCCGACGTGCACGCGCTGCTGGAGCGCTGCGGGGTGCAGGGCGACGGTAACGGGGTGCTGGCCAGCCGGCCGCGGTTCTGCCGCCGGGCATCGAGCTGGCTCGAGGGCATCGAACACTGGGCGGCCGAGCCGCGCACGGACCGGGGCGTCGTCATGACCGGACTGATGGCCGACGCCGTCGAGGTCGGCCCGGGCAGCGGGGACCTGCTGCGGGTCCGCGCCGTCGAGGCGGCGCACCGGCATTACCCGGTCCGTCAGGCGATGCTCGACGATGCCACCACCATGCGCGCCGGCTTTCCGTCGCGACTGCGCATCTTCTCCCGGCACGCCGACACCGTGGATCTGAAGCTGGCGATGGTCGACCCGGTGGTCAAGATCGCCCGCTGGGCCGGCCTGTCGGCCGGCTCGGCGGCGGTGTCCACCCTGGATCGCCTCGACGCCGCGGGCGCGGTCGGCATCCTGGACGCCGACGACGTGTCGACCCTGCACGAGTGCTTCCTGTGGTTGACCAGGTTCCGTTGGCGTCTGCGCGCCGGTCCGTGGTTGCGGGGCGCGCCGGTCGGTGACGTGATCGGGTTGGCCGAGATCGCCCCGCACGAGCGGGCGGTGCTGCGCGGCGTGCACCGCGAAGTGGCCGCGCTCAGCCGCAAACTCACCTTCCTGGCATCGACATCGGCGTTCCGGTAGTGGGCTCCGGTGCGGTGCGCCGCGCGCTGGAGCAGACCGTCGCCGCGCAACGACTGGAGGGCTGGCGGCCCACCGGCGAGCAGCTGGCCGACTTGGCGCGCCTGGCCGATGCCAACCTGAGCTTCGGCGAGTATCTGGCCCGGTATCGGGCCCGGCACCCACCGGCCACATCCGCACCGCGCCGCCGGGTGCTGCGGCGCCGGATTCCGTACGTCATTGCGGGAACCACGGTGCTGCGCAACAACTTCGGCGTAGCCGAGCAGACTGCGCTGGCCGAGCTGGAGTTCATCGCGACCGCCGGCCGCATGCTGGCCTGGCAGCTGCGGATCGCGGCGGGGCGCACCGGCGCCGCCGATCTCGATGCCCGGGTGATCCACCGCCGGCTGTTCGCCGACGTGTACGCGTGGGCGGGGGAGTACCGCGTCACCGAATTACGGCTCGGTGACACGGCTTTCGGGTGGCAGGCCGATATCGCCGCCCGCATGGTGGAGATCACCGACCGGACTCGCCGGGTGGTGACCACGCCACCCGGCGACGGCCCCGCGTTGGCCTACCAGCTGTCCCGGTTGTACGCCGACCACAACCAGGTGCACCCGTTCCGCGAAGGCAACGGCCGCACCGGGACCCTGCTGTTGCACACCGTCTCGGCGCTGTGCGGGTATCGGTTGGACCTGTCCGGGATCAGCCGTGCCGAGTGGTACGGCGCCTCCGCGGACAGCATGCCGTTCCGTCGCGACGGCCGGGCCAACCATCGGCCCTTCATCCCGCTGCTGGTGCGTGCGGTGGGCCGGTAAAACGGGTTGCACGCCCGGGGGCGCAGCCGCTAACCTCGCTGACGTGCATCGCATTCTCGTAGTAGCCAGCACCCGCAGCGGGGTCTGATCCAGACCGACCCCCCGCTGTGGGTCGGAAGCTACTACCCGTCGGTCGCTCCCTTCAGAGCAGAAAGACCGACACGTGACCATCACCACCACCTTCACCGGTCCCCGTTTCGCCGACTTCTTCGACACCCCGTTGCCGCGCGGTGTGCGCGAACTGGCGGGCGACATGACCTGGGACGACGTTGCGGCCACTTTCGGTTCCGGCGCAGGCCCGGTGGCGCTGAGCGACCGGACCGTCGCGTCGCTGGCCACCGAGCCCGCACCGATCGCCGCGCTGACCGCGATGCTCTACGACGCCGGCGTCGCCGTCGAGATGCTCAACTTCCACCAGCTGCGCGCCGGCGGCCAGACCGCGACCTTCATCCGCGGCACCGACGGCATGTCCACGCAGTGGGCGATCGGATGGTCGGAATCCCCGATCGAGTCGGCGCTGCGAGCGTTCATCGCCTGCGCCAACCGCCTGGCGGCGTGACCGTGCGGCCCGGGGTCAGCGGATCGGGCGTAGCACGATGGGCATGCCGTCGATCGGCACCGGCATCCCGCCGTAGTCGTAGTGCGGCCGGTACCCGGGATGGGTCAGCTCCAGGCGGTAGCGCCGCAGCAGGCGGTGCATGACGGTCTTGATCTCCAACTGGCCGAACACCATGCCGATGCACTTGTGCGCACCACCGCCGAACGGCGCGAACGCATACCGGTGCTGCTTGTGCTCGTTGCGCGGTTCGGCGAACCGGGACGGATCGAACTTGTCCGGGTCGGTCCACAGCTCCTCGAGCCGGTGGTTCATCGACGGCCAGGTCATGACGTTGGTGCCGGCCGGCAGGTAGTAGCCCAGCAGTTCGGTGTCGCGCACGGTCTGGCGGAAGTTGAACGGCAGCGGCGTCTGCATCCGCAGCGCCTCGTTGATCACGAGGTCGTAGGTTTCCAGTTTCTCCAGTGCCTCGATATCCAACGGCCCGTCGCCGATCCGATCGGACTCCTCGCGGCAGCGTTCCTGCCAGTCCTGGTTGGCGGCCAGGTGGTAGGCCATCGTGGTCAGTGTCGAGGTGGAGGTGTCGTGCGCGGCCATCATCAGGAAGATCATGTGGCTGACGATGTCGGAGTCGGTGAACCGCTGCCCGTCCTCGTCCTCGGCATGACACAGCACGCTGAACATGTCGGTGTCACCGGAGGCGCGCTTCTCGGCCAGGCGGCTGTTGAAGTAGTCCTCCAGCGTCTCGCGGGCCTTGATCCCGCGCCACCAGCTCAGTGGCGGCACCGGCTTGCGCACGATCGCGTTACCGGCGCGGGTGGTGGTGGTGAAGGCGTTGTTGACCGTGGTGACCAGTTCCCGGTCGGCGCCGGGTTGGTGGCCCATGAACACCACCGAGGCGATGTCCAGGGTGAGTTCCTTGACCGCGGGATAGAACAGGAAGCGCTTGTCGTTGGCCACCCAGTCGTTGGCCAACACCTGGCTGGCCACCGAGTCGATGTGCTCGACGTACCCGGTGAGCCGGCTGCGGGTGAACGCCTCCTGCATGATCCGGCGGTGGAACATGTGGTCGTCGAAGTCGCGCAGCATCAGTCCACCGTCGAAGAACGGACCGATCACCGGATCCCAGGCCCGCTGCGAGTAGTCCTTGTTCCGGTTGGAGAACACCGCCTGCGTGGCGTCGGGCCCCAGCGCCAGCACCGCGGGCAGCACCGGGGAGAACATGTAGTGCACCGGGCCGTACTTGCGGTACAGGTGCAGCAGGAAATCGGGGCCGCCGCGGAACATCTCGATCATGTGCCCGAACACCGGCAACCCGGCGTCGCCCATCACCGTCTTGAGGCCGCTGCCCGGCGGGGCCGGCGCCAGCGGGAACTCGTCCCACTCGTGGGCCAGCAACTTCTTCTCGACCACACCCATGCCCGGGATGGTCACCGGGGTGGGGGTCAGTCGGCGTTTGGCCTGGTCGAGCAGGTAGGCCGGAGTGCTGATGGTAGGCATCGCTGGTACTCCTGGAAGATCGTCGGGCTGACAGACCTGTGGTCGATGTCACTCGTGCAGCCATCCTGTATGCCCGACTTGACGCATGTCAAGTTTTGATCTGGCGCGCCGCGATGCGAAGGTCTAAACCATGACTGCACAGCCGGAATCGGCGCCGGAACCGCCGGTTCGCCGCAGCAGGGGTGACCGGCAACGCGACGCCATCGTGGCGGCCGTCCGCGAACTGCTGGAGGAGAGGCCGTTCGCCGACCTGTCGGTGAGCATGATCAGCGAACGCGCCGGCGTCGCGCGGTCCGGGTTCTACTTCTACTTCGACACCAAATACGCCGTGCTGGCCCAGATTCTGGCCGAGGCGACCCGTGAACTCGAGGAGCTCACTCAGCATTTCGCGCCACGCGGACCCGACGAGACTCCGGCCGCGTTCGCCAAGCGGATGGTCGGCAGTGCCGCGCTGACGTTCGCCCACAACGATCCGGTGATGTCGGCCTGTTACGCCGCCAGGGCCACCGACGCCGAGATCCGCCGGATCCAGGACGAGCAGATGCTCGCGGTGATCGACCAGATCATCGCGGTGGTCCAGGGTGAGATCGCGGCGGGCACCGCGCACCCCATCTCCGACGACGTCCCTACTCTCATTCGCACCCTCGGCGCCACCACGGTGATGGCGTTCTCGGGTGACCTGCCGTCCGTGGGAAACGGCAATGACCGGGAGCGCATCGTCGACGTGTTGGAGCAGTTGTGGCTGCATGCCCTGTGGGGCGGTAACACGATCTGACTGGTACCGCCGGTAGCATCTGGGCCATGCCGGAAACGTTCGCGGGCAAAAGGTGTCTTTTGACCGGCGCGGCGAGTGGCATCGGCCGCGCCACCGCCCTGCGACTGGCCGCCGACGGCGCCGAACTGTTCCTCACCGACCGCGACGCCGACGGATTGGCGCTCACCGTTGCCGATGCCGAAGCGCTCGGCGGCCGGGTGAGCGTTCACCGGGCCTTGGACATCACCGATTTCGACGCGGTCACGGCCTTGGCCGCCGACATCCACGCCGCGCACGGCTCGATGGATCTGGTCTGCAACATCGCGGGCATCTCCGCCTGGGGGACCGTCTCCACGCTCACCCACCAGCACTGGAAGTCGATGATCGACGTCAACCTGATGGGCCCCATCCACGTCATCGAGTCGTTCCTGCCGCCGATGGTGGCCGCCAGGCGCGGGGGTCATCTGGTCAACGTGTCCTCGGCGGCCGGCATCGTCGCGCTGCCTTGGCATGCCGCCTACAGTGCCAGCAAGTTCGGGCTGCTCGGGCTGAGCGAGGTGCTGCGGTTCGATCTGGCCCGGCACCGTATCGGCGTATCGGTGGTGGTGCCCGGTGCGGTGAAAACTCCTCTGGTGCACACGGTTCAGATCGTCGGCGTGGACCGGGACGACCCCCGGGTGGCGAAATGGGTGGACCGGTTCGCCGGGCATGCGGTGTCGCCCGAGCATGCCGCCGCCAAGATTCTCGCCGGCGTGGCCCGCAACCGCTTCCTGATCTACACCTCGACCGACATCCGGGCGCTGCACCTGTTCAAGCGGCTGGCCTGGTGGCCGTACAGCGTGGCCATGACCCGGGTGAACGTGCTGTTCACCCGGGCGCTGCGGCCCAAGCCGCGCCGGGTTTAGCGCTTACCCCAGTCCCACCGCGGTGCGGTGAGCATGGTCTGCCCGTCGACGCGGGTCTCGCCCCATTCCTTGTACAGCGCGACCTCGGAGTCCGCGGTGAGCCGGCGCACCAGCGCCGTGGCGTGGGTGATGACGACCACCTGCGTGCGGGTGGCGGCCGACCGGATCATCGCGGCCAGCGGCGCGACCAGATCGGGGTGCAGTGAGGTCTCCGGTTCGTTGAGCACCATCAGCGACGGCGGCCGCGGTGAGGACAGTGCGGCCGCCCACAGCAGGAAACGCAATGTGCCATCGGACAATTCGGCGGCCCGCAGCGGGCGCAGCATCCCGACCTGCTGCAGTTGCAGGTCGAAAAGGCCGTCGTGCACGGCGACGGAGATGCTCGCCCCGTCGAACGCATCGGCCACCGCCCGGACCAGATCGTCCTGGCCGACCTCCAGGATCGTCTGCACCGCCGCGGCCAGGTCGGCACCGTCGTCGGCGAGCACCGGCGTGCGGGTCCCGATCTGCGGCCGGCGTGCCGGGGCGCCGGCGTCCACCCGGAAGCCGTCGTAGAACCGCCAACCGCGCAACCGGTCCCGCACCGCCGCCAACTCCGGATGCGCTCCCGGATGCGCGAATTCGGAGAGCACGCTGTGGTAGGTCGGCAGCCCGCGGGTCAGCGGGTCGAAGCCGCGGCCGCTCTCCGCGATCACCTCGGCGTACTCGCCGGCGCGCCGCACCAGGACGGCGCTGGCGCGGGCGACCGGGCCGGCGAACACCACCTCGCGTTTGATCTCCGGATCACGGGCGAAGGCCGAGTTGGGCCCGGCGTACTGCGGCAGGCCCAGGTCGATCAGATAGCCGAAATCGTCTGAGGCGAAACCGAGTTCCAGTGATACCGGGCGGGTGCGGGTGGTGCCGGTGCTCTCGCCGGTGCGCCGGGCGCCGGCGGTCTGCTCGGGACCGGCCCACAGCACCGATTCCAGGCCGCCCTCGCGGGCCAGCGAGCCGATCACCGCACCGCCGGCGCAGTCGGCCAGCAGGCGCAGCGCCCGGTACACCGAGGATTTCCCGGTGCCGTTGGCACCGGTGATGACGGTCAGCTGACCCAGCGGCAGTGCGATATCGCGCAGCGACCGGTAGCCGCGGACCGCAACGGTGCTCAGCACGGCATCGCCAGTTCCAGCCGTACCCCCAGCAGCCGCACGGGACGGTCCAGGTCGAACTCACCGAGCAGGTCGATCGCCGTGGCCACGATGGGTTCGGGGTCGTTACCGGGGACGGCGAGCTTGCGAATCTTGGTGCGGGTGAAGAACGTCTTGGTGCGGACCGTCACCGCGACACGGGTCACGGTGCGGCCGGCCTCGACGATCTCGGCGAGGGTGCGCCGGGCCAGATCGGCAACCGCGGCCTGCATCTCGGCGAGGTCGACGAGATCGTGCGGGAAGGTGACCACATGGCTGCGCGACCGTGGCACCCACGGCTCGGTGCTCACCGTGTCATCGCCACCACCCTTGGCCAGCAACAGAATCCACAGTCCGGTGGTAGGACCGAAAGCGGCGGTGAGGGTGGTCGCATCGGTGGCGGCCAGATCGGCGACGGTGGTGATACCTAGGGCGGCAAGCTTTTTCGCCGTCTTGGGCCCGACACCCCAGAGCGCGTCCACGGGTCGGTCACCCATCACGGCCATCCAGTTCGCGTCGGTGAGTTGGTACACCCCGGCAGGTTTACCGAAACCGGTCGCCACCTTGGCGCGCTGCTTGTTGTCGCTGATGCCCACCGAGCACGACAACCCGGTCTCGGCGGCGATCACCGTGCGGATCCGGTCGGCCAGCTCGAACGGATCATCCACGGCGGCACCGATGTACGCCTCGTCCCAGCCCCAGACTTCCAGCGGATGACCGAGATCGCGGAGCAGGCCCATCACCTCTTCGGAGGCGGCGTCATAGGCGGCCGGGTCCGAGGGCAGGAAGGTGGCGTCCGGGCATTTGCGGGCCGCGGTGCGCAGCGGCATGCCGGCGTGCACACCGAACTCGCGGGCCTGGTACGAGGCGCAGGTCACCACCTTGCGCGGCTCGGTGGGGTCACCCGATCCGCCGACGATCACCGGCAGCCCGGCGAGTTCGGGGTGGCGGCGAAGCTCGACCGAGGCCAGGAATTGGTCCAGGTCCACATGCAGGATCCAGGATTTCACGTGCCGCAGAGTTTGCGGGCGACGTCTTCCCATGCGTCGCCGAGGCGGTCGAGGTCCTGGCCGCGGTCGTCGAGTTGGTGCACGACGTAGTCGGCGTCGAGCAGGGCCAGCAGCGCGTCGGTCTGCGCGTCGAGATCGCCGGTGGTGCCCGCGGACTCCAGCAGCATCCGGACATGCGTGCGGTGCAACGTGGCGGGGGAGTTGAACCGCATCTGCGGGTCGCGGTTGGCGTCGGAGAGCAGCGCGTGGTGGGTACGGACGAACCGGAGCCGCTCCCGGCCGTAGGCCAGCAGGCGCTCCAGCGGCGCGGCGCCCGGACCCAGCGGCGGCGGGCCGAACATGAATGCCTGCTGTTCGGCCTTCTCGTCCTCGTCGAGCAGCACGATCATCAGGCCGGCCCGGCTTCCGAAGCGCCGGAACAGGGTGCCCTTGCCGACCCCGGCCGCCGCGGCGACGTCGTCCATGGAGACGCCCTCGGCGCCGCGCTCGGCGATCAGCCGTCGCGCCGCATCCAGCAACAGGGCGCGATTGCGTGCGGCGTCACCGCGTTCCTGCGGGACGGCGCCGCTCGTCAGCGGCAGCGCTGTCAGCGGATCCGGGGCGCCCATGCCTGCACTTTAACTCAGCGGGAATTATTCGGACCACGGTCCGATTAGACTGTGTGACGATGGCAATGACCGTACAGACTCAGGGAGTGAACATGCCGGATACCAACGTCCTCGTACTGGTGGGCAGCCTGCGGGCCGCATCGGTGAACCGCCAGCTCGCCGAGCTGGCCGCCGAGTCCGCGCCGGACGGCGTGGAACTGCGGCTCTACGAGGGGCTCGGCGACCTGCCGCACTACAACGAGGACATCGACACCGAGGATGCCCCGGCGTCGGTGGTCGCCCTGCGCGCGGCGGCCGCGGGTGCGGACGCCGCGCTGGTGGTCACGCCCGAGTACAACGGCAGCATCCCCGGCGTGCTGAAGAACGCCATCGACTGGCTCTCCCGCCCGTACGGCAACGGCGCGCTCAAGGACAAGCCGGTGGCCGTCATCGGGACCGCGCTGGGACAGTACGGCGGCGTGTGGGCGCATGACGAGACCCGTAAATCCTTCGGTATCGCCGGCCCGCGCGTGATCGAGGAGAAGCTGTCGATCCCGGCGACCACCTTCGACGGCAAGCACCCGCGCGAGACCGCCGAGGTGGTGGCCAGCGTGCGCGACGTCGTGGGCAAGCTCGCCGCCGAGGTCGGGTAGGCAACGTACAAAAGCCGCCGGCGTCTTCCCTGGGGGAGGCGCCGGCGGCTTTTTGCTGCCGGCCTCCGCGGGCCCCGCGGGTTGTCGGTGCCCGGTGGTAGACCCCTACATATGGCGACACACCTCGATGTGACATGCGACACGCCGCGGCGTGTCGCGCTCGAAGGGCTTACGACCAGGGAATTTCACGAATGTGGTTCAGAACATCTTGTATGTCTTCGGTTTGTCGGACACTAGGTGTAGTGTTTGGCGAACCGACGGACCCCAAGCAGTACGGGTCGGTCGGGGCCCGGAATCAGACCGGTCGGCGTCACGCCGGCAGGCGCATCTCGGCCCCGGCCGGCAGGAATCCCGGGGGCCGCGGGAACGCTATACCAGACAAGTTGCCAGTCCTATCCGCAAGAGGAGCCGTACCGCCGATGACTCAGCCGTTGATCACCGTGTACACCAAGCCCGCGTGCGTGCAGTGCAACGCCACCTACAAGGCCCTGGACAAGGCGGGCATCGCCTACGACGTGGTCGATATCAGCGTCGACATGGAGGCCCGCGATTACGTGATGGCCCTCGGCTACCTGCAGGCTCCGGTCGTGGTGGCCGGCAACGAGCACTGGTCGGGTTTCCGGCCGGACCGGATCAAGGCGCTCGCGGCGGCGGCTGTCAGCGCTTAGTCAGACGAGTCACGGGCGAGAGGGTTGACGGATGACCAACCTGGTGTACTTCTCCAGCGTCTCCGAGAACACCCACCGCTTCGTGCAGAAGCTGGGCATCCCGGCGACGCGGATCCCGCTGCACGGCCGAATCGAGGTCGATGAGCCGTACGTGCTCGTCCTGCCGACCTACGGTGGCGGCAAGGCCACACCCGATATCAACAACGGGGGATACGTCCCCAAACAGGTCATCGCCTTTCTCAACAACGAGCACAACCGGTCGTTGATCCGCGGCGTCATCGCCGCGGGCAACAACAACTTCGGCGCCGAGTTCGCCTACGCGGGCAACGTGGTGTCCCGCAAGTGCGGCGTGCCCTACCTGTATCGCTTCGAACTCATGGGAACACCCGACGACGTGGAAGCCGTCCGCGCGGGATTACAAGACTTTTGGAAGGAACAGACGTGCCACCAACCGTCACAGCTGCAGAGCCTGTAGTCACCGGCACTCACGCGCTCCCCGGGGAGACGGACTACCACGCGCTCAACGCGATGCTCAACCTGTACGACAAAGACGGCAAGATCCAGTTCGACAAGGACGTCCAGGCCGCGCGGGAGTACTTCCTGCAGCACGTCAACCAGAACACGGTGTTCTTCCACAGTCAGGACGAGAAGCTCGACTACCTGATCGAGAAGGAGTACTACGAGCGCGAGGTGCTCGACCAGTACTCGCGGAACTTCATCAAGTCGCTGCTGGATCGCGCCTACGCCAAGAAGTTCCGGTTCCCGACCTTCCTCGGCGCCTTCAAGTACTACACCTCCTACACCCTGAAGACGTTCGACGGGAAGCGCTACCTGGAGCGCTTCGAGGACCGCGTGGTGATGGTGGCGCTGACCCTGGCCGCCGGGGACACCGACCTGGCCGAGAAACTGGTCGACGAGATCATCGACGGACGGTTCCAGCCGGCCACCCCGACATTCCTCAACTCGGGCAAGAAGCAGCGCGGTGAGCCGGTGTCGTGCTTCCTGCTGCGCATCGAAGACAACATGGAGTCCATCGGGCGCTCCATCAACTCCGCACTGCAGCTGTCCAAGCGCGGCGGCGGAGTCGCGTTGCTGCTCACCAACATCCGTGAGCACGGCGCACCGATCAAAAACATCGAGAACCAGTCCTCGGGCGTCATCCCCATCATGAAGCTGCTGGAGGACTCGTTCTCGTATGCCAATCAGCTCGGTGCCCGCCAGGGTGCCGGCGCGGTGTACCTGCACGCCCATCACCCGGACATCTACCGGTTCCTGGACACCAAGCGGGAGAACGCCGACGAGAAGATCCGGATCAAGACGCTGTCGCTCGGCGTGGTGATTCCGGACATCACCTTCGAGCTGGCGAAGAAGAACGAGGACATGTACCTGTTCTCGCCGTACGACGTCGAGCGCGTCTACGGCGTCCCGTTCGCCGACATCTCGGTCACCGAGAAGTACTACGAGATGGTCGACGACGCCCGGATCCGCAAGACCAAGATCAAGGCGCGCGAGTTCTTCCAGACGCTGGCCGAGCTCCAGTTCGAGTCGGGCTACCCGTACATCATGTACGAGGACACGGTGAACCGGGCCAACCCCATCGCCGGCAAGATCACCCACTCCAACCTGTGCTCGGAGATCCTGCAGGTCTCCACGCCGTCGGAGTTCAACGAGGACCTGTCGTATGCCAAGGTGGGCAAGGACATCTCGTGCAACCTCGGCTCGATGAACATCGCCAAGGCGATGGACTCACCCGACTTCGCCCAGACCATCGAGGTGGCCATCCGGGCACTGACCGCGGTGAGCGATCAGACCCACATCTGGTCCGTGCCGTCCATCGAGCAGGGCAACAACAGCTCGCACGCCATCGGCCTGGGCCAGATGAACCTGCACGGCTACCTGGCCCGCGAGCGGATCCACTACGGCTCCGAAGAGGGCGTCGACTTCACCAACATCTACTTCTACACGGTGCTGTACCACGCGCTGCGGGCCAGCAATCTCATTGCGATCGAACGGGATACCCGCTTCGGTGGGTTCGAGCAGTCCAAGTACGCCTCGGGCGAGTTCTTCGACAAGTACACCGAGCAGGTGTGGGAGCCGAAGACCGAGCGGGTCCGGCAGCTGTTCGCCGACGCCGACATCCACATTCCGACGCAGGATGACTGGCGCCGGCTCAAGGAGTCGGTGCAGACGCACGGCATCTACAACCAGAACCTGCAGGCCGTCCCGCCGACCGGGTCGATCAGCTACATCAACCACTCGACCAGCTCGATCCACCCGGTGGCGTCCAAGATCGAGATCCGCAAGGAAGGCAAGATCGGGCGCGTCTACTACCCGGCGCCGTACCTGACCAACGACAACCTGGACTACTACCAGGACGCGTACGAGATCGGGTACGAGAAGATCATCGACACCTACGCCGCGGCCACTCAGCATGTGGATCAAGGGCTTTCGCTGACGTTGTTCTTCAAGGACACCGCCAACACCCGCGACGTCAACAAGGCGCAGATCTACGCCTGGCGCAAGGGCATCAAGACGCTCTACTACATCCGGCTGCGTCAGATGGCACTGGAGGGCACCGAGGTCGAGGGCTGCGTCAGCTGCATGCTGTGATGGTGGGCCGACACTGAAGCCAGGGATCGATCACGCCGCCGCGGCGTCCCTGGCTTCAGTCTCGCCGACCGTTCTCCCGAGCCTGTTCCGCCCGGGCCGCCTTCAGCCGCCGCTCCTCGCGCAGCACGTTCTGATAGCTCTCTCGCTCGGCGACCAGCCAGTCCGGCATCTCTTCGAGCAGCGCCTCGATCTGCTCGGTGGTCAGCGCGCCGGTGACGCCGCCGCGCGCCAGGCCGGCGATCGAGACGCCCAGCTTGGCGGCGACCAGGTTCTTGGGGTGCGGCCCGTTCTTGCGCAGGTCCTTGAGCCACTGCGGTGGATCCTCCTGCAGCGCGGCCAGTTCGGCGCGGGTGATCGCGTTCTCCTGGAACTCCGCCGGCGTCGCGGGCAAGTACACGTCCAGCTTCTTGGCCGCGGTGGCCGGTTTCATCGATTGCGCGTTGGGCCTGCTCATGGGAGAAGCGTATCGGTAGCCTGATCCCGTGACCCAGACCTCGCTCACCCTCGGGTACGTCCCCGGGGCGACGCCGGCGAAGTGGGCCAGGAACTGGACGCAGCGCCACCCCGACGCGCCGCTGAACCTGCGCGCCGTCGCCGCCGCGGCCGCGGCCGACGCCGTGCGGACCGGGGAGGTCGACGTGGCGGTGCTCCGGTTGCCGGCCGACATGTCGGGCCTGGCGGTCATCCCGCTCTACGAGGAGGCCACGGTGGCGGTGGTGCCGACCGATCACCTGCTCAGTGCCACCGACGAGATCACCGCCACCGACCTCGACGGCGAGCCGGTGTTGGTGCCGCTCGACGACGTGGTGGCCTGGGCCGCAGCTCCCGGCGCCTCGGTGGAATACTGGCCCGAAACCACCGAGGCCGCAATCGAACTCGTCGCCGCGGGGATGGGTGCGCTCATCGTGCCGCAGTCGCTGGCGCGCCTGTACCACCGCAAGGACCTGACCTACCGGCCGATCGCCGACGCGCCGCCCTGCCCGGTGGTGCTCACCGTGCCGGAAGGGCCGCAGTCACCGTTGGTCGAGGAGTTCGTCGGTGTGGTGCGGGGCCGCAAACCGGGGTCCTCGCGCGGGCAGGCTGAGCCGGCGCCCAAGCGCACCGCCCGGGAGAAGACGCTGGCCAAGCAGGCGGCGCGCGCCGCGGCGGGCAAGGTCGCCCGCCAGCCGGCCAAGCGCGGCCGGCGCTGACCCACCGCGACTGTGGGGCGGGTGTACGTGATGTCGCACATTCGTGTGCACAGGGCCCACATTGGGCGGCATAGCGGCCCGAACTACTTGCGTCGGCAATTTTCCTGAAACGTTTCAGGGTCGTCGGTGGTTTCGCTAGAGTCCTGCAAGGAATCGCTTCAGGCGTTCCCGGGTCGACGCCCGGGTAGGTCGCTCGCGGTGGCAGCACGGGCGCCAGGAGACCACGAAAGGCCTAGCATGACATCCACGTCCACCGCGACGTTCTTCAGCCGTGCGCGCATTGTCGCGCCACCCGGGTGGAGCCGCTGGCTGGTGCCGCCGGCGGCCCTGTCCATCCACCTGTCCGTCGGCGCGGCGTACTCGTGGAGCGTGTTCAAGAAACCGCTGGAGGGAGCGCTGGGCATCTCCGGCACGCTCAGCGCCTTGCCGTTCACCATCGGCATCGTCATGCTCGGGCTCTCGGCGGCCGTTTTCGGTACCTGGGTGGACCGCAACGGTCCACGCATGGCGATGTTCGCCGCGATGTGCTGCTTCTGCGGCGGATGGCTGGTCGGCGCCGCCGGCCTGGCCACCGGTCAGTACTGGCTGGTGCTCCTGGGCTATGGCGTGCTCGGCGGAATCGGTTGGGGAATCGGCTACATCTCGCCGGTGTCGACGCTGATGAAGTGGTTTCCGGACAAGCCGGGAATGGCGACCGGGCTGGCCATCATGGGCTTCGGCGGCGGAGCGTTGATCGCATCACCGTGGTCGACGGCCATGCTCAAGGCCTTCGGCCCCGACCCCGCCGGGATCGCGAAAACGTTTGTGGTGCATGGGCTGGCGTACGCGGTGTTCATGTCGCTGGGGTGGCTGCTGGTGCGGGTGCCCCGGCCGGACTGGCGGCCGCCGGGCTGGACGCCACCCGCGGTGCAGCAGGGTTCGATCGTCACCGGCGGCCAGGTGTCGGCGGCCAACGCCGTCAAAACCCCGCAGTTCTGGCTGCTGTGGGTGGTGCTGTGCTTCAACGTGACGGCCGGTATCGGCATCCTGGAGAAGGCCTCGCCGATCTATCAGGACTACTTCCCGACGGCGGGCGCGGCGGCGGGCGCCTTGGCCGCCGCGGCCGCGGGTTATGTGGCGATGCTGTCGTTGGGCAATATGCTCGGCCGGATCGGCTGGTCCAGTCTCTCGGACGTGATCGGCCGTAAGAATGCCTACCGGCTCTACCTCGGTGTGGGTGCTGTGCTCTACCTGACTATCACGTTGATGCAGAATTCCAACAAGCTGGTGTTCCTGATCGCCACCATCCTCATCCTGTCGTTCTACGGCGCCGGCTTCGCCACCGTCCCGGCCTATCTGCGCGACCTGTTCGGCACCTTCCAGGTGGGCGCCATCCACGGACGTCTGCTCACCGCGTGGTCAGCGGCCGGGATCCTCGGGCCGATCATCGTCAACTCGGTGGCCGACAGCCAGGCCGCGGCGGGCAAGGACGGTCCCGCGCTGTACACGGTGTCGTTCACCATCATGATCGGGCTGCTGGTCATCGCTCTGGTGTGCAATGAACTCATCCGCCCGGTGGACTCGAAATGGCATGAAAACCAAACTGATTCATCGCGCGTCGTCACCAAGGAGGTCGTTCGATGAGCGAGTTGCCCGCCGAACTGCACGACTACACGCCGACGGTGCCCAAGGTGTACATCGCGCTGGCCTGGTTGTGGGTCGTGTTGCCGTTCGGCTACGGCGCCTATCAACTGGTGCTCAAGGTCGGTCAGCTATTCGGGTAGCGGACCGGGCGGTCATCGCCCGCAAGCCCGCCAAGCGCGGCCGCTGACCCCACCGCGTGGCCGTAACGGATGCGTGACGCTGTTTTACCTGGTCAACACATATTCTTCGAGATACTCGAACCCATGACCGCGCTGAACCACGTACCGGCCACCACCTCTGCGGCCGAGCTGGCCGACCACCTTCGCCGTGACGGCTACGTGATCGTCGACGAGCTGGTGCCGAACTCGTTGATGGACACCATCACCGATGAGCTGGCGCCGTACCTGGACGCGACGCCCATGGGGTACAACGCGATGATCGGCCGCAAGACGCGGCGCACCGGTGCGCTCATCGCCCGATCGCCGGCGTGCCGCACACTGATTCAGAACCCGACCGTCCTCGGGGTCTGCACGGACTTCCTCGGCCACGCCAGCGCTTTTCAGTTGATGCTGACCCAGGTCATCTCGATAGAACCCGGCGAATCGGATCAGGCGTTGCATCGCGACCAGAATGCCTTCGACTTCTACCCGTTCCCCGATGACTACCACGTGCAGTGCAACACGCTGTGGGCGATGACCGATTACACCGCCGAGATGGGCGCCACCCGCGTGGTGCCGGGAAGTCAGGTCGGCGACAAGAAACCCACCGACTATGCCGACGACGAGTGCCTGCAGGCCGAGATGTCACGCGGTTCGGTGCTGTTGTACACCGGCAAGATCGTGCACAGCGGCGCGGCCAACCGCAGCGACCAGGTTCGGCGTGCCATCAACGTCAACTACTGCGTGGGCTGGGTTCGCCAGGAGGAGAACCAGTTCCTCTCCGTGCCACCCGACGTCGCGCGCACCCTCGATGACGACCTGCTCAAGCTCATCGGCTACCAGGAGGGTGCGTGGGCGATGGGTTACTTCCGCGACTTCGAGGATCCGTTGCGCGCGATCCGTGGTGACGCGGTCGGATACGGCTTCGACGCGGCGAAACTCAACGGCAGCGCCGGCGCCGCGTATGCCGACCAACTGACCCACAGCGAGTGACGTCACCGGCACGGCGAAATTCGGTGGCGCCGCCCGGCGAACCCGGCCACCCTGGGAAGAATGCACGTCAGCCTGCACCGCACCCGGGACGAGTTCGCCCCGGTCGCCAGGTCGGTCTATCTGCCCGACCCGGTGACCTTCACGGTCGAGCTGACGACCCTGCGCCTGCCGGTATCCGATGAAGGCCACCTCATGGTGTCGGTCACCGACGGTGTCACGGTCGGTGCCGCCGTTCAGCTCGGCGACGCCGCCCTGCTGACCAGCGGCCTGCCGCCGGCCGGCGCCGCAGACGTGGCAGCCGCGCTGACGCGGACCCACCCGCGATTGCCGAGCGTGCGCGGAACGCGGGACAGCACAACGGCATTCGCGACGGCCTGGAGTGATACCACAGGCATGCGCGCCGAGCTGACCGAGGTGGAGCCGCTGTACCGGCTGGCGGCGTTGGCGACGCCGGCCGGTGTGCCGGGGGAGGGCCGGCCGGCCGTCGGACGCGAGGTGGACCTGCTCGTCGACTGGCTGGACGCGTTCTTCGTCGAGGCCTTCGGCGCGGCATCCGACCGCGAGGCCCGGCGGGCCTACCTGCACCAGATCGCCCTCACCGACGGCGACATCGTGCTGTGGACCGTCGGCGGCGCACCGGTCAGCATGGCCCGGGTGCATGCGCCGCTGGCGGGCGTGTCGCGGATCGGCCCGGTGTTCACCCCGCCGCGGCACCGCGGGCACGGATACGCGGCCGCGGTGACCGCGGCCGCCGCCCGGCACGCACACGCCCGCGGCGCCGACGAGGTCGTGCTGTTCGCCGATGCCGCCAACGAGGTGGCCAACCGGGTCTATCGGCGGATCGGATTCGTCGCCGTCGACGAACACGTGCAGTACGCGTTCGGTTAGACCTTCTGGTGCGCGGGCCCCTGCGCCTTCTTGTACAGCGCCTTGAGCAGCCGGTCGCGGAACGCCGCATTGTCGATCAGCTTGATACCGGCCTCGGCGACTTTCGGGTTGCCGATCAGCTTGTGCATGTAACGGCCACGCCGGTACTCCCTGCCCCACGCGGCTTCCATCCGCTGCGCATAGTTGGTGAAGTCGTCGGGACCACCGTTCTGCAGCGCCGCGATGGCGCATTCGCCTGCGGCCAAGCCGGATTCGAGGGCCTTGGAGATACCGGCGCCGGACGCCGGCTTGCCGGCACCCAGCGAGTCGCCGGTGAACAGCACACCGGGACGCCACGGCGGCCAGGCGGTGAAGCCCATCGGCAATCGCCACGCCCGCACGCTCTTGTTCTTCTTCAACTCCTCGATCGGCGGCAGCTCCCAGTCGTGCGGCAACGACCGCAGGAACTCACCGAGGAACTGGGTGGCGTTGATCGACTGCCAGTTCTTGTAGCTGTTGACGTAGCCCAACCCGATGTTGAAGACGCCGTTGCCCATCGGGAACACCCACCCGTAGCCGGGTAGCTGATCGCCCTGGAACAGCAGCTTCAGGTAGATGTCCATGCTGTCGCCGTCGGGGCGGTTGGCATGCATCTCGGAGCGGATCGCGATGGCCGAGTAGCCGTTGTACTGGGAATCCAGTTTCAGCGCCCGCTTGATCGGCGAGTAGGCTCCGTCGGCCGCGATGACGGCGTCGCCGAGCACCTTCTCACCGCTCTTGAGCACCACACCCACCACCCGGCCGTCGGCGTCGAATTCCGGGCCGGCCACCTCGGCGCCCTGACGGACCTCGGCGCCGGCGGACTCGGCGTGCTTGAGCAGCTTGAGGTCCAGGTCGGTGCGGCTGGCGGTGTGCCCGTGGTCGGGCATTCCGGGCCGGCGGGGAAACGACAACTCCCAGGCGCTCGGGCTGTACACCGTGACCCGGTTGATCCGGTGGTACTTGGCCACCTCGTCGGCCAGGCCCATCTTTTGCAGGTAGCTGACCGCGCGCGCGGTCAAGCCGTCACCACAGGGTTTGTCCCGGGGAAAGTCCGCCTTGTCCAGGACGATCACCCGTGCCCCCGTCTGGGCGGCCTGCCAGGCAGCCGCTGATCCAGACGGGCCCCCGCCCGCGATGACCAGGTCGTATCGGGCCGTCATCTTCCGCCTCGTTGAAAGGGATTGTGTCCGTGCAATGCTACCCAAGCGGTACGGGCGTCCGTCCGCAACCGGTAGGACGTCGTGCGGTCACGGCAGGTCAGAAAGCGCCAGCCCGGTACAGTAGGTGGGTGCGCAGACCATCTCTTCCCTCCATACCGCTGCCCGGTGGGCAACCGGGCGTGAAGGTCGATGCGCGCAGCGAGCGGTGGCGGGAGCATCGCAAGAAGGTGCGCGGGGAGATCATCGACGCGGCCTTCCGGGCGATCGACCGGCTCGGCCCCAACGTCAGCGTCCGGGAGATCGCCGAGGAAGCCGGCACCGCCAAACCGAAGATCTACCGGCACTTCACCGACAAGTCCGACATGTTCGCCCAGATCGGCGAGCGGATGCGCGACATGCTGTGGGCGGCGGTCATCCCGTCGATCAACATCGAGACCGACACCGCCCGGCAGATCATCGGCCGGGCCGTGGAACATTACGTGGAGCTGGTGGACCAGCACCCGAACGTGGTGCGGTTCCTGCTGCAGGGCCGGTTCGCCGACCAGTCGGCGGCGGCGATGACGACGGTCAATCGCGGCCGCGACATCACCCTGGCGATCGCCGACATGGTCAGCGGAGAGCTCAAGGACATGGACCTGGACCCCGCGGTCTTCGAATTGGCCGCGTTCGCGCTGTTCGGCACCGCCGCCTCGGCCACCGACTGGTGGCTGGGTGGCAGCGACGACGGTGCCCGCCGGATGCCGATGGACCAGTTCGTCGCCCATATGACCACGATCATGATGGGTGCGGTGAACGGCACCGGCGAATTGATGGGTGTCGCGATCGATCCCGATCAGCCGGTCAGCAAGGCAGTCAAGCGCCAACAGGTGGACCTGGGCGCCTGAGCTGCGGCTGTTGCGGTCGCGGTCACCCAGTCTGGATACTGGATATCCGGTACCGCCGTTCCCGGGAAAGGCCGTGAGCTATGTCCGCCGTCGTCACCCGCGCGTTGATCATCGGATCCGGGTTCTCCGGACTCGGGATGGGCATCGCGCTGAAGAAGCAGGGCTTCACCGACCGGGATTTCCTCATCCTGGAGAAGGCCGACGAGATCGGCGGCACCTGGCGGGACAACACCTACCCGGGCTGCGCGTGCGACATCCCGTCGCACATGTACTCCTTCTCCTTCGAGCCGAAACCGGACTGGACCCACATGTGGTCGTTCCAGCCGGAGATCTTCGACTACCTCAAACACGTCACCGACAAGTACGGCCTGCGCCGCAACATCCGGTTCAACACCTTCGTCGACCGTGCGCACTGGGATGAGCAGGATTGCCGCTGGCATGTCTTCGACAAGTCCGGGCAGGAGTTCGTCGCGCAGTTCCTGATCTCCGGGGCCGGCGGCCTGCACATCCCGTCGATTCCCGATATCGAGGGCGCCGACACGTTCGCCGGGGCGATGTTCCACTCGGCCCAGTGGGACCACGACGTGGACATCACCGGCAAGCGCGTGGCCGTGATCGGCACCGGTGCCAGCGCCATCCAGATCGTCCCGGCGATCATCGACCAGGTGGCCGGGCTCGATCTGTATCAGCGCACCCCGGCCTGGGTGATGCCGCGGCCGAACAATGCCTTCCCACAATGGATGCGGCGGGCGTTCACCTACGTTCCGGGCACCCGGGCGCTGATGCGTGCGGCCATCTACTGGATCCACGAGGGGGTCGGCTTCGCCATGACGCGGCAGCCGCGGCTGCTCAAGATCGGTGAACTGTTGGGCCGCTGGAACATCAACCGCAGCATCAAAGATCCCGAGTTGCGCCGCAAGCTCACCCCGAACTACACCGCCGGATGCAAGCGAATCCTGAACTCCGACACCTATTACCGCGCCATCGCGAACCCCAAGACGCACGTGATCACCGACGGGATCGCCAGGCTCACGCCGACCGGCGTCGTCACCGGTGACGGTGCCGAGCATCCGGTCGACGTCATCGTGTGGGCCACCGGCTTCCACGTCACCGACTCCTACACCTACGTCGACATCAAGGGTGCCGGCGGTGAGGACCTGGTGGACCGCTGGACGCGGGAAGGCATCGCCGCGCACCGCGGTATCGCCGTGGCGGGGATGCCGAACCTGTTCTTCCTGCTCGGCCCGAACACCGCGCTGGGGCACAACTCGGTGGTCTTCATGATCGAGTCGCAGATCCGCTACGTCGCGCAGGCCATCGCCGCCGCCGACGCCGCGGGCGCGAAGGCGCTGGCCCCGACGCGGCGGGCCCAGGACGACTTCAACGCGCAGTTGCAGCACGATCTGGCGGGTACGGTGTTCAGCACCGGAGGTTGCCACAGCTGGTACATGGACGCCCACGGTGTCAACCGGACCCTGTGGAGCGGGATGACCTGGCAGTACTGGCTGTCCACCCGGCATTTCCAGCCGGCCGAGTACGAGTTCACGGCCTGACCGACGCGACACGAAAACACAATTTGTGGGGCTCCGGCGTGTTGTCGGCCCCCAGTTGTAGTGTCGTGGCAGCCACTCACCACGCACCGAATTGGGGTTCCAGATGTCCGACGGAATGAAGCTGATCGACCGTGTCTCGGCCATCAACTGGAACCGGGTTCAGGACGACAAAGACGCCGAGGTCTGGGACCGGCTGACCGGCAACTTCTGGTTGCCGGAGAAGGTGCCGGTGTCCAACGACATCCCGTCCTGGGGCACCCTGACCGACGCCGAGAAACAGCTCACCATGCGGGTGTTCACCGGTCTGACCCTGCTGGACACCATCCAGGGCACCGTCGGCGCCGTCAGCCTGATCCCCGACGCGCTGACCCCGCACGAGGAAGCCGTCTACACCAACATCGCGTTCATGGAGTCGGTGCACGCCAAGAGCTACAGCAACATCTTCTCCACGTTGTGCTCCACCGCCGAGATCGACGAGGCGTTCCGCTGGTCGGAGGAGAACCCGAACCTGCAGCGCAAGGCGCAGATCGTGATGGACTTCTACCGCGGCGACGATCCGCTCAAGCGCAAGGTGGCCTCCACGCTGCTGGAGAGCTTCCTGTTCTACTCCGGCTTCTACCTGCCGATGTACTGGTCCAGCCGGGCCAAGCTGACCAACACCGCCGACATGATCCGGCTGATCATCCGCGACGAGGCCGTGCACGGCTACTACATCGGCTACAAGTACCAGCGCGGGCTGGCCCTGGTGGACGAGGCCAAGCGCCAAGAGCTCAAGGACTACACCTACGAACTGCTCTTCGAGCTGTATGACAACGAGACCGAGTACACCCAGGACCTCTACGACGGCGTCGGCCTGACCGAGGATGTCAAGAAGTTCCTGCGCTACAACGCCAACAAGGCCCTGATGAACCTGGGTTACGAGGCGCTGTTCCCCAAGGACGAGACCGACGTGAACCCGGCGATCCTGTCGGCGCTGAGCCCCAACGCCGACGAGAACCACGACTTCTTCTCCGGCTCCGGGTCGAGCTACGTGATCGGCAAGGCCGTCAACACCGAAGACGAGGACTGGGACTTCTGACGCCGGGATGCCCGGCTAGATGCACCACTGTCCCAGGCAGACGGCGCCCGGGGGCTGCCAGCCGCCGTTCCAGCCGGCCGGTCCCCACGGGCCTTCGTTCGGGTTCCAACCGCGCGGCGGCCCCCAGCCGTCGCCGGGCCGGCCCCAGCCGTGGTCGTGGCCTCCCCAGCCGGGTCCGGGTGGGGGCGGAGGGCCCCAGGCCGGGACCGGACCGGTTGTCGGGGCAGGTGCGGCCGCGGCCGTCCCCGCTCCGATGCCGACTGCTGCTGCTGTCAATCCACCGGCGATCGCCATGCCGGCAATCAGTTTGTGTGCGTTCATGTCTGCAAGGTTAGTTAGCGAATATAATTATCAGCTATGTGTCGGCTCTGAATCGGCACAGTCGCGCGTCACTCGACGGGGATGGCGACCTCGTTGCGGCGGCGGAACGGCAGCGTCCACGGCGGGTCGAAGAACCACGCCGTGGGTTCACCGGCGGCCTCGAACCCATTCTCCCGCAGGACATCCCGCAACCTGGCCGTTTGCTCGGCGACCCGCCGGGCGTGACGGCCGCCGCTGAACCGCAACACGGCGTACTTCTGCGGTGGGACCGTCACCAGTTCGACGCGCGGGTCATCGGGTGTGGGCAGCGTGTCCATGGTCCACTGCGCGGGCATGAAGAAGCGGATGACCCACGCGTCGGTATCGCGCTGCTGGGCGACCGGCGCGGTCATGGCGATCTTGGCGCCGCGGGACCGATCGGTCTGCACCGCCACGGGAGCCGTCATCGCGATGCTCCGGCCACCGTCGTTGCCGCCGAAGATGTACGCGGCGAGGCGCCGAAATCCCGTGGATCGGGCCTGTTCCTCCGATTGCCCCCGGACCCGCGTCTGGGCCGCGATCCGCTCCCGGTAGTGGCGCACCTGCACCCCGCGAGCCAGCTCCACCGCGTTGAACGTCGGCTCCTCCAGCCCGATCCTGATCCCGGCCACGGATCCCACCGTCTGCACCACCTGCTTGGCGATGGTCTGCACACCCGGCATGCCTTGTCCTCTCCCTCTTGCGTCCCTCCTCGCGCGGGTCGTCGCCGGCGTCGTAAGGCATTCGGAGTGCACTGCGCGGCGGATGGCGACGCTCACGCCGCCGTCGGCATCGGCGCACCCGTGGGCCGTCGGGACGCGGCAGTGCCCTTGTCGACCTTCAGGATCAGGTTGCGGGTGGCTTTCTCCAGAGCCGCTTGTGCAGCAACGGAATCGTCGATCCTCGCCGCGCGGCGAACCCCGGTGGCGATGGTCAGACCCTGCTCGTAGCCGGCGACCACCCGGGGATCGACATAGGAACTGCGGGCGACGGCGGGCGTGTTGCCCAACGACTCGGCGACCTCTTTCATCACGGCCGCCTCGACGCGTTTGACCACGCGCTTGGAGACCGGGGGATCGGCGTCGGCGAACGCGGCCGCGGCCAGCACCGTTCCGTGCCATGTCCGCAGGTCCTTGACGCTGAACTCGGCGCCCACCAGCTCCTTGAACCGCGCGTTGAGATCCTCGGAGCGAATGTCGGCCCAGCCGGAAGCGGCCCGGCACACCAGCAGCCGTTCGCTCCCGTCCCCGCGGCGCAACAAGGCCTTGACGGCGCGCGCCACCTCGGGATCCGCCAACTCCAGGCGCCGCTGCACGCCGCTCTTGGCCGGGTAGTCGAAGGACACCGCGTCACCTCGGACACTGACGTGTTCGCACAACAACGTTGCCAGGCCGTACGATTCGTTCTCCTCGGCGTACTGTTCGCCGCCAGCGCGAAAGTACCCCTGGTCCAGCAGATGCAGCGCCAGCGCCAGCACGCGGTCCCGGCCCAGGCCCTTGCCGCCGAGATCCGCGGCGACCTTGGCACGCCAGTCCGGCAGCTGGGTGGACATCTCCAGGACCCGGTCGAACTTCTCCTCGGCCCGTTCCTGCTGCCATTGCGGGTGATAGAGGTACTGGCGCCGGCCCGCCGCGTCGGTGCCCACGGCCTGGATGTGTCCGTTCGGGAACGGGCAGATCCATACCTTCTTCCAGGCCGGGGGAATCACCAGCGCCTTGATCCGGGTGATCGTCGGTTCGTCATTCAGCAACGAACCGTCCGGACCGTAGTAGGCGAACCCCTTCCCGCGCCGCTTCCGGCTGATCCCGGGAGCCGAGAGTGCACTCCGCCGTAGTCGCATGCCGCCTTCCTCAGCCGGTGTTTTCGTGTTGCCGGGATTACCCCGGTGGAGCCCGCTCTACACCTGGCGGACGAGCGGTTTGCCCACCCCCCGAACGGGGCATTCTCACGCAGGTCAGGGCGAGGAGGGACGATCATGACAGCACGGGTATTGGCAGGTGTCACAGCGAGCAATGTCGTCGACCTCGCGTCCCGACGGGCCCGGCACGATCTGCGCCGGACACCGGCGGCCACACGCCGGCGGGTGGCGTCGGCCGATGCCGTGGGCGCGCAGGTGTCATGCCGGGTGCTGCCGTTCCGGCGCCGACCCACGCTTTCTCAGCAACTTCACGGCTTTCGTTGAAGGTCTTCCTCCATTGGGCGAGCAACCTCAAAGGTGACGGATGCACGACCCGTACAGGAGGGGACATCATGGCAGCGACCGCGATTGCCGAGACCAACGTCGTCGAGCTCGCGCCGCGACGCGCCCGGCAGAACATGCGCGCGCTCGTCGAGGCCAAGCGCAGGCACCCGTCCTACGTCGGCCCCGCGCCGGCGCGGCGACCTCAGGAAGTGTGTCGCGTGCTGCCGTTCAGGCGTTCAGCGGGATAGCCGCGGTGATGGTGGTCCCGGCCCCCGCGGCGCTGGACACCCCGAACTCGCCGGACAGCGCCTGCACCCGGTCGCGCAGACCGACCAGACCCGACCCCCCGCCCGCCACCGCGCCACCGACACCGTCGTCGGTCACCGTCAGCCGCAGCCCGGCCTGATCGGCGACCGCCGTGACGGTGATCACCTCCGCCTTGGCGTATTTGGCTGCGTTGGTGAGGGATTCGGCCACCACGTAGTAGGCGGCCACCTCGACGGACTCCGGTAACCGCGCGTCGACGTGCAGGTCGAGTTCGACCGGCACCGGCGACCGGCGGGCCAGCGTCCGGATCGCGGGTGCCAGCCCGCCCTTCGACAGGATCGCCGGGTGCAGGCCGCGGGACAATTCCTGCAGGTCGGCATACAGCCCGGCCAGACCCTCGACGATGCCGGACAACTGGGTGCGCACGTTGCCCTCGGCGGCCGCCTCGGCCGCGCGCAACTGCAGGCTGAGCGCGACGATGCGCTGCTGAGCGCCGTCGTGCAGATCGCGTTCGAAGCCGCGCCGGGCCTGGTCGGCGGCGGCGACGATGCGGGCCCGCGACGCGGTCAGTTCGGCGCGGGTCTCGGCATTGGCGATCGAGGTGGACACCAGATCGGCGAAATCACAGATATGCGCCTCGGCGTGCTCGGCGGCGCCGTACGGCTTCGGCCAGGCCACCACGAGCGCACCGCGCGGCTGACCGTCCACGATCACCGGCGCGCCGGCACCCGAGCGCATGCCCAACCCGGTGAGCATCGTGGCGACCTCGCCGGTGGCCGCGCCGTAATCGTCGATGCGGGCCGGGGCGGCGGTGGCGCGGACCCGGGTGCCGACATTGTCGCCCGCCAGCGAAAACCGTTGGCCGGCAGCGAAAGCCCGGGGATCGTTGGTCGCCAGCACCACAGCGTGCTCGTCGGATTCGTAACGCAGCAGCGTGACATGCTGTGCTCCGAGGCTGTGTGCCAACTCCGAGACCGCGACGTCGTACACCTCGGAGGTGGGCGCCCCGCGGGCCACCAGGGTGGCCACCCGCCGCAGCGCGGCCTGCTGATCGGCCAGCCCGGTCGCTTCGCGGCGGCGCTGTTCGGCTTCGGCGGTGCGCAGCCGGGCCTGTCCGACCAGCACATTGGTGACCAGCGCCAGGGTGAGGAATACTCCGACCGCCGGTGCCAGGCTGTCCCGGCCCTCCAGGTGGAAGTACGTGTAGACCAGCGCGCTGGCCACCGACGTCGCCACCGAGAGCCCGAACCCCCAACCGGCCGAGACCACCAGCACCCCGAGCAGGAACACCGCCCCGAACGCGTCATCGGGGGACACCCGCTTGAGCGCCAGCACCACCAGCGTCTCGGCGGCGATGAAGCCGGCGGCCACCACCACACCCCACCCCAGGGGCCGGGCAGTGGGCCGCACGACGAGGGCCAGAGCACGACCGGACCACGAATGCCAGTTCACCCCGCAGATGTTATTGCCGAAGTTGACAGCGAACTTTCCGGCTAGCGGTAATGCCTCGGCCGCGTGGTGCTGTCAAGCTCGGAGTATGTCTGGTTCACCGGTTGTGCGGGCGCTGATCGTCGACGACAGCGCCGCCTTTCGGGATGCCGCAGCGACGATGCTGGCGCACGGCGGGATCACCGTCGTCGGCACGGCCACCGACGGCGCCGGCGCGGTGGACGCCAGCAGGGCGCTGCGACCCGACGTCGCGCTGGTGGACGTCGACCTCGGCGCCGACAACGGTTTCGACGTGGCCGAGCAGCTCACCGATGTGCCGGTGATCCTCATCTCCACCCACGACGAACAGGACTTCGCCGACCTGATCGCCGACAGCCCGGCCCGCGGTTTCCTGCCCAAGTTCGCGTTGTCGCCCGAGGCGATCCGCGGCCTGTTGCACGGCTGAGGTCAGCGCGCGTCCAGGAACAGGATCACCGCGCGCACCCGCCGGTGATCGTCGCCGGTTTCCGGCAGGTCCAGCTTGGTCAGGATGCTGCGCACGTGTTTTTCCACCGTGCCCTCGGTAACCCAGAGTCGCCTGCCGATGCCCGCGTTGGACAGCCCCTCGGCCATCAGGGCCAGCACCTCGCGTTCGCGTGAGCTCAGCGCGGACAGCGGATCGTTGCGCCGCCGTGCCGACACCAGCTCGGTGACCAGCGCCGGATCGATGACCGAGGCGCCGGCGGCCACCCGGTTGAGGGTGTCGACGAAATCCTCCACATCGGTGACGCGAGTCTTGAGCAGGTACCCGATCGCATGCCCGCCGGCGAGCAGCTCGGTGGCGTGTTCGACGTCGATATGCGCCGAGAGCACCACGATGCCGGTGTCCGGGTGCTCGGCGCGGATGGTGCGGGCGGCGTCCAGCCCCTCGGTGCTGTGGCCGGGTGGCATGCGGATATCGGTGAGCACCAGCTCGGGGCGTTGCGCCCGCACCACCTCGAGCAGCGTCGGTGCGTCACCGGCCTGCCCGACGACGTCGAATCCCGACCGCTGCAGCAGACTTGCCACGCCCTCCCGCAACAACACGTCGTCCTCGGCGATGACAACTCGTATAGCCACCCGTATGCCCTTTCCGCCCAGCCGCCAGCCGCCCGTGCAGCCGCGACATTCTCGCATTTCGTCGTCGCGGCGGCGCGGTATCGGGTCGATATGGGGGCTAGCGCTACCCGGCCGGTACCGGCAGCGTTCCCCGGGGATTGGCAGCCAGCATTGCAGACATCGCCCCCGCAGTGGAGCAAGGTGAACACGTCGAACCAGTCCAGCCAGAGGAGATCGAAATGACTGCAGCAGTCACCCGTGGCACGCACACGCTGTCCCTGCTCGACGGCGAGATCGTCGAGGAGAACGACTTCGGCTCGATGCGCCGCGTCACCGCCGACAACCTGCCCATCCTGAACCGACTGTCCATCAAGCGTGTGCTGCTCAACCCCGGCGCGATGCGCACCCCGCACTGGCACGCCAACGCCAACGAGCTGACCTACTGCGTGTCCGGCACCGCGCTGGTCTCGGTACTGGACAACCACAGCAAGTTCGCCAACTTCATCGTCACGGCCGGCCAGATGTTCCACATCGACTCCGGGGCGCTGCATCACATCGAGAACATCGGCACCGACGTGGCCGAGTTCATCATCGCCTTCCGCAACGAGCGTCCCGAGGACTTCGGGTTCGGCGCGACGTTCGGTGCCTTCACCGATGCGGTGCTGGGCAACACCTATGACCTGCCGGCCTCGGACCTGGCCAAGATCCGGCGCGACACCGCGACTTTCCCGCCCCATCCACTCACCGACCACAAGCTGGCCGCCCGCGTCGGTGACCCCGAGATCCCCGCGTCGGCGTACTTCGAGGATCCGCACAAGTTCGACATCGAAGCCCAGGCACCGGGATTGAACTACGCCAGCGGCAACGCCAGGTTCGCCAGGGACCAGTTCTGGCCGGCGCTGAAGGACATCTCGATGTACTCGCTGCGGGTCGCCGAGGACGGTATGCGTGAGCCGCACTGGCATCCGGTCACCGCCGAGATGGGTTACGTCCAGCACGGTGACGCCCGGATGACTATTATGAATCCCGATGGCTCCCTTGATACCTGGACCATGACCACGGGTGACATGTACTTCATCCCGCGTGCCTACCCACATCACATCGAGAACATCGGCACCGACGACTGGCACTTCCTGATCTTCTTCGACCAGCCGTTCCCCGCCGATATCGGCTATCGTGCCTCGGCGAGCGCCTACTCGCGCGAGGTGCTGGCCGCGGCCTTCAACACCCACATCGACGATCTGCCGAACTTCCCGTTCACCCCCGCCGATCCGCTGATCGTCGACCGGCGCAATCCGCTCGACTGAAACCGATTCACCCGCAAGATAGTTGACCAGAAGGGACCAGGACCATGGGCGACCTGAGCGTCGGCAGGCCGGTCGACCGGGTCGAGGGACGCGCCAAGGTCACCGGGGCCACCCGGTACACCGCCGACACCCCGGTGGCCGGGGTGACCTACGCGGCGCTGGTGCAGTCCGAGATACCGCACGGCGTGGTGACCGAGGAATCGGTGGCGGCCGCCGCTGCGGTCGCCACCGCCGCGCCCGGTGTGCTCTACGTTCTGACCCCGCTGAACTGTCCACCGCTGCACGTGCTTCCCGACGACCTCACCTGGGACTTGCCGCTGGAGCGCCGGCCGCCGCTGTCGGATCTGACGGTGCAACACGTGGGCCAGCACATGGCCGTGGTGGTCGCGGATTCGCCCGAGAACGCGGCGCAGGCGGCCGCGCTGATGCGGTTCGAGTACCGGAGCGTACCAGCGCAATTGACGGCCAACCAGGTGCTCGCGGAGCCGGTGCCCGCCGACGAGCGGGACGGTCTCGTCCGGCACGGGGCCTACCGCCCCGACCATTTCGTCAAACTCGACGACGAGAAGCTGCAAGATCGTCGCGGGCCGGATGCCGAACCCACCGGAGTGCGGATCGCTGCCCGGTACACCACCGCACGCAACACCCACTATCCGATCGAACTGTCGGCCACCATCGCCGAATGGACCGGTGACACCCTGACGGTGCACGACAGCACCCGCTGGATCACCGGTGAACGCCGGGCGCTGGCCGCCTATCTCGGGGTCCCCGAAGAGCGGGTGCACATCGTCTCCGAATTCGTCGGCGGTGCGTTCGGGTCCAAGAGCTTCCTGTGGATGCACGTGGTGCTGTGTGCCGTCGCCGCACGCGCGGTGGGCCGTCCGGTGAAGCTGGTGCTGACCCGCAATCAGATGTTCACCTCGACCGGTCACCGGCCGCGCACCGAACAACAGGTGGCGCTGGTCGCCGACACCGACGGCGCCCTGCTCAGCACCGAGCAGCACACCCTCACCGAAACCTCCACCGTCGCGCACTTCTGCGAACCGGTCGGACTGTCCGCACGCTTCCTGTACCAGTCTGCGCGACTGGCGGTTTCGCACACCGTGGCCCGAATCAACGCGCCCACACCGTGTTTCATGCGTGGCCCGGGTGAGGCGCCCGGGCTGTTCGCACTCGAGGTCGCCATGGACGAACTGGCCGAGCGGCTGCAGCTGGACCCGGTGGCGCTGCGGTTGGCCAACGACCCGCAGCTCGACCAGCCCAGCGGGCGCCCGTACTCGGGCAAGCACCTGGCCGAGTGTTATGAGCAGGGCGCGCGACGGTTCGGCTGGGCAGACCGACCGTCGAAACCCCGCTCGATGCGGCGGGACGGCGTGCAGGTCGGCTGGGGCGTGGCCACCGCCACCTACCCGGGCCGCCGGATGCCGGCCGGCTGCCGGGTGGATACCGACGCCGACGGCCGGGTCCGGTTCGCCTCGGCCACCCACGAGATCGGCACCGGGGTGCGCACCGTGATGGCGCAACTGGCCGCCGACGGCTGCGGATTGCCGCTCGAACAGGTCAGTTTCTGCTCCGGTGACTCCAGCTTTCCCGACGCGCCCTATAGCGGTGCCTCGCAGACCACCGCGACGGTCGGCTCGGCCGTGCACGCCGCGGCGCGCGAATGGCGGCGCCGGCTCGCCGAACACTGCCCCGACTACGACGGGGATCCCACGACACTGGCCGACCTGCTGCGCCGCGGCGGAGCGCTACGGGCAGCACTCAGCTTCACCGTGTCGGCCGGGGGAGCCGCCGAGACCGGCCCGCTGTCCCAATCCTTCGGCGCGCACTTCTGCGAGGTGGAGGTCGACGAGCAGATCGGCAGGGCCACGGTGACGCGCTGGACGGCGGTGCTGGACTGCGGCCGGGTGCTCAACCCGAAACTGGCCACCAACCAGGTGATGGGCGGCATCACCTTCGGGATCGGAATGGCGCTGCTGGAACAGGTCCCGCGCGATCCGAGGACCGCCCAACTGATCGGCGAGTATTACGTGCCGACCCATGCCGACCGGCCGGAGTTCGACATCGCCTTCGTCGACATCGCCGATTTCGGGCTGGACCCGATCGGTGTGCGCGGCATCGGCGAGATCGGCACCTGCGGGGTGCCGGCGGCCATCGCCAACGCGATCCACCACGCCACCGGAAAGCGGTTGCGGGACTTGCCGATAACCCTGGAAAGCCTGATGACACCCTTCTCACCCCGGTACGAGGAGCCGAGATGAAACTGACGGTCAACGGCACCGACACCGAGATCGACACCGATGTTCGCGCCACCCTGCTCGACGTGCTGCGCGAGCGCCTGGGGCTCACCGGCACCAAGAAGGGCTGCGACCACGGCCTGTGTGGGGCCTGCACCGTGCACGTCGACGGCGAGCGGGTGCTCAGCTGCCTGACCCTGGCCGTGTCCATCGACGGAGCCGAGGTCACCACGGTGGAGGGGCTGGCCGACGGTGACACCCTGACGCCACTGCAACAGGCGTTCGTCGAGCACGACGGATTTCAGTGCGGCTACTGCACCCCCGGACAGCTGTCCTCGGCACACGCCCTGCTGCGTGAGCACGCCAGGGGCGACCTGTGCGCCAGCACCTTCGACGGGCCGCGCGCAGACGTGGTGAACGGGCCACCGTGCCTGTCGGGCAACGAGATTCGCGAGCGCATGGCCGGCAACATCTGCCGTTGCGGCGCCTACGCCAACATCGTCGCCGCCATCGCCTCCGTCACCGGGGACCGACCGTGAAGACGTTCGCATTCCGGCACGCGGTCAGTGTTCCCGACGCGATCAACGAAGCCGCCACGGGCGCACGCTATTTCGCCGGCGGGACCAATCTGCTGGATCTGATGAAGACCGGGGTGGAGGCCCCGGACGCCCTCATCGACATCCGCCGGATCGGGCTGGACACCATCACGGCCACACCCGGTGGCGGTGTGCGCATCGGGGCCGGGGTGACCAACAGCGCGGTGGCCAACCACCGGCTGATCAGGACCCGCTATCCGGTGCTGTCGCAGGCCATCCTGTCCGGTGCGACCACCCAGATCCGCAACATGGCCACCGCGGGCGGCAATCTGGTGCAACGCACCCGGTGCCCGTACTTCATGGATCCGGCCTTCGCGCAGTGCAACAAACGCTCACCCGGGTCGGGCTGCGCTGCGGTGGGTGGCTTCAACCGGGAGCACGCGCTGTTCGGCGCCAGTGCGCACTGCGTGGCCGTGCACCCCTCCGATATGGCCGTCGCGCTGGCGATCCTGGACGCCGTCGTGCGGCTGCGCGGCCCCGCGGGGGAGCGCACCCTCCCGATCGCAGAGTTCTTCGCGTTGCCCGGGGACCGGCCGGACCGGGACAACACCAAGGCCGCGGACGAGCTCATCACCGCCATCGAGTTGCCGCCGACACCGTTCGCGGACGCGAGCTGGTATCTCAAGGTGCGGGATCGGCACAGCTACGCATTCGCGCTGGTGTCGGTGGCCGCCGGCGTCCAGCTCAAGGACGGGGTGATCGCGTCGGCGGCCATTGCGCTCGGCGGTGTCGCGGCCAAACCCTGGCGGTCACCGGAGGCCGAGGCGGTGCTGCGCGGTGAACGGCCGGCCACCGCGGTGTTCCGGCATGCGGCCGAACTGCTGATGGCCGGCGCGGAGCCGTTGAGCCAGAACGCGTTCAAGGTCGACCTCGGCAAGCACAGCGTGGTCCGTGCCCTGCAACATGCATGCGGCGTGAACGACGAGTGAATGACCGGCGAACTGTGTGAACCGGCAGTGGCGCCCACTGACCGAACCCGAGAAACTTGTCGCGTGACCACGTCGACCTCGCTCGTCGCCCGAATCCTGGACTGGCTGCGCGCCGGATACCCCGAGGGCGTGCCCGGTGCCGACCGGGTGCCGCTGCTGGCCCTGCTGCGCAACACCCCGCTGACCGAGGATCAGGTCAAGGAGGTCGTCGCCAATATCACCGCGACCGGATCGCCCGCGCTGGCCGACGGGGCGATCGGCCACGACGAGATCGAGACGTTCATCGCCGAGGTCACCCACCACGACGCCGGTCCGGAGAACGTCCGCCGGGTGGCGGCCAGGCTCGCCGCCGCCGGGTGGCCGCTGTCCGGGGTGGAAGACCTCGACAGCTAGACCGCTAGGGCGCAGCCCGGTGCCGCCCGGGGAAGAGGAGGCCCGGGCGGCAGGGCTGGTGTGCCGGTCTCAGATCGTGGATGCGTCGATGACGAAGCGGTAGCGCACGTCCGACGAAAGGACCCGGTCGTAGGCCTCGTTGACGTAGGACGCCTCGATGACCTCGATCTCCGGGGTGACGTCGTGCTCGGCGCAGAAGTCGAGCATCTCCTGGGTCTCCGGGATGCCGCCGATCATCGAACCCGAGATGCTGCGCCGGCCGCCGGCCAGCGCGAAGGTCGGCACCTCCAGCGGATGCTCGGGGATGCCCAGCTCGACCAGCGTGCCGTCCGTCTTGAGCAGGCCCAGGTAGGCGCCCATGCTCAGGTTGGCCGAGACGGTGTTGAGGATC
Organism: Mycolicibacterium canariasense; assembly: GCF_002101555.1. Lineage (GTDB taxonomy): Bacteria > Actinomycetota > Actinomycetes > Mycobacteriales > Mycobacteriaceae > Mycobacterium > Mycobacterium canariasense. Next base: position 146,777 of record NZ_LQOL01000052.1, read on the forward strand.
AGGTCGAACTTGCCGGCCAGCTTGGTGAAGGTGTCCGGGTCGGAGGTGGCGTAGTACTCGTCGGCGCCCAGGCGCAGACCGTCCTCCATCTTCTTCAGCGACTGGCTCAGCACCGTGACGTGCGCGCCCAGCGCGTGGGCCAGCTTCACACCCATATGGCCCAGACCGCCCAGGCCGATGACGGCCACCTGCTTGCCCGGGCCCGCGTTCCAGTGCTTCAGCGGGGAGAACAGGGTGATACCGGCGCACAACAGGGGAGCGGCCTTGTCCAGTGGAATCGAGTCCGGGATGCGCAGCACGTAGTTCTCGTCGACGACGATCGCCGTGCTGTAGCCGCCGTAGGTCGGGCTGCCGTCGCGCTCGGTGGAGTTGTACGTGCCGTGCATGCCGTACTCGCCGGTGCAGTACTGCTCCTGGCCGGCCTTGCAGTTGTCGCACTCACGGCAGGAGTCGATGAAGCAGCCCACGCCGACGTGATCGCCGACCTTGTACTTGGTGACCTCGGACCCGACCTCGGTGACCACACCGGCGATCTCGTGGCCCGGTACCACCGGGTAGTTGGGGGTGCCCCACTCGGCCTTCACGGTGTGGATATCGCTGTGACAGATGCCCGCGAACTTGATGTCGAAGGCGACGTCGTGCGGTCCGACGGCGCGGCGCTCGACGGTGGTCTTGGTCAGCGGGCTGGTGGCCGAGGTGGCGGCGTAGGCGGAAACGGTGGTCGTCATGATGTCGTTCGGTCCTCTTCGTCGACTGCGTCTTCTGAGCGGGCAACACGCCTTCACTGAAACGTTAGCGAAGGTAACTGTAATCAGGGCGCGACGCTGCGCCGTCGCGCTATTTCAACAAGTACCGCGGCCCATCTAGTCCCGGCTACCCGTGTGAGCCAAGTTATAGACCTGATGCGCGGAATCCGGCCGTGAAGCTCACCCGGTCATAGCGTGCCAGCCCCGCTTGGGTGTAGGGATCCCCGGCGATGACGGCGTCGGCCTCGGCGGCGGACATGTCGCCGACCACCAGTACGGCGCCGCGGGCTTCGGTGCGCCCGGCCAGCAACACCCGCCCCGCGGCCACCTCCGCGGCCAGCCAGTCCAGGTGGGCCGGCCGGGTCCGGTCGACGATGTCGTCGGGCTGCAGGTAGGTCAACGTCAGCACGTGGAACACCGCCAGAGGTTATCGGGGCGCCAGGTTCGGAGCGGCAGCGCCCACGCGCTCACGGTGCCGCTCGATCACCGCCGCGCTGGACTCCCGTAATCGCGGGGTCGCCGCATCCACGCTGCCCAGCACACGCAGGCATGCGTCGGCCACGTGGACGGGCAGTTCCGCCCGTTCCGGGCCGTGCGGCTCCGACCACATGTTGACCAGCGACTCGACCAGCCGGAACGGCAGGTCGGCCGCCGCCGGATGCACCCCGGTGCACTCCAGCACCGCCCGGCTCGCCGCCAGGTAATGCAGCCGCAGCCGCTCCCGGTCGGACCAGAACGGTTCCAGCCGGGCGTCCCGCAATTCGGGCAGCAGATAGAGCGCGCCCAGGTTCCAGCGGCCGTTGAGCAATTGGTCACCGTCGAAGCTCGCCAGCGCGTGCAGGTGCTCCTCGGCCGTCAACGCCGGGGAGGCGTCCAACAACGCCGGGATGAAGGCCAGGGTCGGGGTGACGGTCTGGCTCAGCAGGGCGCACAGGATGTCGTCCTTGGTGTCGAAGTAGTGATACAGCGACGCCTGCCGGATGCCGACGGATTCGGCGATACTCCGGGTGGACGTGCCCGCATAACCCAGCGTGGTGAACAGTTCGCCTGCCGCATCGAGGATTTCGTCACGGGCCGTCACTCCGGGTCGTCGCTGCGTCTGCAACCTGGGTCGGCCGGCGCGGGTGAGCGACATGGTCTCATCGTGGCCCATCGGGGGTGCGAAAGGTATGCCGTGCCGTATCTGTCACATGACAGAAACGCGCGATACGCCTCGGTTACTTGCGACGCGGAATTGGTTACGCCAGCGATACCCATCGGGTACGCCGGCCGTGAAAACTGTCAACTGACAGGCCAGGCCGCGACAGATCGGGAGAACGCACATGGGCATCGTCGTTTCCGCGGTCCACGCGCCCTGCGGGGAGAGCGCAGCGATCACCGCGGCATCGGCTCCCGAACCCGTCGCGAGCATCGACGATCTGCACGTGACGTTCCGCCGCGGCGGGCGCGACGTGCACGCGCTGCGCGGCGTCACCCTCGGCATCGCACCCGGCGAGATCCTGGGCCTGGTGGGCGAATCCGGCTCGGGTAAGAGCGTGCTGGGGTTCGGCATGCTCGGCCTGCTGCCCACCGGGGCCCGCATCGACGGCGCCATCTCGGTGGCGGGCACGGACATGGTGCACGGTGACGCCAAAACCCTGCGCAAGGTGCGCCGCCTCGACCTGGGCGCGGTGTTCCAGGACCCGATGACCTCACTGAACCCGACCATGCGCATCGGTAGACAGGTCGCAGAGGCGGCCGGTAGCACCGAGGAAGCGCTGCGGCTGCTGACCGCGGTGGGCATTCCGGAGCCGGCCCGTCGTATGCGGTCCTACCCGCACGAACTGTCCGGCGGCCTGCGGCAGCGGGTGATGATCGCCATCGCCATTGCCGGCGACCCCGAACTCATCATCGCCGACGAACCCACCACCGCACTCGACGTCACGGTGCAGGCGCAGGTGCTGACCTTATTGCAGGGCCTGCGCGACCAGATCGGGTGCAGCATCGTCTTCATCACCCACGACCTCGGAGTGGCCGCGCAGATCTCGGATCGCATCGCGGTGCTGTACGCGGGACGGATCGCCGAGATCGGGCCCACCGCCGAGGTACTCCAGACGCCCGCACACCCCTACACCCGCGGGCTGCTGCGTTCCCGGCTGACCTTGCACACGCAGCGCGGCAGGCCGCTGGCCGCATTGCCGGGCTCGGTGCCCAGCCCGCTGGAGCCGCTACCGGGATGCGCGTTCGTGCCGCGCTGCGATCTGGCCACCGAGGACTGTTCGCACACACTGCCGGACCCGATCCCGGTGGCGCCGGGCCGGGTGAGCGCCTGCCTGTTGCCACCCGGCGCGACCGAGGCCGCTGCGCAGCCCGAACCCGCGGCCGAGTCGGCGGTCCCGGTCGCCGGCGATACCGCACCGGCGATCGAATTGGCTGATATCACCAAGACTTTCGCGGTGGCCCGACGCGGCAAACTGCAGGCGCTGCGCGGGGTGACGCTCCGGGTCGGTCACGGTGAATCGGTGGCACTGGTGGGCGAGAGTGGATCGGGCAAGTCGACGCTGCTGCGCGTCATCGCCGGACTGGAGAAGCAGACCTCCGGCTCGGTCACGTTGGCCGGTGGGCAGCGCCCGCAGATGGTGTTCCAGGACGCCGGTGCCTCGCTGACGCCGTGGTTGTCGGTCGGTGAGCTGATCGCCGAACGGCTGCGCGGCACCAAGATGTCGCGGGCGCAGCGCCGCGATGCGGTCATCGAGGTGCTGGACCGGGTCGGCCTGCCCGCCGAGGTGGCCAAGTCGCGTGCCGGTCAGCTCTCCGGTGGTCAGCGGCAACGTGTTTCGCTGGCCCGGGCCACCGTGGTGCCCCCACCGGTGCTGTTGTGCGACGAGCCCACCAGCGCGCTGGACGTGTCGCTGGCCGCCTCGGTGCTCAACCTGATCGGTGATCTGCGCCGCAGCCTGGACATGTCGGTGGTGTTCGTGACGCACGATCTGTCGGTGGCCCGCGTCGTCGCCGATCGCATCGCGGTGATGTACCTGGGCCGCATCGTGGAGGTCGGCCCGGCCGAACAGGTCATCGGCGATCCCGTCCACCCGTACACCCGGGCACTCGTCGACTCCATCCCGGACCTGGGCCGCGAATCACGGGTATTGCCAGGCGAACCCGCCAGCCCGCTGTCGCCGCCGCCAGGGTGCGCGTTCCACCCGCGCTGCCCGATCGCCGTCGACGCCTGCGCCGGTGCCGAACTCGACGTCCGCCTGGAAGGTTCGCCGGGCAACCCGCACCAGGTCGCCTGCATCGAACGGAAGGTGCGCTGATGGTCAGCTCGACGCTGGACGCGATGCCCGCACCCGTGTTGGTCCGCAGCCAGAAATGGCGGCTGACGCTGCCGCAGTCCCGCTCGGCGATCGTGAACTGGGCGGGCTTCGCCCTGGTGATCCTGGTGACGTTGATCGTCGTCGCCGTGCCGCTGCTGGCGCCGCACGACCCGCTCACGCCCGTCGGGATGCCGCTGCAGCCACCGGGCGCCAACGGTTTCCTGCTCGGCACCGACAGCGTGGGGCGCGACATCCTGTCCCGCGTGCTCTACGGTGCGCGGTCCAGCTGGTTCGCCGCACTGGCGGTGGTGGCGCTCGGGCTGTTCATCGGCGGGCTGGTCGGACTGATCGCCGGTGCCACCGGCGGCTGGGTGGACGCCACCCTGATGCGTATCACCGACGGTTTCCTGTCGCTGCCCGCCCCCGTGCTGGCGATCGCGGTGGTGGCCGCCCTCGGACCCGGCTTCCTGCACACGTTGATCGCGGTGTCCATCGTGTGGTGGCCGTTTTACGCCAGGCTGGTCCGCGGCGAGGTGGCCCGGCTGGCCGCGCGGCCGCACGTCGAAGCGGCGAAGCTGGCCGGGGTCAGTCGATTCCGGCTCGCCGGACGGCACCTGCTGCCGGGCGCGGTGCCCAATGCGCTCGTGGCGGCCAGCCTGGACATCGGCACGCTGATCCTCACCCTGGCCGCGTTGTCGTTCCTCGGGCTCGGGCAGGCCGCGCCGGCACCCGAGTTGGGCGCCGACTCGGCACGCAACCTCAGCTACTTCCTGCAGCAGTGGTGGCTACCGGTGATGCCGGGCCTCGGCGTGCTGGTGCTGGCGCTGATCGCCAACATCGCCGGTGACTGCCTGCGCAACCTGATGAAGACGAGATAGACATGAAAACCTTCATAGCCTCCCGGCTGGGAGCCATGGTCGCCATCCTGGTCGCGTTGACCGCGGTGTTGTTCGTGCTGCAGAACATCTCACCGCTGGACCCGGTCAAGGCGCAGCTGGGCGCGCAGGCCTCGGCTCAGGCCGTCGCCGCCCGCCGCGAGGCGCTGGGCCTGAACGACCCTGTGCTCGTGCAGTTCTGGCATTACCTGACCGGGGCGGTCACCGGCGACCTGGGCACCTCCTACCGGACCCGGCACGCGGTGCTGTCCGATCTCGGATCCTTCTTCCCGGCCACGCTGGAGCTGGCGCTGACCGGGCTGCTCATCGCGATCCTGCTCGCCGTGTTGCTGGCCTTCAGCACCACGCTGAAGTGGCGCGGTGCCGGCGTGCTGCGCGCGGTGTTGTTCACCGGGTCGTCGGCGCCGATGTTCCTGCTGGGCATCGTGGGATTGATCGTCTTCTACCAGACCCTGGGCTGGGTGCCGGCCAACGGCCGTCTGGCCGTACCGAATCCGCCCGACGGGCCGACGGGCCTGCTCACCGTCGACGGGCTGCTGCACGCCCGCTTCGACGTGGTGGCCGACGCCGTACATCATCTGATCCTGCCCGCCCTGGTGATCGCGATCGGCCCGGCCGTGGCGATCGGGCGGGTGCTGCGCAGCAGCCTGCTGGCCGATATCGACAGCGACTACGCCCGCACCGCCAGGGCCAAGGGGCTGTCCGAGACCCGGATCATGGCCCGGCACGTGCTGCGCAACTCCGTCGGTGCGGCCCTGTCGATGACGGGACTGCAAGTCGGACTGATGTTCTCGGGTGTGCTCGTGGTCGAGCAGGTGTTCGGCTGGCCCGGGATCGGGCAGTACATCGCGCAGAGCATCCCCGTCGCCGACTTTCCGGCCATCGCCGGCGTCACGCTGATGCTCGGTGCCCTCTACGTCGTCATCAACACGGCCGTGGACCTACTCCAGGCCGCCGCAGATCCCCGTATCGCCGTCACAGGAGGTTAGGTGCCAAAACAGCCGCTCATCGTGGGCAATCCCGTGCTTGTCGTGGTCGACATGCAGGAGTCCGGCGACATGCCGGTCGAGGAGGTGGGCATCCCCCACATGGCCGGATACGCCGATCGGATCGCCAATGCGCGCCAACTGATCGCCGCCGCCCGGGCCGCGGCCATCCCGATCGTGTTCTTCCAGGAAGTGCACCGCGCCAACGGCATCGACTTCGGCCGTGAACTCGACGGTGTCGAGGGGCCACACTGCATCGACGGCCGGCCCGGCACACCGTTGCACCCGGAGCTGCTGCCCGACTTCGACGGCCCCAACCACGAATTCCACATCGTCAAGCGCCGCTACTCCGGTTTCATCGGAACCGAATTCGAGATCGTGCTGTCCGGGTTGAAGGCCGACACGCTGATCCTGATCGGCGGCCTCACCGACGTCTGTGTGCACTACACGTTCGCCGACGCGCACCAGCGCGACTTCTACGTCCGCGTCGTCACCGACTGCGTCGGCGGGTCCTCCCAATACCGCCACGACGCCGCGCTGGACGCCATGGAGTACCTGCAGACCGGCGCCATGCGCACCACCGATGAGATCCTCGCCGCGTTCGCCGGATGTCGCCGCCAGGGCGGCTCCGGCGCGTCCTCGACAAACCCCGTCCTCGAAGGAGCCGCCCGATGAAGAAACTCAGCATGCTCCTCGCGGTCGGCGCGACCGCGGCCCTGACCCTGACCGCCTGCGGCGGGTCGAACTCCGGCGGGGGCAGCACGCCGAACGCCGCCCCCACCGACAAGGTGCTGCACCTGTCGTTCCTGCAGGATCCGGGCCAGCCGCCGGACCCCGACATCTACTACGCCGGGCAGGGGCTGCTGCTGACCACCAACACCTACGAGGGCCTGCTGCAGTACAAGGCCGGCACCGACAAGCCCGAGCTGCAACCGCTGCTGGCCACCGAATGGACGGCCTCACCGGACAACAAGGTGTTCACCTTCAAGCTGCGTCAAGGGGTGAAGTTCCACGACGGCACCCCGTTCACCTCCGCCGCCGTCAAGGCGTCCTTCGACCGCAGGGCGGCGGTCAACCAAGGACCGGCGTATATGGTCTCCGACATCGAATCGGTGACCACCCAAGGCGATTACGACGTCACCGTCACGCTGAAGGCACCCAACTCGGCGTTCCTGGACTACCTGGCCTGCCCGTACGGGCCGCGCATGCTCAGCCCGGAGGGCCTGAAGAAGAACGCCGGCACCGACAACGCGCAGGGCTATCTCACCAACCACGACCTGGGTACCGGTCCGTACACGTTGACCGCGGCCGAGGTCGGCTCCAAGTACGAACTGACCGCCTACCCGGACTACTGGGGCGCCAAGCCGTACTTCGAGAAGGTCGAGCTCCCGGTGATCACCGACGTGTCGGCCCAGCAACTGCAGTTCAACAACGGCCAGCTGGCGGCGATCCTGCACGACCTGCCATCCTCGGCGGTGCAGTCCTACCTGGACAACAAGTCCTTCGCCAACTACTCGCTGCCGACCATGATGTCGAACTTCGTGTACATCAACCCCAAGAAGGGCATGATGACCGACGCCAAGAACCGCACCGCGGTCATGCAGGCCATCGACGTCGACGAACTGGTCAAGCAGACGTACTTCGGCCGCGGCAAGAAAGCCGAGCAGATCTATCCGCCGAACATGATGGCTGCCGAATACGGCAAGCAGTCGGTGACCCATGATCCGTCCGTGCTGACCGGGCTGGCGGCGGGTTTGCCGGCCGACCAGAAGGCCGTCACCATCGGCTACGACTCGTCCAACCCGGACAACCAGTTGATCAGCAACCTGATTCAGACGCAGCTGGCCGCGGCCGGGCTGAACGCCAAGGTGCAGGCCTATCCCACCTCGGAGATCTACGGCTGGATCGGCGGCGACGCACAGGCGGCACCCGAGATCATGACCTACCTCGGCTGGCCGGACGCACCGTCGCCCTACACCTGGGGACACATCTCCTGGGACGCCGACGGCGGGCTGAACTTCTTCGGGTGCTCATCGCCGGCGATCAAGGATGCGCTGGCCAAGGGTCTGCCGACCGATTCGGACGCCGACTTCTCGACCGCCGGTGAGGAAGCGATCAAGACCGGTTGCTGGCTGAACGTCGCCGACGTCAACGACTTCATGGTGGCTCAGCCGTGGCTCAAGGGCGTCGAGCAGGCGCACGTGGTCACCGATCCGAACACGCTGCGGCTGGCCGCACTGTCGGTGGGCTGATGGCGACGCTGGTCCGCAAGAGCGGGGTGCGCCGGATCATCCTGCTGACCCTGGGCTGGGAGGAATTGCCGAAGTCGGTGTCGGTGTACGGTGCCCCGCCCGAGGAACGGCTGCGCGAACCCGTTCCGGGCGTGCTGTTGCAGACCGACGGCGGCTGGGTCCTGCTGGACACCGGATTCAACACCGCCCTGGTGCGGGACCCGGCGCTGTACCGGCGGTTCTTCCCGACCGTCGAGTACCGCCCGGTGCTGCCCGGCCCCGGTGAGCCGATCGAGCAGCGGCTCGCCGAGGTCGGGGTGGATTTCGATGCCATCCACACCGTCGCCGTCAGCCACCTGCACCACGACCATGCCGGCGGGCTGAAACTGTTCGCCGGCAAGGTCCCGGTGCACGCCCAGCGCCGAGAACTTGAGTACGGGCTGTCGAATCATCCTGAGCCCGAACGCAATGCGATCGTCCGGGTGGATTTCGACGATCCCAACATCGAGTGGCGCCTGGCCGACGGCGACGCCGAGATCGCCCCGGGGATCAGCGCGGTGCCGACCTACGGGCACACGCCGGGGCATCAGAGCTTCGTGGTGGAACTCGACGAATCGGTCGGTGGTGACGGGTTCGTGTTCGCCTTCGACGCCGCCGATCTGACCGAGAACATCGAGCACGAACTCCCCATCGGCGGTTTCATCGACGTCGACCCTCAGGACACCGTCGAGCCGATCCGCAAGCTCAAACGCCTCGCCGCGGACAAGGGGTACCAGCTGATCCCCGGTCACGACCCGCATGTCTGGCCGGAGCTGACCCAGCATTTCCACGACAGGTTCGGGCCGGTCGAATCGTGATGGACTGCGTCCTGCGCGCCGAGCGGGTGCTCGTCGACGGACACCTGGTGCCGGCGTCGGTCGGGATCACCGGCGGCGTGATCGCGTTCGTCGGCGCCGCCGATGCGAATCACCCGGCCGCGCAGGACGTCCGGTTGCCCGAGCGTGCGGTGCTGTTACCCGGATTCGTGGACACCCACGTCCACATCGACGATCCCGGCACCGACTGGGAAGGGTTCGCCACCGCAACCGCGGCCGCCGCCGCGGCCGGTATCACCACACTGGTCGACATGCCGCTGGACTGCCGGCCGGTGACCACCAGTGTGGCGGCGCTGGAGGTGAAAGAGGCTGCGGCAGCGGGCAACTGTCACGTCGATGTCGGCTACTGGGGCGGTGTCGTGCCGGGCAACCTCGATGAGCTGGGTCCGCTGGCCCGGGCGGGGGTGCGCGGCTTCAAGTGCTTCCTGGCCGATTCGGGCAACCCGGACTTCCCGCACCTGAGCACCGCCGAGTTCCGGGATGCCATGGGCCGCATCGCCGAACTGGATTCGGTGCTGCTGGTGCACGCCGAGAGCCCCGCGGTCCTGGACGGCAGTCCCCGCCCGAACGGGCGGGACTACCGGTCATTTCTGGCCTCACGCCCCGACGCCGCCGAACAGGACGCGGTGGGCCTGGTGATCGACACCGCGCGGGCCACCGGGGCTCGGGCACACATCGTGCACGTCTCCAGCGCCGCCGTCATTCCCTCGGTGGCCGCCGCCAGGGCCGATGGCCTGGCCGTCACGGCCGAAACCTGCCCGCACTACCTGACGTTCGGCGCCGAGGCCGTTCCCGACGGCGGCACCGAGTTCGCGGTGTGCCCACCCATCCGCGCCGGCGCCAACCGCGAGGCGCTGTGGGCGGCACTGGCCGACGGCACCCTGGACCTGATCGTGTCCGACCATTCGCCGTGCACCGCGGAGCTCAAGGCGGGCGGGGATTTCGGGCGGGCGTTCGGCGGCATCAGCTCGCTGCAGCTCGGGCCCCGGGCGGTGTGGACGCAGGCCGGCCGGCGCGGTTTCGGTCTGCCAGAGCTGAGCCGGTGGATGTCCGAGGGGCCGGCCGCGCTGGCCGGATACGCCGACCGCGGCCGGATCGCGGTGGGGCTGCGGGCCGACCTGTGCGCCTTCGACCCCGACGCGCAGGAGACGGTGCGGGCCGCCGAACTGTGGCACCGGCACCCGGTGAGCCCGTACGACGGGATGAGCCTGCGCGGTGCGGTGTTACAGACCTGGGTGGCCGGGGTGCCGGCCCTGGCCCGGATAGGGGAGCCGGTATGAGAATCCTGGTGCTCAACCCGAACACCTCGGCGGCCATGACCGCCGAGATCGCGGCCGCCGCGCGCGCCGTCGCCCGACCGGATGTCGAAATAGTCTGCCGGTCACCGTATTTCGGAGCCGAGGCGATCGACTCCGCCGCCGAGAGCTACCTGTCCGCTGTCGGGGTGATGGATCTCGTCGCCCGGCTGATCCAGGCGGACGCCTTCGACTTCGACGCCGTGGTGCTGGCCGGATTCGGCGAGCACGGTCGCGACGCGCTGGCCGAGATGCTGTCGGTCCCCGTCTTCGACATCGCCGAATGCGCCGCGCACGTGGCGCACTTGATCGGCAGGCGGTACTCGGTGATCACCACCCTGGCCCGGTCCATCCCACCGATCCAGGACCGGCTGCTGCTGGCCGGCCTGGACGCGCACTGTGCCTCGGTGCGCGCCTGCGGGTTGGGCACCGCCGAGGTGGACGCCGACCCGGCCGGCGCCGTGCAGGCCATCGTCGACGAGGCGGCCCGCGCAATCAGCGAGGACGGCGCCGACGTGATCTGTCTGGGCTGTGCCGGCATGGCCGGGGTGACCGCGGCCATCTCCGCCAAGCTCGGCGTGCCCGCCGTCGACGGGGTGGCGGCCGCCGTCGCCCTGGCGCAGGCCGTCGTGGGGCTGGGGCTGTCCACCAGCAAGGCCGGGGTCTACGCGCCCGGGCCGGACAACCCGCGCAGCCACTGGCCCATCTCTCAAGCTATCGACTCTTCGCGCGAGCGCTCATCGGAAGCCATCGGCTCTTCGCGCGAGCGCTCATCGGAGGCCATTGGCTCTTCGCGCGAGCGCTCATCGGAAGAGCTGGGCTCGTGACCGACGTCGATCTCGCCTCCCGCACCGTCGGCGGCGCCGTGGTGGCCGCCAGCGACGAATCCTTCGGCTTCAAGGAACGGCTCGTCGACCCGTCCGAGCCGGCCTTCGTGCCCGGCACCTACGACCTGCGCGGCGAGGTGGTCGACGGCTGGGAGACCCGGCGGCACGCCGGCCCGGACGGCGACTGGGCCATCATCCGACTCGGCGCACCCGGCCGGTTGCACACCGTCGACGTGGACACCCGGTTCTTCTCCGGTAACCACCCGACCGCCTGCGCCGTCGACGCCTGCACACTGGAGCGCACCCAGAACCCGGCCGGATCCGAGGTGGAGTGGACGACGGTGGTGGAAACCACCGTGCTGAAGGCGGATTCGCACAATCTGCTGGCCGTGCGGGATCACCGGCGCTGGACCCATCTGCGGTTGCGGCTGCAGTCCGACGGTGGTGTCGCCCGGCTGCGGGCCTACGGCGAGGTGGTGCCTGATCCGGCGCTGTGGACCGACGTCACCGTCGAGGTGTCCGGGCTGGAACAGGGCGGACGGGTCGAATGGTGCAGCGACAGTTTCTATTCCAGTGCGGCCGTGCTCGTCGCCCCGAACCGGCCGCACAACATGGGCGACGGCTGGGAGACCCGTCGACGCCGCGACATCGGACCCGACACCCATGACGCGGTGATCATCTCGTTCGCCGTCCCCGCCGACCTGCGCCGTATCGAGATCGATACCTCCTACTTCGTGTTCAACGCCAGCACCGAGGTGTCGGTGCTCGGCAGTCGCAGCTGCCCGGACCGCGAACACGGCTGGGGGAGGGTCGCTTTCGACACCCCGGTGCTGCCGCGCACCCGCCTGATCGCCGATGCGCGTCAGGTGTTCCCCGTCGACGCGCGGGCGGTGACCGCCCTGCGCGTGCAGGCCTACCCGGACGGCGGCATCGCCCGGGTGCGCGCCCTCGGCGTGCCGACCGAGGAGGGGCTGGAGACACTGCGGCGCCGATGGGAGCGATCGTGACCACCGTCGCCATGACCGACTGCGCCGGCCTGTGGCGGCGCACCCTGCTGATCGAGGCCGACGGCACGCGCGACGACACCCCCGGCGTGCTCTGGCTGCAGGGCCCGACCGGATATGTCGACTCGCGCGGCTTCGCCGGGCGGCTGCACCAGGACGGTGACGTGTTCGCATGGCACCGCGCCGTGGACCTGCAACCCCCGGGACCGTTCCCGGACGCCGGCCGGATGCACTGGGACGGCGAGGTGCTCGTCGAGACCGGGGTGCACGAGAACTACGTCGAGCACTGGGTGCGCGATCCGGTGGACCCCACCCCGACCGGGGCGCTGTTCCTGTCCGGCCCGAACGGCGCGCCCGCGCTGCTGGTCCGCGCGGGCGCCCTGTTCGGCTGGGCCGGCGGCACCACGGTGGTCACCGGCGTGAAGCGCCGGGAGCTCGCAATCAGCTTGTCCGGAAACGAGATCCAGGCCAACGGTGTGCGCTGGACGATACAGGGATCGGAAGGGAACGTGGATCTATGAGTGGCGTCACGTCATTCACGTCGGTGCCCGTCATCGACATCAGCGGACTGTACGCACCCGAGCGTGCCGAACAGGAGCGGGTGGCCGGCGAGATCGGCCGGGCGGCGGCCGAGGTGGGGTTCTTCTACATCAGCGGCACCGGCATCGACGAATCGTTGTTCGACGACATGCTGGCCGCGGTCAAGGAGTTCTTCGCCCTGCCGGTGGAAGAGAAGATGCGCAGCTATATCGGCCTGTCCCGGTGCCACCGCGGCTATGTCCCCATCGGTGAGGAAGGGCTGGAGGGCACCGTCCCGGATCTGAAGGAGGCCTTCGACACCGCCCTGGACCTGCCCGCCGACGACCCGGACTACCTGGCCGGCAACCCGATGCTGGGGCCCAACACCTGGCCGGAGCTGCCCGGCTTCGCCGAGGCGGTGACCGCCTACTATCAGGCGCTGCTGGCGGTGGGGCAGCGGCTGCTGTGGGCATTCGCGGTCGCGCTCGGCGAGGATCCGGAGGTGTTCGCCCGGCACGCCACCAAGACCCCGAGTCAGCTGCGGCTGATCCACTATCCGTACAACCCGGACGCCCGGGACAGCATCGGTATCGGTGCCCACACCGACTACGAGTGCTTCACGCTGCTCAAGCCGACCGCCCCGGGGTTGGAGGTGCTCAACGGGGCCGGCGAGTGGATCGACGTGCCGCCGGTGCCCGGCGCCTTCGTCGTCAACATCGGTGACCTGCTGGAGTTGTGGACCAACGGCGCGTTCGTGGCCACCAGCCACCGGGTCCGCAAGGTCGCCGAGGAGCGGTACTCGTTCCCGCTGTTCTTCAACGTCGACTATCACACCGAGGTCAAACCACTACCGCAGTTCGACTCGGCGGAAGCCCAGAGCCGGCCCACGTTACGCGCCGGGGAACACCTGTTCGCGCAGACCGCGCAGACGTTCGCCTATCTGCGCCGGCGCATCGAGGCAGGCGAACTGCAACTGCCGGACGGCTCGCTGGCGTTGGGTCAGTTCGGCCGAAAGCCGTTGCCGGCCTAGTTGATCGGGGCGTTCAGCCAGCGCAGGTCGTCGAGGATGCCGCGAGCTGCCACCACGCCGCCGCCGGTCTGCCATACCTCGTTGTTCACGATGAAAACCCGGTTGTCCCGGTTGGCCGACAGTTTGCGCCAGGCCGGGCTGTCCAGCACCGCCGCGGCCCGGTCCTTGGCGGCGGGCGAGTCGAAGGACAGGTAGACGATGTCGCCGTCGGCGGCGGACAGGTCCCCGTCGGGGGCCAGCTCGATATAGGGCTTGTCGGTGAAGCGTTGGGCCGCAGGGCGATCCACGCCCACCGCGCGCAGCACGCTGGCCGGGAAGTTGTCCGCGCCGTAGACCCGCACGGTGTTCTGCGTGAACTGCACCACCGACGCCTGGAAATGCGTGGCGTCGTTCTGCTGGCCGGTCTTGTGGGCGTCCTGGGTGAACCCGTCGAGCAGCCGGTCCGCGGCCTCCGGGCGGCCCACCGCCGCGGCGACCGTGCGCAGGGTGTCCTGCCAGCCGGCTCCCGGCGCCCCGGTGAACACCGTCGGGGCGGTCCGGGCCAACGGGTCGAAGTCGGAGGGTGTCAACGCCGACGAGCCGAGGATGAGGTCCGGTGCGGCCCGCCCGATGGCGTCGAGGTCCGGGGTCACCGCATCGCCGACACCGGGGGCGCCGTGGATCACACCGCCCAGATACGACGGTGCCGGCTGGGTGGTCCCGACGATCCGGCCCTGCAGGCCCAGTGCGCACAACGCGTCGAGCTGGTCGCCGGACAGCGCCACGATGCGCTGCGGATCACCGCTCACCTCGGTGGTCGCCGGCACCCCAGCGGCGGGCGCATTGCGCACGACACGCGCGGCCGGATCGCCCGGTGCCGGGGCGGGGGCGCAGGATTCGTCGGGCCGGCGCTGGTTGCCCAGCACGCCCGCGCTGGCGATGCGGGTGGTGCTGGTGATGGGCGCGCCCGGGGCCGTGGTGGGGGTGGCGCTCTGCTCGCTGCCGCAGCCGGTCAGCGACGTCAGTGTGAGCGCCGTGACAGCCGCGCCGCTCGCGGCGACCTGGGCGATGCGGGCACAGGGAAACAGCACGTCGCCGACGGTAACATCCGGTCGCCACGGCCGAATACGACAGTTTGTAGGACCCACGCCGCCGCGGGCGGCGATGGGGGATAAGATCACGAACGAACACTGCCGGGATGACCCGTCGATTTTTTTGGAGGATCTGTTGGTAGCCGAAGCGCCCCCAATCGGAGAACTCGAGGCACGGCGTCCGTTCCCGCAGCGGATGGGCCCCAAGGGCAACCTGATCTACAAGCTGATCACGACCACCGATCACAAGCTGATCGGCATGATGTACTGCGTCGTCTGCTTCATCTTCTTCTTCGTCGGCGGCCTGATGGCGCTGCTGATGCGCACCGAATTGGCGTTGCCGGGCCTGCAGTTCCTGTCCAACGAGCAGTTCAACCAGTTGTTCACCATGCACGGCACGGTGATGCTGCTGTTCTACGCCACCCCGATCGTGTTCGGTTTCGCCAACCTGGTGCTGCCGCTGCAGATCGGCGCCCCCGACGTCGCCTTCCCGCGGCTGAACGCCTTCTCGTTCTGGCTGTTCCTGTTCGGCGCGCTGATCGCCATCGCCGGCTTCATCACCCCCGGTGGCGCCGCCGACTTCGGCTGGACCGCCTACTCGCCGCTGACCGACGCGATCCACTCGCCCGGTGCCGGCGGTGACCTGTGGATCATGGGCCTGGCCGTCGGTGGTCTGGGCACCATCCTCGGTGGCGTCAACATGATCACCACCGTGGTGTGCATGCGCGCCCCGGGTATGACGATGTTCCGGATGCCCATCTTCACCTGGAACATCCTGGTGACCTCGATCCTGGTGCTGCTGGCCTTCCCGCTGCTGACCGCCGCGCTGTTCGGCCTGGCCGCCGACCGGCACCTGGGCGCACACGTCTACGACCCGGCCAACGGCGGTGTGCTGCTGTGGCAGCACCTGTTCTGGTTCTTCGGCCACCCCGAGGTGTACATCATCGCGCTGCCGTTCTTCGGCATCGTCTCCGAGATCTTCCCGGTGTTCAGCCGCAAGCCGATCTTCGGCTACACCACCCTGATCTACGCGACGCTGGGTATCGCAGCCCTGTCGGTGGCGGTGTGGGCGCACCACATGTACGCCACGGGTGCCGTTCTCCTGCCCTTCTTCTCGTTCATGACGTTCCTGATCGCGGTGCCCACCGGGATCAAGTTCTTCAACTGGATCGGCACCATGTGGAAGGGGCAGCTGACCTTCGAGTCGCCGATGCTGTTCTCGGTCGGCTTCCTGATCACCTTCCTGCTCGGTGGCCTGTCGGGTGTGCTGCTGGCCAGCCCGCCGCTGGACTTCCACGTCACCGACTCCTACTTCGTCATCGCGCACTTCCACTACGTGCTCTTCGGCACCATCGTGTTCGCCACCTACGCGGGCATCTACTTCTGGTTCCCGAAGATGACCGGCCGCCTGCTCGACGAGCGCCTGGCCAAGCTGCACTTCTGGCTGACGTTCATCGGTTTCCACACCACCTTCCTGGTGCAGCACTGGCTCGGTGATGAGGGCATGCCGCGCCGCTACGCGGACTACCTGCCCACCGACGGGTTCACCACGCTGAACGTCATCTCGACCATCGGCGCGTTCATCCTGGGTATCTCGACGCTGCCGTTCGTGTGGAACGTGTTCAAGAGCTGGCGCTACGGCGAACCGGTCGTGGTGGACGACCCGTGGGGTTACGGCAACTCGCTGGAGTGGGCCACCTCGTGCCCGCCGCCGCGGCACAACTTCACCGAGCTGCCCCGGATCCGTTCCGAGCGGCCCGCTTTCGAGCTGCACTACCCGCACATGGTGGAGCGGATGCGCGCCGAGGCGCACATCGGCCGTTCGCACGGTCCGAGTGACGGCGATGTGACGCGCCTCGACGACGAGCACGTCCGCACCTGACCCTGATCGGCGTGCCTCCGTCAAAGGTGTCGGTACTGATCACCGTCACCGGACTCGACCAGCCCGGCGTCACATCGGCGCTCTTCGAAGTGCTCTCCCGGCACAACGTCGAGCTGCTCAACGTCGAGCAGGTGGTGGTCCGGCGCCGGCTCACCCTGGGCGTGCTGATCTCGGCACCCCCGGAGGTGGCCGACGGCGTCGCGTTCGGTGACGACGTCCGGGCGGCCATCCACGGGGTGGGCCTGGACGTGACCATCGAACGCAGCGCCGACCTTCCGGTGATGCGCGAGCCGTCGACCCACACCATCGTCGTGCTGGGCCGGCCCATCACCGCCGAGGCGTTCGGGGTGGTGGCCAGGGCGGCCGCCGAGCTCGGGGTGAACATCGACACCATCCGCGGGGTGTCCGACTACCCGGTGACCGGGCTGGAATTGCGGGTCTCGGTGCCGCCCGGTGGCGTCTACGGACAGCTGCAGGCGGCCATGGCCCGGGCCGCCGTCGAGCTGGGCATCGACATCGCCCTGGAGGACTACAGCCTGTCCCGGCGGGCCAAGCGGCTCATCGTGTTCGACGTGGACTCGACTCTCATCCAGGGCGAGGTCATCGAGATGCTGGCCGCGCGCGCCGGTGCCGAGGCCAAAGTCGCCGCCATCACCGAGGCCGCGATGCGCGGCGAACTGGACTTCGAGGCCTCGCTGCGCGAGCGGGTCGCCACGCTGGCCGGGCTGCCCGCCGAGGTGGTCGACGAGGTCGCCGACGAGCTGGAGCTGACACCGGGCGCCCGCACCACCATCCGCACCCTGCGCCGGCTGGGCTTCCACTGCGGTGTGGTGTCCGGCGGTTTCCGGAAGGTGATCGAGCCGCTGGCGCACGAGCTGATGCTGGACTACGTCGCCGCCAACGACCTGGAGATCGTCGACGGCAAGCTGACCGGCCGGGTGATCGGCCCGATCGTCGACCGGCCCGGGAAGGCCAAGGCGCTGCGCGATTTCGCGCAGCAGGCCGGCGTGCCGATGGAGCAGACGGTCGCCGTCGGTGACGGTGCCAACGATATCGACATGCTCACCGCGGCCGGGCTGGGTGTGGCGTTCAACGCCAAACCGGCCCTGCGGGAGGTCGCCGACGCCTCGCTGAGCCACCCGTACCTGGATACCGTGCTGTTCATCCTCGGGGTGACCCGCGGTGAGATCGAGGCCGCCGACGCGGTGGACGGCACCGTGCGTCGGGTCGATATCCCCGACTAGCAGCGCCGCGCATGGCTCGGGCCTCTACAGTGGAGGCATGGTGTTGGTGAGACGGACGGTTCTTGTGGGTGCCTGCGCGGCCGCGATCGCCAGCGGCGCGGTCGTGCTCGCCGCCCCGGCCTCGGCGGACTGCCCGTGGGGCACCCGACCCAGTCATTTCCCCGGCGTATGCGTGGCCGGCGCCGGCCAGGGCAGCAGCACCAGCGGCAATGCCGTCGTGCCACCGCCGAATGCCGCGCCGCCGCTGGTGCAGAACACGCCCGGCGGTCTGTCGTCGGTGGCGGGTATCCCGTGCACCCCGGAGAACGTGGGTAAGTGCATCGCCCTGCAGCAGAGCCAGGGCTAGACCACGACTGCGTGGGATTCCGGTTCGGGGGCGCCGGTGATGGCCGCCCAGGCCCGTGCCATCAGGTCGACGGCCTCGTCCAGCTGCGGCTCGGGCAGCGCATAGGGCACCCGCACGAACCGTTCCAGGGTGCCGTCCACCCCGAACCGCGGGCCGGCCGGTAGGTCCAGGCCCAACCGCGAGGCCGAGGCCGACAACGCCGTGCTCATCGGGGCCGGCAGCTTGACCCACAGCGACATCCCGTTGGGGCCCGACCCGGGCCGCCAGTCGGGTAGCCGGCGCTCCAGCAGATTCAGCAGGTAGGCCCGGCGGCTGCGCAGCAGCGCCCGGCGTTCGGCCAGCACCGTGTCCCGTCCCTCGATGAGCCTTGCCGCCGTGAGCTGTTCGAGGATCGGGGTGCCCAGATCCACCGACGGCCGGATCGCCGCGATGGTGGCCAGGGTGCTGCGTTCGGCGCGAATCCAGCCGACCCGCAGGCCACCCCAGAATGATTTGGACATCGACCCGACCGTGATCACCAGGTCGTGCCGCGGCACGCTGGTGGCCAGCGGCGCCGGGGGCGCCTGGTCGATCCACATGTCCATGATCGACTCGTCGATGACGGTGCGGGTCCGGGTTTCGGAGATGATGTGCCCCAACCGGATTCGCTCGTCCGCCGACATGGTGAAGCCGGTCGGATTGTGGTTGTCCGGGACCAGGTAGGCCAGGCTGGGGGAGAGCTGGCGCAGCGTCGCGTGCACCGCGTCCAACTCCCAGCCGTCCTCGGTGAGGGGGACCGGGACCGCGCGGGCCCCCGCGGTGGAAATGGCCGACAGTGCACCGTGATACGTCGGCTGCTCGACGAGCACGCGGTCGCCCGGCTCGGTGAACGCGGCCAGGATCAGCCCGATGGCGTGCTGGGCGCCGCTGGTGATCATGATCTGGCCGGGGTCGGTGGGCAGTCCGCGGTCGCAGTACCGCTGGGCGACCGCGGTGCGCAGGGCGCACACACCGGTCAGGTCGTGCCCGGGTTCGCTGAGGTACGGCGTGATATCGCGGGTGGCCGCGGCGAAGGCCTCCATGACCGGGGCGCTGGGCGCCGACAGCGCGGCGGCGGCCAGGCTGACGGTGGCGCCGGTGGTCGGCTCGGCGGCGATCTCGGGCCGGGGCGGCAACGCCGCGGTGCTGCGCGCCCCGCGGCGGGCCTGCAGGTAGCCGTCCTCGCGGAGCTGGGTGAAGGCGGCCGTGACCGTGGTACGCGATACCCGAAGGGCGTCCGCCAGGGCGCGTTCGCTGGGCAGTCGGGCGCCGACCGGCACCCGCCCGTCCACGATGAGCAGCCGGATGGCGTCCGCCAATCCGACGTAGGCCGGGCCGGTGGCGCTGGAGGTGCGCCAGTTACCCAACTCGCGGGCCAAAAGGTCCTCATCGAGTGATCTGGCAGCCATTTCTATCGACATTTGATGCCAGTATGGTCGAACTGGCTATTGATGTGCAAGCCAGTCTGATCGGAAACTGGCAACGTGAACACCAACTGGCTATCCCGACTGGCGTCGAAGTATCACCGCAGTGGTCCGTCGAACCGCGTGCGACCCGGCGGTGACGCCGATGCCCGGCGCGTTCGCAACGAACTGGACGCCATCCGCGCTCGCTTCCCCGATCACGCATGAGGGGCGGCATCGCCAGGGCGGCGCTGCTGCTGGTCGGGCTCGTCGGGTACGGCCTGTCGATGGCCATGATGGTGCGCGCCGGCCTCGGACTGGACCCGTGGGACGTGTTTCACCAGGGCCTCACCCGGCACACGCCGATGACGATCGGAACCGCCACCGCGGTGGTCGGCGTGATCGTGCTGCTGGCCTGGATCCCGCTGCGCAACAAGCCTGGCATCGGCACGGTCGCCAACGTCGTCGTCATCGCGGTGACCGTGGATGCCGGACTGGCCCTGCTGGCCGCGCCGGAGTCGCTGCCGGCCCGCATCGCCCTGATGCTGGGCGCGGTGCTGCTCAACGCCATCAGCACCGTGCTCTACATCGGGGCCGGGCTGGGCCCCGGCCCGCGGGACGGCCTGATGACCGGCCTGGTGGCGCGCACCGGTCTCTCGGTGCGGTTGGTCCGCACCGCCATCGAGGCCACCGTGCTGGCGGCCGGCTGGTTGCTCGGCGGCACCGTCGGTGTCGGCACCGTGGTGTACGCCTTCGGCATCGGCCCGCTGGTCCAGCTGATCCTGCGGTTCATGCCGCGCCGGCTGCTGTTCCACGACTTCGGCGTCCCGGGGCGCTCCCGGGTCGGCAAGGAGCTCGACACTACGATGGGCGAGTGCCAGACACCGAGCGTGAATCCGATCCAGACCTGCTGATCGATTTCGCCAGAGTCAGCCTGCGCCGCGGCGGCAAAACCCTGGTCGGGCCGCTCGATTGGGCTGTCGAGCTCGACGAACGCTGGGTGGTGATCGGACCCAACGGGGCCGGTAAGACCTCGCTGCTGCGCATCGCCGCCGCCGTCGACCATCCGTCCTCGGGCACCGCGTTCGTGCTGGGGGAGCGGCTCGGCCGCACTGACATGGCCGAGCTGCGCAGCCGGGTCGGATTGTCCAGTTCGGCGCTGAGCCAGCGGGTGCCCGACGACGAGCTGGTGCGCGATCTGGTGGTCTCGGCCGGCTATGCGGTGTTGGGCCGCTGGCGCGAGAAGTACGACGACGTCGACTACGAGCAGGCCGTCGACATGCTGGAGAGCGTCGGCGCCGAGCACCTGGCCGACCGCAGCTACGGAACGTTGTCCGAGGGTGAGCGCAAGCGCGTGCTCATCGCGCGGTCGCTGATGACCGATCCCGAGCTGCTGCTGCTCGACGAACCCGCCGCCGGTCTGGACCTGGGCGGCCGCGAGGAACTGGTGGCGCGGCTGGCCGACCTGGCCGCCGACCCGGACGCGCCGGCCATCGTCCTGGTCACCCACCACGTCGAGGAGATCCCGCCCGGCTTCAGCCACTGCCTGCTGCTGTCCGAAGGTGCCGTGGTCGCTTCCGGTCTGCTCACCGATGTGCTGACATCGGAGAACCTGTCCACCGCCTTCGGGCAGTCGATCGCCCTCGAGATGGTCGACGGACGCTATTTCGCGCGGCGGGTCCGCAGCCGGGCGGCACACAGGAGGCGCGCATGAGCGAAGCTTGCGAGCGAATCATCGGCGCTGAATGTGCCGTCCGAGCCTGCGAGGCCGGCGCATGAGTACCCCCGACGATCCGTTGACTCCCCGGCCGGCATCGACGGTCATGCTGCTGCGCGATCGGGGCACCCCGGAGTCGCTGGAGATCTTCCTGATGCGCAGGCACTCCGCGATGGACTTCGTGGCGGGGGTGATGGTCTTCCCCGGCGGCGGTGTCGACGAACGCGACTACAAAAACCCCCCCAGTCGCTCCGCTCCTGCCCCCGGGGACGGCCAGGACATCGCCTGGTACGGCCCCGCCCCGACGTGGTGGGCCGAGCGCCTCAACGTCGATGTCGACCTCGCCGAGGCGCTGGTGTGCGCCGCGGCCCGCGAGACGTTCGAAGAGTCCGGGGTGCTGTTCGCCGGAGCGGCCGACGACTCGGACATCCTCGTCGACGACGCGTCGGTGTACCGGGACCAGCGGGCGGCGCTGGCCAACAACTCGCTGTCCTTCGCGGACTTCCTGCGCACCGAGAAACTGGTCCTGCGGGCCGACCTGCTGCGGCCCTGGGCCAACTGGGTCACCCCGAAAGAGGAGCGCACCCGCCGCTACGACACCTACTTCTTCGTCGGCGCGCTGCCGGCCGGCCAGCGCGCCGACGGGGAGAACACCGAGAGCGACCGCGCGTTCTGGTCCACGCCGCAGGCCGCACTCGACGAGTTCGCCGAGGGCCGCTCGTTCCTGCTGCCGCCCACCTGGTCGCAGCTGGACTCGCTGAACGGGCGCACCGTGGCCGAGGTGCTGGCCACCGAGCGCAAGATCGTCGCGATGGAGCCCACCCTGTCCGCGGACAAGGGCACCGGCGACTGGGACATCGAATTCTTCGACGGCGCCCGGTACAACGCCGTGCGCAACCGGCGCGCACCGCAGGGGTACTGACGTGCGCGAATTCGTCACCCCGGTCGTCGACGACGGCATCGGCACCCTGGCGCTGTCCCGCCCGCCGGGCAATGCGCTGACCCGCCAGATGTGCCGGGAGATCGGCGAGACGGCCGCGGAGCTGGGCGGCGATCCGGCCGTCGGCGCCGTGATCCTCTACGGCGGCCACGAGGTGTTCTGCGCCGGTGACGACGTGCCCGAGCTGCGCCGGCTGCGGCCCGGCGACGCCGAGAGCGTCACCCGGGCGTGCCGGGCCGCCGTCGATGCCGTCGCCGGCATCCCGAAACCCACGATCGCGGCGGTGACCGGGTACGCGCTCGGTTCCGGGCTGGCGTTGGCGTTGGCCGCCGACTGGCGGGTGTCCGGTGACAACGTCAAGTTCGGCGCCACCGAGGTGCTTGCCGGGCTGCTGCCCACGGCGGGCACGACCGGCCTGGTCCGCGCGATCGGGCTCAGCCGGGCCAAGGACCTCGTGTTCAGCGGCCGGTTCGTCGGCGCGCAGGAGGCCCTGGAGATCGGCTTGATCGACGAGATGGTGGCCCCGGACGGGGTGTACGACGCCGCACTGGGCCGGGCACGGCGCTTCCTGGAGGCGCCCGCGCACGTGCTGGCGGGGGCCAAGGCGATGCTCGACGGCGCTGGTGACGGGGTGCGCCACTACGTCGAGGTCTTCGGCACCGTGACCGGGAGTTAGGCTGCCCATATGACGAGCACGGACCACACGCCCGCCGACACTGATGTCGCCGCCGACGCGGCCCCCAACCCGCACGCCACGGCCGAACAGGTCGAGGCCGCGTTGAAGGACACCAAGCTGGCCCAGGTGCTCTACCACGACTGGGAAGCCGAGACCTACGACGACAAGTGGTCCATCTCCTACGACCAGCGCTGTATCGACTACGCCCGCGGCCGGTTCGATGCCATCGTGCCCGACGAGGTGCAGCGCGAACTGCCCTACGACCGGGCCCTGGAGCTGGGCTGCGGTACCGGCTTCTTCCTGCTGAACCTGATCCAGGCGGGGGTGGCCCGGCGCGGTTCGGTCACCGACCTGTCACCGGGCATGGTGAAGGTGGCCACCCGTAACGGTCAGGGCCTGGGACTGGACGTCGACGGTCGGGTTGCCGACGCCGAGGGCATCCCGTACGAGGACAACACCTTCGATCTGGTGGTGGGGCACGCGGTGTTGCACCACATCCCCGACGTGGAACTGTCCCTGCGTGAGGTGGTGCGGGTGCTCAAGCCGGGCGGTCGCTTCGTCTTCGCCGGCGAGCCGACCAGTAAGGGCAATGTCTACGCCCGCAACCTGTCGACGCTGACCTGGCACCTGTCCACCAACATCACCAAGCTGCCCGGCCTGGAAGGCTGGCGCCGGCCGCAGGCCGAACTGGACGAGTCCTCGCGCGCCGCCGCGCTGGAGGCCGTGGTGGACCTGCACACCTTCGAGCCGTCGGATCTGGAGCGGATGGCCATCAACGCCGGCGCGGTCGAGGTCGCCACCGCCAGCGAGGAATTCACCGCCGCCATGCTGGGCTGGCCGATCCGCACCTTCGAGGCGTCGGTGCCCCCCGGCAAATTGGGTTGGGGCTGGGCGAAATTCGCGTTCAACAGCTGGACGTCGCTGTCGTGGGTGGACTCCAACGTGTGGCGCCGGGTGGTGCCCAAGGGCTGGTTCTACAACGTGATGGTCACCGGGGTCAAGCCTTCTTGACGTGGGGGTAGCGTTCGGCCTCGACGACGTCGCCTATCTGCGTGGCGATCAAGGCCGGGCGGCGCTGGCCGAAGTCGGTCGCTACCGGCTGACCGAGGCCAGCCGGGTGGCCGATATCGCCTCGGCGCGAACGCGTTTCGGTGACCGTACCGCCGTGCTGGTGGAGACGGTGTTGCTGCGGCGCCGGGCGGCGGCCAAGTTCGTCGACCCGGCGGGCTGGCTGTTCACCGACGAGGCATTGCAGCAGTGCACCGCAGAGCCGGTGGCCCGGCACCGCGCCGCTCGGCTGGCCGGCCGGCGTGTGCACGACGTGACCTGTTCGGTGGGCGCGGAGTTGGCCGCCCTGCGGGACACCACCGCGGTGCTGCTCGGTAGCGACCTGGACCCGGTGCGACTTGCCATGGCCCGCAGCAACGTCGCCGGTGTGCAGCTGTGCCGCGCCGACGCCCTGGTACCGGTCACCCGCGACACCGTCGTGGTGGCCGACCCGGCCCGGCGCAGCGCGGGCCGGCGGCGATTCGACCCGCGCGACTACACCCCGGCGCTGGATCTGCTGCTGGAGGTCTACCGCGGTCGCGACCTGGTGGTGAAATGCGCCCCCGGAATCGATTTCGGCCAGCTCGGTGAGCTCGGCTTCCACGGTGAGATCGAGGTGTGCTCTCTGGGCGGCAGCGTGCGCGAGGCGTGTCTGTGGTCGGCCGGGCTGGCCACCGCCGAGCGCCGGGCCACCCTGTTGGACCGGGGCGAGCAGGTCACCGACGCCGATCCCGACGACTGCGCGGTGGCGCCGGCGGGGCGCTGGATCGTCGACCCCGATGGCGCCGTGGTGCGGGCCGGATTGGTACGCCAGTACGGGACCAGGCACGGGCTGTGGCAACTGGATCCCGATATCGCCTACCTGTCCGGTGACGAATTGCCGGACGGGGTGCGGGGTTTCGAGGTGCTCGCCGAGATCGGGTTCGACGAGAAGCGGTTGCGTCGGGAACTGAGCGCGCGTGATGCCGGAGCGGTCGAGATCCTGGTGCGCGGAGTGGACGTCGACCCGGACGCGTTGCGGCGGCGCCTCAAACCGCGGGGCGCCGAGCGGTTCAGCGTGGTGATCACCCGGATCGGCACCGGCGCGGCGAGTCGTGCGGTGGCGTTCATTTGTCGGCCGTCGCGATGACGCCACAGGTAATCTGACGGCGACGGCGCCCGTGCCGTCCCGGACTCGGAGGAAGTCACCCGATGCGTGTTGTTTCGCTGGCCGTGTCTCTTGTGCTGCTGGGGTCCGCAAGCACGGCAGTGGCCTCGGCCGCCCCGCCGAAATGCTCCGATGTGGGCGGCAACCCGGGGCCTGACTCGACCTGCGTGGTGCAGGCCACCGATCCGGCCTACACCCTGAATATCACCTTCCCGACCGATTTCCCGAACCAGAACGCCGTCTTCGACTACGTCAAGCAGACCCGGGACGGGTTCCTGAACGTCGCGCGGACGCCGGACTCGCGCGGGATGCCCTACGAGTTGGACACCACCACAACCCAGTACAACTCGTCGGTGCCGCCCCGGGCCACGCAGTCGGTGGTCTTCACCACCTACCAGAACGTCGGCGGTGCGCACCCGCAGACCTTCTACAAGGCCTTCAACTGGGATCAGGCGCTCCGCAAGCCGATCACCTTCGAGAACCTGTTCCGGGCGGGCACCGACCCGCTGCCGGCGATCTTCCCGGTGGTGCAGGCCGAACTGGCCAAGCAGTCGGGTCTGGTCAATCCGGTGGCACCCGCGGCGGGCCTGGACCCGGTGAACTATCAGAACTTCGCGATCACCAACGACGCGATCATCTTCTTCTTCAGCCAGGGTGAGTTGTTGCCGGAAGCGGCCGGGGCCGTGCAGGTATCGGTGCCGCGCGGGCCCATCGACCCGATGATCGCCTGAGTCAGGCCGGGGCGAAACCGTAGACCTGGCCGTCGCTGGTGGCGGCGATCACGCGGCGATCGTGGCCGACCGACACGCCGACCGGCCACCCGGTGGCCTCCGGCAGGGGATAACGGTTGAGGGTGTGACCGTCGGTGGGGTCGAAGGCCAACAGCGCCAAGCCGTTCGCACCGTCGCGGGTCACCGTGTACGCCACCCGCGCACCGGCCTGACTCGATGTCGAGAGCGGCTCGGCGTCGTCACGAGTCCAGGCGATCTTGCCGTCGGGGCTGACACCGACCAGTTTGGCGCCCGGTCCGCCGCCGGAGACGATCACGCCCTGCGGTGATACCGAGGGCGGGGTCTGGGGTTGGAAGTCCAGTGCCACCGACCATTTCGGCGTGCCGTCGGCGGTGTTGAGCGCCCACAGCTTGCGGTCGCGGCCGTTGACGTAGGCGGTGCGGCCGTCGGCCGAGAGCACCGGGGCGGCGAGCGGGCCGCCGCCGACGGCGGTGCTGGTCCATTCGCGGGTGAGCATCGGTGTCTGGTTCGGCGTGTACCGCAGGCCGATCAGTGCCGGGGCCGGTGCCTGCGGCTCCCACAGGGTGGCCACCACGATGCCGGCGTCCGCCGAGAAGGCGGGTGCCGCCGCCACCGGGCAGCCGCGCCGGGCCGGCGCGCAATCCTGCAGGCCGCGTTGCGCATCGGTGGGATCGACTCCTGCCACCAGATCGATCGGGGTGCCGATCACGGTGCCGCGGTGTGCGTCGAACACCAGCACCTGACCCAGATGGGTGAGCACCAGCAGCTGGCCGGGGTCCAGTAGCCGTGGCGTGGTGGGCATCCCGATGACGGGTTGGCGCCAGCGGATCCACTGGGTCGGCGGGAACGACATGATGGCGCCGGGCTGACCGATGTAGAGGTTGTCGAAGCCGTCGATGAGGGGGCTGGACATACCGCCGCCCTGCCACAGCCGGGTGCACCAGCGCTGCCTGCCGTTGTTGTCGCTCTCCCACAGCATCAGCGAGCAGCCGTCGGCGGTCTGGGCGTTGGCGGCGAGGTATCCGCCGGCGCCCAGGGCGACCTGCGCGCCGAGGTCACCCTTGACCGACCGGCTCCACTCCAGCTTGAGTGTGTTCGCCCCGTCCACCGGGGTGTAGCTGCTGTTGGCGGCGTCGGCGTACTGGGCCGACCAGCCCTGGGCGGGATGCGCCTCCACCCAGGAGTCGGTGTTCCCGCAGGAAGTCACGGTCAGCGCCGCAACACCCAGCACAGCAGCGAAGCGGCGTATCGCCGTAGAGGAAGCAGGCAACGTCGTGGAAGCAGGCATCGAGTCCCGAGACTATCCGGTGCCACCCTCGCGTAGGCTGACCGGCCATGACGACGATGTGGGGCGCACCCCTTCACAAGAGGTGGCGCGGTTCTCGACTGCGTGATCCGCGTCAGGCGCGATTCTTGACCACCGACTCCTTGCGCTGGGTGTTGGCCAACAAGGCGTACACGCCGTGGTACTTGGTCCGGTACTGGCGGCTGCTGAAATTCAAGCTGGCCAACCCGCACATCATCACCCGCGGCATGGTGTTCCTGGGCAAGGGCGTGGAGATCCAGGCCACCCCGGAACTGTCCACCATGGAGATCGGTCGGTGGGTGCACATCGGGGACAAGAACACCATCCGGTGTCACGAGGGTTCGCTGCGCATCGGCGACAAGGTGGTGCTGGGGCGCGACAACGTGATCAACACCTACCTGGACATCGAGTTGGGTGACTCGGTGCTGATGGCCGACTGGTGCTACGTCTGCGACTTCGACCACAAGATGGACAGCCTGGAACTGCCGATCAAGGACCAGGGCATCGTCAAGAGCCCGCTACGGATCGGGCCGGACACCTGGGTCGCGGCGAAGGTGACCATCCTGCGCGGGACGTCGATCGGGCGCGGCTGTGTGCTGGGCGCGCACGCGGTGGTCAAGGGGGAGATCCCAGACTACTCCATCGCCGTCGGCGCGCCGGCCAAGGTGGTCAAGAACCGCAAGGTGGCTTGGGATGCTTCCGCCGCCGACCGCGCCGAACTGGCGGCGGCACTGGCGGATATCGAGCGGAAGAAAGCCGCCCGCTGAGCGGGCAATGGAGCTTCTCCGCTCGACGCCATCCGCATCGCTGAGGTGAGCTAGGTACCTGGCCCTGATTGGCTAGCTCAGCTAAGCGACGGGGCTGCCGCGTTTAGGCATTTTGGTGCGTAGCGTGTCGGTGGAGCCGACTAAAATCGAACACATGTTCGATAGTGTGGTGAATGCGGAGCGTCGACAGGCCGCCGAGGCGCTGGAGTCGATGGCTGCGGCCAGTCGTCAGGAGAACGCCGCCGGGGCGGCCCGGCTGTCCGCAATCGCCGACCTGTACGAGCTCCGCTCGCCCGAGGGCGACGTGGAGAAACTCAACTGGGTCATCGACGGTTACAGCGGCCTGGCAGCCGAAGTTGCGGCTGCCCAGGGGGTATCGCAGCGGCGCGCCAAGGCACAGGTCGAGTTGGCGATCGCATTGCGTGAACGGCTGCCCGCGGTGGCCGCCGTGTATGCCACCGGTGCAGTCGACAGGCGACTCATCGCGACCGTGGTGGCGCGTACCGATCTGGTCGAGGATCCCGCGCGGTTGACCGTCATCGATGCCAATATCGCCGCCAAAGTAGCCGGCTGGGCTCGCTATTCGGGCCCACAGCAACAGAAACGCGTCGACGAGATCATCGCCCGCAACGATCCGGCCGGTGTGCGTGCTCCGCGTCCGGCCGTCGAAAAACGGCGCGTCGATATTGATCCCGGACCACCCGGTGTCGCCGATATCTGGGCCCGCGCACGCGCCGCCGATGCCGCGGCCTTCGACGCGGCGCTGAACGTGCTCGCCGACGGGGTGTGCCGTAGAGATCCGCGAACGAAGGCGCAGCGTCGCGCCGACGCCATCGGAGCGCTGGCGATGGGCCGCCCGTTGGCCTGTCAGTGCGGTCAGGACAATTGCCCGGCCATCGAGGTCGCCGCGGCGCCAGTCAACGGCAGGTTCGTGATCCACCTGATCGCCGACGAAGCCGGCCTCAGCGGTGACCCGCACGCTTCGGGGCTGCTGCCCGACCATGGACTGATCCCGGCCGAACAGATCACCCAGCTCGTCACCGATGGAGCCACGGTGAAACGGGTGAAAATCCCGCCGGCGCAGGCCGAACCCGGGTACCGGCCGAGTGTCGCACTCGCGGATTTCGTCCGCTGCCGCGACCTGACGTGCCGCTTCCCCGGCTGCGATGTACCCGCGACCGAGTGCGACATCGACCACACCGTTCCATGGCCGGCAGGCCCGACACATCCGTCAAACCTCAAGCTGCTCTGCCGATTCCATCACCTGCTCAAGACCTTCCACACCGGCTGGAGCGACCTCCAACTGCCGGACGGTGCCGTCGTCTGGGCCACGCCGAGCGGGAACACCTACACCACCACACCCCACGGGGCGCATTGGTTCCCGGAGCTCGGCGCCCCGACCGGGACGCCGACGCTGGGCCGCGCAGATCCGGCCGCCGGGCGCGAGCTCAAGATGCCTACCCGTCGGCGAACCCGCGCCCAGGAACGGACCCAGCGGATCAGGGCCGAACGCGCCGGCAACCAAGCGCGCATCGACGAGCGGAAGGAGCGGCTATGTCAACAACGACTCAAAAGCCAAGGCGAACCGCCTTTTTGAGCCTCAGCGGTCCGGCAGTGCGTGCTCGATGATCGGCCGGCGCGGCAGTGGGTTGCGCTCACCACGTTTGGCGGCCAGGTACACCTGGGCAGTCTCGGCGGCGACGGTGTGCCAGTCGAAATCGTGGTTGAGGCGCTCGCGGGCGGCGATGGCGCGGCGCTGCGCGGCGGCCGGGTCGTCCAGCACGGTACGCACGGCGGCGGCCAGCTGGGCGATGTTGTGCGGCGGGAAGGACACGCCGGTCTCACCGTTGATGACGGCCTCGCCCAGGCCACCCACATTGGAGGTGACCAGGGGAGTGCCGGTGGCGGCGGCCTCCAGCGCGACGATGCCGAACGGCTCGTAGTGGCTGGGCAGCACGGCGGCGTCGACGGTGTGCAGCATCTGCACCAGCTCGGCATGGTCGAGGCGCCCGACGAACTCGATCGCCTTGACCACCTTGTATTTCCGGGCTTGCTCGGCAAGCCAGTCGCGCTGCGTGCCGTCACCGGCGATGGTCAGCGTGGTGCCCGGATGCGTGCGCCGGATGCGTGGCAGCGCGGCGATGGCGTCCTGCACGCCCTTCTCGTACTCCAGCCGACCCAGATAGAGCAGCCGGGGCGGCCCGTCGTGTGCGTCGCGTTCGGCGAATGGCCATGCGGCGGCGTCGATTCCGTTGCGGATCACCCGGGTCTCGGCGAGGCCGGGCCCGAACAGTTCGGTGATCTCGTCACCCATGGACGCCGAACACGTGATCAGGAAGTCGGATTCGCGCACCAGCCAGGACTCCACCGCGTGCACCTGGCGGCTGATCGGGCCCGACACCCAACCGGAATGCCGGCCCGCCTCGGTCGCGTGGATGGTCGAAACCAAAGGGGCGTCGAAGAACTCGGCCAGCGCGATGGCGGGATGGGCCACCAGCCAGTCGTGCGCGTGCACGATGTCCGGGCGCCAGGGCCGCCCGGCGGGGGTGCGGATGCCCAGGCCGGCCCGGGTCATGGCATGTCCCATCGCCAGCACCCAGGCCATCATGTCGGTGCCGAAGTCGAACTCGTGCGGGTCCTCCGCGGCGGCGACGACGCGCACCCCCTCGCTCACCTCGTCGGTGGAGGGATGGGTGCTCGGGTCGGTGCCCGCGGGCCGCCGGGACAGCACCACCACCTCGTGGCCCGCCTCGGCGAGCGCGGTGGCCAGGTGATGCACGTGCCGGCCCAATCCGCCGACCACCACCGGCGGGTACTCCCACGACACCATCAGGATCTTCATCGGTGCCCTCTGCTCTTCGCGCGAGCGCTCATCGCGGCAACCTCCTGGCATCGAGCGCGCCGAACAACCCGTCGGCGCGGTTCCAGTCCTCGGCCAGTCGCTGTGCGTGGTCGCGCCGCCCGGCGGCCACCGCGGCGGCGATCTCGCGGGTCGCATGCGCGTGCAGATGCGCGCGGTAGCGGGCGTATTCGGCCGCCGAATCCTTGCTCACCATGAAGGGCCAGTCGCTGGAAACGGTCAACAGTGTCTCGCGCAGGATCTGGTCGGCCACCCGGTCGCGGGTGTGCGGCGCGTCGGTCGCATCCAGTGCCTTGTCCACCGCCGTCAGCGCGGTGTCCACCACCTCACTGTTGAGCTGCACGATATCGCTCACCGCCGGCCCATTCCATACCTGCCAGTTCTTGCCGGAACCCCAAGAGCTGGGCGGCAATTCGACGGAGCTGCCGACGAAACCGGCCTCGATGGCGTCCGTCAGGGTGCCGACCCGGATGCCGGCGGACGGCAGCGCCCGCAGCAGCCGCTCCAGCCACAGCGGGCCCTCATGCCACCAATGGCCGAACAGTTCGGTGTCGAACGCCGCCACCACGTGGGCCGGGCGTCCGGTGCGTTCGCCCTCGTCGACCAGTCGGCGGCGCACCACCTCGACGAAATCGGCCACATGGGCGTCCACCGCGCGGTCGGCCCGCTGCGGGTCATACGGTGCCTTCTCCGCCGACGGCACGTTGCGGCCGGTGACCCGTGCCGGTTTGAGGCCGGTCACGTGGTCGTAGGTGTGGAAGTCGCGGTAGGCGGCGTGACCCGGATAGCCGGACTTGGGCGACCACACCCGGTAGCTGACCTGCAGATCGCGCCCGAACGCGATGACGTTCGACTCGCCGACCGGGCGGCCGACGGCGGTGTCGCCGTGCAGCGAGGGCCCGTCGACCATGAAATGGCTGACACCGGCTGCGGCATAACCGGTTTCCATGCCCGGCGCATACGCGCATTCAGGCGCCCAGATGCCCGTCGGGGTGTGCGCGAAGCGGTGCGCGGCATCGGCCAGGCCCTCGCGCAGCGCGAATTCGCGCAACCGCGGGTGCAGCAGCGGCTGGAACGGGTGGGCCAACGGGCCGCCGAGTAGTTCGATGGTGCCGCCGTCGATGAGTCCGCGCAGCAGCGGGCTGGCGCCGTGGCACCACAGCGAGCCGAACTCGTCGAGCGCGCGCTCGGCCGCTTCGAATTCGTGAGTTCCGAACGCGCGCATGGCTTCCGGCGCGGCGAACGCGGTGCCGGACCGGACCGTGGTGGCCTCCAGTGCGCGCAGCTGCCAGTTGGCCAGCCAGTGCCGCATCCCGGCCAGGCAGTACGGGTCGTCGAGCTGGGCGGTCACCACCGGCGTCATGCCCAGGGTGACCAGGCGTCCGCGGCCCTCGGCGGCCAGCGTGCGCAGCGTCCGCAGCAGCGGCAGATAGGACGCCGCCCAGGACTGGTAGAGCCATTCCTCGCCGACCGGCCAGCGCCCGTGGTGGGCCAGCCACGGCAGGTGGGTGTGCAGGACCAGGGTGAACAGGCCCGGTACCGGCTCGCTCATGGCCGGATCGCGATCGCCACCAGGTCCAGGCTGTCGTCAATTTCCCGGG
This sequence comes from Mycolicibacterium canariasense, assembly GCF_002101555.1. Taxonomy (GTDB): domain Bacteria; phylum Actinomycetota; class Actinomycetes; order Mycobacteriales; family Mycobacteriaceae; genus Mycobacterium; species Mycobacterium canariasense. Next base: position 179,258 of record NZ_LQOL01000052.1, read on the forward strand.
CATCGGTCAGGTCGAAGTCGTCGGTGCTGACCGCGGCGACATCGGCCAGCAGCTCGTCCGACCACGGCGCGCCGGCGACCGCGCGGGCGATCTGGGCGTCGATGATGGAACCGCCGTGCCGGGCGTCCATCGCAGTCAGGCCCGCACCGTGATAGACGCCGAGCATGGCTTCCATCACGAAGCCACCGTCGGTCAACAGTTCGGTCAACTCGGCGGCGTTCAGCTCCCGGGTGTGGAACGGGTTGAGCGGGGTGTCCCGGCCGGGGGAGAAGGTGATCCGGTTCGGGGTCGACATCATCAGCACGCCGCCGGGCCGCAGCACGCGGAAACACTCGCCGACGAACTGGGCCTGATCCCACAGGTGCTCGATGACCTGGAAATTCACCACGACGTCCACCGACGCATCGGCAAGGGGAAGGTTGGCCAGATTTCCCAAGTGCATCTGCACGCGCGGGTACCGCGCCCGGATGTGGGCCACCGCGGATTCGTCGTAGTCCACGCCGATGACCCGGCGGGCCACGCCGGCGATCAGATCGGCGCCGTAACCCTCGCCGGGCCCGGCCTCCAACACGTCGCGATCGACGCAGCGCTCGGCCAGCCGCTGGTAGACCACCTCGTGCCGGCGGAACCAGTAGTTCTCCTCGGCGAGGCCGGGAATGGTGCGTTCACCGGTCAGCGGCAGCGAAGGCTGCGCGCCCGGGTTGTCGACCGAACCGAATGTGCTCATTGGAAGGCAGGCTAACCCGTGATGAGGTGTTCGCGAACGGTGCCCGGCGACCGTGAGGTCTTGATGAGCGGATTGAGCGGTTATGGTGTCCTTGCGTGCCGCAAAAGTTACCGACGGGTAACCTGGTGGCCGTTGCGTAATTCGTGATATGCCCAGGCCGGCTGACGGCCTCATCGAGGAGGACGAACCACAGTCATGACGAACATCGTGGTCCTGATCAAGCAGGTCCCTGACACCTGGTCGGAGCGCAAGCTCACCGACGGCGACTTCACTCTCGACCGGGAGGCGGCCGACGCCGTTCTGGACGAGATCAACGAGCGCGCGGTCGAGGAAGCGCTGCTGATCAAGGAGCGCGAGGGTGGCGACAGCACCGTGACCGTGCTGACCGCCGGTCCCGAGCGCGCCACCGAAGCCATCCGCAAGGCCCTGTCCATGGGTGCCGACAAGGCGGTCCACCTCAAGGACGACGGCCTGCACGGTTCCGATGTCATCCAGACCGGCTGGGCCCTGGCCCGTGCGCTGGGCACCATCGAAGGCACCGAGCTGGTCATCGCCGGCAACGAGGCCACCGATGGTGTCGGCGGCGCCGTCCCGGCCGTCATCGCCGAGTACCTGGGCCTGCCGCAGCTGACCCACGTGCGCAAGCTGAACGTCGAGGGCGGCAAGGTCACCGCCGAGCGGGAGACCGACGAGGGCGTATTCGGCCTGGAGGCCACCCTGCCCGCCGTGGTCAGCGTGAACGAGAAGATCAACGAGCCGCGCTTCCCGTCCTTCAAGGGCATCATGGCCGCCAAGAAGAAGGAAGTCACCGTCCTGACCCTGGCCGAGATCGGTGTCGAGGCGGACGAGGTGGGCGTGGCCAACGCCGGCACCAAGGTGCTGTCGTCCACCCCGAAGCCGCCGAAGACCGCCGGCGAGAAGATCACCGACGAAGGTGAAGGCGGCACCAAGGTCGCCGAGTACCTGGTCGCCCAGAAGCTGATCTAGTCGCCCGATCCCTCAGACACACACTTAAGGACATATTCATGGCTGAAGTACTTGTGCTCGTCGAGCACGCCGATGGTGCGCTGAAGAAGGTCAGCACCGAACTCATCACCGCCGCCCGGGTTCTGGGCGAGCCGTCCGCCGTCGTGGTGGCCGCCCCCGGCACCGCCGCCGGCCTGACCGACGGTCTGAAGGCCGCCGGTGCCGCCAAGATCTACGTCGCCGAGTCGGCCGATGTGGACACCTACCTGGTCACCCCGAAGGTCGACGTGCTGGCCGCGCTGGCCGAGTCGGCCGCGCCGGCCGGTGTGGTCATCGCCGCCACCGCCGAGGGCAAAGAGGTGGCCGGCCGGCTGGCCGCGCGCCTGGGCTCGGGTCTGCTCGTCGACATCGTCGAACTCAAAGACGGTGGCATCGGCGTGCACAGCATCTTCGGTGGCGCCTACACCGTCGAGGCCCAGGCCACCGGTGAGCTGCCGGTGATCACCATCCGCCCGGGTGCTGTCGAGGCCGCCCCGGCCGACGGTGCCGGCGAGGTTGTCAACGTCGAGGTCCCGGCCCAGGCCGAGAATGCGACCAAGATCACGTCCCGCGAGCCGGTCGTCGCCGGTGACCGCCCGGAGCTCACCGAGGCCAGTGTCGTGGTCGCCGGTGGCCGCGGTGTGGGCAGCGCGGACAGCTTCAAGGTGGTCGAGGACCTGGCCGACGCGCTCGGTGGCGCCGTCGGCGCCTCCCGCGCCGCGGTGGACTCGGGCTACTACCCGGGCCAGTTCCAGGTCGGCCAGACCGGTAAGACCGTGTCGCCGCAGCTCTACATCGCGCTCGGCATCTCCGGTGCCATCCAGCACCGTGCCGGTATGCAGACGTCCAAGACCATCATCGCGGTCAACAAGGACGAAGAGGCGCCGATCTTCGAGATCGCCGACCTGGGCATCGTGGGCGACCTGTTCAAGGTGACCCCGCAGCTCACCGACGCCATCAAGGCCCGCAAGGGCTGATCGCTTCACGAAGAAGCCCCCGGACGCGCGTCCGGGGGCTTTTTCGTACTCTGGACTACGGGTTTTCAAGGGCTCCATCCCGGGCCCCGAGCGGCAGTCTGGGTGTATGAGAATTTCGGTTATCGGGGCCACCGGCCTGATCGGCTCGAAGGTGGTCGACCTGCTCAACAGCGACGGACACGATGTCGTCGCCGCGTCCCGCACGTCGGGTGCCGACGTGCTCACCGGAGACGGACTCACCGACGCGCTGGCGGGCGCCGACGTGCTGGTCGACGTCGTCAACTCACCGTCGTTCGACGACGGCCCGGTGATGGACTTCTTCACCCGTTCCACGGCCAACCTGGTGGCCGCTGCCAAGGCGGCCGGCGTCCGGCACTACGTCGCGCTGTCCATCGTCGGGGTCGACACGCTGCCGGAGAGCGGATACCTGCGGGCCAAGGTGGCGCAGGAGCGGACCATCACCGCATCCGGCCTGCCGTACACGATCGTGCGGGCCACCCAGTTCGAGGAGTTCACCGAGGCCATCGTGGCCTCGCTGGACGCCGGCGACGTGGTCCGCGCACCGGACGCGCTCATCCAGCCGGTCGCGTCCGACGATGTCGCGGCCGCGGTGGCCCATGCCGCGACCGCGGATCCGCGCGACGGCATCATCGAGATCGGCGGACCGGCGCAGATCAGTTTCGCCGACCTGGCTCGCCGCGTGCTGGCCGCCCAGGGCAGCGACAAGACCGTCGTGGTCGACGCCCAGGCCACCTACTTCGGTACCCCGCTGCAGCGCGCCAGCCTGGTCACCGGGGACGCGCGCGTGCCACGGCCATGACCGACCTCGGGGATCTCGCGCGAAAGCGGCGCTCGACTCGATTGTTCTTGCGGGACAAGCCCGTTCCCCGGGAACTGCTCGAAGAGGCGCTCACTCTCGCCATGCGCGCCCCGTCGAACTCCAACATCCAGCCGTGGCGGCTGTTCCTCGCCTCGGGCCCGCGCCGGGACCGGCTGGTCGAGGCGCTGCTGGCGGAGGCCTCCCTCGAGCTGCCGGTGACCACCGGGATCCCCGAGACGTACCTGCCGTTGCGGCAGGAGCTCGGCGGCCTGGTGTACGGCTCGATGGGGATCGCCCGTCACGACCAGGACGGCCGGCGGCTGGCCCAGTTGCGCAACTGGGAGTTCTTCCGGGCGCCGGTCGGCGCGGTGGTGTGCATGCACCGCGATCTGGGCGTGGTCGACGCCCTGGGGGTCGGCATGTTCCTGCAGACCCTGCTGCTGGCGCTCGCCGAGCGCGGACTCGGCAGCTGTGTGCAGGTGTCCATCGCGGCGTATCCCGAGATCCTGCGGGCCCACCTCGGCATCCCGGACGAGCTCACGGTGCTGTGCGGCCTGGCGATCGGCTACCCGGATCCCGCGTTCCCGGCCAACAACCTGACGACCCCGCGCAACCCGGTGCAGGACAACGTGGTGTTCGTCGAATAGCCGGCGCTGGCCACATTTCGTCACTGAGCGTGCACGGACACGTCACGCGCCCGATGCCCTCCGGAGACCCGGGTGGGCGACCGTGCTGGTTATGAGCACCGCATCCGTACTCATACCGGCTGATGACACCGATCACGCGGCGCCCGCTGCCGCCGGCCCGCGCTACACCCTGCTGCTGTCCACCGACGCCGGCGACATCGAAGCCGCGCAGCGTCTGCGCCACCATGTGTTCACCTCCGAACCCGGATTCGCCCTGACATCCACCAGTCCAGGATTCGAGGCCGGGCTGGACGCTGACCGCTTCGACCAGTTCTGCGACCACCTGCTGGTCCGTGAGGACACCTCGGGGGAACTGGTGGGCTGCTACCGGATGCTGCCGCCGCCGGGCGCCATCGCCGCGGGCAGCCTGTACACCGCAACCGAATTCGACGTCCGGGCGCTGGACACCCTGCGTCCCTCCCTGGTCGAGATGGGCCGCGCGGTGGTGCGCGGTGATCACCGCAACGGCGCCGTGGTGCTACTCATGTGGGCCGGCATCCTGGCCTACCTGGACCGCTGCGGATACGACTACGTCACCGGCTGCGTATCGGTGCCCACGCATCCAATGTACGAAATCCCCGGCAGCCAGCTGCGCGGCGTGCGCGATTTCGTGCTCCGCAGGCACGGTGCACCGGCGGAGTACACCGTCCGCCCGTACCGGCCGGTGACCATCGACGGGCGCACCCTCGACGAGATCGATCCACCCGCGCGGGTCAGTGTCCCCGCGCTGATGCGCGGTTACCTGCGCCTGGGCGCCGAGGTGTGCGGTGAGCCCGCGCACGACCCGGACTTCGGCGTCGGCGATTTCCCGGCCCTGTTGGACAAACGCAAGGCCGACGTGCGGTACCTGAAACGGCTGCGCTCGGTTGCGCAGGCCGGCGAGATGGCGGCCGGCGCATGACCGCGCACCACCCCTGGTTGCCGCAGGCCTCCTGCGACGCCAGCTGTATGCACGCCGGTGCCGCGCCGCTGGGCTCCCGGCCGGCCGTCTGGACCCGCACGACGCTGCGGGTCATCGGCGCGGTGCTGCTGATCACCGCGGTACCGCTGCTGGCGGTGCCGATGCCCGGCCGGTCCCATATCCAACGGGGGTACTGCCGGTTGATGCTGCGTTGCATCGGGGTGCGGATCACGGTGTCCGGCGGACCGATTCGTAACCTGCGCGGCGTCTTGGTGGTCAGCGGGCACGTCTCGTGGCTGGACATCTTCGCCATCGGCGCGGTCATGCCCGGCTCGTTCGTGGCGCGCGCCGACCTGATCGACTGGCCGGCCCTCGGCGTGGTCGCGCGTCTCATGAAGGTCATCCCGATCGACCGGGGCAATCTGCGCCGGCTGCCCGGCGTGGTCAACGCGGTGGCCGCCCGGCTGCGGGCCGGGCACACCGTGGTGGCCTTCCCCGAGGGCACCACCTGGTGCGGGCTGGGCTACGGCCCGTTCCGGCCGGCCATGTTCCAGGCCGCGGTCGACGCCGGCCGTCCGGTGCAGCCGCTGCGGCTGACCTACCACCATCGCGACGGCCGTCCGTCCACCGTTCCGGCCTATATCGGCGAGGACACCCTGCTGGCGTCGATCCGGCGCCTGGTCACCGCGCGGCGCACCATCGTGCACGTGCGGGTGCAGTCGCTGCAGTTGCCCGGCACATCCCGCCGCGACCTGAAGGCCCGGTGCGAGGCGGCGGTGCGTGGGGACGCGGTCCGGCGCGCGCACGGGCATGAGCGCGCGGCGAGCGAAGCGACGGGGGATGTTGCAGGGGCGAGCGAAGCGGGGGAGATCGTCGCGGCCTGACCTGCGGGTCCGGCCGACGATCCGGCGGCTATCCTGGACAGGCTATGACCGCCGTCTACCTCGACCATGCCGCCACCACGCCGATGCACCCCGCTGCCATCGAGGCGATGACGGCTGTGCTGGCGACGGTGGGCAACGCGTCCTCATTGCACACGTCGGGACGCTCGGCACGGCGCCGGATGGAGGAGGCCCGTGAGGCGCTGGCCGCCCTGCTGGACGCCCGCCCGTCCGAGATCATCTTCACCGCCGGCGGCACCGAGAGTGACAACCTCGCGGTCAAGGGCATCTACCGGGCCCGCCGGGATGCGTCGCCGCAGCTGCGCCGCATCGTCACCACACCGATCGAACACCACGCCGTGCTGGACGCCGTGGAATGGCTGGTGCAGCACGAGGGCGCCGAGGTCAGCTGGCTGCCTGTCGCCTCGGACGGCTCCGTCTCGCCCGAGGCGCTGCGCGCCGTTCTGGCCGAGCACGACGATATCGCGCTGATCTCGGTGATGTGGGCCAACAACGAGGTCGGCACCATCCAGCCGATCGCTGAATTGGCTTCCATTGCAGCCGAATTCGATATCCCCATGCACAGCGACGCGATCCAGGCCGTCGGCCACATCCCGGTCGGTTTCGCGGCCAGCGGGCTGGCCGCCATGTCGGTGGCCGCGCACAAGTTCGGCGGCCCGATGGGCGTCGGCGCGCTGTTGCTGCGCCGCGACACCGCGTGTCTGCCCTTGCTGCACGGCGGCGGCCAGGAACGCGATGTCCGTTCGGGCACACCCGATGTCGCCGGTGTGGTGGCCATGGCCGCGGCCGCCCGGGTGGCCGTCGAGGGCCTGGAGGCCACCGGCGCGCGGGTCGCGGCGTTGCGTGACCGTCTGGTCGAGGGCGTACGGGAGACCATCGAGGATGTGGACGTCAACGGTGCGCTCGGCGATCGACGACTGCCGGGTAACGCCCACTTCACTTTTCGGGGTTGCGAGGGCGACTCGTTGTTGATGTTGTTGGATGCCAAGGGTATCGAGTGCTCCACCGGTTCGGCCTGCACGGCCGGGGTGGCGCAGCCCTCGCATGTGCTGTTGGCGATGGGTGCCGACCCCGCTACCGCACGCGGTTCACTCCGCCTGTCCCTGGGGCACACCAGCACCGACGCCGACGTGGATGCCGCGCTGGCGGCGCTGCCCGCGGCGGTGCAACGAGCCAGGGCGGCGGCCCTGGCCAGTGCGGGGGTGCTGTGATGCGGGTCTTGGTCGCGATGAGCGGCGGCGTCGACTCCTCGGTGGCTGCCGCCCGGATGGTCGACGCCGGCCACGATGTCGTCGGCGTCCATCTCGCGTTGTCCAGCGCGCCCGGCACGCTGCGCACCGGATCGCGCGGCTGCTGCTCGAAGGAGGACGCCGGCGATGCACGCCGGGTCGCCGACATCCTCGGCATCCCGTTCTACGTATGGGATTTCGCCGACCGTTTCAAGGAAGACGTGATCGACGATTTCGTCGATTCCTACGCCCGTGGCGAGACCCCGAACCCGTGCGTGCGCTGCAACGAGAAGATCAAGTTCTCCGCGCTGTCGGCGCGGGCGCTGGCACTGGGCTTCGACGCGGTGGCCACCGGCCATTACGCCCGGTTGGAAGGCGGCCGGCTGCGCCGGGCCGTGGACGCGGACAAGGACCAGTCCTATGTGCTGGGCGTCCTGACCGCCACCCAGTTGCGGCACGCGCTGTTCCCGATCGGCGATACCCCCAAGCCGCAGATCCGCGACGAGGCCGCCAGGCGCGGGCTCGCCGTCGCCGACAAGCCCGACAGTCACGACATCTGCTTCATCCCGTCCGGGGACACCCGTGCGTTCCTGGGCGCCCGGATCGGCGTCCGGCCCGGCGCCGTCGTCGACACCGGTGGCACCGTGCTGGCCGAGCATGACGGCGTGCACGGCTTCACCATCGGCCAGCGCAAGGGTCTCGGCATCGCCGGGCCCGGTCCGGACGGGGCGCCCCGCTATGTCACCGGGATCGACGCGGACACCGGCACGGTGCGCGTCGGCCCGGCCGTCGAACTGGACATCACCACGCTGCGCGGGGACAAGCCGGTGTTCACCTCCGGCAGCGCGCCCACCGGTCCGGTGGAGTGCGTGGTGCAGGTCCGCGCCCACGGCGGCGTGGTGGACGCCGTCGTCGAGCTGCGCGACGGGCAGTTGCACGCCGAACTGCGCACCCCGCTGCGGGGCGTGGCGCCCGGCCAGACGATGGTGCTCTACCGGCCGGATCCGGCCGGCGACGAGGTACTCGGCAGCGCCACCATCGTGCGCTGAATGACGATCGAATAGTGTTGGCTGCGTGAGTATTTTCGCCGCCGCTACCGGTATCGGATCCTGGCCCGGCGCGTCGGCGCGCCAGGCCGCGGAGGTGATCGTCGGCGAACTGCACACGCTGCCGCACCTGGCCGAGCTGCCCGCCCGCGGGATCGGCGCCGATCTGATCGGCCGCGCCGGTGCGCTGTTGGTGGACATCGGCATCGACACCGTGCCCCGTGGTTATCGCATCAGTCCTGGCCGCAGCGCCGTGCTGCGCCGCGCGGTCAGCCTGCTCGACGAGGATCTCGACGCGCTGGAGGAGGCCTGGGAGAAGGCCGGTCTGCGCGGCAGCCAGGGCCGCACCGTCAAGGTGCAGGTGCCCGGCCCGATCACGCTGGCCGCCCAGCTGGAACTGCCCAACGGGCACCGCGCCATCACCGACGCGGGCGCCGTGCGTGACCTGGCGGCCTCGCTGGCCGAGGGCGTCGCCGCACACCGGGCCGCGGTGGCCCGCCGCATCGGCACCGAGGTGGTGGTGCAGCTCGACGAACCGTCGCTGCCCGCTGCACTGGCCGGCCGGCTGACCGGGGTGACCGGCATGTCGGCGGTGCATCCGGTCGACGCCGCGGTGGCCGGCTCGTTGCTCGACGAGTGTGCCCAGCGGGTGGGCGGCGCGCTGATGGTGCACTGCTGTGCCCCCGATGCTCCGTGGAAGCTGTTGCAGGGCAGTCAAATTCAAGCAGTCGCCGTAGACGCCGCGACGTTGGACGCCGCCGACTTGGACGGTATCGGGGAGTTCGTGGAATCCGGACGCACCGTCGTGCTTGGCGTCGTCCCCGGAACGGCGCCGTCACGGCGCCCGGCGCCGGACCAGGTTGCCGGCGCGGCGGCGGCGGTCACCGACCGGCTGGGCTTTGCCCGTACGGTGCTGCGCGACCGGATCGGCATCAGCCCGGCGTGCGGGCTGGCCGGCGCCACCGCGGACTGGGCGCGGAGCGCGCTGAGTCTGCTGCAGCAGGCCGCAGACGGGCTGCGTGAGGATCCGGACGCGGTCTAGCCCGCAAACATCGGTTCGCAGTATGGTGAGGTCCGGACGGCGGGGGAGCCCTGTGGATCGAGCGAAGCGGACCGTGGCGGCGGGTACCGTCGCGCTCTCGCTGTTGATGCTGGCCGGCGGCCCGACCGTGGCGATCGCCTGCGCCAAGCCGGGGGATTCCGGCGGCCATGCCGGACAGGACCGCAACGCCCACCGTGCCGAGCGTGGTGGCGGCGGCAATGGCGGTGCGCCCGGCCGGGCCCGCCCCGACACCGTGGGCCGGGCGCCGCAGGCCGTGGTCGGCTCCGGCCGGTCCCCGGCGGTCGCCGCCCCGCCGAAACCGCCGAAACCGGCGAAACCGCCGGCGTCCGGTTCCTCCGGGTCGTCGGGATCATCGGGCTCACGCCTGTCCGCCACGGCGCCGGTCTTCGTCGCTCCCAAGGTGACGTTCGGCAACGGCCGCCACCCCGGGCCCGCGCCGGGGATTCCCGCCGTGCCCGCGCCGCAGCCTGATGTTGCGGTCCCGCCGCCGGTGGTCGTGGTGCCCCAGCCCGCGCCGCTGGGCATCCCGCAACCGCCCGTGCACCCGAGTGCGCCGGTGGACCTGTTCGCGCTGCACGCCTGGGACAACACCCGGCCCGGGCAGCCGTGGACATCCTGGTTCGGCCTGGCCGGGCTGCTGCTCATCCCGCTGGCCGGCGCGGTGCTGGGATACCGGCAGGCGCGTGCCGCCAAGGCAGCCTCCGGCCTGGCCGTACGCTGACACATTGATTCGTTACCGGTGGTATCGGATACCGGGGGTCATCGCGTAGGTTGTCTCCATGGACAACCCGCCCGATCTCCCCGGCGTGCAGCACCGTTACCTCGACCTCGGCTCTGGCGTGACGATCCACGTCGCCGACGCCGGCCCCGCGGACGGGCCGCCGGTGATGCTGGTGCACGGGTTCCCGCAGAACTGGTGGGAGTGGCGCCGCCATATCGAACCGCTGGCCGCCGACGGGTACCGGGTGCTGTGCCCGGATCTGCGCGGTGCCGGCTGGAGTTCCACCCCGCCGGGGGACCGCTACTTCAAGAACGACCTGGCCGACGACCTGGCCGGTGTGGTGGACGCCCTCGGCGTCGGTCCGGTGCGCCTGGTCGCCCACGACTGGGGCGGTCCCGTCGCGACCATCTTCATGCTGCGTCACCCCGAGAAGGTGGCGTCGTTCATGGGGATCAACACCGCCGTGCCGTGGCTCAAGCGCGATCTGACGGCCTTCGCCAACATCTGGCGGATGTGGTACCAGATCCCGATGCTGCTTCCCGTCATCGGTCCCAAGGTGATCGCCGACCCGAAGATGCGCCTCTTCCGGCTGCTGGGCTCCTGGGTCGGCGGTGACTACGTGACCCCCGCCGAGGACATGGATTTCTACCGGGCCTGTCTGGCCCGGCCGGCCTATGCCGTCGCAGGCTCCAAGTGGTACCGCACCTTCCAGACCCGCGAGGCCTCGCGCTGGATGCGCGGCGAGTACGACCAGCACCACGTCACCGTCCCGGTCCGCTGGTTGCACGGCACCGAGGATTCGGTGCTGACCCCCGAACTGCTGCGGGTGCTGCCCGAACACTGCTGCGACTTCGACCTCGAACTGGTGCCCGGCGCCGGGCACTGGATCATCGAGGAGTGTCCGGACTTGGTGCTGGACCGGCTGCGGACGTTCCTGGCGTTGGGCGCCGGGGCCGACAGGCCCGCCTGATCCTGTCGCGTCGAGGACAGGTAGCGAAGTACTCATCGCTTCTGCCGGCCCGTCGTTCATCGTGGATGCAGCACGGTGTGGTGTCCAGGGGGATGATGATGTCGAAGAGTCTGGTCATATGTTGTGACGGAACGTGGAACACGCCCGATCAGAAGAGTCCGACCAACGTCACCAAAATCGCGCTCGCCCTAGCCGATGCGGACGCGGACGGCCGAGAGCAGCGGGTGTTCTATCACCGCGGAGTCGGTTCCAGCCCGCGGGAACGCTTGCGCGGCGGCGCTTTCGGCTACGGCTTGTCGCGAAATGTCCGCGACACCTATCGCTTCCTGGTGCAGAACTACGAGCCGGGAGACCGGCTCTACTTCTTCGGATTCAGCCGCGGAGCGTTCACCGCTCGCAGCGCAGCGGGTTTCGTCCGTAACTGCGGTATCTTGCGTCGTCAGGAAGAAGGGCGTGTCGATGAGGCCTACCGGCTCTATCGCGACCGCAACAAGGACCCCCGCAGCCTCTCGGCGACGATCTTCCGACGGTCCTACTCCTACGAGCCGCGCATCCACTTCATCGGCGTGTGGGACACGGTGGGCGCGTTGGGCGTTCCCGTCGACGGCCTCCATGTGGTCAGCTGGCTGAATCGACGTTGGCAGTTTCACGACACGGACCTGAGCACCACCGTCGATGCCGCGTTTCACGCCCTCTCCATCGACGAACAGCGCGGCCCGTTCCGGCCTGCGCTGTGGACGCAACAGGACCCGGCTCCCGAAGAGCAAGTCGTCGAGCAGGTCTGGTTCAGCGGCGTGCACTGTGACGTCGGAGGGGGTAGCGCTGGACACGAACTCAGCGACATCCCGTTGTTGTGGATGGCGAGGCGGGCCCGGGAACGCGGGCTGCGGTTCAGCGACGACGCGTTCACCACGTGTACGGGCGCGGACCCGGTAACCGCTGAGGAAGCCGGCCGTGCGCAGACATGCGTGTCCCCCGACCCCGGCGCCGCCTTCGAGGATTCACGAAAAGGCCTCTACCGGTGGATCGCACCATTTCACCGGAGACTCGGCGAGGCCACCCGCGGGCACGAATCAGTGGCCACCAGCGCGGTGTTCAGACACCGCCACGCGGCGGGCTATGCGCCGCAGGGCCTTGTCGACTACCTCCGGCGCACCGATCACCGCGAGACCGAGGTCCAGGGTGTGCCGGTGACCAGGTTGGACGATATCCGGGTCTGAGCGGGCCGCTAGCTAGCGCTCGTCGAGCGCCCGGATCAGCCTCTTGCTGGCGATCAGCCGGAACGACGCGTCGAGGAGTTCGCGCACCTCGCCCCAGTCCACCGTGCTCACGGTCAGGTCCAATCCGAGCCAGCCGAACGGCCCCATGTAGGCCGGGAAGAAGAAGCGGCGGTCCTGTTCCAACGCCCGGCGATCGGACTCGTCGACCTTGACCAGCAGCGACGACGGGTACGCCGTCATCCCGCTGGCACCTTTAACGTTGCCGCCGAACATCGCGAACATCTTCGGCGCGCAGAACACCGGCCGGCCCCAGGACACCTTCTCGAACGCCTCGGGGAAGTCCAGCGCGATGGCGCGAACCTCGGCCAGCCCGAAATCGTCGTCGCTGAACATCACGGGATGCGGCACGGCAAGCAGTCTACGTTCGCCGGCGATGCCGACCCGCAAATCGTGTCAGCGGCCTCGACTAGCCTCACACAGGTGAGCTCATCGGACTCTGAGGTGCGTGGACGCTGGCAGGAACTCGCCGAGGAAGTGCGCGGGCACCAGTTCCGCTACTACGTCAAGGACGCACCCGTCATCTCCGATGCCGAGTTCGACGCGATGCTGCGCGAACTGCAGGCGCTGGAGGAGGCGCACCCGGAGCTGCGCACCCCGGACTCGCCCACACAGCTGGTCGGCGGCGCGGGCTTCGCCACCGACTTCGCCTCGGCCGACCATCTGGAGCGGATGTTGTCCCTGGACAACGTCTTCGACAGTGACGAGCTGTCGGCCTGGGCCGCCAGGATCAGCGCCGAAACCGGTGAGAACACCGAGTATCTGTGCGAACTGAAGATCGACGGTGTCGCGCTGGCCTTGGTCTACCGGGACGGCAGGCTGGTCCGCGCGGCCACCCGCGGCGACGGACGCACCGGTGAGGACGTCACCCTCAATGCCCGCACCATCGAGGACATCCCCGAGCGGCTCACCGCCTCCGACGAATTCCCGCTGCCGGCGGTCCTCGAGGTGCGCGGTGAGGTGTTCTTCCGGGTCGCGGACTTCGAGGATCTCAACGCCGGCCTGGTGGCCGAGGGCAAGGCGCCGTTCGCCAACCCGCGCAACAGCGCCGCGGGGTCGCTGCGGCAGAAGAACCCGGCCGTCACCGCGCGGCGCCGGCTGCGGATGATCTGTCACGGCCTGGGCCGTGTCGACGGTGCGACGTTCGCGTCGCTGCACGACGCCTACCGCGCGCTGGGAGCCTGGGGCCTGCCGGTGTCCACGCACACCACCCGGGTGCAGGGCATCGCCGCGGTGGCCGAACGGATCGCCTACTGGGGTGAGCACCGCCACGATGTCGAACACGAAATCGACGGTCTGGTGGTCAAAGTCGACGACGTGGCGCTGCAACGCCGGCTCGGTTCCACTTCCCGTGCGCCGCGTTGGGCGGTGGCCTACAAGTACCCGCCCGAGGAGGTCACCACCAAGCTGCTCGACATCCGGGTCAATGTCGGCCGCACCGGCCGGGTCACCCCGTTCGCCTACATGGAGCCGGTCAAGGTGGCCGGGTCGACGGTGGGGCTGGCCACCCTGCACAACGCCGCCGAGGTGAAGCGCAAGGGCGTGCTGATCGGCGACACCGTGGTGCTGCGCAAGGCCGGTGACGTGATCCCCGAGGTGCTGGCACCGGTGGTCGACCTGCGCGACGGCACCGAACGCGAATTCGTCATGCCCACAACATGTCCCGAATGCGGCACCCCGCTGGCGCCGGCCAAGGAGGGTGACGCCGACATCCGCTGCCCGAACACCCGCAGCTGCCCGGCGCAGCTGCGGGAGCGGGTGTTCCACGTCGCCGGCCGGGGCGCCTTCGACATCGAGGGCCTGGGCTACGAGGCGGCGATCGCGCTGCTGCAGGCCGGGGTGATCGCCGACGAGGGCGACCTGTTCACCCTGACCGCCGAAGATCTGTTGCGCACCGACCTTTTCACCACCAAGGCCGGTGAACTGTCCGCCAACGGTAAGCGGTTGCTGGCCAACCTGGGCAAGGCGAAATCCCAACCGCTGTGGCGGGTGCTGGTCGCGCTGTCCATCCGCCACGTCGGGCCGACGGCCGCGCGGGCCCTCGCCGGTGAGTTCGGTGATCTCGACACCATCGTGGCGGCCTCTGAGGAGCGGCTGGCCGCCGTCGAAGGCGTCGGCCCGACCATCGCCGCCGCGGTCAAGGAGTGGTTCACCGTCGACTGGCACCGGGCCATCGTGGAGAAGTGGCGTGCCGCGGGCGTGCGGATGGCCGACGAACGCGATGCCGGCGTCGAGCGGACGCTGGAGGGCCTGTCGATCGTGGTGACCGGATCGTTGACCGGTTTCTCGCGCGACGAAGCCAAGGAGGCGATCCTGGTGCGCGGCGGCAAGGCCGCCGGCTCGGTGTCCAAGAAGACCGCCTACGTGGTGGCCGGTGACGCCCCGGGTTCCAAGTACGACAAGGCCGTCGAACTCGGGGTGCCGATCCTCGACGAGGACGGCTTCCGCGCGCTGCTGGAGAACGGCCCCGACGGCGTCTAGTTTGCCGCCGCCGCGCACCGGTTACCCCTCGACAACGACGAGAGGGGACCGAATATGGCGATCTGCGATACCTGTGGCAACGACTACGACAAGGCCTTCACGGTCAGCTGGGGTGAGGGCAACAGCGCGACCTTCGACAGCATCGAATGCGCGGCGGCCAAGGTGGCGCCCGAGTGCGCGCACTGCGGCTGCCGCATCCTGGGCCACGGCATCGAGACGCCCGAGGCCATCTTCTGTTGCGCCCACTGCGCCCGCAAGGACAGCAACGCCGACGTCAACGACCGCTATCCGGTGCCGGCCGGAGCCTGAGCCTCAGCGCAGGATGGTGGCCACGATCCCGGCCAGGTAGCCCAGCCGGGCCACCTCCGACGGCCGGAAGGCCGGCCCGCCCGGGCGGCCGAGCAACACCGCGGTGTGATGGTCGCCCAGCGGCGCCGCCGCCAGCGTGGTGTCGATGTCACGCCACACCTGCGGCACCCAGGCGGCGGTGCCGTCCAGCACCGCGGCGTGCTCGATCGGCAACCATGGCGCGGTGTCGGCCAGTGTCTCGGGTGCGCTGGGGCTGCCGACGACGGTCTGCAACCCGGCCTCCGTGTGGCGCAGCACCGAACACCAGCCCACCCGAAGCACTTTCGGCGCCTCGTCGGCCAGCACGCGCAGCTTGTCGGCGCGCTCGCCGGCGGCCGCGATGTGGTCGATCAACTCGAGTTCGCGGTGCGCCTCCAGCAACCCCGTGTGCGGTCGGATGCTGTCGACGTACACGCCCTGGATGTGTTCGGCGGCGGTGATCAGCGCGTCGGGCATCGCGCCGACGGGCAGGTCGACCACCAGGTCGTCGATCGCATAGCCCGCGCCGCGCTCGACGACGTCGAGGGACAGGATGTCGGCGCCCACCGAGCCGAGGGCGACGGCCAGCGAGCCGAGGCTGCCCGGTCGGTCCTCCAGCTGGACCCGCAGCAGATATGACGGCACGGCCAACACCTTGTCACAGCCGTCGGGGAGCGGCGAATCTGGAGCGCAGCCCCAGCGACTAGGCTGCTTTGTCGTGTCACAGATCTCCCGGGACGAGGTAGCCCACCTGGCGCGGCTGGCCCGTCTAGCCCTGACCGACGGCGAGCTGGACAGCTTCGCCGGCCAGCTCGACGCCATCCTGGCGCATGTCGGCCGGATCCAGTCCGTCGACGTCACCGGCGTCGAAGCCACCGACAACCCGCTCAAGAGCGTCAACGTCACCCGCCCCGACGAGGTGGTGCCGAGCTTGGCGCAGGACCAGGCCCTGGCCGCCGCGCCGCGCGCCGAGGACGGCCGCTTCGCAGTGCCCCGCATCCTGGGAGAGCCCGAATGACCACCGAACTCATCAGGCAGGACGCCGCCACCCTCGGCGCCCGCATCGCCGCCAAAGAGGTGTCCTCGACCGAGGTGACCCAGGCGCATCTGGACCAGATCGCCGCCACTGACGAGCGCTATCACGCGTTCCTGCACGTCGGCGCCGAACAGGCGCTGGCCGCGGCGGCCGAGGTCGACCGCCGGGTGGCCGCGGGTGAGACGCTGCCCTCGCCACTGGCCGGGGTGCCGCTGGCCCTCAAGGACGTCTTCACCACCACCGACGCGCCGACCACTGCCGGGTCCAAGATCCTGGAAGGCTGGCGTTCGCCCTACGACGCGACGGTCACCGCGAAGCTGCGGGCCGCCGGCATCCCGATCCTGGGCAAGACCAACATGGACGAGTTCGCGATGGGGTCGTCCACCGAGAACTCGGCGTACGGGCCCACCCGCAACCCGTGGGACACCGACCGGGTGCCGGGCGGCTCCGGGGGCGGCAGCGCCGCGGCGCTCGCCGCATTCCAGGCCCCGCTGGCGATCGGCACCGACACCGGCGGGTCCATCCGTCAGCCGGCGGCGCTGACCGCCACGGTGGGCGTCAAACCCACCTACGGCACCGTCAGCCGCTACGGCCTGATCGCCTGCGCGTCGTCGCTGGACCAGGGTGGGCCCTGCGCGCGCACCGTGCTGGACACCGCACTGCTGCACCAGGTGATCGCCGGGCACGACCCGTGCGACTCGACCTCGCTGGATGCCCCGGTGCCCGATGTGGTGGCCGCGGCCAAGGCCGGTGCGGCGGGCGACCTCACGGGCGTGCGGGTCGGCGTCGTCAAACAACTGCGCGGTGAGGGCTACCAGCCCGGTGTGCTTGCCTCGTTCAACGCCGCGGTCGAACAGCTGACCGCGCTGGGCGCCGAGGTCGTCGAGGTGGACTGCCCGAACTTCGACCACGCGCTGGCGGCCTACTACCTGATCCTGCCCTCGGAGGTGTCGAGCAACCTGGCCCGCTTCGACGCCATGCGGTACGGGCTGCGGGTGGGCGATGACGGCACGCGCAGCGCCGAAGAGGTGATGGCGCTGACCCGGGCCGCCGGATTCGGGCCGGAAGTCAAGCGCCGCATCATGATCGGCACCTACGCACTGTCGGCGGGCTATTACGACGCCTATTACAACCAGGCGCAGAAGGTGCGCACGCTGATCGCGCGGGACCTGGACCGGGCGTACCAGAGCGTCGACGTGCTGGCCACTCCGGCGACGCCGTCGACAGCGTTCCGGCTGGGGGAGAAGGTCGACGATCCGCTGGCCATGTACCTGTTCGATCTGTGCACCCTGCCGCTGAACCTGGCCGGGCACTGCGGCATGTCGGTGCCGTCGGGACTCTCGGCCGACGACGGTCTGCCGGTCGGCCTGCAGATCATGGCCCCGGCGCTGGCCGACGACCGGCTGTACCGGGTGGGCGCGGCGTACGAGGCGGCCCGCGGCGCGCTGCCGACGGCCCTGTAACCGGCTGGCGGCGGCCCGCGCCGGTGCGCCCCGCCGGGACGGAACTGGCAGGATCTACACCATGCGTATTGGCGTGCTGACTGGTGGTGGTGACTGTCCGGGGCTGAATGCGGTGATCAGGGCGGTGGTGCGGACCTGCGACCAGCGCTACGGGTCCTCGGTGGTCGGCTTCCTCGACGGATGGCGCGGCCTGCTGGAGGACCGCCGCGTGCAACTGGCCAACGACGATCGCAACGACCGGCTGTTGGCCAAGGGCGGCACCATGCTGGGCACCGCCCGGGTCAACCCCGACACGCTGCGGGCCGGCCTGGACCAGATCAAGCAGACGTTGGAGGACAACGGGATCGACGTGCTCATCCCGATCGGCGGTGAGGGCACGCTGACCGCGGCGCACTGGCTGTCCGAGGAGAACGTCCCGGTGGTCGGGGTGCCCAAGACCATCGACAACGACATCGACTGCACCGACGCGACCTTCGGGCACGACACCGCGCTGCAGGTCGCCACCGAGGCCATCGACCGGCTGCACAGCACCGCCGAATCGCATCAGCGCGTCATGCTGGTCGAGGTGATGGGCCGGCACGCCGGCTGGATCGCGCTGAACGCCGGCATCGCCAGCGGCGCGCACATGACGTTGATCCCCGAGCAGCCGTTCGACGTCGAGGAGGTGTGCCGCCTGGTCAAGAAGCGTTTCCAGCACGGCTCTTCGCATTTCATCTGCGTCGTCGCCGAGGGCGCCAAGCCGGCGGAGGGCACCATGTCGCTGCGCCAGGGCGGCCTCGACGAGTTCGGCCACGAGAAGTTCACCGGCGTGGCCCAGCAGCTGGCCCTCGAGGTGGAGAAGCGCATCAAGAAGGACGTGCGGGTGACGGTCCTCGGCCATGTGCAGCGCGGCGGCACCCCGACCGCCTACGACCGGGTGCTGGCCACCCGCTTCGGGGTGAACGCCGCCGACGCCGCGCACGCCGGCGAGTTCGGCATGATGGTGTCGTTGCGCGGTCAGGACATCGGCAGGGTGCCGTTGGCCGACGCGGTGCGCCAGCTCAAACTGGTGCCGCAGTCCCGCTACGACGACGCCGCCGAATTCTTCGGCTGACGGGGCGTTTTTCGGCCGGCAGGCCTCCCACTAGGATCGACGCCATGTCTGTCGATACCGCCGAGCTCCTGGACTACGACGAGGTCATCGCCGCCTTCGACCCCGTCATGGGCATGGAGGTGCACGTCGAGCTGTCGACCGCCACCAAGATGTTCTGCGGCTGCGCCAACGAGTTCGGCGCCGAGCCCAACACTCAGGTGTGCCCGGTCTGCCTGGGGCTGCCCGGCTCCCTGCCGGTGCTCAACGAGGCCGCCGTCGAATCGGCGATCCGGATCGGGCTGGCGCTCAACTGCTCCATCGCCCCGTGGGGGCGGTTCGCCAGGAAGAACTACTTCTACCCGGACCAGCCGAAGAACTATCAGATCAGCCAGTACGACGAGCCCATCGCGGTCAACGGCTACCTCGACGTCCCGCTGGACGACGGCACCACCTTCCGTGTGGAGATCGAGCGCGCCCACATGGAAGAGGACACCGGCAAGCTGACCCACCTGGGCAGCGACACCGGCCGCATCGCCGGGGCGACCACCTCACTGGCCGACTTCAACCGGGCCGGGGTGCCGCTGGTCGAGATCGTCACCAAGCCCATCGACGGCACCGGTGAGCGGGCGCCGGAGATTGCGCGCGCCTACGTCACCGCGCTGCGCGATCTGCTGCGCGCCCTGGGTGTGTCCGATGTCCGGATGGATCAGGGGTCGATGCGCTGCGACTCGAACGTCTCGCTGAAACCCAAGGGCGCCAACGAGTTCGGCACCCGCACCGAGACCAAGAACGTCAACTCGCTCAAGAGTGTCGAGGTGGCCGTGCGCTACGAGATGCGCAGGCAGGCAGCGGTACTGACCTCGGGCGGCACCGTCACCCAGGAGACCCGGCACTTCCACGAGACCGGCTACACCACGGCCGGGCGCAGCAAGGAGACCGCGCAGGATTACCGGTACTTCCCGGAGCCGGATCTGGAGCCGGTGGCGCCCAGTGCCGAGCTGGTGCAGCGCCTGCGCACCACCATCCCCGAACTACCGTGGCTGGCGCGCAAGCGGATTCAGCAAGAGTGGGGCATCTCCGACGAGGTGATGCGCGACCTGGTGAACAACGGTGCCATCGATCTGGTGGCCGCGACGGTGGCCCAGGGCGCCTCCAGCGAGGCGGCCCGCGCGTGGTGGGGCAACTTCCTGGTGCAGAAGGCCAACGAGAGCGGCGTGGAACTGGACGCGTTGCCCATCACCCCCCAACAGGTGGCCGCGGTGGTCAAACTGGTGGACGACGGGAAGCTGTCGAACAAGCTGGCCCGCCAGGTGGTCGAGGGGGTGCTGGCCGGCGAGGGCGAGCCGGAGCAGGTGATGAACGATCGCGGACTGGTCGTGGTGCGCGACGATTCACTGATCCAGGCCGCCATCGACGAAGCTCTCGCGGCTCAACCCGATATCGCCGAGAAGATCCGCGGCGGCAAGGTCCAGGCCGCCGGCGCGATCGTCGGCGCGGTGATGAAGGCCACCAAGGGCCAGGCCGATGCCGCGCGGGTGCGCGAACTGGTGATCAGCGCTTGTAGCTAGTTCCGCCTGCGGTTACGTCTTGTCGGCGTTGCTGCGCGGGAAGCCGCCACCGGACGGGAACAGCGGGAACACCACGTCGTCCAGCTTTTCGGCGTCACCGGAAGTCTTGTTGATGGTGCCGCCCCAGACGTTGCCGTCCGGGGACACCGCCAGCGCCCAGGCATGACCGTGCTGGTCCTGGCGCACCACTTCGGGTTCGCCGGTCACCGCGCCGGTGTCCGGGGCCATCCGCACCGCGACCGTCTGCTTGGTGTTCACCAGGTTGACCAGCACGGCGCCGTCGAGCGCGGCGCAGCCGGCCACCCCGGGCTTGTCCGGCCAGGTCCACACCGTGGACACCTTGGAGTCCTTGCTGATCTTCTGCAGCCGGTCGGCCGTCGGGGTCCGGTCGGTGATGTAGAGCGAGCCGTCGGCCGGATCGGTGCACATCGAGCCCGCCGCACCCAGCCCGGACAGCGCGGTGGTCGGCGGGGCCTGGTCGATGGTCGTCGGCTGCTCGATGCGTAGCACCTTGCCCGCCAGCGAGGCCGGGTCATTGGCCAGGGCCGGGTTGCCCGCATCCCCGGTCTGCACCACCAGTGTGGTCGGGCTGGTGAAGATCAGCGACCCGGCATTACCGGTGGCGCCCTTCGGGATGCCGGTCAGCAGCGGCTTGGGCACGTCGTCGTCGGCGATCCGGATCACGCGGTTGTCGGTCGGGGTGCTGATGTAGGCGTACATCAGCCGGTCCTGCGAGTAGGTGGGGGACAGCACGATGTCCAGCAGGCCGCCGTCACCGGACGGGTCGACCGGGATGACCACCTTCACCGTCGGCTCGGCCTTGGTCGAGACGTTCTTCACCGCGCCCGTGGTGCGTTCGGCGACCAGCGCGGACTGGCTGTCCGGGAGCATGATCAAGCCGCTGGTGCTCTCCAGGCAGCCCTGCATGACGCCGGGAGCCGGGCATGCCTTGGGGAACGGGGTGCCGGGCAGCGGCGGGGGTGGCGGCGGTGACGACGAGGGCGGCGCCTCCATCTGTGGTTCGGTGGTGAACGGCTGCGACTGGGCGTCGTCGAACCGGGCGCAACCGGCGCCCGCCACCATCACCGCGCACAGCACCGCGGCGCTGCGAAGCGCCGTCAGCGTCGGCCCGCCCTCTCTCATGCAGGCCAGACTACGGATGGTTTCGTCGGGCGCGCCATGAAGGTGCCCACCCGCGGCCCGTCGCGGCGCCGTGTCACGAGACTGCATCGGTGTGGATACGTGCGCATTTGTGCCGCGCCAATCCCGAGTCTCGGCGTGTCTTGCACTTACCCTGGCAATCGTGACCGCTGAACCTCATGACGTGACCGATTGGCAACGGCCGGCGTCGGCGCGGCTGGTCGACCCAGAAGACGACCTGCCCTCGTCGACATACGGGGGCGATTTCGAGACGACGGCGATCCCGCGGTACGACACCACCGGGACCGCCAAACCCGACCAGCCGAGCTATCCGCTGCTCGGCGAGCCGGAACCGCTGCCCTATGCGGCACCGAATCCCTATGCGGCGGCGCCGGTTGCGCCGGCGGTTCCCACCGAGATCGAACCGCTCGACGCCGACCAGCGCGTCCGCGCGGCGGGCCGGCGCGGGACCGCCGACCTGGGCCTGTTCCTGCTGCGCGCCGGACTCGGTGCGCTGCTGGTGGTACACGGCCTGCAGAAGGCTTTCGGCTGGTGGGGCGGCACGGGCCTGGGTGGATTCCAGGGGTCACTGACCGAGCTGGGCTACCAGCACGCCGGTCTGATCACCTATGTCGCGGCCGGTGCGCAGATCGGCGCTGGCGTGCTGCTGGTGCTCGGGTTGTTCACCCCGCTGGCCGCCGCCGCCGCGCTCGCCTACCTGATCAACGCCCTGCTGGCATCGGTGGCCGCGAGTCCCGACCACAGTTTCGTCAGCTTCGTGGTGCCGTCCGGGCACGAGCATCAGGTGACCCTGGTGCTGGTGGCCGCGGCGCTGATCCTGACCGGCCCGGGACGTTACGGCCTGGACGCCGGCCGGGGCTGGGCCCGTCGCCCGTTCGTCGGATCGTTCCTGGCGCTGCTGCTGGGCGTCGGAGTCGGCGTCGGTTTCTGGGTGCTGCTCAACGGCGCCAATCCGATCGGATAGTCACTCGTACGGGTTGGGCACCCGGCCGCCGCTGGCGGCGGTCAGCAACGGCAGCGTGGAGAAGGTGACCGCGGGCAGCACCATGTCGCTGCCGTCGGTGAGCCGGGCCCGGGCCCAGGAACTCTTGGTGAAGCGCAGCCCGTCGATCTGAGACCAGTCCACCGTGCGGCTGTGCAGCAGCGTGCGGGCGGTGACGTGGTCGCGGTCGGCCACCGTGCGGTACCGAATGATGGCTGCCGACAACAGGATCGGTATGACGAGCAGCACGGCGGCATAACTGGGCCAGGCGAAGATCAGGGCGAGCAGACCCAGGGTGAAAAAGCCCACCCCGAAATGGGCCATCGGGGAGATGCGGATGACGACATCGGTCTGCGCACGAGCGGAACTCACGCCCACCATCTTCGCACCGCGTCGTCGGGCCACCACCGCGCATGGGTGCTCGGCCGGGGCAATTTGACCTTTGACCAGTACGCGGGCTACGGTCGGTTGTTATGCAGACCCCCGAGATTCTCGTAGTACTTGGTTGGCGCGTTGATGCCGCGCTGGCCCTCACTCGGGCATAGCACACAGCATCGACGCGCCAACCCTCGTACAGCGGCTTCCGCTGACGGGGGTTTTTTCTTGCCCAAGTACCAAACAGTCATGAATCCCAACCCCGAGACGAAGAGGACACCGTGAGCGCTCCCACCACGCGGCCCCCCGAATCCGCCCCGCGCGCGAACGCACATGTGGCGCCGGCCAAGACGGCGCCGCAGACCAAACATGTTGCGCCCATTGAACTTACTGGCGCTCAGTCGGTTGTTCGCTCCCTGGAGGAGATCGGCGTCGAGGTGATCTTCGGGATCCCCGGCGGGGCGGTGCTGCCGGTGTACGACCCGCTCTACGACTCGCAGAAGCTGCGCCACGTGCTGGTCCGGCACGAGCAGGGCGCCGGGCACGCCGCCAGTGGGTACGCCCACGCCACCGGGAAGGTCGGTGTGATGATGGCCACCTCGGGGCCGGGTGCCACCAACCTGGTCACCCCGCTGGCCGACGCCCAGATGGACTCCATCCCGGTTGTCGCGATCACCGGGCAGGTCGGGCGCGGCCTGATCGGCACCGACGCCTTCCAGGAAGCCGATATCACCGGCATGACCATGCCGATCACCAAGCACAACTTCCTGGTGCGCGACGGCGACGACATCCCGCGGGTGATCGCCGAGGCGTTCCACATCGCCCAGTCCGGCCGCCCCGGCGCGGTGCTCGTCGACATCCCCAAGGACATCCTGCAGGGCCAGTGCACCTTCTCCTGGCCGCCGGTGATGGACCTGCCCGGCTACAAGCCGAACACCAAGCCGCACAGCCGGCAGGTCCGTGAGGCCGCCAAGCTGATCGCCGAGGCCCGTAAGCCGGTGCTCTATGTCGGCGGCGGCGTGATCCGCGGCGAGGCCACCGCCGAGCTGATGGACCTGGCCGAGTTGACCGGCATCCCGGTGGTCACCACCCTGATGGCGCGCGGCGCGTTCCCGGACAGCCACCCGCAGCACATGGGCATGCCCGGTATGCACGGCACCGTCTCGGCGGTCGCCGCGCTGCAGAAGAGCGATCTGCTGATCGCGCTGGGCACCCGCTTCGACGACCGCGTCACCGGCAAGCTGGAATCCTTCGCTCCCGACGCCTTGGTCATCCACGCCGATATCGACCCGGCCGAGATCGGCAAGAACCGGCACGCCGACGTGCCGATCGTCGGCGATGTCCGCAACGTCATCACCGATCTGCTCGCGGTGCTGCGCCGCGACGGCGTCAACGCGGCGTCGCTGAAGCTGGACAACTGGTGGGAGTACCTGTCCAGCATCAAGGCGACCTACCCGCTGAGCTACGGCCCGCAGAGCGACGGCAGCCTGAGCCCCGAGTTCGTCATCGAGAAGCTGGGCCAGATCGCCGGTCCCGAGGCGCTCTACGTCGCGGGCGTCGGCCAGCACCAGATGTGGGCCGCCCAGTTCGTCAAATACGAGAACCCCAAGACGTGGCTGAACTCCGGCGGGCTGGGCACCATGGGCTTCGCCATCCCGGCGGCCATGGGCGCCAAGTTCGCCCGGCCCGAGGCCGAGGTGTGGGCGATCGACGGTGACGGCTGCTTCCAGATGACCAATCAGGAGTTGGCCACCTGTGCCATCGAGGGCGCGCCGATCAAGGTGGCGCTGATCAACAACGGCAACCTCGGCATGGTGCGGCAGTGGCAGACGCTGTTCTACGAGGAGCGTTACAGCCAGACCAACCTGTCGACGCACAGCCACCGGATCCCGGATTTCGTGAAGCTGGCCGAGGCGCTGGGCTGTGTCGGATTGCGGTGTGAGCGCGCCGAAGACGTCGAGGACGTGATCAACCAGGCGCGCGCCATCAACGACCGCCCGGTGGTCATCGACTTCATCGTCGGCGCCGACGCCCAGGTGTGGCCGATGGTCGCCGCCGGCACCAGCAACGACGAGATCCAGGCCGCCCGCGGCATCCGGCCGCTGTTCGACGACGAAGGAAACGAGGGACACGCGTGAGCGCAACGACCCACACCCTGAGCGTCCTCGTCGAGGACAAACCCGGCGTCCTGGCCCGGGTCGCCTCGCTGTTCTCGCGGCGCGGGTTCAACATCCAGAGCCTCGCCGTCGGCGCCACCGAGCAGAAGCACCTGTCCCGGATGACCATCGTCGTCGAGGTCGAGGACTTCCCGCTGGAGCAGGTCACCAAGCAGCTCAACAAGCTGATCAACGTCATCAAGATCGTCGAGCAGGACGAGGAACAGTCGGTCTCGCGCGAGCTGGCGCTGATCAAGGTGCGCACCGATCCGGCCACCCGCAGCCAGGTGATCGAGGCGGTCAATCTGTTCCGCGCCAAGGTCGTGGACGTGTCCACCGAGTCCCTGACGATCGAGGCCACCGGCACCCCTGCCAAACTGGAGGCGTTTTTGCGGGTGCTGGAACCGTACGGGATCCGTGAGATCGTGCAGTCCGGCATCGTGTCGCTTGCGCGCGGTCCGCGCGCCATCGGCACCGCCAAATAGCTTCAGCGAACGACACAAGAGACAAAGAGAAGGAAAAGTCAGTGGCAATCGAACTGTTCTACGACGACGACGCGGATCTGTCGATCATCCAGGGCCGCAAGGTCGCGGTGATCGGCTACGGCAGCCAGGGCCATGCCCATTCGCTGTCACTGCGTGACTCGGGCGTGCAGGTCAAGGTGGGCCTGAAGGAGGGCTCGAAGTCCCGCGTCAAGGTCGAGGAGCAGGGCCTGGAGGTCGACACCCCGGCCGAGGTGGCCAAGTGGGCCGACGTGATCATGCTGCTGGCGCCCGACACCGCGCAGGCCGAGATCTTCCGCAACGACATCGAGCCCAACCTGCAGGACGGCAACGCGCTGTTCTTCGGGCATGGCCTGAACATCCACTTCGGCCTGATCAAGCCGCCGGCCAATGTCACCGTCGGCATGGTCGCCCCGAAGGGCCCCGGCCACCTGGTGCGCCGCCAGTTCGTCGACGGCAAGGGTGTGCCGTGCCTGATCGCGATCGACCAGGACCCCAAGGGCGAGGGCCAGGCGCTGGCGCTGTCCTACGCGTCGGCCATCGGCGGCGGTCGCGCCGGTGTCATCAAGACCACCTTCAAGGAAGAGACCGAGACCGACCTGTTCGGTGAGCAGGCCGTGCTGTGCGGTGGCACCGAGGAGCTCATCAAGACCGGGTTCGAGGTCATGGTCGAGGCGGGCTATGCCCCCGAGATGGCCTACTTCGAGGTGCTGCACGAGCTCAAGCTGATCGTCGACCTGATCTACGAGGGCGGCATCGCCCGGATGAACTACTCGGTGTCCGACACCGCCGAGTTCGGTGGCTACATCTCCGGCCCGCGCGTCATCGACGCCGACACCAAGGAGCGGATGCGCGGCATCCTCAAGGACATCCAGGACGGCACCTTCGTCAAGCGCCTGGTCGCCAACGTCGAGGGCGGCAACAAGGAACTCGAGGGTCTGCGCAAGGCCAACGCCGAGCACCCGATCGAGGTCACCGGCAAGAAGCTGCGCGACCTGATGAGCTGGGTCGACCGGCCGATCACCGAAACCGCCTAGTTTTTCCCGCGATTTGTGCACGTTCCGTAACGCCAGGCGGTACGGAACGTGCACAAATCGCTACGGGGTGGCCTCGTGCCCGTCGCGGCCCTTGGTGCGGCGCTCCTCTTTCATCTCGGCCTCGAACACGTGGCGCCGACCGCCCATGAGCTCGTCGCGGACCCGCTTCTCGTGCTCGCGGAACCGCTGCCAGTAGTCGTCGTCGAACTCCTCGACCACCTGGAAGGTCCAGCGGCCGCGGATGACGTTGCGCCCGACCATGTCCTGGCTCAGCCGGTCGGCCACCTCGGGGTGCCCGGCGGTGCGCAGGGCATCGGCGGCCTCTCCGAGCAACAGGTCGGCGTGGCCCATCAACTGGTGGAACGAATACAGGTGCCCCCGCGCCCGCTCGACGTATTCCAGCGCCTCGGACACCTTGCCCACGGCCTCGACGGTCTCGTCGCTGACGCCGGCCGGGCGGGCGTGCGCGTCGTCCAGCGCGCTCGGTTCATCAACCACGGCCGGGATATACCCGTTATGGTCCCGGTTCTCACGGTGCCAGCGAGGGCAGTTTCCGGATCCCGAATTCCTTTCTGAGCACGGTGCGGGCGGCGTAGTACCCGGCCATCCCGTGCACGCCACCGCCGGGCGGGGTGGCCGACGAACACAGATACGCCTGCGGGACCGGGGTGCTCCACGGATCCAGCCGAGGCGTGGGACCGGCCAGTGCGCTGACCATGTTGTTGCCGCCCACCCCGATATCGCCGCCGACCAGATTGGCGTTGTGGTCGGCCAACCGTGACGCCGGCACACTGCGCACCGCGACGACGACATCGCGGAAGCCGGGGGCGAACCGTTCGAAGATCTCGGTCACCGTCGCGGCCATGTCCCGTGAAGAGCCATGCGGCACATGGGCATACGTCCACAGCGGGCGTCGGCCGCCGCTGTCCACCCGGTCCGGGTCGGCCAGGTGCGGTAGCGCGGCCAGCACCATCGGCCATTCGGCGTGCCGGCCGGCGGCGATCTCCGCCTCGGCCAGCGCCATCCGTTCCCGGCCTCCGCCCAGGTGCAACGTCGGCGCGTGCGCCAAACGCGGATCGCTCCAGGGGATCTCACCGGACAGCACGAAATCGACCTTGGCCACCCCCGGGCCGTAGCGGTAACGGTGCAGGGCACGGGCGTACCCCGGCGGCAACGCGTCGCCATAGACGGACAGCAGGGCGGTGGGCGCGGTGTCGTAGAGCACCACCCCGCCCGGTGCCGCGGTCACCTCGGTGCCGAGCACCAGTTCGCCGCCGTGGTCGAGCAGGTCGGCCAGCAGCGCGTCGACGACGGCCTGCGACCCGCCGACCGGGATCGGCCAGCCCACCGCGTGCCCGAGGGTGGCCAGCATCAGCCCGGCGCCGCTGGACACCAGCGACGGCATCTGTGAAATGGTGTGCGCCGCAACGCCACTGAACAACGCCCTGGCGTCGTCGCCGCGCAGTGTGCCCCACAGCGGGCTGCCCTGAGCCAGCAGTCGCGGGGCGACTTTCAGCGCGGCCGACACCGGTGGCACCGACCTCTTGTCGCCGAGGATGAGTCGCACCACCGCCTCGGCGTCGTCGACGAGCGGGCCGAGCAGACGCCGCCACGACTCGCCGTCGTCCAGTTCGGCACAGGTGCGGGCGATATCGCGATACCCGATCGCTGCCGGCCGGCCGGGTAGCGGGTTGGCATACGAGATGTCCGGGACGGCCAGCCGCACCCCGCGCGCGGGCAGGTCGTAGTCGGCGAAGAACGGTGATGCCAGCGCCAACGGATGCACGGCCGAGCAGATGTCGTGGCGGATATCGGGGTAGTCGGGGTCGGGCAGGGTGCGTGCACCGCCGCCGGGGGTGGGTTGGGCCTCGATGACCCGGACCGCCAATCCGGCACGGGCCAGGATCACGGCGGCGCTCAGCCCGTTGGGCCCACTTCCGACGACGGTGACATCCATGACCTCATCCTGGGGGAACGCCCGGTGTTTCGTCGAGATTGCCGCCCACTATCCTGGCCGCGTGAGTCTTCCCGTTGTACTGATCGCCGACAAGCTCGCCGAATCGACCGTCGCCGCCCTCGGCGACCAGGTCGAGGTCCGCTGGGTGGACGGTCCGGACCGCCCGAAGCTGCTGGAAGCGGTCGCCGACGCTGACGCGCTGCTGGTCCGTTCGGCCACCACCGTCGACGCCGAGGTGCTGGCCGCGGCGCCCAAGCTCAAGATCGTGGCGCGCGCCGGGGTGGGCCTGGACAACGTCGACGTGGACGCCGCCACCGCTCGCGGTGTGCTCGTCGTCAATGCGCCGACCTCCAACATCCACAGCGCCGCCGAGCATGCGCTGGCGCTGCTGCTCTCGGCCGCGCGGCAGATCCCGGCCGCCGATGCCACGCTGCGCGAGCACACCTGGAAGCGGTCCTCGTTCTCGGGCACCGAGATCTTCGGCAAGACGGTCGGGGTGGTCGGGTTGGGCCGGATCGGCCAGCTGGTCGCGGCGCGGCTGGCCGCATTCGGCGCCCATATCGTCGCCTATGACCCGTACGTCTCCCAGGCCCGCGCCGCTCAGCTCGGCATCGAACTGCTGAGCCTCGACGAGCTGCTGGGCCGCGCCGATTTCATCTCGGTGCACCTGCCCAAGACCAAGGAGACCGCCGGGCTGATCGGCAAGGAGAACCTGGCCAAGACCAAGCCCGGCGTGATCATCGTCAACGCCGCGCGCGGCGGCCTGATCGACGAGCAGGCACTCGCCGACGCGATCACCAGCGGCCACGTGCGGGCCGCCGGTCTGGACGTGTTCGCCACCGAGCCGTGCACCGACAGCCCGCTGTTCGAACTGCCGCAGGTGGTCGTCACCCCGCACCTGGGTGCGTCCACCGCCGAGGCGCAGGACCGCGCGGGCACCGACGTGGCCGCCAGTGTGAAGCTGGCGCTGGCCGGCGAGTTCGTGCCCGACGCCGTCAACGTGGGCGGGGGAGCCGTCGGCGAGGAGGTGGCGCCGTGGCTGGATCTGGTGCGCAAGCTCGGCCTGCTGGTCGGCTCGCTGGCCGACGCCGCGCCGGTGTCGCTGACCGTGCAGGTGCGTGGTGAGCTGGCTGCCGGTGGCACAGAAGATGTTGGCATCCTGAAGCTCTCGGCGCTGCGGGGCCTGTTCTCGGCCGTCGTCGACGAGCAGGTGACATTCGTCAACGCGCCCGCGCTGGCCGCCGACCGCGGTGTCACCGCCGAGATCACCACCGCCAGCGAGAGCCCCAACCACCGCAGTGTGGTCGACGTGCGTGCGGTCTACGCCGACGGCGGATCGCTGAACGTGGCCGGCACGCTGTCCGGACCGAGCCTGGTGCAGAAGATCGTCCAGATCAACGGCCGCAACCTCGATCTGCGCGCCGAGGGCTACAACCTGGTGGTCAACTACAGCGACCAGCCCGGTGCACTCGGCAAGATCGGCACCCTGCTCGGTGGGGCCGACGTGAACATCCTGGCCGCCCAGATGAGCCAGGACGCCAGCGGCGACAGCGCCACCGTCATGCTGCGCCTGGACACCGACGTCCCCGAGACCGTGCGCGCCGCCATCGCCGAGGCGGTCGGCGCCACCACACTGGAAGTGGTTGACCTGTCGTGACTTCCCTGAACAAACTGGCCGTCATCGCCGGCGACGGCATCGGTCCCGAGGTCATCGCCGAGGCACTGCGGGTGCTCGACACCGTGCTGCCCGGCGTCGAACGCACCGAGTACGACCTGGGTGCCCGGCGCTACCACGCCACCGGTGAACTGCTGAACGAGCAGACCATCGAGGAACTGCGCGGCTACGACGCCATCCTGCTCGGCGCCATCGGCGATCCGTCGGTGCCCAGCGGCGTGCTGGAGCGCGGGCTGCTGCTGAAACTGCGCTTCGCCCTTGATCATCACGTCAATCTGCGGCCCGGCCGGCTGTATCCGGGTGTCACCAGCCCGCTGTCGGGGGTGACGGGCATCGACTTCGTCGTCGTGCGCGAAGGCACCGAGGGCCCCTACACCGGTAACGGGGGCGCGCTGCGGGTGGGCACGCCGCACGAGGTGGCCACCGAGGTCAGCGTCAACACCGCGTTCGGTGTGGAGCGGGTGGTGCGGGATGCGTTCGCCCGCGCCCAGTCCCGTCGCAAGCACCTGACGCTGGTGCACAAGACCAACGTGCTGACCTTCGCGGGCAGCCTGTGGTCGCGCATCGTCGCCGAGGTCGGCGCGCAGTACCCCGACGTCGAGGTGGCCTATCAGCACATCGACGCAGCCACCATCCACATGGTCACCGACCCGGGCCGGTTCGACGTCATCGTCACCGACAACCTGTTCGGCGACATCATCACCGACCTGTCGGCAGCGGTATGCGGTGGCATCGGGTTGGCCGCCAGCGGCAACATCGACGCGACGCGGACCAATCCGTCGATGTTCGAGCCGGTGCACGGAAGTGCGCCCGATATCGCCGGGCAGGGGATTGCCGATCCGACCGCCGCGGTGATGAGCGTGGCGCTGCTGCTGGCCCATGTGGGTGAGGACGCGGCGGCGGCGCGGGTGGACAAGGCGGTCGCCGAGCACCTGGCGACCCGTGGCGATGCCACGCTGTCGACCAGTGCGGTCGGCGACCGGATCCTCGCGCTGCTGTAAGCGTCATGGGCGCCGTCGCGACGCTGCGCCGGCAATGCTGGCTGTTCGTCGTCGGGTCGGCCTTTTTCGCGACGGCGACGGTACCGGGATTCTCCGCGCTGGCCGGCTCCGGAGCGGCGAACGCGTTGTGCTTCGTCGGATCCTGGTTCTTCACCACCGCGGCCTGGATGCAGCTGCGCCTGTCCGATGACGGTGTGCCGTGGTGGTCGTCGGCCGTGCAGTTCGTCGGCACCGTGCTGTTCAACGTCAGCACGGGTGCGGCGGTGTGGGCGCACAGCGTGCTCGGGGAGCGGCGCTATGTCTGGGCCCCGGATGCCACCGGATCCACGGCCTTCCTGATCTCGGGGGTGCTAGGCGTCGTGGTGGTCGGGTGGTGGGCACCCAAATCGGTTGACTGGCAGGCCGAATGGATCAACCTGGTGGGCTGCGTCGCGTTCGGGGTGTCGGCGCTGGCCGCGTTCGTCACCAGGGCCGGAGCGACGGTCGACGCTCCGCTGGCCAATCTCGGCACGTTCGTCGGGGCGTTGTGCTTCCTGGTCGCGGCGCTGCTGATCCTGCCGCGCGGGCGGCAGGATCAGCAGCCGGCAGACTAAACCGCGGCGAGCGCGTCGACCGTCGAGAGCGCCTGCGCCACCCCGGAGACGATGGCGGCCAGCCGGATCGCCTCGAAGATCACGGCCCGGTCCACCCCGGCATCGCGCAGCACGGTCTCGTGCGCGGCCAGGCAATGCCCGCAGCCGTTGATCGCCGAGACGGCCAGCGACCACAGCTCGAAATCCTCTTTGGCGACACCGGGATTGGCGATGATGTTCATCCGCAACCCGGCCCGCAGATCATCGTAGCGCCCGTCAAGCTGGCCCTTGGTGCGGTAGAACACGTTGTTCATGCCCATGATCGCCGCGGCGCCCAGCGCCGCGTGGTAGGCCTCCTCGGACAGCACATCGAGCGCGTCCTCGGAGATCTCTCGTAGCAGTCGCTGCGATTTGGTGGCAGCGGCCGTCGCGACGAAGGCCCCCCACAGCTGCTGTTCGGACAGCTCGGTGCTGCGGGCGATGCTGCCGAGGTTGAGTTTGAGATCCTTGGCGTACTCGGGCAGCGCCTCTTTGATGTTGTCGATACTCATGCGCGATCCCGCTCCGCTTCTCGCTCGATACTCATGCGCGATCCCGTTCCGCTTCTCGCTCGATACTCATGCGCGATCAGACCGCCTCGGCCAGCAGCTCGCCGGCGTTGATGGTGGGGTCGCCCTTACGCCAGTTGCAGGCGCACAGCTCATCGGACTGCAGGGCGTCGAGCACCCGCAGGACCTCGTCGACGTTGCGACCGACCGAACCCGCCGTCACGGAGACGAACTGGATCTCGTTGTTGGGGTCGACGATGAAGGTGGCCCGGTCGGCGACGCCCTCGGAGTTCAGTACCCCTGTCGCTGTGGCCAGTTCGCGCTTGAGGTCCGACAGCATGGGGAACGGCAGCTTCTTGAGGTCTTCATGCTGGGCCCGCCACTGGAAGTGCACGAACTCGTTGTCCACCGACACCCCTAGCACCTGGGCGTCCCGATCGGCGAACTCGTCGTTCAGCTTGCCGAAGGCCGCGATCTCGGTGGGGCAGACGAAGGTGAAGTCCTTCGGCCAGAAGAACACGATCCGCCACTTGCCGGCATGGTCGGCGCTGGTGACCTTGGTGAAGTAGTCGTCGGGCTGCTTGGCATCGACCTTGGACAGGTCACCGCCGATGACGGCCGTGAGGTCGTACGCGGGAAACTGGTCACCGATGGTGAGCAACGGCATATCGAACGCCTTTCTAAACTGGAACAATTCCAATGTTTACTGCCTCGATTCTGCGCGTCCGGCGCACACTCGACAACACCTCCGTCCGTGATTGTCGACACATACACAGCGTGAAACACGGTGTGTAATGGCCCGTTTGGCGGCCGCGATGAGTTCTGGTTGCGGTGTGGGTCTGATCACCATGGGAACCATCCAGATAGAACTGTTCGCCACCGTCGATCTCGTCGCGCAGGCGCCGGGCGGCCCCGACGAGGACCCCGACGGGTTCGCCTTCGGCGGCTGGCAGGCGCCGTTGGTGGACGATGTCACCGGGGCGCAGATCGCCGCGGCCTACGAGGGAGTCGACGCGCTGCTGCTCGGCCGGCGCACCTACGACATCTTCGCCGCGTACTGGCCGCACCAGGACGACGCCTTCGGCACGTTGTTCAACCGCATCCCCAAATACGTGGCCTCCCGTGGCAGGCCCGAGCTGTCCTGGGCGGGGTCGACACAGCTGGGCCCCGATCTGGTCGGGGCGGTCCGCGAGATCCGGGATCGGCACGGGAGGGTGTGCGTGGTGGGCAGCCTCGACCTGGTGCAGACCCTGCTGCGGGAGAAGCTGTTCGATCGTCTCGACCTCTGGGTGCACCCGATCGTGCTGGGCGCCGGTAAGAAGGTGTTCGACGGCGGTGCGGTGCCTGCGAACCTCACGCTGCTGCAACCGCCGGCCGCCAGTCCCAAGGGCACCGTGCATCTGCGCTACGGGCTGGCCGACGGCATCCCCGAGACCGGGGATATGAGCGCCTAACTCGCGTCGTGGGCGTCCGTGGGCACCACCGGGATGGCAACCACCGGGAACAGCGCGCACACCGCGAACGCCGCGGGGTAACCGAACAATCCGATCAGCGCGCCGAACAACGGTGCGGCGGCAGCCGATGCCAGGTGCTGGCTGGTGTTCTGGGTGCCCAGCGCGCGCCCGCTCCAGAACGGGCCCGCGATCTCGGCGATGGCGGTGAAGGCCAACCCGTTGTCGGACACCGTGATCACCGAGGCGATCACCACCAGGGCGACGCTGACGGGGGAGTGCAGCCAGTCGGTGACGGCCAGCAGTGCCATGGATGCCGCCGCACCCGCGGCGATGGTGCGGATCGGCCTCAGCCGCGACCCTGTCACGTCCGACCAGCGCCCGGCCGCGATCCGTCCTGCCGCACCGAGGATCTGGGCGACCGTCACCAGCAGCCCGGCCGAGGCTGCCGACCATCCGCGGGTGGTCATCAACCACACCAAGGTGAACGTCCACACCACCGATTGCGGCACCACAAGCAGCACGGACACGGCGTGGATGCGCCACAGCATCGACGAGCCGCGGTAGGGGTTGGCCAGGTGCTCGTCGGGGGCCTCGGCGCGCGGTGGCCGCGGCGGGTCGATGACGCCGGCCAGGCACATGACCGAGGCCAGCGCGCACACGATCGCGGGGAACAGCAATGCCATTGCGACACCGTGAGATTCGGCAAGCCGGGGAATGATCAGCGCGCCCAGTCCCACCCCCAGGGGTGTTGCGGTCTGCCGGATGCCCATCACCAGGCCACGTTGTTCGGGCGGGAACCAGCCCACCACCAGCCGCCCGCTCGCGGAATTGCTGCTGGCCGCGGCCATTCCGCCGATCAACAGGAAGGCGCCGACCGCGACCAGGGACTGCACCGAGGCCGCGGCGAACGCGGCCGCCGCCGTGAGTGCCGAGCCCAGCGTCAGTACCAGGCGTTCGCCGAACCGGTCGACGACATAGCCCCACAGGATCAGCGTCGTCACCATGCCCAGGCTCGGCATGGCCGACAAGGTGCCCGCCCGTGCCAGATCCAGTCCGCGTTCGGTGTGCAAGGTCGGGATGAGGAAGGCGGCCCCGTTGATGAAGACGTTGGCGCAGGTGGTCGCGGTGAGCGCGATCACCAGCATGGACCAGCGACGGGCGGTGCCGATAGTCGTGGTGGTCATACCGTCATGGTGCCACGCCGTTCCCATGATATTGAACAGAAATCTCAGAATATGAGAGACGTGGGAACTGTCATAACCTGGGTCGGTGAACCTGCGCAGACTGGCCGGACTCGTGCTGGCGCTCGGGATGGTGGCCGCAGCACCGATCGCGGCGGCGGCCCCACCCGAGTGGTCCGGTCTGGATGCCCGCCACTTCAACGCCCCGATCCCGGCGCCCGGCAAGCTGATCGCGTCGGAGACGCTGAACCCCGCCCTCAGCGTTCCCGCCGCGGCGCACGCCTACCGGATCCTGTATTCCACAGTGGATCAACATGATTCACCGGCGGTCAGCACGGCCGCGGTATTCGTGCCGGCCGGCCCGGCACCCGAGGGCGGCTGGCCGGTGATTGCCTGGGCGCATGGCACCGTCGGCCTCGGCGATGACTGCACGCCGTCCGCGCTGCCGCGCAGCGCGCGCGACAGCGAGTACCTGTCGCACTGGCTGCACCAGGGGTACGCGGTGGTGGGCTCCGACTACGCCGGGCTGGGCACACCCGGGCTGATGAGCTATCTCAACAGCGTCTCGACCGCGCACAGCGTCGTCGAGTCGGTGATCGCCGCGCATCAGCTCGATCTGCCCCTGTCGCCCAAGTGGGCGCTGGTCGGTCAATCACAGGGCGGCAGCGCGGCCGTCAACAGCGCTCGCTGGGCCACCGAATTCAGCCGCGGAACCGGCCTGGACTACCGAGGGGTGGTGGCCACCGGCACCCCGTTCAACGTGGAATCCATCGTCGAACAGGCCGGGCCCGATATGACGCTGCCCCCGACCGTGGGCCCGGCCGCCAACAGCTACGCGGCCTACATCCTGGCCGGGCTGCGGGACGCGAGGCCCGATCTCGGCATCGACGACGTGCTGACCCCTTCCGGGCGTACCGCCGTGCACCAAGCCGAGACGCTGTGCAAGCCGGCGTTGGACAAGGCGCTGGCCGGTATGACGCCGAGCGGCTTCTTCCGGGCGCCACTGGCATCGCTGCCCGGGCTCGCCGACGCGCTGGACGCCTACCTGGGCACGCCCACCGACGGGTACGACCGGCCGATCTTTCTCGGGGTGGGACTGCGTGACCGCGACGTGCCGCCGACGCTGTCCATCGCGCTCGACGAAGGGCTGCGGGCCAGCGGTCAGGACGTGACCCTGAAGGTCTACCCGGACGAGGACCACTCGGGGACGGTCCTGGCGTCGATGACGGACTCCACCCCTTTTCTGGCGGCGCAGTTCGCTCATTAGGCTGGACCAATGCGTCTTGGTCGAATCGCCAGTCCCGACGGCGTCGCCTTCGTAGTCATCGAAGGCGACCCGAACTCCGATGCGGTGTGCCGCGAGATCGCCGAGCAGTATCTGTCGCGCAACCCCACCTTCACCGGCCGCAGCTGGCCGCTGGCCGATGTGCGGCTGCTCGCGCCGATCCTGGCCAGCAAGGTGGTCTGCATGGGCAAGAATTACGCCGCGCATGCCCGAGAGATGGGTGGGGAACCGCCCGAGGATCCGGTGATCTTCCTCAAGCCCAACACCGCCATCATCGGCCCCAATGTGCCCATCCAGCTGCCCGCCGACGCGCACCCCGTCCACCACGAGGGTGAACTGGTGGCCGTCATCGAACGGCCGTGCAAGGACGTGCCCGCGGCCAAGGCCGCCGACTACATCCTCGGCTACACCATTGCCAACGATGTCTCGGCGCGCGATCAGCAGAAGAAGGACGGCCAGTGGATGCGGGCCAAGGGGCACGACACCTTCTGTCCGGTCGGCCCGTGGATCGAGACGGCCGTGGACCCGTCCGGGCTGGACCTGCGCACCGAGGTCAACGGGCAGGTGCGTCAGGACAGCAATACCGCGCTGTTGCTGCACGACGTCGGGGCGATCGTGGAATGGGTGTCGGCGGTGATGACACTGCTGCCCGGCGACCTGATCCTCACCGGAACCCCCGAAGGCGTCGGCCCCATCGAGGACGGCGACACCGTGAGCATCACCGTCGAGGGTATCGGCACCCTCACCAATCCCGTTGTGCGTAAAGGAAAATAGACGATGGCTGTGCGCGTACGTTTCTGTCCGTCGCCGACCGGCACCCCGCACGTCGGTCTGGTCCGCACCGCGCTGTTCAACTGGGCCTACGCCCGGCACACGGGCGGCACCTTCGTGTTCCGCATCGAGGACACCGACGCCGCCCGCGACAGCCAGGAGAGCTACGACGCGATCCTGGACGCGCTGCGCTGGCTCGGGCTGAACTGGGACGAGGGCGTCGAGGTGGGTGGGCCGCACGCGCCCTACCGCCAATCGCAGCGCGCCGACATCTACCGCGACGTGATCGCCCAACTGCTGGCCGCCGGCGAGGTGTACGAGGCGTACTCCACACCGGAAGAGGTGGAGGCCCGGCACATCGCGGCGGGCCGCAATCCGAAACTGGGCTACGACAACTTCGACCGCGACCTGACCGACGAGCAGCGCGCGGCGTTCGCGGCGCAGGGACGTAAACCCGTGCTGCGGTTGCGGATGCCCGATGCGGACCTGTCCTGGAACGACCTGGTCCGCGGGCCGGTGAGCTTCCCGGCCGGCTCGGTGCCCGACTTCGCGATCACCCGGGCCAATGGAGATCCGCTGTACACCTTGGTCAATCCGGTCGACGACGCGCTGATGAGGATCACCCATGTGTTGCGGGGTGAGGACATCATGCCGTCCACTCCGCGCCAGATCGCGCTCTACCATGCCCTGATCCGGATCGGGATCGCCGAATGGGTGCCTGAATTCGGCCACCTGCCAAGCGTTCTCGGTGACGGCAACAAGAAGCTGTCCAAGCGCGACCCGCAGTCGAACCTGTTCCTGCACCGCGATCGCGGATTCATCCCGGAGGGGCTGCTCAACTATCTGGCGCTGCTCGGCTGGGGTATCGCCGACGACCACGATGTGTTCAGTCTCGACGAGATGGTGGCCGCCTTCGACGTGGCTGACGTCAACTCCAACCCGGCGCGATTCGACCAGAAGAAGGCCGATGCCATCAACGCCGAACACATCCGTCAACTGACGCCCCAGGACTTCACCGCCCGGCTGGACGCGTACCTGGGTGCGCACGGGCACGACACCACGCTGGACGACGCGGCGTTCGCGGAGGCGGCGGCGCTGATCCAGACCCGCATCGTGGTGCTCGGCGACGCCTGGGAGCTGCTGAAGTTCTTCAACGACGACGCCTATGTGCTCGAAGACAAGGCGGCGGCCAAGGAACTCGGTCCGGACTCCGCGCCCGTCCTGGACGCCGCCTTGGCGGCCCTGGAGGGGCTGGCCGAGTGGACCGCCCCGGCCATCGAGACCGCCCTCAAGGCGGCCCTGCTGGACGGGCTTGAGCTCAAGCCGAGGAAGGCCTTCGGCCCGATCCGCGTCGCGGTCACCGGCGCGACGGTGAGCCCGCCGCTGTACGAGTCGATGGAACTGCTGGGCGCCGAGCGCAGTCTGGCCAGGTTGCGAGCGGTGCGGGCCGGGGTATGACGGCCCGTGTGAAAAGCACTCCGAAATCTTTGGTAGTCTGCTCGTCGGCCCGGAAAGCGAGGGTGGGCGGACCCCCACCACGTGATTCGGCCCGAAAATGCCTGTGACCTGCGGTGATGGGCAGCCCTTGGGGTATGGTGTAATTGGCAACACAGCTGATTCTGGTTCAGCCATTCTAGGTTCGAGTCCTGGTACCCCAGCCAATGCAGTACGGTCCGGCGATTAGGTCAGCACCAGCTCGTCAGCTATGCTTTCCCTCCGGATCACGTTCTAGCCCCCGTCGTCTAGCGGCCTAGGACGCCGCCCTCTCACGGCGGTAGCGTGGGTTCGAATCCCATCGGGGGTACAACGGGAAAGTCCCGGGACTGCGAAGTCCCGGGACTTTCGTCGTATCGCGCATCAGAGGAATCCGATGGGCTTGCGGCCCGCCCCGACCGACGGCTCGGGATCCGAACTCAGTGTCCCGCTCAGTAGCTCGTAATAGATGTCACGAAAATCGGTCGTCGTCTTCAGGTCGCCGTCGTCGAGGTCGGTGAGGCTGGGCTCGTCGCCGTAGAAGCCGCCCTTGACCCGCGGGCCGGCGATGAACACCGGGCCCGAGGTGCCGTGGTCGGTGCCCTGGGACGCATTGGCGCCCACCCGCCGGCCGAACTCGGAGTACACCATCACCACGACGTTGCGGCCGTGTGCGGTGCGTCCCATCTGCCGGAGGAACGGCGCCAGCGCATCGTCGAGAGCCGTGAGTAGCCGCTGGTGCTCGCCACGCTCGTCGGCGTGGGTGTCGAAGCCGCCGAGGGTCACCATGTACACCCGGGTCGGGACACCGGCCTTCACGCACTGGGCCACCAGGTCCAGGTCCTCGGCCAGCTGCCGGCCCGCGGTGACGGTCGGATCGGGCAGCGGCTTGTCGGTGAACGCGCTGAATGCCGAATCGGTTGTCTTGTAGGCCTTGTAGTTGCTGCGGACCGCGGCCATGGCCGGCGAATCCCGGGGATCGGGTGAGCTGAGCGCATCCAGGGTGTCGGCCACGTCGTCGGGTATCTGCGGGATGCTCACGGAAAGACCTGCGGCGACGTGCTTCTCACCGACGGCCAGCGGCGGCAGCACCGATCCCACGTTGACCGCGCGCAGCGGATCGTCGCCACTGCTGTCCAGCCAGCGCCCGATCCAGCCCGATGACGCGGGTGCGGCCGGTGAGGCCGTCTGCCAGATGTCCATCGAACGGAAGTGGCTGCGGTCCTGTTTCGGGTAGCCCACGCCGCGGACGATCGCCAGCTGATTGTCCGCCCAGATGTCCTTGAGCCCGGTCAGCGCCGGGTTCAGCCCGAGCCGGCCGTCGAGGTCGAGAACCTCGTGCGGTGCGAATGCCAGATCGCGGCGCGCATCGTGATAGGCGTTGTCGGTGACCGGGATCACGGTGTTGATGCCGTCGTTGCCGCCGTAGAGGGTGAGGATCACCAGGATGCCCGCATCGCTGGCCAGTGGGCGCTGCTGCCCGTGGTGCAGCAGTTGGGGAAGCGTGACGGCCGCGCCCGAGAGCAGACCCGCAGCCCCCACACTGGCGATCAGGAAATTGCGTCGGTTCATCTGGGGCATCGGCGTATCTCGCTAGGACGTCAGGTATTCGGGTGTGTTGACCGCGGCGATGACCAGCCGGACGGGATTACCGGCCAGCGGTGTGAGGGCGGCGGCCGTGCTGTCCGACCACGCACCGATCCCGAGGAGGTACCCGGCGGCATCGAC
Organism: Mycolicibacterium canariasense; assembly: GCF_002101555.1. GTDB lineage: Bacteria > Actinomycetota > Actinomycetes > Mycobacteriales > Mycobacteriaceae > Mycobacterium > Mycobacterium canariasense. The sequence goes on from NZ_LQOL01000052.1 coordinate 219,388, forward strand.
ACGGTCGGTCGCGCCGGCGTCCTGCACGACCGAGATGTCGCCCATGGGGACGAATTTGTTGGCCGCCCATACTCGCGCGGCGGTACTGGTGGTGGACAACCAGGCCTGGCCGCGGGGCCAGCCGCCGACATCGTAGGGATAGAACGGCCGTTGTCCCATCACGGTCAGTACCGCACTGCAACCGGCGATGGTGTCCGGCCCGTCCAGCGGGACCGCGAGTGTGCGGATGACACCCATCAACCATTCGACCGGCGGGTTGACCATGCTGCCCGCGCCGGCGGTGAACGCCGGGTCCAGGAAGATGGCTTTGGTCAGTGCCTTCAGATTCCGGTCCCGTCCGTACGCGGCGACCAGCCGGGCGAGGGTGTCCGGCGCGGCGGGAGAGTCCGAGGCCAGCAGTCGCCACAACTTTCCGGCGACGAAACCCGCCGAGCCGGGCTGGCCGAGCACGATATCGCAGAACGCCTTGTCGTCGTGGTTACCGGTGACACCGAGCACCGTCTTGGGTGAGGTGTCGTGATTCTCCGGCGCGACGATCGTTCTCGCGCCCGGTGCCACGTACCGTCCGGTCAGTGCCCTGGCGCCTTCGCGGACATCGGTTTCGGTGTAACCGTTGTTGTGCCCCAACGTGAACAGCTCCATGAATTCCCGGGAGAGGTTCTCGTTGGGGGCCGCCTTGGTGTTGCGCACGGCGTCGAGCCACTGCGCCATCGCGGCGTCGGTCAGCATCGCGTACGCGAGTACCCCGAAGTCCCCGAGGGCCAGGGTGCGCAATTTCTGATTCTGGGCGGCCATCAGCTCGGCCGCCACCACCTTCTCCGCTGACGTGGCGAAGTGGTTGTGCCACACCAACGTCAATTTCTCGTGGATGGGCTGCTGCACGGCGGCCATCCGACGCAACCACCAGGCCGAGAGTTCCTGCATCTGCCCGTACAAGCCGCTGATGAACTGGGTGCGGACCTGCTGGTTGGCATCGTCCGGAGGCAGTGGTGGCGTGACGGGGGCCGGCATCGGCGTGGCGATCGCTCCCGGGTCGGTGTCCGGATTCCCGTTCAGCGCCTTGTCCAGGTACACCGACCAGTCCTGGCTCACCACGTCGTCCACCTGGCGGCCGGACGTGCCGAAGCCCGCCCTCCGCAACATCCGGGCGGTGGCGAGCCATTGGGGGGACTGCGTCGCCGTGGTTCCTCCTCCGGGCCAACGTGTTGGCCACTTCACATCGAAGGATAGAGCCATTCGCTGTGCTTGCTACGCCCTGTCGCAGATCTGGCCGCATCTGCGCGGTCGCGGCTCACAGTCTGCGGGTCAACGCCTCCGACGCGGCGAGCAGATCGGCAGCCCAACGGGCTCCGGGCCGACGCCCCATCCGGTCGATGGGTCCGGACACCGACACCGCGGCGATCACCGTGCCGCGGGCGTCGCGCACCGGTGCCGACACACTGGCCACCCCGGGTTCGCGTTCGGCGGCGCTTTGCGCCCATCCGCGTTTGCGTACCTCGGCCAGCGTGCGTTCGGTGAATTTCGCGGACGGCAGCACCGCCTGCTGCGTGGCCACATCGCTGAATGCCAGGAGGACTTTGGCTCCGGATCCGGCCGTCATCGGCAACCGGGTGCCGACCGGAACGGTGTCGCGCAGTCCGGCGGGCGGCTCCAGCGCGGCGACGCAGACCCGCGCGGTGCCCTCTCGCCGGTACAGCTGCACGCTCTCGCCGGTGATTTCGCGCAGCCGCGGCAGGATCGCCGCACCGGCGGCCACGAGGGGATCGTTGACGTGGCCGGCGAGTTCGGTCAGCGCGGGGCCCAGTCGCCAGCGACCCTCCGGGTCGCGGGCGAGCAGCCGATGCACTTCCAGGCCGGCGGCGAGCCGGTGGGCGGTGGCTCGGGGAAGTCCGGTCCGCTCACACAGTTCCGCCAGACCGCAGGGCGATTCGGCCACCGTGTGCAACACACCCACGGCTTTGTCGAGGACGCCGATGCCGCTATCCTGTCTCATAGGGAGATACTAGCGTTCCGTATCGTGAGATTGCCAGCCCGTCACGTTCGGACGCCCCGACACGAATCGAGACAGTCATGGAGCAAGTCCAGAAGCCGAAGACCCTGGCCGAAAAGGTGTGGGACGACCACGTTGTGACGCGTGGCGGGGGTGCCGACGCCGCCAAGGAACCCGACCTCATCTATATCGATCTGCATCTGGTGCACGAGGTGACCAGCCCGCAGGCGTTCGACGGTTTGCGGATGGCCGGCCGGCCGGTGCGCCGGCCCGATCTGACGATCGCCACCGAGGACCACAACGTGCCGACCGTCGATATCGACAAGCCGATCGCCGACCCGGTATCGCGCACTCAGGTGGAAACGCTGCGACGCAACTGCAAGGAATTCGGTATCCGCTTGCACCCGATGGGCGATGCCGAGCAAGGCATCGTGCACATCATCGGTCCGCAGCTGGGTCTGACCCAGCCGGGCATGACGGTGGTGTGCGGGGACAGCCACACCTCCACCCACGGCGCATTCGGGGCTATCGCCATGGGTATCGGCACCTCCGAGGTCGAACATGTGCTGGCCACCCAGACGCTTTCGCTCAAGCCGTTCAAGACCATGGCGGTCAATGTCGACGGTGTGCTGCCCCCCGGTGTGAGCGCCAAGGACATCATCCTGGCGGTCATCGCCAAGATCGGCACCGGTGGCGGGCAGGGGCACGTCATCGAATACCGGGGCAGTGCCATCGAATCGCTGTCGATGGAGGGCCGCATGACGATCTGCAACATGAGTATCGAGGCCGGCGCCCGGGCGGGGATGGTGGCCCCCGACGAGACCACCTATGAATTCCTCAAGGGCCGGCCGCACGCGCCGACGGGCGCCGACTGGGATGCTGCGGTGGCGGCCTGGAGCCGGTTACGCACCGACGAGGGCGCCGAATTCGACACCGAGGTGTACATCGACGCCGCTACGCTGAGCCCGTTCGTCACCTGGGGCACCAACCCCGGGCAGGGCGTGCCGCTGTCGGCGAACGTGCCCGACCCGGAGCTGATGGCCGGCGACGACGAGCGCCAGGCCGCGGAAAAGGCATTGGCATATATGGGCCTTCGCGCGGGTATCCCGATGCGGGATATCGCCGTGGACGCGGTGTTCGTCGGGTCGTGCACCAACGGGCGTATCGAGGATCTGCGCGTGGTGGCCGAAATCCTCGACGGCCGCAAGATCGCCGACGGCGTCCGGATGCTCGTCGTCCCCGGTTCGATGCGGGTGCGCGCGCAGGCCGAATCCGAAGGCCTGGGGGAGATCTTCACCGCCGCGGGGGCGGAGTGGCGGCAGGCCGGTTGCTCGATGTGTCTGGGGATGAACCCGGATCAGCTGGCACCCGGCGAGCGCTGCGCCTCCACCTCCAACCGGAACTTCGAAGGACGCCAGGGCAAGGGCGGGCGCACCCATCTGGTGTCGCCGGCCGTCGCCGCCGCCACCGCGGTGCGCGGCACGCTGTCCTCGCCCGCCGATCTGGCCCCCGCACCGACCCGCTAGAAGGAGACTCTGATGCAAGCTTTCACCACTCACACCGGAATCGGCGTCCCGCTGCGGCGGTCCAATGTCGACACCGATCAGATCATCCCGGCGGTGTACTTGAAGCGGGTCACCCGAACCGGTTTCGAGGACGGATTGTTCGCCGCCTGGCGGACCGATCCGGCCTTCATTCTCAATTTGGCGCCCTTCGACAAAGGGTCGGTATTGGTCGCCGGCCCGGATTTCGGCACCGGATCCTCCCGCGAACACGCCGTGTGGGCCCTGATGGATTTCGGCTTCCGGGTCGTCATCTCGCCCCGATTCGGCGATATCTTCCGCGGCAATGCGGGCAAGGCGGGCCTGTTGGCGGCGGAAGTCACACATGACGATGTGGAACTGCTGTGGAAGTTGATCGAGCAGAATCCGGGTCTGGAAATCACTGTGAATCTTCAAGATCGGAATATCACCGCTGGAACGGTCATGGTGCCGTTCAAGATTGACGACTACACCGCCTGGCGGCTGCTCGAAGGACTCGATGATATAGGCCTTACGCTGCGGAAACAGGACGAAATCGCGGCTTTCGAGCGGCGCCGTCCGAGCTTCAAGCCGACCACTTTGCCGGCCTGATTTCGGGCCCTCCGGGGAGCCAAATCCCGCCCGGCAACCACATTCTCGGACGGTCGTACCACCGCCCAAGTGGGGCAACCGAATCCAAAAAAGTCTCTCAGCTATGCCTGAAACTGCGCGTGGCTCTTGGAAATCTGCTGCATAAGGGTTTACCGTGTCCTCTAGTCGGTCCAAAGTGGACCACTGACTTCGGAGGGTTTGGATGAACAAAGCAGAGCTCATCGACGCACTCACAGCCAAGTTGGACACCGATCGTCGACAGGCTACTGCGGCGGTTGAGAACATCGTCGACACGATTGTGCGGGCTGTGCACAAGGGCGAGAGCGTCACCATCACCGGCTTCGGTGTCTTCGAGCAGCGTCGCCGCGCCGCTCGCGTTGCGCGCAACCCGCGCACCGGTGAGACCGTCAAGGTGAAGCCGACCTCGGTGCCGGCGTTCCGTCCCGGTGCTCAGTTCAAGGCGGTTGTTTCTGGCGCACAAAAGCTCCCGGCCGATGGTCCGGCCGTGAAGCGTGGTGTGGCCGCCGCCCCGGCAAAGCGCACCGCCGCCAAGAAGGCCGCCCCGGCCAAGAAGGCCCCGGCGAAGAAGGCTCCGGCCACCAAGGCTCCGGCCAAGAAGGTTGTCGCCAAGGCTCCTGCCAAGAAGGTCGCCGCGAAGGCTCCGGCCAAGAAGGCCGCTGCCACCAAGGCTGCACCGGCGAAGAAGGCCCCGGCGAAGAAGGCTCCGGCCACCAAGGCTCCGGCCAAGAAGGCCGCCACCAAGGCTCCCGCCAAGAAGGCTCCGGCCAAGAAGGCAGCGCCCGTCAAGCGCGGCCGCAAGTAGAACACCCCGATAACGACACGAATACGCCGTGGATCACCAAGATCCACGGCGTATTCGCGTGCGCTCGGTCCTCTGGATTCAATCCTCGATGGCCAGCGGGCTGCCGATGTGATCGGCAGCCACCAGACGCTCGCCCGCCAGCGAGAGCACCCAGGTGCTGCCCTTGCGGTTGCGCGACTTGTCCGGCTTCACCCCATCGCGTTCACACCACCACGCGATGAGATCCGGAATGACCTTGCCCTGCGTGCAGATCACCGGTGTGCCCTCGGCATGGACCGATTCGCTCGCGATCTCGAGCACACGGGAACGGCCACGGCCGCGGTGGTCGGTGTAGGCCTCCTCGGTCAGTGCCGGCTCTTCGACGATCGGCACGCCGAGTTCCTCGGCCAGCGGCTCCAACGTCTGTTGACAGCGCGTCCGGGGCGCCGCGTACAGCCGGTCGGCACCGAACGCGAGCAACTGCCCGACAAGTGATTCGGCCTGTGCCCGACCCCGCTTGTCCAGCGGGCGTTTCCGGTCGTCGCCCTTGTACCGGGACCGCCTGCCGGCCAGTCCGTGCCGGACGATGAGCACAGTGCTGGTATGCGCCGGTGCTTTGGTGAAGCGTCGCAGCACCTTCCGGTCGTGCGGGTATTGCAGGTGATCCAGCGCCTGCGCGGGCGGTAGCCAGAGCAGTTGGTCCACCTCGACATTGGGGATGAACTCGCCGTCGATGGTGCGCGCCGCCCAGTACCGCACCTTCTTGATGTCGGCGTCGACGGGATAGCTGACCGCCGGGAGGCGGCGGCCCAGCTGACAGGCGTACCCGGTCTCCTCGAGAATTTCGCGTACCGCGGTGACCGGTTCGGTCTCGCCAGGGTCCACCTTGCCCTTGGGCAGCGACCAATCGTCATACCGGGGACGGTGCACGACGGCGACCTCCACCGGGCTGTCGCCGTTCGCGCCGGAACCGTTCTCCCGCCACAGCACCGCGCCCGCCGCGTGGATCGTCCTGGGGCGGGTCACCGTGTTCGGCACATCAACTCCTATGCGGTCGTGTGGCGGCGGCGTGTGAAGCCGTCACGGATGCCGATGGCGTTCCATCATCGACACCTGGTGATCGCGTACCGTCTGGCCCTCGAGTGGCAAAGCTGTCCAGTGACCGTCGGCCCGCAGCTCCCAGCATCGGGTGGCCGGATCCATTGCGGACTCGAAGATGTCGTCGAGCTGGGCTGTCAGCCGAGAATCCTTCACCTGAGCCATGACCTCGACCCGGCGGTCGAGATTACGATGCATCATGTCGGCACTGCCGATCCAGAACTCGTTGATGGCGTTGAAGTGAATAATTCGCGAGTGCTCCAGGAACCGGCCGAGGATGGAGCGGACGACGATGTTCTCGGAGAACCCGGCCACCCCCGGTTTCAGCGCACAGATTCCGCGTACCACCACCTCCACCCGCACCCCTGCCTGGGAAGCGCGGTAGAGCGCGTCGATCACCTGTTCGTCGACGAGCGCGTTGGCCTTCAGCCGGATTCGGCCCTCCGCGCCGTCGCGGGTCGCGGCGATCTCGCGCTCGATCCGTTCCACGATGCCTCGGCGCACGCCGTACGGCGCGACCAACAGGTTGCGGTAGGACTCCTTGCGGGAGTAGCCGGTGAGCGAGTTGAACAAGTCCGTGAGGTCGGCGCCGACCTCCGGTGAGGCGGTCAGCAGGCCGACATCCTCATACAGGCGGGCGGTTTTCGGGTTGTAGTTGCCGGTGCCGATGTGGCAATACCGTCGTATCGTCGATCCCTCGCGCCGCACCACGAGTGCGGTCTTGCAGTGCGTCTTCAGCCCGATCAGCCCGTACACCACGTGTACACCGGCCTGTTCCAGCGTCCTGGCCCACTTGATGTTGGCCTGCTCGTCGAAGCGCGCCTTGATCTCCACCAGCGCCACCACCTGCTTGCCGGCCTCGGCGGCATCGATCAGCGCATTGACGATCGGCGAATCACCGGAGGTGCGGTACAGCGTCTGCTTGATGGCCAGCACGTTCGGATCCGCGGCGGCCTGCTCGATGAACCGCTGCACGGTGGTGGAGAACGAATCATAGGGGTGGTGCACCAGCACGTCACCGTCGCGCAGCGTCGAGAAGATACTCTTCGGGGTTTCGCGCTCGCCGAAAGCCGGTGGGGTGGCGGGCACGAACGGACGGTCCTTCAGGTCGGGCCGGTCCACACCGTAGATCTGCCAGAGCGACGACAGGTCGAGCAGACCCGGTACTTGAATGACATCACCGGGATGCACGTCGAGTTCGCGCAACAACAGCTCGAGCATGTTCTCGGTCATGTCGCCGGCGACCTCGAGGCGCACCGGTGAGCCGAACCGGCGCCGCGCCAGCTCCCGTTCCAGCGCCTGCAGCAGGTCCTCGTCGCGATCCTCGGCCACCTCGAAGTCGGCGTTGCGGGTGATCCGGAAGGCGTGCTGCTCGACGATCTCCAGGCCGGGGAACAACACCGGCAGGAACACCGCGATGAGCGTCTCCAGCGGGAGGAACCGGACCGGTCCCGCCGTGCCGTCCTCGGATTGCCTGGCCGGCAGTTCGACGAACCGGTCGACGTTGTCCGGCACCTTGATTCGGGCGAAGTGCTGGGTGCCGTCATCGGGCTGGCGGACGGTGATCGCGAGATTGAGGCTCAGACCGCTGACGAAAGGGAACGGGTGGGCCGGGTCCACCGCCAGCGGGGTGAGCACCGGGAACACCTGCTCGTGGAAGTACGTCGACAGCCGCTCGCGCTCGCGCTCGTCGAGATCGTTCCAGGCGACGATGACGATGCCGTGCTCGGCCAGTGCCGGCCGCACCGATTCCAGGAAGACCTGGGCGTGCCTGCTCGCCAACTGCTGGGTGCGCTCGCCGATCCGTCGCAGTTGTTCGCGGGGGGACAGGCCGTCGGCCGAACGCACCGACAACCCCATCTCGTCACGGCGCTTCAGCCCGGCGACCCGAACCATATAGAACTCATCGAGATTCGAGGAGAAGATGGCGAGGAATTTCGCGCGTTCCAGCAAGGGCAGCGACGGGTCGGCGGCCAGTGCCAGCACGCGGGCGTTGAAGTCCAGCCAGCTCAGCTCGCGATTGAGGTAGCGATCCTCGGGCAGCGCGTCCACCGGAGACGCCGAGGTCGCGGCCGGGGGCGCGTCGGGAGTGCTTTCGGGTGACGTCCACTCGGCATCGGCAGGTCGCGTCTCGGCTTCGGTCATGTACCGATCATTGCGCATCGCGGTGGGACGGGTCTACCCGTCGCACCCCGTGCACGTCAGATTGCCGACCACCCGGCTGGTTGCGGGGCCGACGCCGAGCCGCAGTGCGGCCGCCAGATCGTCAGGGGTGTCGATATCGCAGCGTAAGCCGGGCCAGTCGCCGGCGAGTTCGACGGCGCCCGAATCAGCGTGGCGGCGTGCGGAATCCGTGCCGAACAGGGGATCCAACGGCGAGTCGAACGCGAACAGCGCCGAGGTGCCGCTGCCATGCCGGTCGCCGACGAAACTGCGTCGGTGGCGTGCGGCGGTGACGATGGCATCGGAGAGCTCGCCGGCCCGCAACGCCGGCAGGTCACCCTGGAGCACGACGATATTCGTTGTGTCATGGGATCTTTCGGCTTCCCTCAGGGCGTTGTTCAATGGGTTGGGGTGACCGTCGGGCGTCGGGTCGGTCAGCGCCCTGGCGCCGAGGCCGACCGCCGCGGCGGCCGCCGCGGGGTCCGGTGTGACGACGGTGATCGAACTCACCGCCGAGGCGGCGGCCGCGGCGGCGATGGTGTCGCTCAGCATGGCGAGCACCAGACGCTGGCGGGTGGCCGCGGACAGCACCGGCGCGAGCCGGGTCTTGGCGGCGTTGAGCCGCTTGACTGCGATCACCAGGCCCACCTGTGGCAGCACGCTGGGTGCGCCCGTCGCCGACTGCCCCTGCCTCACACTTGCCATCCTGCCAGCAGTCCGCGGCGCGTTAGGGTGAAGCGTGGTCGAAGCCGCGGTGATGGGTGCCGGTGCCTGGGGTACGGCGCTGGCGAAGGTGCTTGCCGATGCCGGTAACGGTGTCACGTTGTGGACGCGGCGGGCCGAGCTCGCCAAGGAGATCAACGCGACCCACCGCAACCCGTTCTATCTGGAAGACACCGTGCTGCCCGCGCGTATCCGGGCGACCAGCGATCCGGCCGAGGCGCTGGACGGCGCCTGCACCGTGCTGCTCGGAGTGCCGTCGCAGACCATGCGCGGCAATCTCGAACAGTGGAAGCACCTGATCGGTGCCGATGCCACGCTGGTGAGCCTGGCCAAGGGTATCGAGCTGGACACCCTGATGCGGATGAGTCAGGTGATCGTTCAGGTCACCGGTGCCGACCCGGCCCGGGTGGCGGTGGTGTCCGGGCCCAACCTGGCCAAGGAGGTGGCCGACGAGCAACCCGCGGCCACCGTGGTCGCGTGCACCGATTCGGGCCGGGCGGTGGCGCTGCAGCGGGCGTTCTCCACCCCGTACTTCCGGCCGTACACCAATACCGACGTGGTGGGCGCCGAAATCGGCGGCGCCTGCAAGAACGTCATCGCGCTGGCCTGTGGGATGGCCGCGGGCGTCGGATTGGGCGAGAACACCTCGGCCGCCATCATCACCCGCGGTCTGGCCGAGATCATGCGGCTGGGAATCGCGTTGGGGGCCAAAGGGGCCACCCTGGCCGGGCTGGCCGGCGTCGGGGATCTGGTCGCGACCTGCACCTCGCCGCGGTCGCGCAACCGGTCGTTCGGGGAGCGTCTCGGCTTGGGCGGCTCGATGGAGTCGGCCCTGCAGGCCGCCGAGGGGCACATCGCCGAAGGGGTGACCTCGTGTCAGTCGGTGCTGGCGCTCGCGTCCAGTTACGACGTCGAGATGCCGCTGACCGACGCCGTGCACCAGGTGTGCCACCGCGGGTTGTCGGTCAAGGAAGCCGTCATGCTGCTGCTGGGGCGCAGCACCAAACCGGAATAGGGAAACCATGGTCAGCACCGGTTACGGAGACTCCACCCGCAGCGTGAATGCTGTTGGGGGGCAAGCCGTTCCGGGTGATCCCGTGGCGCCGGCGCCGGTGCCTGCGTCGGCGTATCATCTGGCGGCCGACGAATCGGCGGAGTTGGACACCTACGGTCGGGCGTCGAATCCGACCTGGCGTCAACTGGAGTCGGCGCTGGCCGAGCTGGAGGGTGCGTCCGCCGCGCTGACCTACGGCTCGGGGATGGGGGCCATCACCTCGGTGCTGCGCGTCCTGACCCGGCCGCGGACCACGCTCGTGGTGCCGGCCGACGGCTACTACCAGGTTCGCAGATATGCCGTGGAATACCTTGCGCAGCAAGGAGTTACCGTCATCGAAGCGACGGCCGCGCAGATGTGCGAGGCGGCGGCGCGGGCCGATGTGGTGCTGGCCGAGACACCCGTCAACCCGACGCTGGACGTGGTCGACCTGCATCGGCTGGCCACCATCTGCCGGTCCAGGGGCACCACCCTGGTGGTGGACAACACCGCAGCCACCCCGCTGGCCCTGCAGCCGCTGTCCCTGGGCGCGGACCTGGTGGTCGCCAGCGCCACCAAGGCACTCTCCGGTCACAGCGACCTGCTGGCGGGATACGTCGCAGGCTGCAACGAGGAACTGATGGCGCGTGTGGAGCGCGACCGCCTGCTGGCCGGGCCGATCCTGGGCACCTTCGAGGCGTGGCTGGTGCTGCGCAGTCTGGGCACCGCCGGGCTGCGGATCGAACGGCAGTGCCGCAACGCCGCGGCGGTGGCGCTGATGCTGCGCGACCATCCGGCCGTGCGGTCGGTGCGCTATCCCGGCCTGCCCGGGGATCCGTCGTATCCGGTCGCGGCCGAGCAGATGAAACGCTTCGGCGGTCTGGTGGCCGTGGAGTTGGCCGACGCCGCCGCCGTGCACGCCTTGGTGGAACGCAGCTCCCTGCTGGTTGCCGCGACCAGTTTCGGCGGTCTGCACACCTGCGTGGACCGCCGGGCCCGGTGGGGCGACCCCGTCGGCGACGGGTTTGCCCGGCTGTCGCTGGGCATCGAGGACACCGACGACATCGTCGCCGATATCGAGGGTGCACTGGCCTGAGACTCCTCGTCCCGCCGTCAGCCGGTAACGTCTCCTGATTGTGAGTGCCCGTATCCGCGTCGCCGTCGTCTACGGCGGACGCAGCTCTGAGCACGCGATCTCGTGTGTCTCAGCAGGCAGTATCCTGCGCAATCTCGATCCGGAGCGGTTCGAGGTGGTCGCCGTCGGCATCACGCCCGAAGGATCCTGGGTGCTCACCGACGGGAGCCCGGACACCCTGGCCATCACCGACGGCCGGCTACCCGAGGTGACCGGTGCCTCCGGCACGGCGCTGGCGCTGCCCGCCGATCCGCACCGCAGCGGTCAGCTGCTCTCGCTCGGCGAGGCCGCCGGCGACATACTGGCCACCGTCGACGTGGTGTTCCCGGTGCTGCACGGCCCGTACGGGGAGGACGGCACCATCCAGGGACTGCTCGAGCTGGCCGGCGTGCCCTATGTCGGGGCCGGGGTGCTGGCCAGCGCCGCGGGCATGGACAAGGAGTTCACCAAGAAGCTGCTCGCTGCCGACGGGCTGCCGATCGGGGACCAGGTGGTGTTGCGCGCCCAGCACGCAACGGTGGAGCTGGAGGACCGTGAGCGCCTGGGCTTGCCGGTCTTCGTCAAACCCGCCCGTGGGGGATCGTCCATCGGCGTGAGCCGGGTGACGGCGTGGGATCAGTTGCCGGCCGCGATCGCGCAGGCCCGCAAACACGACCCCAAGGTGATCGTCGAGGCGGCGGTGCCGGGCCGCGAGCTGGAATGCGGCGTGCTGGAGTTTCCCGACGGCCGCGTCGAGGCCAGCACGGTCGGCGAGATCCGGGTCGCCGGGGTGCGCGGCCGGGACGACGGGTTCTACGATTTCGCCACCAAATACCTGGAGGACGCCGCCGAGCTCGACGTGCCCGCCAAGGTCGACGACGACGTCGCCGAGGAGATCCGGGCGCTCTCGATCCGGGCGTTCAGGGCCATCGACTGTCAGGGGCTGGCCCGGGTGGACTTCTTCCTCACCGAGCAGGGCCCGGTGATCAACGAGATCAACACCATGCCGGGTTTCACCACCATCTCGATGTACCCGCGGATGTGGGCGGCCAGCGGCGTGGACTATCCCACCCTGCTGGCGGCGATGGTGGACACGGCCGTGGCCCGCGGCACCGGCCTGCGTTAGTTCTTCGGGCTGGCCGCCGCGAGCGCGGCCTGGGCGGTGCGGATGTCGCCCATCCCGGACTGGATGGCGGACACCACGGTGTTGAGCGCGCCGCGATCCCCGTCCGGGTTAAGGGCGTCGCAGTGCGTCCCGGCCTCGATGAAACTGGCCGCCGCCGAACTCATCGGCGCCGTGACACCGTCCACCGGTGCCGGCAGTGTCTTCTGGATGGAGTGCCCGACACTGCCGACCCGACCACACGCGTCGCGCATGTTCGGGAAGTTCTGGGCGTCCATCGCGGTCTGGAAGTCGGCCAACGCGATGTTCAGCCGCTTCAGCGCGCTCTGGGTGGTGCTCTGCCAGCGCGCAGCCGCGGCACCTCTGGCCGCGACCGTACCGGGCGCCGGCGCGGTGGGCGTGCCCGACATGAGCACCACCGCATCGGTGGCGTGGGGTAGCGGGCCGTCGCCCGGCAGCGCTTGCACCAGGAACGCGGCGGCGATGGCGGCGGTTCCCGCCGTGGCGGCCGTGAGTTTGCTGAGTCGCATCTCTCCTATAGTGCCTCAGGAAGGCGGAGCGGGCGATAGGGGCTGCGCCGGCATCACCTGCGCGATGGTCCGCGACATCACCTGAATCGGGCTGGGGCCCGACCCTTGCGGCAGCGTGAGGGCCACGTAGATGCCGCGGTCGACGGCGAACCAGGTGCTCGCGCCGTCGCCCTTGACCTCGAACCAACTGACCTCGTCGACCACCTGCAACGGCGCCCCGACCATGAAACCGCCGGGTCGGTCCAGCCCGCAGCGCAGGATCACCGGATCGGCATTCGGATCGGTCCGCTGCCACGCCGCGGCCCCGGCAGGCACCGGCTCGGCGGCAACCGCGCGGTGGTAGTCCCCGAGCTGGTCGGGCAGGCTGGCCAGCAGTGCGGCACACTGCGGACTGTCCGCGGCGGGTGCGGGCGCCCCGGCGATGGCGACCGGATGCGGCGCCGGATCGCTCTGCCGGATCGCCGCCAGGGTCAGCAGGACGATCACCGCGGCCAGCGCGACACCGGCCGCCGCGATGATCAGGCCCCGTGGTGGACCGTCATGAACATCGGCGTGAATATCGGGCTCGGGCACCTGCGCAACTCTATGGGGCGGCCCCGTCGGCGATCGGACAGGTCAGCGTGCGGGTGATTCCGGGGACCTGCTGGACGCCGGCGGCGACGGTGTCGTGCAGTTCGGTCAGGGACTCCGCGCCGATCCGGGCGACCACGTCATACGGGCCCGTGACGTACTCGGCCGAGCGCACTCCGGGCAGCCCGGCGAGTTGTTTGGCGACGACCTCGGCGCGGCCCACCTCGGTTTGAATCAGCATGAAAGCCTCCACCACCGGGTGTGCCCTCCATTTCACTACATAGACTCGGCGCCGCAGGGCCCAAACGTACCGCAGGTCGCGTGACTGTTCGAGGTGGAGGCAGGTGAGATGACGGACAGTGAGTTCACGCTCGCCCAGCTCGGGGAATTCACCGTCATCGACCGGATCACCGCGGGGCGGGTGCAACCACCGACCGTCGTACTCGGGCCGGGTGACGACGCCGCCGTCGTGCTCGCCGCCGACGGACGGACGGCGGTGTCCAGCGACATGCTGGTGCAGGATCGACATTTTCGGCTGGACTGGTCCACCCCGCATGACATCGGCCGCAAGGCGATCGCGCAGAACGCCGCCGATGTCGAGGCGATGGGGGCCACGGCGACGGCGTTCGTGGTGGCTTTCGGGGCGCCCAAGGACACGCCCGCGGCGGCCGCGATCGCGCTGAGCGACGGGATGTGGACGGAGGCGGCCCTATTCGGCGCCGGGATCGTCGGCGGCGATCTGGTCAGCGCGCCGCTGTGGGTGATCTCGGTGACGGTGCTCGGTGACCTCGGTGGCCGCGCACCCGTCCGCCGCGATACCGCCCGGCCAGGCGACATCGTGGCGGTGGCCGGCGAGCTGGGCCGCTCGGCAGCCGGGTACACCTTGTGGCTCAACGGAATCGGAGAGTACGACGACCTGCGGCGTCGGCACCTGGTGCCCACCCCGCCGTACGGGCAGGGCCCCGCCGCGGCCCGCGCCGGCGCCAGTTCGATGACCGACGTGTCCGACGGCCTGGCGGCCGACCTCGGTCATATCGCCGCGGCGTCCGGGGTACTGATCGACCTGTCCGCCGAGCTGCTGGGCCCTGACCATGACGTGCTGGACCCGGTGGCCGCCGCCACGGGTGCCGACGCCTGGGACTGGGTGCTGGGCGGAGGTGAGGACCACGCTCTGGTGGCGACCTTCGCCGGAGCGCCGCCGCTGGGCTGGCGCACCATCGGGCGGGTGCTGGACGGGCCGGCGGGTGTGCGGCTGGACGGTCGGCCGTGGCGGGGAAGCGCGGGCTGGCAGTCGTTCTGAGCGCCGGGCACGCTAGTTTTGGCGCTCGTGACACCACGCCCTCTGACTGAACTCGTCGAGCCGGGCTGGGCGCGCGCGCTCGAGCCGGTGGCCCCTCAGGTTGCGCGGCTGGGGGAGTTCCTGCGCGAAGAGCTGGCGGCCGGGCACCGCTACCTGCCTGCCGGTGAGAACGTCTTGCGGGCCTTCACGTTCCCGTTCGAGGCGGTGCGGGTACTGATCGTCGGCCAGGATCCGTACCCGACGCCGGGGCATGCCGTCGGGCTGAGCTTCTCGGTGGCGCCCGATGTCCGGCCGGTGCCGCGCAGCCTGGGCAACATCTTCAACGAGTACAGCACCGACCTGGGTTACCCCGTGCCGGCAACCGGTGACCTGACGCCATGGGCACAGCGCGGCGTGATGCTGCTCAACAGGGTGCTCACGGTGCGCCCGGGCAGCCCCGCCTCACATCGCGGCAAGGGCTGGGAGGCGGTCACCGAGCGGGCGATCCGGGCGTTGGTGGCCCGGCCGCAGCCGTTGGTGGCGGTGCTGTGGGGTCGCGATGCGGCCACCCTCAAGCCGATGCTGGCCGAGGGCGGGTGCGCGGTGATCGAATCGGTGCACCCGTCGCCGCTGTCGGCGTCGCGCGGATTCTTCGGGTCGCGGCCGTTCAGCCGGACCAACGAACTGCTGGAGAAGATGGGGGCCGAGCCGATCGACTGGCGGCTGCCCTGACAACGTGACGATCAAACACAAATAGGCCGGGGGACCGAAGTCCACCGGCCTATCGGCACGACGTGCGGCTTGAAGGTCAGCCGCGGGTGACCTTGCCCGCCTTGAGGCAGGAGGTGCAGACGTTGAGGCGCTGCTTGTTGCCGCCGGGGCGGGCAACGGCGCGCACGGTCTGGATGTTCGGATCCCAGCGACGGTTGGTCCGACGGTGAGAGTGCGACACCGACTTGCCGAAGCCGGGGCCCTTAGCGCAGATATCGCACACGGCAGCCATACCTAGAACTCCTCGTATCAGTACTTGGGGGTCTGGATGCTGCGCCGCAAATGGCGTCGCGAGCTGACCCGACAACCTGACCAGGATACCGGCCGGGCCGGTAGATCACCAAAACGGTCCCCAACCTGTGCATCGGCGCACCGGATTGTCGGGCGCGATGGCTAGGCTGACGCGGTCCGGTGCGGTCAGGTGAGGAGTGATGTGTCCGAGATTTCGGGGGCTCGGCTCGACGCTCCCGGCCTGCGCGGCTGGGCGCACGACGCCGTCGGGCACCTGATCACCCACACCGACGAGATCAACCGCCTCAACGTCTTCCCGGTGGCGGATTCCGACACCGGCACCAACATGCTGTTCACCATGCGTTCGGCCGTGGTGTGGGCCGATGACCGTGCCGGTGACGACGCCGCGGCCGGGGTGGCCGGGGTGGCGGCCGCGCTGGCCGAAGGCGCCCTGCACGGCGCCCGCGGCAATTCCGGGGTGATTCTGTCCCAGATCCTGCGCGGGCTGGCCGAGGTCACCGCCGGGCGCGGCCTGGCCGAGATCGACGGGCCGGTGCTGGCCGAGGCCCTGCGCCGCGCCGAGGGGCTGGTCGTGGCGTCCATGGGGGAGGCGGTGCCCGGCACCATCGTGTCGGTGCTGCAGGCCGCCGCCGAGGCAGCCGAGGTGGGCGCGACCGCGGGCACCGATCTGGCCGGCGTGGTGGGTGCGGCGGGTGAGGCGGCGGCGGCCGCGCTGGCGCGGACCACCGATCAACTCGACGTGCTGGCCGAGGCGGGCGTGGTGGACGCCGGTGGGCGGGGCCTGCTGGTGCTGCTCGACGCCATGACGGCGACCTTGACCGGCGCCGCGCCGCGACGGCAGAGCTACCAACCGGCGGCCGGTCAGGCCGAGACGGCGACCACCGCCGCCACGCCGCAGTTCGAGGTCATGTATCTACTCAGCGACTGCCGTCAGGACGGTGCCCGGCGGTTGCGCAGGCTGCTGGACGGCCTCGGTGATTCGGTGGCCATCGGCGAGGCCGGCGCCGGGCGGTTCTCGGTGCACGTGCACACCGATGATGCGGGCGGCGCCGTCGAGGCGGGGCTGTCGGTCGGGTCGCTGAGCCGGATCCAGATCACCGCGCTGTCCGGCGCGCACCCGAACGCGCACCGGACCCGGGACCGTGCCGTGCTCGCGGTGGTCGACGGCGACGGCGCGGCGGAGTTGTTCGCCGGTGAGGGTGCCCGCGTGCTGCGGGCCGGTGCAACCCCGATCACCGCCCAGCAGTTGCTGCGAGCACTGGTCGAGGCGGATGCTGCGCAGGTGATGCTGCTGCCCAACGGCTACATCGCCGCCGAGGAACTGGTCGCCGGCTGCACCGCGGCGACCGGATGGGGTATCGACGTGGTCCCGGTCCCGGCGGCGTCGATGGTGCAGGGGCTGGCCGCGCTGGCGGTGCACGACGCCGGCCGCCAGACCGTCGACGACGGCTACACCATGGCGCGTGCCGCCGCCGCCACCCGGCACGGGTCGGTGCGGGTGGCCGCCGAGTCGGCGCTGACGTGGGCGGGTGCGTGCAAAGCCGGTGACGGACTGGGGATCACCGGTGACGAGGTACTGATCGTCGCGCACGATATCGCCACTGCCGCAGCGGGTTTGGTGGACCTGTTGTTGGTGTCCGGCGGTGAGCTGGTGACTGTCCTGATGGCCGCGGGAGTCGACGAGACCGTCGGTGACCAACTGCGCAAGCACGTGCACGCGCGGCATCTGGGTATCGAGGTGACGTGTTATCGCACCGGCCATGACGGGGACGCACTGCTGATCGGAGTGGAATAGGCGTGGTCGCGCTCGGAGATCGCTTGGTCAACGTGCTGGGGGCGAAGGCCGCCGCCAAGTTGGAGGAGGCGTTCGGTCTGCAGACCGTCAACGACCTGCTGCGGCACTTCCCGCGCAAGTACAGCGACGGCATCTCGGTCAGCGGTGAGGGCGAGGACCTCGAACTCACGGAGGGCGATCACGTCACGCTGGTCGACGTCATCACCGACACGGTGGCCAAACCGATGCGGCGCCAACCCGGTAAGCGCCAGCGGATGTACCTGCGGGTCACGCTCGGCAACCGCAGGCCCGAGGTGACGGCCACCTTCTTCAATGCCGACTACCTGATGAAAGATCTGGTGAAGGGCACCCGGCTGATGATGTCGGGCGAGGTCAAGTTCTTCCGGCAGGCCGTGCAGCTGGACCATCCGGCGTTCCTGGTGCTCGAATCCCCGAGCGGCCGCACCATCGGTACCAAGTCGCTGAAGGCGATCGCCGAGTCCTCCGGCACCGAGGATCCATTGGCGGCCTTCGACCGGGAGTTCTTCCCCATCTATCCGGCGACGGCCAAGGTGCAGAGCTGGGACGTGTACGGGTGTGTGCGGCAGGTGCTCGCGGTGCTGGATCCGGTACCCGAGGTGCTTCCGGAAGACATTGTGCAGCAATGGAATCTGATTTCCGAGGATCAGGCGTTGCGGGCCGTCCACCTGGCGCAGAACTCGGTGGAGCGGGCACGGGCACAGGAGCGGTTGGCGGTCGACGAAGCCGTCGGCCTGCAGTGGGCGCTGGTGTCGCGGCGCTACAGCGAACTGGGCGAGACCGGCCCGGCTGCGCCGCGCCGCGACGACGGCCTGACCGCGGCCCTGTTGCGGCAGCTGCCGTTCGAGCTCACCGCGGGGCAGCGGGAGGTGCTCGACGTCATCTCCGCCGACCTGGCGGGTACCCGGCCGATGAACCGGATGCTGCAGGGTGAGGTCGGTTCCGGCAAGACCATCGTCTCGGTGCTGGCCATGATGCAGATGGTGGATGCCGGTTTCCAATGCGCGCTGTTGGCGCCCACCGAGGTGCTGGCTGCCCAGCACGCCCGGTCCGTGCGGTCGGTGCTCGGCCCGCTGGCCACCGCGGGGGAACTCGGCGCGCCCGACGGCGCCACCCGGGTGGCGTTGCTCACCGGATCGATGTCGCCGCAACAGAAGCGCCAGGTGCGAGACGAGATCGCCTCCGGCGCAGCGGGTATCGTCATCGGCACGCACGCGCTCATCCAGGAGTCGGTGGAGTTTCGCCAGCTCGGCATGGTGGTCGTCGACGAGCAACACCGATTCGGGGTGGAGCAGCGGGACCGGTTGCGGGCCAAGGCAACCGGCGGCATCACCCCGCACCTGCTGGTCATGACGGCCACCCCCATCCCGCGGACCATCGCGCTGACGGTGTTCGGTGACCTGGAGACCTCGACACTGCGGGAGCTGCCGCGGGGTCGTCAGCCCATCGTCACCAATGCCGTGTTCACCAAGGACAAACCGGCCTGGTTGGACCGGGTGTGGGCCCGGATCCGCGAAGAGGTGGCCGCCGGCCGGCAGGCGTATGTGGTGGCCTCGCGTATCGACGAGACCGAAAAATCGGCCAACGAACAGGGTCCACCGCCCATCACGGTGCTGCAGCTGCTCGACTTCCTGCGCAGCGGTCCGCTGTCGGACCTGCGGCTCGGCCTGATGCACGGCCGGTTGCCCGCCGAGGAAAAGGACGCCGTGATGAGCGCCTTCCGGGCCGGCGAGATCGACGTGCTGGTCTGCACCACCGTCATCGAGGTCGGTGTCGACGTGCCCAACGCCACCGTGATGGTGGTGATGGATGCCGAGCGGTTCGGGATCAGCCAGCTGCACCAGCTGCGTGGACGCATCGGCCGCGGCGAGCATCCCAGCCTGTGCCTGCTGGTGTCGCGGACCCATGAGTCGAGCAAGGCCGGCGAGCGGTTGAAGGCCGTGGCCGGCACCCTCGACGGTTTCGCGTTGGCCGACCTGGATCTGCAGGAACGCCGCGAGGGAGATGTGTTGGGCTACAGCCAATCCGGCCGCCGGATGACCCTGCATTTCCTGTCGCTGGCCGATCATCGGCACCTCATCGAAGAGGCCCGCGAGTTCTGTCAGACCGCCTATGAGGCCAATCCGCGCCGGCCGGGGCTGGACGTGCTGGCCGCACAGTTCACCGACACCGAACGCGTGCAGTACCTGGACATGTCGTGAAGCGGTGGGGGCCGCTGGCCGCGGGGGTGGTGTTGGCGGTCATCGTCGCCGTGCAGGTACTCACGCAATCTGACGGCGAGCGCCTCGCACGGGCCGACATCCCCACGGTGGCCGCGGGCGTCGACGTGCTGGCCGGGATTCCGGAGATCCCGGCCCGGGTGCGCGGGCACGACTACCGGCGGGCCGCGTTCGGCGGCGCATGGGATGACGACAACGGCGCCCCCGGTGGCCACAACGGCTGCGATACGCGAAACGACATCCTCGATCGCGACCTGGTCGACAAAACCTACGTGGCGATCACCCGCTGCCCGACGGCGGTGGCCACCGGGGTGCTGCACGACCCGTACACCGATGCCACCGTCGCGTTCGTGCGCGGCAACCAGGTTGGCGCGGCGGTGCAGATCGACCACATCTTATCCGGGGCTCCCACAATAACGGCGAGTGTTTGCGCAGCTCATAGGGTCGATGACATGCCGCTGACAGCCACCAAGCGTGTTGTGGGACCGGTGGTGCTGTGATGGGGCGACGCAGGTTGATCGGGTTGGGCGCGGCTGCGGTTCTGGCGGTTGTCGTGGCCGTGCAGACGGTGATGTCGGCGGCCGGAGGGCCATCGATGTTGGTGGCCGAGGCGGATCTGCCGACGGTGACTGCGGGGGTTGATGTTCTTTCCGGAGTCCCGGTGGTGCCCGCCCGTGTCCGCCACGGGGACTATCGCCGTGCGGCCTTCGGGGAGGCTTGGACCGATGACACCGATGCTCCTGGCGGGCATAACCAATGCGATACGAGGAACGACATCCTTGATCGCGATCTGATCGAGAAGACGTATGTGGCGATCAGCCGGTGTCCGCGTGCTGTTGCTACAGGTGTCTTGCATGATCCGTATACGAGTACGACGGTAAACTTTCAGCGCGGCAACAAGACTGGCGCGGCTATTCAGATCGAGCACATCGTGCCGTTGGCCTATTCCTGGGACCAGGGTGCGTGGGCATGGCCGGAATCGCTGCGTGTCCGGTTCGCCAATGATCCGGCGAATCTCCTCGCGGTTCAGGGGCAGGCGAATCAGGATAAGGGTGACGACGAGCCGGCGTTGTGGATGCCCCCCAATGCGGCGTTCCACTGCCAGTACGCGATGCAGTTCATCGCGGTGATGCGGGGCTATGGGCTTGCTGTCGATGAGCCGTCGGTGCCTGTCTTGCGCGAAGCGGCAGCAACATGCCCGAGCAGCTGATGAAGGACTTATTCGTAGGCCGCGAGTTTGCGGCGCAGGGCGAGGTTTTCACCTTGGGCTACTGCAAGGGCCTGGCGCAGCGCGGTGGTGTCGGTGGTGTATCGGCGTCGAAGGTCTTTGAGCTGAGCCGACAGCGCCCGCACCGGTGCGGAGGGTCCGGTCGTAGCGGCCTCGTCGGCGGTTGCGGTGCTGGGCGTGTGCGCCTGGGTACGCATCTGCTGGATTTTGATGCGCAGTTCGGGTTGGCGGTAGAGGAAATCTGTCGAGATGCCTGCTTTGCGTGCGACGCTGGCGAAGGTGATGGGTGCGCCGGCGGCCGAGAGGGCGGTCAGTGCTTCGGTTGCTCGCTGCAGGCTGTGTTCGTGTCGTCGGTGGGCGGCGTCGCGCAGGTGCTGGGGCATGACTGTGGGGGGTCCCTTCTACATGGTCTGTGCGTTGACACCGGCGCCGCGGATGGCGTGGTCGGTGACGTCGGTGAGGGACAGCAAGATGCGGTTCAGCGATGCGATCTCGTCGCGTCGGCCTTTGAGCCAGATGTTGTCCTCACCCATCGGGGTGCCGTACTTGGCGGTGAATGCATTCTGGCGGGATGTGACGAGGCGTTCGGTGGAGTCGAGTTGTCGTCGCAATTCGCTGGTATGGCTGGCGTCGGTGACGAACACCGAGCAACTCAAGCAAGCGTTTCCTTTGTCGCACAGCTGCTTGGGCGGCAGGGTGCACCATCCGTTGGGCAGGACGCGATCTGCGCGTTTATCGATGTGCAGCAGGTCGTAGAGGTCGTTGGGGTCGATGTCGGCAGTGCGGCCATCGCGGGTGACTTTCTTGTACTTGAGGAATTCCTCTTCCATGGTCTGGGACAACGTGATCGCGTAGTGCAGCGTCATCTCGGGACTGACGTGGCCGAAGTAGCGCATCACGACATGCAATGGGACCCCGGCATTGAGCAGGTTGGTTGCGGCGGTGTGACGGAACCGGTGAGTCTGGCTGATCGCCACGGGCCGCCCGGCCGAGTCGGTGATGGCCAGGGCTTCGGTGAGTTCACCCAGGTGCAGATGCAGGGTGGCGGCCGGGTATGGGCTGGTGCCAAGCCGGTTCCTGGTGGTCCGCAGGAACAGGTACTTCGGGGTGCGGTCGGGCTCTCCGGCGGCAACCAGGAACGCTTTGGCGAACTCCTGCTGCGCTTTGATGATCGCGACGATCTCAGCGTCGACGGGAATCGATGCCGGGGTGGACGATTCGATCTTGGTCTGCTGATAGCGCATTCGGGCGACGAACGCCTCCCCGGCGTCGGCAGTGTTGCTCTCACGGGTGCTTCGGTGGAACGCTTCGAGCGGCTCGAAGTCCATCATCAGCACTTCGTTCATCCGGCGACCGGTGCGCATCAGCAACATCAGGGCGTGCAAGGCCTGGATGTCGCCCAGCCCGCCCTCGGAGCGGGGGCGAGCCAGCACATCGCATCCTTCGGCGATGCGCCGCATCACGTCCTCGTCGAGGACCATGGCGTCACCGGTGCGTTTGTTGGTCAGGCGGGGTTTGTCTTCGGGCCGAAACAGCACACAGTGCTCGGGACGAAGCGCGGCCCATTGCGGCATGTTCAGTGTGGCGGCGGCCTCGTCGCGGTGGTCGTACATCCATCGGTAGAACTGCTCGATCGCGACCATCACGTGGCGGCGGGGGTTCTTGCCCAGCAGTTGGCCGGTGTTCTTGCCGATCTTGATGCGGTGGGTGGCCATCATGTCGCAGAACCCGCGGATAAACGGGCGCAGGGCGTGTGGGTCGGCGGTCAGGCACGGGCCTTCATCCCCGCGTTGGTCGATATGGCGTTGCAACCATTTCAGGGCATCCAGTCGCGATTTGATGGTGCTCCACGAGTACCGGCCGGTGGACAGGTTCGCCGACAGCCACAGTTTGGCGGCTTCGCGCAGCCAATCACTGCTCAGCCGAGTGAAACTAGCGGTGTTGGCTCCCATCGGCTCGTGCTCGCGGAGTGGTATGCGGGTGTCCAGCAAGGGATTCCACACATTGAGCTGCCACCACGGGCCTTGATGATAGGGGTAGACCAGCACATCCTGGAGTTGCCCGATCCGCGCCAGGGCGATGCGGTCGTTGCTCTCGCCCTGCTCATGCCCGCGCATCCGGGCGGCGTGGGCCTCGCGCATCCATTCCTCGGGGGTGAGCTGCAACAGCGACCTGACGGTTCGGCCGCGTTTAGTTCCGCCAGTCGTGGCGAGTCGCAGGATGCGGGTCGTCGCGTTGAAGGTGTTCGGATTGACGAAGCGGCCCATCTCGATCTCGCGGTGGATCAGCCACGCGATCTCCCATGTCATCGCGTCAGGCAGGCCGCGGAAGTTGAGGTAACACGCCGTCCACTGGCCGCCTGCGTTGACCTCGGGCACCGCATTTCGGTAGCACGCGGGCATCGTTTTCTTGTTGAAGTGATCCTGGCGGCACTCCGACGGCAGCGACTCCCACAATTGTCGAGCGATGTGGGGGTCGAACATGTCGGCCACCGGTAATCGAGGATCACGTTGGTCCAGGCGCTTGGGCTCGGTGGCCCCGGCCGCCACGGGGATTCGTCTACCTACCATCGGAATTGGTCTCCCATCCGGCTACGACTTCACGCCAGTTCGCCAGCGCAGCCAATTCGGCGTCTTCGGTGACGTGCCCATAGGTGTTCATCGTGGTCTGCACGCTTTCGTGGCCGAGGCGGCGGCTGACCACGTGCAGGGGCGTGCCAGCCAGAAGCAGTGCAGTGGCATGGGTATGGCGAAACCAGTGCGGCGTCAGCCGGGTCGGAATCTGCGGCAGCCGGCGTTTGACCGACCGCAGGTGCGCATACACCGTTTCGGGGCGCAGCGGCCCGTACAGGGGTGCGCGGCGGGTGTTGCAGAAGATGTAGCTGGAGTTCCAATCGTCGATCGTCACGTCGGCGCCGCGATCGCACAGCCACCACACGTAATCGCCGTAGAGCCGATCGAGTCGGCTGCCGACATGTACTCGCCGGGATCCGGACTTCGTCGCGACACCATGTGGGTGTGGCCGGTCGACGATCGACACTTGCGCGGTGGCGGCCAGGCCGGTGCCCCAGTCTCGGTGCTGCAGCGACAACGCTTCACCGATACGCATGCCGGTCTCGGCCAGCAGCGACCACAGCAGTCGATAACGCACGTCGCCGACCCACTGGCCCGAGTCGACCGAATAGGTGGCCTCAGCTTCGAGCAGCGCGCCAATCTCGCTAGGAGTGAGAATCGGAGTGATATTGCGCGGCACCCGAACTCGGATTGCCACCCGCTGTCGCACACCGCGCCTGGCGACATGCTCAAGAAACGCCAGATACCGCCCAGAACGGCTGCGGCCCTGCTCGTAGAGAAACGGAGCAGCGTCAACACCAGACGCAGCGTGATAGCGATAGAAGCCCATCACCGCACGCAACCGCAGCGCCACCGTGGCTTCGGCCACCGCAGTCGCCGGATGCAACTGCCGAACAGCGGGATCGAACTCGTTGTGACGCACTGCGGTAAGGAAAGCGCCGAAGTCATGGATTTGCACCGCATTCCAGCGTTTACCCGTGCGCTCGAGATAGGTCCACCACTGCGCCAGTCCCCGCGCATAGGCCTTGACAGTGTTCGGCCGGAATCCGCGTTGCCGTCCGAACTCCAGGTATGCCTCGACGGGCTCGACGACACTCAGCGATTCCGAGACAACGGTCCACGTGCTCGAACCATCCAGTTCCACCCGCTGAGTTGCTGCCATTGCAACCGCCTCCCTGCATGCGAAGCTACGCCCGCATCAGGCAAACCCTGGGAACCGCAGCGGCGTGTCGAAGACGTCGCTGACACCACCGAACAGCACCAGATATCTATGCCGCTGACAGCGGGAAACCACCCCAGAGAGAGGTTGTCGAAGATGTCAGCGCCACCGGACAGCAGTTACGGATACCACATCGTCCCGCTGGCGTTGGCCTGGGACCTGGGCGCCCGGGACTGGCCGCAGCCGCAGCGGCTGCGCTTCGCCAACGACCCGGCCAACCTGATCGCCGTTGCGGGACAGGCCAATCAGGACAAGGGCGATGCCGAGCCCGCCCGGTGGATGCCGCCCAACCATGCGTTCTGGTGTCAGTACGCGGTGCAGTTCGCCGCGGTGCTGCGCGGTTACCGGCTACCGGTGGATGCGCCGTCGGCGGCCGTGCTGCGCGATGCGGCCGGCACCTGCCCCGCGGGCTGAGGGGTTACGGCGGGAAGACCTGCTTGATGCTGCCGTCCGGATTGACCTGCATGAAACCGGTACCCGGTGCCGTCGAATGCACCGCGAGCTCCAAACCGCCTGTGCCTTCCCCCGTCGCTTCGCTCGCCCCTGTGCCTTCCCCCGTCGCTTCGCTCGCCCCGGAAGCCCCTTCCACGATCAGATACACCTCGCTGCCGTTCGGGGCGCCGAGTTTCTGGGGTGCATCGGCCAGCGTGGCGGCCACCCCGGGCACGTTGATGGCGCCGAGGTCGGCGAGCACGTCGAACGAACTGGTGCTGGTCGCCGAACCCCATTCCTGCCAACTGCCGCCGCGGTACATGAAGCTGTGTTCGACGTGCGAGTTGGTGGGATCGACCCGGTCCAGGACCGCGTAGGTGGGATAGACCACCAACTGAAAGCCCATGGTGTCGGCGAACTTTGCGCGGATGGTGTCCAGTAGCGCGGCCAACCCGTCGGCGGTCTGCAGCTGGGACGGCTTGTCGGCGGCCTGGGTCGCGGTGGGCACGGTGGACGAATACGTCGGGGCGGCAGTGGGTTTGGAGCTCGCCACCGTGGAGGTGCGCGACCCGGCGGTGGGTGCGGCGACCTGCCGGCCGGAATCCTGCGACCGCGCGTTGAGCACCAGCACGACGGCCACCGCGGCGACGCCGAGCATGCCCAGCAGGCCGATCGGGATGAGGATCGCCGGCCCGCGCCACCACGGCTGTGTGGTGGGGGTGGGTTGCCAGGCCGGCGCGGGCGCGGCGGGCCACTGCTGGTGCGACATCGGCGGGGTGGCCGGATAGGGGACCGGCGCCGGGGGCGGTGGCGGCCAACTGCCCGCGGCGGTCGGTTGATCGTGGGCGGCGGGCGCCGGCGCGGCGGGTGCGGTCAAGGCGGCGCGGGCGGCCGCGGCCAGATCCCTGGTGGTCGCGTAGCGGTGGTCGGGGTTCTTGGCCATCCCGGTGGCGACGACCTGATCCATTCCGGGCGGCACCCCGGGCCGCAGCGTCGACGGGCGCGGCGGCGGCAGGCTCAGATGGCCGGCGACCTGGCGTTCCATGCTGTCGCCGGGGAACGGCTGCATCCCGGTCAGGCATTCGTGCAGCACACAGGTCAGGGCGTAGATATCGGCGCGGGCATCCGAGCTGTCGGTGGACAGCCGCTCGGGCGCCATGTACGCCAGCGTGCCGATGGTCGAGCCGGTGCTGGTGAGCTTGGTGGCCCCGGCCGTGCGGGCGATGCCGAAATCGATCAGGTAGGCGAAGTCCTCGTCGGTCACCAGGATGTTCGACGGTTTCACGTCGCGGTGCACCAGCCCGACCCGGTGCGCGGCGTTGAGCGCCGCGGCGATCTGCTCGACGATGGCCACGGCGCGGTGGGGCGAGAGCGGGCCGTCCTGCAGCAGTTCGTGCACGGTCTTGCCGTCGATCAGCCGCATGGTGACGTACAGCCGGCCGTCGATCTCGCCGAAGTCGTGGATCGGCACGATGTGCGGTTCGTCCAGGCCGGCCGCCATCTGCGCCTCGCGGCGGAAGCGCCGCTGGTAGGTGTCGTCGTCGGCGAGGTTGGCCGGCAGCACCTTCAGGGCGACCACCCGGTTCATGGTGGTGTCGAAGGCCTGCCACACCTCGCCCATACCGCCCCGGCCCAGCACCCTGACCAGGCGATACCGGCCGAACGGCGTTCCATCCACGGGCTAACGATAGGAGGCAATCGGCCGGGCTGCCAGCAATCGCTCAGCTGTCACGGTCCGATCCGGATGCGTCCGGGGCTCCACAGCCCGCTGCGCACCTGCGATCCGAGGGTGATATCGGCCTCGCCGGCCTCGACCACGGGATCGAATCGGCGCAGGGACCCCCAGTCGCGACCCCAGTCCCGCGACAGGTAGGTGGGCATCACGTGCGCGCGCAGCAACAGATCGGTGATCCCGAGCAGGCCACCGTTGTCGCCGGACTGCCAGGTATCAGGCATCTCCACCTTGGCCGGGTAATCCGGCGAGATGCGATATCGGGGTACCTGGGTGACGCCGTTGGCGTGCAGCATGGGGTGCTGGCACGGGAACACCAATCCGACGGCCCAGTCCAGCAGGATCGGCTGGGTGCTGCCCAGAAACTCTTGGGCGGAGCGGAGTTCGGGGATGCGGGGCGGTGTCACGGCCACCCAATCGCCCGGGTCCAGGGAGCGGTCGTCGGCGACGATCCGGACGTAGCGGATGTCGGCGGGAATCGCGGCGCGCGGGAATCGCAGGTTCCGCCATGAGGGTTGCGGGCCGATGTCGAACGGTTCCAGGCGTCCGCGCGGCTCGGGACGGCCCGAGGGGTCGGCGCCGGCGAGTTCGAGCGTCACGGACTGGGCGGTGGTATGGCCGCTGCGCACACTGGTGCCGGTGATGGTGCCCGCGGCGGTGACCACCACGAGGGGGTGGGCGGGATCGGCGGGCGGAAGTGCGTACCAGGCCGACGTCACCGTCGCGGGCTGCGCGGGCCCGGCGGTGAAGCTGCCGACCACCGGGACCTTCGCCGGGTCGAGCCCGTACGGCAACGGGACCGACGAGCCGTTGACACCGGGAGTGGCCAGGGCGGTAGGCGCGGCCCAATCGGCGTCGGTGCCGTCCAGGCGTTGGCTCTGCCACACCGCCTCGGCAAGGGTGTGCGGCGGAACCCCGTTGGCGCTGAACCCGATCGGGTGGTCGCCGCCGAGTGCTCCGAGCGGACCGTCGCCGCCCGATACCGGGGACAGGAAACCGGTGTTGGGGTCCGGTTCGACCAGCACGTCGTCGGCCAGGCCGCATCCACCGGCGAGTTCGCGCACATTGGCCCAGCCGTTCGAGTAGGTCGGATACTGCCTGATGACCCCGGCCAGCATCGAACCCACGCACACGACGACCATGACGGCGGCGGCGACCGGTACGGGTGCGGTGGTCAGCACGCGGACCGGCCGCGGCTCACGGTAGCGCCGCAGGTGGAACAGGACCGCGCAGACTGTTGTGACCAGGCACAGCCCGAACAGGACGGCGCTGACCGTCACCGGCCCGAGGTGCGGAACGCTGTCGTTGAACGGCACGCCGTAACTCGACACGTACCACCAGCCGTTGGTGGAGGCGAAACACAATGCCAATACCAGCAAGACCGTCGCCAGGAACGCGAGCCGGTTACGCGCCGACCGCAGCACGGCCGGGCCGAGCAGGGTGGTGGCCAGCGCCGCCATCGCCGCGCCGACGGCCGCGAACAGGCCGAAGTGGTGGATCCACTTCGTCGGGGTGAAGGTGAGCAGGAACAGCGTTCCGAAGATGATGCCCATCAGCCGCCACGCCGGCCCGCCGGCGATGCCGGGAATCCGCTTGCGCCGCAGGAATATCAGCGCCGACGCGAACAGGCATGCCATCGTGACGAGGATTCCGAAACGGCGTGCGATGGCGGCATCGGTGGTCGGCAGGATCAGGTAGAAGTACCGCAGGTTCTCGGTGTACCAGGGTTGGCTGGGCCCGATCGCGGTGCGCACCCGGGTGGCTTCTGCCACGGTGGCAATCGTCTGGTCGGCGAACACCACCGTGAGCACCACCAGACCGGCGGCCGCCAGGGGCGCCAGCACCGGCCACATCCCCACCGCACGCGCTCGCCGGGTGATGATCCGCAGGATCGGCCGGCCGCCGGCGAGCAGCGCGGCCACCGCGATCAGGCCGGTGGGCTGGATGCCGAGGGTGAACGCGGCGACCACGATCGCCAGGGCGACCGGGGTGAGCCGGCCCGACACGATGGCGCGTTCGATGAGGACGTAGGTGATCAGCGCGCCGGTGGCGATCTGACCTTCGGGGCGCAGTCCGTTGTTGAAGGGCATCCAGGCAGCCAGCAAGACCAGCGCCGCGGCCCACAGTGCGGCGCGGTTCGCCCGCACGGCCGGGCCCAGGCGCGGAATCACCTCGCGGGACAACAACACCCAGCACAGCAGGGCGCAGAGCAGATCCGGCAGCCGCAACCACATGCTGGCGCGGCTCACGTGGGTCAGGTAGGCGATCAGGTCGTAGTACCAGCCGAACGGGTCTTCCGGGCTACCGAACCAGCGGAAGTAGTTCGACATGTAGCCGGCCTGGCCCGCCACATTGGACATGCCGAATTGATAGCCGTCGTCGGAGGAGCCCGCCCCGGCGACGAACCAGAACACCGAAACCGCGATCACGGTCGCGTCCGGCGCGCTGAAGCCACGCCAGCGCAACGGGACAACTCGTCGCATCCGCCGGCCGTCGCGCCGGTCCAACCGCCACAACGCCAGCAGCGCAAGGGCGGTCGCGGCGATGCCGATCACCATGGCGGCCCGCTTGATCGGTGCCGGTGCGCTGGTGTAGCGGGTGTCGATGGTTGCCGAGAAGGACAGCCCGGCCGGTGCGGGTCCCCGCAGATCGGTGAACACCCCGACGATCTGCGGACGCAGATTCGGATCGGCGAAGCCGCTGCGCCACGGACCGCCACCGGCCGGATCGGGCAGTCCGGCGATGGCGGCGAAGGTGCCACGATCCGACGAGGTGATCTCGATGCGTCGACATGCCGGGTCGGCCATCCACTTTCGTGGCACGGCCGCCACCACCACGTTGCGGACCACCACGTCGACGCGTTCGCCCGTCACCGTGACGAACATGCCGTCGAGCCCCGCCCGTCTGCCCTCGGCCGGTGCGGTGCTCAGCACCAGTCCTCCGGCCGCGGGCATGTCACGGATCACCGCGCACGGCACCGTCGCGGTGAGCGCCACCGGGGTCAGGGTGATCAACGGCGCCGTGACATCCGAAAGCCGCTCGTGCTGAGGCCAATTCAACATCGCCGTCGTCTGACGGACCGGAAGCACGGGCACCAGTGCGCTCGCCAGCGCGCCGATCACCCCCGCCACGACGGCCACCAGGGCCACCCACCGAATCCTCCGCCCACCCATCGTCCAACGTTTAGTTGAAGCAAGTGTTACAGTCAAGCGTGTCGCGGGCACCCGACCACGAGAAGCGCGAGGAACTCCTTACCGCCGCAGGTGCGGTCCTCGCGCGCACCGGGGTGCTCGACACCAGCCTGCGGACACTGGCCGCCGAGATGGGCACCAGTGCGCGAATGTTGGTGTACTACTTCGGAACCAAGGAGCAGTTGATCCTCGAGGTGCTCAATCGTCGGCAACGTGCGGCCATTCCGGAGACCGATGATCTGGAACTGCCCACCTCGATCGAGGCGCACCGGCAATGGTGCTTCGAGGATTGGCACGCCTGCACCCGCGGCGAGCGCAGGGATACGCTGCGCGTGGTCGAGCAGGTGTTCGGGGCGGCGTGCGGGCGCGACAGCCCGTACCGGGCTTACACCTGGGAAACGCTGTCGCTGCTGACGCGTAATTCGCAAGCGCGGCTGGAGGCGCTGGGCATGCCCACGCACGTGGCCGAAACCCGCTCGCGCATCGCGCTGGCCGCGTTCCAGGGATTCATCATCGAATTCTTCACCGCCGACGACCCGTCCGTGGTGGACGAGACCTTCGCCCGCTTCGTCGACGAGTTCTTGCTGGCGCCCTTCGGCCCGTCAGCGCCCGGCCTCGGGCGCACCTGAACCGGTTCGCTCAGCGGGCGGCGCGACCGGGCGGTCCGGGATGGATCCGACCGATTGTGGATAGCACCGGCCGATCCGGGGTACCCCGAGGGGCGCAGCCTAACGCCGCTTGAGATAGGGAAACACGAATGACCGAAAAGTATGCGACCACCGACGCCGGTGCCCCGGTTCCCAGCTTCGAACACTCCCTGACCGTCGGACCGGACGGGCCGATCCTGCTGCAAGACCACTACCTGATCGAGCAGATGGCCAACTTCAACCGCGAGCGCATCGCGGAGCGCCAGCCGCACGCCAAAGGGGGCGGCGCGTTCGGCACGTTCGAGGTGACCCACGACGTCAGCGCGTTCACCCGGGCGGCGTTTCTGCAGCCCGGCACCAAGACCGAGATGGTGGCCCGGTTCTCCACCGTGGCCGGTGAGCGCGGCAGCCCGGACACCTGGCGCGATCCGCGCGGCTTTGCGCTGAAGTTCTACACCTCCGAGGGTAACTTCGACATGGTCGGCAACAACACCCCGGTGTTCTTCGTCCGGGACCCGATGAAATTCCAGAACTTCATCCGGTCGCAGAAACGCCTGCAGTCGAGCAACCTTCGCGACCACCACATGCAGTGGGACTTCTGGACGTTGTCGCCGGAGTCCGCGCACCAGGTCACCTGGCTGATGGGGGACCGCGGCATCCCCAAGTCGTGGCGGCACATGAACGGCTACTCCAGCCACACCTACAGCTGGCTCAACGCCGCCGGCGAGATGTTCTGGGTCAAGTACCACTTCAAGACCGACCAGGGCATCGAGTTCCTCACCCAGGAGGAGGGCGACGAGATGGCCGGCATCGACGGCGACGCCCATCAACGCGATCTGTTCACCGCGATCGAGGGCGGCAACTTCCCGAGCTGGACCCTGCAGGTGCAGATCATGCCGTTCGAGGATGCCAAGACCTACCGGTTCAATCCCTTCGACCTGACCAAGGTCTGGCCGCACTCCGACTACCCGCTCCACGAGGTGGGCCGAATGACGTTGAACCGCAACGTCACGGACTATCACGCCGAGATCGAGCAGGCCGCCTTCGAGCCGAACAACCTGGTTCCCGGCACCGGTTTGAGCCCGGACAAGATGCTGTTGGCCCGTGGCTTCTCCTACAGCGACGCGCACCGGCACCGGCTCGGGGTGAACTACAAGCAGATCCCGGTCAACACGCCGAAGGTGGAGGTGCACAGCTACTCCAAGGACGGCGCGATGCGGATCCGCAACGTCACCGATCCGGTGTACGTGCCGAACTCGATGGGTGGTCCCGGCGCCGACCCCGCACGCACCGCGGAGGTGCACTGGGCCGCCGACGGCGACATGGTCCGCACCGCTTACGCGCTCCGCGCGGACGACGACGACTGGGGTCAAGCCGGCACGATGGTGCGCGAGGTGCTCGACGACGAGGCTCGGGAGCGCTTGGCGCACAATATCGTCGGACACGTCTCCAAGGGCGTCAAGGAGCCGGTGCTGTCACGGGTATTCGAATATTGGCGCAACGTCGACCCCGATCTGGGCAAGAAGATCGAGGAGGGCGTGCGTGGCGGGCCCCAGCCGGGCTAGCTGCCGGTGTAGGTGGCGGGGTCGGGGCGGTACCGGGTGCCGTCATCGAGAGCGCCCAGGGTGTCCATGTGCGTGGCGGTCAGCTCGAAATCGAACACATCGATGTTCTGTGCGATCCGCTCCGGCGACGACGAGCGGGGGATCACCACGTTGCCCAGCTGCAGGCTCCACCGGATGAGCACCTGCGCCGGGGTCTTGCCGTACTCGGCCGCGATGGCCGTGACGGCCGGATGCTCCAGCAGCTTGCCGACCCCGAGCGGGCTGTAGGCCTCGGTGACGATGTTGCGTTCGGCATGGACCGCGCGCAGCGCAGCCTGGTTGAGCAACGGATGCAACTCCACTTGGTTGATCACCGGGCTGACGTAGCTCAGGTCGATGATGGTGGACAGCTCCTCGGCGCCGAAGTTGCACACCCCGATCGACTTGGTGAACTTCTCGCCCTGCAGCCGCATCAGGCCGCCCCAGCTGTCGACGTACTTGCTGGTGTCCCCGCCGGGCCAGTGGATGAGATACAGGTCCAGGTATTCCAGGCCGAGACGCTCCAGGCTGGCCTTGGCGGCGTCCTGGCTGGACTGGAAACCCTGGTCGGCGGTGGCCAGCTTGGTGGTGACGAAGATCTCGGCGCGCGGCACACCCGATGCCGCGATGGCCCGCCCCACGCCCGCCTCGTTGCCGTACGACGCGGCGGTATCGATAAGGCGCACACCGATTTCCAGTGCGGCGGATACCGCACGCTCGGCTTCGGCGTCGGAGAGTTCTCCCACACCGACGCCCAGCGCCGGGATCGTGTTTGCATCGCTGAGCCCGATGTTGGGCACTGCAGCGGCCGAGGTCATGTCACCTACCCTGTGAAATTGAACGTGCGTGGATCGGGACCCAGCCGCGTCCCGTTGTCGAGCGTGGCGATGGATGCGATGTCCTGGTCTCCGAGTTCGAAATCGAACACGTCGAAATTACTCGCGATCCGGTCCGGGTTCACCGACTTCGGGATGACGATATTACCCAGTTGGATGTGCCATCTGATCAGTACCTGGGCGGGTGTTTTGCCGTGCGTTCCGGCGATCGCGGTGACCACGGGATCGGACAGCAACCCGCCCTGGCCCAGGGGGCTCCACGCCTCGGTGGCGATGCCCAGTTCGGCGTGCAGGTCGCGCAGCTCCTGCTGGGGCAACCGCGGGTGCAGTTCGATCTGGTTGACCGCCGGGACGATCCCGGTGGCGTCGACGAGGGTGCGCAGATGC
This sequence comes from Mycolicibacterium canariasense, assembly GCF_002101555.1. GTDB lineage: Bacteria > Actinomycetota > Actinomycetes > Mycobacteriales > Mycobacteriaceae > Mycobacterium > Mycobacterium canariasense. Next base: position 252,828 of record NZ_LQOL01000052.1, read on the forward strand.
TCGGGCGCGAAGTTGCTCACGCCGATCGACCGGACCCGGCCCTGCTCGCGCAGGTGGGCCAGCGCCTTGAAGGAATCCACGAACAGATTCGCCTCCGGCACCGGCCAATGGATGAGATAGAGGTCGACATAGTCGACCCCGAGCCGTTCGGCGCTGGTGTCGAACGCCGCCAGCGCCTTGTCGTAGCCCTGATCGGCGTTCCACAGCTTGGTGACCACGAACACCTCGTCGCGCGCCACGCCGGACGATCTGAGGGCGTGACCGACCTCGGTCTCGTTGCCGTACACGGCGGCGGTGTCGATGTGGCGGTAGCCCGTCGCCAGCGCCGCTTCGACGGCGCGCTGCGTCTCCTCCGGAGGCGTCTGCCAGACTCCCAGACCGACGGTGGGGATCGAGTTGCCGTCGTTGAGCGCAATCCTGGGTTGGGTAGGGGAAGTCATGACGCAGAGTCTGCCAGCACGTCGCAATCCGGGGCGGGTCAGGCTGTTCACCGCCGCTGCCATGGGGCGTATCGGGATACCGGTGATGGCGAGAATCCCGGATCCGCTCAAACGGCTGCTGCTCGGGCGCCGCACCGTCACCGTCGACGGCAACACCCTCGACACGTCGCTGCAGCTGATGCTCACCGCGCAGCGGTTGTCCAAGGTCTCCGGGCTGGTCGCCAGTTCGGAGGTAGCCGTCGCGCGTACTCAGCTGAACCGGGCCGGAAAGGCGTTCCGCTCACCGGTCGTGGTCGCGGCCCGCGATTTCACCATCGCCGGACCGGCCGGGGCCATCCCGGTGCGGCATTACCGCGCGGCCGACGGTGCCCCGCTGCTGGTCTTCTATCACGGCGGCGGCTTCGTCCTCGGCGGCCTGGACAGCCACGACGCGTTGTGCCGGCGGATCAGCCGCGACGCCGGCGTGCACGTCCTCAGTGTCGACTACCGGCTGGCGCCCGAACACAAGGCGCCCGCGGCGGCCGAGGACGCCGACGCGGCCTACCGCTGGGCTCTGGAGCACGCGGCCGAGCTCGGCGCCGATCCCGACAAGGTGGCCGTCGGTGGCGACAGTGCCGGCGGCAACCTGGCCGCGGTGGTCACCCAATCCGCCCGGGCCGACGGGGTGCGGCTGCCGGTACTGCAGTTCCTGCTCTACCCGGTCACCGATTTCGGGAGCACGACGGTGTCCAAGACGCTGTTCGCCGAGGGGTACTTCCTGAGGAGGGCCGATATGGACTGGTTTCACGGCCACTACTTGGGGGGTGCGGCCGTCGAGGGCTCCGATCCGCGGGTGGCACCACTGCTGGCCACCGACCTGTCCGGGCTGTCGCCGGCGTTGGTGGCCACCGGCGGGTTCGACCCGCTGCGCGACGAGGGCCGGGCGTACGCGCAGGCCCTCGCGGCGGCCGGGGTGCCCGTCGACTGGCGTGAGTACGGCTCGCTGGTGCACGCTTTCGCGAATTTCTTCCCGCTCGGAGGTGGCAGCGAGGCGGCGATCGCCGATCTGACCTCGGCGCTGCGGGCCCATCTGAGCCGGTAGGCTGCATCCGTGGCGAACAAACCCAAGAAGCAGGCCAGCTACGACCTCAAGGCCGCCGACCGCAAGCGCAATCTGCTCATCCAGATCGGATTGACCTCCGTGGTCGTCGTGTTCGCCGTGGCGCTGGTCCTCTACATCGTGATGTCCGGTGACAAGAAGCCGCCGGCCGGTGAGGCCAAGTCCATCCGGGTGACCTCGAGCAAGCTCATCACCAAGGAGGGCACGTCCGACCCCAAGGTCGTGCTGTCCATGTACGAGGACTTCCTGTGCCCGCACTGCGGCGCGTTCGAGAAGCAGTTCGGCCCCACGGTGAGCAAGCTCATCGACAGCGGTGCGGTGGCCGCGGACTACTACATGGTCGCGATCCTGGACGCGCCGAGTAATCAGAACTACCCGTCCCGGGCCGGCGGTGCCGCCTACTGCGTCGCCGACGAATCGATCGACGCGTTCCGCCGCTTCCACGCCGCGATGTACGCGCAGCAGCCCAACGAGACGGCGACGACCTTCCCGACCAACGAGCAGATCATCGAGACCGCGCGCCAGGCGGGGGCGGCCGGCAAGGTGCCCGACTGCATCAACAAGGGCAAGTACGTCGACCTGGTGCAGGGGCTGGCGCAGGCCACGAAGATCAATTCCACCCCGACCGTCCGTATCAACGGTGAGGACTACCAGTTCAGCACGCCCGATGCGCTGGTCGCCAAGGTCAAGGAGATCGTCGGCGACGTGCCGGGGATGTCGTGACCGCAGCACCCGCGGCGGACGCCGCCGACATCGAGGAGCCCGGCGGCGAGGCGTCCGACACCGGGGTGCGCCCGGCCAGCGCCTGGTGGGTGCTCATCGCCGGCATCGTCGGATTGGCGGCGGCGCTGACGCTGACGATCGAGAAGATCGAGATCCTGATCAATCCGGCCTACGTGCCGTCCTGCAGCATCAACCCGGTGTTGTCCTGCGGATCGGTGATGATCACCCCGCAGGCCTCGGTGTTCGGATTTCCCAACCCGCTCATCGGTATCGGCGCGTTCAGCGTCGTGGTGGTGACCGGGGTGCTCGCGGTGGCCAAGGTGCGCCTGCCCCGCTGGTACTGGACCGGGTTGACGATCGGCAGCGGGCTGGGCGTGGTGTTCGTCCACTGGCTGATCTTCCAGAGCCTGTACCGGATCGGTGCGTTGTGCCCGTACTGCATGGTCGTCTGGTCGGTGACCATCCCGCTGTTCGTGGTGGCGGCGTCCATCGCCGGGCGCGGGGAGACCGCCACCGGTCCGGCCCGGCTGCTCTACCAGTGGCGGTGGTCGCTGGTGGTGCTCTGGTTCACCTCACTGGTGTTGATGATCCTGGTGAGGTTCTGGAATTATTGGTCAACCCTTTTGTAACACCGGGGTTACGGCGAGAAAGTTAGGGTTCACCTCGTGATTTCCAAACTCTTGGTAGCCAACCGCGGTGAGATCGCGATCCGTGCGTTTCGCGCGGCGACCGAGCTCGGCATCGCCACCGTGGCGGTGTACCCCTTCGAGGACCGTAATTCGCTGCACCGGCTCAAGGCCGACGAGTCCTACCAGATCGGGGTGGAGGGTCATCCGGTCCGGGCGTACCTGTCGGTGGACGAGATCATCCGGGTGGCCAAGCACGCCGGCGCCGACGCCGTGTACCCCGGCTACGGCTTCCTGTCGGAGAACCCGGAGCTGGCCTCGGCCTGCGTGCGGGAGGGGATCACGTTCGTCGGCCCCAGCGCCGACGTGCTCGAGCTGACCGGCAACAAGGCGCGCGCGATCGCGGCGGCCAAGTCGGCCGGGCTGCCGGTGCTGGCGTCGTCTGAGCCGTCGTCGTCGGTGGCCGATCTGGTGGCCGCGACAGAAGGCCCCGGGGCGATGGAGTTTCCGCTGTTCGTCAAGGCGGTCTCCGGTGGTGGTGGCCGCGGCATGCGGCGGGTGGCCGAGCCGGGCGCACTGGCCGAGGCGGTCGAGGCCGCGTCCCGGGAGGCCGAGTCGGCGTTCGGCGACGGGCGCGTCTACCTCGAGCAGGCGGTGATCAACCCGCGGCATATCGAGGTGCAGATCCTGGCCGACGGTGCCGGCAACGTCATGCACCTGTTCGAGCGCGATTGCAGTGTGCAGCGCCGCCATCAGAAGGTCATCGAGCTGGCCCCGGCACCGAATCTGGATCCGGCGGTGCGGGAGAAGATCTGTGCCGACGCGGTGGCCTTTGCCCGGCAGATCGACTACACCTGCGCGGGCACCGTCGAATTCCTGCTCGACGAGCGGGGCCGTCACGTGTTCATCGAGTGCAATCCGCGAATCCAGGTGGAGCACACGGTGACCGAGGAAATCACCGATGTGGACCTGGTGTCCTCGCAGCTGCGCATCGCGGCGGGCCAGACGCTCGACGACCTCGGGCTGAGCCAGGACAGCATCGCGATCCGCGGTGCGGCCATGCAGTGCCGGATCACCACCGAGGACCCGGCCAACGGGTTCCGTCCCGACACCGGCCGTATCACCGGTTACCGGTCCCCGGGCGGCGCGGGTATCCGGCTGGACGGCGGCACCCACACCGGCGCCGAGATCTCCGCGCATTTCGACTCGATGCTGGTCAAATTGACTTGTCGTGGAAGGGATTTCGGCATCGCGGTGACGCGGGCCCGGCGGGCGCTTGCCGAGTTCCGGATCCGCGGCGTCTCGACGAACATCCCGTTTCTGCAGGCGGTGCTCGACGATCCCGATTTCCGGGCCGGCCGGGTGACGACGTCGTTCATCGACGACCGCCCGCAGCTGCTGACCGCCCACACGCCCGCCGATCGCGGCACCAAGATCCTGAACTACCTGGCCGATGTCACCGTCAACAAGCCGCACGGGGAGCGCCGGTCGACGGTGTACCCGCAGGACAAACTGCCCGATATCGACCTGTCGGTGCGCCCGCCGGACGGGTCCAAGCAGAAGCTGGTCGAACTGGGCCCCACGGGTTTCGCCGACTGGCTGCGCGACAGCCCGGCTTTGGGCGTCACCGACACGACGTTCCGGGATGCCCATCAGTCGCTGCTGGCCACCCGGGTGCGTTCGTCCGGACTGTTGCGGGTGGCGCCGTATGTGGCGCGCATGACCCCGCAGTTGCTGTCGGTGGAGTGCTGGGGCGGCGCGACTTATGATGTGGCGCTGCGCTTCCTGAAAGAGGACCCGTGGGAGCGGTTGGCCGCGCTGCGCGAGGCGATGCCGAACATCTGTCTGCAGATGCTGCTGCGGGGCCGTAACACCGTCGGCTACACGCCGTATCCGGAACTGGTGACCACGGCGTTCGTCGAAGAGGCCACCGCGACCGGAATCGACATCTTCCGGATCTTCGACGCGCTCAACAACGTCGACTCGATGCGCCCGGCCATCGACGCGGTGCGCGCGACCGGCGTCGCCGTCGCCGAGGTGGCGATGTCCTACACGGGTGACCTCTCGGACCCGGGTGAGGATCTCTACACCCTCGATTACTACCTGCGGCTGGCCGAGCAGATCGTCGACGCCGGGGCGCACGTGCTGGCCATCAAGGACATGGCCGGGCTGCTGCGCCCGCAGGCCGCCACCAAACTGGTGGGCGCGCTGCGCAGCCGGTTCGATCTGCCGGTGCACGTGCACACCCATGACACCCCGGGCGGCCAGTTGGCCACCTACCTGGCGGCGTGGACGGCGGGTGCGTCGGCGGTGGACGGGGCGGCCGCGCCGTTGGCGGGCACCACCAGTCAGCCGGCGCTGTCGGCCATCGTGGCCGCCACCGCGCACACCGAATTCGACACCGGTCTGGATCTCGGGGCGGTGTGTGAGCTGGAACCGTACTGGGAGGCGCTGCGCAAGGTGTACGCGCCGTTCGAGTCGGGCCTGCCCGGGCCGACGGGACGGGTGTATCACCACGAGATCCCGGGCGGACAGCTGAGCAATCTGCGTCAGCAGGCCATCGCGCTGGGGTTGGGCGACCGGTTCGAGGAGATCGAGAACGCCTACGCCGGTGCCGATCGGGTGCTGGGCCGGCTGGTCAAGGTCACCCCGTCGTCGAAGGTGGTCGGCGACCTGGCGCTGTCGCTGGTGGGTGCGGGTGCCACCGCCACCGAGTTCGCCGCCGACCCGGACCGGTTCGACATCCCCGACAGTGTCATCGGATTCCTGCGCGGGGAGCTCGGCGACCCGCCGGGAGGCTGGCCGGAACCGTTGCGTTCCAAGGCGCTACAGGGCCGCGGTGAAGCCAGGGCGGAGACGCCGCTGTCGCTCGAGGACGAGGCGCTGCTGGCCGCGCCAGGCCCGAAACGCCAGGCCACCCTCAACAGGTTGCTGTTCCCCGGCCCCACCAGGGAATTCGAGGCGCACCGGGAGGAATACGGTGACACGTCCTCGCTGAGTGCCAATCAGTTCTTCTACGGGCTGCGCCAGGGTGAGGAACACCGCGTCGAACTGGAACGCGGCGTGCAGCTGCTGATCGGGTTGGAGGCCATCTCCGAGGCCGACGAACGCGGCATGCGCACGGTGCTGTGCATCCTCAACGGGCAGTTGCGCCCGGTGCTGGTGCGCGACCGCAACATCGCCACCGACATGCCCGCCGCCGAGAAGGCCGACAAGGCCAACCCGGATCACGTGGCGGCGCCGTTCGCCGGTGTGGTCACCGTCGGGGTGAGCGCCGGGGACACCGTCGAGGCGGGCCAGACCATCGCGACGATCGAGGCCATGAAGATGGAGGCGGCGATCACCGCACCCAAGGCCGGCACCGTCGCCCGCGTCGCCGTCAACGCCACCGCCCAGGTCGAGGGCGGCGACCTGCTGGTGGTTCTAACCTGACCCGGATCGTCGCGGGGGCCTACGGCGGGCGCCGAATCACGGTGCCCGTCAAGGGCACCCGGCCCACCACCGATCGGGTCCGCGAATCGCTGTTCAACGTGCTGGCCGCGCGGATGGATTTCGACGGGGCCACGGTGCTCGACCTGTATGCCGGGTCGGGTGCACTCGGACTGGAGGCGCTGTCCCGCGGTGCGACCGGCGCGGTGTTCGTCGAATCCGACCGCAGGGCAGCGGCCGTGATCACCGCCAACATCGCCGCGCTGAAGGCCCCCGGCACGGTGCGCTGCGCACCGGTGGCCAAGGTGCTCGCCGGTGCCCCCGCCCGGCGGGTGGATCTGGTATTCGCCGACCCGCCGTACGACGTGCCCGCCGCCGAGGTCGAGGCGCAGCTTGCCGCGTTGCTGCGCAACGACTGGGTGGCGCCGGGCGCGCTGGCCGTCGTCGAACGCGCCGCGGGCGGTCCGCCGCTGCGCTGGCCCGACGGTTGGGAACGGGTCGACGAGCGGCGCTATGGCGACACCCGGCTGGAGTTCGGCATCGCGTAACGTCACCCACCATGAGCGGCGCCGTCTGCCCCGGATCCTTCGACCCGGTCACCCTCGGCCATATCGACATCTTCGAGCGGGCCTCGGCCCAGTTCGACGAGGTGGTGGTGGCGGTCCTGGTGAACCCCAACAAGAAAGGCATGTTCGATGCCGAGGAACGCATCGAGCTGATCCGCGAGTCCACCACACACCTGCCGAACCTGCGGGTGGAATCCGGCACCGGCCTGGTGGTCGACTTCGTCAAGCAGCGGGGCCTGACCGCCATCGTCAAGGGTCTGCGCACCGGCACCGATTTCGAGTACGAGCTGCAGATGGCGCAGATGAACAAGCATGTCGCCGGGGTGGACACCTTCTTCGTGGCCACCACACCGCGCTACTCCTTCGTGTCGTCGTCGCTGGCCAAGGAGATCGCCGGGCTCGGTGGCGATGTCAGCGATCTGCTGCCGGAGCCGGTCAACGCGCGATTGCGGGCCAAGCTGCACGGTTGAACCCGGGCAGCGGCGGGTAAGCCTGGGATGACGCACAGCCCACCGCGTCCCCAGCCGAACCTGACCGTGTACGGAGGTAACACCCGTGGTCGAAACATTTGTCCAGTCCACCGACGATGTCGTGCGGTTCCTCAAGGACCAGCACAACTTGATCAAGGATCTGTTCGAGGAGGTGCTGTCCGCCTCCGCGCCCGACGCCAGGGAGCGCGCCTTCACCGACCTGCGCCAACTGCTGGCCGTGCACGAGACCGCCGAGGAGATGGTGGTGCATCCGCGGGCGCGCCGTGAGGTCACCGGTGGCGACGCGATCGTCGACGCCCGGCTCGAGGAGGAGCACGACGCGAAGGAGCAGCTGTCCAAGCTGGAAGGCATGGACATGGCCTCCGACGAGTTCCTCGAGGAGCTGACGCTGTTCCGTGCGGACGTGATCAAGCACGCCGAGCGCGAGGAGACCGAGGAGTTCAGCCGGCTGCAGCGCCAGCTGAGCGCCGAGGATCTGGGCCGGATGGCCAAAGCGGTGCAGGCAGCCCAGGCCATCGCACCGACGCGGCCGCATCCCGGCGTCGAGTCACCGGTGCTGAACTACGTCGTGGGCCCGTTCGCCTCGATGCTGGACCGGGCCAGGGACGCCCTGGCGGCGGCGATGCGATAGTCGGCGACGCGACACACCGTAACAAAACTCCAGTCACAGGCGTAACACCAGGCACACTGGTCACTAACAACTACGCCTGGAGGGTGTTGCCGTGTACCGAGTGTTTGAGGCGCTTGACGAACTCAGTGCGATCGTGGAGGAAGCACGCGGCGTGCCGATGACGGCCGGTTGCATGGTCCCCCGTGGCGACGTCCTGGAATTGCTCGACGACATCAAGGACGCCATTCCCGGCGAACTCGACGACGCCCAGGACGTCCTCGACGCCAGGGACGCCATGCTCAACGAGGCGCGTGAGCACGCCGATTCCACGGTCGCCTCCGCCAACGCCGAGGCCGACTCGCTGCTCAACCACGCCCGCAGCGAGGCCGACCGGATGATGGCCGAGGCCAAGTCGCAGGCCGACCGGATGGTCGCCGAAGCGCGCGCGCACGCCGACCGGATGGTGACCGAGGCCCGCGACGAGGCCGCCCGCATCGCCGCCGCGGCCAAGCGCGAATACGAAGCCAGCACCAGCCGCGCCAAGACCGAGGCCGACCGGCTCATCGAGAACGGCAACATCTCCTACGAGAAGGCCGTGCAAGAGGGCATCAAGGAACAGCAGCGGCTGGTGTCGCAGACCGAGATCGTGCAGACCGCCACCGCCGAGGCCACCCGGCTGGTCGACTCCGCGCACGCCGAGGCCGACCGCCTGCGCGGCGAATGCGATATCTACGTCGACAGCAAGCTCGCCGAGTTCGAGGACTACCTCAACGGCACGCTGCGCTCGGTGAGCCGCGGCCGCCACCAGTTGCGGACCGCCGCGGGCACGCACGACTACGCGACGCGGTAGCTCAAAGCTGGCCGTGCCGGGGCGGTTTCGTCCCCGACAGCGTGTAGCGGCCGATGTGCTGCACCTTCCACCGGGTCGGGTCGTGCAGGGTATGGGTGCGGGCATCGCGCCAGTACCGCGACAGGTTCGCCGAACCGGCGGCGCTACGGGTGCCGCCCAGTTCGAACAGGGTGCTCGACGCCTCCAACGACGCCCGGGTCGCCGCCACCTTCGCGACCGCCACCGCGATCGACGCCTCGGCCGCGCTGTCCGCGTCCAGGTGTGCGGTGGCGCGGTCCACGGCCCGGCCGGCCTCGGCCAGCAGGGCCAGCGCCCCGCGGACCGTCACCGTCAGATTCCCGGCGACCTGGATCAGCGTCGGATCATCCACCGCCGCCGGCTGTTCGGCCTCGAAATGGGCCCGCGCCTGCGCCGCCTGCCGCACCCCTTCGGCCAGCGCGGCGGTGGCGATCCCGGCATCCAGGGCGGTGTGGAACAACTGGGCCCGGGCGCCGTACACGGTGGGCTGCGCGAAGACCGGCGTGAACGGTACGACGTGGGCGGCCGGTACCGGCACCTCGTCGAGCGTCACCGTGCCCGAGGCGGTGGTGCGCTGGCCCATACCGTCCCAGTCGTCCACGACGGTCAGGCCCGGGGTTCCCGCCGCCACGAAGGCCAGGGCCTTCGGCGTGGACGACGTGGGAGTCTGCGCCGGATCCTCCGGAAGTGAGGCCCGCACGATGACCCAGTCGGCGAAAAGCGCACCGGTGCAATAGTACTTGCGTCCCGACAACCGGTACCGATCGTCACCGGCGGGCAGCAGGACCGTGCTGTCGACGTCGATACGACCGGAGCGCTCGGATTGCGCGTTGGCGAAAAGCGCTCCGCCGAGCACTTTCTCGTAGAAGAACTCCCGCTGGTCCGGGGTGCCCTGCAGCCGGACCGCCTCCAGGAAGGTGTAATGCGAGTGCGGGATCTGGGCCAGCGAGGCGTCGGCGTGCGCGAGCAGCCGGAACACCTCGGCGATCACCGAGGCCGGCGCATCGATACCGCCGTGCTCGACGGGGACCGACAAGGCAAGCAGCCCAGCCTCTTTGAGGGACCGCACCGGATCGTGCGGCAGCTCGCGGCCGGCGTCACGGGCCGCGGCACCGGCGGCGAACTCCTCGGCCAGCTCGGCCGCGACGGCCAGCGCCTGGTCGGCGTCGGCGATACGCGCGGCCGGGACGAGCGATGTCACCGCGCCGAACCCACGAACGGGATCGACACGCTGGGCGCCTCATCTGCACCGGCGTTAAACAGGCCGCGCTGCCGCAGGATCGGCACCACGCCCTCACCGAACCAGAACAACTCCTCCAGGTGCGGGTAGCCGGAGAAGATGAACTCGTCGATACCGATCTCGGCGTATTCGGCGATCCGGTCGGCCACCTCGGCGTGGCTGCCGACCAGCGCCGTGCCCGCGCCGCCGCGGACCAGACCCACCCCGGACCACAGGTTCGGCGCGATCTCCAGGCTGCGGGCATCGCTCCAGGTGCCGTCGGCGCGGTTGGCCTCGTGCAACGCCAACATGCGTTTCTGGCCCTCGGACTGGCTGCGGGCCAGCCCCTCCTGCGCCTTGCGCACGGTGCCCTCGTCGAGCGCGGCCACCAGCTTGTCGGCCTGCGCCCACGCTTCTTCGGAGGTGTCACGCGAGATGGTGTGCAGCCGGATCCCGAAACGCAGTGTGCGCCCCTGCTCGGCGCCGAGCGCGCGGATCCATGCGATCTTCTCCCGCACCGCGGCCGGCGGCTCACCCCAGGTGAGGTACACGTCCGAATGCCGCGCGGCCACCGGGCCGGCCGCCTTCGAACTGCCGCCGAAGTACAACGGCGGCACCGGGTTCGGCGGCACGGCCAGCGCGGCTTCCTCGACGTCGAGGTATTCACCCTTGTGGGTGACGGTTTCGCCGGCCCACAGCCGGCGCACCACGTCGAGGAACTCGTCGCAGCGCGCGTAGCGCGCGTCCTTGTCCAGATGGTCGCCGAAGGCGCGCTGCTCGTGCGCCTCGCCGCCGACGACCACATTGAGCAGGATGCGGCCCGGCGCGTGCCTGGCGAAGGTGGCGGCCATCTGCGCCGACAGGGTGGGGCTGACCAGACCGGGGCGGAAGGCCACCAGGAACGCCAATGAGGTGGTCTCCCGTGCCAACAGCGCCGCGGTGACGAACGCGTCCTCGCACCAGGCGCCGGTGGGGATCAGGGCACCGGTGAAACCGAAGCGCTCGGCGCTGCGCACGATCGAGGCGAGGTAGTCGATGGTGGCCTCGCGGTCACCGCCGGCCGCGCCGGCCGGTGTGCCGTGGCCACCGCCGACGATCAGGCGGCTGTCGCCGTAGGTGGGCAGGAACCAGTGCAGCTTCACAGTCACGCGTCGAGTATCGGCGCCCGCGGCACCGGAAAACGCCACGTCCGCTGCCGGGTGCCGGACGCGACCGACCTCACCGGCCACGGCGCACCCGCAGAATAAAAATCTCGGTGATCGAGTTTGCGTCCCGGTCGGCGGCTGTTGGGGCCGAAGTAGGATCGACGATATGGCCCGTTCGAATCCGCTCGTCATCGACATCTCGCGGTTGGGGCGCCGGCCCGGGTCGATGATCACCGTGCACGAGACGGTCCCCGCGCCGTCGCGCATCGGACTCGACCTCATCCGGATCGAGCAAGGCGCACCGGTGGAGCTGGATCTGCAGATCCAATCGGTGTCCGAGGGCGCGCTGGTGACCGGCACCGTCTCGGCGCCCACCGCCGGTGAATGCGTGCGCTGCCTGGAACCGATCACCGGGGATGTGAGCATCGACGTCACCGAGCTGTACGCCTATCCCGGCAGCGCCACCGAAGAGACCACCGAGGCCGACGAGTTCGGCCGCGTGATCGACGACCAGGTCGACATGGAGCAACCGATCGTCGACGCGGTCGGGCTGGCGCTGCCGTTCACCCCGCTCTGCCGCCCCGACTGCCCCGGATTGTGCCCCGACTGCGGCGTCCCACTCGCATCGGCGGAGCCGGGACATGGGCACGACAAGATCGATCCGCGCTGGGCGAAGCTGGCCGGCCTCAAGGAGGATCTGGGCGGCCCCGGAGCCGAGGCGTGACCGTCGATCGCCTTCCGCTGCTCGACTCGCTCGGTGTCAGCCTTTCCGACGACCTGCTCACCGTGGCGCTGACCCACCGCAGCTACTCCTACGAGAACGGTGGCCTGCCCACCAATGAGCGCCTGGAATTCTTGGGTGATGCGGTGCTCGGCCTGACCATCACCGAGGAGCTCTACCACCGCCACCCGGACCGGGCCGAGGGTGATCTGGCCAAGCTGCGCGCCAGCATCGTCAACACCCAGGCGCTGGCCGACGTCGGCCGTGGGCTCGGTGATCGGGGGTTGGGCGCGTACCTGTTGCTGGGCAAGGGCGAGGAAGGCTCGGGTGGTGCCGACAAGTCCAGCATCCTGGCCGACGGTGTGGAATCCCTTTTGGGCGCAATCTATATCGAGCACGGCAACGTGGTGGCCCGGGAGGTCATCCTGCGGTTGTTCGCCGACCTGCTGGACACCGCGCCCACACTCGGCGCCGGGCTGGACTGGAAGAGCAGCCTGCAGGAACTCACCGTGGCCCGCGGGCTGGGCGCCCCGTCGTACGGCGTCACGTCCGAGGGCCCCGATCACGACAAGGAGTTCACCGCCGTCGTCGTGGTCGCCGGCACGCAGTACGGCAGGGGTGTGGGGCGCACCAAGAAGGAAGCGGAGCTCAAGGCCGCGGCGTCGGCCTGGAATGCACTCAAGGATGCCTGAACTGCCCGAGGTCGAGGTGGTGCGGCGCGGCCTGGACGCCCACATCGTCGGCCACCGCATCGCCGAGATCCAGGTGCTGCATCCGCGGGCGGCCCGGCGGCACGAGCCCGGCCAGGCCGATCTGGAGGCGCGCCTGCGCGGCAGCCGCATCGTCGGCACCGGTCGGCGCGGCAAGTACCTGTGGCTGACGCTGGACGGTGGCGATGCCGTGGTGGTGCACCTGGGGATGAGCGGGCAGATGCTGCTCGGGCCGATACCGAATCCCGGACACCTGCGGATCGCCGCGATCCTCGACGACGGCACCGAGCTGAGCTTCGTCGACCAGCGCACGTTCGGGGGGTGGATGGTGACCGAGATGGCCGGTGAGGTTCCGCTGCCGGTGGCCCATATCGCGCGTGACCCGCTGGACCCGGCCTTCGACCGCGACGGGGTGGTGACGGTGTTGCGCCGCAAGCACTCCGAGATCAAGCGCCAGCTGCTGGATCAGACGGTGGTGTCCGGGATCGGCAACATCTACGCCGACGAGGCGCTGTGGCGGGCCCGGGTGTACGGCGGGCGGCTGGCGTCGGGCCTGCCGCGCAAGCAGTTGGCCGAGGTGCTGGACGCGGCCGCCGAGGTGATGACGGCGGCACTGGCTCAGGGCGGTACCTCGTTCGACTCGCTGTATGTCAACGTCAACGGCGAGTCCGGATACTTCGACCGCTCACTGGACGCCTACGGCCGCGTGGACCTGCCGTGTCGCCGCTGCGGTGCGGTGATGCGGCGGGAGAAGTTCATGAACCGCTCGTCGTTCTACTGCCCGAAATGCCAGCCGCCGCCGCGGGTGCGGCGGTCGGCTACTGCTGCTTGTTGAATTCGGCGGCCGCGGACATGCACACCTTCCACTGACCGGACTCCTTGCGGAAGTAGGCGGTGTCGAAGGGGCCGCCGGCGTTCATGTGGGCCGAGGCCACGTCGCCCTTCACCTTGATGTCGGTGGCGGTCACCTCGGTGTTGGGGGCGCTGCTGCTGGGAATCTCGATGCCCTGCAGGATTTCGCCGAGCTGACCGAGCGCGCCGAACATCCCGGCCTCGGCCTTGCAGAAGTACTGCGCCAGGTCGGTGAACTTGCCCGAGCTGCCCGCCGCGTTGAAATCCTGGACCAGTTGCTTGATCTCGCGTTCGTCCTTGGAGGCTTGCGACGTCCCGCCCGAGCGCAGCAACAGCACCCCGCCGACCACCAGGACGGCGATCATCAGCACCGCAGCGATACCGCCGCCGATGAGCCAGCCGCGGTTGCCGGCGGGTCGCGGCGGCGCCGGGTAGGGGTACGGGTACGGGTAGCCGCCTTGCGGTGGGGTGCCGTAGCCGCCTTGCGGTGGGACGCCGTAGCCGCCTTGCGGCGGGGTGCCGTACGGCGGGTAGGCGGGGTACGGCACGGCGGCCGGCGGCTGCTGCGGATCCCACGGGCCCTGGGGTCCGTAGGGATCCGGCTGCTGTCCAGGCTGGGAGGGCGGCTGGTACGTCACGGTGTTTGCTCCTGGAGGTGTTGCACTTCACCCTAACGCGGGGCAGGGCCGGCAGCGCGGAACCGCACGTAGGGAGTAGGAATGACGTCATGACAGAACTGTGGGTCGAGCGCACCGGGGTGCGCCGCTACACCGGTCGCAGCTCCCGCGGCGCCGAGGTGCTGGTCGGATCCGAGGACGTCGAGGGTGTGTTCACCCCCGGCGAGCTGCTGAAGATCGCGCTGGCCGCGTGCAGCGGGATGAGCAGCGACCAGCCGCTGCGCCGCCGGCTCGGCGACGACTACGCCGCCACCATCCGGGTGTCCGGTCCCGCCGACCGGGAGCAGGAGCGCTACCCGCTGCTGTCGGAGAAGCTGGAGGTCGACCTGTCCGGGTTGTCCGAGGACGAGGTGAAGCGGCTGCTGGTGGTGGTGGAGCGGGCCATCGACCAGGTGTGCACGGTGGGCCGCACGCTGAAATCGGGCACCGAGGTGAAGTTCGAGATCGACACCCATGAGCGCCGAGCCTGATGTCCGCCTGAACGCCTGGGTGCACGGGCATGTGCAGGGCGTCGGCTTCCGGTGGTGGACCCGCTCGCGGGCCCTCGAACTGGGCCTGACCGGGTTCGCCTCCAACCGGCCCGACGGCCGGGTGTACGTGGTCGCCCAGGGCCCGCGGGCTGCGTGCGAGCGGCTGCTGGAGCTGCTGCGCGGCGGTGACACGCCGGGCTCGGTGGACACCGTGGTGGCGGACTGGGCCGACGCGGGTGAGCAGATCCCGGGCTTCACCGAGCGTTAACGCCCGCGACGGTAGGGTTACCCGTCATGCATTTGAAGAGTCTCACGCTGAAGGGCTTCAAGTCCTTCGCCGCGGCGACGACTCTGCGCTTCGAACCGGGTATCACCTGCGTCGTCGGGCCCAACGGCTCGGGCAAGTCCAACGTCGTCGACGCCCTGACCTGGGTGATGGGGGAGCAGGGCGCCAAGACGCTGCGCGGGGGCAAGATGGAGGACGTCATCTTCGCCGGCACGTCCTCGCGGGCGCCGTTGGGCCGCGCCGAGGTCACGCTGACCATCGACAACTCCGACAACGCGCTGCCCATCGAATACTCCGAGGTATCCATCACCCGGCGGATGTTCCGGGACGGCGCGGGTGAATACGAGATCAACGGCAGCAGTTGCCGTTTGATGGATGTACAGGAGTTGCTGAGCGACTCCGGCATCGGTCGCGAGATGCACGTCATCGTGGGGCAGGGCAAGCTTTCCGAGATCCTGGAGTCCCGGCCCGAGGACCGCCGCGCCTTCATCGAGGAGGCCGCCGGGGTGCTCAAGCACCGCAAGCGCAAAGAGAAGGCGGTGCGCAAGCTCGATTCCATGCAGGCCAACCTGGCCCGGCTCACCGACCTCACCACCGAGCTGCGCCGCCAGCTCAAGCCGCTGGGCCGCCAGGCCGAGATGGCCCGCCGGGCCCAGACCATCCAGGCCGACCTGCGCGATGCCCGGCTGCGGCTGGCCGCCGACGACCTGGTCACCCGGCAAACCGAGTTCAACGACACCAACCAGGCCGAGACCACCCTGCGCCGCGAACACGACGAGGTCAGCACGCGGTTGGAGGCCGCCACGCTGGAGCTGACCGCTCACGAGGCGGCCGTCACCGAGTTGTCCCAGCGCGCCGAAGCCGCCCAGCAGACCTGGTTCCGGCTGTCTGCGCTCGCCGAGCGGGTCAGCGCGACGGTGCGCATCGCCACCGAGCGCACCCAGTTGTTGGACTCGGCGCCGGAACCGACGCCGGGGCGGGATCCCGACGCGCTGGAAGCCGAGGCCGACCTGGTGGCCGAGGAGGAGCGCCAACTGCTCGAGGAGCTGGAGGAGTCGCGCTACGCGCTGGAGGCGGCCCGCGCCGAGCTGGCCGAGCGCGAGCGGGTGGCCGCCGAGGCCGAACGGGCGCAGCGGGCCGCCGCCCGCGCCGAGGCCGACCGCCGAGAGGGCCTGGCCCGGTTGTCCGGTCAGGTCGACACCATGCGCACCCGCGTCGAATCGACCGACGACGGAATCGCCCGGCTCACCGCCCGGATCGAGGAAGCGGCGGCCCGGGTCGAGCACGCCCAGGCCGAATTCGAACTGGTCCAGGCCAAGGTGGGCGAACTCGACGAGGGCGAGGTCGGCCTCGACGATCAGCACGACCGGTCGGTGGCCGCGCTGCGGCTGGCCGACGAACGCGTCGCCGAATTGCAGGCCGCCGAGCGCAGCGCCGAACGCCAGGTGGTGTCGCTGCAGGCCCGCATCGACGCGTTGGCGGTGGGCCTGGAGCGCAAGGACGGTGCCGCGTGGTTGGCCGAAAACCACGGCAGCAACGGCCTTTTCGGCTCCATCGCCAAGCTCGTGCGGGTGCGTGAAGGGTTCGAGGTGGCGGTCGCCACCGTGCTGGGGTCGGCCGCCGACGCGCTGGCCGCCGAGAACCCGGGCGCCGCGCGCGCCGCGGTGGCCGCGCTGAAGGAGGCCGACGGCGGCCGGGCGGCGATCGTGTTGGGTGACTGGCCGGTGACCGCGCGGCCCCACTCCGGCGCACTCGACCACGCTGGGCGCTGGGCGTTGGATCTGGTGGAGGTCCCGGACCGGTTGCGCGGTGCGATCACCGCGCTGCTGGCCGACGTGGTGGTGCTCGACGACCTGTCGCACGCCCTGGATTTCGTTGCCGCGCAGCCACATCTGCGTGCAGTGACCGTCGACGGTGACCTGGTCGGTGCCGGCTGGGTGAGTGGTGGTTCGGACCGCAAGGTGTCGACGCTGGAGATCGCGTCGGAGATCGAGAAGGCCCGCACCGAGCTGACCGCCGTCGAGCGGCAGAGCGCCGAGCTGACCGCCGCGCTGGCCGGGGCCATGCAGGAGCAGCGGGCCCGGCAGGACGCCGCCGAACAGGCACTGGCCGCGCTCAACGAGTCCGACGCCGCGATCTCGGCGATCTACGAACAGCTCGGCCGGCTGGGCCAGGAAGCCCGCAACGCCGACGCCGAGTGGCAACGACTGATCAAGCAGCGTGACGAACTGGAGACCGGCCGCGTCGCCGCCGTCGAGGAACTGACCGAGCTGGAGACCCGGCTGCACAACGCGCAGCAGGAACCGATGTTCGAGGCCGAGCAGGTCGATCGGCAGGAGACCACCGTCGCCGCCGACGCGGCGCGCGCCACCGAGGTGGAGGCCCGGCTCGCCGTTCGTACCGCCGAGGAACGGGCGAATGCCGTTCGGGGCCGGGCAGATTCGTTGCGCCGCGCGGCCGCCGCCGAACGGGAGGCCCGGGCCCGGGCGCTGCGGGCGCGGGAGGCCCGCGAGTACGCCGCGACCGTCGCGGCCGCGGTGGCCGAGTCCGGCCGGCTCGTCGCCGCGCGGCTGGGCGCCACGGTGGCCGCCGCGTCACGGATCCGCGACGAACTGGCCACCGAACGCCGGCTGCGCGCCGAGGCGTTGAGCCGCGCGCGCACCGAAGTCACCGAACTGGGCGCCAGGATCACGGCCCTGACCGATTCGCTGCACCGCGACGAGGTCGCCAAAGCCCAAGCGGCCCTTCGCATCGAGCAGCTGGAGCAGCAGGCCCTCGAGCAGTTCGGCCTGGCCGCCGCCGATCTGATCGCCGAGTACGGCCCGCACATCCCGTTGCCGCCGACGGAGCTGGAACTGGCCGAGTACGAGCAGGCCAAGGAGCGCGGGGAGCAGGTGACCGCCCCAGCCCCCATGCCGTTCGACCGGCCCACCCAGGAGCGCCGCGCCAAGAAGGCCGAGCGGGAACTCGCCGAGCTGGGCCGGGTCAACCCGCTGGCGTTGGAGGAGTTCGCCGCGCTGGAGGAGCGCTACAACTTCCTGTCCACCCAGCTGGAGGACGTGAAGGCCGCCCGCAAGGACCTGATGGACGTCATCGAGGAGGTCGACGCGCGCATTCTGACGGTGTTCGCCGAGGCCTATGCCGACGTGGAACGCGAGTTCAGCCAGGTGTTCGCGTCGCTGTTCCCGGGCGGTGAGGGTCGGCTGTTGCTGACCAATCCGGAGGACATGCTCACCACCGGAATCGAGGTGGAGGCCCGCCCGCCGGGCAAGAAGGTCAAGCGGCTCTCGCTGCTGTCCGGTGGTGAGAAATCGCTGACCGCGGTGGCCATGCTGGTGGCCATCTTCCGGGCCCGGCCGTCACCGTTCTACATCATGGACGAGGTCGAGGCCGCGCTGGACGACGTGAACCTGCGTCGGCTGCTGGGTCTGTTCGAGCAGCTGCGGGAGCGTTCGCAGCTGATCGTCATCACCCACCAGAAGCCGACCATGGAGATCGCCGACGCGTTGTACGGCGTCACCATGCAGGGCGACGGCATCACCCAGGTGATCTCGCAGCGGATGCGCGGCGAACAACTGGTCAGCCCGTAGCGGTCACCCCGATCTCGCGCAGGCCGGCCAGATCGGCGGCACCGCAGCCGTGCAGGCAGATGCGCAGCTCGGCGATGAAGCGTTGTAGCCAATCCTGCACGGCGGCAGCGGATTCGATCGCGGGCACCAGCAGCGGCCGGGCGACGGCCACCACGTCGGCGCCCAGCGCGATCGCCTTGGCGGCGTCCATGCCGGTGCGGATGCCGCCGGAGGCCACCAACGGCATGCCCGGTAACGTGCGCCGCACCTCGACCAGCGCCTGGGCGGTCGGGATACCCCACTCCGCCAGCTCGGGGTCGTTGATCCGTCCGTAGCGCACGAACTGTTCCACCCGGGCCCACGAGGTGCCACCGGCGCCGGCCACGTCGACGGCCGCGATCGGCACGTCGGTCAGCGCAGCGGCCGCGGCTGCCCCGATGCCGTGGCCGACCTCCTTCAGCAGCACCGGATAGCCGATGGCCGCGGTCAGCTCGCGCAGCCGGTCCACCGAGCCGGTGAAGTCGGTGTCGCCGCCGTGCTGCATTGCTTCTTGCAGTGGGTTGGTGTGCACCGCAACGGCATTCGCGCCCACCTGACCGAGCGCCGCCCGCAGGTCGGGCACCACGTCGGGCCGTAACTGGGCCAGCCCGATATTGCCGACCAGCAGCACGTCCGGTGCCACCTCCCGGACCCGGAAGGTGCTGTCGGCATCGCCGAGCATGACCCGCTGTGAACCGAGCATCATGCCGATCCCCAGCGCCTGGGCGGCGCTGGCCAGGTTGCGGTTGATGGTGCCGGACAGTTCCGAACCACCGGTCATCGACCCGATCAGCACCGGCGCCCGCAGCCCGACGCCGAGGAAATCGGTACTCAGGTCGATCTCGCCGAGGTTGGTCTGGGTGAGCGCGTTGTAGGGCAGTCGGTAGCGCTCCAGACCCGTGCGCACGGTCTGATATTCGACCGGCTCGGACAGGCAGACGTCGATATGGCGGCGTTTGCGCACTTGGATGGCGTCGGCGGGGGTGGCCGAGAAGCCGGGGCCGATCGTCATCGGGTCGCCCTGAGACAATGGCGGCGTGTCAGATGCCTTGTGGATCGCACTTGCGGTCATCGCCGTTCTGGTCGTCGCTGCGCTGGTTGTCGGGCTGGTGCGCTACCGGCGCCGGCAGATCAGCCTATCCAAGCAGGACACCCCCACCGGAATCGATCGTTCCGGCGGCTACACCGCGGCATCGGGCATCACCTTCGCCGAGTCGACCAAGGCGCCCGCACAGGCCCCCGAACAGACCCCTGAGCGCACCCCTGAGCCGACCTCGACGGGCACCGGTGCGCCCGGTGTCGGTGATGACGCCGCGATACCGCGGGACGCACCCAAACGCACCATCGCCGACGTGCAACTGCCCGAGCCGCCCGTCGAGGTGGCCGAGCCCAAGCCGGCGCAGCCGGCACCCGAGCCGAAGCCGGTACAACCCGAGCCCGGGCCCGAGCCGGTGCCGGTGGTCGAAGAGATCGCACCAACCCCGGTCGATGGCGGCGCCATTGCGCCGACCCCGGTCGATGGCGGCGCCATTGCGCCGACCGAAGGCCGCCTGGAGCGGCTGCGCGGCCGGCTGGCGAAATCGCAGAACACCCTGGGCCGGGGCATGCTGGGCCTGCTCGGCGGCGGTGATCTCGACGAAGAGTCGTGGGAGGAGATCGAGGACACCCTGCTGATCGCCGACCTCGGCCCGGTGGTCACCCAGTCCGTGGTCGCGGCACTGCGCGAGAAGATGGCCAGCGCCGGGGTGCGCACCGAAGCCGATGCCCGCGCCGTGCTCAAGGACGTGCTGGTCGCCGAGCTGCGCCCGGAGCTGGACCGCTCGATCAAGGCGCTGCCGCACGCCGACAAGCCGTCGGTGCTGCTGGTCGTGGGCGTCAACGGCACCGGCAAGACCACCACGGTGGGCAAATTGGCCCGCGTGCTGGTCGCCGACGGCCGCCGGGTGGTGCTGGGCGCCGCCGACACCTTCCGGGCCGCCGCGGCCGACCAGCTGCAGGCCTGGGCATCGCGGGTGGGCGCCGAGGTGGTCCGCGGCGCCGAGGGGGCCGACCCGGCGTCGGTGGCCTTCGACGCCGTCGACAAGGGCATCGAGACCGGCGCCGACGTGGTGGTGGTCGACACTGCCGGTCGGCTGCACACCAAGACCGGCCTGATGGACGAACTCGGCAAGGTCAAACGCGTGGTGGAGAAGCGCGCCAAGGTCGACGAGGTACTGCTGGTGCTGGACGCCACCATCGGCCAGAACAGCCTGCCGCAGGCCAAGGTGTTCGCCGAGGTCGTCGACATCACCGGCGTGGTCCTGACCAAGCTCGACGGAACCGCC
Source organism: Mycolicibacterium canariasense (assembly GCF_002101555.1). Lineage (GTDB taxonomy): Bacteria > Actinomycetota > Actinomycetes > Mycobacteriales > Mycobacteriaceae > Mycobacterium > Mycobacterium canariasense. The sequence continues at coordinate 273,692 of NZ_LQOL01000052.1, forward strand.
AAGGGCGGCATCGTCTTCCGCGTGCAGCAGGAATTGGGCGTGCCGGTGAAACTCGTCGGCCTCGGCGAGGGACCCGACGACCTGGCCCCGTTCGAGCCCGCCGCGTTCGTCGACGCGCTGCTCGTCTAAACCCGCTTCCGCTGGACCCGCCAAGGGCAAATACGCAGCGCGTAACACCGGCGAAACGAAACCGGCCGATCCGTTCACTCGCACGAAACACAGGCGCGTCGTAGGCGAAACAACGACTCAGCAGAGTTCCCTACCAGGTCAACGGTGCCTGACCGTGGCATGTCGAAGGAGGAAGCTGGGAGTGGACGGATTTCCGACGATGGGTATACCGGACACCGGTGATACCGCGTGGATGCTCGCGAGTGCCGCACTCGTGCTGTTGATGACGCCGGGACTGGCGTTCTTCTACGGCGGCATGGTGCGAGCCAAGGGCGTGCTCAACATGATCATGATGAGCATCAGTTCCATGGGTGTGGTCACGGTGCTGTGGGTGCTGTACGGCTACTCGCTGGCCTTCGGCAACGACAAGTTCAACCTCTTCGGAGATCCCACCGAGTTCTGGGGACTCAAGGGACTGATCGGCGGTAACGCCACCGCCGCGGTGGCCGCCGACCCGGCGACCGGGACGGCGGCGGCCGACGCCGTGAACATCCCGCTGGTGGGCACGCTGCCCGCCACCGTGTTCGTGGCGTTCCAGCTGATGTTCGCCATCATCACCGTCGCCCTGATCTCGGGCTCGGTGGCCGACCGCCTCAAGTTCGGCGGCTGGCTGCTGTTCGCCGGTCTGTGGGCCACCTTCGTCTACTTCCCGGTCGCCCACTGGGTGTTCTCCTTCGACGGTGTCACCGCCGAGACCGGTGGCTGGATTGCCAACAAGCTCAAGGCAGTTGACTTCGCCGGTGGCACCGCGGTGCACATCAACGCCGGTACGGCGGGCCTCGTGCTGGCGATCATCCTTGGCAAGCGTCTCGGCTGGCCGGGTACCCCGATGCGGCCGCACAACCTGCCCTTCGTGATGTTGGGCGCCGGTCTGCTGTGGTTCGGCTGGTACGGCTTCAACGCCGGTTCCGCCACTGCCTCAGGCGGTTTGGCCGGTTCCACCTTCGTCACCACCACGGTGGCCACCGCGGCCGCCATGCTGGCCTGGCTGCTCACCGAGCGCATCCGTGACGGCAAGGCCACCTCGCTGGGTGCGGCGTCGGGCATCGTGGCCGGCCTGGTCGCCATCACCCCGTCCTGCTCCTCGGTCAACGTGCTGGGCGCGTTGGTGATCGGTGTCGTCGCCGGTGCGGTCTGCGCCCTGGCGGTCGGCCTGAAGTACAAGCTGGGCTTCGACGATTCGCTCGACGTCGTGGGTGTCCACCTGGTCGGCGGTATCCTCGGCACCCTGCTCGTCGGCCTGGTCGCCGCGCCGGAGACGGGCGCCGGCGTGGCCGGGTTGTTCTACGGCGGCGGGTTCGACCAATTGTGGCGACAGGCCGTCGGGGCGGGCGCTGTTCTCGTCTATTCGGCGGTCGGTACGGCTATCTTGGCGTTGATCGTGAAATACACCGTGGGGCTGCGTCTCGACAAGGAAGAGGAGGCATCCGGCATCGATGAGGCCGAGCACGCGGAAAGCGGCTACGACTTCGTGGCGGTCGGAACCGGTTCCGTTCTTGGTCGGCACGGCGCGGAGGGATGAGGAAAATGAAGCTGATTACTGCAATCGTCAAACCGTTTACCCTGGAAGACGTCAAGACCGGTCTTGAGCAGACGGGCATCCTGGGGATGACCGTGAGCGAGGTCCAGGGCTACGGACGCCAGAAGGGCCACACCGAGGTCTACCGCGGCGCGGAGTACTCCGTGGACTTCGTGCCGAAGGTGCGCGTCGAGGTCGTCGTGGACGACTCCGCCGTCGACAAGGTGGTGGACGTCATCGTCCAGGCCGCCCGCACCGGCAAGATCGGTGACGGCAAGGTCTGGGTGAGCCCGGTGGACACCGTCGTCCGGGTGCGCACCGGCGAGCGTGGGGCCGACGCCCTTTGACCCGGCGATGAGCTGAGGGGGTGCTCTCCCGGCCGATGCAGTTGATTGACCGAAAGTAGTAACGGCCGGGGGAGGACCGAGATGACAGAGCAGACACCAGATCCCGTCACTGGGGCCGCCCGTTGGGAGGCGCCGGTGGCGGGATCGCTGCGTCCGGCGACGGATCTGGCCAAGGCGTCCGAACAGCTGCTGACCACCGGCAGCCGGCAACTGGACTCCGCGGCGCTGCGGGCGGCGCTGCTCGACCTCAACGAATTCTGGCTCACCACAAAGGCGAGCGAGATCGGGATCACGGCGACGAGCGGCTTCGCCATCGTGGCCACCGGCGGCCTGGGCCGCGGTGAGTTGTTGCCGTACTCGGACCTGGACCTGATGCTGCTGCACGACAACATGCCCGCCGAGATCGTCAGCCAGGTCGCCGAACTGCTGTGGTACCCGTTGTGGGACGCCAACATCCGCATCGACCACAGTGTGCGGACGGTGCCGGAGGCCTTGAAGGTGGCCGCCGAGGACGTGTCCGCCGGCTTGGCGATGCTCGACGCCAGGCATATTGCCGGCGATCAGGAACTGTCGTCGCTGTTGATCGGGGGCGCGCGCCGGCAGTGGCGCACCGGGATCGCGCCCCGTTTCGACGAGCTCGTGGCGCACGCCCGGGGCCGGTGGGAGCGCAGCGGGCAGATCGCGCACCGGGCCGAACCGGACCTGAAGAACGGCCGCGGCGGACTGCGAGATGTCCAGCTGCTCAATGCGTTGGCCATTGCCCAACTCGCCGACGTCTATCCCAGCCGGATGCTGGCTTCACCCACCGGCACGCTCGGTGGGGCGCACCTGGCGCTGCTGAACGTGCGCACCGAACTGCACCGGATCTCCCGGCGCGGCCGCGAACAGGTGCTGGCGCAGTACGCCGACGAGATCGGCGCCTCGCTGCGCATCGGGGACCGTTTCGATCTGGCCCGGATGCTCTCCGACGCCGCGCGCACCGTCAGCTACTACGTCGACGCGGGTATCCGCACCGCGGGTAATGCGCTGCCGCGCCGCGGGTTCGCCGCGCTGCGCCGGCCGGCGCGCCGTCCGCTCGACGAGGGGGTGATCGAGTTCGCCGGTGAGGTCATCCTGGCCAGGGACGCCCGACCGGAACGTGATCCCGGCCTTATCCTGCGCGTCGCGGCCGCCTCGGCGACCACCGGATTGCCGATCGCGGCGTCGACGTTGAGCCGATTGGCCGGTGCGGCACCGGAGTTGCGCGCACCGTGGCCGCGGGCCGCGCTCAAGGACCTGCTGGTGATGCTGTCGGCCGGGCCGGCCGCGGTGGCCACCGTGGAGGCGCTGGACCGCACCGGGCTGTGGGGCCGGTTGTTCCCCGAGTGGGGGGCGGTGCGCGACCTACCGCCCCGGGACGTCGTGCACATCTGGACGGTTGATCGTCATCTCATCGAAACCGTCTCTCGGGCAAGCGCATTCACCACCCGGGTGGCACGGCCGGATCTGCTGGTGCTCGGCGCGCTGCTGCACGACATCGGCAAGGGGCGCGGGGGCGACCACAGCGTCATCGGCGCCGAGCTGGCCACCCAGGTGGGCACCCGGCTGGGCTTGTGGCCGTCGGATATCGAGGTGCTGTCCAAGATCGTGCGGTATCACCTGCTGCTGCCCGACACCGCGACCCGGCGGGATCTGCAGGACCCCAAGACCATCGACACGGTGGTGGCTGCCCTCGGCGGTGACCTGGTGCTGCTGGAATTGCTGCATGCGCTGGCCGAGGCCGATTCGCTGGCCACCGGCCCCGGGGTGTGGGGGGACTGGAAGGCGTCCCTGATCGGCGACCTGGTGCGGCGGTGCCGGCTGGTGATGGTCGGTGAACCGTTGCCGCAGCCCGATCCCGTCGATCCGCATTACCTCTCGTTGGCGGCCGACGGCGGGGTGCACGTCGACCTGGTGCCCGGCGACGGGGCGCACATCCACAACGTGACCATGATCGCGCCCGACCGACGCGGTTTGTTGTCGAAGGCTGCCGGCGTGCTCTCGCTGAACTCGCTGCGGGTGCATTCGGCCTCGGTCAACAGCGCCGACGGTATGGCGATCAACATGTTCGTGGTGTCACCGCGGTTCGGGTCGCCGCCGGCGGCCGAACTCCTGCGCCAACAGTTCATCCTCGCCCTCGGCGACGAACTGGATGTCATCGAGGCGCTCGCGCGCCGCGACCGGGAGGCGGCCGGCACCGCCCGGGTCGGCGAGGTGGTGTCGGCGGTCCCCGTCAATCAGGTCAGCGCCCCGCCGCGCATCCTGTGGTCGGAGGGCTCCACGCCGGGCCGGTTCATCGTGCAGGTGCGCGCAGCGGACCGCGCCGGTCTGCTGGCCCGGCTCACCGCGGTGATCGAGCGTGACGGTCTGGACATCGAATGGGCCAAGGTCACCACGCTGGGATCGGCCGTGGTGGACGTGTTCTGCATCGCGGTGCCGGCGCTGGCCGGCGGTGCCGACGGCGCCCAGGCCGCCGCGGTGCGTGCCGAACTCGAGCGCGACCTCTACGCCGTGCTGCCGACACCACCGAAGCCGGTGTCCGAAGCCAGTTAGCCGGTGTGGCGAAGGTCGGAGCCCGCGAAACAGCTCTCGGCCAACTCATCCAGTGACAACGGCAGCACCCGGGCCAGCGCGGCGATGGTGCTGAACGCCGGGGTGGCGAGCCGGCCGGTTTCGATCTTGCGCAGCGTCTCGGGTGAGATCGCCGCTGCCTCGGCCACTTCGGCAAGGGTGCGGGCGCCGCGGGCCTGGCGGAGTTGTTCGCCGAGGCGCTTGCCCGCGGCGAGCTGTTCTGCGGTCAGGGGAAGACGCACCATGGCGCCAGCGTACCCGGATTGGTATGAAAATACCGCAAGCCTGCGCTACGGTGGTATTTTCATACCGCTGAGGAGATATGCCGTGTTGGAACTGAAGACACCCCGAGAGATCGCGGCGATGGACGTCACCGGGACGTTCATCGCCGAACTGCTCGACGATCTGGCCGGGCGCGCCAGGCCGGGGGTGAACCTCCTCGAACTCGAGGTGCGCGCCAGGGAACTGATCGCCGAACGTGGTGCCCAGTCCTGCTACTGGGACTATGCGCCCTCGTTCGGTCGCGGCCCGTTCCGCAACGTCATCTGTCTGTCGGTGAACGACGCTGTGCTGCACGGGCTTCCGCACGACTACGTGCTGGCCGACGGTGATCTGCTCACCATGGACATCGCGGTGTCGATCGACGGCTGGGTCGCCGATTCGGCCCGCAGCATCATCGTCGGGACGCCGCGCGCCGAGGACCGCCGGCTGATCACCGCCACCGAGGAAGCGCTGGCGGCCGGTATCGCGGCGGCAATGCCGGGAAACCGGCTCGGGGACATCTCCGCCGCGATCGGCGCGGTGGCGGCGGACTACGGGTATCCGGTCAACACCGAGTTCGGTGGGCACGGCCTGGGCCGCACCATGCACGAGGACCCGCACGTGCCCAACCTCGGCAGGCCCGGCCGTGGTCTCAAGCTGCGCCCCGGGCTGACGCTGGCGCTGGAACCGTGGTTCGCGGCGGGCACCGATCGCATCGTCTTCGACCCGGACGGCTGGACCATCCGCTCGGCGGACGGATCGCGCACCGCGCACAGCGAGCACACCATCGCGATCACCGACGGTGCCGCGCTGGTGCTCACCTCGCGGGAGCGGGTGACCGCCGGCGTCTGACTCACACCCCGGTGACGGCCACCCAGGTGTTGTTCACCGCGGCGGTTCCGGTGAACGCGTCCACCCGGTCCGGGTCGTGCAAGGCGTTCACATTCGCCCCGGGCAAGGTGTTCGCGTGCCGCCAGCCGGTATCCCGATGACCCCAGCCGTGCGGGACGGCCACGGTGCCGGGCCGGATGTCGTCGCTGATGTCCAGGGGCACTTCGATTTCGCCCACGGCCGAGGCGACCCGGACGGTGGCACCCTGACTCAACCCACGGGTTCGGGCGTCGTCGGGATGCATGAGCACCGTGCACCTGTTGTTGCCCCCGGTCATCGTCGGCACGTTGTGCAGCCAGGAGTTGTTGCTGCGCAGTTGGCGCCGTCCGATGAGCTGCAGGTCGTAGTGGCGCTCGGCGTCGTCGGCCGGCTTGCGCAGGTACGCTGCCGCCGCCTCGACGAACTCGCCGGGGGCCAGTGCCACCAAGCGGTCTTCGGTGGCGATGACCTTCGCCAGCCGCGGCTGCAGCGCGCCGAGATCCACGCCACCTGCACTGTCTCTGAGCTGACGCATCGTGATTCCCTTGCGGCCCTTTCTGATTCGCCCGTACGGGCCGGTCAGCAGGGCCAGGGCGGTCATCCGCAGCGGGTTGGCGAAGGCGATCAGCCGGCTGCGCACCGGCGCCAGCAGCTGCCGCAGCGGAGCCGGCAGCAGTTCCATGGTCAGCCGACTGAGAATTTCCCAATCCTCCTTGGCGCCGGCCGGCGGCTCGAAGGACCGGTGCTGGAACCGGATGTTGTTGCGCACACTGAAGATCGTGGTGAGCAGTGCGACGTCCTCGCGCTCCAACGGCGACACCGGCGGCAGGATGAAGTCGGCGTGCCGGGTGGTCTCGGTGACGTACATGTCCACCGCCACATACAGATCCAGGCCCGCCAAGGCCTGCTCGAGCCTGCCCTTCTGCGGGATCGACGACACCGGATTCCCCGCATAGGTGATCATCGCCCGGATCTGCCCCTGGCCGGGGGTCAGGATCTCGTCGGCCATGGCGACGGCCGGCAACTCGGCGCGGAAGGACTTGTACCGGCCGGAGCGATCCGACCATGCCGCGTGCCCGACCGGGACGTACCGCGCCGCGCGGGGCAGGTCGGCGAACGGGGTGGAGAACATCGTCCCGCCGGCCCGGTCCAGGTTGCCGGTCACCGTGTTGAGCACCATCACCAACCAGCTCACCAGTGTCCCGGTCTCCTGCTGGCAGATGCCGATCCGGGCGTACACGGCCGCCGATTCCGCGGCGGCGTGCTCGCGCGCCAGGGTCCGGATGGTGTCGGCGTCCACGCCCGCGCGTTCGGCGACCGCCTCCGGTGTCGCGCCGGCAACCAGGGCCGCCAGTTCATCCCAGCCCGACGCCTGCTCGGCGATGGCCATGCCGTCGCACAGGTTCTCGGCGACCAGCACGTGCAGCATGCCCAGCAGCAGATACACGTCGCCGCCGGGGCGCACCGCGACGTGCTGATCGGCCAGCCGCGCCGTCTCGGTGCGGCGCGGATCGATCACCACCACCGTGCCGCCGCGGTCGCGGATCGCCTTGATGCGCCGCTTGGCGCCGGGCATCACCGACAGCGAGCCGTTGGACACCGCCGGATTGGCGCCGATGATCACCAGCCGTTGCGTGCGGTCGATATCGGTGATCGGCACCAGCATGTTGGAGCCGAACACCCGCCAGGCGGCGTACTCGTGCGGCATCTGGTCAATGGACGACGCCGAGAAGAAGTTCGGGCTCAGCAGCGCCAGCCGCAACATCAGGCCGTAGAACGCGCCCGAACTGTGCGCCGCCGGGTTGCCCAGGTACATGCCCAGTGCCCGGGGTCCGTGCTCCTTACGGATCCGGCGCAGTCGGCTGCCGATCTCGGCGAACGCCTCGTCCCAGCCGACCGGCTCGAAGCGGTCGCCGATCCGTCGCATCGGGGTGCGCAGCCGGTCCGGGTCATGGTGCAGGGCGCCCATCGCGGTGGCCTTCGGACAGATGTAACCCTTGGAGAAGACGTCGTCGGGATTGCCCTCGATCCGGCTGACCTTGCCGTCGGTCACCGTCACGTGGATGCCGCAGTGCGCCTCGCACAGTGTGCATTGACTGATGTGGGTGCATTGACTGAGGTGGACGGTGCCGGGCGCGGCGGTGGTCCGGTTGTTCACCCGGGGCAGGGGGACGTCGATCGCACTCATGCGGGCCTCCGGCGGCGATATCAGTCAATATGCGTTGACAGATTAGCCCGGCCGACTCGGCTGAGACCAGAGTTCACCGCGACCGTTAGGCTTACCAGGTGTTTGAATCGCTGTCTGACCGGTTGACCGGTGCACTGCAGGGCCTGCGCGCCCGGGGTCGGCTGACCGATGCCGATATCGACGCGACCGCGCGCGAGATCCGCCTTGCCCTGCTCGAAGCCGATGTCTCGCTGCCCGTGGTGCGCGCCTTCGTCGGCCGCATCAAGGATCGCGCCAAGGGCGCGGAGGTCTCCGGCGCGCTCAACCCGGCCCAGCAGGTCGTCAAGATCGTCAACGAGGAGCTCATCGGCATCCTCGGCGGCGAAACCCGCCAGATCGCCTTCGCCAAGACACCCCCGACGGTGATCATGCTGGCCGGTCTGCAGGGTTCCGGTAAGACCACGCTGGCCGGCAAGCTCGCCAAGTGGCTCAAGGCCAAGGGCCATACCCCGCTGCTGGTGGCCTGCGACCTGCAGCGCCCCGGCGCGGTGCACCAGCTGCAGATCGTCGGTGAACGCGCCGGCGTATCGGTGTTCGCGCCGCACCCCGGGGTGTCCCCGGACGGGGTGAGCATCGATCAGATGACCGTCGGCGATCCCGTCGCGGTGGCCGCCGCGGGCCTGGCCGAGGCGAAAGCCAAGCTCTTCGACGTCGTCATCGTCGACACCGCCGGGCGCCTGGGTATCGACGAGGAGCTGATGGCCCAGGCCGCCGCCATCCGCGATGCCGTGCAGCCCGACGAGACGCTGTTCGTCCTGGACGCCATGATCGGCCAGGACGCGGTCACCACGGCCGAGGCCTTCGGGGCCGGTGTCGGTTTCACCGGTGTGGTGCTGACCAAGCTCGACGGTGACGCCCGCGGCGGTGCCGCGCTGTCGGTCCGCGAGATCACCGGTGTGCCGATCCTGTTCGCCTCGGCGGGGGAGAAGCTGGAGGACTTCGACGTCTTCCATCCGGACCGGATGGCCAGCCGCATCCTGGGCATGGGCGATGTGCTCACCCTCATCGAGCAGGCCGAGCAGGTCTTCGACCAGCAGCAGGCCGAGGAGGCCGCCGCCAAGATCGGCTCGGGCGAGCTGACCTTGGAGGACTTCCTCGAGCAGATGCTGGCCATCCGCAAGATGGGTCCGATCGGCAACCTGCTGGGCATGCTGCCCGGCGCCGGTCAGATGAAGGAGGCGCTGGCCGCCGTCGACGACAGCCAGCTCGACCGCGTCCAGGCCATCATCCGCGGTATGACGCCGGCCGAGCGCGCCGACCCGAAGATCATCAACGCCTCGCGCCGCCTGCGCATCGCCAACGGCTCCGGCGTCAGCGTCTCCGAGGTCAATCAACTCGTGGATCGGTTCTTCGAGGCCCGCAAGATGATGTCGCAGATGGCCGGCCAGATGGGAATGCCGTTCGGCCGCAAGAACTCTGCGCGTAAGGCCGCCAAGGGCAAGAACAAGCAGGCCGGCAAGAAGAAGGGCCGCCAGACCGGGAAGGGCCCGACGCCGCCGAAGAATCCGCTGGGTGCCGGTCTGCCCGCCGGTTTCCCGGACCTCACCGGGATGCCCAAGGGGCTCGACGAACTGCCCCCGGGCCTGGCCAACATCGACCTGTCCAAGCTGAAGTTCCCCGGCCAGAAGTAGCCGCATGGGGGCACTGCACGTCCGGGGCCGGGGCCTGCCCGACGGCGAGCAGGTGCAGTGGTGGATTGTCGATGAGGGCTCGCCCGAAGAGCATGGGCCGCACGGCGTGCTGTCGGCCGAGCCGATCGCCCACGCCGACACGGTGTTCGATGGCGGCTGGATCATCCCCGGCCTGGTCGACGCGCACTGCCACGTCGGCCTCAAACCCGGTGGCGCCACCAGCTATGACGAGGCCGTCGAGCAGGCCGAAACCGAGCGCGACGCCGGTGCGCTGCTGCTGCGCGACGCCGGTTCGCCGGTAGACACCCGCAGCTTCGACGATCGCGCGGACCTCCCGCGGATCATCAGGGCCGGCCGTCATCTGGCGCGGCCGAAGCGCTATCTGCCGGGACTGCCGATCGATATCGAGGACGAGGCGCAGCTGCCCGCGGCGGTGGCCGAGCAGGCCCGCTGGGGCGACGGCTGGGTGAAACTGGTCGGCGACTGGATCGACCGGGGGATCGGTGACCTGGCTCCGCTGTGGTCCGACGACATTCTCGCCGCCGCCATCGACGCAGCCCACGCCAACGGTGCCCGCGTCACCGCGCACGTCTTCGGTGAGGACGCGCTGCCCGGGCTGATCAATGCCGGCATCGACTGCATCGAGCATGGCACCGGGATCACCGAGGACGTCATCGACCTGATGCTCGAGCACGGCACCGCGCTGGTGCCCACGCTGATCAACATCGAGAACTTCCCCGGAATCGCCGATGCCGCAAGCAAGTACCCGACCTACGCCAAGCACATGCGTGAGCTGTACGCCTCCTGCCATCGGCGGGTGGGCGCCGCCCACGAGGCCGGGGTGCCGATCTATGCGGGTACCGATGCCGGCGGCATGATCGCGCACGGCCGCATCGGCGACGAGATCGCGGCGTTGCGCACCGTCGGCCTCAGCGCGACCGACGCGCTGGGCGCGGCGTGCTGGGATGCCCGGTCCTGGCTGGGTCGGCACGGGCTGGAGCACGGTGCCTCCGCCGACCTGCTGTGCTTCAGCGAGGACCCGCGGGAGGTCGGCGTGCAGCACCCCGATCTGGTGATCCTGCGGGGACGGGTGTACTGACCGTCGAGATCGACGAAATGCCGGAATCCACTCGCACTTTCTCGCCCAAATGCGCATTTGGGCGCAGAGGGGTCAGTAGACGTCGCGCACGTAGCGGTGGTTCTTGATCAGGTCGTTGACGTAGGCGTGGGCGGCCTCGGTGTCCATCCCGCCGCCGCGGGCCACCACCTGGTGCAGGGTGGCGTCGACATCCCTGGCCATCCGGTCGGCGTCGCCGCACACGTACAGGTGCGCACCGTCGGCGAGCCAGCCGAACAGCTCGTCCGCGTTCTCCGACATGCGGTGCTGCACATAGTCTTTGACATCCTGATCCCGGGAGAACGCGAGGTCCAGCCGGGTCAGGGTGCCGGCGGCCAGGAAGTCTTCGAGCTCGTCGCCGTAGAGGTAGTCGGTGGCACGGTGGCGGTCACCGAAGAACAGCCAGGACCGGCCGGGTGCGGCGGTGGCGCGGCGTTCCTGCAGGAAGGCGCGAAACGGGGCGATGCCGGTGCCGGGCCCGATCATGATGATCGGCACATCGGGCGCGGGCAGCCGGAAATTGTGGTTGGGGCGCAGGTGTACCCGGATCCGGTCGCCCCGGTCGGCCAGGAAAGTGGAGGCGACGCCGCCGTACTCACGGTCGCCGCGGCGGTACCGCACGCTGGCCACCGTCAGGTGGATGCGGCCGGGATGCACCAGCGGGCTGGACGCGATCGAATAATCCCGGAACACCAACGGGCGCAGCGTGTCCAGCAGTTCCTCGGCGGTCAGTCCGGCGCGCCGGACGAGGTCGAGGACGTCCTCACCGTCGGCGGCGGGTCCGGCCAGCTCCTGCAGGGCCCGCGACGGGGTGCGGATCTCCAGGCATTCGGTGAGCAGCACGCCGAGCGGCTCGTCGTGGTCGGGCACGGTGTGATCGGGTCCCACCCCGAGTTCGGTCAGCAGCAGCGACACCAGCGCGGGATCGTTGGTGGCGTGCACCGCCAGCGAATCGCCGGCTTGGTACGCCATGCCCGGCCCGGCCGGCTCCACCTCGTAGTGGCGGACCTCCTTGCCGGATCCGGCGGCGGTGAGTAACCGGTTCACCGCGACCTCGGCCTCGACGATCTCATGGCGCTCGCGCAGCGGCGCGGCGACCGCCTGCACCGCGGGGACCGCCTGCGCCGGGGCGGGCGCGCCCCGTTCGGCGGTCAGCACCTTCACCACGTCGGTGGTCCAGGCCTTGGCCGGTTGTTCGTAGTAGCCGTCGACGTCCACCCGGTCGACCATCCGGGTGGCCCCCAGCGATTCGAGTCGTTCGTCGAGCAATTTGCCTGCGTTGCAGAACATTTCGTAGGAACTGTCGCCCAGGGCGAGCACCGCGAAGTGCAGGTTGTGCAGGCGGTCGGTGCTGGCCTGCAGGGCTTCCCAGAACAGCGTGGCGGTATCCGGGAACTCGCCTTCCCCGAAGGTCGAGACGACGGCGACCAGGTGTGTCGCCGACTGCAGTTCGGTGACGTCGACCTGGTTGAGTTCGACGGCTTCGGCCGCGATGCCCAGGGCGGTGACGGATTCGGCGAAGGTCATGGCGGCATCCTCGGCGTTGCCCATGTCGGTGCCGTACGCGACGATCAGCGACAACTCTTCCATGCCGGTTCCCTCCACGAGCGCGCCCAAATTAGGGTCACCTTACTTGGAGGGCGGGTCGGGTGGGGTCCTCCCTATGCCGAGCGGCTGAACCCCCAGTCCAGCAGGCTGATGGCTTGCCCGTAGAGGTCACCGTTGCCGTACATCTGGACCACCACCAAGCGGCGATCACCGCGCTGCGCGGCGCCCACGTAGGTGTGCTGGGCCAGATTCGTGTACCCGGTCTTGCCGCCGAGGTCCCCCGGGTAGCGGCGCAGCAACTCGTTCTGGTTGGTCAGCGTCCGGCCGGGGAACTGCGCCGATGGCTGTCGCATGATCTGCGCGATCACCGGATAGGCCAGGGCGGCCCGGAAGATCACCGCCAGGTCGTGCGGCGTGGTCACCGATTCCCAGCCCGGCCCGTCCAGCCCCGAGGGTGAGGACGCCGTCGTGTGCCGGGCTCCCAGCTGCCGGGCCTTGGCGTTCATCCGGGCCACCGCCACCCGCTGCCCGCCCAGCATGTCGGCCAGCATGTTCGCGGCGTCGTTGCCCGACACCATCAGCAGTGCCTCCAGCAGTTGCCGGGTGGTGTAGGCCTGCCCGGGTCGCAGGCCGACGCACGAACATTCGACCGCGGTGTGCGAGGCGTTGGCCCGCGCGAAGTTGTCCGGCCGCAGATTGTCCAGCACGACGGTGGCGAGCAGCACCTTGATGGTGCTGGCGGGCGCGTAACTACCGTAGGGATCTTGCGCGGCGAGCACGGCGCCGGTGTCCAGGTCGGCCAGCAGCCAGGCCTTGGCCGGGCCGTTGGTGAACGCCTGCACCCCGGCCAGTTCGGTTCCCGGCTGGGCCTCCGAGCGTGGGGAGACCACGCCGAGAGTCATCGTCGCGGTCACGACCAGCGCGGTCGCCGTCAGCAGTCTTCGCACGCGCGACGAGATTACGGAGCACAGGACTCGCTGCGCGCGCGATCAGATTGCCGTTCGGCATCAACTGCGATTCACAGCGTCCCGACGCCCGGCCCCCGGCCGTCCGCGGCGAAACCCCAGTCCAGCAGTGCGCTGGCCTGATCCCAATACGTGGGCCCACCCTCTCGGACCAGTCCGTGCATCAGCACCACCACCAGACGCCGCCCGTCGCGTTGCGCCGCCCCGACGAAGGTCTTGCGGGCCAGGTCGGTGAACCCGGTCTTGCCGCCCAGCATGCCGGGGTAGCGGGCCAGCATCTCGTCCTGGTTGACCAGCACCCGGTCGCCGGACCGGCCCGGGATCACCGCGGTGGGTTGCGCGGTGATCCCGGCGAACACCGGGTGGGCCAGCGCGGCCCGGAAGATGACCGCCAGATCGTGCGGGGTGGTCCAGACGTCGATCCCGGGGCCGTCCAGCCCGGACGGGCTGCCCGCGGTGGTGGCGGTGGCGCCCACGGCCACCGCTTTGGCGTTCATCTTGGCGATCGCCGCCTCGCGGCCGCCGAGCATGGTGGCCAGGGTGTTGGCCGCGTCGTTACCCGACACCAGCAGCAGCCCCTCGAGCAGCTGACGCGTGGTGTAGGTGACCCCGGGCGCGATGCCGGCGCAATTGCACTCGACCTTCGTGTCGGCTTCGTCGGCGACCACGGTGGCGTCGAGGGCGAGTTCGTCGAGTGCGGTGAGCGCCAGCAGCACCTTGATGGTGCTGGCCGGGGCGTACCGGTCGAACTCGTTGCGGGCGGCCAGCACCTCGCCGCTGTCCATGTCGGCGACCAGCCAGGCCTCCGCCGGTCCGTCCGGTGTCGGCGCGGCGCCGGCCGGGATCGCCACATCGGCCAGGGCCCGCGGGGCGACGAGGGTGATCATGACGGCCAGACAGGTCAGCGCGGCGGTGACGAATCTCCCCATGGGACCTGCAGCCTATCGGGCAACCCCGCGGCTGTGACATCGGTTACGGTTGGAAGTGTCCCCCCGCGGGTATCCCTGCTCGCGGGCGACGTGCCCGGAGCATCCGGGCGACGTCGCCCGCAATCGAGGAAGAGGTGGTTCACACCATGTGCGGCATCGCCGGCGAGGTCGCTCGCGGACGGGCAGCAGACATCGGAGCCATCGCGTCGATGGCCGACACCATGATCCCCAGGGGCCCGGACAGCGGCGGCGTGTGGAGTAAGGACGGGGTGGCCTTCGGCCACCGCCGCCTGGCGATCATCGACCTGTCCAGTCACGGTCACCAGCCGATGCACGACCCCGAGTTACATCTGACAGTGGCCTTCAACGGCTGCATCTACAACTACCCGCAACTACGCGACGACCTGATCGCCAAGGGCTACCGCTTCTTCTCCCACAGCGACACCGAGGTGGTGCTGAAGGGATTCCACGCCTGGGGTGAAGGCGTGGTGGACCGGCTGTACGGGATGTTCGCCTTCGCGGTGACCGACACCGACAGCGGCCAGGTGCTGCTGGCCCGCGACCGGCTGGGCGTGAAACCGCTGTACTGGGCCGAGGTGGGTGGCGCGTTCCGGTTCGCGTCCACCCTGCCCGCGCTGGTGGCCGGCGGCGGCGTGGACACCTCGATCGATCCCGTCGCGCTGCACCACTACCTGAGCTTCCATTCGGTGGTGCCCGCACCGCACACCATCCTGCGCGGGGTGCGCAAACTCGCCCCCGGCACCATCATGCGGATCGAACCGGACGGCCGCCGGGTCGAGCGCACCTACTGGAACCCGGTGTTCGAACGCGTGCAGGAACGCGGCACCTGGTCGGCCAAGGATTGGGAAGACGCGGTGCTGGCCGCGTTGCGCACCGCGGTGGAGCGTCGGCTGGTCTCCGATGTGCCGGTGGGCTGCCTGCTGTCCGGCGGGCTCGATTCCAGTCTCATCGTCGGTCTGCTGGCCGAGGCCGGACAGCATGGGCTGCAGACCTTTTCGATCGGCTTCGAGGCCGCCGGCGGTGAGGAAGGCGACGAGTTCAAGTACTCAGACGTCATCGCCCGGCACTTCGGGACCGATCACCATCAGATCCGGATCGACACCGCCCGCATGCTGCCCGCGCTGTCCAGCGCGATCGGCGCCATGAGCGAGCCGATGATGAGCCACGACTGCGTGGCGTTCTATCTGCTGTCCGAAGAGGTCAGCAAGCACGTCAAGGTGGTGCAGTCCGGTCAGGGCGCCGACGAGATCTTCGCCGGTTACCACTGGTACCCGCCGATGGCGCACGCCGCCGACGATGACGTCGATGCCGCCGTCGCCCGGTACCGCGCGGCATTCTTCGATCGCGACCACACCGCCGTCAACGCCCTGCTGGCGCCCCAGTGGCGCCTCGACACCGATGTCGCCGGCGATTTCGTGCGCGACCGGTTCGGCGCCCCGGGGGCGGCCACCGCCACCGATCGGGCGCTGCGGCTGGACACCACCGTGATGCTGGTCGACGATCCGGTCAAACGGGTGGACAACATGACCATGGCCTGGGGACTGGAGGGCCGGGTGCCGTTCCTCGACCACGAGCTCGTCGAACTCGCCGCGACCTGCCCGCCGCAGCTGAAGACGGCCCACGACGGCAAGGGTGTGCTGAAAGAGGCTGCCCGCCAGGTGATCCCGAGCGAGGTCATCGACCGGCCGAAGGGCTATTTCCCGGTCCCGGCGCTCAAACACCTGGCCGGGCCGTACCTGGACCTGGTCCGCGACGCCCTGCACAGCGCCCCAGCCCGCGACCGCGGGCTGTTCGCCGCGGACAGCGTCGAGCGGCTGTTCGCGGACCCGAACGGCAATCTCACCCCGCTGCGCGGAAACCCGTTGTGGCAGATCGGTTTGCTGGAGATGTGGCTGGCGCAGCACGTCGACGGAGGTCGGGCGTGACCATGGCAGAGACTCGCGACGACACCGGAGTGGTGCAGGATCTGGGGTGGGGGCGACTGGTGTTCGGCCAGACCTTCGCCGATTCCGAGGAGTTCGGCACCGCGTTGCGCGCCGAGGCCAGCGGCCGCCGCGATATCGGCATGTATCTGGACGCGCCACACGTTTTCGTCGCCCTGCATCCGCAGGAGTTCTTCATCGATCCCAGCTTCACCTACCGGCTGACCTTCTCCGAACGCGGCGACTACTGGCCCGGTGACGTGCCGGGAGTGGTGGTGCGGCCGGTGCGGTCGATCCAGGACTGCGAGGCGATCAACGAGATCTACGTGCGCTGCCGGATGGTGCCCGCCGACGTCGAACTCATGTGGAACAACGTCCAGCGCGAACCGCACATGGTCTACCTGGTGGCCATCGACGAACACACCGGCGCACTGATCGGCACCGTGACCGGCATCGATCATCGCCAGCTGTTCGGGGACCAGGAGAACGGTTCCAGCCTGTGGTGTCTGGCGGTGGACCCGGCGGTGTCACGGCCGGGTGTGGGCGGGCTGCTGGTGCGCTCGCTGGTGGAGGAGTTCATCCGGCGCGGCCGGGCGCAGATGGACCTGTCGGTGTTGCACGACAACGAGGGGGCGATCGCCCTCTACGAGCGGATGGGCTTCCAGCGTGTCCCGGCGCTGGGCATCAAGCGCAAGAACGCCATCAACGAGAAGCTGTTCGCCCCCGTGCAGGAGGAGGAGGGCCTGGCCGAGCTGAATCCGTACGCCCGGATCATCGCCGACGAGGCCATCATGCGCGGGATCCACGTCGAGGTGCTCGACGGCAAGGGCGGCTACATGCGGCTCACCCACGGCGGCACCAGCGTGGTGACCCGGGAATCGTTGTCCGAGTTGACGAATGCGGTGGCGATGAGCCGCTGCGACGACAAGCGCGTCGCCCGCCGCGTGGTGTCCGAGGCCGGTGTCCGGGTGCCGCGCGGGCGGACCGCGACCTTCGACGACGACGATTACGCGTTCATGCGCGAGGTGGGCTCGGTGGTGGTGAAGCCGGCCCGTGGCGAGCAAGGGGCCGGTATCACCGTCGGGGTCACCAAACCCGATGAACTGGACCGGGCCCTGCAGTGGGCCGCCAAACACTGCCCCGACGTGCTCATCGAAGAGCGTTGCGAGGGTGAGGATCTGCGGCTGGTCGTCATCAACGGCAAGGTGATCGCCGCCGCCGTGCGGCGTCCGCCCGAGGTGCTGGGCAGCGGCAAACACACCATCCGTCAGCTGATCGAGGCGCAGAGCCGCCGGCGTGCGGCGGCCACCCAGGGTGAATCGGTGATCCCGATCGACGATGTCACCGTCGACACCGTGCGCGACGCCGGCTGGGACCTCGACGACGTGCTGCCCATCAACGAGCGGCTGGTGGTGCGGCGCACCGCCAACCTGCACACCGGCGGCACCATCGGCGATGTCACCGACGACGTGAACCCGAAACTGGCCAGGGTGGCCGTCGACGCGGCCGACGCGATCGGGATCCCGGTCACCGGGATCGACCTGATGGTGCCGTCGGTCCGCGGCGAGGAATACGTGTTCATCGAGGCCAACGAACGCCCCGGGCTGGCCAATCACGAACCGCGCCCGACGGCCCAGGCCTTCGTGGATCTACTGTTTCCTCGTACCGCGGCCACACCGTGGGCCTGGCAGCCCGACCCCGTCGACCAGGGGTAGCGCACGGCCCGTTGCGGCCGAAGTTCGCGTATTTCAGTGCGGGAGTGAGGAGACATGGTGTCCGAACGTGCGGTGATGCCGGAGGCGACCCGGGCGTGGATGATCGACACGCTGCTGGGGCTGCTGCAGACGCCGAGCCCGTCCGGGCGCACCGACGCGGTGATGCAGCTGATCGGCGACATCCTCGACGACCTCGGGGTGCCGTTCATGCTGACCCGGCGCGGGGCCCTGACCGCCGAACTGCCCGGTGAGTCCAAGACCACCGACCGCGCCGTCGTGGTGCACGCGGACACCATCGGCTGCATGGTGCGCGACCTCAAGGACAACGGCCGGCTCGAGGTGGTGCCCGTCGGGACGTTCTCGGCGCGATTTGCCACCGGGGCGCGGGTCCGGATCATGACCGACGATCCCGACCAGTTCTTCACCGGAACCGTGATGCCGTTGAAGGCGTCCGGGCATGCGTTCGGCGACGAGATCGACACCCAGCCCACGGACTGGTCGAACGTGGAGGTGCGCATCGACCGCCAGGTGGGCACCCGGGCCGACCTGGAACGGCTCGGGTTCAACGTCGGTGATTTCGTCGCGTTGATCGCCGCCCCGGAATTGACCTCCGACGGGTTCATCGTGTCGCGGCACCTGGACGGCAAGGCGGGGGTGGCCGTCGCGTTGGCACTGGCCAAGACCATCGCCGACGACCGCATCGTGCTGCCGCACAAGACGACGATCATGGTGACGATCACCGAGGAGGTGGGGCACGGCGCCAGCCACGGCCTGCACCCCGATGTCGCCGAACTGGTGTCGGTGGACAACGCGGTGTGTGCGCCGGGGCAGCACTCCATCGAGGACGGGGTGACCATCCCGATGGCCGATCTGCACGGGCCGTTCGACTACCACCTCACCCGCAAGCTGTGCCGGCTGGCCAAGGAACGGCGAATTCCGCACGCGCGGGACGTGTTCCGGTTCTATCGTTCCGACGCCGCGGCCGCCATCGAGGCGGGTGCCAACACCAGGGCCGCCCTGGTGGGCTTCGGGCTGGACGGCAGCCACGGCTGGGAACGCACGCACCTCGACTCGCTGGAAGCCGTGTACAACCTGCTGTTCGCGTGGTTGCAGACACCGCTGACCTTCGCCAAGTGGGATGCCGAACCCTCGGGCAAGCTGCGCGATTTCCCGTCGTCGAAACAGCCGGCGCCCACCGAACAATGGGTGCCGCTGTCGCGCGGTGAGCACGGCGAACCGGGGGAGTGGTCCGGCGAGCACTGGCCACCGTCGGAAGGGCCGGTGGGCCCGCAGGCGTAGTGGTTCAATCGAGGCGTGCTGAGCATCGAAGAGATCTCTGACCGCCTGGAAATCCAGGATCTGCTGATCGCCTACTCGACGGCCATCGACACTCGCCGGTTCGACGACCTGGACCGGGTGTTCACCCCGGACGCCTATATCGACTACCGCGCCATGGGCGGGGTGGACGGCCATTTCCCCGAGGTGAAGGCGTGGCTGGCTCAGGTGCTGCCGAACTTCCCGGCGTACGCGCACATGTTGGGCAACGTCGACATCCGGCTGGCAGGGGACACCGCCACGTCGCGGACGCTGTGCTTCAACCCGATGGTTTTGGGAGGCGAGCAACAGCAGGTGCTGTTCTGCGGGCTCTGGTACGAGGACGAGTTCGTGCGCACCGGCGAGGGCTGGCGGATGAGCCGCCGCGTCGAGGTGAAGTGCTTCGACAAGATTGTCTAGATTTGGGCAGGCCACACCCGCTCTGGCACAATAGGCGGCTGTCTGTCGCGCGACACCGTTAGATGCGCTGCGCGCCGGTCACACACGTAAGGCAAAACCGGATCCCGGCAACCCGCCGGAGATCGCCGAATTGCAGCGTGGCACATACAGGAGAAAACGCTTTCACATGGCTGTCAAAATCAAGCTGACCCGTCTCGGCAAGATCCGCAACCCCCAGTACCGCATCGCCGTCGCCGACGCGCGTAACCGCCGCGACGGCCGCGCCATCGAGGTCATCGGCCGCTACCACCCCAAGGAAGAGCCGAGCCTGATCGAGATCGATTCGGAGCGCGCGCAGTACTGGCTGGGCGTCGGTGCGCAGCCCACCGAGCCCGTCCTGGCGCTGCTGAAGATCACCGGTGACTGGCAGAAGTTCAAGGGCCTGCCGGGTGCCGAGGGCACGCTGAAGGTCAAGGAGCCCAAGCCGTCCAAGCTGGACCTGTTCAACGCGGCCCTGGCCGCCGCCGACAACGCCCCGACCGGCGAGGCCACCCAGCTCAAGAAGAAGAAGGCTCCTGCCAAGAAGGACGACGCGGCCGCCGAGGGCGAGACCGCCGAGGCCACCGACGCCGCGGCTGAGCCCGCCGCCGAATGAGCTCCGTAGTCGTCGACGCCGTCGAACACCTCGTTCGCGGGATCGTCGACAACCCCGACGATGTCCGGGTCGACCTGGTGACCAACCGTCGCGGTCGCACGGTGGAGGTGCACGTGCACCCCGATGATCTGGGGAAGGTCATCGGCCGCGGCGGTCGCACCGCCACCGCGCTGCGCACCCTGGTCGCCGGGATCGGCGGCCGGGGCATCCGCGTCGACGTGGTCGACACGGATCAATAGAAACCCAGTAGTCGTTCAGATCATGGACCTCGTCGTCGGTCGGGTGGTGAAGGCCCACGGCATCAGCGGCGAGGTCGTCGTGGAGGTCCGCACCGACGACCCGGACGCCCGGTTCAGCCCGGGCGCCCGGCTTCGTGGTGCCAAACGCAATGCGCCGCAACGCGAATTCGTCATCGATTCGGTGCGCGAACACGGTGGGCGACTGCTGGTGCGGCTGACCGGTGTCACCGACCGCAACGCCGCCGACGAGATTCGCGGCACGCTGTTCGTGGTGAGCACAGACGAGCTGCCGCCGATCGAGGACCCCGACGAGTTCTACGACCACCAGCTCGAAGGGCTGGCGGTGCGGACCGTGGACGGTACCGCGGTCGGGACGGTGGCCGAGGTGCTGCGCACCCCGGCGGGGGAGTTGTTGTCGGTCAAGACCGCCGAGGGGGCCGAGGTGCTGGTGCCGTTCGTCTCGGCGATCGTCACGGCGGTGTCGCTGGAGGACCGGCTGGTCGAGATCGATCCGCCCGACGGTCTGCTCAACCTCGAAGACCTTTAGGTCGCCATGCGGATCGACGTCGTCACGATCTTCCCCGACTATCTGGAACCGCTGCGCCAGGCCCTGCCCGGTAAGGCGCTGGAGGCCGGGATCTTCGACCTCGGCGTGCACGATCTGCGGCGGTGGACCCACGATGTGCACAGGTCGGTCGACGACGCGCCCTACGGCGGCGGGCCCGGCATGGTCATGCGGGCGCCGGTCTGGGGTGCGGCACTCGACGAAATCTGTTCGGCCGAAACGCTTCTGGTGATCCCGACGCCCGCGGGCCGGCCGTTCACGCAGGCCACCGCGCAGCGCTGGAGCGCCGAATCGCACCTGGTGTTCGCCTGTGGTCGCTACGAGGGCATCGACCAGCGTGTCGCCGAGGACGCCGCCCGCCGGATGCGGGTGGAGGAGGTCTCCATCGGCGACTACGTGCTGGCCGGCGGGGAGGCGGCAGTGCTGGTCATGGTGGAGGCCGTGGTGCGTCTGCTGCCCGATGTGCTCGGCAATCCGCAATCGCACCAAGAGGATTCGCATTCCGACGGTTTGCTCGAAGGGCCCAGCTACACCCGTCCGCAGGTGTGGCGCGAGCTGGAGGTGCCACCGGTGCTGCGCTCGGGTGACCATGCCAAGATCGCGGCGTGGCGGCACGAGCAGTCGCTGCAGCGCACCCGGGAACGCCGGCCCGACTTACTCTAGATGCGGCCGCCGGGGAAGATCGTCGACACGGCCGCGGTGATCGTCTTGCGCGCCTCGTCGGCATCGGCGGGCTGCATGGAGCTGATCGCCACCGCGTAGCGACGGTCCGGGCCCACCACGCCGGTGGACAGGTGCATCCAGTCCGCGCCGATGCAGCACATCCACCCTTGTTTCACCGCAACCGGTTCGGCGTACAACCCTTCCGGGATGCCGAACCGCTGCGGGTAGACGCCGCCGGGCACCATCCCGTCGGGTGCGGTCGGGGTGGACTCGGCGAGATCGGCCAGGATGATGCTGGCATCGGCGGCGGGCAACCCGCCCTTGCCCGAGAGCAGCATGTCGTAGTAGCGCACCAGGTCGGTCACCGTGCTGGTGGTGTTGTACCAGCGCCCGTTGCCCGGGGGCCGGGTGGCGGACAGCCCGTAGCGGCTCACGACCCGGTTGATGATGTCGCTGCCGCCGCTGCGGTTCCAGAACACCTCGGCCGCGCTGTCGTCGCTGGAGCGCAGCATGACGTCGAGCATCCTGCGGTCGTCCGGGCTCAGCGTGGTCTGGCCGTTGGCCTCCTGCAGCAGCAGGTCGTCGGCGATGAACAACTTCACCACGGAGGCGATGGCGATCGTGTCGATGTCCCCGCTGGTGACCAGTTGGCCGGTGTTGCGGTCCAGGATCGCCACGGTGATGTCGGCGCCGTCGGCCGAGGCGTCGGCGACGGCCTGCCGCACGCGGGCGTCCAGCCCCTGAAAGGCCGCCGCGGGCTGGTCGGGCGGTGCCTCGGGTAGCGGCGCGGAGTTCCCCAATGGAGCGATGACGGTCAACTGCGGGGACTCCGGTGGCGGGGGCGGGGTTCCGTAGACCTTGGCCTCACAGGCCGATACCAGCGCGCCGGTGCACAGCACCGTGGCAGCCACCGTCATGAGCTTCGACGGCCGCGCCCGCATAGCTCTCCTCCTGGCATGCCTGTCAACAGCCCGGTAACACGCTGTGTGAACCATTGAGTCGGCCGGAACGCCCGACCTTCGAAGCGGTCGTAGCAGGTGGCGCTGACCCATCTGTAGCCTAACGGTTGACGGCGGTTGTCGCCCGCCCGGCGCGGTGGAGTTTTGCGCCCGGATGTGCCGATTTCGTCGGACGAACGCCATCTGGCACAATTGAGCAGTTGTCTGCGCACGGCCTCGCCGAAAGGGGCGAAGCCTGCTGCGTGACGCAGAACCCGATAAGCCCGAATACCTCGGCTCGGCCGCGCACTTGCGCGGTCCCGCAGGAGCCGCTTACTAGCAAGGAAGTGTCACCGATGAACACGCTGGACTTCGTCGATCAGACGTCGCTGCGCGACGACATCCCGGCCTTCAGCCCCGGCGACACCGTCAACGTGCACGTGAAGGTTATCGAGGGCTCCAAGGAGCGCATCCAGGTCTTCAAGGGTGTCGTGATCCGGCGCCAGGGTGGCGGCATCCGGGAGACCTTCACCGTGCGCAAGGAGAGCTACGGCGTCGGTGTCGAGCGGACCTTCCCGGTGCACTCGCCCAATATCGACCACATCGACGTCGTGACCCGCGGCGATGTGCGTCGCGCCAAGCTGTACTACCTGCGCGAGCTGCGCGGCAAGAAGGCGAAGATCAAGGAGAAGCGCTGACGCTGGTTCCGGCACGCCTGCCGGAGCGGTCAGAAATGCTGACTACCCTGATGCCGTGACCGAGGACAAAGAAGGTACGGCGGCCGCCGACGGGTCGGATTCGGACGTGGCAGATGGCGTGGAAGATTCCGTCACCGACACCGTCGAGGACCAGGAAACCGACGAGCCCAAGCGCAAATCGGGTGCGGTACGTGAAGGGGTCATCCTCGTCACCATCGCGCTGGTCATGTACTACGTGGTGCTCACCTTCGTGGCCCGGCCCTATCTGATCCCGTCGGAATCGATGGAACCCACCCTGCACGGCTGCGCCGGCTGTGTGGGCGACCGGATCATGGTGGACAAGCTCACCTATCGGTTCTCCAAGCCCGAGCCCGGTGACGTGGTCGTCTTCAAGGGTCCGCCGAACTGGAACATCGGCTACAAGTCGATCCGGTCCGACAACCCGGTGATCCGTTGGGCGCAGAACGCGCTGTCGTTCGTCGGTTTCGTGCCGCCGGATGAGAACGATCTGGTCAAGCGTGTCATCGCGGTGGGCGGCCAAACCGTCGAATGCCGCGCCGCCACCGGGCTGACCGTGGACGGCAAGAAGCTCAACGAGCCCTATCTGGATCCGACGACGATGATGGCCGACACCAACGTCTACCCCTGCCTGGGTAACGAGTTCGGCCCCGTCAAGGTGCCCGAGGGACGGTTGTGGGTGATGGGGGACAACCGCACCCACTCGGCGGATTCCCGCGCGCACTGCGCCAACCTGCCGGCCGATGCGCAGAAGGGCCTGCTGTGCACGGGTGACCCGGTGCCCGGCACCGTGCCGGTGGACAATGTCATCGGTAAGGCCCGGTTCATCGCGTGGCCGCCGTCGCGGTGGGGCGGTGTGGACAGCGTGAACCCACAGACGGCGCCCGCATCTTAGGAGTCTTGGCGTTGGCGGCGAGCTGGCCACCGCGGACCGTGATCCGCAAATCCGGGCTGCGCACCCTGGAGTCCGCGCTGTATCGCAGCGGGCTCGGACCGGTCGCGGGCGTCGACGAGGTGGGACGCGGTGCCTGCGCAGGACCGCTGGTCGTGGCGGCCTGCGTGCTGGGCCCGAATCGGCTGTCCAGCCTGGCCGCGCTGGACGACTCGAAGAAACTCACCGAGGCCGAACGGGAACGGCTGTTCCCGCTCATCCGTCGCTACGCGGTGGCGTACCACGTGGTGATCATCGAATCGACCGAGGTGGACCGGCGCGGCGTGCACCACGCGAACATCGAGGGGATGCGCCGAGCGGTGGCCGGTCTGCCGGTCCGGCCCGGTTACGTGTTGTCCGACGGTTTTCGGGTGCCCGGTCTGACGGTGCCCTCGCTGCCGGTGATCGGCGGTGACGCCGCAGCCGCGTGTATCGCCGCGGCGAGTGTGTTGGCCAAGGTCAGCCGCGACCGCCTGATGGTCAGCATGGACAGCGAACACCCCGGATACGGCTTCGCCGAGCACAAGGGGTACGGCACCCCGGGCCACACGGCCGCGCTGGAGCGGCTCGGCCCGTGCAGCCAGCACCGGTTCTCGTTCGTCAACATCGCACGCGTTGCCGGATCGGTGCGACGCGACGCCACAGCGTGCGGAATGATGGAGCCCAACCTAGACGAAGGACAGCAGAGCAGATGAGTGCCGAGGATCTCGAGAAGTACGAAACCGAGATGGAGCTCTCGCTGTATCGCGAGTACAAGGACATCGTCGGTCAGTTCAGCTATGTGGTGGAGACCGAGCGGCGGTTCTACCTGGCCAACAGCGTGGAGCTGGTGCCGCGCAACGCCGACGGCGAGGTCTACTTCGAGCTGCGGCTCGCCGATGCCTGGGTGTGGGACATGTACCGGCCGGCTCGGTTCGTCAAGCAGGTCCGGGTCATCACGTTCAAGGACGTGAACATCGAAGAGGTCGAGAAACCCGAGCTGCGGCTGCCGGACTGACCCGGCTGATCGCCGCTATGTCCGCAGGTGCTCGTCGAAGAATGCGAACACCCGGGACCAGGCGTCCGCCGTGGCGGCCTCGTCGTAACCGAACCCGGTGACCCGCAGCAGCGGCTGCGCGGGTAGCTGATTGGCGAAGCTGTGCCCGGCCTTCGGGTAGATCTTGATGTCGGCGGTGATGTTGCGGGCGCCGGTGACCCGGCGCAGCTTCTCCGGTGCGCCGATCCCCAGCGGATCACGCCGGCCGAAGCTCGCCACGATGGGGCAGGCGCCGGCCAGCGTGCGGTCCAGGTCGCGCGGCAGGGGCGTGCCGTAGAACGGGGCCGCCGCGCCGAAACCCTTGGGGGACAAGATCAGCGCGAACTGACCACCCATGCAGAAGCCCGCGATCCCGACGGTTCCGGTGCATTCCGGCAAGCCCAGCAGGTGATCCCGCGCGGCCAGGATGTCGTCCAGCGAGCGGCCACGCTGGGTCAGCGCCTCCCGCATCACCCGGGTGATACAGCGCGCCCGACCGCCCCGGGCGTACAGGTTCGGGGTCAGCGCCAGGTAGCCGGCGTCGGCGATGCGCTGCGACACCGCCTCGTTGTCGGGCCGGTAGCCGACGGCGTCGTGCACGACAACCACGCCCGGCCACGGCCCGGAGCCGCTCGGGGTGTCCAGCAGTGCGTCGATCGGACCGGCGGGGGTGTCGAGGGTGATCGAGGCCACGCCAACAAACTAGCCTGTGCGGCCATGGCCTGTCCGGTCGAACCGGAGGGGCGGCCGGGGCGGCGACCGTGACGGGAGATGGACCTGCCTATCGTGGGCGGGTGACCGACGCACCCCAGCCCGCCCGGCCGCTGTCCGGTGTCCGCATCATCGAGATCTCCAGTTTCGTCGCAGTCCCGCTGGCCGGCATGACGCTGGCCCAGTTGGGGGCCGAGGTGATCCGGGTCGATCCGGTGGGCGGGGCCGCCGACTATCACCGGTGGCCGGTGACCGCGGCCGGCGACAGCATCTACTGGGCCGGCCTGAACAAGGGCAAGCGGTCGGTGGCGGTGGACATGCGCTCCGCGCAAGGGCAGGACCTGGTGTGCCGGCTGATCGCCGATGCGGGCGTGCTGATCACCAACGTCGCTGGGCGGCAATGGCATTCGTATGAGGCCTTGACGGCGCGCCGCCCCGATCTGATCCACGTGGAGATTTCCGGCCGGGCCGACGGCGGGACCAGTGTGGACTACACCGTCAACGCCGGGCTGGGGTTCCCGTTGGTGACCGGGCCGGCCGGTCTCGACGTTCCGGTCAACCACGTGCTGCCCGCCTGGGACGTCGCCTGCGGCCTGTATGCGGCGCTGGCCGTCACCACCGCGCTGCGGCACCGCGACGGGACCGGGCAGGGGCAACGGGTCTCGATTCCGCTGGAGAATGTCGCACTGGCCACCGCCGGAAACCTGAGCTTCCTGACCGAAGTGATGGTCAACGGCGCTGACCGGCCCCGGATCGGCAACGCGATCTACGGCCAGTACGGCCAGCAGTTCGCCAGCGCCGACGGTGCCGCGTTCATGATCGTCGCGCTCACCGGCCGGCATTTCCGGGACTTGACCGACATCACCGGCAACACCAAAGCCGTTGCCGCCCTGGCCGAATCGCTGGGTGCCGATTTCGCCGACGAGGGGCAGCGCTACCGTCACCGGGACGCGCTGACCGGGCTGTTCACCCCGTGGTTCAGCGCGCACACCGCCGAGGAGATCACCGCCACGCTGTCGGACACCTCGATCCTGTGGGAGCGCTACCGCAGTTTTGCCGAGGCCGCCGCCGGCCCGAAGGTGACCGACAACCCGCTGTTCACCACCCTGGACCAACCACGCGTCGGCAGCTACCTGGCCCCCGGGCTGCCGATCGCCGTCGACGGCGTCTACCCGCCCGCGGTGCCGGCACCCGCGCTCGGCGACCACACCGCGCAGGTGCTCGCCGACGCACTGGGGCTCGGCGCCGACGAGATCGCCGACCTCACCGCGGCTGGGACGGTCGCATGAGCGATCTCGCCGCGCTGTTCGAGCTGACCGAGGCCGGCCACGATGCGTGGACGGGGCCGGCCGCTGGCCCGGACGGCAAACGCGCCTACGGCGGGTTGATCGCCGCGCAGAGCCTGGCCGCGGCGTGTCACACCCTCGATGCGCGCTACCAGCCCACCAACATGCATCTGCAGTTCCTGCGCGGCGGGGACGCGGGCGTGGCGCTGGATCTGCGGGTGGACCGGATCTACGACGGGCGCACCGCCGCGGCGCGGCGGGTGGAGAGCCGGCAGGCCGGACGGCTGCTCACCACGGGCACCGTCTCTTTCACGGTGCCGCTGAGCGGCCCCGAACACGGTGTGCGGCAGGCAATGCCGACACATCCGGACCTCCTGCCGCGGACCGGGCCGCCCGGCCCGGCGCCGTCGCTGCCGCTGGCCGAACTCGACATCCGGATCGACGACATCGGATCGGGCGCCGATTTCGTCCGGCGGATGTGGTGGCGGGTGACGGCGCCGCTGCCGGACGACCCGTTGCTGCACACCCTCATCGCCGTCTACATCACCGACCTGTACGGGGTCGACCCGGCCTCACACGTGCACGGGTCGGCGATGCGCGACCGCGTGCACCGCACCGGCACCACCGACTCGTCGATCTGGCTGCATCAGTCGGTACGCGCCGACGAGTGGAACCTGCTGGAGTCGTCCTCGCCCGCGGCGGCGCGGGGCCGCAGCGTCATCACCGCCAGCCTGCTGCGCGCCGACGGCACCATCGCCGCCACGCTGGTCCAGGAAGGGCTGTTCGCCGACCGGGACTGACGAATCCGCCTGCGGATCGCGCCGATCAGCCGGCTCAACGCCACGCCCACCGCGATCGAGGCCAGCACCCCGAGCAGTCGGTGTTCGCCGAACAACGCATACACCTGGAAGTGCGTGAGATAGGTGTACAGCGACGCCTCGGCGATCACGCCCGCGATCACCGCCGGCCGCGCCGGGCAGCGCAGCGCCGGCAGCCAGATCAGCAGCGCCAACCCGGTGAACACCAGCACCTCGCGGCCGGTAGTGCCGAAATACCCGTGCAGGCCGACCGCGAGCGCCGCGGTGACCGCCAGGCGCTGCCACACCGACGTGGCCTTCGCCGCCGCCCAACCCCCCGCGAAGAACCAGAACGCCAGCATAGAGAACCAGGCGTCGCGGCCGGGAAACTCGAAACGCAGCACCAGCCCGAGCGCCAACAACGTTGCGGCGAAGGCAAACGGATGGCGTCGTTCGGCGCGGTCGGCCAGCCAGCACAGCGCGGTCAGCCCCACCAGCACCCACACCAGCACCTCGACGAACCACAGCCGGCCGGCCGTCATGCTGTCGGCGGGACCGAGAAACTTGTTGGCCAGCAACAGGTTCGTGCCGTGATAGTCGTCGGTGATGAGCAGGGCGATGGCCACCCAGGCGATCGCGGGAATCGCGATCGCACCGATGGTCTGGCTCAGGTGGCGGACCCGGTCACTGCGCGACACCGGTGTCAGGCAGAACCGGCCGAAGTTGTACCCGGCCACGCCGAGCAGGATGTGCGCGCCGCCCCACAGGGTGAACAGTTCGGCGTGCGATCCGACGATGAGGATGATGGCCAGCGCCCGCAGCGCGACGCTGGTTTCCAGCACGGTGCGGCGGGTTCCCGGTGGCGGGGTGCGCTCCAGCTCGCACAGCGGGATGCGCTGCCACTGCGGGGGCAGCCGACCGAGAATCTTCTGCAGCCGCACCGACATCGCGACATAGGTCAGGGAGTTGCCGCCGAGATCGACGAAACTGGCGCCGGGGTCGATGCTCTCGGGATCGACATGCAGCACGTCGCCGAACAGCGCGCGCACGGTCTGGGCGGCCGGCGGCGGTGGCGCCAGCGCCGCCACCGCGGGATAGTCCGGCTTACCCGAGGGCAGCACCGGCAGCTCGTCGACCCGCACGGCGCGGACGGCACCGGCCGGCACACCGGTGCCGGCGGCGACGGCGCGGCGCACCCGGTCCGGCTCGGCGAGCGCGGCCACCACGAGCGTGTCGGCGTCGGCGGTGCACAACGCGATGATGCCGCGGTCGCGCAGCGTCCCCTCCAGCCGCTGCAGGTCGATCCGCAGCCCGAACATCTTGACCATCCGGCTGGCCCGGCCGACCACCTCGTACAACCCGTCGCCGAGGTGGCGGGCCAGGTCACCGGTGCGCAGCACCTCGACGGTGCGGCCCAGCGCGAGATCGTCGGCGGCGTGCGCGTAGCCGAGCATCACGTTCGGTCCGCGGTAGGTCAGTTCGCCGACCTCGCCGTCGGGGGCGTCGACCGCCAGCTGCCCGCCCGGGATGGCCCGGCCGATCGCGCCCGGGTGGCGCAACGCGAGATGCGGCGGCAGGTAGGCCATCCGCGCGGTGGCCTCGGTGGCGCCGTACATGACGAACAGCTCCCAGCCCCGGCGCCGGCCCAGCTCCGCGATGTCACGGACCCGGTGCGGCGGCATCCGGCCACCGGCCTGGGTGACGTAGCGCAGATCGGGCAGGTCCATGTCCTCGAAGCCGATGCGCTCCAGCAAGTCGAACGTGTAGGGCACCCCGGCGAACGTGGTGGCGCGGTGCCGGCGCAACAGCACCCAGAACTCGTCGTCGGTCACCGACAGGTCGGTCAACAGCAGCGCGGCCCCGCGCAGCAGGTGACTGTGGATCACCGATAGTCCGTAGCAGTAGGACATGGGCAAGGTGGTTGCCGCACAGTCGGTTTCGCGGATGTTCAGGTATTCGGCGATGGCCGCGGCATTGGCGAGCAGGTTGGCGGTGGACAACCGCACCAGTTTCGGGGACCCGGTGCTGCCCGACGTCGACAACAACAGTGCCAGGTCCGGGTGCAGGCGATGCCCCTGCTGGCCGCGGTGGTGCACGCCGCCGGCGTCGATGACGACATCGGGCCGGTAGCACTCGATGAGGTCGCTGTGGTCACGCCCGGGCGGAACCGGCAACGGAACCTGCCCGGCTGCCAGGGCGCCCAGGTAGTGCACCAGCGTGGCGGTGTCGTTGTGCACCTCGATCAGCACAATGCCGCGGCCGGTGCCGAATTCCGTTGCGGCGCCCGCCACCCGGTCGGCCAGTTCACGGTAGGTCAGCGTCGTGCCCGCGCAGTGCACCGCGGGTCGGTCGCCGAAACTGCTCAGGTGGTCGATCATCGGGCTCACCGGAAAACCAAGCCGCTTCCGACGATGTCGATGCGTACCTTGGCATTGACCGGCGGCGGGTCGACGCTGTGCTGGCGGACGGTGAATGCCGGGGTGTCCCCGCCCGGGTCGATCGTCAACAGCACCTCGTGCCCCAGGAACTCGGTGGCGATGACGGTGCCCAGACCGGCGCCGTGGTCGGTGTCGGCGGCCACGGTGGCGTGCAGTTGTTCGGGCCGCAGCATCAGGGTGCCGGGGCCGTCGTCGGCCGCGGCGGGGACCCGGCCCAGGGCGCTCTCGGCGCAGCCGTCGCGCACCGTGCACGGCAGCAGCACGCAGTCGCCCAGGAACTCGGCAGTGAACCGATCCGCCGGATGACGGTAAACCTGTTGCGGCGTACCGACACCGGTGAACCGGCCGTCGCGCATCACGGCCACCTGATCGGCGATCGACAGTGCCTCGGCCTGGTCATGGGTGACCAGCAGGGTGGTGACACCCGCATCGCGGAGCACCTGCATGACCGCTTTGCGGGTGGCTGCGCGCAGCCCGGTGTCCAGCGCCGAGAACGGCTCGTCGAGCAGCATCAGTACCGGGCGGCGGGCCATCGCACGCGCCAGCGCCACCCGCTGCTGTTGACCGCCGGACAACTGGTGGGGGCGCCGGTCGGCGAACGACGGGTCCAGCGACACCGTGTCCAGCAGCTGCGTGACCCGCTCGCGCACCGCGGCGCTGCCGCGCCGGCCCGGCAGGCCGTAGGCGATGTTCGCGGCCACACTCAGGTGGGGGAACAGGGCGCCGTCCTGGGCGACGTAGCCGACGGCCCGCCGGTGCGCGGCGACGCATCGGCCCGGGCCGGCGACCTGGGTGCCGTCGATGGTGACGGTTCCCGCGTCGGGATTCTCGAACCCGGCCACCAGGCGCAGCAGCGTGGTCTTCCCGCAGCCGGACGCACCGACCACCGCCGTCGTGCTGCCCGCCGCCAGGGTCAGATCCACCGAATCGAGCACCTGCGCCGTCCCGAAGGACTTCGACAGTGTGCTGATCTCAAGGGTGTTCACAGGGCTGCCGCCTTGGTGGACTGTTTGAACAGCAGCACGGTCACCGGGATCGAGAGCAGCACCAGCATCATGGCGTAGGGCGCCGCGGCGGCGTAATCCAACTCGCTGGACAACGACCAGAACCGCATGGCCAGGGTGCGGGTGCCGGTCGGGGCGAGCAGCAGGGTGGCGGTCAGTTCGGTGGCGACGGCCACGAACACCAGGCAGGCGCCGGCGGCCGCGGCGGGGGCGGTCAATCGCAACGTCACGTGCACGAAGGTATGTGCCGGGGTCCGGCCCAGGGACAGCGAGGCCTCCTCGAGCGTGGGCGGCACCTGGGCCAGCCCGGAGCGCAGGCTGACCAGCGCGCGGGGCAGAAACATCAACACGTATGCGGCCAGCACCAGGGCGGTGGTCTGATACAGCGGCGGAGCGAACCGGATGGCCACCGTCACCAGGGCCAGCGCGGTGACGATGCCCGGCATGGCGCTGGTGATGAAGTTGGCGCCCTCCACGGCCCGGGCCAACGGGCCGCTGAAACGCACGGCCAGCCAGGCGAACGGGAACGCCAGCACCGTGGTCAGTGCCGCCGCCACCGCGGCCAGGCCCGCCGTCTGCAGCAGCGCGGTGCCGAGGTCGGCGACCGACCAGACCTGCGCGCCGCCGATCCACAACCAGCGCAGCAGCGTCCACACCGGCACGCCGAGGGCCAGCGCGGTCAGCGCCGTGAGCGCCACCAGTGCCGGTAAACCCATGGTGTGCAACGGGGTCGGGGTGATCGCGCGGGGTGCGCCGGACCCGATCCTGGCGAATCGGGCGGTGCCGCGCAGGGCCGCCTCGGTCAGCAGCAGCGCCAGGCACAGCGTCACCAGGATGCCGGCCAGGGTGGCTCCGGCCGCACCGTCGAAGGTCGCCTGGAACTGCTCGAAGATCGCCGTGGTGAAGGTGGCGAAGCGCAGCATGGCGAACGCGCCGTACTCGGCGAGCAGATGCACCCCGATCAGCAACCCGCCGCCCAGCACCGCCAACCGCAGTTGCGGAAGCACCACCCGGAAGAACACGCCGACCGGACTGGAGCCCAGCGCGCGGGCGGATTCCTCGATGGCCGGATCCAGCCGGCGCAGCGTGGCCGCGGCGGGCAGATAGACGAACGGGAAATACGACAGCGCCGAGACCAGCACCCCGGCGCCGAAGCCGTGCAGGGCCGGCCAGACGCTCACCCAGGCGTAGCTGTTGATGAACGCCGGCACGGCCAGCGGAGCCACCAGCAACGGGCGCCAGATCGTGCGGCCGGGCACGTCGGTGCGTTCCACCAGCCAGGCCGCACCGACGCCGACGAACAGGCAGATCGGCACCGTCACCACCACCAGTCCGACGGTGTTGACCAGCAATTCCCCGACGCGGGGACGGACCACCAACTGGTACACCTGGGCCGGCCCGGTGCTGGCGATCGCCCATCCCACGTAGCCGAGCGGAATGAACGTCAGTGCGACCAGCACCGCCACGGTGGCACTCAGCAGCGGCCCCGTCCTGGTCCGGGTGCTGCGTGGCGGCGCCTGGGTGGTGACCACCTACAGCAGTCCCGCGGCGGTCATCAGGTCGGTCACCTTGGCGGCGTTCAGATCCGACGGGTTCACCCGGGGCGCCTGCAGAGTGTCCAGCGCGGGCAGCGCCGGGTTGGCCGCGACGTCGCTGCCGACCGGGTATTCGAACGAGGTGCCCTTCTGCAGCACCTCCTGGCCGGCCTTACCGGTGATGAACCGCAGGAACTGCTGGGCCTGGTCCTTCTTCTTGCTCGAATTGAGGACACCGCCACCGGAGATGCTGACGAACGCGCCCGGGTCCTGGTTGCGGAAGTAGTGCAGGGCGGTGTTGGCGCTGATGTCCTTGGTCTTGGCCTGGTCGCGGAACCAGTAGTAGTGGTAGATGATGCCGCCGTCGACCTGACCGTCGTTCACCGCGCGCAGGGTGGCGATGTTGTCCTGGAAGACGGTCGCGTTGGTCTTCATCCCGGCCAGCCAGGCGGCGGTGGCCGGTTCACCGGTGAGGGCCAGCATGGCCGCCACGATCGCCTGGAAATCGGCCTTGGCCGGCGGGGCGCCCCAGCGTCCCTTCCACGGTGCCGACTGCAGGTCCATGATCGACTTGGGCAGCTGGTTCTCCTGCAGCCGTGTCTTGTTGTAGACGAACACGGTGGTGCGCGCGGCGACGCCGGTCCACTTGTTCGACGCCGGCCGGTACTGCGCGGGCACCTGCTGCTGGACCGTCGGGTCGACGTCGGCGAACAGTCCGGCCTTCTCGACCGCAGCCATCGCCGGGGAGTTCTCGGTGAGGAAGACGTCGGCCGGCGACGCCGCTCCCTCGGCGATGATCTGGTTGCCCAGTTCGGTGTCACCGCCCTGCCGGTAGGTGACCTTGATGCCGGTCTCCTTGGTGAACGCGTCGATCCATTCCTTGGTCAGCGACTCGTGCTGAGCGTTGTAGATCAGCAATTCGTCGCTGGGTTTGCCGGATGAGCAGGCCGTGGCGGCGATCGCCAGGGCCAGGACCGACAACAAGGCGGTGAATCGACACCATCGGGCGCGCATCAAGGGGTCCTCTCGTAGTTGAGGCTGCCCTTAGCAACATACCGGTGTCGGTGCGGCTATCTTCGCGGTTCGAGGGGCACCGGCGGTTCGGGGCTGTGCGCGCCCGAACCGGGCAGGGGTGGTTCGGTGTTGCGGGGTAAGCAGATACGCGGGTCCAGCCACTCCACGGTGCCGCCGCGGTGCACGAAAAAGTCGGATGCCCCGTATCCCGGGGCGCGGTCGCGTGCCAACCGCGGGGGCAGCGGCAATCGATACAACCCCGGACCGACCCCATCGATGTCGACCGCCTGCGCGCCAGAACCGATGAGTTGCTCGAAAGTGAGGTAGCGCAACGCAATCGAACGCTGGTCGGCGTTGCGCAACCCGGCAACCTGCTCGATGGACATCTGTCGGGCGACGATCCGGTGATAGACCGCCTCGTCGAACTCGGTGCCGTGCAGATAGAAGATGCCCGAGCCGTCCGACCATTCGATGGCCGGGCGGCCGGTGTCGTCGTGCAGGACGGTGCCGGCGCCCGTGGAATCGGGGGCGGCGTAGCGCACCGTCGGCATGGGCACCAGCAGTACCTCGCGGTGGATCGGCACGATCCAGCCCAGACCGAGATCGCGTGCGGTGCGCATCGACTGGGAGAACCGCGCCCACCGGCTGACGGAGACCACGCTGATCGGCGGCAGCCACCGGGCGTCGGGCAGGGCGGCGACGAAGCGGCTGTAGAGGATGTCCCGCAGGTCGTTGCGGATGACGCCGGGCACGTCGCCCGCGTCGTCGTTGCCCGACCACCGGGCGATACGGGTCCAGCGCTTGTCCGGCCCGATCAGGGCGGCGATCTGCAGCGCCCGGTCGAGCTGCGGGATGACCGAGTACTTGGTGCCCAGATGCACGTCGCGGGAGATACAGAACTCGATGACGCGATCCATGGCCGCATCGGCGTCGAAGGAACCGAAGGCCGGGGAACGCCGGGCCGGCAGGTCGAGGTCGACGTAGGACTCCATGTCGAAAGTCATGGCGCGAAGGTAGCGCTGCGGTCCGACAAGTCCGCCACGCGCGCGGGCCACTGTGCGCAAAGGATGCGGATTCTCGCAGCGAATCCATAGGATCGAGCGATGAAGCCGATTGCCATCCTCCTGTTCAGCGCGTCCGCCGTCTTCGCGACCGTCTCCGCCCCGACCGCTGCCGCCGCTGACCCGTGCTCGGCGAGCGGCCTTGCCACCACCGCCAGTGGCGTGCTGAGCCAGGCCGGGGCCTACCTGGACGCTCACCCCGGCGCCAACGATGTGCTGACCGCGGCCGGCAATCAGTCGACCCCCGACGCCACCGCCGCGATCAGGGGTTACTTCGTCGGGCACCCGGGTGAGTTCCTGGATCTGCAGAACATCGCCCGCCCGTTGACGTCGCTGCGCGGGCAGTGCGGTGTCGCGGTGTCGCCGAGCCAGTTGGCGGCGCTGTTCGACGCGCTGGCCTGACGGCCAGACGGAAGTTCGACGCGCTGGCCTGAGAGCAAGTACTCGCCTACTCAGTTCGAGCAGGCTCGGTCGCCCTACGGTTGGTCGCCATGACGACGTGGGCACTCTCGATCGAAGCCGCGGCCGCTGACGCACTCGCTGAGCAGCACGATGCGCTGCTCGCCGTGGTGCGACCGTTCCTGCAGTCGCTGCCCCGCCGGCGGGCCGGACGCGTGGGCAACGTGTTGTCCTGCGAGCTGCTCAGTGCCAGGGGCATCCGGGAAACGAACAGATACCTGGTGCTGATCGACGTCGACCTGCCGTCACCCCGGGCTTTGCGCCGGCTGGCGGGGGAACTGACCGAGGTGCTCCCGGTCGGGTCGACCGTGTCGGTTCTGGGTGAGTTCGAGTCCGCGGCGCGCTCCCCGGAGTCGCAGGTGATGGCCTGGTAGTAAAGGGCTTTCGAGATCTGCGCCGCCGGCGGCTGTGGATGGATCCGCGATTGTGGATAACTACCCCTCGCGAGGGCTGACCCGATCGGTTCTGTCGGGGGTGCTGGCGACTCTTTGATTCATGGAGACATGGAGTCGCGCCGAGATCGGGGCGTTGGGGGAGCGGTTGGCGGTTGAGCATCTGCAGTCGTTGGGTTTGCGGGTGTTGCAGCGTAATTGGCGGTGCCGGTACGGCGAGTTGGATGTGATTGCTGTCGAGGGTGCCACGGTGGTGTTCGTGGAGGTCAAGACCCGGACCAGTGATGCGTTCGGTGGGGTGGCTCAGGCGGTGTCACCGGTGAAGGTGCGCCGGTTGCGGCGGTTGGCGGGGTTGTGGCTGGCCCAGCAGGACCGCAGCTGGGCGGGTGTGCGTATCGATGTGATCGGGGTGCGCATCGGGCGGACCCGGGTGCCGGAGTTGGCGCATGTGCGGGGGGTCGGCTGATGGCGTTGGGGCGGGCGTTTTCGGTGGCCATCCGCGGGGTGGAGGGTGTCATCGTGGAGATCGAGGCCGATATCGCCTCGGGTCTGCCGGGGGTGCATCTGGTGGGTTTGGGGGATGCGGCGTTGCAGGAGTCGCGGGATCGGGTGCGGGCGGCGATCACCAATTGCGGTAACGAGTGGCCGATGTCGCGGTTGACGTTGGCGTTGTCGCCGGCGACGTTGCCCAAGAACGGTTCGGCCTATGACCTGGCGTTGGCGGCCGCGGTGCTCTCGGCGCACGGCAAGAAGGAGTGGCCGCGGCTGGAAAAGACGTTGCTGCTGGGCGAATTGGCCCTCGATGGTCGGGTGCGGCCGGTGACCGGGATTCTGCCGGCGGTGCGCGCGGGCAAACAGGAGGGCTGGCCGGTGGCGGTGGTGCCCGAGGAGAACTTGGCCGAGGCGAGTCTGGTCGAGGGCATCGAGGTGTGGGGTGTGCGCACTCTGCGGCAGTTGCAGGCGTGGTTGGCGGGCAAGGGTGGGTTGGCGGGCCGGGTGGATGCGGTGGCGCCGGCGCCGCGGCCGACGGTGGATCTGGCCGATGTGGTGGGGCAGACCCAGGCGCGTTATGCGGTGGAGGTGGCTGCGGCCGGTGCGCATCATTTGTTTTTGAGTGGTCCGCCGGGGATCGGGAAAACGATGTTGGCGCAGCGGCTTCCGGGTTTGTTGCCGCCGTTGTCGGAGGACGAGGCGTTGGAGGTCACCGCGATTCATTCGGTGGCGGGGTTGTTGACCGGGGCGACGCCGTTGATCACCGAGCCGCCGTTCATCGCCCCGCATCACACGTCCAGCGTGGCGGCGATGGTGGGTGGCGGGTCGGGCATGGCCCGCCCGGGCGCGGTCAGCCGGGCGCATCGCGGCGTACTGTTCCTCGACGAATGCGCGGAGATCGGCACCAGCGTGCTGGAAGCCATGCGGACACCGTTGGAGGACGGCGAGATCCGGCTGGCGCGCCGGGACGGTGTCGCGCGCTACCCGGCACGATTCCAGCTCATCCTGGCGGCCAACGAATGCCCATGTGCACCGGCCAACCCACGCGACTGTGTGTGTCCGGCCGCGGTGAAACGCCGCTACCTGGGCAAGCTGTCCGGTCCGTTGATGGACCGGGTCGACCTGCGGGTGCAGATGCACCAGGTGCGTGCCGGAGCCTTCGCCGACCAGGCCCCCGAACCGACGGCCGCGGTGCGCGAACGCGTCGCCGACGCCCGGGCGGCTGCCGCACACCGCTGGCAACCCGTTGGGGTGCGTACCAATGCCGAGGTGCCCGGGCCGGTGCTGCGGCGGGCGTTCCGGCTCAGCCGGACGGCGATGGAGCCGCTGCGCACCGCCCTGGATCGGGGCACCCTCAGCATCCGTGGCGTGGACCGCACCCTGCGGGTGGCGTGGTCCATCGCCGACCTCGCCGGAAAGCAGTCCCCGACGGTGGAGGACGTCTGGACGGCGTTGAGCTTCCGCGACGTGGTGGTGCACGATGGCCGATGACCGCACGCGCCAGGCCTGGGCCTATCTGTCCCGGGTGGCCGAACCGCCCTGCCCCGCCCTAACCGAATATGTCGGCCGGCACGGCGCCCTCGAGGCGGCCGCGAGAATTCGGTCCGGCACCGAACCTGAACCGCTGACCGAGGTGGTCGCGGCGCGCCGCGAACTGGATTGCGTGGCAGACGATCTGGAGCTGATCGACCGCCGGGGCGGCCGGCTGATCACCCCGGAGGACGACGAATGGCCGCATCTGGCCTTCGCCGCGTTCGGCAATGAAAACGTCCGCAAGAAGCAGGACGGGTACGTCCCGATGGTGCTGTGGGCCGTCGGGCCCGCACGCATGGACGACATCGCCGACCGCGCCGCGGCCATCGTGGGAACCCGGGCCGCCACCGCGTACGGCGAGCATGTCGCGGCCAGTCTGGCCGAAGGCTTGGCCCAACAGGATGTGGCGGTGGTCTCCGGCGGCGCCTACGGGATCGACGGTGCCGCGCACCGCGCGACGCTGG
Organism: Mycolicibacterium canariasense; assembly: GCF_002101555.1. Taxonomy (GTDB): domain Bacteria; phylum Actinomycetota; class Actinomycetes; order Mycobacteriales; family Mycobacteriaceae; genus Mycobacterium; species Mycobacterium canariasense. Next base: position 312,142 of record NZ_LQOL01000052.1, read on the forward strand.
CCGCCGACGGCTGCACGGTGGCGGTGCTGGCCGGCGGTATCGACGTGCCCTATCCCAGCGGGCATTCGGCCCTGCTGCACCGTATCTCGCAAAGCGGATTGGTGATCACCGAGTATCCGCCCGGGGTGCGTCCGGCCCGCTTCCGCTTCCTGGCCCGTAACCGTCTGGTGGCGGCACTGGGTCGCGCCACCGTCGTGGTGGAGGCCGGATTGCGCAGCGGGGCCGCCAACACCGCCGGCTGGGCCGATGCCATGGGCCGGGTGGTGTGTGCGGTGCCCGGGCCGGTGACGTCGTCGGCGTCGGCGGGCTGCCACGTGCTGCTGCGGGGTGGGGCGACGTTGGTCGACCGGGCCGCCGAGTTGATCGAAATAGTAGGAAAGGCAGGAGAATTCGCGGACATTCCGGCGCATCCCGTGGCCAAGCTCGACGCACTGTCGAGGTCCGAACAGGTGGTGTACGAGGCGCTGCCGGCCCGCGGCTACCGCAGTGTCGAGCAGATCGCCGTCGACGCGGCACTGGCGCCCGAGTCGGTACTCGGGCCACTGGCGCTGCTGGAGGCCTCCGGTCTGGTCGAGCGGCGGGACGGGAGGTGGCGTATCGCGGCGACGTGAAGCGGGCTCAGTCGGCCATCACCTGGGTGCCCAGCACGATCGCCAGGGCGAGGCGGTCGGCGTCCTCGGTGTCGGGTTCGGCGGTGTACATGGTGATGCGCAGATCCTCGGCGGTGACGATGAGGGTGTCGCATTCCAGGGTGATGCGGCCGACCCCGGGGTGATCGATCACCTTGTGCTTGCCGAAATCCGAAGGGACAGGGGGAGCGCCTGATTCCCACAATTCGACGAATCGGGGGCTCTGCGTTGTGAGCTCGCGGATCAGCCTCTTGAGACGTGGGTCGGCGGGGTAGCGGGCAGCGGTCATCCGCAGATCGGCGACCAGGTGGGCGTGGAACTCCGCTTTCTGGTCCGCGGTCTGCACCGCACGCGAACCGGGGCCGAGCAGGTGGCGCCAGACGGCGTTGCGTTCGATGCCGCGCCATTGCGTGGTGGCGCCCATCAGCGCGTCGTAGGGGGCGTTGGCCGTCACCAGCGTCCACGTCGCATCGTGCACGGCGACGGGCGTGTGGGCCAGGCGGTCCAGCAGACGCTGCACGCTGGGTGTGATGCGCTGGGGCACCAGGTCCAGGCCGGGCGGTTCGTGCCCGGCCAACCGGAACAACAGGGCACGGTCGGCGTCGGTGACCCGAAGCGAGCGGGCCAGTGCCTCGACGACCTGGGCCGAGGGTGACGTGGCACGGCCCTGCTCCAAACGTGTCAGGTAGTCGACCGAGATACCGGCCAGCCCGGCCAGCTCTTCGCGGCGCAATCCTGTCGCGCGGCGCCGGCCGCCAAGCGCAATGCCGACGGTGGTGGGCATCACGCGACCGCGCCACTGCCGCACGACGCGGCCGAACTCGGGTGAGGCCATCACTCCAGTGTGCGTGCGCGCGGCGGCGGTGTCCTGGCCCTGACAGTCCCAGGAACACCCGACTGCTGGCTAAGACGGGCGCGCGCGTCCACCGTGGCGGACATGACTGCGATGACACCGGGCACCGTCCTGATCACCGGGCCGACAGGCGGGCTGGGCCGGGAAACCACGCTGGCGCTGGCGCGCCGGCCCCACGCCGAGCGACCGGACCTCCTGCTGGTCGGCCGGCCCGGCGACGCCCTGAGCTCCGTCGCCGCGGAAGCACGCGCGGAAGGGGCCGTGGTCCACGACATCGGCGCGGATCTGACCAGGCTGTCCGATGTCCGCGCCGCGGCCGGCGCGGTCGGCGAGCTGGTCGCGGCGGGGCAGACGCGGCCGTTGCGCGGACTGATCGCCAACGCCGGCCTGATGTCCGTCGACACCCACACGGCATCGGCCGACGGCTACGAGCTCACCTTCGCGGTGAACTATCTGGCCCACGCCCAGCTGATCGGCGAGTTGCGCCACCAGTTCAGCGCACCCGCCCGCATCGTGCTCGTCGGATCGAACACCTACCACCAGAACATCTTTCGCAAGATCCTGCACGTCGCGCCGGCGCGGTGGCGAGATCCGATCGAGATCGCACGTCCGTTGCCGCCGGACGAGCCGGCGACCATGGAGCACAGCGGGATCGCCTACTCCAATGCGAAACTGGCGATCCTGTACTACGCCCACGAACTGCAACGGCACCTCCCGGACGGGGTCACCGTCGCGGTGTTCGAACCCGGCTTCATGCCCGGCACCGGGTTGTCGCGCGGGTTCGGCGGCGCTGCCGTCCAACGGATCGGGCGGGCCATCCAGGCGATCCCTGGGGTCTCATCGCCGGCGCGGTCGGGTCCGCTGCTGGCCTCGGTCGCCGTCGACGCCCGATGGGCCCACCTGAAAGACGGAGCCTTCGTGGTCAAGAACGCCGAGCGGCCGGTGCAGCCGTTCGCCCACGACCGCGTCCGCGAACAACAGCTCTGGGCCGCGACCGCCCACCTGCTGCCGACGCTGAACTGGTCCTGATCGATGGACCGCTGACGACCTGACCGTCATCACCGCGACCCCCGGCACGTGTAGCCGACCGTGCCGGGGCGACCGCTCGTACAGTGGTCACGGAATCGATCGACAGAAATGGGGGACCGCCATGGCGGGACGTCCGGTCCACACTTTCGAGGTGGTCAGCACCACGCAGCTGACCCCGCACATGATCCGGCTGGTGCTGCGCGGCAGCCACCAGGGGCAGGGCTTCGACACCTTCACCCCCAGCCCGTTCACCGATTCCTACGTCAAGCTGGCCATCGTTCCCGACGGCGTCGACGTCGCCGCGCTGCCGCAGCCGCTGACCCTGGACAGCTTCGGCGAGCTCCCCGAGGACCACCGCCCCACGGTACGCACCTACACGGTGCGCAACGTGGACACCGAAAGGGGCGAAATCACCATCGATTTCGTCGTCCACGGCGACCAAGGCGTGGCCGGCCCCTGGGCGGCGGCGGCCAAGCCAGGCCAGCCGGCATACCTGATGGGCCCGAGCGGCGCCTACGCCCCGGACCCGGCCGCCGACTGGCACCTGCTGGCCGGCGACGAAGCCGGGCTGCCCGCGATCAGCGCCGCACTCGACGCGCTGCCCACCGACGCCGTCGGGCAGGTGTTCGTGGAGGTCGCCGGGCCCGAGGACGAGCTGGAACTGCCCGCGCCGGCCGGCGTCGCGGTGCACTGGATCCATCGCGGTGGCCGGGCGGACGAGGTGCCCGACACCCAGGCCGGTGACAACGCGCCCCTGGTGGCGGCGGTCCGCGGGGCGCCATGGTGGCCCGGCCAGGTGCAGGCGTTCGTGCACGGCGAGGCTCAGGCCGTCATGCACAATATCCGGCCCTACCTGCGCAAAGAGCGCGGTGTGGAGGCCAAGTGGGCGTCCATCTCCGGGTACTGGCGGCGCGGGCGCACCGAGGAGACCTTCCGGCAGTGGAAGGCCGAGCTGGCGAAAGCGGAAGCGGGCCAGCCAGACTGACCCCCATGGCATTCGGCGACTTCCAGTTCGAGATCTACCTGCAGGGCCTGTCCGGGGTGGTGCCCTCGCTCCCGATCGGTTACGCCGAATTGGAGGAGCGCGCCGAAAAGGCGATGTCCGCGTCGCTGTGGTCGTATGTGGCCGGCGGCGCCGGCGACGAACGCACCCAGCGGGTCAACGTCAGCGCCTTCGAGAACTGGGGTCTGATCCCCCGCATGTGCGTCGGGGCCACCGAACGTGACCTGACGGTCGACCTGTTCGGGCTCACGCTGCCCTCGCCGCTGTTCATGGCGCCCATCGGGGTGATCGGGCTGTGCGCTCAGGACGGGCACGGTGACATCGCCGCGGCCAGGGCGGCCGCGCGCACCGGCGTGCCCATGGTGGTATCCACCCTGACCACCGATCCGCTGGAAGCCGTGGCCGCCGAATTCGGTGACACCCCAGGCTTCTTCCAGCTCTACACCCCGAAGAACCGGGACCTGGCGGCCAGTTTCGTGGCGCGTGCCGAAGCCGCCGGATATCGCGGCATCATCGTCACCCTCGACACCTGGGTGCCGGGCTGGCGACCCCGCGACCTGAGCACCTCCAACTTCCCGCAGCTGCGCGGGCACTGCCTGACCAACTACACCAGCGACCCGGTGTTCCGGGCCGGGCTGGCGCAGCCGCCCGAGGAGAACCCGCAAGCCGCGATCCTGAACTGGATCCAGACCTTCGGCCAATGCGTCACCTGGGACGACCTGGCCTGGTTGCGGACGTTGACGACACTGCCGTTGCTGGTCAAGGGCATCTGCCATCCCGACGACGTGCGGCGGGCCCGCGATGTCGGTGTCGACGGCATCTACTGCTCCAACCACGGCGGCCGCCAGGCCAACGGCGGCCTGCCCGCCATCGACTGCCTGCCCGAGGTGGTGGCCGCCGCCGACGGGATGCCCGTGCTGTTCGACTCCGGGGTGCGCAGCGGCGCCGATATCGTCAAGGCGCTCGCCCTGGGGGCCACCGCGGTCGGCGTCGGCCGCCCGTACGCCTACGGTCTGGCGCTCGGCGGGGTCGACGGGGTGGTGCACGTGCTGCGCTCGCTGCTCGCCGAGGCGGACCTGATCATGGCGGTCGACGGATACCGGTCACTGGCTGATCTCACCCCGGACACGCTGCGGCGCGTCACCTAGACAGCCCGACCCCGGCGCAGCACGGTGGGGGAGTGCAGATCGAGCCCATCCTCGAGGAATTCGACACCTACCTCGCCCTGCAACGCGGCCGCTCCGAGCACACCCGCCGCGCCTACCTCGGTGACCTGCGGTCGCTGTTCGAGTTCACCGGCGGTGGGCTGGAAAGCCTGAGCCTCATCACGCTGCGGTCCTGGCTGGCCGGCCAGGCCGGCGCCGGCGCGGCGCGCACGACGCTGGCCCGCCGCACGTCGGCGGTCAAGACGTTCACCGCCTGGGCGTGCCACCGGGGACTGTTACGCACCGATCCCGCGGCCCGGCTGCAAACCCCGAAATCGCATCGCACGCTGCCGGCGGTGCTGCGCCAGGACCAGGCGCTCGACGCCCTGGACGCGCTGAAATCCGGTGCGCAACAAGGGGACCCGCTGGCGCTGCGGGACCGCCTGATGGTGGAGTTGCTGTACGCCACCGGGATCCGGGTCAGCGAGCTGTGCGGCCTGGACATCGACGACGTGGACACCTCCCGCCGGGTGCTGCGGGTACTGGGCAAGGGCAACAAGCAGCGCACGGTGCCGTTCGGTGAACCAGCCGCCGTGGCGTTGCAGGCGTGGCTGCGCGACGGCCGCCCGAAACTGGTCACCGCGAAGTCCGGCCCGGCGCTGCTGCTGGGTGCCCGCGGCGGCCGGGTCGATCAACGCCAGGTCCGCACCGTCGTGCACGACACCATGGCCGCCGTAGACGGCGCACCCGTCCTCGGCCCGCACGGCCTGCGGCACAGCGCCGCCACCCACCTGCTGGAAGGCGGGGCCGACCTGCGCATCGTGCAGGAACTGCTCGGCCACTCCAGCCTGGCCACCACGCAGCTCTATACCCATGTCACGGTGGCACGGCTGCGGGCGGTGCACGACCAGGCACATCCGCGTGCCTGAGCGATCGACCGTCGATCTGCCCGGCGCCACGGTGTCGTATCTGGAATGGGCTGCCCGCCGTCCGGCCTCTGGTCTGACCGTCGTGCTGCTGCACGGCGGCGGGCTGGACAACGCGGCGCTGTCCTGGGGCGAGATCGGACCACGGCTGGCCGCGGCTGGACATCGCGTCGTCGCCCCCGACCACCCGGGCTACGGGCGTAGCCCGGCCGCGTCGTGGCGGGCCACCCAGCAGCGCCTCGTCGACTACGTCGGCGAGTTCACCGACGCGCTGGATCTGGGTCCGCACGTGACCGGTGGCCTCTCACTGGGCGGCGGGATGACCATCGGGCACGCCCTGGCCAGGCCGGGTTCGGTGACCGCGGCGATGTTGTTGGGCAGCTACGGGCTGATGCCCCGGTTGTCCGACGGCCCGTTCTCCGGGCCACGACAGGTGCTGACCTGGGCGCTGCTGCGCACCGGCCTGCTCACCACGCTGAGCCGCGGTGTGGCGCGCCACCGCTGGATGCTGGAGCGGAGTATGGCCGCCCTGGTGCGGGACGCGACCCGGCGCACCCCGGAACTGCTGGACGAGGTGTCGGCCGCCGCGCGATCGGACGACGCCTTCGCCGCGTTCGAACAGTGGCAGCGCGACCAGGTCCGGTGCACCGGCCTGCGCACCGACTACCGGGACCGGCTCGCGGACATCGCCGTGCCGGTCCTCGTCGTCCACGGCGGCAGCGACTCCGCCGTGCCGGTGGCGCACGCCCACGACGCGGCAGCCGCGATACCCGCGGCCACCCTGGACGTCGTTGCCGGAGCCGGGCATTGGGTTCAGCGTGATCAGCCTGATCTGGTGGGTTCGATCATGCTGAGCTTTCTCGGTCGACTCGGCACTGGGAGCTGACCGCCGCGCCGCGCGCGGCCCAGCGGCTTGAGCCGGATCGGGGTCTCGGCGATCAACCCCAGCGGGTCGACGTAGTCGGCCCGGGCCGCCGCACCCCACATGGCACCCCAATGCAGACAGGCCGTCGCCGGGCAGCCGGGGTGGCCGCCGAGCAGTACCCCGAGCGGACTGCCCGCCTGCACCAGTTGCCCGGCCCGCACCGTGGGGCGCACCGGTTCGTAGCTGGTGCGCAGGCCGCCGGGATGGGCGATGGAGACCAGCGGGCGCCCGGCCAATTCCGCGGCGAACACCACCGTTCCTGGCCCGGCGGCGTAGACCGGCCGGCCGGGGGAACCGGCCAGATCGACCCCGCGGTGACCGCTGTTCCAGCGGGCGGCGGGCGGGTCGAAGGCGCGGGTCACCACCGGCCGGGGTTGCAGCGGCCAACGCAGCCGCGGGGTGTCCGCATATGCCGGTGCCGCGAACAGCGCCGCCGCCAACGCTGCCACAGCCAATACCGCCGACAACTTCATCAGCCCAGCTCAGCCGGTTGCCGACGAGTTGGAAACCCGTCCGCCGGGAAATGTGGACAACGGCCCGACTGTGCATAACTGCAGTGGTAAAAGCACCTGTGTCCACGGTGTAAACTGCTATCCGCAGCTCACATCCGTGGGCTGACTTCGCGCGCCTGCCCCGCAACCCCGCTCGATTCGGGTTGCACCAGCATGCCGGGCGGTCCTGGTTCGGGAAACCGAAGCGGGTCCGGCAGCTGCAGACGCCAGGGTCCGGGATCGACCGATTCCGGACGACAACCGACACAAAGGAATCACGCACTCATGGCTGTTGTAACCATGAAGCAGCTGCTCGACAGCGGCGCACACTTCGGGCACCAGACCCGTCGTTGGAACCCCAAGATGAAGCGGTTCATCTTCACCGACCGCAACGGCATCTACATCATCGATCTGCAGCAGACGCTGACCTACATCGACAAGGCCTACGAGTTCGTCAAGGAGACGGTGGCCCACGGCGGCACCATCCTGTTCGTCGGCACCAAGAAGCAGGCCCAGGAATCCATCGCCGACGAGGCGACCCGGGTCGGCATGCCCTATGTGAACCAGCGCTGGCTGGGCGGCATGCTCACCAACTTCTCCACCGTGCACAAGCGCCTGCAGCGCCTCAAGGAGCTCGAGGCCATGGAGCAGACCGGTGGGTTCGAAGGCCGCACCAAGAAGGAAATCCTCATGCTCACGCGTGAGAAGAACAAGCTGGAGCGCAGCCTCGGCGGTATCCGGGACATGCAGAAGGTGCCCTCGGCCATCTGGGTCGTCGACACCAACAAGGAGCACCTGGCCGTCAACGAGGCCATCAAGCTCGGCATCCCGGTGATCGCCATCCTCGACACCAACTGCGATCCCGATCAGGTCAACTACCCGGTCCCGGGCAACGACGACGCGATCCGCTCGGCCGCGCTGCTCACCAAGGTGATCGCCTCCGCCGTCGCCGAAGGCCTGCAGGCCCGCGCCGGCGCCGGTAAGACCGAGGCCGGCCAGGGTGACGGGGCGGCGGCCGAGCCGCTCGCCGAGTGGGAGCAGGAGCTGCTGGCGGGTGCCACCACCGGTACCGCCGACAGCACCGGCGCTGCCGACACCACCACCGACGCTTCCTAAATTTCCAGGAGAACGCTTTTATGGCTAACTACACCGCTGCCGACGTCAAGCGCCTGCGGGAGCTGACCGGCGCCGGCATGCTCGACTGCAAGAACGCGCTCACCGAGACCGACGGCGATTTCGACAAGGCCGTCGAGGTGCTGCGCATCAAGGGCGCCAAGGATGTCGGCAAGCGCGCCGAGCGCGCGACCGCCGAGGGCCTGGTGGCCGCCAAGGACGGCGCCCTGATCGAGCTGAACTCCGAGACCGACTTCGTCGCCAAGAACGACGAATTCCGGGGCGTGGCCGAACAGATCGTCACCGCCGCCGCCGAGTCCAAGGCGACCGACGTCGACGCGCTGAAGGCCGCCAAGGTGGGCGACACCACCGTCGAGCAGCTCGTCGCGGACCTGTCCGCCAAGATCGGCGAGAAGCTGGAACTGCGCCGGGTCGCCTACTTCGACGGCCAGGTGGAGACCTACCTGCACAAGCGCGCCGCCGACCTGCCGCCGGCCGTCGGCGTGCTGGTCGAGTACACGGGATCCGACCAGGGCGCCGCGCACGCGGTGGCCCTGCAGATCGCCGCGCTGAAGGCCAAGTACCTCACCCGCGAAGAGGTGCCCGCCGATGTCGTCGCCAACGAGCGCCGCATCGCCGAGGAGACCGCCAAGGAAGAGGGCAAGCCCGAAGCCGCGCTGGCCAAGATCGTCGAGGGCCGGCTCACCGGGTTCTACAAGGACGTGGTGCTGCTGGACCAGCCGTCGGTGTCGGACAACAAGAAGTCCGTCAAGGCGCTGCTGGACGAGGCCGGCGTGACCGTGACCCGGTTCGTCCGGTTCGAGGTCGGCCAGGCCTAAGGGCCCAACAGGCACAGATGTCCCCTCGCACCGCGGTGCGGGGGGACATTTCTGTCTGCGCGCCCGAGTGCTGGTACGTGCTGGTACCGTCGGGCGCATGACACGTGTGCACGCCTTCGGCGTCGACGCCCTCGGTGACCTGGACGCGGTGGCGCTGGTCGCCGCCCTGCGCGCCGGCGACGTCTCGCCGGCCGAACTGATCGACGCCGCCATCGCCCGCGCGCAAGCCGTCAACCCCGCCCTCAACGGGTTGGCCCACGAGGCGTTCGACCGGGCCCGCGCCGGCGCACCCCGCAGCGGCTTCTTCGCCGGCATCCCGACGTTCGTGAAGGACAACGTCGACGTCGCGGGGATGCCCACGATGGACGGCACCGACGCCTGGGTGCCGCGCCCGGCAGTTGCCGACGGTGACTTCGCCCGCGCCTACCTCGGCACCGGCCTGGTCGCGCTGGGCAAGACCCGGCTGTCCGAATTCGGGTTCAGCGCCTCGGCCGAGCATCCCCGGCTGGGGCCGGTCCGCAATCCGTGGCACACCGACTACACTGCCGGGGCCTCGTCGTCCGGATCGGGTGCCTTCGTCGCCGCCGGGGTGGTGCCCATCGCGCACGCCAACGACGGCGGCGGGTCCATCCGCATCCCGGCCGCGTGCAACGGGCTGGTCGGGCTCAAACCATCCCGTGGCCGGCTGCCGCTGGACAAGCAGATGCGCCAGATGCCGCTGCGCATCGTCGCCAATGGCGTGCTCACCCGATCGGTGCGCGACACCGCGGCGTTCTACCGCGAGGCCGAACGGCTGCGACGCAATCCGAAGTTGCCCCCCGTCGGTGATGTCACCGGACCGGGCGGTACCCGGCTGCGCATCGCGGTGTGCACGGAATCGATTGCCCGCCAAGCCAGCCCGGAGGTCCGGGACCTGACGATGAAGACCGCGGTGCAACTGGAGGGGCTCGGGCACCGGGTCACCGAGATCGCCAACCCGGTGCCGGCGTCGTTCATGGACGACTTCCTGTTGTACTGGTCGCTGCTGGCCTTCGCCCTGGTGCGCGGCGGCCCGCGCACATTCGGCCCGACCTTCGACAAGGGCAAACTGGACAACCTCACCGTCGGCCTGGAGGCAATGGCGGGGCGCAACCTGTACCGGATGCCGCTGGTGATCGCCAGGCTGGCCCGAACCCGCCGGATCATCGCGCGGCTGTCCACCTCCTACGACGTGCTGCTCACCCCGACACTGGCCGACGTGACACCACCGATCGGACACCTCGACCCGACCGCGCCCTATCAACAGATCATCGACAGGCTGGTGGAATGGGTGGCCTTCACACCGCTGCAGAACGTCACCGGAGACCCGGCGATCTCACTGCCCCTCGGCCGCTCCACACACGGATTACCGGTCGGGATGATGTTCAGCGCCCCGCAGGGCCAAGAGCGAATTCTGCTCGAATTGGCCTACGAACTCGAGGAAGTGCAGCCGTTTCCGCGGATCCAGGGCTGAATCGACAACGAAATCCGTTGTCTTAAGACATGTCGTTGTAATGGCAACCACCACCCGTTAACGCGCCGGATACCACAGACTCGATCGGGCGAAACACCGCGGTCCGACTATTCCCCTCGTGGAGTCCGCTGCACCACCCACGATCACCCGTCCACCGGAGATCGCCGCCGCATCCGGCAACACCTTCTGGTGCCTGATCCGGTTCGCACTGGCCAACATCAAACGCCGGCCCGAGCGGTTCGTGCTGTCGGTCCTGGGCATCGCGCTGGCCATCGCTTGCGTCACCGTCGTGCGCACCATCGCCGCGAGTTTTGCCATCACCGGCGCGGACTCGGTCACCGACGTGATCGGCGACGCGCAGTTGTGGGTGGTGCCCGCCGCCGGCGTGCACTACGACAACGACGCCCAGGCCCTGGTGGCCGCCGGCCCCGCCCCGGCCATCAGCACCGTGCCGGACGGCTGGTCCGCGGTCCGCACACTGTCGGGCACCACCACCGTCAACGGCATCCCGGTGTCGATCCGTGGCACCGACACCGTCCCCGCGGGCCATGCCGCCATCGGCGAACAACTCGCCGCGCGGGTGGGTGTACACCCTGGCGACCAGGTGGCGATCGGCGGGCAGAACCTGACGGTGGATATCGCCGGCTCGGGCCAATCAGCCTCCATCCCAACGGAACTGGCGCGCACCGTGGTGGGTGACAACGGCTGGTGGACCATCACCGCGCCCGCCGGTCAGGAGAAGCGTCGCGACCTGGCCCAGGTGTTCGGCGCGGCGACCGGACTGCCCGCCACCACCGACCCGTCGGTGCAACCCGAGGCCGGCGGACAGGGACTGATCTACGACACCGTCGGCGGGGTCGGTCCGCTGAGCTTCGAGCAGAACTTCTCGGCACTGTTCTCCGGCAAGGTGACCGGTTCCACGCTCGGCCTCATCTCGACGATCGGTCTCATCCTCGGATTCGTCATCGCGGTGTCCTCGTTCCTGGCCGCCGTCTCCGAACGCAAACGCGAGTTCGGGATCATGTCGAGCATCGGACTCGCCGACGAGGTGCTGTACTTCTTCCTGGTCGAGTCCGCCATCGTCTTCGTGGTCGCCTACGCCGTCGGCGTGCTGGGAGCGGGAGCTGCTGTGGCCCTGGTGATTCCGGGTATCGCGACGGTGACCGCCTGGGCGCAGGCCGCCGGCATGGTTGCTGCGTTCATCCCCGCCATGGCGATCGTCGGCGCCCTGATCCCCGTGCACCGGCTGCTGCAACAGCGGCCGGTCGAATTGTTGGGAGCCCGATGAGCGCGTGCGCGAAGAGGAAACGGCACCGATGAGCGCGTGCGCGAAGAGGAAAGGACACAGCTAGCCATGCGTTACGGACTGTCCTACGGCTGGCTGGCGGCGCGCCGCCGGCTGTCGGAAATGATCCTGCCCGCCATCACCACGGCCACCGGCGCCTTCCTGGTGGTCCTGGTGTTCGGCATGTCGGAGGGTATCCGCGTCCAGTCCGCATCGTTGGGTCACGCCGACGAGATCCGCGCCGCGGTGGTGCTCATCGCCGTCACCGTGCTGCTGGTCGGGGTGGTCGAGGTGGCCGTCGCCACCACCCGGACGGTGGCGCAGCGCACCAGGGAGCTCGGTGTGCTGGGCGCCAACGGCATCGCCCGCAGCCCGGTGGTGATCGCCCTGCTGGTCGAACCCGTCATCGCCGCAATGCTGGGTGCGGTCGGCGGGGCGCTGCTGGCCATCGTCACAGGACTGGTGCTGGGCGCGCTCGGATTCGTACCCACCGGCGTCGCTATCGGTGGTCTGGTACTGGGAACCGTCATCGCCGTCGTCGTCAGCATCGTCGCGGCGCTGGCCACCAGTGTCGTGCCCACCTGGAATGCCGCCTCCCGCCCACCCATCCGATCACTGAGTACGGGATAGGAATACATGACCGCCATCAATGAGTCGGCCACCGCGGCAAGCGAATCCGGCGCCGCGACAGGTGAATCGGACACCACCGCACCCGTCATCGAGATCTCCGACGTGTGGAAGCTGCACAAACTCGGCGACGAGGTCGTCAAAGCCCTCAAGGCCGTGGAATTACGGGTCGTGCCCGGCGAATTCGTGTGCCTGATGGGCCCGAGTGGCAGCGGTAAGTCGACACTGCTGAACATCATCGGCGGGTTGGACCGTCCGACGAAGGGCATCGTGCGCGTCGCGGGACAGGACACCTCGACCATCTCGGAGAGCCAGTTCGCCGCGCTGCGGCACGACACCATCGGCTTCATCTTCCAGAGCTACAACCTGATCCCGTTCCTCTCGGCGGTCGAAAACGTCGAACTGCCACTGATGTTCGAGCCCTACGACCGCAAGGCGTTGCGAAAGCGGGCCATCGAACTGCTCGAGCTGGTCGGTCTGGGGCACCGGGTGCACCACCAGCCCACCAAGATGTCGGGCGGTGAGCAGCAGCGCACCGCCATCGCGCGGTCGCTGATCAGCAATCCGACGCTGGTGCTGGCCGACGAGCCGACCGCCAATCTTGATCACCGCACGGGGGAGACGGTGGTGCGCATGCTGCGCGACCTGTGTTCGACGCTCGGCGTCACGGTCGTCGCCAGCACCCACGACCCCACGGTGGCCGACGAAGCGAGCCGTGTTGTCCGGATGCGAGACGGACAGATCGTCAACTGATCCAACGGTATTGGGAGACAATTCATGACACAAGAACTGGAACATCCGGCAACCGCCGAACGCGACAAACTGATGACCACCGAGTTGGTCCCCGAACAGATCCTGCCCAAGGTGATGAGCACGTTCGGCCTGACCGCCGCCTACGTGTTCATCATCTGCTGGATCACCGGCTCATCGGTGATGGCCACCGGCGGCTGGACCGCCATCCCGATGTGGATCCTGGGCATCCTCACCTTCCTGGTCCCGGCCGGTATGGCCGTGGTGGAGCTGGGCAACCTGTGGCCCGGCCAAGGCGGGGTGTACATCTGGGCCACCCGCACGATGGGGGAGACCTGGGGCTTCATCGGCGGCTACCTGTCCTGGGTGCCGGTCATCCTCAATGCCGCCTCCTCACCGGCGGTGGTGCTGTCCTTCTTGCTGCTGGCCTTCCACGCCGAACTGGGGGTGATGTCGAGCGTCATCCTGCAACTGGTCATCATGTGGGTGGTGATCGGGCTGGCGCTGGCGAAGCTCGCCGCCAACCAGCGGATCATGAACGTCGTCTTCGTGGTGTTCGGCGCGCTGGCACTGACCATCTTCATCTGCGGTCTGCTCTTCGCGGTGAAGCACGGCTCGGCGACACCGTTCAACTGGCACGACGCCGTGATCCCGAACTTCGCGGTGTCGGGCTTCCTGTACGGCACCGTGCTGCTCTACCTGCTCGGTGTGGAGACCCCGTACAACATGGGTGCGGAGTTCCTGTCGGTGCGCAAGAGCGGACCGCGCATGATCCTGTGGGGGTCGACCGCTCTGGTGCTGATCTACCTGCTGACGACGCTCGGCACGATGATGGCACTGCCCACCGACCAGATCGACGCGGTGACCGGCGTGATCGGCATGCTGGGCGTGTCGGGATTCCCCGGGCTGATGGAGATCTGCGCTGTCGTGCTGGCGTTGATCATCGTGGTGGCGCTGATGACCTATCAGGTGGCCTACTCCCGGCTGATCTTCGTCTCCGGTCTTGAGCGCCACCTGCCGCGGATCTTCACCCACCTGAACCCGCGGACCCGTAACCCGGTGTCGGCCATCCTGATCCAGGGCGTCCTGTCATCGCTGCTGATCATCGGGCTGTATTCGCAGAGCAGCCTGGTCAACACGACGATCTTCCTGCAGGGCGGCCTGTCGACGGTGTGGCTGCTGTCCGGGTTCTTCTTCCTGATCCCGGTCGTCATCTCCCGCAAGAAGTACGCCGATCGCTATGCCAGCGAGACGTTCTGGCGTATCCCGGGCGGCATGGTCGGGGTCTGGATCACCGTCGTCGTCGGCACACTGGGCACCATCGCCGGCGTCTACTACTCCTTCGCCAAATCCTGGCTCTCCAGCTCCGGTGTCGGGGACGGGGAATGGATGGCCTGGGTCGGCAGCATCAGCGTCGGCATGTTCGCGCTCGGCCTGATCGTCTACATCTTCGGCCGCCGCTCGGCGCACAAGGTGTCCCAGGACGACGCGCTGGCCCATCTCGCGGTGTTCGATCTCACCAAGGAAGCAGAGGAAACAGCCAAGTGACCATGGAGGACACGGTGCCCGGTGCGGGCGCCGCCGCACCCACCACCCGCTACCCACTCGACCCGCTCAGCGGGGCCGAGATCGAGGCCGCGGCCGCGATCATCACCGGCTCCGAATATGCCAGTCCCACCTTGAAATTCGTGATGATCCAACTGGCCGAACCGGAGAAGACACCGGATCTGACCTTCCTCACCGATGTGCCGCGGCGGGCGTTCGCGAGCATGTACGACGCGGCGGCGAAGATGATGTACGAGGCCGTCGTCGACCTGGGTGCGCGGGTCATCGAGTCGTGGACGGCGGTGCCGGGACGCTTCCCGTCCTACCTCGTCGAGCATATGACGGGCGTAGAGGAGAAGGTCCGCGAGGATCCGCGATGGCAGGAGGCGATGCGCAAACGCGGGGTCACCGACTTCAGCCTGGCGATGATCGACCCTTGGCCGGCAGGCTATTACGGTGCGGGTGACCACTACGACAACTCGCCGCTGATCTGTCGTCCGCTGACGTTCATGCGTGCGGCGCCGTCCGAGCACGGCTACGCCCGCCCGGTCGAGGGGTTGATCGTCACCTTCGATCTGGACGCCATGGAAGTCATCGACATCGAGGACCACGGCGTGGTCCCGCTGCCGCCGACCGCGGGCAACTACTCCGAACAGTTCATGTTCTCGCCCGACAACCGGCCGGCGTTCACGCAGTTCCGCGACGACGTCAAACCCATCGAGATCACCCAGCCCGACGGGCCCAGCTTCACCGTCGACGGCTGGAAGGTGCAGTGGCAGAAGTGGTCCCTGCGAATCGGTTTCAACCCGCGCGAAGGCATCACGATCCACGAGGTGACTTACACCGACCGTGGTCAGACGCGGCCGATCCTCTATCGCGGGTCGCTGTCGGAGATGGTGGTGCCCTACGGTGACACCTCGCCGACGCACTGGAACAAGAACGTGTTCGACATGGGCGAAGTGGGAATGGGGTTCTCGGCCAACCCCTTGACGCTGGGCTGTGACTGTCTGGGTGAGATCCACTACTTCGACGGGACGGTCAACGACTCCGACGGCAACGCGGTCACCATCCCGAACGCGATCTGCATGCACGAGGAGGACTTCGGGATCTCCTGGAAGCACACCGACTTCCGCACTGGGGAGGTCGAGGTGCGCCGGTCGCGCCGGCTGGTGGTCTCGATGATCTGCACCGTCGGCAACTACGAGTACGGCTTCTTCTGGTACTTCTACAACGACGCCTCCATCGAGGTCGAGGTGAAGTTGTCCGGCGTACTGACCACCGGTGCCGTGGCCGACGGTGAGACACCGCGCTGGGGCAAGATGGTGGCTCCCGGCATCTACGGCCCGAACCACCAGCACTTCTTCAACTTCCGGCTGGACATGAGCATCGACGGCGCCGGAAACAGTGTGTACGAGGTGGATTCGGTTCCCGAGCCGGACCCGGCGCTCAACCCGCACCACAATGCGTGGATCACCCAGGACACCCTGGTCGCGTCGGAGGCCGAAGGTGCGCGGGACTGGAACTGGGAGACGGGCCGGTACTGGAAGGTGACCAACCCGTCCAAGGTGAACGAACTCGGTGCCCCCGTCGCATACAAGTTGGTGCCCAAGGAGATCGTGCCGGTGATGGTGCAGGAAGGCTCCTACATCTACGACCGCGCCCGGTTCGTGCAGCACAACCTGTGGGTGACCCGCTATGACCCCTCGGAGAAGTTCGCCGCGGGCGACTACATGTACCAGTCCGCCGACATGCAGGGCCTGCCCGAGTTCGTCGCCGACGATGCTCCGCTGGAAGACACCGACGTGGTGCTCTGGTACACCCTGGGCGCCCATCACGTGGTGCGGCCCGAGGACTGGCCGGTGATGCCCTGCGCCTACACGGGTTTCCACCTCAAGCCGCTCGGCTTCTTCGACGGCAACCCGGCGCTGGATCTGCCGCCGTCGCCGCCGAAAGCCTGCCACCACCACTAGTTCCGCGGGTAGCGTTACGCCCGTGTTCAGCATGCGGATCGACGCCGTGTTCGTGATCAAGCGGCGCGGCGTCGTGGTGACCGGTCGGGTCGATGCCGGTGAGGTCCGCGTCGGCGACACCCTGTGGGTCGCCGACCGGGCCTTCCGCGTGGACGGGATCGAGGCTTTCCGGAAGTCGCTGGAGAGCGCGTCGGCGGGCGACACCATCGGCCTGCTGTTCCGGACCGCGGAGAAGGCGGACTTCGTCCAGGGGTCGGTGTTGCGGGACAGCCCGAGCGGAGGCACGGAGGCGCCGGCCACCTTCGTGCTCTGACTCAGCTACCCGCGGCTACTCGCGGCTATTCAGTGACGGTGGCCAGCATGCGCTTCAGCTCCGAACGCTGACGGTCCCCGAGGTGCCCGAGCACCTTGAGTTCGGCCGCCCGCACGCCAGCGTCGGTGCGCTTGAGCAGCGCCACCCCCTCACGGGTGAGTTCGGCGGGCAGCGCGCGGCCGGCCGGCACGGTGGCCGGCCGGGACACCAGGCCGATCTCCTGCAGGCCCCGCACCACCATGTTCATCGCCTGCGGCGAGACGTTGGCCTCGCGCGCCAGTTCGGCGTTGGAGCGGCCCGGCTGGAACGACAGCAGTCGCAGGCAAAGGTATTGGGCGAAGGTCAGATTCAGCGGCTCCAGCACGGTGGCCATCACCTCGGCGCGCAGCGCCGTGGCCGCTCGGTGCAGCAGGTAGCCGAGGGGGAGGTCATCGACGGTGTCGCCCACATCAAGAATATTGACACATATCAAGCACGTTGATATACCGGAGTCATGACCACACCGCAGGAAATCTTCGAATCGGCCTACCGGGGCCAAGCCGCGCAGTTCGAGGGCGCCAAGCCGCCGTGGAGTATCGGTGAGCCGCAGCCGGAGATCGCGGCCCTGATCCAGGCCGGACGGGTGCACGGTGAGGTGCTGGACGCCGGATGCGGGGAAGCGGCCACCGCACTCGACCTGGCCGCGCGCGGGTTCGCCACCGTCGGTTTGGACTCGTCGCCCACCGCCATCGAATTGGCCCGCGCCGAGGCGGCCCGGCGTGGCCTGACCAACGCCACCTTCGCCGTCGCCGATATCAGCTCCTTCACCGGCTACGACGGCCGGTTCGGCACCATCATCGACTCGACGCTGTTCCATTCGATGCCGGTGGAGCTGCGCGAGGGCTATCAACAGTCCATCGTGCGGGCCGCCGCACCCGGCGCGTCGTACTTCGTCCTGGTTTTCGACGCCACCGGGATGCCGACCGACAGCCCGGTCAACCCGGTCACCGCCGACGAACTGCGAGACGTGGTCGGCAGGTACTGGGAGGTCGACGAGATCCGGCCGGCCCGCATCCACGCCCAGGTGCCCCCGGGGATCGCCGACTTCGGCGCCTTCGCCGGCGCCGACGTCCGGGATGAGGCCAACGGCCGCAAATCGGTGGGCGCCTGGCTGCTGTCGGCACACCTCGCCTGACGACTCTCGTCAGAGAAACGCCCCGGCCACCCCGACGTGGCCGGGGCGTCGTCATGAGGCAGGATTGGATATCGCAAACGTGTCGGGAAGTGCCGCAACGAAGGAGTCTCATGGCGGAAGCACAGATCCGGCCGGCGTACTCGCGTGTGCTGCTCAAACTCGGCGGCGAGATGTTCGGTGGTGGAGAGGTCGGCCTGGACCCCGATGTGGTCGCCCTGGTGGCCCAGCAGATCGCGGAGGTGGTGCGCAGCGGCGTCCAGGTCGCGGTCGTCATCGGCGGCGGCAACTTCTTCCGCGGCGCGCAGCTGCAGCAGCGGGGGATGGAGCGCACCCGTAGCGATTACATGGGCATGCTCGGCACCGTGATGAACAGCCTGGCCCTGCAGGATTTCCTGCAGAAGGAAGGTATCGACACCCGGGTGCAGACCGCCATCACGATGGGACAGGTCGCCGAGCCCTACATCCCGCTGCGCGCCCGACGGCATCTGGAGAAGGGCCGCGTGGTCATCTTCGGTGCCGGTATGGGCCTGCCGTACTTCTCCACCGACACCACCGCGGCCCAGCGCGCGCTGGAGATCGGTGCCGAGGTGGTGTTGATGGCCAAGGCCGTCGACGGGGTGTTCACCGCGGATCCGCGCCAGGTGCCCGACGCCGAACTGCTGACCGAGATCACCCACCGCGAGGTGATCGATCGCGGCCTCAAGGTCGCCGATGCCACCGCATTCAGCCTCTGTATGGACAACGGCATGCCGATGCTGGTGTTCAATCTCCTCACGCACGGCAATATCGCCCGAGCGGTCGCAGGTGAGAAGATCGGAACGCTGGTCACCAGCTGACGACCGGGGATGTGAAGGAGATGCTGTGGGCGAGCGAAATGCTTCGGGAGATACCGCCCTGGGCGAGCGAAATGCTTCGGGAGATACCGCCCTGGGCGAGCGAATGCGACGGGAGATAACGCAGTGATCGACGAAACCCTCTTCGATGCCGAAGAGAAGATGGAGAAGGCGGTGGCGGTGGCGCGGGACGACCTGGCGTCGATCCGCACCGGTCGCGCCAACCCCGGTATGTTCTCCCGGCTGACCATCGACTACTACGGTTCGCCGACGCCGATCACCCAGCTCTCCAGCATCAACGTCCCCGAGGCCCGGCTCGTGGTGATCAAGCCCTATGAGGCCAATCAGCTGCGCAACATCGAGGACGCCATCCGCAACTCGGATCTGGGCGTCAACCCGTCCAACGACGGCAACGTCATCCGCATCTCCGTCCCGCAGCTGACCGAGGAACGCCGCCGCGAGCTGGTGAAGCAGGCCAAGTCCAAGGGTGAGGACGCCAAGGTGTCCGTCCGCAACATCCGCCGCAAGGCGATGGACGAGCTGGCCCGGATCAAGAAGGACGGCGAGGCCGGCGAGGACGAGGTGGGCCGCGCGGAGAAGGATCTGGACAAGACGACCGGCACCTACGTCGCGCAGATCGACGAACTGGTCAAACACAAGGAAGGCGAGCTGCTGGAGGTCTAGGTGACCTCCCAGCATCCCCGACCCGTGGCACAGACCGAGCCACCGAAGAAGACGTCGCGCGCCGGACGTGACCTGCCCGCCGCCATCGCGGTCGGCGCCGTGCTCGGCGCCATGGCCATCGGCACCCTGCTCTTCGCGCCGATCTGGTGGCTGCCCTTGCTGGCGGTCGCCATCGGCATCGCCACCCACGAGGTGATCCGGCGGCTGCGCGAGCACGGCTACGACCTGCCCACCATGGCGCTGCTGGCCGGTGGTCAGGCGATGATCTGGCTGACCTGGCCGTTCGGCGTCGCCGGCCTACTGGGCGCCTACGGCGGGACGATCGTCGTGTGCATGGTCTGGCGACTGGTCGGCCAGGGCCTGGACCGGCAACCGGTGAACTACCTGCGCGACATCGCGGCGACGGTGCTGCTGGCCACCTGGGTGCCGATGTTCGCCGCCTTCACCGCCCTGCTGATCTTCGCCGACCACGGCGGCGTGCGGGTGTTCACCGTGATCGCGACGGTGGTGTTCGCCGACATCGGCGGCTACGCCGCGGGCGTGCTGTTCGGCAAGCATCTGTTGGCGCCGGCGATCAGCCCCAAGAAATCCTGGGAAGGTCTCGGCGGGTCACTGCTGTTCGGGGTCACCGCCGCCGTGCTGATCGTGGCGTTCCTGCTGGACAAGCCGGCTTGGGTGGGCGTGCCGCTGGGCGTGCTGCTGGTGATCACCGGTGTGCTGGGCGATCTGGTCGAATCTCAGGTCAAACGCGATCTGGGCATCAAGGACATGGGCACGCTGCTACCCGGTCACGGCGGGATCATGGACCGGATCGACGCGATGCTGCCGTCCGCGGTCGTCGGCTGGATCGTCCTGACGCTTCTCGCTTGATCCCGAGTCGCTTCGCCGCTGGCTGCCGCGCAGGCTGGACGCGTTCAGCCAGCAGGCCAGCGCCCCCAACACCAGCCCCACGGCGATCCCCAGGTTCACCCGCTCGCCGAGCATCAGCCAGGACAGCACACCCGCGACCGCGGGAATGACGCAGAACAACATCGCCACCGACGACGCGCCGTACAGGCCGATCGCCCGCACGTAGAGCGACACCCCGAGAATCGCGTTGAGCAGCACCACCCCGGCCACCGCCAGCACGGCGTGCGTCGCGTTGTGCACCTGGAACGGGGTGGTCAGGGTGAAGGCCAAGGCGGGCACGAAGGCCACCGCGTTCTGCACCGTGGTGGACGCGCGAAAGTCGACACCGGCGCAGAACCGCTGCTGGTACACCCCACCGGCGGCCAGGCCCAGCAACGCGACCAACAGCAGGCCGACCACCGGGTCCACCCCGCCGGTCGAGATGAGCCGGGTAGCGCACGCCGCGAGCACCGCGGCCACCCCGAGTACCAGGGCCACCACCCGCCGCGCGGTGAGCCGATCTTTCAGGACGGCAGCGGCCAGCAGAGCCGTGGCGACCGGGTTCATCGCGATCACCACCGCGCACAGCACCGCGGGCGCGCCGTGCTGGATCGCGACGTAGAGCGCGCAGAACTGGACTGCCTGCATGAGCAGACCGGCGACCGCGACGTGCACCAGGGTGCGCCCGGTCGGGAACCGCACCCGGGCCAGTACCGCCCACCCGCCGAGGATCGCGCCGGCCAGGCCGAACCGGAAGGCGAGCACCGCCATCGGCGACAGGGCGTGCACCGCCAAGTTGCCGATCGGGTAGCCCAGCGCGTAGAAGAACGTCACCGTGGTTGCGGTGCGCAACGGCATGGCCTGCGTCATGACCTCATGGTCGACGGCGCGGCGGTGCCGGGTCCAACGAATATCGGCAATCGAAACCGATCACGAATGCTGATCAGATCCCCGGACTGATCTCGAATTGACCGAAAAAAGGCCGATTTTTGATCGTTACTGCTGATCGGAGTACCTTAGCCGGGTGGGTCAAGTGCTGGATATCGCCCCGCTACGCAGCGTGGTGGCGGTGGCCGATTGTGGTGGGTTTCACCGTGCGGCCGCGGTGTTGCACATGACGCAGTCCGCCGTCAGCCAGCATGTCCGACGGATCGAGGCCGTCGTGGGCGGGCCCGTCGTCGAACGATCCGGCCGCGGCGTCGCGTTCACCGAACTGGGCCATCGCGTCCTAGGCCACGCCAGGGCCATCCTCGCCGCCCACGACGCGGCGCTGACCGACCTGGGGGCCGCCGAGGAGCGGGCGCTGCTGATCGGGGCCACCGAGCACGGCGCCGACGTCATGCTGCCCGCGCTCACCGCCGCCCTGGGCAGTCGGCTGCCCGACTGGCGGCTGCGGTTCCGGCTGGACCGCAACGTCACACTGGCCGACGCCATCGAACACGGCCTCGTCGATCTCGCGGTGCTGCTCGACGGCTCCGGGCTGGACCCCGCCCATGCTTCCGGAATGCTTGCGCTGAAATGGGTTTCGGGCCGGTCGTTCGCCATCCCGGCCGCCGGCCCGCTGCCGGTGGTGATGTTCTCCGAACCGTGCACCCTGCGCGAACCCACGTTCGCCACGCTGGAACGGCTGGGTATCGACTACCGCATCGCCGCCGAGTCCGCCGATCTGTCCGGGCTGTTCGCCGCCGTGCGGTCCGGGCTCGGGGTGGCGCTGCTGCCCATGATCGGCCGACTGCCCGATGGGCTGTGCCTGGCCGAGGGACTGCCGCCGGCCAGCCGGGCGTCGGTCTTCGTGCGCGGCCGGACCGGCATCGACGCCGTGGTCCTGGATACCGTCGAACAAACCGTGCGTGACGTTCTCGCCGGACAAGCCTGATACTGGAACGGAACATGAAGCAGGAACTGGTCTTCGAAGCCCCGCGTCGCGGGATGCCGCCACGGCATCTCGCCGATCTCGACGAGGCCGGGCGGGTGGCCGCCGTCACCGAACTCGGGTTGCCGACATTCCGGGCCAAACAGCTGGCCAATCAGTACTACGGCCGGCTGATCGCCGACCCGCACGAGATGACCGATCTGCCCGCCGCGGTGCGTGCCTCGGTGGCCGACGAGCTGTTCCCGACGTTGATCACCGCGGCGCGGCAGATCCAGTGCGATGCGGGGGAGACCCGCAAGACGCTGTGGCGGGCGCTGGACGGCACCACCTTCGAGTCGGTGCTGATGCGCTATCGACAGCGCAACACCGTCTGCATCTCGTCGCAGGCCGGCTGCGGGATGGCGTGCCCGTTCTGTGCGACCGGTCAGGGCGGGCTCCAGCGCAACCTGTCCACCGCGGAGATCCTGGAGCAGGTGCGGGCGGCGTCGTTCACGATGCGCGAAGAGCATGACGGCCGGCTGTCCAACATCGTCTTCATGGGCATGGGCGAGCCGCTGGCCAACTACAACCGCGTGGTGGCGGCCGTCCGCCGCATCACCGCACCGCCGCCGGACGGGTTCGGTATCAGCGCTCGCTCGGTGACGGTGTCCACCGTCGGCCTGGCGCCGGCCATCCGCAAGCTCGCCGACGAGAAGCTCGGCGTGACCCTGGCGCTGTCGCTGCACACCCCCGACGACGAGCTGCGCGACACCCTGGTGCCGGTGAACAATCGCTGGAAGGTCGACGAAGTCCTCGACGCCGCACGCTATTACGCCGATGTGACCGGCCGGCGGGTGTCGGTGGAGTACGCGTTGATCCGCGATGTGAACGATCAGGCTTGGCGCGCCGACCTCCTGGGTAAGAAACTGCACGCCAAGCTGGGGTCGCTGGTGCACGTGAACCTCATCCCGCTCAACCCGACGCCGGGCAGCAAGTGGGATGCCAGCCCCAAGCCTGTGGAGCGCGAGTTCGTCAAACGTGTTCAGGCCAAGGGTGTTTCGTGCACCGTGCGGGACACCCGGGGGCGGGAGATCGCCGCCGCGTGCGGGCAGTTGGCGGCCGAGGGCTGACCGGTCTGCGCAGCGTCTGCGCCGAGACCGACGCTGCGCCGGAATGCTCTCGCACTTTCCGGCCCATAGGTGAGTTTGGGCGGGATCAAGCCGGGTCGGTGTGGCGGATACCGACCGCGTGGCGCAACTGAGCCAGGAACTGCCCCTCGTCATCGCTGCGCACGATGTAGTGCGAAACCGCGACCCGGATGGCGGTGGCCGCCCGGACCGGTCCGTTGGGCCCGGGCATCAGCTTGAGCAGCCGCGCCCGCATCAACGGGATGATGTGCGACAGCTGCTTGATCACCACTTCCGGTTCGATGTCGACCAGCCGCACACCGGAATAGGACCGCTGATACTCCACGATGAATCGCAGTGCGGCATCCAACTTTTCGGTACCACGCAGGCCCGAGGTGGCCTGGCTGATGCCGGTGTCGAACATCTGGCGCTCGTACCTGCCGAACGCCGCGAGCAACTCTTCCTTGGAGGCGAACCACCGGTACAGCGTGGGCCGGGAGACGCCGGCTTGGAGCGCCACCTCGGACAGGCTCAGCTTGGTCTGTCCGCTGCGCCCGAGTACCTCTGCCGTGGCCACCAGAATCCGTCGTTGCGTCGAGGTGTCCTCGCCCGCATCGGCGGTCAATGGCTGTTTCACATTCTCGATGGTAGTAGTTCCACCGTTACACCCGGGCTGCAGTGTGTTGACCGTGTCGATCGCCGCACCGATCGGCCCGGACCCGCACGTGCTCGGAGGGCGGGCAGTGCCCGTCAGCAGTCGCGGTGCGCGTTCATTCGAAGCAGCAACCCGTCCAGGTGGTCGCGGGTGAACCGGTCACCGCTGAACCCGACCAGCCGGTCCAACGGCAAGGCGCCGATGAGCGCCAGCATGCCGTCCAGTTCGGTTCCGCTGCCGGACAATTCGCCCATCGCCGTGCTGAGGATCGGCGCGGCCACCGGATCGGCCAGCACCTCGCCCAGGGTGGATTCACGGGTGAACGGCTCGGGTTCGTCGTCACCGCTGACCTGCACCATGGTGTGCAGCCGCAGGTCCCGGCTGGATGCGGCGGCCCACAGCGTGTACTCGCCGCTCTCCACCATCCAGCGATCCGCCCAGTGGGCGAGGTCGGGGCGGGACACCGGGATCTCGACGACGCCGGTGGCGCCGGGCTCCAGGTCCAGCGAGCCGAACCCGACCAGCCAGCGCGGCGGCCGGTCCACCCGGGACGACGCCAGGTGCGCATAGACCTGCACCACTTCCCTGCCGCGCCGGTCGCCGGTGTTGGCGACAGTCACCGTGACGGTCAGCCCGTCGTCGTGCTCGGCCACCTCCATACCGCGGTAGTCGAAAGTGGTGTAGGACAATCCATGACCGAACGGGTACGCGACGGCCAAGTCCCGAGCGTCATACCAGCGGTACCCGACGAAGATGCGCTCACCGTAGGCGGTGTGACCCCGCTCGGACGGAAAATTCAGGTAGGCGGGCACGTCCTGGAGCCGCGCGGGCACCGTCTCGGTGAGCCGCCCCGACGGATTCACACCGCCGAACAGCACATCGGCGACGGCTCCGCCCCCGGCCTGCCCGAGCAGGGCGCCGTCGAGGATGGCCGGTGCGAGCGCGGCCACCTCGTCCAACCGGACGACGCCGCCGTGGGAGAGCACCGCCACCGTGCGCGGTTGCACCCGCACCACCTCGCGCAGCAGCTCGATCTGCTCGGCAGGCAGATCGATATGGGCACGGTCGAAGCCCTCGGACTCGGCCTCGGCGGGCAGGCCGAGAAAGACCACCGCGGTGTCGGCGGCCGCGGCAAGGCGCGCGTCATCGGCATAGGTCACCTCGTGATCGCCGGCGAGCCTGCGGATCTCCTCCAGCGCCGTGTCCAGCCGGGTCGGGTTGACGTGCGAACTGCCGCCACCCTGGTACCGCGGTTGGGTGGCGAAGCGGCCGATCACCGCGATCCGGGACGGGCGCAACGGTAGTAGGTCGCCGTCGTTCTTGAGCAGCACGATCGCCCGCGCGGCCGCCTCCCTGGCGAGGAGATGATGCGCGTCGGTGTCGAACGACGGTGTGGCGCCGGAATTTTGCCGGGTCCGCTCGGCCAGTCGGCTCACCCGCCCTGCGGCGCGGGCCACCGCGTCACGGGGCAGGTCTCCCCGTTCGACCGCCTCGACGACGTCCCGATCGGAGAGCCCGCCCGTGCCAGGCATCTCCAGGTCCAGTCCGGCGGCGACCGCCGCCACCCGGTCGGCCACCGCACCCCAGTCGCTGACCACCACGCCGTCGAAACCCCATTCGCCGCGCAGCACATCGGTGAGCAGCCAGCGGTTCTGCGCCGCGTACACCCCGTTGATCCGGTTGTAGGAACACATCACCGACCACGGCCGCGCGGTGCGCACCACGTGTTCGAAGGCGCGCAGGTAGATCTCCCGCAGGGTGCGCTCGTCGACGTCGGAACTGGCTCGCATCCGGTCGAATTCGGCATTGTTGGCCGCAAAGTGCTTCACCGACGCCGCCACGCCGGCACCCTGGACGCCGCGCACCCAGGCCGCCCCGAGCGTGCCCGAGAGCAGGGGATCCTCGGAGAAGTACTCGAAGTTACGCCCGCACCGGGGGTCACGCTTGATGTTGATCCCCGGTCCCAGCAGGACGTCGACACCGAGCGCGCGGCTCTCGCGCCCCAAGGCGGTACCGATCCGCTCGACCAGATCCGGGTCCCAGGTCTGGCTCAGCCCCACGGCTGGCGGAAAACACGTT
The DNA here is from genome assembly GCF_002101555.1 of Mycolicibacterium canariasense. Classification (GTDB taxonomy): domain Bacteria; phylum Actinomycetota; class Actinomycetes; order Mycobacteriales; family Mycobacteriaceae; genus Mycobacterium; species Mycobacterium canariasense. The sequence continues at coordinate 338,369 of NZ_LQOL01000052.1, forward strand.
GCCGGGGCGCTGCGCCCGGTGGCCAAATGCTCGGTGCTGCCGTCGATCTGCTTGCGTACCCCGTGCGGGCCGTCGGTGAGCACCATGGACCGAACCGGGCCGACGGCCTTGGTGGTCCAGAAGGTGGCGCCGCTGCCGAGTGCGGCTTGGTCGGCGAGGTCGAGCTCTCCGGTATCGGCCATGGAGCCAGGTTACCGACGGTCGCCGCCGCCGCCGAGGAGCTGTTACCCATTGTCCCGCAGCCACCTTGCGGGCGGAGGACGGACGGTCAGGTGCCCGGTCGGCGACGGCGTACCAGTACCGACTGCTGAATGGCGCCGATCGCGCCGCGCTCGTCGAACAGCGTGCCCAGTGTGGTGCCGATCCCGTCCGGACCGTAGTTGGTCTCGGCGCGGATGCCGATCCACGATCCTTCCGGGATGCGGTGCACATGCACCACCAGATCGGTGTTCAGGAACGTCCACCCGCGGATGTCGAGCTTGGTGCCGATCCCGTTGGCGTCGTCGGCGACCGCGAACAAGCGTTGCAGCGGCGTCATCGGTTCGCCGGCCACCAGATCCACTGTCGGGGTGAGCCAGCACTCCCCGGGGCCGTCGGCCAGCGGTTCGGTGAGCCAGCGCCAGTCGAGGCTGTGCAGGTAATTGGGTTCCCAGTTCCTGGCCATGTCGAGGCTGTAGGCCCGCGCCACTGGACGCAACGGCGGCACCGAGGTGTGCACGACCTCGGTGGTGTCCTGCTGTTGCAGCCGCCACCCGCTGGCACGCACCACCGGACGGACCGTGCCGTCCGGCGCCGCGGCCAGCATCTCCGCGGTGATCAACTCGATTTGGGTGCCCGGCCGCTCGCGGCGGGCCCGCACCCACAGATCTCCCTCGGCCGGAACGGGTCCCAACAGATCGATGAGCACCCGGCTCAACCGGGTGTCGTCGCGCCGATCGCAGCCTTCCATCGCGCGTACCAGCAGCGCCGACGGCGGCGCACCGTGCTGGATATCGGCAGACCACGTGCCGCGCACCATATCGGTGGCCAGGAACCTCTCGCCGTGTTCGCCGTCGGCGTCGACCAATGCGTAGTAGCAGTCAGACATCGACGCTTCCTCACTCCGGGCCGGTGGTCGCGATGCCCACGATATTCCACAGAGCTTTACAGAGGGTGGTGAAAATGTCACGCCATGCGGCGGTGTCGAGTCAGGGGTGGTCGAGCATTTCCACAGGGCGGCCCCGGTATCCGTCGGACGGGCCGGATCTGAACTCGGTCAGATGGTCAGCGGTACCAGCCGGCCCGGCGGGCCCACCAGTCGCGGGCCACCAACGCGAGAATGGCGATGGCAAAGAGGATCAGGAAAACGTCCTCGACGTGGCCGACGTGGTTACCGCGCAGCATGCACAGCAGGAAGATCGCCGACAGGATGCCGCCGATGTGGATCCAGGTGTGGTTCTCCTTGGACCAACCCCAGGCTGCGGACGGAACGTCTTCCACGTCGACGCCGGTGTGACGCTCGACCTCGGTGTTGGCCACGGCTGCTCCTCTTCCGTCCAGGTCGGTCCAGACTTTCTGCGCGTCATTCTGGCACACCCGTGCGATCACGCCCGACCGACCACCCGATGTGGGTACTTTCCCAGGATGGCAGGCAGTCGCGTCAAAACCGTCGAACAGTCCATCGCCGACACCGACGAACCGGGTACCCGGCTCCGCAAAGACCTCACCTGGTGGGACCTCACCGTGTTCGGCGTGTCCGTCGTCGTCGGCGCCGGCATTTTCACGGTGACGGCCAGCACCGCCGCCAACATCAGCGGTCCGGCCATCTCGGTGTCGTTCGTCATCGCCGCGGTCACCTGCGGACTGGCGGCGCTGTGTTACGCCGAGTTCGCCTCCACGGTGCCGGTCGCCGGGAGCGCCTACACGTTCTCCTATGCCACCTTCGGCGAGTTCACGGCCTGGATGATCGGCTGGGACCTCATCCTGGAGTTCGCCATCGGGGCGGCCGTGGTGGCCAAGGGGTGGTCCAGCTACCTGGGCACCGTGTTCGGGTTCGCCGGCGGCACCGCCGAAATCGGTCCGCTGACCCTGGACTGGGGTGCCCTGCTGATCGTGGCGGTGGTGGCCACCCTGCTCGCCTACGGCACCAAGCTGTCGTCGCGGTTCAGCGCGGCCGTCACCGCCATCAAGGTGTCGGTGGTGCTGCTCGTGGTGATCGTGGGCGCCTTCTTCATCAAGGCCGCCAACTACACGCCGTTCATCCCCGCTCCGGAAACCGGATCCGACGGCGGGACCGGCCTGGACCAGTCGGTGTTCTCCCTGTTCACCGGGGCCACCGGCAGCCACTACGGCCTCTACGGCGTGCTGGCCGGGGCGTCCATCGTGTTCTTCGCGTTCATCGGCTTCGACGTGGTGGCCACCACCGCCGAGGAGACCAAGGAACCGCAGCGCGACGTAGCCAAGGGCATCCTGGCCTCGCTGGCCGTGGTCACCCTGCTCTACGTCTCGGTTGCGGTGGTGCTGACGGGCATGGCGTCCCACACCGAGCTCAAACGTGCCGGTGCCGGGCATCCCAATCTGGCCACCGCCTTCGAGCTCAACGGCGTGCACTGGGCGGCCAAGGTCATCTCGATCGGCGCCCTGGCCGGGCTCACCACCGTGGTGATGGTGCTGCTGCTCGGCCTGTCCCGGGTGCTGTTCGCGATGGCCCGCGACGGGCTGCTGCCGCGACGGCTGGCCCACACCGGTGCGCACGGCACGCCGGTGCGGATCACCATCCTGGTCGCGGTGCTGACCGCCGTGGCGGCCGCGGTGTTCCCGATCGGCAAGCTGGAGGAGATGGTCAACGTCGGCACCCTGTTCGCCTTCGTCCTGGTCTCGGCCGGTGTGCTGGTGCTGCGCCGCACCAGACCCGATCTGCAACGCGGCTTCCGCGTCCCGTGGGTGCCGCTGCTGCCGCTGGCCTCGATCGCCGCATGCCTGTGGCTGATGCTCAACCTCACCGGGCTGACATGGTTGCGGTTCGGGATCTGGCTGGCCATCGGAGTGGCGGTGTACCTGGTGTACGGCCGCCGGCATTCCGTGCTCGGCCGGCGCGCAGCGGCGTTGCGCTGAGGCCATCATCACGATGCGACGACGCGGGGTGGCATGCGACATTAGCTTCGTGAGCGAAGCTTGCGGTGCCAGACATGGCTGACGCCTACCCGCGCGACCTGATCGGCTACGGACCCCACCCGCCCGACCCGCGGTGGCCCGGCGGAGCCAGGATCGCCGTGCAGTTCGTGCTCAATTACGAGGAGGGCGCCGAGAACTCGGTGCTGCACGGTGACGCGGGCTCGGAGACCTTCCTGTCCGACGTGATCGGTGCACAGTCCTTCCCGAATCGGCACCTGAGCGTGGAGTCGCTGTACGAGTACGGTTCCCGCGCCGGGCTGTGGCGGGTGCTGCGCGTGTTCGACCGTCGCGGCCTGCCGCTGACGATCTTCGGGGTGGCGATGGCCCTGGCCCGTAACCCCGCGGCGGTGGCCGCGTTCACCGCACGCGGTGACGAGATCGCCTGCCACGGACTGCGCTGGGTGAGTTATCAACTGGCCGATGTCGAGCTGGAACGCGATCACATGGCCCAGGCCGTCGCGCTGCTGACGGAGCTGACCGGGGCGCCCCCGCTGGGCTGGTACACCGGCCGGGACTCGCCGCAGACGCGGCAATTGGTGGTCGAACACGGCGGGTTCCTGTACGACTCGGACTCCTATGCCGATGACCTGCCGTATTGGACGCGGGTCGGGGAGCGCGACCATCTGGTGGTGCCCTATACGCTGGACACCAACGACATGAAGTACGTGTCGACCAGTGGGTTCCCCAGTGGCACAGAATTTTTCGACTATCTGCGGGATGCCTTCGACGTGCTGTACGCCGAGGGCGAGGCCGGCGCGCCCAAGATGCTGTCGATCGGTCTGCACTGCCGACTGGTGGGCCGGCCCGCCCGCATCGCCGCGCTGGAGCGGTTCCTCGACCACGTGCAGAGCCATGACGCGGTCTGGGTCACCCGCCGGGTCGACATCGCCCGGCACTGGATCGAGCACTTCCCGCCGGGTCGGTGATGTGTGGAGCCGCACCCGTAATGGTTACGGGTGCGGCTCCACACATCGCAGTTCGAACACCGCCAATCGGCCGGCCAGCGCCTCGAACTCGTCGGGGGTGCCGTCGGTGACCAGGCCCGAACGCTTGGCGAACCCGACGCCTACCGGCACCTTCTCGGCGAAGGCGCGCAACACCGGCCGGGACTGGTCGACGGTCAGTTCCACGATGCGCACCCGGCGGGAGTGCCGGCCCCTGGTCAGTACACCGGTCCCGGCGGCGCGGGCGTTCGCCGCCCAGTCCGCGCCCGGGTAGCCCGCGACGGTGTACAGCGCTCCGCCGTGTTCGAATGGTGTCATGGGTGTGCTGCGCGGCTGCCCGGTTCTGCGGCCCGGCACCGTGAGCACCTGAGACGGCCCGGCCGGCACCCCGAGCCTGCCGAGGGCGACCACCAGTTTGTTCATCGGCTTGAGCCAGGTAGGGGGCTTGAGTTTGTCAGACATGTTGGGCTCCTTGGTATTCGGTGAACAGGGATCGGTTCTCGTGCACCCACTGCGCGAACGTCGTGGCCGGCCGGCCCAGGATTCGCTGCACCTCGCCGGTGACCGACGCCGGACGGCCCAGCCCGGCCTCGAGCAGGCCGAGATAGGCGTCGGCGAATGCCGCGGGGAACCCGATGGCGGCGAAGCGGCCGCGCACCGCTGCCGGTGGCAGCTCCGCGTAGCGCAGGTCGCGCCCGAGCACCGTGCCGATCGTCGCGACGAGTTCGGTGTTGGTGAGCGACTGAGGGCCGGTGAGCGGGATGCGCCGGCCGTCGAGCCGATCGGTCAGCAGCGCGACCGCGGCCACCGCGGCGATATCGGTTTCGGCGACGACGGCCGTGGCGGCTTGCGCATACGGCCCGCTCACCACGTCTGCCGCCCGGATCTGACCGGCCCACATGCCCGCGAAATTCGAGGCAAACACGGTGGGGCGTAGGCTCACCCACTCCAAACCGGAGGCCATCGCCAGTTGCTCACACTCCCGGTTGCGGTCGCCGCGCACCCGGGACGGCTGGCGGGCGTCGTCGTCATCGGCGTTGATGGCCGAGAGCGCCACCACCTTGCCGACACCGCACGCGCGCGCGAGCTCCACGGTGGCGGCCAGCTCGCCGACGAGCGCGCGGGAGTTGAGGAACACCGCGTCGGCGCCGGGCATGCCGGCCGCGGCGGTGGGCACCGCGGTCACCAAGGGGGTCACCGATGGCGGAAACGGTGAGGCCGAGCGGGTGACGGCACGAACCTCGGCCCCGGCATCGAGCAGATGTGTGACGAGGGGGCGGCCGATATTGCCGGTTGCCCCGGTGACCAGAATTGTTGTCATGCCATCAAGGACGGGCCACCGTCGGGAAAAGTTACCCGTAACTTTTCGCGGCGCGAGATCGTCATAACACCATGACCGGATCGATCGACACCGCGTGGCGGGCGCACCACGCCTATCTGGTGAACCTGGCCTACCAGATGCTCGGCGATGTCGGCGACGCCGAAGACATTGCCCAGGAGGCCTTTCTGCGGTTGGCCCGGGCCGGTGAAACCGTCGACGACCTCCGCGCATGGCTGACGGTGGTGGCGGGCCGGTTGTGCCTGGATCTGCTGCGCTCGGCACGGGTGCAACGGGTTCGGCCCGACGGCGACGTTGCCGCCGCGACGCTGCCCGACCCGGTTCCCGGCCCGGCCGACCGGGTCACCCTCGACGACGAGGTCAGCGCGGCGCTGCTGGCGGTGCTGCGCACCCTCAGCCCGGCGGAGCGGGTGGCCTTCGTGCTGCACGACGTGTTCGGCACGCCGTTCGAGGAGATCGCCGCCACCGTCGGCCGGCCGGTCGGCACCTGCCGCCAGCTGGCCCGGCGAGCCAGGACCAAGATCGCCGGTGCCGGGCCCGGGCTGGCCGCGGTGACCCGGGCCGATCACCGCCGCGCCACCGAGGCCTTCATCACCGCCTGTGCCAACGGCGATCTGGCCGCGTTGACGGCGGTGCTCGATCCGCAGGTCTGGGGCGTGGGCACGGTGTTGCACCAGGACCGGCAGCAGGTCAATCACGGTCCGCACGATGTTGCGGTGAACCTCTTGCGTTACCTGGGACCGGGCGCCACCGTGGTCAGCCCAACCGAATCGGTGCTGCTGGCCTTCGACCGCGGCCGGGTGTTCGCGGTACTGATGCTGACCTTACGCGGCGAGCGGGTGCTGAAGATCGAGGCCACCGCCGATCCGGCTGCCAGGCAGCGGTAGCCGGACGAATCCGGGGGACGAGCGGCGCCCCGCGCGCTGCGGGGGCGATGCGCGGCTGGGGCGCCGCTCGTGGTTCTGTTGTGGCGCAGTCGATTACGCCGGGGGCATCAGGACGGTGTCGATCATGTACACCGTCGCGTTGGCGGTCTTCACCCCGCCGCACACCAGTCCGGCGTTGTTGACCTTCAGGTCGGGGCCGGCGCCGGTCACCGTGACGGTGCCGCCCTGCAGGGTCTTGTGCTCACCGGCGACCTGCATGGGTCCGGCCTGCCCTTCGACCACGTGGTAGGTCAGGATCTTGGTCAGCAGGTCGGAATCGGTCTTGAGCTTGTCCAGGGTGGCCGCGTCGATCTTGGCGAATGCGTCATCGGTGGGCGCGAACACCGTGAGCCCGGGGTTGCTGTCCAGCGTCTCGACGAGGTTGACGTTGGGGTTCAGTTTGCCGGACAACGCCGCGGTGAGCGTCGTAAGCATCGGGTTGTGGGAGGCGGCGACGGCGACAGGCCCCTGCGCCATGCCGGCGACCGAGCCCGGGCCGGTGGGCACCTGCTGGGCGTAGGCCGCGCAACCGTTGCCGACCAGACCGGCGGCCGGATCGGCCATGGCCGACGTCGGGGTCGCCGCCGCGCTGGTCGACGTGGCGGTCTCCGGAGCGGCGGTCGCACTGGTGGAGGAATCCCTCGAACACGCGATGCCCGCGAACAGGGTGAGCGCCGAAAGTCCGGTCACTGCGAGGGTTTTCGATTGAGCTCTGGTCATCACTGGCATTACTCGAATCTGTCGTGGAGCGGCCTCCTTTGCCGCCCTCACCGACGTATTCGGTGCGCCGGGCCGCCCGGATGGGTGCCCGGACGAATCCGTGCCGGGATGCCGCATTCTGCGTCGGTACCGTCGTCCGCCGTTCGACGCGGCACAATGGATCGGTGAGCGGATACGGCGGGCAGGGGCGCAGCGACCGGGTACGGGTTCTGCTGCTGGGCAGCACCGGTTCCATCGGCACCCAGGCGCTCGAGGTCATCGCCGCCAATCCCGAGCGTTTCGAGGTGGTGGGGCTGGCTGCCGGCGGCGGTAACGCCGACCTGCTAGCCCGGCAGGCCGCGGAGACCGGTGTCCGCAATATCGCCGTCGCCGACCCGGGGGCGAAGATCGAGGCGGCCTACCGCGGGCCCGATGCGGCCACCCGCATCGTCGAGGACACCGAGGCCGATGTGGTGCTCAACGCCCTGGTCGGAGCGCTCGGCCTGAAACCCACCCTGGCCGCCCTGCACAGCGGGGCCCGGCTGGCCTTGGCCAACAAGGAATCGCTGGTCGCCGGCGGCCCGCTGGTGCTGGCCGCCGCCGCACCCGGGCAGATCGTCCCGGTGGACTCCGAGCATTCGGCGCTGGCGCAGTGCCTGCGCGGCGGCAGCGCCGACGAGGTCGCCTCGCTGGTACTCACGGCGTCGGGCGGTCCGTTCCGCGGCTGGACCGCCGACGCCCTGGAAAGCGTCACCCCGGAGCAGGCCGGGGCGCACCCCACCTGGTCGATGGGACCGATGAACACCCTGAATTCGGCATCGCTGGTCAACAAGGGTCTGGAGCTCATCGAGACGCACCTGTTGTTCGGTGTCGACTACGACCGCATCGAGGTGGTGGTGCATCCGCAGTCCATCGTGCATTCGATGGTGACCTTCACCGACGGGTCCACGCTGGCGCAGGCCAGCCCCCCGGACATGAAGCTGCCGATCGCGCTGGCGCTGGGTTGGCCGGACCGGGTGCCCGGGGCGGCGCCGGCCTGCGCCTGGAACACCGCGTCGACCTGGACATTCGAGCCGCTGGACGCGGCGGTGTTCCCGGCGGTGGAACTGGCCCGCAGCGCCGGGCGGCGGGGCGGCTGTCTCACCGCGGTGTACAACGCGGCCAACGAAGAGGCGGCCGAGGCGTTCCTGGCCGGCCGTATCTCGTTTCCGTCGATCGTGCGAACGGTTGCCGACGTGCTGCACGCCGCAGACCAGTGGGCCGCCGAACCCGCTACCGTGGAAGAAGTACTCGACGCGCAGGACTGGGCAAGAGCCGCGGCCCAGCGCCTGATCCGCACCGCACCGACGCAGGAGGTCACCGCAGCCCGATGATGTTTGCTATCGGCATCGCGCTGTTCGCGCTGGCCATTCTGGTCTCGGTGGCCCTGCACGAATGCGGGCACATGTGGGTGGCGCGCGCCACCGGCATGAAGGTGCGCCGCTACTTCGTCGGCTTCGGCCCCACACTGTGGTCGACCATGCGCCCCAACAAGCTCGGCTACACCGAGTACGGCCTCAAGGCGGTACCGCTGGGCGGGTTCTGCGATATCGCCGGGATGACGTCGGTCGAAGAGCTGGCCCCCAACGAGCGCCCCTACGCGATGTACCGGCAGAAGGTCTGGAAGCGCGTCGCGGTGCTGTTCGCCGGGCCGGGCATGAACTTCCTCATCGGCCTGGTGCTCATCTATGCCATCGCCGTCATCTGGGGCCTGCCCAATCTGCATCCGCCCACCACCGCGGTCGTCGGCGAAACCTCCTGTGTCGCACCGCAGATCAGCAAGGGTGGAGACAACCCGTTCGGGCCGTGCCCGGACCCGGGCCCCGGGCCGGCCGCGCAGGCCGGTATCCGGCCCGGCGACACCATCGTCAAGGTCAACGGCAACGAGGTGGCGACGTTCGCCGATATGGCCGCCGCCATCCGCAAGCTGTCCGGCCCGGTCCCGGTGGTCTACGAACGCGACGGGCAACGCTTTGCCACCGTCGTCGACGTCACCCGGACGCAGCGGTACGCGGACAAGGACGCCACCGCCACGGTGACCGTCGGCGCCATCGGCGTCAGTGCGGCCGCCCCGCCGGGACCCACCCAGTACAACCCGCTCACCGCGATCCCGGCCACCTTCACCTTCACCGGGGACCTGGCCGTGGAACTGGGTAAATCGCTGGCCAAGATCCCCACCAAGGTCGGCGCCCTGGTGAATGCCATCGGCGGCGGCGAACGCGACCCCGAGACCCCGATCAGCGTGGTCGGCGCCAGCATCATCGGCGGCGACACCGTCGATCACGGGTTGTGGGTGGCGTTCTGGTTCTTCCTGGCGCAGATGAACTTCGTGCTCGGTGCGGTGAACCTGATCCCGCTGCTGCCGTTCGACGGCGGCCACATCGCGATCGCGGTGTTCGAGAAGATCCGGAACATGATCCGCGCGGCCCGCGGCAAGGTCGCCGCGGCGCCGGTGAACTACCTGAAGCTGATGCCGGCCACCTACGTGGTGCTGGTGTTCGTCGTCGGATACATGCTGTTGACCGTCACCGCCGACCTGGTCAACCCCATCAGACTGTTCCAATAGTCGGACCCTGAAGTTTGGAGATGAAGTGACTTCCATCGGTCTGGGTATGCCGGCCCCGCCGGCACCCACCCTGGCTCCGCGTCGTAAGACCCGCCAGCTCAAGGTCGGCGACGTGGGGGTGGGCAGCGACTCGCCGATCTCGGTGCAGTCGATGTGCACCACCAAGACCCACGACATCAACGCGACGCTGCAGCAGATCGCCGAGTTGACCGCCTCCGGCTGCGACATCGTCCGGGTGGCCTGCCCGCGGCAGGAGGACGCCGACGCGCTGCCGATCATCGCCAAGAAGGCCAACATCCCCGTCATCGCCGATATCCACTTCCAGCCGAAGTACATCTTCGCCGCGATCGACGCGGGCTGCGCGGCAGTGCGGGTGAACCCGGGCAACATCAAGGAATTCGACGGCCGGGTCAAGGAGGTGGCCAAGGCCGCCGGCGCGGCCGGCATCCCGATCCGCATCGGCGTGAATGCCGGCTCGCTGGACAAGCGGATGCTGGAGAAGTACGGCAAGGCCACCCCGGAGGCCCTGGTCGAATCCGCGCTGTGGGAGGCCTCGCTGTTCGAGGAGCACGGCTTCGGCGATATCAAGATCAGCGTCAAGCACAACGACCCGGTGGTCATGGTCGCGGCCTACGAGCAGCTGGCCGCCCAGTGCGACTATCCGCTGCACCTCGGCGTCACCGAGGCCGGACCGGCCTTCCAGGGCACCATCAAGTCCGCGGTCGCGTTCGGTGCGCTGCTCTCGCGCGGTATCGGCGACACCATCCGGGTGTCGCTGTCGGCACCGCCGGCCGAGGAGATCAAGGTCGGCACCCAGATCCTGGAGTCGCTGAACCTGCGGCCGCGCGGCCTGGAGATCGTGTCCTGTCCGTCCTGTGGGCGCGCGCAGGTCGACGTGTACACCCTGGCCAATGCGGTGTCGGCGGGACTGGACGGCCTCGACGTGCCATTGCGCGTGGCGGTGATGGGATGCGTGGTGAACGGACCCGGCGAAGCCCGCGAAGCGGACCTCGGGGTGGCATCGGGCAACGGCAAGGGGCAGATCTTCGTCAAGGGTGAAGTGGTCAAGACGGTGCCCGAGGCGATGATCGTGGAGACCTTGATCGAAGAGGCCATGCGCATCGCCTCGGAGATCGACGGCGCGGCCGACGCACAAGGAAGTCCCTCCGGCCCGCCGGTTGTCACCGTAAGCTGAAACCTGGCGCTGTGAGCGGGCTCACCCCCGGTTCAGGTTTGCCACTCGGTTCGGGAACGTTTCAGAAAGAAGCTCATGTCGGCTCCGCCCCTGTACCGCCTCACCGACGAGCGCCGTGTCACGGTGGTACGCGACCTGGATTCGGTGCGTGAAGTCCTCGACGCGGACCCGGTCGGTGCGTGCATGGTGGCCTGCCGGGTGCTCGACCACGGCGTGGACCCGAATGCGATCGGCGGTGAGCTGTGGACGCGTGGCCGCGCCGCCGAATCGCTGTGTTACGCAGGGGCGAACCTGATTCCGCTGCGCGGTGGAATCGAGGACATCGCCGCCTTCGCCGACAAGGCGATGAGTGCGCCGCGGCGATGTTCGTCACTGGTCGGGCGGGCCGAGTTGGTGCTACCGCTGTGGCAGCGCCTGGAGGTGGGTTGGGGCGCGGCCCGCGACGTGCGCGACGACCAACCGTTGATGGCGCTGTCCGGTCCGCCCCAGTGCGCCCTCGATCCTGCGGTACGGCCGGTGCGGATGGACGAACTCGACGCCTATCTGGTGGCCGCCATCGAGATGTTCATCGGCGAAGTGGGGATCGACCCGCGGATGGGCGACGGCGGCCGCGGATACCGGCGCCGGGTCGCCGGCCTGATCGCGGCGGGCCGGGCCTGGGCCCGCTTCGAGGGCGGTGAGGTGGTGTTCAAGGCGGAGGTCGGGTCCCAGTCACCGACGGTGGGCCAGATCCAGGGGGTGTGGGTGCATCCGGACTGGCGGGGCCGTGGGCTGGGTGCCGCCGGCACCGCCACGCTGGCCGATGCCGTGTTGCGCGGCGGCCGGGTGGCCAGCCTCTATGTCAACGGCTACAACCACGTCGCGCGCGGCGCGTACGCCAAGATCGGCTTCACTCAGGTGGGTACCTTCGCGACCGTGCTGCTCGACTGAGCGGCGGATCACGGTCCGGTCTCGGTGCGCCTCCACCGTCTGGGGTTGTCACATCTTTAACATCTGTCTCAATGGCAACGATCACCTCATCAGTCTCGCGCGTCGCCGCAGCCGTGATGGCGGTCGTCGCGACCGCCGCCTCGTTGAGCGCCTGCACACCCAAGCCGAACGGACCCGAACCCACCGCGGAAGCGTTCTTCACCGCGTTGGCCACCGGAAACACCACGGCGGCAGCGGATTTGGCCGATCACCCGGCGCAGGCCCAGGCCGCGCTGAACGAGGCGTGGTCCGGCTTGCAGGCCAGCCGGCTGGACACCCAGATTTTGGGCTCCAAGTACGCCGGGGACACCGGCACCATCAAGTACCGCTACAGCTGGCACCTGCCCAAGGACCGGGTCTGGACGTACGACGGCGAACTCAACATGATCCGCGACGAGGGGCACTGGCAGGTTCGGTGGAGTGCCACCGGACTGCACCCACAGCTCGGTGAGAACCAGACGCTGGCCCTGCGCGCCGACCCGCCGCGGCGGGCCTCGGTCAACGAGCGTGGCGGCACCGACGTGCTGGTCCCGGGCTACCTGTACCACTACGCGCTGGACGCGCGGGTCGCCGGTGCCGACCTGATGCCGACGGCGCGGGCGGTGGTCGACGCGCTGCGGCCCTTCGACGACACCCTGGACGCGCAGCGGCTGGCCGAGGAAGCGAGCTCGTCGACCAAGCCGCTGGATCTCATCACGCTGCGCAAGGACGACAACGACCGGGTATCGGCGGCAATCGGGAAGAAGCCTGGCGTGGTGATCACCCCGCAGCCCGAGATGATGCCCACCGACGAGCACTTCGCGCCGGCCATCATCTCGGAGGTCAAGAAGGCCGTCTCGGCCGACCTGGTGGGTCAGGCCGGCTGGCGGGTGGTCAGCGTCAACCAGAACGGGGTGGACGTCGACGTCCTCAACGAGGTGCCCGGAAACCCGGCCCCGTCGGTCACCATCAGCCTGGACCGCGCGGTGCAGAACGCCGCGCAGGATGCCGTGAACATGGTCGGCAAGAAGGCGATGATCGTGGCGATCAAACCGTCGACGGGGGAGATCCTGGCGGTCGCCCAGAATCCCGCCGCCGACGCCGACGGGCCGACGGCCACCATGGGGCTGTACCCGCCGGGATCGACGTTCAAGATCGTCACCGCGGGCGCGGCGATCGAGCGCGATATGGCGACCCCGAACACGCTGCTCGGCTGCCCCGGCACGCTGGAGATCGGCCACCGCGTCGTCACCAACTACAACGCCTTCGACCTGGGCACGGTGCCGATGTCGCGAGCGTTCGCGAACTCGTGCAACACCACCTTCGCCGAACTGGCCAGCACCATGCCACCGCGCGGCCTCACCCAGGCCGCCGCACAGTACGGCCTCGGCTCGGACTTCGTGGTGGACGGAATCCCGACGGTCACCGGGTCGGTTCCGCCCACGGTCGACCTCGCCGAACGCACCGAGGACGGTTTCGGCCAGGGCAAGGTGCTGGCCAGCCCGTTCGGGATGGCGTTGGTGGCGGCCACCGTCGCGGCCGGGAAAACACCGGTGCCCCAACTCATCCTGGGCCGGCAAACCCAGGTGACCGCCGCCGGGGCGCCCATCTCGGCCAAGATGCTGGACGCCGTGCGGCCCATGATGCGACTGGTGGTGACCAACGGCACCGCCAAGGAGCTCAACGGGCTCGGCGACGTCCGCGGCAAGACCGGGGAGGCCGAGTTCAACGGCGGCTCACATGCCTGGTTCGCCGGGTACCGCGGTGACCTGGCGTTCGCCGCACTGATCGTCGGCGGCGGCAGCTCGGAGTACGCGGTCCGGATGTGCCGGGACATGCTCAACGGCCTGCCGCCGGACTACTTGGCCTGACCGGCTGCGGTCCTCGGTAGCCTGGGTGCCGGAGGAACCACCATGACAGGCCTTGACGATCACACGCCTCTGCGCGTCTCCGACGCCGATCGCAACGGCACCCTGCGGCGGCTGCACAATGCGGTGGCCCTCGGGCTGATCGACATCGGCGAGTTCGAGGAGCGCTCGGCGCTGGTCTCGGCGGCTCGGCTGCATTCCGATCTGGACCAACTCGTCGGTGATCTGCCCGGGCCGGGTGCGATCGTGACGTCGGCGGCCGACCGGGTCGAGTTGCGCGGTGTGCTGGGTTCGCTGAAGCGGCAGGGGGAGTGGGTGGTGCCCAGCCGGCTGGCCCTGCACCGCCGGATGGGGTCGGTGGATCTCGACCTGACCCGGGCCCGGTTCGCCGGACCGATGATCGTGGTCGAACTCGACCTCAAGTTCGGCGGGCTGGACATCCGGCTGCCGGACGGGGCCAGCGCGTCCATCGACGATGTCGAGGTCGTCGTGGGCAGCGCCACCGACCACCGCAGGGACGCTCCCGCCGAAGGCACCCCACACATCGTCTTCACCGGCAAGGTCGTCTGCGGGTCGGTGGACATCCGGGGTCCACGGCGCTCCTGGGTGCCGCCGCGGCTGCGCAATGTCAGCGGGGTTCGAGCCCGGCGAAGGTGAGGATGGCCCGGCACCGGTGCCGGGAGCCGGATGCGCACCATTACGCTGGACACATGCCTGTGCGCGCGCCCCTTCGGTCCGGTGAGCTGTCCCCGACCCTGCCGGTGCCCAAGTCCATCCCCCGTCCGGAGTACGCCTGGAAACCGACCGCCGTCGAGGGCCACGAGCCGTGGGTGCAGACCTCCGAGGTGATCGAGAAGATGCGGGTGGCGGGCCGGATCGCCGCCGGCGCCCTGGCCGAGGCCGGCAAGGCGGTGGCCCCCGGCGTGACCACCGACCACCTGGACCGGGTGGCGCACGAGTACATGATCGACCACGGGGCCTACCCGTCCACCCTGGGTTACAAGGGCTTCCCGAAATCCTGCTGCACCTCGCTCAACGAGGTGATCTGCCACGGCATCCCGGACTCCACCGTGATCGAGGACGGTGACATCGTCAACATCGACGTCACCGCCTACATCGACGGCGTGCACGGCGACACCAACGCCACCTTCCTGGCCGGGGACGTCTCCGAGGAACACCGGCTGCTGGTGGAGCGCACCCACGAGGCGACCATGCGGGCCATCAAGGCGGTCAAGCCGGGCCGTCAGCTCTCAGTCGTCGGCCGGGTCATCGAGTCCTATGCGAATCGCTTCGGCTACAACGTTGTTCGTGATTTCACCGGGCACGGAATCGGCACCACCTTCCACAACGGACTGGTGGTGCTGCACTACGACCAGCCGGCCGTCGACACCGTGCTGGAACCCGGGATGACGTTCACCATCGAGCCGATGATCAACCTGGGCTCGCTGGACTACGAGATCTGGGACGACGGCTGGACCGTCGCCACCAAGGATCGCAAGTGGACCGCGCAGTTCGAGCACACGCTGGTGGTCACCGCGGACGGCGCCGACATCCTCACCCTGGCGTGACCGGCGGCGCCCTGCTGGTCGCAGGCACCACCTCCGACGCGGGCAAGTCCATGGTCGTCGCCGGGCTGTGCCGGCTGTTGGCCCGCAAGGGAATCCGGGTGGCGCCGTTCAAGGCGCAGAACATGAGCAACAACTCGGCCGTCACGGTCGAGGGCGGGGAGATCGGCCGCGCACAAGCCATGCAGGCTCGTGCCGCGGGCCTGGCCCCCAGCATCCGGTTCAACCCGATCCTGCTCAAACCCGGCAGCGACCGCACGTCGCAGCTGGTGGTGCGCGGCCAGGTCGCCGGAACCATGGCCGCCGGCGACTACTTCACCCGGCGCACCGAGCTGGCCACCATCGTCGCCGACGAATTGGCTTCGCTGCGAACCGAATTCGACGCGGTCATCTGTGAGGGCGCCGGCTCGCCGGCCGAGATCAACCTGCGGGCCACCGATCTGGCGAACATGGGTCTGGCGCGCGCCGCCCGGCTGGCCGTGCTGCTGGTCGGCGATATCGACCGCGGCGGCCTGCTGGCGCACCTGTTCGGCACCGTCGCGGTGCTCGAGCCCGAGGACCAGAAACTCATCAGCGGCTACCTGGTCAACAAGTTCCGGGGCGACCCGGCCCTGCTGGCCCCGGGGTTGGATCAGCTGCGGCACCGGACCGGCCGGCCGACCTACGGCGTGATCCCGCACCTCGAGTCGTTGTGGCTGGACACCGAGGACTCGCTGTCGGTGACCGCCGGCGCCACCCTCGGTGACCCGGTGGCGCCCCTGGGGCGGCAGTGGCTGCGGGTGGCTGCGGTGCGGCTGCCCCGCATCTCGAACTCGACCGACGTGGAGGCCCTGGCCTGCGAACCCGGCGTGCTGGTGCGCTGGGTCGCCGAACCGGCGGATATCGCCGACGCCGACGTCGTGCTGCTGCCGGGCAGCAAGGCCACCGTCTCCGATCTGGCCTGGTTGCGGGGCCGTGGTCTGGCCGAGGCAGTGCACGCGCACGCGCGGGCCGGGCGTCCGGTGCTGGGTGTGTGCGGTGGATTCCAGATGTTGTGCCGGCGTATCGACGACCCGGTGGAATCCCGGGCCGGGGCGGTGGACGGCCTGGGCCTGCTGGACGCCGATATCGTCTTCGAGCCGCAGAAGACGCTGCGGCACTGGGAGACCCCGCTGCACGGCTACGAGATCCACCACGGTCAGGTGCGCCGCTGCGGTGCGCAGGATTGGCTCGGGGTCGGCATCCGCGACGGTGCGGTGTTCGGCACGCACTGGCACGGACTGCTGGACAACGACGACATCCGCCGGGCCTGGCTCGGCGAGGTGGCGGCGGCCGCCGGACGCACCGGCTTCGTGGTGGCCGCCGACACCGATGTGCGGGCGCGGCGGGACGCACAGCTGGACGTGATGGCCGACGCGCTGGCCGCCCACGCCGACCTCGACGCGGTGCTCGCCCTGCTGGACGGGCCGCCGCAGCGTCCGGTCATCTCCTCGACCACCGGCCCCGCCTGACCGCATCGGCGTTTGGGCGCCACGGGCGCCGGGTAGCTCAGGAGGGGAAGGAGTTGCCATGCGGTCGCCACAGGACCCGTTGGATCATGCGCGCACGACGCGCCCCCATGCGGGTGAGTCCATGAAGGACAACAAGAATTTCCCGGCGCTGGTACTGCTCGGCGTCGCCCTGGTGGCCTTCGTCGGTTGCCTGGCGGCCTTCGCCACCGCGCACACCGGCACGGGCACGGTGCTGGCCGCCATCGCCGCCGTCGTGTTCGTGGTGTCGATGAGCTGGTTCGCTGTCGAGCACCGGCGGGTGCGCCGAATGGAGGACGCCAGGCAGCCCGACTCCAGCAGCTGAACCCACGGGAGGTGGTGCTGTGCACCGGAACACCGAAGTCGACGCCGGTTTGTGGGAGGAATTCCACCGCGTCGTGAACATGTCGTCGCGGGAGCTGTCGGATTGGCTGCGCACGATGGCCTCCGGCGAGACTGCAGAGCGGTTTCCCGACGAGGCTGCCCCCGAGTACGGGCGGCGCGTCCTCGCGGTGCTGCAGAAGCGGCGCTCCGACCTGACCGACGCCGACGCGCAAACCATGCGCCAGGTCGTCGACATGGTGCACGCCGAGCGCGGCGTCGACATGGAACCCACAGCGGGGCAACAGGAATGGCGCCGAGCGCTGATGACCATCGGCCACGACCCACTCAAACCGGTCGAGTGAACGGGACTGGCGCGCACCCGAACCCTCGGCCGATGACGAACCCGAGGTGGCCAAGCGCCGCACCTGACCGGCGGCCGTGCCGGTAACCTGGGGCGATGACGGCCCGGCTGGTAGGGGCGGCGTTGACCGCGGTGGCGGTCGCCGGCTGCGGCGAGGTGGTGACCGGAACCGCGACCTGGCCGGGTGCCCGGCTGCAGAACGTCGTGCTGACCGCGCCCGACTTCCCGGCCGGCGTGCGCTATGACCGGATCGTCGAGCAGCCCGGTGTACCCGACGGCGCGGGTGCACCGCCGGCCATGCTGTCCACCCCGGAGGGCTGCAGTGACGGCTTCACCCGGGTGATCGCCGCCTCGGCCGAACGGGGGCCGGGCAGCGCCGCCAAGTACAGCGTCAGCTACGACGGGGCCCGCATGGTGGTCACGGTGTCCAGCTGGCAACTGGATCTGGACGCCATCACCGCGACCGCGCATCGGTGCGCGCGTTATGAGACCTTCTTCGACCGGTCCATGCCCGGCATCCCGATGACCACCACCCGGCTGAGCACCGACCGCCCCGGCGCACTGGTCTACGAGCAGACGATGCAGCTCGGCTCCGAACGCAGCAGCGTCTACTCGTCGTTCGAAAACGTCGACGGGATGGCGGTTTTCGCGGTTGCGTTCCCGACGCCGGACCCGACCGTGCCGGTCCGGGCCACGCTGCCGCAAACTTTCACCGAGGTCGTCGGCAAACAGGCGCACCGTCTCGCGCAGCGCTGAAACCCGGATTGCAGACGGGCCAAAACGGCCATGCCGGACCGGATGATGTCCTAGCGTGACGCAATGCCTTCGACCATGGTGACCGTCGACGGGGTGCCCGTCGCCGTGGAGGTGGCCGGCCCGGACAAGGGCGGCGTGGTGGTGCTGCTGGGCGCCGCGGCTCCCGGTGCCCGCGCCTACGACGCCGTGTGCCAGCGGCTGCACAACGCATCGCTCCGGACCATCGTCATCTACCCCGACCCGCAGGTGACGGCCGACTCGGTGGTCGGCGTGCTCGACGTGCTCGGGGTGCGGTGGGGTCTGCTGGTCGGGGACCGCCTCGGCGGCGAACTGGCCTGGCGGCTGGCGGCGACCCGGCTGGACCGGTTCATCGGCCTGGTGGCGATCGACCGCGGCCACCCCCGGGTGGCCGACCAGGCCGGGGTCATCCGCGACGACACCTGCCCGCCGGTGGAGATGAACACCACCGTGCTGGTGAGCAACCCCGCCGCGCGTGCGGTGGCCGTCGCCAGCCAGCGCTACGTCTACGGTGAGTACCGCCTGGTGGAGTTGCTCGGCCGGCGCAATGCCGGCGAGTCCACCGCCCAGGTCGCCACCGAGATCGTGATGCGCACCAGTACGTGGTAGGCGAGCGAAGCGACGGGGTGTGGACCGGTAGGCGAGCTCAGGCTCAGGCGTCGGTCAGCTCGCCGCCGGTGATGTCCACCTGCTTCACCGGACCGGTGAACCAGTGCTTCACCGACACATGCCAGTAGATGTAGAGCAGCACCAGCACGGTGCCCACCAGGATCGGCGTGTAGTTGACGAACTTCCACTCGAAGCTCGGATCCCAGGGCGCGCCGCCGATGGAGGTGGGGAACATGGCGATGATGGAGGTGATGACGATCTCGGCCAGGGCCACCGGCGCCATCCACTTGTGGTGCCCGCGCAGGTTCCATTTGCCCAGGGGGAACGCGTCACCGGCCTTCCAGCGGTAGTAGATCGGCACCGCGAAACACAGGTAGAGGCCGACGACGCCGATGGAGACCACGGCGAAGAAGGCGACGGGTACCGGGGCCCCGTTGATGTCCACCTTCACCAGCGCGGGCAGCGTCAGCAGGGCGGCGATCGCCGCGGTCACCATGACCGCATTGGCGGGCACCCGGTTGGCGTTGACCTTCGACCACAGCTGATGCCCGGGGACCGCGCGGTCCCGGCTGAAGGCGAACAGCATCCGGGAGGCGCTGGTCTGGCAGGCGGTGGTGCAGAACAACTGGCCCGCCGTCGAGATCAGCAGCACGACGCCGACCCACTTGGAATCCATGGCCTGGGTGAAGATGGTGGCCACCGCGCCACCGCCGGCGGTCACCCCGTCGACGTCCTGGACCGCGAACAGGAACGTCAACAACAGGATCCAGCCGCCGATCGCGGAGTAGAAGATGGACCGCCAGATGCCTTTGGCCGCACCGTCGGCTGCGCTCTTGGTCTCTTCCGACAGGTGAGCCGACGCATCGTAGCCGGTGATCGTGTACTGGGTCAGGATCGCAGACATGGGCAGCACGAAGAACAGGAACGCCAGGCCCGAGGTAGAGCCGCCGAAGAAGCCGGTGTTGTTGACGGTGGTGGCGAACACGGTGGAGAAGCTGGCGTGCTGGGCCGGGATGAGCCACAGGATGACGATCACCGCCGCCGCCCCGAAGACGTGCCACCACACCGAGATGTTGTTGATGACCGCCAGCAGGTGCGACGAGAAGATGTTGATGACGGCCACCACCACCAGGATGGCCAGGAACATGACGAACACCCGCTCCAGGCTGTAGTGGGACAGCCACCATTGACTGAAGGTGCCCAGCGTGAGGTCCAGGAAGGTGGCGCTGCCGTAGGCCACCGACGCCAGGATGGCGATCAGGCCGATCAGGTTCAGCCAGCCGGTGTAGAAACCGGCCTTGGGTCCGCCGAGCTTGGCTGCCCACCAATAGATTCCGCCGGAGGTCGGGAACGCCGAGACCAGCTCGGACATGCAGAGCCCGATGATCAGGATGAAGACCGCGATGATCGGCCAGCCCCAGGCGATGGCGGCGGGACCGCCGTTGTTCCAGCCCAGGCCGAACGAGGTGAAACACCCGGCCAGGATGGAGATGATGGAGAACGAGATGGCGAAGTTGGAGAAACTCGACCAGGACCGGTGCAGTTCCTGGGTGTAGCCGAGGCTGGCGAGATGTCGTTCGTCCTCGTCGAGCAGTTCATGGCCTTCTGGCACAGCAGTCTCCTTGTCGGCGGACCCCCGGATCTAGGGGGCAGAATAAGCCCCTATTGGTCTGCTGTCCTACCTTTGAGGTGACGGTTGTGTAAATGTGTAGGTGAATGACCGTCGAAGACAACGCGCCTGCGGTAGTCAAGGGCGGTAATGGTTGACTTCTCGTCGTAGAGAGGGAGCGTTCTGCATGCTGACGCAGTTCGAGCTGGAGCGTCTTGTCGCCGACGGAGACGTCGACACCGTCATCGTCGCGTTCACCGATATGCAGGGCCGGCTCACCGGCAAACGGGTGTCCGCGCGGCTGTTCGTCGAGGAGGTCGCCGCCCACGGCGCCGAATGCTGCAACTACCTGCTGGCCGTCGACGTCGACATGAACACCGTGGACGGCTACGCGATCTCCAGTTGGGAGACCGGCTACGGCGACATGGTGATGACCCCCGACTTCACCACCCTGCGCCTGCTGCCCTGGCTGCCCGGTACCGCCCTGGTGATGGCCGACCTGTCGTGGGGTCCTGCGGGCCCCAAGGGTCGTCCCGTGGTCCAGGCGCCCCGCAGCATCCTGCGCCGGCAACTCGACCGGCTGACCGACCGCGGACTGGCCGCGTTCGTCGGCACCGAGCTGGAATTCATGGTGTTCGAGGACACCTACCGCGCCTCCTGGGCCGCCGACTATCGCGGTCTGACGCCGGCCACCGACTACAACGTCGACTACGCCATGCTGGCCTCGACCCGGATGGAGCCGCTGCTGCGCGACATCCGCCGCGGGATGGAAGGCGCCGGTATGTACTGCGAGGGCGTCAAGGGCGAGTGCAACCTCGGGCAGCAGGAGATCGCCTTCCGCTACGACGACGCGTTGGTCACCTGCGACAACCACACCATCTACAAGAACGGTGCCAAGGAGATCGCCGACCAGCACGGCAAATCGCTGACGTTCATGGCGAAATTCGATGAACGGGAAGGCAACAGCTGCCACATCCACCTGTCCTTCCGTGCCACGGACGGTTCGGCGGTGTTTGCCGACGACGCGGACCCGCTGGGCATGTCGGCGATGTTCCGCAGCTTCGTGGCCGGCCAGCTGGCGACGCTGCGTGAGCTGACATTGTTCTATGCTCCGAATATCAACTCCTACAAGCGCTTTGCCGACGGAAGCTTTGCCCCGACGGCGGTGGCGTGGGGAATGGACAACCGCACCTGCGCCCTGCGGGTGGTGGGGCACGGGCAGGGGATGCGGATGGAATGCCGAGCTCCCGGCGGGGACGTGAATCAGTACCTGGCGGTCGCGGCGCTGATCGCGGGGGGCCTGCACGGCATCGACGAAGGCCTCGAACTGGAAGAGCCGTGCACCGGCAACGCCTACGCCGGTGGCGCCCAGCGCCTGCCCAGCACCCTGGCCGAAGCGGCCGACCTGTTCGCGGGATCGGCGGTGGCCCGCTCGGCGTTCGGCGACGACGTCGTCGAGCACTATCTCAACAACGCACGTGTCGAACTGGCCGCGTTCAACGGGGCCGTCACGGATTGGGAAAGGAGAAGGGGCTTTGAGCGCCTCTGACCAGAACCCCGGGTCACCGCGGCCGGTCATCGGACTCACGACCTACCTGCAGCAGGCGCAGACCGGGGTGTGGGATGTGCAGGCCAGTTTCCTGCCCGCCATCTACATCGAGGGTGTCAACCGCGGTGGCGGCACCGCGGTGCTGCTGCCGCCGCAGCCGCACGGTGCCGAGGTGGTCGAGCGGGTGCTGCGCGGCGTCGACGGGCTGATCATCACCGGCGGCCGCGACGTCAACCCGGAAAGTTATGGCCAGCAACGGCACTCGGCGACCGACGAGCCGGCCGGCCCGCGCGACGAATGGGAGTTCACGTTGCTGCGGGCCGCGCTGCGCCGCGGCATACCGGTGCTCGGGATCTGCCGCGGGGCCCAGGTGCTCAACGTGGCGCTCGGGGGGACCCTGCATCAGCACCTGCCCGACGTGCTGGGCCACACCCGCCATCAGCAGGGCAACGCGGTGTTCAGCACCTCGCACGTGCGGACCGTGCCGGGCACTCGGCTGGCGGGTCTCATCGGCGAGTCCTCGGATGCCCAGTGCTATCACCACCAGGCCATCGACCGGCTCGGGGACGGGTTGATCATCAGCGCCCAGGACACCACCGACGGGGTGATCGAGGGTGTGGAGCTGCCGGGCGACCGGTTCGTCGTGGGGGTGCAATGGCACCCCGAGGAGCGGCTGGACGATCTGCGGTTGTTCGCCGGCCTGGTGCAGGCGGCCGGCGAGTATGCGACGGAAAGGGTTTCATGAGCACCTGCGAGGTCATCAATCCGGCCACCGAGGAGGTACTGCGCACCGTCGAGCTGCTCGACGAGGCGGCGGTCGACGACGCGGTGGCGGCCGCGGTGACCGCCCAGCGTCAATGGGCGCGGCTGGCCCCCGCCGACCGGGCGGGTGCGTTGCGCGCATTCGCCGCGACGGTCGATGCCCATATCGCCGAACTGGCCGCCCTTGAGGTGGCCAACTCCGGGCATCCGATCGGCCAGGCCGAGTGGGAGGCCGGGCATGTCCGCGATGTGCTCACCTATTACGCGGCCAGCCCGGAACGTCTGTCCGGCAAGCAGATTCCGGTGGCCGGTGGACTCGACGTCACCTTCCACGAGCCGCTCGGCGTGGTCGGTGTGATCACCCCGTGGAACTTCCCGATGACCATCGCGGCCTGGGGGTTCGCCCCGGCGCTGGCCGCCGGTAACGCCGTGCTGCTCAAGCCCGCCGAGTGGACGCCGCTGACCTCTATCCGGCTGGGCGAGCTGGCCCTCGAATCGGGCCTGCCCGAAGGGCTTTTCCAGGTGTTACCCGGGGCGGGGCCGGTGGTGGGCGAACGGTTCGTCACCCATCCCGATGTGCGCAAGGTAGTGTTCACCGGCTCCACCCGGGTGGGTACTCGGGTGATGGCCGGCGCCGCCGCGCAGGTCAAGCGTGTCACCCTGGAGCTGGGTGGCAAGAGCGCCAATATCGTCTTCGACGACTGCGATCTGGAGCGGGCCGCGGCAACCGCCCCCTACGGCGTGTTCGACAACGCCGGCCAGGATTGCTGTGCCCGCAGCCGGATCCTGGTGCAGCGCAATATCTATGACCGGTTCATGGAGTTGTTGGAACCCGCGGTCAAGGGGGTGGTGGTGGGCGACCCGACCGCCCGTGACACCGAGATGGGGCCACTGGTTTCCAAGAAGCACTGGGAGTCGGTGTCGGCCTATGTGCCCGAGGACGCGCCGGTCGCCTTCCGCGGGTCGGCGCCGGGCGGGCCCGGGTACTGGTTCGCCCCGACCGTGCTGACCCCGACCCGGGCCGACCGCACCGTCACCGAGGAGATCTTCGGGCCGGTGGTCACCGTGCTGCCGTTCGAGGACGAGGCCGATGCCGTCGCCCTGGCCAACGCCACCTCCTACGGATTGTCGGGATCCATCTGGACCGACAATGTGTCACGCGCCCTTCGGGTTTCGCGCGCCGTCGAGGCCGGGAACCTCAGCGTCAACTCGCACTCGTCGGTGCGCTATAGCACGCCGTTCGGCGGCTTCAAACAGTCCGGGCTCGGTCGGGAGCTAGGCCCGGATGCGCCATTGTCTTTCACCGAAACCAAGAACGTTTTCATTCATGTCGGCGAGCCGACGAATTGAGCACGTCGGCGAGCCGGCGAATTGAGCATGTCGGCGAGCCGACGAATGAGCACAGTGAGGAGCTGTAGATGGATCTGAGCCAGCGGCTGAAGGACAAGGTCGCCGTCATCACCGGGGGTGCCAGCGGGATCGGGCTGGCCACGGCCAAGCGGATGCAGGCCGAAGGCGCCATCGTCGTCATCGGCGATGTCGACCCGGTGACCGGACAAGCCGTCGCCGACGAACTCAACGTCACCTTCGTCCAGGTCGACGTGTCGGATCAGGACGCGGTGGACCATTTGTTCGACACGGCCGTGAAGGTGCACGGGGGATTGGACATCGCGTTCAACAACGCCGGGATCAGCCCGCCCGAGGACGACCTGATCGAGAACACCGAGCTGCCCGCCTGGCAGAAGGTGCAGGACATCAACCTCAAGAGTGTGTACCTGTGCTGCCGGGCCGCCCTGCGGCACATGGTGCCCGCGCAGCGGGGCTCGATCATCAACACCGCGTCGTTCGTCGCGGTGATGGGATCGGCCACCAGCCAGATCTCCTACACCGCGTCCAAGGGTGGGGTGCTGGCCATGTCGCGGGAACTCGGGGTGCAGTTCGCCCGCCAGGGCATCCGGGTGAACGCGCTGTGCCCCGGCCCGGTGAACACCCCGTTGCTGCAGGAACTGTTCGCCAAGGATCCCGAGCGGGCGGCGCGGCGCCTGGTGCACGTGCCGGTGGGCCGGTTCGCCGAGCCCGAGGAGCTGGCCGCCGCGGTCGCGTTCCTGGCCAGTGACGACGCATCGTTCATCACCGGCTCGACCTTCCTGGTCGACGGCGGCATCAGCGGCCACTACGTCACGCCGCTGTGAGCCGGTAGGTGTGCTCCGATGTCTGAGTCCGATCGGCTGTCCGAGCCGCTGACCGCCGGCGAGGCGCTGCTGCGCCCGGTGCGGCTCGGCAACGCCTTCGAGGACACCGTCGGTCGGTTGTTGGAGACCATCCGGCTCGGGGTGCTGGAGCCGGGGGCCTCGCTGCCGCCGGAACGGGAGCTGGCCGCCCGGCTCGGGGTCAGCCGCGACACCGTCCGGGAAGCCATCAGATCGCTGGCCGACGCCGGGTATCTGGTCTCCAAGCGGGGCCGCTACGGCGGCACCTTCCTGGCCACCGAGATGCCCGCGCTGCCGGCCAGCGGCGACGGTCTGACCCGGGAGGAGATCGACGACGCCGTGCGGCTGCGCGAGATCCTCGAGGTGGGGGCGGCCCGGATGGCGGCCGGGCGCACGCTGACCGCGGTGCAGCGGGAGGGTCTGTGGTCGCGGCTGGGCGACGTGCGCGGCGCCGATCCCGATGACTACCGGCGGTTGGACTCCCGACTGCATCTGGCCATCGCCGAGGCGGCCGGGTCGCCGTCGCTGGTGCCGCTGGTGGCCCAGAACCGGATGCGGATCAACGCGCTGCTGGATCAGATCCCGCTGTTGTCCCGCAACATCGCCCATTCCGACGAACAGCACGAGGCCATCGTGATGGCGATCCTGGCCGGGGACGCCGACGGCGCCGGGACGGCGATGGCGGCGCACGTCGCGGGGTCGGCCGCGCTGCTGCACGGCTTCCTCGACTAGGGATTTGTGCACGTTTTGTCACGGTGGGCGTTACGGGATGTGCACAAATCACTACGATCGGGGCGTGGCCGGACCTGCAGATCCCCATGTCGACACCGCGGGGTGGGCGCGGCGGTTCGACCTGCTGTCGGATCCGCACCGGCTGGAGATCCTGCTGGCCCTGCACCGGGCCCCCGGGATCTGTGTCGGCGATCTGGCCGCCGTGCTGGGGCGCTCCGAAAACGCCGCCTCCCAAGCCCTTCGCGTGCTGCGTGATCAGGGTTGGGTGTCCAGCACCCGGACCGGGCGCACGGTGTCCTACCGCCTGGACGACGACGTGGTGCACGACCTGCTGCACTGGATCGGCGCGCGGCACGCCTGATCATCTGTTCAGGTAGACAGATATCGTGCGGAGTCCTACGCTGCGGTGATGTCATCGCGATTCGACCGGGCCGACTGGATCTCCATCGCAGGCATCGCCGGCGTGGTCGCGGCACTGCACGTATTCGGTTGGGGCGTCCTGGTTTTCGGTGTGGCACCCCAGCACATCACACTGGGCTCGGCCGGCGTGTTCGGCGTCGGGCTCGGGGTGACGGCCTACCTGCTGGGCGCCCGGCACGCGTTCGACGCCGACCACATCGCCGTCATCGACAACACCACCCGCAAGCTGGTGGGTGAGGGCACCCGGTCGCTGTCGGCCGGGTTCTGGTTCTCGCTCGGGCATTCCAGCGTGGTGTTCGGGCTGGCGCTGCTGCTGGCGTTGGGCGTGCGGGCCGTCGCCGGCCCGGTGCAGGACGACGATTCCGCGATGCTGGCCACCCTGGGGCTCATCGGTTCGGTGGTGGCCGGCACGTTCCTGCTGCTGATCGGCTTGACCAATCTGTTCGCCGCGGTGGGCATCGCCAAGGTGTTCCGGGCCATGCGCCGCGGCGAGTTCGATGAGCAGGAACTGGAGCGGCAGTTGGACAATCGGGGGCTGCTCGCCCGGTTGGTGGGCCGGGTGATGCACCGGGTGGACAAGCCGTGGCACCTGTACCCGGTCGGTTTCCTGATGGGCCTGGGTTTCGATACCGCCACACAGGTGGCGTTGCTGGTTCTGGCGGCCGGCACCGCGGCCTTCACGCTGCCCTGGTACGCGGTGCTGGTGCTGCCGGTGCTGTTCGCCGCGGGGATGAGCCTGTTCGACAGCCTCGACGGGATCTTCATGGCCCGCGCCTACGGCTGGGCGTTCCTCAAGCCGATCCGCAAGGTGTACTACAACCTGACCGTCACCGTGCTGTCGGTGCTCGTCGCGCTGGCCATCGGTGTCATCGTGCTCACCGGCCTGCTGGTGGATCGACTCGGTATCACGTCCGGTCCGCTGACGGTGATCGGTTCGGCGGATCTGGAATTCGTCGGCTTCTCGATCGTCGGCATGTTCGTGCTCACCTGGCTCATCGCGATCGGGGTGTGGCGCTTCGGCCGGATCGAGGAACGCTGGGAGGCCACACCGGCGGCTTAGAGCAGCCCCAGCAGCGCGTTCTCGATCACCTCGGGAAGTGCGGGGTGAATCCAATATTGCTGGGTGGCAACCGCTTTGGCGGGCTGGCCGAGGCTCATCGCCTGGATCAGCGGCTGGATGATGGATGAGGCCTGGTAGCCGAGGATGTGCGCCCCCAGGATCCGGCCGGTGCCGCGCTCGCCGATCAGCTTGGCGATCCCGGTGGTGTCTTCCATCGCCCAGCCGTAGGCGGTGTCGCCGTAATTCTGCACCTTGACCACGATGTCGTGGCCGGCCTCGCGGGCCTGCCCCTCGGTGAGGCCGACCATCGCCATCTGCGGGTCGGTGAACACCGCCGAGGGTACGAAGCGGTGGTCGCTGGCCACCATCGCCGCGGTGTCGTCCCAGTCCAGCAGCAGGTTGTGCCGCACCACCCGCATCTCGTGGTTGGCCACGTGCTTGAGCTGGTAGTCCGAGGACACGTCGCCGAGGGCGTAGACGCCGCGGGCGGTGGTGCGCTGATACTCGTCGACCGCCACCATGCCATCGCGAACGGTGACCCCGGCGAGCTCGGCGTCCAGCAGGTCCCCGTTGGGCACCCGGCCGGTCGCCACCAGCAGCACATCGGTGTCCAGTTCGGAGCCGTCGTCGAGTTCCAGCACCGTGCGCCCGTTCTCGGTGCGCGACCCGATGACGTTGACGTGGGTGCGCAGATCCCATTTCGCTGCGGCCAGGTCGGTGAAACGGTGGCAGATCGTCTCATCGCAGTGCGTCAGCATGCCCGGTCCGCGCACCACGACGGTCACCCGGACGCCGAGCGCGGAGAACACATGCGCGAACTCGGCGGCAACGAACCCTCCGCCCACGATCACCATGTGCTCGGGCAGCTCCTCGATCCGCATGATGGTGTCGCTGGTGTGGTAGGCCACCCCGCAGTCGCGGATCGCCGGCGGCACCGTGGCCCGCGACCCGGCCGCGATCACCACCTGATCGGAGCTGAACTCGTCGCCGGCCTCGGTGCGCAACAGGTAGCGGCCGTCCCGCACGCCGGTGAACCGGACGTGGCTGGCGTAGACGTCGATATTGGGCAGGCTGCGTTTGTATGCCGCGCCGGAGGCCGCGATCGGGTCGATCCGGCCGAAGACCCGTTTCACGATGTCGGGCCAGCGCACACCGTCGATGTGGGCGTCGATGCCGAACCGCCGCGCATCGCGGATGGTGTGGGCCACCTCCGCGGCGTAGACGAACATCTTGGTCGGGATGCAGCCCACGTTCAGGCAGGTGCCGCCGAAGGTGCCCTGCTCGGCGATGGCGATGCGCATCTGGCCGTAGCGGGCGTCGAAGCCGGTGTCGGGGATGCTGTTGCCCGAGCCGGTGCCGATGATCGTCAGGTCGTAGTGCTGCACGCGTGTGGCGCCCTATCCGGATTGTGTTGCGGTGGAAGGATTTCGGTGGTCGAGCTCGGTGAGATGCCAGCTGAGCCAGGCATCGAGTTCGCGGTAGGCGGCCATTCGCGGGCCGGCGAGGGACAAGAACACGTCGTGTTTGGCGTCGGTGATCGGCACGATCGTGCCGCGATTGCCGACACAGCCGGCCCACCGCGCGATCTGCGCGACGTCGAGCACGGCGTCGCCGCGCTGGATGGCATCGGGATCCCTGGATTCCGGGACGCTGTGGCTCGAGCGCAGGATCAGCGACGGCACCCCGACATCCAGGCCGCGGTGCAGCCTGGCCTGCGCCCGCCGGATCGCGTTGATCCAGCCGAACGTCACCGGGAAGCCGCCGACCGGTTTCCACTCCAGGTTGTAGTCGAACTCCCCGGCATAGTCCCGGTGCAGGGTGGTGCCGTAGCCGCCCTCGCCGGTCGGGCGGCGGATCACCTGTGTGGTGCGCCACCGGGCCAGCGCGCGCAGCGCCACCGACGTCGGTGCGCTGCGCAGGATCGCCGGCCCGTGCAAGTCGAACCAGGGGCTGTTGAGCACCAGTCCGGTGACGCGCCCGCTGGTGCGGTGGCGGCGCAGCCGATCCAGCCACAGCGTCACCACCAACCCGCCGGCCGAGTGCCCGTAGACCAGCACCTCGTCGGCGTCGACGTGATCGAGCGCGGCCTGCAGCGCGACGTCGTAGCGGGCCAGGTCGGTGGTGAAGTGCGGGGTTTGCCCATCACGCCAGGAGCGGCCGCATTTGGGCAGGTCCACCGCGTAGACCGCGAAACCGCGGGCGGCGAACCGGTCGGCCAGTTCGGTGTGGAAGAAGTAGTCGGTGAACCCGTGCACCAGCACCACCGCGCGGTGCCGGGCAGGGTCGTGCCCTGGGTCCCGTTCCGGGTCCTGTTCACGCCGGACCAGCGTGACCACCAGGTCCCCTTCGCGGTCCGGGTCGGGGCCCAGCGGGACGGTCAGTTGTCGATAGCCGGACAGGACGTCGGGTTCCCATTGCACCTGAGCATGGCCCTGCGATGCCGTCACGGCTTCACCCTAGCGGCGTGGTGACCGAAAGCACCCGGCACGGCCCGTTACCCGGCAGATGCGTCGCGATAACCTGAGGATCACAAGAACCGTCGCGTACCGCTGCGGCGGGCCGTGCGAAACGAAGGACCAGCCAACGGTGTCTGACCCCAAGCTAGCCAAGACCGACGTCGTGCTCGTCGGCGCGGGAATCATGAGCGCGACCCTGGGCGCGTTGCTGCGCCTGGTGGAGCCGAGTTGGTCGATCACGCTGATCGAACGCCTCGACGGCGCGGCGGCCGAGAGCAGCGACCCCTGGAACAACGCCGGCACGGGCCACTCCGCGCTGTGCGAGCTGAACTACACCCCGCAGAACTCCGACGGCACCATCGACATCGCCAAGGCCGTCAACGTCAACGAGCAGTTCCAGGTGTCTCGGCAGTTCTGGACCTACGCCGTGGAGAACGGCGTGCTGCCCGACGTACGCAACTTCCTCAACCCCATCCCGCACGTGTCCTTCGTGCACGGGGCGCGCAATGTCGGGTACCTCAAGGCGCGCTACGACGCGCTGGTGGGCAACCCGCTGTTCGCCTCGATGGAGTTCATCGACGACCCCGACGAGTTCGCGCGCCGGCTGCCGCTGATGGCCGCCAAGCGCGATTTCTCCGAACCGGTGGCGTTGAACTGGACCCAGTCGGGCACCGACGTCGACTTCGGTTCGCTGTCGCGTCAGCTCATCGGGTACGGCGCCGCGCACGGCATGGACACGCTGTTCGGGCACGAGGTGCGCAACCTGAGCAAGGAGTCCGACGGCACCTGGACGCTGCGCTACGTCAACCGCCGCACCGGCGAGAAGTACAAGATCAACGCGAAGTTCGTCTTCGTCGGCGCCGGCGGCGGCGCGCTGCCGCTGCTGCAGAAGTCCGGCATCCCCGAGGTCAAGGGATTCGGCGGGTTCCCGGTCGGCGGGGCGTTCCTGCGCACCAACAACCCGGAGCTGACCGCGGGACACCAGGCCAAGGTGTACGGCCAGCCGCCGCTGGGCGCGCCGCCGATGTCGGTGCCGCACCTGGACACCCGCGTCATCAACGGCAGATCCTGGCTGTTGTTCGGTCCGTTCGCGGGCTGGACGCCGAAGTTCCTCAAGCAGGGCAAGTTCACCGACCTGCCGCTGTCGGTCAAGCCGAACAACCTGGCCTCCATGCTGGGCGTCGGGCTCACCGAGATGAGCCTGGTGAACTACCTGGTCGGCCAGCTGCTGCTCAGCGAGGCCGACCGGGTCGAAACGCTGCGCGAATTCGCGCCCAGCGCACGGGATTCCGATTGGGAGCTGGATATCGCCGGGCAGCGGGTGCAGGTGATCCGGCGCAAGGGTGCGGGCGGCGTACTGGAATTCGGCACCACCGTGCTCTCGGCCGCCGACGGATCCATCGCCGGCCTGCTGGGTGCCTCACCCGGCGCCTCGACCGCGGTGCCGGCGATGCTGGACGTGATGCAACGCTGCTTCGGCGACCGATACGCGGCCTGGGCGCCCAAGCTCAAGGAGATGGTCCCGTCGCTGGGCGTCAAGCTGTCCAACGAGCCCGGGCTGTTCCGCGAGGTGTGGGACCACGGCACCCGGGTGCTGCAGCTCGACACGCCCGCGGCCGTGTGACGACGGTGCGCCGATGACGGTCGCGTTGCGCCGGAGCTGGGCGCAGGATCTCGACGCAGCCACGCTGTACGAGATCCTGAAGCTGCGCGTCGAGGTGTTCGTGGTGGAGCAGGCCTGCCCGTACCCCGAACTGGACGGCCGCGACCTGCTCGCCGAGACCCGGCACTTCTGGCTGGAAGATGCCGAGGGTCGGGTGATTTCGACGCTGCGCTTGATGGAGGAGCATCCCGGCGGGGAGAAGGTGTTCCGGATCGGCCGGGTGTGCACCAAGCGCACCGACCGCGGCAACGGCCACACCAACCGGCTGATGCAGGCCGCGATCGCCGAGGTGGGTGACTACCCGTGCCGCATCGACGCGCAGACCTATCTGCAGGAGATGTACGGCGCGCACGGATTCGTCCGCGACGGCGAAGAATTCCTGGAGGAC
This sequence comes from Mycolicibacterium canariasense, assembly GCF_002101555.1. Lineage (GTDB taxonomy): Bacteria > Actinomycetota > Actinomycetes > Mycobacteriales > Mycobacteriaceae > Mycobacterium > Mycobacterium canariasense. The sequence continues at coordinate 370,036 of NZ_LQOL01000052.1, forward strand.
GGCATCCCGCACGTGCCGATGATCAGACCGGGTCTGGGAGCGGGGCAGCAGTAGTGACCTATCCGTTCAGCGCACTGGTGGGCCATGACCGGCTCCGGCTGGCGCTCATCCTGTGCGCGGTGCGCCCCGATATCGGCGGGGTGCTGATCCGTGGTGAGAAGGGCACCGCCAAGTCGACCGCGGTGCGCGGCTTGGCCACCGTCCTGTCCCAGGTCGACGCCGAGGCGCGGTTGGTCGAGTTGCCGATCGGGGCCACCGAGGACCGGGTGGTGGGCTCGCTGGATCTGCAGCGGGTGCTGCGCGACGGCGAACACGCCTTCCAGCCCGGCCTGCTGGCCCGCGCGCACGGCGGCGTGCTGTACGTCGACGAGGTCAACCTGCTGCACGACCACCTGGTGGACGTGCTGCTGGACGCGGCCGCGATGGGCCGGGTGCACATCGAACGCGACGGCCTCTCGCACAGCCACGACGCCCGGTTCGTGTTGGTGGGCACCATGAATCCGGAGGAGGGCGAGCTGCGCCCGCAGCTGCTGGACCGGTTCGGGCTCACCGTGGACGTGGCCGCCTCACGCGATGTCGACGTGCGCGTCGAGGTGATCCGGCAACGGCTGGCCTACGAGGCCGACCCGGTGGGTTTCGCCGACCGTTACGCGGCCCAGGATGCCGAGCTGGCGGGCCGGATCGCCGCGGCCAGGGCCGCCCTGGCCGACGTGGTGTTGCCCGACAACGAGTTACGGCGGATCGCCGCGCTGTGCGCGGCCTTCGACGTGGACGGGATGCGTGCGGACCTGGTGCTGGCCCGCACCGCGGTGGCGCACGCGGCCTGGCGCCGGTCCGGAATCGGGGCGAGCGCAGCGACGGGGAATGTCAGCGGGGCGAGCGCAGCGACGGGGAATGTCAGCGGGGCGAGCGCAGCGACGGGGAAGATCACCGTGGCAGAAGAGGACATCCGGATCGCCGCGGAACTGGCACTGCCGCACCGGCGCCGTCGTGACCCGTTCGACGATCCGGGCCTGGACCAGGACCGCCTCGACGAGGCGCTGGCCGCGGCCGACCAAGGGGGGGCCGACCAGGATCCCGATCCGGATCCCGACCCACCCGGTGGCGGTGGTTCCACGGAACCCTCGGAGCCGTCGAACGGTCAAGCCCCGCAGCAGAATCCCGGCGGCGGTACCCGCCAGAGCGCGCCGCCGGCAGGCACGTTCCGCACGAAAGCGCTGCTGGTCCCCGGCGTCGGCGAGGGCGCCCCGGGGCGCCGGTCGCGGGCCCGTAACCGCACCGGCAGCACCGTCGCCGCCACCGACGTGCCCGGCGAAGGCCACGGCGTGCATGTGTTCGCGTCGGTGTTGGCGGCCGCGGGCAACCAGCGCCGGGCCGGCCGGCCGCAGATCGGCCCCGACGATGTCCGGCGTGCCGTCCGGGAGGGCCGCGAGGCCAACCTGGTGATCTTCGTCGTCGACGCCTCGGGTTCGATGGCCGCCCGGGACCGGATGTCGGCGGTCAGCGGCGCGACGCTGTCCCTGCTGCGCGACGCCTACCAGCGCCGCGACAAGGTGGCGGTGGTGACCTTCCGGCAGGACCGGGCGCAGCTGCTGCTGCCCCCGACCTCATCGGTGTACATCGCCGGGCGACGGCTGGCGCGGTTCGACACCGGCGGGAAAACCCCACTGGCACAAGGGTTGTTGGCGGCGCGGGACGTGATCCTGCGCGAGAAGGCGCGCGACCGGGCCCGGCGCCCGCTGGTCGTGGTGCTCACCGACGGCCGGGCCACCGGCGGCCCCGACCCGCTGGGCCGCACCGCGACCGCCGCCCGGCTGTTGGCGGCCGAAGGCACCGCCGCCGTCGTGGTGGATTGTGAAACCTCGTACGTGCGACTGGGATTGGCCACCCGGTTGGCCGGGCAGTTGGGCGCCCCCGCGGTCCGGCTGAACCAATTGCAGGCCGGCGAGCTCACCTCGCTGGTCAAATCGGCAGCCGTCGAATCAGCAGCCTAGGAGACGACCGATGCCACAGGGGCAACCGCTCACGATTCCGGACGACGGGCTGACCACCAAGGCGCGCCGTAACGCCCCGCTGCTGGCGGTGCACACCGGGCCCGGCAAGGGGAAGTCGACCGCCGCGTTCGGCATGGCGCTGCGCGCCTGGAACCAGGGATTCGATATCGCGGTGTTCCAGTTCGTCAAGAGCGCGAAGTGGAAGGTGGGCGAGGAGAGCGCCTTTCGTGCGCTCGGCCGGCTGCACGACGAGCACGGCGTTGGCGGCCCGGTGCAGTGGCACAAGATGGGCTCGGGCTGGTCCTGGACCCGCAAGCAGGGCAGCGAGGTGGACCACGCCGAGGCGGCCCGCGACGGCTGGGCCGAGATCCGCACCCGGCTCGCTGACACCCGGCACGACTTCTACGTGCTCGACGAGTTCACCTACCCGCTGAAATGGGGCTGGATCCCCGTCGACGAGGTGGTCGAGGTGCTCACCGCGCGGCCCGGCAACCAGCACGTGGTGATCACCGGACGCGATGCGCCGCAGGCGCTTCTGGACGCCGCCGACCTGGTCACCGAGATGACCAAGGTCAAGCACCCGATGGACGCGGGCCGCAAGGGCCAGCGGGGTATCGAGTGGTAGCGACGGCCCGCCGGTGCTGACCCCCGCGGTCGTCATCGCCGCCCCCGCGTCGGGCAGCGGCAAGACCACGCTGGCCACCGGCCTGATCGGCGCGCTACGCCGGGCCGGGCACCGCGTCGCGCCGTTCAAGGTCGGGCCGGACTTCATCGACCCCGGCTATCACGCCCTGGCCGCGGGGGTGCCCGGACGCAACCTGGACCCGGTGCTGGTGGGGGAGGATCTGGTCGGCCCGCTGTACCGGCACGGTAGCGCCGGCGCGGACATCGCGGTGGTCGAAGGCGTGATGGGCCTGTTCGACGGGCGCATCGCCGAACACGCCGGCCCGGCCCGCGGTTCCACCGCCCAGGTCGCCGGCCTGCTCGGCGCCCCGGTGGTGCTGGTGGTCGATGCCCGAGGCCAGAGCCAGAGCATTGCCGCACTGCTGCACGGGTTTTCGACCTTCGATAGCACACTGCGGTTCGCCGGGGTGATCCTCAACCGGGTGGGGTCGCCGCGGCATGAGCAGGTGCTGCGGCAGGCCTGCGAGCACGCCGGCGTCCCGGTGCTGGGGGCGGTCCCGCGGGCGGCGGAACTCGAGGTGCCCTCGCGTCACCTCGGACTGGTCACCGCCGTCGAGTACGGCCAGCGCGCGATCGGCGCCGTTGCGGCGATGACGGACCTGGTGGCCCGGCACGTCGACGTGCCCGCCGTGCTGGCGGCCGCCGGCGCCGGTGTCACCGCCGCGCCGTGGAGCCCGGCGACGGCCGAGCCGGTCCGGGACGTGACGGTCGCGCTGGCAGCCGGGCGGGCCTTCAGCTTCGGCTACGCCGAGCACCGGGAACTGCTGGCGGCCGCCGGTGCCGACGTCGTCGACTTCGACCCGCTGGCCGAAGACCTGCCGACCGGCACGTCGGCCGTGGTGATCCCCGGCGGCTTCCCCGAACAGTTCACCGCCGAGCTGTCGGCCAACGCGGCGGTGCGCGCCCAGATCCGCGGGCTGGCCGGCGCGGGCGCCCCGGTGCATGCCGAATGCGCCGGGCTGACCTACCTGGTCGACGATCTGGACGGGGTGCCGATGTGCGGGGTGCTGGCCGGCTCGGCCCGGTTCACCGAGCGGCTGACGCTGGGCTACCGCGACGCGGTGGCGGTGTCCGATTCGGCGCTGCACCGGGTCGGTGAGCGCGTCACCGGACACGAATTCCACCGCACCACAGTCACTTTCGCGGCCGATTACGAACAGGCCTGGGCGTTTGCCGGTCCTGCCACACGCCGGGCGGTCGACGGCGCGGTGCATCGCGGTGTGCATGCCGGGTATCTGCACACCCATCCCGCAGCGCATCCGCGGGCCATCACCCGGTTCGTCGCGGCCGCGCAAACCTTTAAGCTCGGCGCGTGACAGTGAGTGCCGCGGACGCGAGGAGCAATTTGAGTTCGGAGAACGCCTACCTCGTCGGGCTGCGCCTGGAAGGGCGCAAAGTGGTCGTCGTGGGCGGCGGCAGCGTGGCCCAGCGCCGGCTGCCGCTGCTGATCTCGGTCGGGGCCGACGTGCACGTGATCACCCGGGCCGCCACTCCCGCCGTCGAAGTCATGCACCCGATCACGTTGACGCTGCGCGACTTTCGTGACGACGATCTGGAAGGCGCCTGGTATGTGCTGGCCGCCACCGACGATCCGGAGGTGAACGCCGCCATCGTCGCGGGGGCCGAGCGGCGCCGTATCTTCTGTGTCCGCGCCGACGCCGCCCGCGCGGGCACCGCGGTCACGCCGGCCTCCTTCGAGTTCGACGGGCTGACCGTCGGCGTGCTGGCCGGCGGCGAGCACCGCCGCTCCGCGGCGATCCGCACCGCCATCCACGAGGCGCTCGCGGGCGGGGTGATCGGCGCGCAGGCCCCCGACACCGTGCACGAGGGGGTGGCGCTGGTCGGCGGGGGACCGGGCGACCCCGAGCTGATCACGGTGCGGGGCCGGCGGCTGCTGGCCCAGGCCGATGTCGTGGTCGCCGACCGGCTGGCCCCGCCGCAGCTCCTGGCCGAGCTGGCGCCGCACGTCGAGGTGATCGACGCCGCCAAGATCCCGTACGGCCGCGCGATGGCACAGGAGGCCATCAACGACGTCCTCATCGAACGGGCCAAGGCCGGCAAGTTCGTCGTGCGCCTCAAGGGCGGTGACCCGTTCGTCTTCGCCCGCGGCTACGAGGAGGTGCTCGCCTGCGCCGAGGCCGGGATTCCGGTCACCGTGGTGCCCGGTGTGACCAGTGCCATAGCGGTGCCCGCCCTGGCCGGCACTCCGGTCACGCATCGGGCCGTCAACCACGAGTTCGTGGTGGTCAGCGGCCATGTTGCGCCGGGGCACCCCGAATCGTTAGTGAATTGGGATGCGCTGGCCCAGATGACGGGCACGATCGTGCTGCTGATGGCTGTCGAGCGCATCGAGTTGTTCGCCGACGCGCTGCTGGCGGGCGGCCGACCAGCGGATACGCCGGTGCTGGTGGTGCAGCACGGGAGCACCGCCGCGCAGCGCACGGTGCGCGCGACGCTCACCGACGTCGCCGAAACCGTCCGGAGCGAGGGCATCAGGCCCCCGGCGATCATCGTGATCGGGGCCGTCGCCGGTTTCGGCAGTTAAAGGATTCTTAAGATTACTGTAAGGTAACCCGTATGACGGCTCTCAACGACGCCGAGCGGGCGCGCGGAAACAATCGCGCGCTGCCCATGCGTATCGAGCAGGACCGGCCAGGACGCAACAACCGGCTGCCGGCATGGCTGCCGTCCTGGAACTTCATCGCCGCGGTCATGGCCATCGGCGGCATGCAGTTGCTGGCCACCATGGACAGCACCGTCGCGATCGTCGCGCTGCCCAAGATCCAGGACGAACTGGGCCTGTCCGACGCCGGCCGCAGCTGGGTCATCACCGCGTACGTGCTGACCTTCGGCGGCCTGATGCTGCTGGGCGGCCGCCTCGGCGACACCATCGGCCGCAAGCGCACCTTCATCGTCGGCGTTGCGCTGTTCACCATCGCCTCCGTGCTGTGCGGGGTGGCCTGGGACGAGGCCACCCTGGTCGTCGCCCGGCTGCTGCAGGGTGTCGGTTCGGCGATCGCCTCGCCGACCGGTCTGGCGCTGGTTGCCACCACCTTCCCCAAGGGTCCGGCGCGTAACGCCGCCACCGCCGTGTTCGCGGCGATGACCGGCGTGGGCTCGGTCATGGGCCTGGTGGTGGGCGGCGCGCTCACCGAGGTGTCCTGGCGACTGGCCTTCCTGGTCAACATCCCGATCGGGCTGGTGATGATCCTGCTGGCCCGCAAGACCCTGCAGGAAACCGACCGGGCGCCGATGAAGCTGGACGCCGCGGGCGCCATCCTGGCCACCCTGGCCTGCACCGCGGCCGTGTTCGGTTTCTCGATGGGCCCGGAGCAGGGCTGGCTGTCGCCGATCACCCTGGTCTCCGGTGCCGCCGCCGCACTGTTCGGCCTGGCCTTCCTGTACGTCGAGCGCACCGCGGAGAACCCCGTCGTCCCGTTCTCGCTGTTCCGGGAACGCAACCGGGTCGCCACGCTGGCCGCGGTGTTCCTGGCCGGCGGCGTGATGTTCACGCTGACCGTCCTGATCGGGCTGTACGTGCAGGACATCATGGGCTACAGCGCGCTCCGGGCGGGCATCGGCTTCATCCCGTTCGTCATCGCGCTGGGCATCGGCCTTGGCGCGTCCTCGGTGCTGGTGTCCAGGTTCTCGCCCCGCGTGCTGGTCATCGCCGGCGGCATCCTGGTGCTCGGCGCCATGATCTACGGCTCCACGCTCAACGCCGGCATCCCGTACTTCCCGAACCTGGTGCTGCCCATCACCGTCGGCGGCTTCGGCATCGGGATGATCGTGGTGCCGCTGACCGTCTCGGCCATCGCCGGGGTCGGATTCGACGAGATCGGCCCGGTATCCGCGATCGCGCTCATGCTGCAGAACCTCGGCGGGCCCGTCGTGCTGGCCATCATCCAGGCCGTCATCACCTCGCGCACCCTGTACCTGGGCGGCACCACCGGCCCGGTGAAGAACATGAATCCCGCGCAGCTGCACGCCCTGGACCAGGGTTACACCTACGGCCTGCTGTGGGTCGCCGCGGTGGCCGTCCTGGTGGGTGCGGTGGCGCTGTTCATCCGGTACACCGCCGAAGAGGTCGCCCACGCCCAGGAAGTCAAGGACGCGCTGGACGCCGGCGAACTCGACTGACGTTCAGTCGACGCACAGCCGGGGGTTTTAGCCTGGCGCCGTGACCCGGCCGCCCGCACCCACCGACTGATGGGGTGGCGGTACCTCGGCAGCCTGGCGTTGACCCACGGCCCGCTGCCGTCCCTGATCGAGTGCGCCGCCCTGGCGCTGGTGGCGCTGGCCGTCGTCCGTCGCGCGGGCCGGCTCGTGTTCGCGGCCGCCGCGGTCGGCGGCATCGGCCTGGCCGGCGCCGCGTACGCCTACATCGGCTCCGTCGGCATCGCGGGCGACCCGGCCCCGCACCGCCTCTGGCTGTGGATCGCGCTGACCGGCTTCTGTGCCGTCGTCACGGTGCTCGGCTGGCTGCGAGCCCGGTGGTGGCGCCGCGCCGTCTCCCTGGTGGCGGTGCCCGCCTGCGCGCTGTGCGCGGTGCTGCTGGTCAACCTCTGGGTCGGTTACTTCCCGACGGTCGGCAGCGCCTGGAGCCGGCTCACCGACCCGGCCGTGCCCGACCAGGCCGACCGGATGACCGTCACCGAGCTGCAACTGGCGCACGTCCGTCCGGACCACGGCGTGGTGCTGCCGGTGACGATCAGCGCGGCGGCGTCGAACTTCGACCACCGCGACGAGCTGATCTATCTGCCGCCGGCCTGGTTCGCCAGCAATCCGCCGCCCAAACTGCCCACGGTCATGATGATCGGTGCCCAGCTCAACACGCCCGCGGACTGGTTGCGCGCCGGCAACGCGGCGGCGATCATCGACGGCTTCGCCGGCGCGCACGGCGGTAACGCACCGGTCTTCGTGTTCGTCGATCCCACCGGCCGCTTCGACAACGACACCGAATGCGTCAACGGCGCCCGCGGCAACGCGTCCCTACACCTCACCAAAGACGTTGTCCCGTACATGATCTCGAATTTCGGAGTGAGCCAGGACCGCGCCGGATGGGGGATCGTGGGCTGGTCCATGGGCGGCACCTGCGCCGTGGAACTCGCGGTGCGCCGACCCGAGATGTTCAGCGCCTTCGTCGACATCGCCGGTGACCTCGGCCCGAACTCGGGCAGCCGGCAGCAGACCATCGACCGGTTGTTCGGCGGCGACGCCGACGCCTGGGCCGAGTTCGATCCCGCCACCGTGATGCGCAGGCACGGGGCCTACCGCGACCTCTCGGCACTGTTCGTGGTGCCCGACGGCGGCCCCGGCCGCGACCCACTGGCCAATCCCGAGGGGCAGGACGTCGCCGCGCGCACCCTGTGCGGTCTGGGTGGCGGCTACGGGATCGCGTGCACCGTGCAGTCCTGGCCGGGGCGGCACGACTGGCCGTTCGCGGCCCAGGCCTTCGCGGCCACGCTGCCGTGGCTGGCCGGCCGGATCGGCACACCGGGTGTGCCGGCGCAGCCCGTCGGCAGGCCGCACGACGCGTGATGGGGCGGGTTGTGCCGCGCGCTCGGTAGGGTCGGGTGTCATGTCGGCGTCAGACCGTGCTGTCCCGCGCTTGTCGGACCGTGTGCTCGGGGTCGCGATCGTCGCGATCACCGGTATGCAGCTGATGTCGACGCTGGACGGCACCATCGTCATCGTCGCGCTGCCCCGCATGCAGGCCGAGCTGGGCATGTCGGATGCCGCCAAGAGCTGGGTGATCACCGCCTACGTGCTGACCTTCGGCGGCCTGCTGCTGCTCGGCGGCCGGGTCGGCGACGCGATCGGGCACAAGCGGGCCTTCATCTCCGGAGTCGGCGTCTTCACCATCGCCTCGCTGGTGTGCGGGCTGGCCACCGACCCGTACACCCTGATCGCCGCCCGGGCCGTGCAGGGCGTCGGCGCCGCGGTGGCCGCGCCCACCGGCCTGGCCCTGATCGCCACCACCTTCGCCGTCGGGCATGCCCGCAACCAGGCATTGGCGGTGTCGGCGGCCATGCAGGGCCTGGGGTCGGTGCTGGGGCTGGTACTCGGCGGAGCGCTCACCGGGGTGTCGTGGCGGCTGGCCTTCCTGGTCAACGTGCCGATCGGCATCATCATCGTCTGGATCGCGGTGACCAGGCTCGCCGAGACTGGCCAGGCCCGGCTCAAGCTGGACGTCACCGGGGCGCTGCTGGCCACCATGGCCTGTACCTGTGGGGTACTGGTGTTCACCCAGGGCCCGCCGCTGGGCTGGACCGATCCCTGGGTGATCGGCGCCGCGATAGCGGCCGTGGTGTTCTTCATCGCCTTCCTGATCGACGAGCGGGGCACGGACAACCCGCTGGTACCGCTGTCGATGTTCGACAACCGCAACCGGGTGGCCTCCTTCGCCGCCTACTTCCTGGCCGGCGGGGTGATGCTGACGCTGAGCGTGATGATCGGTCTGCTGGTGCAGGACGTGCTCGGTTACTCGCCGTTGCGGGCCGGGATCTGCTTCATGCCGTTCGCGCTGGCGTTCGTGGTCGGCAACGTGGTGGCCACCCGGCTGGCGCCGCGGGTGGCACCGCGCTGGGTGATCATCGGCGGCGGCGCGCTGGTGCTGGCGGCGATGCTGTTCGGTTCCACGCTGGACCGGTCCATCCCGTACTTCCCCGACCTGTTCCTGCCGGTGGTGGTCGGCGGCGCCGGCATCGGCGTCATCTCGGTGATCCTGCCGTTGTGCACGCTGGCCAAGGTCGGCCCCCGCGAGATCGGCCCGGTGTCGTCGGTGACGCTGATGGTCTACAACCTGGGTGGGCCGCTGGTGCTGGTGGTGATCCAGGCCGTGCAGACCTCACGCACCCTCTACCTCGGCGGCACCACCGGACCGGTCGGGGAGATGACACCGGCGCAGCTGGACGCGCTCGGCCACGGCTACACCTACTCCCTGCTGTGGATCGCCGCGATCGCTGTTCTGGTCGGGGTGGCCGCCCTGTTCATCGGGTTCTCCGCGCGGGATATCGCGCGGGCCCAGCACACCAAGGAAGCCGTGGACGCGGGGGAGCTGTGACCGACGAAACAGCTACGACCGACGAAACAGCCACGACCGACGAAACAGCCACGACCGACGAAACAGCCACGACCGACGCGGCCCTGCCCACCCGGCAGCAGATCTCCGATGCCGTCGCGGCCGCGGGCTGGCGGCTGGTGCTCGGCGCGTTGTACACCGAGGTCCGGGTGCCGTCGCTGGCCGAGGCCGCCGCGGTGGCGGCTTCGGCGGCGAGGGCGGCCGGGTCTGCCGAACGGCACCACCTCGGCATCGATCTGCGGGCCGACCGCGCGGTGCTGCGGCTGCGATCGCCGCTCGGCGTGACCGACGGGGATGTCCGGATCGCCAAGGCGATCTCTGCCGCGCTCGCCGCGGACGGTCACGCCACCACGGCGGGCGCGGTGTCGGTGCAGGCGCTGGAGATCGCCATCGACGCGCTCGACATCCCCGCGGTACGACCGTTCTGGAAAGCCGTCACCGGTTATGTCGACGAGACCGGCCCCTCGGATCTGACCGCCGGCCTGGTCGACCCCACCGGTCGCGGCCCGACGATCTGGTTCCAGCAGATGGATGCGCCGCGGGTGCCGGGCGGGCAGCAGCCGCGGAATCGCCTCCACCTCGACGTCGACGTCCCGCACGACGAGGCCGAGGCCCGCCTGGAGGCGGCGCTGGCGGCCGGCGGCCGACTGCTGTCCGACCGGCGCGCACCCGCCTTCTGGGTGCTCGCCGACGCCGAAGGCAACGAGGCGTGCGTCTGCACCTGGCAGGGGCGTGATTGAGCCATCCGACTAGGCTGGCCCGCTGTGATCACCCGGATGTCCGAACTGTTCCTGCGCACCCTGCGCGATGATCCCGCCGATGCCGAGGTGCCCAGCCACAAGCTGCTCATCCGCGCCGGGTACGTCCGCCCGATCGGGCCGGGTCTGTACAGCTGGCTGCCGTTGGGGCTGCGGGTGCTGCGCAAGATCGAGGGCATCGTCCGCGCCGAGATGAACGGTATCGGCGGGCAGGAGATCCTGTTCCCGGCGCTGCTGCCGCGCGCCCCGTACGAGACCACAAATCGGTGGACAGAGTACGGCGACAACGTGTTTCGGTTGCAGGACCGCCGCAAGAACGACTATCTGCTCGGCCCCACCCACGAGGAGCTGTTCACCCTCACCGTCAAGGGCGAGTATTCGTCCTACAAGGATTTCCCGGTACTGCTGTACCAGATCCAGACCAAGTACCGCGACGAGGCGCGGCCGCGCGCGGGCATCTTGCGCGGGCGCGAGTTCGTCATGAAGGACTCCTACTCCTTCGACATCGACGAGGACGGCCTCAAGACCGCCTACCACGCGCACCGCGAGGCGTATCAGCGCATCTTCGGCCGGCTCGGCGTGAAGTACGTGATCGTGTCCGCGGTGTCGGGTGCGATGGGCGGCAGCGCGTCCGAGGAGTTCCTGGCCGAGAGCCCGATCGGTGAGGACACCTTCGTGCGGTGCCTGGAGTCCGGGTACGCCGCGAACGTGGAGGCGGTCATCACCGCCGTTCCGGAGGCGCGCCCGATCGACGGATTGCCGGCGGCCGTCGTGCACGACACCCCGGACACCCCGACCATCGCCACCCTGGTCGACTGGGCCAACGCGACGCTGCCGGGGACCACCACCGCCGCCGACACGCTCAAGAATGTGCTGCTCAAGGTGCGGGAGCCGGGCGGCGATTGGGAACTGCTGGCCATCGGCATCCCCGGCGACCGTGAGGTCGACGACAAGCGCCTCGGCGCCGCGCTGGAACCCGCCGAGTACGCCTTGCTCGACGATGCCGATTTCGCGGCCAACCCCTTCCTGGTGAAGGGGTACATCGGCCCGAAGGGGTTGCAGGCCAACGGCGTTCGCTACCTGGTGGATCCGCGGGTGGTGGACGGCACGGCCTGGATCACCGGTGCCGACGAGTTGGGCAAGCACGTGGTGGGTCTGGTCGCCGGACGTGATTTCACCCCGGACGGGACCATCGAGGCGGCCGAGGTGCGCGACGGCGACCCGTCCCCGGACGGTGCCGGTGTGCTCACCTCGGCGCGCGGTATCGAGATCGGGCACATCTTCCAGTTGGGCCGCAAGTACACCGACGCGTTCGCCGCGGACGTGCTGGGCGAGGACGGCAAGCCGGTGCGGTTGACCATGGGCTCCTACGGCATCGGGGTGTCCCGGCTGGTCGCGGTGATCGCCGAGCAGCACCACGACGAGCTGGGGCTGCGCTGGCCGGCGTCGGTGTCGCCGTTCGACGCGCACGTGGTGATCGCCAACAAGGACACGGCCGCGCGGGCCGGCGCCGGTGAGCTGGCCGCCGAGCTGGATCGGCTGGGTCTTGAGGTGCTGCTCGACGACCGCACGGCCTCCCCGGGCGTCAAGTTCAAGGACGCCGAACTGCTCGGGGTGCCGTGGATCGTGGTGGTGGGGCGCGGCTGGTCCGATGGGGTGGTCGAGCTGCGCAACCGGTTCACCGGCGAGACCCGCGAGATCGCGGTGGACGGGGCGTCGGCCGAGATCTCGACCCTGCTCCGCGGGTAGCCCCTACTCGCTGCCGCCCGGGAACGCGAGCGTGACCGGGGCGGCGCCGAGCACCTGGCTCCACCGTGCGGCCAGCACCGCGCTCTGGGTCAGCGCGGTCACCGCGAACGCGCGGTCCTCGGTGGAGGTGGCTTGTTCGAGCACCGCGCGCCAGGCCACCGCGGTGTCCTCCTCCATGCGGACCGCCAGCTGGGCGGCCTGGGTCGGATCGGACACCTCCAACGGCAGCTGGTAGCCCACGGCGGGCAGCGGGACGGCCGCCTTGCGGGCGGTCAGCCGGGCGATCGCCTGCTCGCGCCGCTCGCGGTGCTGGGCCATGGCATCCGATACCAGGTCGTTCTCATCCGGTGTGGAGTGCGCCGACACCACGCCGTAGCCGTAGATGACGCCGTGCTCGGCGGCCACGGCGTCGAACAGTGCGGCGTCGGCCGGATCGCCGGGCCGGTTCGGGTCGGGCGCCGCCGACTCCGGGGTCTTGGTGGTCGACGGTGTCGGCTGGGGCGAGGTCATCGGGCCTGCCCGGGGTCGGCGAGGGCCACCTCATAGGACGCCGTGCAGGCCGCGGCGATGGAGCCGAGCAGCCCGGCCCGGTATCCGGACAGCGTGGTCGCCAGCTGCGCGGCGCTCTCGGCCGAGGTGTGCAGGGCCGCGGTCACGTCGGCCACGGTCGGGGCCGGGGCGGGCGCGCCCGACGTGGACCCCGAGGCGGCCCCCGAGGCGGCCCCCGAGGCGGCCGTGGTGGCCGTCGCGGCGGTGGTCGGTGTCTGGCCGCCGGTGATCCGGGTGATCTCGTCGGACAGCGCCCTGGCATGGGCGGCACGCACCGAGGCCACGGTGGTCAACGCCGGCACCAGCCGCGGCCGCGCCGTGGTGGCGGCCAGTCCGGCCAGCCGGCTGTCGGCGTGCGCGCGCTCGAATTGCGCTACCAGATCGGCGAGTTCGGGTGGCGGGGGTGCGGGTGCGCAGGCGGCCGTGCCGAGCGCGGTCAGGACCACGCCGGCGGGAAGTGCGGTGACCAACAGCCGCCGGCGAGAGATCGTGGGCAAAGCGCTCGGCACGCCCACATCCTGCCATGGTGGGCGGGGTGGTTCGTCCGTCCGGCTGTTCGTTTGGCCAAAGCGCCGGCACGCCTGGCGTATCGTTTGGTAACCGATTCCTCGGGCCATGCCCGCGGAATGTGTCCGCACAACTCAAGATGAGGAGCTCGCCGTGGCACCGGATGTCCCGCTGCTGCCGACGCAACAGCAAGTGCTCGAGCTACTCGACGGTGAGTTCGCGCGCGCGGGTTACGAAATCGAGGACGTGGTGATCAACGCGTCGGTCCGGCCGCCGCGCATCACCGTCGTCGCCGACGGCGACGACGGCTTGGACCTGGACACCATCGCGGCCCTGTCGCACACCGCCTCACAGGCGCTCGACACGCTCGACGGCGCCGGAGCGGCGCCTTACGTGCTGGAAGTCACATCGCGTGGGGTCGATCGGCCGCTGACCGAGGAGAAGCATTTCCGGCGCGCACGCACCCGCAAGGTGGAAGCGGTGCTCACCGACGGTTCGTCGGTGACCGGGCGCATCGGCCACACCGGCGACGGCGCCGTGCACCTCGTGGTCAACGAGCGCGGCAAGCTGTCGGTCCGGGTGATCCAGCTCTCTGATATCACCAAAGCTGTTGTACAAGTTGAGTTTTCGCCGCCCAATCAACGTGAATTGGATCTGGTGGAGCAGTCTGGAAAGGGGAGCGACGCGTGAACATCGATATGGCGGCGCTGCACGCCATCGAAGCCGACAAGGGCATCTCCGTCGACGTCGTCGTCGAGACCATCAAGTCGGCCTTGCTCACGGCCTATCGGCATACCGAGGGTCATGAGGCCGACGCCCGGATCGACGTCGACCGCAAGACCGGCGTGGTGAAGGTGATCGCCAGGGAGTGCGATGCCGACGGCAACCTCATCAACGAATGGGACGACACCCCAGAGGGTTTCGGCCGTATCGCGGCCACCACGGCGCGCCAGGTGATCCTGCAGCGACTGCGCGATGCCGAGAACGAGAGGATGTACGGCGAGTTCGCCGCGCACGAGGGCGATATCGTCGCCGGCGTCGTGCAGCGCGACGCGCGGGAGAACACCCGCGGCAACGTGGTGGTGCGGGTCGGGACCGAGGCCAAGGGTTCCGACGGCATGATCCGGCCGGCCGAGCAGGTGCCCGGTGAGCGCTACGAGCACGGCGACCGGCTGCGCTGCTACGTCATCGGCGTCAGCCGCGGGGTCCGGGAGCCCAAGATCGAGCTGTCCCGCACCCACCCCAATCTGGTGCGCAAACTGTTCGCACTGGAGGTGCCGGAGATCGCCGACGGCTCGGTGGAGATCGTCGCGGTCGCGCGCGAGGCCGGTCACCGGTCCAAGATCGCCGTGACCTCCAAGGTGCCCGGGCTGAACGCCAAGGGCGCCTGTATCGGGCCGATGGGCCAGCGGGTGCGCAACGTGATGAGCGAGCTGTCCGGGGAGAAGATCGACATCATCGACTTCGACGCCGACCCGGCGCGGTTCGTCGCCAACGCGCTGTCCCCGGCCAAGGTGGTGTCGGTGACGGTCATCGACGAGACCACCCGGGCGGCCCGGGTGGTGGTGCCGGACTTCCAGCTGTCACTGGCCATCGGCAAGGAAGGGCAGAACGCCCGGCTCGCGGCGCGGCTCACCGGGTGGCGGATCGACATCCGCAGCGACGCCGCCGAGCCGGGAACCGCGTGAGGCCGGCCGTCCCCGACACGCGATTCTGTCTGCGCGAACGGTGACGGTAGACTGAACCGTGATCCAGCGCGAGACTCCGATTTCCCAGCCTCGTGCGCACCGTAGCCCTGATGGACCGGTGCGGACGTGTGTGGGTTGCCGGAAGCGAGAGTTGGCCGTCGATCTGCTTCGGCTGGCCGCTGTCCTCGACGGGCCCGGCCATTACGCCGTAACCGTCGACTCAGCGGGTAGCCTGCCTGGGCGGGGTGCGTGGTTGCATCCCGACCGGCAATGCCTCGAAGCGGCGATCCGGCGGCGGGCCTTCGCCCGAGCGTTGCGGATCACCGGTTCACCGGAGATTTCCGCGGTGGTCGAGTACGTCGAAGCAATTCGGGCACCCGACCGCCACGGGCTAGAGAACAGGTAGCGAAGAACATGAGCACACCGTGAAGTCCCGATGACCATGCGTCATAGCTAAACCCGAGGCGCGGCCCTACTACCGCTGTCGCCTCCAGACGAGGAGATGTAGTGGCAGGTAAGGCCCGCGTACACGAGTTGGCCAAGGAACTCGGTGTCACCAGCAAGGAAGTGCTCGCCCGACTTAGTGAACAGGGCGAATTCGTCAAGTCGGCATCGTCGACGGTAGAGGCCCCGGTGGCCCGCCGGCTGCGGGAATCGTTCGGCGGCGGCAAGCCCGCCAAGAGCGCTCCCGCGGCGAAACCGGCCGCATCGTCGGGTGGCGCCCCGGTACCGGGCCCCCGGCCCGGTCCGAAGCCGGCCACCGCCGCCCCGGTCACCCCGCCGCCGGCGGCTCCGGCGGCTCCGGCGGCCTCCGCCCCGGTCGAGGCGCAACCCGCGCAACGCCCGGGTCCGCGCCCCGGCCCGGCGCCGACCCCGGCCGCCCCCGCACCGGCCGCTCCTGCGGCATCGGCTACCCCGGCCGCCCCAACTGGGCCCGCCGATGCCCGGCCCGGCCCGCGTCCCGGCCCCAAGCCGGCACCGCGTGCCCCGCGCGTCGGCAACAACCCGTTCTCGTCCCAGCAGCCGGTCGAACGTCCGGCTCCGCGCCCGGCGGCCGGTCCCGGCGGTCCGCGCCCCGGCCCGGGTGCCGGTGGTCCCCGTCCGGGCCCGCGGCCCGGTGGCGCCTCGCCCGGCAACATGCCGCCGCGTCCGCCCGGCGCTCGTCCCGGTGCCGTCGGCCGTCCCGGTGGTCCGCGTCCCGGACCCGGCGGCGGTCCGCGCCCCGGTCAGGGTGCGCGTCCCGGCGGTGGCGGCGGTAACTACCGCGGCGGTGGCGCCGGTGGCGGTGCTGGTGCTGGTGCCGGTGCCGGCGGTGGTTTCCGCGGTCGCCCCGGTGGCGGCGGTGCGCCCGGTGGTGGCGGTGGCCGCCCCGGTCAGCGCGGCGGTGCCGCGGGTGCCTTCGGTCGCCCGGGCGGTGCCCCGCGGCGCGGTCGCAAGAGCAAGCGCGCGAAAAGGGCCGAATACGAGAACATGCAGGCCCCGGTCGTCGGTGGTGTGCGGTTGCCGCACGGCAACGGCGAGACCATCCGGCTGGCCCGCGGCGCGTCCTTGAGCGATTTCGCCGACAAGATCAACGCCAACCCGGCCTCGCTGGTGCAGGCGCTGTTCAACCTCGGTGAGATGGTCACCGCCACCCAGTCGGTGGACGACTCGACGCTCGAGCTGCTGGGCAGCGAGATGAACTACGTCGTGCAGGTGGTGTCCCCCGAGGACGAGGACCGCGAGCTGCTGGAGTCCTTCGACCTCACCTACGGCGAGGACGAGGGCGGCGAAGAGGACCTGCAGTCCCGGCCGCCGGTGGTCACCGTCATGGGTCACGTCGACCACGGCAAGACCCGACTGCTGGACACCATCCGCCAGGCCAACGTCCGCGAGGGCGAGGCCGGCGGCATCACCCAGCACATCGGTGCCTACCAGGTCAGCGTCGAGCACGACGGCGCCGAGCGGCTCATCACCTTCATCGACACCCCGGGTCACGAGGCGTTCACCGCCATGCGTGCCCGTGGTGCCAAGGCCACCGATATCGCGATCCTGGTGGTCGCCGCCGACGACGGCGTCATGCCGCAGACGGTGGAGGCCATCAACCACGCGCAGGCGGCCGACGTGCCGATCGTGGTGGCGGTCAACAAGATCGACAAGGAAGGCGCCGATCCGCAGAAGATCCGGGCGCAGCTCACCGAGTACAACCTGGTGGCCGAGGATTACGGCGGCGACACGATGTTCGTCGACATCTCGGCCAAGCAGGGCACCAATATCGAGGCGCTGCTGGAGGCCGTGCTGCTGACCGCCGATGCGGCGCTGGACCTGCGGGCCAACCCCGACATGGAGGCCCAGGGTGTGGCGATCGAGGCGCACCTGGACCGCGGTCGCGGCCCGGTGGCCACGGTGCTCATCCAGCGCGGCACCCTGCGGGTCGGCGACTCGGTCGTCGCCGGCGACGCCTACGGCCGGGTGCGCCGCATGGTCGACGAGCACGGCGAGGACGTCGAGGAGGCGCTGCCGTCGCGGCCGGTGCAGGTCATCGGCTTCACGTCGGTGCCCGGTGCCGGTGACAACCTGCTGGTGGTCGACGAGGACCGCATCGCCCGCCAGATCGCCGACCGGCGCAGTGCACGCAAGCGCAACGCGCTGGCCGCGCGCAGCCGCAAGCGGATCAGCCTGGAGGACCTGGATTCGGCGCTGAAGGAAACCAGCCAGCTGAACCTGATCCTCAAGGGCGACAACGCCGGTACGGTCGAGGCGCTCGAGGAGGCCCTGCTGGGCATCCAGATCGACGACGAGGTGGAGCTGCGCGTCATCGACCGCGGTGTCGGTGGTGTCACCGAGACCAACGTCAACCTGGCTTCGGCCTCGGACGCCATCATCATCGGCTTCAACGTCCGGGCCGAGGGCAAGGCCACCGAGCTGGCCAACCGCGAAGGCGTGGAGATCCGCTACTACTCGGTGATCTACCAGGCCATCGACGAGATCGAGAGCGCGCTCAAGGGCATGCTCAAGCCGGTCTACGAGGAGAAGGAGCTCGGCCGCGCCGAGATCCGCGCGATCTTCCGGTCGTCGAAGGTCGGCAACATCGCCGGTTGCCTGGTGCAGTCGGGCATCATGCGGCGCAACGCCAAGGCCCGCCTGTTGCGCGACAACGTCGTGGTGGCCGAGAACCTCACCATCTCGTCGCTCAAGCGTGAGAAGGACGATGTCACCGAGGTGCGCGACGGGTACGAGTGCGGTCTGACGCTCACCTACTCCGACATCAAGGAGGGTGACGTCATCGAGACGTACGAGCTGGTCGAAAAGGCGCGGGTGTGACGATGAGCGGTTCCGTGACGAGGAGAGGACACAGTGGCTGATCCGGCGCGCGCCAAACGGCTCGCCAAGCGGATCTCCACGATCGTCGCCTCGGCCATCGAGTACGAGATCAAGGATCCCCGCCTGGCGGGAGTCACGATCACCGACGCGAAGGTGACCGCCGACCTGCACGACGCCACGCTGTACTACACGGTGCTGGGGTCGACGCTGGAGGACGAGCCGGACTACGCCGGAGCCGCCGCGGCGCTGGAGAGCGCCAAGGGTGTGCTGCGGTCCAAGGTCGGCGCCGGCACCGGGGTGCGGTTCACCCCGACGCTGGCGTTCGCCAGGGACACGGTGCCCGACGCCGCGCACCGGATGGAGGAGCTGCTGTCCCGGGTCAAGGCGGCCGATGCCGACCTGGCCCGGGTCAGGGAGGGCGCCGTGCCGGCCGGCGAGGCCGACCCGTACCGTGTCACTGGGGCGGAGGACGACCGTAGAAGCTCGGCTGAGGACACCGGTGACGACGACCGATTCGACGATTGAGGTAGCGGTACCAGGCGCCAGAGTCGACGCCCACGGCGCCGCCGGGCTGTGCGCCGCCGCCCGCACCATCGTCGTGGTCTGTCACGTGTATCCCGACGCCGACACCATCGGTGCCGGGTTGGCGCTGGCCCAGGTGGCCGCGGCCGCCGGTAAGGACGTCCAGGTCAGCTTCGCCGCACCGGCGCAGCTGCCCGAATCCCTGCACAGCCTGCCGGGGGTGCACCTGCTGGTGGCGCCCGACCAGGTGCGCCCGGACGCCGACCTCGTCGTCACCGTCGACATCCCCACGTTGAGCCGGCTCGGTAGTCTCGCCGAGCTCGCCGACGGCCGGTGTGCGGTGCTGGTGATCGACCATCACGCGTCCAACGCGTTGTTCGGCACCGCCAACTATGTCGACCCGTCGGCGGACTCGACCACGATGATGGTGGCCGACCTGCTCGACGCCTGGGGCAAGCCGATCGACGGCCCGATCGCGCACTGCCTGTACGCCGGGCTGACCACCGACACCGGCTCGTTCCGGTGGGCCAGCGCCCGGGCACACCGGCTGGCCGAACGGCTGCTGGGCATCGGCGTCGACAACGCCGCGATCAGCCGCACGTTGATGGACACCCATCCCTTCGCGTGGTTGCCGATGCTGTCACGCGTGCTGGGT
Organism: Mycolicibacterium canariasense; assembly: GCF_002101555.1. Lineage (GTDB taxonomy): Bacteria > Actinomycetota > Actinomycetes > Mycobacteriales > Mycobacteriaceae > Mycobacterium > Mycobacterium canariasense. Next base: position 389,529 of record NZ_LQOL01000052.1, read on the forward strand.
GCGGCCCGGCTGATCCCCGACGCCGCCGCCGGCGGGGGATTGGTGTACACCGTTGTGCCGCACGCGGAATGGTCCAAGGCGCGGTCGGAGGAGGTGGAGAGCATCGTCGATATCGTGCGCACCACCGCCGAGGCAGAGGTGGCCGCGGTGCTCAAGGAGACTGAACCCGGGCAGTGGTCGGTCTCGATGCGCTCCAAGACCCTGGACATCTCCGGGGTGGCCGGTGGATTCGGCGGTGGCGGTCATCGCCAGGCCGCCGGATACACGGCCACCGGAAGCGCCGACGAGGTGGCGGCAGCGCTGCGCCGCGCACTTGACTGATCCGGCCGCCGGCGGGTCGGCCGATGAGCCGGCCACCGCCCGGCGGATCGCCGGCCTCGCGCTGCCCGCGTTGGGCGTGCTCGCGGCCGAACCGCTCTACCTGCTGTTCGATATCGCGGTCGTCGGGCGCCTCGGCGCGCTGAGCCTGGCCGGGCTGACGATCGGTGGGCTGGTGCTGTCGCTGGTCGCCTCGCAGGGCACGTTCCTGTCGTACGGCACCACCGCCCGCTCGGCGCGGTTCTTCGGTGCGGGTGATCGCGGCAGCGCCGTGCGCGAGGGTGTGCAGGCCACCTGGTTGGCGGTGGGGCTGGGCTTGCTGATCGTGGCGGTGGTGCAGGCCGCCGCGGTACCGATCGTGTCGGTGCTGGCCGACGGTGGTGCCATCGCCGCCGAGACGCTGCCGTGGTTGCGCATCGCCATCTGCGGCGCGCCCGCGATCCTGATCTCGCTCGCCGGCAACGGCTGGATGCGCGGCGTGCAGGACACCGCGCGGCCGCTGCGCTACGTCGTGTTCGGGTTCGCCGTGTCGGCGGTGTTGTGCCCGCTGCTGGTGTACGGCTGGCTGGGGTTGCCGCGACTGGAGCTGGAAGGGTCGGCCGTGGCGAACCTGGTCGGCCAGTGGACGGCGGCACTGCTGTTCTGCCGGGCGCTGCTGGCCGAACGGGTGCCGCTGCGGGCCGATGTCACGGTACTGGGTTCGCAGCTGGTGATGGGCCGGGATCTGGTGGTGCGCTCGTTGGCTTTTCAGGTGTGCTTCGTGTCGGCGGCCGCGGTGGCGGCGCGCTTCGGTGCGGCCGCGGTGGCCGCGCACCAGGTGGTGCTGCAGTTGTGGAGTTTCCTTGCGCTGGTGCTCGATTCGCTGGCGATCGCGGCGCAGTCACTGGTGGGCGCGGCGCTCGGTGCCGGTCACCTGGGACAGGCCAAATCGGTGGCCTGGCGGGTGACGGTGTTCTCGGCGGTGGCGGCGGTGCTGCTTGCCGCGCTGTTCGCCGCCGGCGCGCCGGTGGTGCCGGCATTGTTCACCGACGACCGGTCGGTGCTGGACGCCATCGACGTGCCGTGGTGGTTCCTGGTGGCGCAGATCCCGATCGCCGGTGTGGTGTTCGCGATCGACGGGGTGCTGCTGGGCGCCGGGGACGCGAAGTTCATGCGCAATGCGACGCTGGGCAGCGCGCTGGCCGGGTTCCTGCCGCTGATCTGGCTGTCGCTGGCATTCGGCTGGGGCCTGGCCGGAATCTGGTCCGGGCTGTCCACCTTCATGGTGCTGCGCCTGGTTCTCGTTGGCTGGCGCGCATTTTCGGGCCGCTGGTTGGTGGCCGGGACCGGGTGAGTTCAGCGCCGCTCAGTACCCCGTGGCGTCACCGGTGTCGGCGAGCAGCGCCCGCGACCCGGACACGCCCAACCGGGTGGCGCCCGCGGCGATCATGGCCCGGGCCTGGGCCAGCGTGCGCACCCCGCCGGAAGCCTTCACCTGCAGGCCCGCGTCGCGCACGGTGCGTGCCATCAGCTCCACCGCCTGCACGCTTGCCCCGCCGGCGGGATGGAAACCAGTGGAGGTCTTGACGAAATCGGCGCCGGCGGCCACCGCCGCCCGGCACACCGCGACGATCTCGTCGTCGGTCAGGGCCGCCGACTCGATGATCACCTTCAGCACAGCCGGCGCCGGCACCGCCGCCCGCACGGCCGCGATATCGGCCTGCACCGCGTCGAACGCGCCGGCCTTGGCCGCGCCCACGTCGATCACCATGTCGATCTCGTCCGCGCCGTCGGCCACCGCGCCGGCGGCCTCGGCGGCCTTGACCGCCGAGATGTGCTTACCGCTCGGGAAACCGCACACCGCAGCCACTTTCAGCCCGTCGGGCACGGTGATCGGCAGCATCGACGGGGACACGCACACCGAGTAGGTGCCCAGCTCGGCCGCCTCGGCGATCAAGGCGGCGACATCGGCGGGCGTGGCCTCCGGCTTGAGCAGCGTGTGGTCGATGATGGCCGCGACGTCGATCGTGGCGGAACGGTCTGAGGTGTCGGTCATCGGTGTCCTTCGTGTCGTCATGGGCAAAGAGTCATGGGGCAGACCGGTCAGGCCGCGCGCTTGGACTGCCGGTCGAGCAGGTAGTTCATGATCAGGGCCGCGATCAGGATCAGGCCGGTGACCAACATCTGGAAGAACGAGCTGAGCCCCAGCAGGTTGAACAGGTTGCGCAACACCGACAACAGTAGAACCGCGATGAAAGTGCCGAGCACGCCGCCCTTCCCACCGAACAGGCTGGTGCCGCCGAGCACCACCGCGGCGATCGCGTCCAGCTCCAGGCCGGTGTTGGCGGTGGGCTGGCCGATGGTGAGCCGGGCGGTCAGCAGCACACCGGTCAACGCGGCCAGCCCGGAGCAGATCACGTAGGCGGTGGTGGTGATGCGCTGCACCGGCAGGCCGGACAGCCGCGCGGCCTGCGGATTGCTGCCCACGGCGTAGATGTGTTCACCGAAGGTGGTGCGGCGCAGCATGAATCCGACGACCACCGTGGTGGCCACGAAGATGACGCCGACCACCGGGATGCCGGCGATCGAGCCGGCCCCCAGAAACCGCAGACCCATCGGGATCTCGGCGGTGGTGGGGGTGCCGTTGGTGGTCAGGTAGGTCAGGCCGCGGATGCTCTGCATGCCCGCCAGGGTCACCATGAACGCCGGCAGTGCGAGATAGGCGCTCAGGCCGCCCATCACCCCGCCCAACACCAGACCCGCCGCGATCGCCAGGGTCATGGCCACCGGCCACGGCACCCCCATGCCGATGAGCAGCGCCACCAGCATTCCCGACAGCGCCGCGACGCTGCCGACCGACAGATCGATACCGGAGGTGAGGATCACCACCGTCATCCCGACGGCGACGATCCCGGTGAGGCTGGACTGCTGCAACAGGTTGGCCATGTTCTGGCTGGTGAGGAATTGCGGCGCGGACACCGACGCCACCACGAACAGGGCGATGAAGATGAACAGCAGATTGAACCGCATGATGAGGTTGCGGCGTGGCGCCCTGCCCGCGGGAGCCGTGACGGGACCGGGTGAGGTGGGGCGGTTCATCAGTTCAGTCATGGGTGGACTTCGTTCTTCCGGTGACGATGCAGCGGGCGATGTCCGCTGCCGGGGTGATTGCGGGGTGGTATTCGGCGATGTTGCGGCCCTCGTGCATGACCCAGATGCGGTGGCAGTTCTCGGTGAGTTCGCTGAGCTCGCTGGAGGCCATCACGATGCCCACGCCGGAGTCGGCCAGCGCGTGCACCTGCTCGAACAGGTCGGCTTTGGCGCCGATGTCCAGCCCGCGGGTCGGTTCGTCGAGCAGCAGCAGCTCGACGCCGCGGGCCATCCACTTGGCCAGCACGACCTTCTGCTGGTTGCCGCCGGAGAGCTGGCCGACCGGCTGGCCCAGGCCGGCGAACTTGACGCCCAGGCGCTGCAGCGGAGGCTCGCACACCTGGCGGGCCCGGCCCAACGGATTGATCCGGCGCGCTTGCAGGGTCGCGATGGCCGCGTTGCGCAGGATCGACTGTTCCAGGAACAGGCCCTGGCGCTTGCGGTCCTCGGGTACCAGTCCGATCCCGAGGTCCACGGCCGCGCGCGGGTTCAACGACGTGATGGACCGGCCGGCGAGGGTGATGTCCAGATCGGCCTTACGGTCCCCGAAAAGGGTTGCCAGCAAGGTGGATCGGCCGGAGCCGCCCAGCCCGGCCAGCCCGACGATCTCGCCGCGGCCGACGGTGATGTCCCGCACGTCGATCAGGGCGGGCACCACGGCCCGGCGCACGTGCAGCAATGGTTTGGGTGGGGTGCCCAGGTGCCGCCGGGGCGGCCGCGACGCCACCGGCCGGCCGATCATCGCCTCGACGAGCTGCTCCTTGGACACCGACGCGATATCGAACACGCCGACGGTGGCGCCGTCGCGCATGACCGTTGCGCGGTCGCCTATCTCCTTCACTTCGTCGAGGCGGTGCGAGATGTAGATGACCGACTTCCCGGCCGCGGTGAGTTCCCGGATCACCCGGAACACCGCGGCCAGATCATGCTCGGTCAGGGTGGCGCTCGGCTCGTCCATCACCACGATGCGGGCCTCGGTGGTCAGGGCCTTGGCAATGGCGGTGAGCTGCTGGTCGGACACCGACAGCTCGCCGACGATGCTGGACGGGCTGAAGATGCCACCGACGCGTGCGATGGCCGCTGCGGCCAGCCGATCCCGTTGTCTGCGCGCCACGAACGGACCGCGCCGTGGTTCGTGCCCGAGGAACAGGTTCTGGGCCACGCTCAGATCGGGTACCAGGTCGAGTTCCTGGTAGATGGTGTTGATCCCGGCCCGCACCCCGTCCAGCGGGGACGTGAACGTCACCGCGGTGCCGTCCAGGGCGATGGTGCCGGCATCCGGGGTGTAGGAGCCGGACAGGATTTTCATCAACGTGCTCTTGCCCGCGCCGTTCTCGCCGAGCAGGCAGTGCACCTCGCCCTCGGCGACCTGCAGGTCGGCGCCGTTGCAGGCCTTGGTGCCGGGGAAGGTCTTGACGATCCCTGTCATCGTCAGCATGTCGAGCCCGCTCCCACCGTGGCGGCGCTCTGCTCGAGAACCGTGGTGGCCGTGGGTTCGTCGGTGATCAACACCGAACACAGGCCGCTGTGCAGGGCGGCGCGCACCACCGGCACCTTGTCCGGCCCGGCCGCGACCGCGATCGCACAGTTGGCGTTGCGCACGTCGTCCAGACCCAGTCCGACCGTCCTGCTGTCGATTCCGGGATGCGCGATCTCGCCGGCCGCGGTGATGTAGTGCGCCAGCACGTCACCGATGGCCCCGCGCTCCTTCAACTCGCGCAGCTCCGCGGGCGTCACCGCGCCGGACTCCACCAGCACCGAGTTCGGTGCCAGCGCGCCGAGGGAGAACAGCAGGGCGTCGGCGCCGCGCGCACCGCTGAGCACGTCGACGACGAAACCTTCGGCGTACAGGGCGTCGCGGGTCTCGATCCGCTCCACGATCGCCGGGACCGGCAGCAGGGTGGCCCGGCCGTTGCCGCTGTGCGCGATGCCGGTGGCGATGTTGGCCGCGGTGGTCGGGCGTACCGAGCGGCTGACTCCGCCGTTGGCCTGGATCACCTCGATGCCGCTGGTCCAGCCGGCCGGCAGCACGGCGGCGATGTGCTGCAACGTGTTTCCCCACGACACCGCCAGCGTGGTGATCCAGGAGGCGTTGGCCTTGAGATACCCGACCGCGGCGGCCGCGATGTGGCCGTCGGTGCCGGGTGTGTCCGGCCCGGGCACCACGATGCATTCCCGCAGCCCGAATTCGCTGCGCAGGGCGACCTCCAGGTGGGCGCGGCGGGCCTGCGGATGCACGATCCTGATCTGCACGATGCCGACCTCACGGGCCTCGTCGAGCAGGCGCCCCACCTTCCACCGGGTCAGGTGCAGTTCACGTCCGATATCCTCCTGGGTGCGGCCGTGCTCGTAGTAGCACTGCGCGACGTGGAGCAGCAGTTCGGTATGACTGCGCTCCGACGGATGCGCCATCACCGACTCACCTCGATCGACCGAACTGTTGCACCAGCGCGGTCAGGCGCTGGTAGTCGGCATAGGTCTGCTGATACACGGGGACGCGCTGCGGCTCCGGCTCCAGGGTGCGGACCTGCGGTCCGAACAACCGCGACCCCTGCGTCAGTGATCCGGTCACCCCGGCCCCGGTGGCCGCGATCGCCGCACAGGCCCGCAGCGTCAGGTTCGCGCCGACCACGAACTCGGCAGGGCGGCCCAGCACGTCGACGGTAACCTGCTGCCACAACGGGTTTCGTTCGATGCCGCCGGAGAACACCAGGCGTTCACAGGACACCCCGGCGCGTTCGAACGACTCGATCACCGCACGGGTGCCGCAGGCGACGGCCTCGACCATGGCCCGGTAGAGCTCGGCCTTCGTGGTCCCCAGCGAGAGCCCGATGACGGCGCCGCGCAGGGTGGCGTCGCGGTGCGGTGTGCGGTTGCCCATGAAATAGTCCAGCGCCCGCAGGCCGTGCCCGCCCGGGTCGACGGCGGTGGCCTCGTCGATCAGACCGGGCAGGTCGGCCCGGGCCACGCCCATGATCGACTCGCCGGCCCACTTGAGCACCGAGCCGCTGCTCACCTGGCCGCCTTCGACCAGCCACTTACCGTGGTGCAACGCGTGCGGGTACGGACCCCACACCTCGTGGGTGTCGGTGGGCTCGTCGACCTCGGCGATCATCGCCGACGACGTCCCGGACACCAACGAGACCAGGCCGTCCAATCGGTCGCCGCAGGACAGCAGCGAGACGTGCGCGTCGATCCCGCCGACGGCGACGACGGGACTGCCGGAGATCCCGAGATGGGTTGCGGCACTGGGGGACAGCGTTCCGGCCACACCGCCGACCTCGACGATGCGATCGGGCAGCTTGGCCGCCAGGTCGTCGACACCGAGCGCGGCGTACAGCTCGGTGGGGAAGCGCCCCGCGATGGTGTCGTAGTTGTACTTGCACACCGCGTTCATCTGCGAGCCGACCCACTGCCCGGTCAGCCGGAAGGTCAGGTAGTCCACCGCTTCGACGATCCGGTCGGCCTTGCGGTAGTTCTCCTGGTCGTGGGTGCGTAGCCACATCGCCTTGGGGACAAGCCATTCGGCGGCATCGGACCCACCGGACCAGTTCAGGATCGGATGCTCGGCGGCCAGCTTGGCGGTGCGTTCGGATTCGGCGCTGCTGCGGCAGTCCATCCACAGGATGGCCGGGCGCAGCGGTGCGCCGGAGGCGTCGACCACGGCCACGGTGGACGCGGTGGTGGCCGCCGCGATCGCGATGACGGGGCCGGCCCGGCGGCAACCCTCGGTGCTCAGCAGCTCCCGGGTGGCCGCGCCGATGGCGTCCCACCACTGCCGCGGATCCTGTTCGGCCCAGCCCGGTTTGGGGAACCGGGTGGGATAGGCCCGGTGTGCCTCACCGAGCACCTCGCCGTGTTCGGTGAAGGCGCCGACCCGGGCGCCCTCGGTGCCCAGGTCGATGGACAGCAGAATTCCCATGGTCAGTCCTCGTTGGGCAGGAACAGCACCTTCGACGAGAAGATCGATCGTTCGCCGAGTTGGTGCATGGTCTGCGGCAGTGCCGACAGAGGCAGCTCATGGGTGATCATGAACTCCCACTTGAGCGCTCCGGTGGACATCAGTTGCGCCGAGGTGCGCCACTCGTCGCCGGGGAACGGCGCCGAGAAGGAGTTCCACGACCCGTGCAGGCTGGCCTCCAACCGCATGAACCGGTTGAAGGTGTCCTTGCCCAGCGGGACCGGGGCGTGCGGGATGCCGATGAACACCGCGTGCCCGTGCGGGCCGGTCAGGTCGGCCGCCATATCGGCGGTCGCCGGCACCCCCGCGGATTCCAGCACGATGTCGAACCCGCGCCCGCCGAGGGCCCGGGCCTCGTCGGCGCTCTGCACGGCGGCGGTGGCACCGGCCTCGCGCGCCATGGCGGCCTTCTCCTCGCTCAGGTCGACGGTGACCACCTCGGTCGCACCGTGCAGCCGGGCCCACTGGACGGCGAACAGCCCGATCGGCCCGGCGCCGATGACCAGCACGCGGTGCCCGGCGCGCAACCCCGTCTTCCACAGACCGTGCAAGGCGATCGCCGCCGGGTCGATCATGGCCGCGGCGCGGGGATCGATCCCGGCGGGCAGCTTGAGCAGATTGCCCACCGGCGACACCACGTACTGCGCGTAGGCGCCGTCACTTCGACTGCCGAAGTAGTCGTAGTCCTCGCACAACCCGAACGCACCCTTGAGGCAGAAATCGCAGGTGCGGCAGGGGATCAGCGGCGGTACCGAGACCAGCTCGCCGACCTCGAAACCGGTGACGCCGGCGCCGAGTTCGGCGATCCACCCGGAGAACTCGTGGCCGCAGATGATCGGCATGACGTAGCCGCCGTTGCGCAGCATGCGGGGAATGTCCGATCCGCAGACCCCGCAGGCAGCCACCTTGAGCAGCACCTGCCCCGGTCCGGGCCTGGGCACCGCGACGGCTTCGACCCTGATGTCGCCGGGGGCGTGCATCACGGCGGCGGTCATGGTCTGCGGGAGGACATCGCCGCCTGCCAGGCCGCGGGTCGGTGCTTCAGTGGTCATGGATGGTGATCTCCTGAGTTCTGGGGATGGCGAAGGTCGAGGGCCGGGTCAGGCCGGCGGTGCGGGCGCCTTGGCGAACGTGGTGTCACCCACCAGCGCCGCGGCGTTCGCCTTGTCGACCAAACCCGTTCCGGCGTCGATGAATTGGGGAACCGACTCACCCTTGGCGACCTTGACCGCGGTCTGCACGGCGAGCTGGCCCTCGGTGTTGGGATCGTTGAGCGCGGTGGCCACGTACTGGTTGCCGCCGGCGATCGCGCGGACGGCCTCCATCAGCCCGTCGACACCGAACACCAGCACGTCGCGGCGGTTGTTCTCGTCGAGCACCTGCAGCGCGCCCAGGGCCATATCGTCGTTCTGGGCGTAGACGGCCTTCACGTCCGGGTGGGCCTGCAGCAGATCCTGCATCGCGGTGACCGCCTTGGACCGGATGTAGTCGCAGTACGGGCCGTCGATCACGGTGATGCCGGGCCGGCCCGCCACCGCGGCGGCAAAACCGTCGTGGCGATCGCGGGCCACCGCGCCACCGGCGTCGCCCTGAATCTCGATGATCTTGCCGCCGGCGGGACCCAGCGCCGCCACCGCGGCTTCGCCCACCGTCTGGCCCATCGCCTTGTTGTCGCGCCCGACGAATGCCGCTGCGCCGTTCTCGACGGGCCGGTCGACGGTGACCACCTTGATGCCCGCGGCCGCCGCGGCGGCCATGGACGGGGCGACGCCCTTGGGGTCGACGGGGTTGATCACCAGCACGTTGATGCCGCGGGTGATGAGATCCTGGACGTCGTTGTTCTGTTTGGTGACATCGCCGTTGGCGTCGGCGAAGAACAGCTGGTTGCCGTCGCGCTCGGCGGACTGCTTGGCGGCGTCGGTCAGCGCGACGTAGAAGGGGCTCTGCTGGGTGGCCTGGCTGAACCCGATCTTGACGGGCCCGTCACCCGCCGGGTTGGCGCCGCCGGCGCCCTTGTCGCCGGGCATCGTGCAGGCGGCCGAACCGATCACCGTGGTCGCGGCGATGGCTACCGCCGCCGCCACCCTTGCCAGTCTCATCGCTCCTCCTAACGTGCGCCTCGTCATCGGGGCGCGTGACGGCCATCACGTTAGGAAGGGCGAAGAGACCAAGTCAACACATGCGCATATCTTTGCTCATATGAGCATCGGCTAGGGGCGGACCTGGGCGCGGCCCCGCTCCAATACCGACGCCCGATTGGCGGCGATATCGTCGCCGGAGGTGTCCGCCATCCAGGCGCGCGCCGACTCGGCCTCGATCCACAGCCCGGCCTGGGTCTGCTCGGCGTCGATCCGGTGATACGAATCCAGCAGGGCGCGAACGGCTTTCTGATTGTTCCCGACAATCGCGGCCGCCACCTTGCGGGCCGCGGGCAGCAACTGCCCGTGCGGAACCACCTCGGTGACCAGGCCGGCCCGCAGCGCGTCGGCGGCCGACAGGTAGTCACCGGTCAGGCTCATCCGGCGGGCCAGGCCGACCCCGACCTTCTGGGGCAGCCGCACCGACAGACCCCAGGTGGGCAGCAGGCCGACGCGGGCGTGGGTGTCGGCGAAGCGGGCGTTCTCCGATGCGATGAGGATGTCGCAGTACAGGGCGAGTTCCAGCCCGCCGGTCACCGCGGCGCCGTTGATCGCTCCGATCACGGGTTTGGTCATCGGCGGCCACTTCGGCGAGATATCGGGCAGCTCGGTGCGCTCGCCCAGCTCCTTGAGGTCCAGGCCCGCGCAGAACACCGGGTCCGCCCCGGTCAGGATCACCACGTCGACCTCGGGGTCGGCGTCGGCGGCCCGCAGCGCCGCGTAGAACGCCGTGCGCAGCTGCGCCGACAGCGCGTTGCGTGCGTGCGGCCGGTTGAGGGTGAGGGTGCGCACCCGGTCGGTGGTGTCGACGAGCAGAACGTCCGCAGATGTCATGCCGGTGAACCTATCGTGGAGCCATGTGCCGAAACATCACCGAGTTGCGGGGCCTGGAGCCGGCCGCCACCGCCGAGGAGATCGAAGCCGCGTCGCGCCAGTACATCCGCAAGGTCAGCGGCATCACCCGGCCCACCGCCGCCAACGAGGCCGCCTTCGAGGCTGCCGTCGCGGAGGTCACCGAGGTGACCACGCGGTTGTTGCGGCAGCTACCCCCGCGCCGCCAGCCACCCAAGACGGTGCCCCCGCTGCGCCGCCCGGAGGTGCGGGCGCGCCTGGCCGCCACGTGAATTCACCCGCGCTCAAGGAGTGGGGTGCGGTGGTGCGGGCGTTGCTCGCCGGTCGCCAGACGGTGCTGCTGCGCAAGGGCGGAATCCACGAGAAGCGGTTCGAGGTGCAGGCCGGCGAGTTCCTGCTGTTCCCGACGGTCGCGCACAGTCACGCCGAGCGGGTCCGCCCCGGGCACCGCGACCTGCTGGCCACCGCCACCGACGAAGCCGACAGCACCGAGGACGCGGTCACGCTGCGCGCCGGTGCCCGCGTGCTGGCGGCCGTCGCGGTGAACCGGCCGGAAGCCGTCGACGAGATCGCCGATCTGCATATCTGGACCGCCGAGTCGGTGCGCACCGACCGGCTGGACTTCCGTCCCCGGCACCGGCTGACGGTGCTGGTGGTGCAGGCCTACCCGTTGGTGCGGCCGGTCCGGCTGCCCAGGCTGCCGCAGTACGCGGGCTGCGCCAGTTGGCTGCAGCTACCGGTGCGCCCGGATTACGGTGCGCCGGTGCACGACGAGGCCGCCCTGGCCGGTATCGCCGAACGGGTGCGCCGGTCGGTCGGCTGACGGCCGTGCGGCCACGACGGCAGCGTCAGAACTTGTAGTAGGGGACCAGCTCGTTGGCCCGCGCCAGGTTGGTCTGCAGGCAGTCGGGCGCGTCCGGGGAGTGGATCGGTGAGTAGAACACCGACTGCTGCAGCACCCCGTAGCTCGTCTTGAACGCGATCATGCAGGTGATCCACCACCGGTCGTTCCAGTCGGTGGGCTTCATGATCCAGTACTGGGCCGCGCGGTGGCCGGCGATGTCCAGCTCGACGGCGTCGGCGGGCAGTGTTTGCTCGTAGGTCCGCCACACGAACGCCTCGACGGCCATCTGATAGTTGCCGGCGTCGTAGTGGCAGCGCAGGCCGTCCTCCGGCGTGGGCGGGGTGAACGCCAGGCCGATGCGCTGCACGACGTCGAGGGGGATATCCCGGCACGGATCGAACGGGGACGGGTCGGTGGTCTCGATGACCGGCCATTTGATGCTGGTCGACACGTTCGTCAGGGGCAGATCGGCGGCCCGGACCTGTGCCGGAGCGCCGGCCGGGTCGGCCTGCCACACCACGACCACCGCCGCGACGAGCGCGCACAGTGCCGACAGCAGACGCAGCTTGGCCGCCATCACATCCCCTCCACGGGCCCGGGACTTCCGGGCACTGCGGGGGAGTGTACAAGGGTGCGCGGGGCGCCCGGACGAGAAATCAGAACAGGTTCTAGTTGCTCGCACGGTGGTCGTGCCGCGACCCGGGCACCGCAAGTAGGCTGGTTCGTTGTGTCCGCGACGTCACGAGAACAGCGCAGGCCCGTGCTATGGGCCATCAGCGACCTGCACACCGGTCACACCGGGAACAAGCCGGTCACCGAATCGCTCTACCCGTCCTCGCCGGAGGACTGGCTGATCGTCGCCGGTGACGTCGGGGAACGCACCGACGAGATCCGCTGGGCGCTGGATCTGCTGCGCAAGCGGTTCGCGAAGGTGATCTGGGTACCGGGCAACCACGAACTGTGGACCACCAACAAGGACCCGATGCAGATCTTCGGGCAGTCACGCTACGACTATCTGGTCACCATGTGCGACGAGATGGGCATCGTCACCCCCGAGCACCCGTTCCCGGTGTGGAACGAGGAGGGTGGCCCGGCCACCATCGTGCCGATGTTCCTGCTCTACGACTACACCTTCCTGCCCGAGGGCACCGCCACCAAGGCCGAGGGCCTGGCCGTGGCCCGGGAACGCAATGTCGTCGGCACCGACGAGTTCCTGCTGTCGGCCGAGCCCTACGCCACCCGCGACGCCTGGTGCCGCGACCGCGTGGCCAAGACACGCAAGCGGCTGGAAGACCTGGACTGGATGAACCCGACCGTGCTGGTCAACCATTTCCCGCTGGTGCGCGAACCCTGCGACGCGATGTTCTACCCGGAGTTCTCGCTGTGGTGCGGCACCACCGCCACCAAGGACTGGCACACCCGATACAACGCCATCTGCTCGGTCTACGGGCACCTGCACATCCCGCGCACCACGTGGTACGACGGCGTGCGGTTCGAGGAGGTCTCGGTCGGCTATCCGCGAGAATGGCGCCGCCGCAAGCCATATCGCTGGTTACGTCAGATCCTGCCGGACCCGGTGTATGCGCCTGGATACCTCAACGAGTTCGGTGGGCATTTCGAGATCACCGCCGAGATGCGCGACAACGCCCAGAAGATGCAGGAGCGCATCAGGGCCCGGCGGGGGTACTGACCGTGGCCCTGTTGCGTGCCCTGGTGCCCGAGGTCGTGGTGTCGGCCGAGACCTACGACGACCCGCCCGGTCTGGCGCCGCTGCCGGAGGAGGAACCGCTGGTGGCGCGTTCGGTGGCCAAGCGGCGCAACGAGTTCGTCACCGTTCGGTACTGCGCCCGGCAGGCGCTCGGTGAGCTGGGTGTGCCGCCGGCACCGATCCTCAAGGGCGACAAGGGCGAACCGTGCTGGCCCGACGGTGTCGTCGGCAGCCTGACGCACTGCGACGGTTTCCGCGGTGCGGTGGTGGGGCGCAGCTCCGATGTCCGCTCGCTGGGCATCGACGCCGAACCGCACGATGTGCTGCCCAAGGGGGTGCTCGACGCGATCAGCCTGCCCGCCGAACGGGCACACCTGTCCGGCCTGCCGGGTGGCCTGCACTGGGACCGAATCCTGTTCTGCGCCAAAGAGGCCACTTACAAGGCCTGGTTCCCGCTGACGCACCGGTGGCTCGGCTTCGAGGATGCCCACATCACGTTCACCCCCGACTCGTCAGGTGCGGCAGGGACGTTCGAGTCCCGGATCCTGATCGACCCGGCCGCCGAGTCCGGTCCGCCGCTGACCGCGCTGGCCGGGCGCTGGTCGGTGGCCGACGGAATCGCGCTGACGGCGATCACGCTGTGAGTCCGGCACCCGGACTGGTGATCGTCGACAAGCCCGCCGGCCTCACCAGCCATGATGTCGTCGGGCGGTGCCGGCGCTTCTTCGGGACCCGCAAGGTGGGACACGCCGGGACGTTGGATCCGATGGCCACCGGGGTGCTGGTGGTCGGTATCGAACGGGCCACCAAGATCCTCGGACTGCTCACGGCCACCGACAAGTCGTACGCGGCCACCATCCGCCTCGGCCGCACCACGTCTACGGAAGACGCCGAAGGTGAAGTGCTGCAGGATGTTTCCGCCGTGCACGTCACCGACTCCGCGATCGAGGCGGCGGTGGCCGCACTGCGCGGCGACATCGAGCAGGTGCCCTCGGCCGTCAGCGCCATCAAGGTCGCGGGCCAGCGCGCCTACAAGCTGGCGCGCGAAGGGCAGGCCGTCGAACTGGCCGCCCGGCCGGTGCGCATCGACCGGTTCGAGGTGCTCTCGGTGCGCAAAGTGGACACCTTCGTCGATGTCGACGTCGAGGTGGACTGTTCGTCGGGCACCTACATCCGGGCGCTGGCCCGCGACGTGGGTGCCGCCCTCGGTGTCGGTGGGCACCTGACGGCGCTGCGCCGCACCAAGGTCGGCCGGTACGGCCTGGGCGAGGCCCGCACCATCGATCAGTTGGAAGCCGACGCGCGGTTGTCCTACGGCCTGGACGAGGCCTGCCTGCTGGGCTTCCCGCGCCGCGACCTCACCGCCGCCGAGACCGAGGACGCGCGGCACGGTCGGGCGCTGGCGCCCGCGGGTATCGACGGGGTGTATGCCGCCACCGCGCCGGACGGCCGGGTCATCGCGCTGCTGCGGGACGGGACGTCGCGCACCACATCGGTGGTCGTCCTGCGGCCGGCCACCCTGTGATGCTGTGGCCGGTGTGGCTGCTGCAACTGACGTGACCGGTGGTGAGCGTGCGGTTTGCGGTGTGGCGCTTGCCGCTTCGTGATCAATTCGAGACCAGGGCCACAAGAATTCATGGGAACCGCAGCTATTCGTGCTGCGTTGTTCAGGATATGACAGTGCAGCTGCCTGCGTATCCCTCCGAGTGGTTCGGTTATGCCACGGATGGCCGGCGAGCGGCACCCAGACGCGATGGCGCGCGCATCTTCTCGCACCGCGAGCGTGAGGTGCAGATCGGGCATGTTGACGCCGCATCACACCTGGTCGCCGCGCCGGCCGCGGTGTGGGAGGTGCTCACCGATCCCCGGTCCTGGGACCAGTGGTTTGCCGTGCACGACTGCTGGGTTGCCGAACCGCCGGACGGCCTGGAGGCCGGAACCCGGCTGAGCGCCAAGATCTGCATGCTGGGTATCACCGACACCCTGGACTGGGTGGTCGACAGCATCGACGACGGCACCCGCATCGAGTTGACCGCTACCGGTCTGCAGGGACTGTCGGTGCGGTTGATGTTCCGGCTCTCACCCGCGGGTTCGGGCTCGTGGATCACCGCCAGCGCGCAGTTCAGCGGTGCGCTGCTGAGCCCGGCGATTCTCGATGCCGTCGAAGCCGATGGCGTCAGCCAGCTGATCGGGAGTCTGGCCGGACTCGACGGGTTGGCCCGGCAGGCGCAGGCACAGGCCGATGCGGCCCGCCCCCAGTTGCGCCTGGTGCACTCGGCTCGCTGATCGACTCCTAGGGGACAACCCAAATCGCTTGCGCCGCGGGGCTTCCCAGATCCACCGTGGTGCCGGCATCGGCCGAATCGTCGGCGGACTCGATGCCCACCGAGATCATGCCGGCAAAGTCACGCCGGGCCAGCACCCGCAGCCGCGAGTCCAGACTGATACCCACGCTGTCGAAATAGCGCAGCATCTCGGGATCGGCATCCGAAATCCGGGCCACCGTCCCGGTTTCCCCGTCATGACACGCCGACAACTGACGCGCCGGTGGGGTCGGCACCTTGCCGTCGGCCGCCGGGATCGGATCCCCGTGCGGATCCCGGGTCGGATAGCCGAGTTTCGCGTCGATCCGGTCGAGCATCCGGTCGGACACGGCGTGCTCCAGGATCTCGGCCTCGTCGTGCACCTCGTCCCAGCCGTAGCCGAGTTCGCGCACCAGGAAGGTCTCCATCAGCCGGTGCCTGCGCACCATGGCCAGCGCCGCGCGCCGGCCGGACTCGGTGAGCGTCACCGCCCCGTACTTCTCGTGATCGACCAGGCCCTGGTCGGCGAGCTTGCGGATCGACTCCGACGCCGTGCTCGCCGACACCCCGATCCGCTCGGCGAGCAACTTGGTGCTCACCTTCTCCCTGGACCACTCCTGGGCGGTCCAGATGACTTTGAGGTAGTCCTGCGCAACCGTCGTCAGGTCTTGCGGGGTGCCGTTGGGACTCACTGGGGCCTCACACCGACAAAGTTTAGGCAATCGTCACCTGATCCGGGGATCCAGCGCAGACGGCGCGGCCGGCGCGCCGTAGGCTTGCGCTGTGCAGCGGTGGCGGGGCCTGGAAGACATCCCCACGGACTGGGGGCGATGTGTCATCACGATCGGTGTGTTCGACGGGGTGCACCGCGGTCACGCCGAACTGATCAGCCACGCGGTCAAATCCGGCCGCTCGCGCGGCGTGCCGACGGTGCTGATGACCTTCGATCCGCATCCGATGGAAGTGGTGTTCCCCGGTAGCCATCCGGCACAGCTGACCACGCTGACCCGGCGCGCCGAGCTGGTCGAGGAGACCGGTGTCGACGTGTTCCTGGTGATGCCGTTCACCGCCGATTTCATGAAGCTGACGCCCGAGCGCTACATCCACGAACTCCTGGTGGAGAGCCTGCACGTGGTGGAGGTCGTGGTCGGTGAGAACTTCACCTTCGGCAAGAAGGCGGCCGGCAACGTCGACCTGCTGCGCAAGGCGGGCGAGCGGTTCGGGTTCGCCGTCGAGGGCATGTCTTTGGTTTCCGAGATCTCCGCGGCGGCCGCCACCAACCGGGACGAGACCGTCACGTTCTCCTCGACCTATATCCGGTCCTGTGTCGACGCCGGCGACGTGGTGGCCGCGGCCGAGGCGCTGGGCCGCCCGCACCGGGTGGAAGGCGTGGTGGTGCGCGGTGACGGCCGCGGCCGGGTGCTCGGCTTCCCGACCGCCAATGTCGCGCCGCCCATGCACTCAGCCATCCCGGCCGACGGGGTGTACGCGGCCTGGTTCACCGTCCTGGGCCACGGCCCGGTGGTCGGCACCGTGACACCCGGGCAGCGCTACCAGGCGGCGGTGTCGGTGGGCACCAACCCGACCTTCTCCGGGCGCACCCGCACCGTCGAGGCGTTCGTGCTGGACACCGAGGCCGACCTCTACGGCCAGCACGTCGCCGTGGACTTCGTGGCCCGCATCCGCGGCCAGGAGAAGTTCGACTCGGTGGACGACCTGGTCGTCGCGATGCAGGGCGATACCGCCCGCGCCCGCACGATTCTTGCTGCGCACTAGGGGACTGCTAGACTTCCCGGCGACCCAGCGCGTGCTGCAGTTCGCGGCGGCCGCGCCCCAGATGATCCTCGCGGACCTTTTTGATGGAGTTGTATTCGTGGCGCTCACTGCCGAACAGAAGAAGGAAATCCTCGGCCAGTACGGCCTGCATGACACCGACACCGGCTCGCCGGAGGCTCAGGTTGCCCTGCTGACCAAGCGGATCTCCGATCTCACCGAACACCTCAAGCTGCACAAGCACGACCACCACTCGCGGCGGGGGCTGCTGCTGCTGGTCGGTCGTCGGCGCCGGCTGCTCAAGTACGTCGCGCAGGTCGACGTCGAGCGCTACCGGTCGTTGATCGAGCGCCTCGGTCTGCGTCGCTGACTCCCGGCGCCGCGGCCGTCCTGGCCGCGTTCTGCTTGTTGGGGGGACTGGCCACCGGCTGTTCGTCGGCCGCCGCCGCGGATCTGCGCGCCGGCGACTGCCTGAAGGTCGGTGGACCGGCCGACCGCCCGGAGGCCATCAAGGCGCAGTGCGGTAGTCCGGAGTCCAATTACAAGGTCGTCGCGACCGTCGCCACCGGTGACGACTGCCCGACCGACGTCGACTCGTACTACTCCATGCACAGCGCCTTCGGTGACGTGGGCAGCACCGTCTGCATGGATATCGACTGGGTGGTCGGGGGCTGCATGAGCATCGACCCGGACCACGGTCGTGACCCCGTGCGCGTCGACTGCGGCGACACCGGTCAGCCGCACCGGCAGCGGGCGACGCAGATCCTGCAGGACGTGGTCGATGCCGACCAGTGCGCCAGTGGGCTGGGGTACCCGTATGACCAACGACAGTTCACCGTGTGCGTCGAGGACGTCGCCTGACGGAGGCGACAAGGTCGCGGTGTAGCATGGGGATGTTTTAGGCCACGTGGCCTTGACACTTTGGTGCGGTTCGCGCGTGTGAAGCGCGCACCGTTCCTGCGCGTCACGCATCGTCCGAGGGATCGGGCGGTCTTCGGTAGTGGCTGCCGGGAGTTCGGCTCCCGGCCGCTTCGATCGACGGCCGTAGCCGCATCCAGGACGGGAATCTGTTGCGCTAGACGTGCGAAACAGTTGAATACCCGACAGAGAGGCTGTACGGACACTTATGTCTGCAGTTGAAACCGACGAAGGCGTCTTCGAATCGACCGCCGTCATCGACAACGGGAGCTTCGGCACCCGCACCATCCGCTTCGAGACCGGCCGGTTGGCCCGGCAGGCCGCCGGCTCCGTCGTCGCCTACCTCGACGACGAGACCATGCTGCTCAGCGCCACCACCGCCAGCAAGACCCCGAAGGATCACTTCGACTTCTTCCCGCTCACCATCGACGTCGAGGAGCGGATGTACGCGGCGGGCCGCATCCCCGGTTCGTTCTTCCGTCGTGAGGGCCGCCCGTCCACCGACGCGATCCTGACCTGCCGGCTGATCGACCGGCCGCTGCGTCCCACGTTCGTCAGCGGCCTGCGTAACGAGATCCAGGTCGTGGTCACCGTGCTGAGCCTGGATCCCAAGGATCTGTACGACGTGCTGGCCATCAACGCCGCGTCGGCGTCCACGCAGATCGCGGGTCTGCCGTTCTCCGGTCCGGTCGGCGGCGTGCGCGTCGCGCTGATTGAGGGCCAGTGGGTGGCGTTCCCCACCGTCGAGCAGCTGGAGAAGGCCGTCTTCGACATGGTCGTCGCCGGCCGGGTGGTCGGCACCGGTGACAGTGCCGACGTCGCGATCATGATGGTCGAGGCCGAGGCCACCGACAATGTCATCGAACTGATCAACGGTGGCGCCGGTGCGCCGACGGAGGCCGTGGTGGCCGAGGGCCTGGAGGCCGCCAAGCCGTTCATCGCCACGCTGTGCAAGGCGCAGGAAGAGCTGCACGCCGCCGCGGGCAAGGAAACCGCCGACTACCCGGTGTTCCCGGACTACGCGGACGACGCCTTCGATGCCGTGGCCGCGGTGGCCACCGACGCGCTGGCCGAGGCGCTGTCGATCGCGGGCAAGGCCGAACGCGATGCCCGCACCGACGAGATCAAGGGCGAGGTGCTCGAGCGTCTGGGCGAGACGTTCGCCGGTCGCGAGAAGGAGATCGGTGCCGCCTACCGCGCGTTGACCAAAAAGCTTGTGCGCCAGCGCATCCTGACCGATCACTTCCGCATCGACGGCCGTGGCATCACCGACATCCGGGCGCTGAGCGCCGAGGTCGCCGTCATTCCGCGGGCCCACGGCAGCGCCCTGTTCGAGCGCGGCGAGACCCAGATCATGGGTGTCACCACGCTGGACATGGTCAAGATGGCCCAGCAGATCGACTCGCTGGGACCGGAGACCACCAAGCGCTACATGCACCACTACAACTTCCCGCCGTTCTCGACCGGTGAGACCGGCCGCGTCGGCTCGCCCAAGCGCCGCGAGATCGGCCACGGCGCGCTGGCCGAGCGTGCGCTGATGCCGGTGCTGCCGTCGGTCGAGGAGTTCCCGTACGCCATCCGCCAGGTGTCGGAAGCGTTGGGCTCCAACGGGTCCACCTCGATGGGTTCGGTGTGTGCCTCGACCCTGTCGCTGTTGAACGCCGGTGTGCCGCTGAAGGCACCGGTGGCCGGTATCGCCATGGGTCTGGTGTCCGACGAGGTGAACGGGGAGACCCGTTACGTCGCCCTCACCGACATCCTGGGCGCCGAGGACGCGTTCGGCGACATGGACTTCAAGGTCGCCGGTACCAAGGACTTCGTCACCGCGCTGCAGCTGGACACCAAGCTGGACGGTATCCCGTCCCAGGTGCTGGCCGGTGCGCTGAGCCAGGCCAAGGATGCGCGCACCACCATCCTCGAGGTGATGGCCGAGGCCATCGACGAGCCCGACGAGATGAGCCCGTACGCGCCGCGGATCACCACCATCAAGGTGCCGGTCGACAAGATCGGCGAGGTGATCGGGCCCAAGGGCAAGATGATCAACTCGATCACCGAGGAGACCGGCGCCTCGATCTCCATCGAGGACGACGGCACCGTGTTCGTGGGCGCCAGCAACGGTGAGGCGGCGCAGGCGGCGATCGACAAGATCAACGCCATCGCCAATCCGCAGTTGCCCAAGGTCGGCGAGCGGTTCCTCGGCACGGTCGTCAAGACCACCGATTTCGGAGCGTTCGTGTCGCTGCTGCCGGGCCGCGACGGGCTGGTGCACATCAGCAAGCTGGGCCGGGGCAAGCGCATCGCCAAGGTCGAGGACGTCGTCAAGGTCGGCGACAAGCTGCGCGTCGAGATCGCCGATATCGACAACCGCGGCAAGATCTCGCTGGTCCTGGTCGCCGAGGAGGGCGAGACTGCCGAAGCTCCCGCTGACGCTCCTGCAGATGCCGCGACCGCTGACGCGTAGTCCACGGGCCGCATTCGTCAACGCGGCTCGAACCTCGCCGCTTGATCGTCATGCCACCTAAACCGGCGTTGCGCCGCGGATCCGGCGGCGCGGACACCTCCGAGGCAGTGCGGGCCACCACGCTGCCCGGAGGGTTGCGGGTGGTCACCGAGTACATCCCGTCCGTGCACTCCGCATCGGTCGGGGTGTGGGTCGGTGTCGGATCCCGTGACGAGGGGCCGTCGGTGGCCGGCGCCGCGCATTTCCTGGAGCATCTGCTGTTCAAGTCGACGCCGACGCGCTCGGCGGTCGACATCGCGCAGTCGGTGGACGCGGTGGGCGGCGAGCTCAACGCGTTCACCGCGCGCGAGCACACCTGCTACTACGCGCACGTGCTGGACACCGACGTGGAACTCGCGGTTGACCTGGTCGCCGATGTGGTGCTGCGCGGCCGCTGTGCCGTCGAGGACGTCGAGGTGGAACGCGATGTGGTGCTCGAAGAGATCGCCATGCGCGACGACGATCCCGAGGACACCCTCGGGGATGTGTTCCTGTCCGCCATGTTCGGTGATCACCCGGTCGGCCGTCCGGTGATCGGCAGCACGGAATCCATCGAGGCGATGACCCGTGCCCAGCTGCACTCCTTCCACGTCCGCCGGTACACACCCGAGCGCATGGTGCTCGCGGTCGCCGGCAACATCGATCACAAGCACGTGGTCGCGCTGGCCCGGGAGTACTTCGGCCCGCACCTGGTTTCCGGGCGCGGCCCGCTGCCGCACCGCAAGGGCACCGGTCGCGTTCCCGGGCAGCCAGGGCTGCTGGTGGTCAACCGCGACTCGGAGCAAAGCCATGTGCTGGCCGGCGTGCGGACGCCCGGACGGTACTGGGAACACCGCTGGGCGCTGTCGGTGCTCAACAACGCGCTCGGCGGTGGACTGAGTTCCCGTCTGTTCCAACAGATCCGGGAGACCAGGGGGCTGGCGTACTCGGTCTACTCGACCATCGACATGTTCTCCGACGCCGGTGCGCTGTCGGTGTACGCCGCGTGCCTGCCGGAGCGTTTCGACGAGGTGGTGCGGCTGGCCACCGATGTGCTGGCCGAGGTGGCTCGCGACGGCATCACCGAGGCCGAATGCCGCATCGCCAAAGGCTCGCTTCGCGGCGGATTGGTGCTGGGCCTGGAGGATTCGGGCTCGCGCATGCACCGGATGGGTCGCAGTGAACTCAACTACGGAGCTCACCGCACCATCGCCGAGACGCTGGCGCAGATCGACGCGGTGACCCTCGACGAGGTCAACGCGGTGGCGCGCAAGCTGCTCGCCAGACCACTGGGTGCCGCCGTGCTGGGGCCGCACAAGTCGAAACGCTCACTGCCGCAACGTCTCCGACAGATCACGGGCTGACCGGTAGAGTCGGGGGCATGCGACTGTCCCGACGTAGCGCCCTCATCGGTGGCCTGACCTTCGCCGCGGCCGTCTGCACCACGGCACAGGTGCACGCCGACCCCGGATCCCCGCTCGACCAACGGATCGGCGCCTTGGAACGCCGGCATAACGCGGTGGTCGGCTTGTCGGCGGTCAACCTGGACGGGCCGGGCGCGGTGTCGCATCGCGCCGACGAGTCCTTCGCCATGTGTTCGACGTTCAAGGCTTACGCCGCGGGCCGGATATTGCAGGGCGTGAGCCGCGGTGAATTCTCCCTCGACGCAACCGAATTCGTCGATCCGGCTGCGGTGGTCGCGAACTCGCCGCGGACCGGGCCGCGAGCGGGCACCGAGATGACGCTTGCGGACCTGTGCCAGGCGGCGCTGCAGGTCAGCGACAACACGGCGGCGAATCTGCTGCTGAAGCGGCTCGGCGGTCCGCCGGCGATCACCGCGTACGCGCGCAGCATCGGGGACGAGCGGACCCGGCTGGACCGTTGGGAGACCGAGCTGAACTCGGCGATTCCCGGCGACCTCCGTGACACCAGCACGCCGGCGGCACTGGCCGGCGGGTATCGCGCGCTGCTGGCCGGGGATGCGCTGGCCCCGCCGCAACGGTCGTTGCTGGAGCAGTGGATGCGGGCGAACGAGACATCGAGCATGCGGGCCGGGCTGCCGCAGGGGTGGACCACGGCGGACAAGACCGGCGGCGGCGATTACGGCAGCACCAATGATGTCGGCATCGCCTATGGACCCGACGGCCGGCGGGTGCTGCTGGCGATCATGACGCGCTCGGCCGCCGACGATCCGAAGGCCGACGCGTTGCGACCGCTGATCGGCGAGCTCGCCACCCTCGTGTTGCCCTACCTGCTGGACCCGAACCACCCGTGATGACACGCGTCGCCCGGCCGGAAGATCCAGCCGGGCGACGGTAGGGGTGAAACGTCAGGCCAGCACGGCCGCCGGGTCGGTGAACGGCAGGCCGAGGTCGTTGGCGACGTGCTCGTTGAGCAGCGCGCCCTCGTGGGTCGAGAGTCCCTTGGCCAGCGCGGCGTCCGCGGCGCACGCGGCCTGCCAGCCCTTGTCGGCGAGCTTGAGCACGTACGGCATGGTGGCGTTGGTCAACGCGTAGGTCGACGTCCGCGGCACCGCGCCCGGCATGTTGGCCACGCAGTAGAACACCGTGTCGTGCACCGCGAAGGTCGGGTCGTCATGGGTGGTGGGCCGGGAATCCTCGAAGCAGCCACCCTGGTCGATCGCGATGTCGACCAGAACCGCGCCGGATTTCATCTGGGCGACAGTCGCATTGGTGACCAGCTTGGGAGCCTTCGCGCCGGGCACCAGGACCGCGCCGATCACCAGGTCGGCCTGCTTGACCGCATCTTCGAGATCCAGGCTCGAGGAGTAGCGGGTCTCGATGGCGCCGCCGTACTCGGCGTCGATCTTGCGCAGGGTGTTGACGTTGAGGTCGAACACGGTGACGTGCGCGCCCATACCCCAGGCCACGGCGGCCGCGTTGTCGCCGGCCATACCGCCGCCGATGACGACGACCTTGGCCGGGGCGACACCGGGCACACCGCCCATCAGCACACCGCGACCGCCCTGGGTGCGCATCAGGTGGTAGGCGCCGACCTGGGCGGCCAGCCGGCCCGCGACCTCGCTCATGGGGGCCAGCAGGGGCAGGGCATTGTCGGCGGTCTGGACGGTCTCGTACGCGATCGAGGTGGTACCCGAGGCCAGCAGCGCATCGGTGCACGGTCGGGACGCCGCCAGGTGCAGGTAGGTGAACAGGGTCTGGCCCTTGCGCAGGCGCGAGTATTCGGCCTCGATGGGCTCCTTGACCTTGAGCAGCAGGTCGGCCTCGGCCCACACCTCGTCGGCGGTGGCGGCGATCTGGGCGCCGACGGCCTTGTAGTCGCTGTCCGACAGCGCCGAGCCCTCGCCGGCGCCGGCCTGGATGACGACCTCGTGGCCACGGCGGGTCAGTTCGGCCACGCCGGCCGGGGTGATGGCGACGCGGAACTCGTTGTTCTTGATCTCGGTCGGGATGCCGACGCGCATTTCATGCTCCTGTGGGGACCGGTGGTTTCTGCGTATCAGTGTGAAGAACCTTCGCCCTGGAGGCAATGACCTTGATGTTAATTCGCTAGACTCCTGCCATGCGTGAACAATCAACGCCCGCGCGCGTGCGTCTGGCTCCCGGGCCGAAGGATGTTCGACCCGCCGAGCTCGACGACATCGACCGGCGGATGCTGCTGGCCCTGCACGCCGATGCCCGCATCTCCAACAGCGCGCTGGCCGAGACCGTCGGCATCGCCCCCTCCACCTGCCACGGCCGGCTGCGCCGCCTGCAGGAGATCGGGGTGATCCGTGGCTTCTACACCGATATCGATCCGGCGGCGGTGGGGCTGACCATGCAGGCCATGATCTCGGTGAGCCTGCAATCGAACGCGCGCGGACGCATCCGCGACTTCATCGCCCAGATCCGTAAGCGGCCTCAGGTGATGGACGTGTACTTCCTGGCCGGCGGCGACGACTTCATCCTGCATGTCGCCGCCCGCGACACCGAGGACCTGCGGTCGTTCGTGGTCGAGAACCTCAACGCCGACGCCGACGTGGCCGGTACGCAGACCTCGCTGATCTTCGAGCATCTGCGCGGTGCCTCGCCGCTTTAGCGCGACACCAACTCCGGGTGGAACGCGGCCACCATCCGGCGGATACCGTCGCGCCAGTCCACCGCGGTATCGCCGACCAGTCCATGCATCAGCGTCGTATCGGTGGGGCCGCCGCGCAGGGCCTGCTCGCTCACCTCGAACACCGGCTCGGTGCCGATGAGTTCGCCGATGAAGGTGCACCACTGCTGCAGGCTCACCGTCTGATCGCCACACCAGTTGACCGTCGTCGCCGGCACCGACGCGGCGGCGAGCATCCCCGGCAGCATCGCGAGGATGTCGTCCTGGTGGATGGGGTTGTAGTAGGCGGGCCCGCCGGGCGGAACCGGGATCGGGACGCCCGCACGCATCATCTCCATGTGGTAGAACGGCCAGCCCCCGTTGTCGCCGTAGGGCACGTTGAGCCGGGCGATCACCGTCGGCACCCCGAGCGCGCGGGACATGGTCCGCGCCACGACCTCACCGGCGATCTTGGAGATGGAATACGTCGGCAGCATCGACTTGTGGTTGTCACCGAGCGCGGTCGACTCGGTGCGCGGATCATCGTCGGGCGGGTCGTAGACGGCGGCCGACGAACAGTGCAGGAATGCCTTCGCATCGGCACAGTGCGCCATCAGCAGCCCCACCGATTCGGCGTTGGCCGCCAGATCTTTGTCCCAGCGTCCGCTCTTGGCGACCGCCAGATTGAGGACGTAGTCGAAATCGGCGGGCACACCGCTGAAGTCGCCGGCGGCCAGATTGGCCGGTACGCAGCGAATCCCGGCCCGTTCCAGATTGTCTCGGGCCGCGGCGTCGGTGAACCTGGCGATGCCCCACACTTCGTTCTCGGCGGCCAGTGATATCGCCAGCGGTGCGGCGACCTGTCCGGTCGGTCCGCTGATGAGGATCTTCGCGCCATGCATGGCGAGATGCTACTCGGCGCGCAGCACCAATCCGTTGCCTTCGGCGCCGGTCAGTGTCAGGCGATCGGCATCGACCGACGCCGTGACCGAACCGGTGAGCACCCGCAGGATCGACCGTTCGATGTCACCGACCTCGCCGGCACACGCCGGGCCGCTGCGGTTCAGCGGCCCGAAGGTTGCGGTGTCACCGGTGACGTCGACGCGACCATAGAAGGTGTTGCATCCGGTCCACCCGGTGACCGTCCGGTCGGGACGAAAGGTCAGTCCGGGCTTGGACTGTTCCAGCGCCACCGATGTCATGGCGGCCTGCCCGGTGATCAGGGTGTCCACCCGCCAACTGGTGCCGATCAGCGGACGGTCCGGGTCCACCACCGACCTGTCACGCAGCGTCACCGTCGTCGCCGGGCCGTGCAGCGTGAGGGTGTCCCCGGACAGCGCCCACGACGGCTGCGCCTGGAACAACCGGTCCACCCAGGCGTCGGCGTCGCCGACCGGCGGCGGGCAGGCCATCATCGTGGTGGCCAGCTGTGTGACCACCCGGCCGTCGCCGAGATCGACGGGGCCGGATCCGTGATTGCAGCCGGCGAACGTGCGGATCTGCCCGCCGGCGAAGGTCACGGTGAGTGGCGCGCCGCCGGGAATCTGCTCGCCGGCCACCGCCACCGAGACGAAGGTCCGGCCGTCCAGCTCGTCGCCCACCTCTGCCGCGGCGGTGCCCGAACAGCCGGCCGCGGCCAGCGCGGCCACCGTGATCGGCAGGGCGGCGGGGTGCAGGCGCATGGTTCCACGGTACGGGCACCGCAGTAGGCTGCCCCCATGCGAGTGGGAGTATTGGGTGCCAAGGGCAAGGTCGGCGCGACCATGGTGGCCGCGGTCCAGGACGCCGCCGATCTGGAACTGTCGGCCGAGGTCGATGCGGGTGATGCCCTGACCATCCTGACCGACAGTGACACCGAGGTCGTCATCGACTTCACCCACCCCGATGTGGTGATGGACAATCTGAAGTTCTTGATCGACAACGGTATTCACGCCGTCGTGGGAACCACCGGGTTCACCGACGAGCGCATCGCCCAGGTGCGCGCCTGGCTGGACGCCGCACCCGGCGTCTCGGTGCTCATCGCCCCCAACTTCGCCATCGGCGCCGTGCTCACGATGCACTTCGCCAAACAGGCCGCCCGGCACTTCGAGTCCGTCGAGGTCATCGAACTGCACCACCCGCACAAGGCCGATGCGCCGTCGGGCACCGCCGCGCGCACCGCCAAGCTCATTGCCGAGGCACGGAAAGGGTTGCCGCCCAATCCCGATGCCACCAGCACCGGGCTCGCCGGTGCCCGCGGTGCCGATGTCGACGGCGTCCCGGTGCATTCGGTTCGGCTGGCCGGACTGGTCGCCCACCAGGAGGTGCTGTTCGGCACGACGGGTGAGACCCTGATCATCCGGCACGACAGCCTGGACCGCACGTCGTTCGTACCGGGGGTGCTGCTGGGGGTCCGTAAGGTCGCCCAGTACCCCGGCTTGACCATCGGCATCGAACCGCTGCTCGATCTCTGATGGCCGGTGAGGGTGTGCGCAGCCTGCGCATCCAGCTGTTGATCGGCTTCATGTGTGTCGCGATGGTCGTCTACTTCGTGATGCTGGGCCGGATCGCGTTCGCCTTCCTGGCCTCGGGGGAGTGGGCGGCCATCGGACTGGGGGTGGCGCTGCTGTTGCTGCCGATCGTCGGTGTGTGGGCGATGGTGAGCACCCTGCGGGCCGGTTTCGCACATCAGCGGTTGGCCCGGCTGGCCCGGGAAAGCGGCATGGAACTCGACGTCAGCGCGCTGCCGCGGATGCCGTCCGGCCGGATCGACCGGGACGCGGCCGACGAGCTGTTCGCAACGGTGCGCGACGAACTCGAGGCCGATCGGGACAACTGGGTGCGCTGGTACCGGCTGGCCCGTGCCTACGACTACGCCGGTGACCGCAGCCGCGCGCGGGAAACCATGCGCACAGCTGTCGAGATGGAACGGGCGGTGCACCGCGCGTGAGGCTGCTCGTCGTGCACCACACGCCCTCTCCGCACTGCCAGGAGATGTTCGAGGCGGTGCTGGCGGGGGCGACCGATCCGGATATCGCGGGTGTCGAGGTGGTGCGCCGGCCGGCCCTGACGGTGTCGCCGGTGGACATGTTGGCGGCGGACGGCTATCTGCTCGGCAGCCCGGTCAACCTGGGCTATCTCAGTGGGGCGCTCAAGCACGCCTTCGACGAGTCGTATTACCAGATCCTGGATTCCACCCGCGGCCGGCCGTTCGGCTTGTGGTTGCACGGCAACGAGGGCACCGAGGGCGCCGAACGCGCCATCACCGGTATCACCGCGGGGCTGGGCTGGGTGAAGGCCGCCGAGTATGTGGTGGTTTCGGGCAAACCGGGCAAGGCTGCGCTGGAGGCGTGCTGGAATCTCGGGGCGACGGTCGCCGCTGCGTTGATGAGCGACTGAGCCGCGGCAATCAGAGATTGCCCCGGTCTTCAGATGAGGTCGGGGTGTCACCAATCGACGGGAGAATCTGACATGGCGGTGTTGGTCAATGCCGACAACTTTGTCCGTGCCGAGACGCACAGGATGTTCGCCGATATCCAACGCGACGCGGGCGGGGTCAATGTGTTCCGGCACAACCGCCTGCCGGCGTCGATCGATGAGCAGACCGTCATCCGGCTGAACCGGGACACGTTGTACAGCTTTGCCATCCTCGACCTTGCGGAACCGGCCTGGCTCACCCTTCCCGAATCCGACGGGCGGTACATGTCCGCGATGGTGGTGAACGAGGACCACTACATCAACGTGATCCTGCACGAGCCGGGCCGTCACCTTCTGACCCAGGAGCTGAGTGGGTCGCGGTACGTCATGGTCGGTGTCCGCACCTTGGTGGATCCGCTCGACCCGGACGACGTCGCTGCCGTGAGCGCCCTGCAGGACCGGATGGCGCTGGAGACGAGCTCTTCGGAAACTTTCATCGCGCCGGACTACGACAAAGCAAGTCTGGACAAGACTCGAGACGCCCTGCTCAGCCTGGCGAGTGGTCTGACCGCATTCGAGCGGACCTTCGGACGTCCGGACGAGGTGGATCCGGTCCACCACCTCATCGGCACCGCCGCCGGATGGGGCGGGTTGCCGACCTCGGAGGCCTCCTATGTCGGTGTCGACCCGGCGTTACCGCCGGGTGATTACGAGCTGACCTTCAAAGATGTTCCGGTCGACGCTTTCTGGTCGGTCTCGGTCTACAACGCTGCGGGTTTCTTCGAGCCGAATCCGCGAAACCTGTACTCGGTCAACAGTGTCACCGGGGTGCCGAACGAGGACGGGTCGATCACCGTGCGCTTGCGGGCCGAGGTCGGCGACGAAGCTCCGCCCAATTGCATCATCACACCGAACGGCTGGAACTACCTGATTCGGTTGTACCGTCCACGCAGCGAGTTCTTCACCGGCGCCTGGACGGTGCCTGCGCTCACCGCCGGGTGACGTACAGCTCACCCGGCGGTCTCAGCCGCCATCGCGGCCACGTTGTCGCGCGCGGTGACAGGTTCGTCGTCGACGACGTTGTAGGTGCCGCCCAAGCAATCCAGCGCCGCACCCGGCCCGAACCGGCGGGCACTGTCCTCGGCGGCGTGGGTGCCCTCGGCGATGAAATTCCGCTGTGTGGGCAAGCTTTCGTCGATCCAGCGATCGCCGCCGTCGCGGTAGATCATCACCACCGACTCCTGGATCACCCGCCGAACACCATCGGCACGCTCAGCGGACCGCGGATGGCCGGCGTGTCGCGCCAGCTCACCGGGCCGGAAAGCGCGGGTCGGCGGGCGAGGATCGCGGGCAGGGCGATGGACAGCTCGAGCTGCGCCAGCGCCGCGCCCAGGCAGTAGTGCGCGCCGTATCCGAACGACAACGGCGCGGGTGCGGCGCGGTCCAGCCGCAACCGGTCAGGTTCGTCGAACACCGCGGGGTCGCGATTGGCGGCGGCGACCGCCACCAGCACGCTCTGGCCCGCCTCGATGGTGATCCCGTCGAGGCGCTGCGTGGTGGTGGCGGTGCGCACGGTGGACTGCACCGGAGCGTCCAGCCGGATCAGTTCGGCCACCAGCGCCGGGTCGGCCGGGTCGACGCGGTCGGCGATCCGGGCGCCGTCGGCATCCGGGGTCAGGACGGTCATCATCGCCGCCCCGAGCAGGTTGGCGGTGGTCTCGTGGCCGGCGACGGCGATCAGGATGGCCGTCGTCACGACCTCGTCGAGCGACAGGGCCGGATCCCCGGCGATGAAGCTGAACAGGTCATCGCCCGGATGTGTCCGCCGGTCGGCCGCGGTGGGCAGGAACTCGGCCATCAGCGCCGCCGAAGCGGCCGTCCCGGCGGTCATCTCGTCCGGGTCGGCCAAGGTGCCGAGCATCCGGATGATGACGGGGGACACCTCCCGCAGCAGGTGCGCGGCATCGCTGCCGAGGTCCAGCCACGCGCTGATGACGGCAATCGGCAGGGGCAGCGCGATCTCGGCCATGAAGTCGAACTCGGTTGCCGCCGGTTGATGCCCGATCAGACTGTCGGCGATCGACCGCACCCCTTCGCCGAGGTCGGCGACGAAACCGCGGGTGAAGACGTCGCGGACCGATCCGCGTAGCCGTCGGTGTACGTCACCGTCGGCGAAAAGCATGGAGGAGCGCGCGAATTCGCGGCCGACGGCGTCCACCGACGCCTGCGCCAGCGCGTTGGCGAACGGGTCGCTGGTCCAGCCCGTTCCGCCGAGCACCTGGCGGGCCGCGTCGTATCCCAGCACCAGCCAGGCCTGGGCGGTGTCGTCCCACACCACATTGCCGTGCCGGCGCCGGCGCTCGTAGAACGGGTACGGATCGGCGGCGTCCCACGGCAGCCGGGCGGAACGAATCTCAGCGCTGGTCATGGTGATCCAATCCGAACGGCAGGCCGCGCTCCCGCACCCAGGCGACGTGCCGGCGGCCCAGATCGCTGGTGGGTTCGGCCAATCCGTCCATGTCGTCGACGGAATCGCGGGCGTTGAACGTGGCGTGCAGCGTGGTGAAGATCGCGTTCATCGAGAGGTTGAGCCGGGAGAAGAAGACGAAATCCGGCGGCACCGACATCCGGCGCAGCGGGTGGTCGGAGGCGCGGACGTCGACGAGGTACTCGATGGCCCGCGCGGAGGCCTGCTCGGTGTAGGTGGCCGGCTGCGGACCGATCAGTTCGTGGACGACCCCGGCATACCAGGCATGGGCGTCATCGGCGGTGAGGGTGGAATCCTCGGCGAAGAAGCCACTTTCCACCATCGACGCGCGCAGCTCGTCCTTGCGGCCGGTGATCGCGGCTTGCAGCATCGTGACGATCATCCGGCGGGTGCGTTCGGTGAGCACCTTCACGCAGCCGAAGTCGAGGAAGCCGACCGTGCCGTCGGTGCCGAACCGGTAGTTGCCGGGGTGCGGGTCGGCGTGGAACAGGTTGGCGTGCCGGTAGGAACCGGTGCTGAACCGGCTGATCACCTCGGCCCAGGTGTTCTTCAGGTCCTGTGTTGCGTTCTGTGCTGCGGCCCAATCCAATCCGTGCAGGTAGGTCATGGTCAGCACGCGGTCGCCGGAGGCCTCGGGGATGACGTCGGGCACCCGGATGAACGGGTGTCCGCGATACAGGTCGGCGAATGCCGTGATGTGGGCGGCCTCCTGCCGGTAGTCGAGTTCCTCGGAGATGCGTGCCGAGATCTCGGCGGCGGCCTCGCCGATATCGGGCAGGGCCGCGCCCAGCGTGCCGGCCGCACCCGCGGCGAACCGGAACACGGTGGAGAGCAGTTCGGTGTTGGACAGATCGTCGCGGATGGCCTGCGCCACACCCGGATACTGGATTTTGACCGCGACCCGGCGGCCGTCGTGCAGCACCGCGCGATGCACCTGACCGATGGAGGCCGCAGCCATGGGTTCGCTGTCGAACTCGGCGAACAGTTCACCGGCCGGGCGCCCGAGTTCGGTCTCCAGAACGCGGTGTGCCAGCGCGGAGTCCATCGGTGGGGCGCCGGCCTGCAGGCGGGTCAGGGCCTCCTGATAGGGCGAGAGTTCGCCGGCGCCGATCGCGGCGGCGTCCACCATCGACATCAATTGCCCGGCCTTCATCAGGACGCCCTTGGAGTGGCCGAGCAACTCGACGTACCGCTGCGCGGTGCGTTCGTGGAAGCGCTCGACGGCGCCGGTGTCACCCGCCTTCTCGCGCAACGTCGCCACCACGCGTCCGCCCGCCGCCCGGGCGGTGAACCCCGCCACCGGCATCGTGCGGCGTACCCGTCCGCGCGGGACCGCGCGATCGCTGCCCGGCATCGGGCCTCCTCGGGTTATAGTGATGTCCTACCGAATATATGTACTCACTTATGGATGGTCAAGGGTGCAGGTATCGACGAAGGAACGACTGGTCAACGAGGCCATGCGGCTGTTCGGCGCGCAGGGCTACCGGGCCACCAGCATCAATCAGATCGAGAAGGCCGCGGGCCTGGTGCCCGGCTGCGGGGCGCTGTACAACCACTTCAAGTCCAAGGAAGCCCTGCTGGCCGCCGGTATCGACCGGCAGCTGGACCGGCGCCGCGCCATGCGCGATATCAGCGCCCTGTTCGCCGGACAGGGGGAGTTGCGCACCGAGTTGACACTGCTGTGCCGCTATCTGCTCAGCGTGCTGGACCGGGAGGCCGAATTCCTCCGGGTTGCCGCGCGTACCCCGGCCGCCGAATCACCCGGCGTCCAGGCCGCGTATGCCGCCCTGGTCGACGGCCTGTACACCGAACTCGCCGACTGGATCACGGCGTGCGCACCGGATCTGGGTGAGCAGGCCGCCCGCCGTATCGCCACGTTCGGGGTCAACGCCCTGCTGGGCAAACGCATCACCCGCATCGTGTTCGACGCGCCCGCCCTGGACACCGCCGATGAGGACTACGTCGGCGAGTGGACCACCATGCTGGCCGACCGGATCGAGTCGCTGCGTCGCAACTGACGCGGGCGGTAGGCTCCCCGCTATGCCAGGGATCGCTGAACTCGCGCTGGGAGCCGCACCGATCGCCGGCGGCGCGCTACTCGGTATCGCGGCGGGCACCTTCAAGGGCCCGGATGTCCGCGCTTCCATCAAGGCGGATATGGAGCTGCTGCAAGGCATTCCGGAAGAGGACGTGGAGCGCCGGGCCGCGCTGCAGCGCTCCATCGACAGCCGCATCGACGATATCGTCGCCGCCGTCGAGAAGAACCGCGAAATCCGCGCGATCGCGGCGTCCTACACCGGCAACTGGCGTGACATCGTGGTGTTCATCTGCGCCGTGCTGTTCACCGTCGTGTGGTGGAACGTCAGCCACAGCCGCAGCAACTGGCTGGTGATGTTCATCGTGCTGATCCTGCTGTCGATCCTCGCGGCGGTGTACGCCGCGCGCGGGATCATCCGGGCGGTGGCGACGTACGCGCACTCCCGCCGGCGATCTCAGTAGTGGAAGGTGTCCGACGGCGCCGGCACGTGGTCGGGATCGTCGCCGAAATCGGACTCATGGATGCCGTAGGCCCTCGCCAGATCCAGGATCTTGTTGGCGCGCGCGATGCGCGGCAGATCCGAACCGTTGCGGATCTCCCCGCCGTCGCGCTGGAATTCCGCGAAAAACTCACGCGCCCAACTGATCTCCTCCTGTGAAGGGGACAGGCCCTCGTTCACCGTGGGACATTGCTCCGGGGTCAGGCAGATCTTGCCGGTCATCCCGAACTCCGCCGATACCGCCGTCGCCTCGCTGAGCTTGCGGGCACTGGACCCGACCGTGGGTCCGTCGATGGCGCTGGGCAGCTGCGCGGCCTTGGCGGCGATGGTGAACCGGGACCGCGCGTAGGCCAGGGTGGCCGGGTTGTCACCGAACCCGGTGTCGCGGCGGAAGTCACCGATGCCGAAGGCCAGCCGGAAGGTGCCCTTGGCCGAGGCGATTTCGGTGATGCGCTCCAGCCCGCGGGCCGTCTCGACCAGTGCGACGATCGGCACGTCCGGCAGCCGGCGGGCCGTCTCGGTGACGTGGTCGACCCCTTCGACCATGGCCAGCATCACCCCGCCCACCCCGGTGTTGCTCAGCATCTCCAGATCATCGGCCCACCACGGGGTGCCGAACCCGTTGATCCGGACCCAATCGGTGTTGCCCTCGGCCAGCCAGCGCACCACGTTCTCGCGGGCGGCCACCTTGTCCTTGGGGGCGACGGCGTCCTCGATATCGAGGATCACGACGTCCGCGCGGGACCGGGCGGCCGGTGCGAAGCGGTCGTACTGGGCGCCGTTGACCAGCAGCCAGCTGCGGGCCAGTACCGGGTCGATGCGGAATCCGGGTTCGCTGGGATCGGGTTGGAAGGCGCTGGGCTGGTCGTACACGCCGTCAATCGTCGCTTACCCGTTCGGCCGGGTTCAGGCCGGGGCCAACGCGGCGCCGAACACCCGCTCGGTGTTCTCCCAATGCCGCTGCGCGGCGCCCTCGTCGTACACGGCACGGTGATCGGGCACCGCGAAACCGTGCGCGGCCGGATAGAACTCGATGGTGTGCTCGACGGACGCTCCGGACAGCGCGTCCTCGAGCCGCTTACCGTCGTCCTCGGTGAAGGACCCGTCGTTCTCGGCGGCGGCCACGTAGACCACGGCCTGGATCTTGTCGGCGAGCAGGTGCGGGCTGTCCGGATCGTCGGCGACGGCCAGCCGGCCGCCGTGGAAGGACAGTGCGGCCGCGACCCGCTCGGGCACCCGGGTGGCGACGATCAGCGAGGCGCGTCCGCCCATGCAGTACCCCGTGGTGCCGAACTTCGTCCCGGTGACGTCGGGACGCGCCTCCAGGTAGTCGAAGAACGCCTCGGCGTCGGCGGCGAAGACCTCGGGGGTGAGCGTGCCCATCAGCTCGAAGAGCTGCTTGCGCTGTTCCTGGTCGCTGAACACCGTGTTGAGGTCGAACGGCCCCCACCCCGGATTGCGGTAGTACACGTCGGGCACCAGCACGACGTAGCCGAACCCGGCCAGCTTGCCCGCCATCTGCTCCATGGTGGGGCGCAGGCCACCGGCGTCCGGAAAGAGAACGACGCCGGGCCACGGGCCCTGACCTTCGGGGGTCGCTACGGCAACGGTCGCGGTGCCATCGGAGGTGGTGATGCTGTCGTGGGTGATCGGCATGGGGTCCGTTCTACTCCACTCCTGCCCGCCGGACGTAAGCTGTGGGCGTGCCCATCGCCACCCCGTACGAGGATCTGCTGCGTCTGGTGCTGGAGCGCGGCACACCGAAATCCGACCGCACCGGCACCGGGACCCGCAGCCTGTTCGGGCACCAGATGCGCTATGACCTCACCGCCGGTTTTCCCCTGATCACCACCAAGAAGGTGCACACCAAGTCGATCGTCTATGAGCTGCTGTGGTTCCTGCGCGGCGACTCGAACGTGCGCTGGCTGCAGGAGCACGGTGTCACCATCTGGGACGAATGGGCTTCCGAGGCAGGTGATCTGGGCCCGGTGTACGGCGTGCAATGGCGGTCCTGGCCCACCCCGTCGGGTGGGCACATCGACCAGATCAGCGCGGCGCTGGAGTTGCTCAAGCGCGACCCCGACAGCCGCCGCAACATCGTGTCGGCCTGGAACGTGGGCGAGATACCGCAGATGGCGTTGCCGCCATGCCATGCGTTCTTCCAGTTCTACGTGGCCGACGGCCGGCTGAGCTGCCAGCTGTACCAGCGCAGCGCCGACCTGTTCCTCGGGGTGCCGTTCAACATCGCCAGCTACGCGCTGCTGACCCACATGATGGCCGCCCAGGCCGGCCTGGGGGTGGGGGAGTTCATCTGGACGGGCGGGGACTGCCACATCTACGACAACCACGTCGAGCAGGTCGGGTTGCAGCTCTCACGCGACCCGCGGCCATATCCGGAACTCGTTCTGGCCCAGCGTGATTCGATCTTCGACTACATCTACGAGGATATCGAGATCAAGAACTACGATCCGCATCCGGCCATCAAGGCACCCGTCGCCGTATGACGGTCGGTTTGATCTGGGCGCAGTCGACCTCCGGGGTGATCGGTCTGGACAACGGCATCCCGTGGCGGCTGCCCGAGGACCAGGCCCGGTTCAAGGAGCTGACCCTGGGCCAGACCGTGATCATGGGCCGGCTCACCTGGGAGTCGCTGCCGGCGAAGGTGCGCCCGCTGCCCGGCCGTCGCAATGTGGTGGTGACCCGCGATCGGTCGTACGTGGCCGAGGGCGCCGAGGTGGTGGGTGAGCTGCCCGCCGACCTGGACGGCTGGGTGATCGGCGGTGCCCAGCTGTATGCGCTGGCACTGCCGCTGGCCGACCGCTGCGAGGTCACCGAGATCGACGTCGACGTCGACGGGGATGCCTTCGCACCCACCCTCGACGATTCCTGGTCGGTGACCCGTGGGGACTGGCTGACCAGTGGTACGGGGCTGCGCTACCGGTTCTGTTCGTACCACCGCTGAGCGCCGTTGTCGGTGCCATGCGCAACGATGACCGGGTGCCATCTCTGACCGTCGCCCAGGCCCGCCGCATCGCCGTCGCCGCGCAGGGTTTCCACGACGCCCGGCCGGCGGGCCCGGTCACCCGGGCGCACCTCAAGCGGCTGATCTCCCGGATCCAGGTGCTGCAGCTGGATTCGGTGTCGGTGGCGGTGCGCGCCCACTATGCGCCCGTGTTCAGCCGGCTCGGCGCCTATGACCGCGATGCGCTGGACCGGGCCGCCTGGAGCCACAGCGCGCGGGCGCCGCGCCTGCTGGTGGAGTACTGGGCGCACGAGGCGGCGCTGATGGCCGTCGAGGACTGGCCACTGCTGCGCTGGCGGATGCGGGAGTACACCCACGGCCGGTGGGGCACCGAGATCGTCCGCAAGAACCAGCGGCTGGCCGAGGATGTCATCGCTGCCCTCGACGTGCTCGGGCCGTCCACCGCGGGCCAGATCGAGGCGTACCTGGAATCCGAGCCGCGGGGCCGCAAAGGTCCTTGGTGGGATCGCAGCGACACCAAGTGGGTGGCCGAGGCGCTGTTCGCGTCGGGCCGACTCACCACGGCCACCCGGGTCGGCTTCGCGCGGCACTACGACCTCACCGAGAAGGTGCTGCCACCGCATGTGCTGGCCCGCGAGGTCGATGACGAGCAGGCCCTGCGCGAGTTGATCCTGCGGGCAGCCGGAGCGCTCGGGGTGGCGACCGAGCCGGACCTGCGGGACTATTTCCGGCTGAGCCCCAAACAGAGCAAGCCCACGGTGGCGGCGCTGGTCGACGAGGGCTTGCTGGAACCCGTCGACGTCGACGGGACGCCGGCGTATCTGCGTGCCGGGGTGCGCATTCCGCGTCTGGACCGGGGCACGGCGCTGCTGTGCCCGTTCGACCCGTTGATCTTCTTTCGCCCTCGGGTGGAGCGCTTGTTCGGCTTCCGCTATCGCATCGAGATCTACGTGCCCGCGTCCAAACGCCAATTCGGTTACTACGTATGGCCGTTCCTGCTCGACGGTGAGCTGGTCGGCCGTGTGGACCTGAAACGCACCGACGGGGCGCTGCACGTGGTGGGTGCGTTCGCCGAGGACGGCCAGGACCGATCCCGGGTGGCCGGCGCCCTGGCATCCGAGTTGCAGTCGATGGCTGCGTGGCTGGGTGTCGGTGCGGTCACGGTCGGGGAGCGCGGTGATCTGGTGCGCGAGTTGCGGCGCAGGGTCTAGACACTCGAGTGTGGAAAGCGATATCACCGGTGATATCGCTTTCCACGCTCGAGCCGGGCCGAGTGTCCTGGCCGCGTCGGCCTTCTAGCCTTCTATCCTCCTAGCCTTCGACGGGCAGCGGCGCCCGACGGCCTCGGATCACGTTGGCGGCGAACACGATGGCGCCGATCGCCAGCCATACCAGGCCGCCGATCTTGGCCAGCGGGTCGGCGTTGAACAGCACGTAACCGATGATCAGCAGCCCCACCAGCGGCACCACCCCGTGCAACAGGTAGTTCTTCGACTTCTTGCGCACCAGGTAGTACCAGGCCACCGAGAGGTGCAGCAGGCAGAAGCCGAACAGGGCGCCGAAGTTCACCAGGGACGAGATCAACCCGATCTGGCCGACGAAGAACAGCACCAGCACCAGGCTCAGCGCGCTCACCACCAGGACGGCGGCGAACGGGACCTTGCGCGAGCTGATGTTGGACAGGAAGGCCGGCAGCTGACGATCCCGGCTCATCGAGAACAGCAGCCGACTGGTGGCGGCCTGGGCGGCCATCGCGTTGGCAAAGCCGACCGCGAGCACGTTGACCACGAAGAAGGCGTTCATCCACCCGGTGTTGGAGGCCGCCTGCACCAGCAGGAAGAAGGCGTTACCGACCTCGTCGTCGCTGAAGGACGCACGGCCGCCGGCCAGCAGGCTGGCCAACCAGGTCTGGGTGATGAACAACCCGGCGACCACGAACAAGGCGATGATCATGGCTCGTCCCGCCGGGTTCTTCTTACCGGTCGACTCCTCGGCCAGCGTGGAGATGCCGTCGAAACCGAGGAAGCTCAGAACGGCGATCGACAGGGCGCCCGCGATCAGGGGTGCGCTGATGGCCTCGGAGTTCCAGATCGGGGTGGTGCTCCACGCGACGTTCGGCAGCGACTGGCCGTTGATGGCGCGCACCGCGATGACGACGAACAGCACCAGGAACACCAGCTCGAGGGCCAGGAAGAGCCGGTTCACGATCTTCAGGGAGCCCACGCCCAGCAGATTGATGGCGGTGTTGACGATCACGAACACGATCGCCCACAGCCAGCGCGGTGTTCCGGGAAACAGCCCGATCATCGATTCGGCCGCGAACACATAGAGCAGGGTGGGAATCAGCAGGTAATCGAGCAGGATGGCCCAGCCGGCGAAGAAACCCAGCCCGGGGTGGATGCCGCGGCCCACATAGGCGAACACCGAACCTGCCAATGGGAACGACTTGGCCATCTGCGCGTACGCCAGGGCGGTGAACACCATGGCGATCAGGCCGATGAGATAGACCAGCGGCACCATGCCGGAGGCGCTGTTGTAGACGGTGCCGAAGATGGTCCACGGCGCGATCGGCACCATGAACACCAGGCCGTACACGACCAGGTCCAGGGTCGAGATGGATCGGTTGAGTTCCTGTTTGTAGCCGAATGATTCGAGACTGCGTTGCCCCTCACCGGTGGTGAGGTGGGTGGAGGTGGTGGCCATGGGGTGTCCTGTCAGGTGGGTGGTGGGGTCAGACCCGGGCGGCGGCGGCCAGATCGTGGGAAGCGAGGAAATCGGCGATGACCGCGCGGAACTCGGCGGGCTTCTCCAGATGCGTGCAGTGACTGGTGTCAGGGAAGACGTGACTGCGGACATCGGCGATGTTGTCGACATACGGTTGCCACGTCGCGGGCGTGGCCTCGTCGAACTCGCCGGCGACAACGAGCACCGGTGCGGTGATCGCCGGCAACCGTTCGATCACCGTCCAGTTGCGTAGCGTCCCGATGACGTGAAACTCGTTGGGCCCGTTCATGGTGTGGTAGACGGTGGGTTCGGCCTCCATCTGCGCCTCGCTGTCGGCGAAGTCCTCGGGCATCGGCTCGATCCGGCACACGTGGCGGCGGTAGAACTCGGCGGTCGCGGCCAGGTACTCGGGGTCGGTGACGGTGCCGTCGGCCTCGTGGCGCGCCAAGGCGGCCTGGGTGTCGGCGGGCAGCTGTGCCCGCAGTTCGGCCGCTCCTTCGACCCACAGTTGCATCGAGGCGGGGGAGTTGCAGATGGACAGCGACGCCAGCCCGTCGGGTCGGCGCACCGCGATCTCGGCGCCGAGCATGCCACCCCAGGAC
The DNA here is from genome assembly GCF_002101555.1 of Mycolicibacterium canariasense. Taxonomy (GTDB): domain Bacteria; phylum Actinomycetota; class Actinomycetes; order Mycobacteriales; family Mycobacteriaceae; genus Mycobacterium; species Mycobacterium canariasense. Next base: position 428,738 of record NZ_LQOL01000052.1, read on the forward strand.
TGCCCCAGGACGTGATAGCGGTCGATGCCCAGCGCGGTGCGGATGGTGTGGAATTCGTCGACGAACAGGTCCGGGGTCCAGAACTCGGCGGGCGCATCCGGCAGGTGGGTGCTGTTGCCGCAGCCGATCTGGTCGTAGTGGATGACGGTGCGGCCGGTCTCGTCGGCCAGCTCGGCGATGTTGGCCACGTAGTTGTGCGCCATCCCGGGACCGCCGTGCAGGACGAACAGCGGAAGCGCGTCGGTGCGCTCTGATTCCGGCGTGGTGATCTGGACCCAGGTCTGGTGGTCGCGAAACGGGATGGTGTGCGTCGTGCGGAGCATGAAGGCAGCATGGGGCCGTAATGGTCTCACTGCAAGACCATTAATCGAGTTTTAACAATTGGCATCGATACTGTGGTCGGGTGCGGGAGAGGGGCAGGGGTATGGCACAGCTGATCGGCGCGGGTGTACCTGGTTTGCTGGACCGTGAGCTCGAACCCAACACGCGGGTCGACGAGATCACCGACCGGCTGGTCACCGCGATCGCCATCGGCGAATATCTGCCCGGGGCGCGGCTTCCCGCCGAGCGCGAACTCGCCGCGGCCCTGCGGGTGGGCCGGATGACGGTCCGCGCGGCGCTGGCCCGATTGGTCGAACGCGGGCTGGTGGAGACGCGGCGCGGCCGCGGCGGCGGGTCCTATGTGCTGCAGCAGTGGCCGGACTCGTCCACCGAGACGGTCGGCAGGACGCTGACCATGCGAGTGGCCGAATTGCGCGACCGCTGCGATGCCATCTGCCGGATGCACGGCGCGGTGTGCCGGGCGGCGGCCGAATCCCGCACACCCGCCGACATCACGCGACTGCGGTCCGCCCTCGAGGACTATCGCCGAGCCGACAGTGGGCTCGCCGCTCAGCAGGCGGACAGTGCTCTACATCTGGCCATCATGGCCGCCGCGCACAACGCCGTGCTCACGCAGGTGCTGCTCGACCTCGAGGCCTCGGTGAGCATCGCCGCACCGGCCCACCTGTGGGGTGAGCCGGCAACGATGCGTCAGATGGAATTGCGTGCCCTCGATGAGCACGAGGTCCTCATCGACGCCATCGTCGACGGGCAGGCCGACGCGGCCGATGCATTGGCCCGGGCGCACGTCGCGATCGATTTCGAGCACATCTCCGCCGCCATGCGGCGGGCGGGTGTGCTCAGCGACTGAACCCCTCGTCGGGCCCCGGATTTTTCATGCGCGACGTGTCATACCCTAGTGGCATAATCGAACATGTGTTCGACGCGAATCCGGTGCAGCTCAGTGATGAGGCGTTGATCTCTGCGTTGACGGCGGCGTCGCGGGCTGAGGCCAGGGCGGCGGCGTGGCGGTTGGTGTTGGTGGGTGAGGTGACCGCCCGGCAGTGTGAGGACGAGGATGATGAGTTCGCTCGTCAGGTGATCGATGGGTGGGCGTGGGCTAAGGCCCAGGTGGGTGCGGCGTGCAATCTGAGCCCGTATGCGGCGTCCAGGCAGATGCGGATCGCGGTGGCGTTGCGTGACCGGTTGCCGCGTACGGCGGCGCTGTTCGCGGCCGGGGCGGTGTCGGCGGCGGTGGTCGATGCGATCACTTGGCGTACCCGGTTGGTCGAGGACGCCGATGCTTTGGCGTTGATCGATGCCGCGATCGCGGGGGAGGCCGCCGGCTACGGGTCGCGGTCGGAGGCGGGGCTGATCAGCGCGGTCGATGTGTGGGTGGAGAAGTTCGACCCTGCGGCGGTGCTGCGGTCGGCGGCGGCGGCCTCGGATGTCTATGTGGAGTTCGACGATAAGGACGACCCGAATGGGGTGGCGTCGTTTTGGGGTCGGTTGCGGGTGACCGATAAGCAGGCGTTGCAGCGGCGCCTGGATGGTTTGGCTGCCACGGTGTGCGCCAATGATCCGCGGACGGTGCGTCAGCGCCGCGCCGATGCCCTGGCCACCTTGGGTGTGGTGGGCCCGCAGTTGGAGCGGTTGGCCTGTTTGTGCGGGGACCCCGAGTGTGGGGGCAGCGGTAAGGATCCGCGGGCAACAGCGGTGACCATCCATGTGGTGGTCGATCGGGTGCCCTCGGTCGAGGCTGTCCCGACTACTGAGGCTGTCCCGACTACTGAGGCTGTCCCGACTACTGAGGCTGCCCCGACTACTGAGGCTGCCCCGACCCCGGCCGAGGTGCGCCCTGCCGGGCCGGGGGTGCTGCTCGATGGTGCGGTGGTCCCGGCGGCGATGGTGGCGGATTTGGTGGCCACCGGTGCGACGGTGAAACCGGTGGCCGATCCTGCCGATCTTAGGGTTGAGCCGCGCCATGATCCCTCGGAGAAGTTGACGGCGGCGGTGCGGGCGCGGCATCTGACGTGCACGTTCCCCGGTTGTGGCCGGCCCGCCGACAAATGCGATGTGGACCATGTGGTTCCGTGGCCGGCGGGGGCGACGCATCCGGGCAATTTGCAGCCGTTGTGCCGTGAGCATCATCTGCTCAAGACGTTCTGCGGTTGGACCCCGCGGCTGGCGTCGGACGGGTCGGTGACCTGGACCGCGCCGACCGGGCACACCTACACCAAGGTCGTCGGCGCGTCGATCCTGGGCGGCGCGGTGGTGCATACCGAGGTCCCGCCGCGGCGGCCGATCACCCGAGTCGGCGGCGCGGATCGGGGCCGGATGATGCCCAAACGGGCACGCACCCGCGCGCAGGACTGTGCGCACCGGATCAAAGCCGAACGCACCCGCAACACAGCCGAACGCGCCGGCAGCGGCAGTGATCCGCCCTTCTGACTCTCCCGGTCTGTCGCGGTCCGCTCAACTCAGCGGAATATCGTTGCCGCCCTTGGACTCCTGGTACTGCACCGACAGCACCGCGTACCGGTCGGCGATGAGCTGGCGCCTGGCCAGCAGCTCGGTGCGCAGCGGCTCGTCCTCGTCGTCGATCAGGTCCGGGATCGAGTACGCCGTCCAGAAGGCGTTGGAGCGCCGGTAGCCGCCGGGTTCCAGGCCGAACACTTCTTTGAGGATCTTCAGATCGTGTGGGATGGCGAACTCGTCGCGGGAATCCTCGTGACTGAAGAAGTAGTAGAAGTTGTCGAAACCGGCCCAGGTGATCGCAGACATGCACATGGTGCACGGCTCGTGGGTCGACAGGAACAACAGCTCGCTGGTCGGCGGATGCCCGGGCAGCTCGTAGAACTGTTGGAGCGTGTGCACCTCGCCGTGCCACAGGGGATTGACCGTCTCGGCGTTGGTGCCGGCCACCACCAGCGACAGATCCGATTTGTGCACGATCGCCGCACCGAACACCTTGTTGCCGGCGGCGACGCCCCGTTCGGTGAGCGGCAAGATGTCGGCGTCGATGACGGACAGCAGCCGCCCCACAAGTGTCATGGCCGACCCTAACGTCCGAGCTGGTGCCCCGCAGCTCGCCCGCGCTACTGAACCGTGAGATCGAACGGGTAATCTTGCCCGCGTGACCACCACCGGAATCGACGTCAGCGCACGCCTGGGCACCGTGCTGACTGCCATGGTGACGCCGTTCGGCCCGGACGGCTCGCTTGATCTGGGTGGTGCGAAGAAGGTAGCCAAGCATCTCGTCGACTCCGGGTGTGACGGCCTGGTGATCTCCGGCACCACCGGAGAGTCGCCCACCACCACCGACGACGAGAAGATCGCGCTGCTGGAGGCCGTGCTGGACGAGGTTGGCGACCGGGCGCGGATCATCGCCGGTGCCGGCACCTACGACACCGCCCACAGCGTGCACCTGGCCAAGGCCAGCGCCGCGGCCGGCGCGCACGGCCTACTGGTGGTCACCCCGTACTACTCGCGGCCCACCCAGCGCGGGCTGGTGGCCCACTTCACCGCCGTCGCCGACGCCACCGACCTGCCGGTCGTGCTCTACGACATCCCGCCGCGCTCGGTGGTCCCCATCGAATGGGACACCATCCGCACCCTGTCGGCGCACCCGAACATCGTCGCGATCAAGGATGCCAAGGGCGACCTGCACGGTGGCGGGCAGATCATCGCCGACACCGGCATCGCCTACTACTCCGGCGATGACGCACTGAACCTGCCCTGGCTGGCGATGGGCGCCGTCGGATTCATCAGCGTGTGGGGCCACGTCGCCGCCACCCATCTGCGAGAAATGTTGTCGGCCTTCAATTCCGGCGATATCGCCACCGCACGCAAGATCAATGCCGGGCTCGGCCCGCTGAGTGCCGCCCAGTCCCGGCTGGGCGGGGTGACCATGGCCAAGGAAGGGCTGCGCCTGCTGGGTATCGACGCCGGCGACCCGCGTCTGCCGCAGATACCCGCCGACGCCGCCGAGATCGAGCAGCTGGCCGCCGACCTGCGCGCCGCCGGCGTCTTGTGATGCCTGCTGACCTCGCTCCGCCGGGCCCGCTGGCCCCAGGTGCGCTACGGGTCACCGCGCTCGGCGGTATCAGCGAAATCGGCCGCAACATGACTGTTTTCGAGCACCTGGGCCGGCTGCTCATCATCGATTGCGGCGTGCTGTTCCCCGGTCACGACGAGCCGGGCGTCGACCTCATCCTGCCCGATCTGCGGCACATCGAACACCGCCTCGACGATATCGAGGCCCTGGTACTCACCCACGCCCACGAGGACCACATCGGCGCCATCCCGCACCTGCTCAAGCTGCGCGCCGACATCCCGGTGGTGGGATCACGATTCACCCTGGCGCTGGTGGCCGAGAAGTGCCGAGAGCACCGCATCAAGCCGAAGTTCGTGCAGGTGGCCGAGGGGCAGCGCAGCAGTCACGGCGTGTTCGAATGTCAGTACTTCGCCGTGAACCATTCCATCCCTGATGCCCTGGCGATCGCCGTGCACACCGGTGCGGGCACGGTGCTGCACACCGGCGATATCAAGCTGGACCAGCTCCCGCCGGACGGCCGGCCCACCGACTTGCCCGGCATGTCGCGGCTCGGCGACGCCGGGGTGGACCTGTTCCTCTGCGATTCCACCAATTCCGAGCATCCTGGGGTGAGTCCGTCCGAGAGCGAGGTCGGTCCGACCCTGCACCGGCTGATCCGCGGCGCCGAAGGCCGGGTGATCGTGGCCTGTTTCGCCTCCAATGTCGACCGGGTGCAACAGATCATCGACGCCGCGGTGGCGCTGGGCCGCAAGGTGTCCTTCGTCGGCCGGTCCATGGTCCGCAACATGGGCATCGCCAGAGAACTCGGCTTTCTGCGGGTCAACGACGACGACGTGCTGGACATCGCCGCGGCGGAGATGATGCCCGCCGACCGGGTGGTGCTGATCACGACGGGCACCCAGGGCGAGCCGATGGCTGCGCTGTCCCGGATGTCGCGCGGTGAGCACCGCAGCATCACGTTGACCGACGGGGATCTCATCATCCTGTCCTCCTCGCTGATCCCCGGCAATGAGGAGGCGGTGTTCGGCGTCATCGACGAGCTGTCCAAGATCGGTGCCCGCGTCGTCACCAATGCCCAAGCGCGCGTCCATGTTTCGGGCCACGCCTACGCAGGTGAGCTGCTGTTCCTGTACAACGGGGTGCGGCCGCGCAATGTGATGCCGGTGCACGGCACCTGGCGGCACCTGCGCGCGAACGCCGCGCTGGCCGTGCGCACCGGGGTGCCGCCGGAGAACATCATGCTCGCCGAGAACGGGGTGAGCGTCGACCTGGTCAACGGTGTCGCCTCCATCGCGGGTGCGGTACCGGTCGGCAAGATGTTCGTCGACGGGCTGATCACCGGTGATGTCGGCGAATCCACGCTCGGTGAAAGGCTCACGCTGTCTTCGGGATTCGTGGCCGTCACCGTCGTGGTGCGACGGGGTACCGGCAAGCCGGCCGGACCCGCGCATCTGCACTCCCGGGGCTTCTCCGAAGATCCGAAGGCGCTGGAACCGGTCGCCCTCAAGGTCGAGGCGGAGTTGGAACGTCTTGCCGCAGAACAGGTCACCGACACCACCCGGATCGCTCAGGCGGTGCGCCGCACCGTGGGCAAGTGGGTGGGGGAGACCTACCGACGGCAGCCGATGATCGTGCCGACGGTCATCGAGATCTAATCACGCACGCGCTCGGCCACGGCGGACCATTCGATGGGCGACGCAGACAGGGCGCGCCCGGTGGGCCGGATGTAGGTGTCGCGGTAGTAGCTCGGGCCGGCTTGTTCCAGTAGCCGCCACCCGTACCCCGTCAGCACCTCCTCGACCTGTTCGGGGACGAAACCCGACTTCCACACCTGCCGGCGCTGGCGGAAGCGCCGGTACAGCGAGCGCGAGCCGTACAGGTTGGTGCCGTCGATGAAATCCTGTCGCACATAGGTGAAGATCAACCGGCTGCCGGGCGCGACGGCGCGCAACTGTTGGAAGGTGGCGTGCAGTGCCGCGGGGGTGAGGTACTGGGTGACTCCCTCCCAGATGAACAGGGTGCGGCCGGTGTCGCGAAACCCGTTGTCGGCCAACGCGGCCATCACATCGTCCTGTTCGAAGTCCACGCTCACCAGGCGCACCGATGCCGGCACCGCGCCGAGGACGCGTTGTACCGTCGCGGTTTTGCGGTCGATGTTGATCTGCTGGTCCACCTCGTAGACCGGCAGGTCGCTGTACCGGGCGATCCGGTAGGGCCGCGTGTCCAACCCGGAACCGAGGATGACGATGGCGTCGAACTCGGTGACCGGATCGGAAACCCGTTCGTCGATATAGCGTTTCCGGCACACGATGCCCGTCCACATGCCCGGCGCCGACCGGTCCGAGGCGGCCAGCAGCGCGCGTCGCAGCGGGCCGACACTCGTCAACCGCACGAGCGTACGCAACCCGCCGGGCAGGAAAGCGGCGGCCAGGTCGTCGTCGACCAACCGGCGCTGCGCCGGCTCGTGATGCTCGACGGCCGACAGCACCATCGGTCCGAAAGCCGTCTGTGCCTCCGGATTCGCTGCCCCCATCGGTCCCCCTCCGTGCTTACCGCTTGTTCACGTACCCCGCATCCACCGGCAACGCCACCCCGGTGACGTACCGCGCCGCGTCGGACACCAACCAGTACACCGCATTGGCGATGTCTTCGGGCTCCAGTGTCTGTACCGGCAGCGCGTTGCTCATATCGGGACCACGGAAGTCTTGCTGCGCCATGCCTTCCAGCCAGGACCGGGTGAATTCGTTGTCGATCATCGGCGTGTTCACCCCGGCGGGGTGCACCGAGTTCACCCGGATGTTGAACTGTGCCAGAAAGTTGGCGTACACCCGCATCAGGCCCACGATGCCGTGCTTGGCGGCGGCGTAGCCCACCGACCCGCCGATCGGCGAGCCCAGCCCCACCAGCCCGGCCACCGAACTGGTCAGCACCATCGCCCCGCCGTTGCCGAACTTGATCATCGGCTTCATCGCGACGTCGACGGTGTGGTACACGCCGGTGAGGTTCACGTCGAGCACGTCCTGCCAGGCGTGCTCGTCGGCCATGGGCGCAATGCCCGCGTTGGCGACGACGATGTCGAGCCGGCCGCCGAGGGCCTCGGTACCCGCCCGCAGCGCCGTCTTGAGCGCATCCCGGTCCCGGACGTCGGCCGGTACGGCGACGATCCGGCGTCCGGTCTCCTCGACGAGTTTGACCGTGGCCGCCAGATCGTCGGGGGTGGCCAGCGGGTAGGGCACCGACGCGATCTGGTCGCACAGGTCGACGGCGATGATGTCGGCACCCTCGGTGGCCAGTTTCAGCGCGTGTGCGCGACCCTGGCCGCGTGCCGCACCGGTGATGAAGGCGACCTTGCCGGTCAGGGATCCCACGGGTTTGCTACCGCAGCTTGCCCTTGGCGGGATCACCGGCGACCACCGGGGCGAGCATCTTGATGTCGGGCGCGCCGTCGAGATGCTCGCCGATGGTGCCGAACAGGGCCCCGATCGCCGGTGCGGTGCCGTGCGTCTTGAGCGCCTCCTCGTCGGCCCACTGCTCGACGAAGACGAAGGTGCCGTCGGCCTCGTGCAGCGAGTACAGCTCGCAGCCCGGCTCGGAATGCACGGCCTCGATGGCGGTCTTGCATGCGTCCCTGACCAGGTCGACGGACTCGGGCTTGGCGGTCAGCGTGGCGACGACGACAACGGGCATGGGCGGGCAACTCCTCGGTGAATGCGACCGGACAGGTGTCTAGCCTACCTACCCGTGGTGGCGCCGGTCACGGCCCACGGATTGCAACCTTTCTGTGACCTGTGTGGCTGATGGTAAGGATGGGGCTCTTGCGACTAGGCTTGGAGCCATGGCCAACAAGACCGCAGCCAGGTCCACGACCCGTTCGACCAGGTCGAAGACCGGTTCGGCGAGCTCCACCCGCGGCCGTGCCAAGCCGGCGCGGCCCGCCGCGCCGCGCAAAAAGCCCGGCAAGCCCGCCCCGCGGCGGACGTCGTCACCACTGGCCGGCGCCGGCGCGGCCGTCGGGCGCGGTACCCGCGCGGGCTGGATGATGCTGGCCAAGGGCGCGGGTTCCACCGCTCGTTCGGTCGGGCGCGCCCGCGAACTGGAGCCGGGACACCGCCGCGACGGCATCGCCCTGGCATTACTCGGTCTCGCCGTGATCGTGGCGGCCAGCTCCTGGTTCGACGCGGCCCGGCCGGTCGGTGGCTGGGTGGACTTCGCCGTCCGCGCGGTGATCGGTGCTGCGGTGGTGTTGGTGCCGCTCATCCTCGGTGTCGTCGCCGTGGTGCTGATGCGCACCGAACCCGACGTGGACGCCCGCCCTCGACTGATCCTCGGCTCGGCGATGATCGCGCTGCCCGTGCTGGGCCTCTGGCACATCTGGTCGGGGGCCCCGCAGGATCCCGCCGCACGCCGGCAGGCCGCCGGGTTCGTCGGCTTCGCCATCGGCGGCCCGCTGTCCGACGGCCTCACCGTGTGGATCGCCACCCCGCTGTTGGTGATCGGCGTGCTGTTCGGCCTGCTGTTGGTCACCGGCACCACGATCAGGGAACTGCCCGACACCTTGCGGGACATGTTCCACACCAGGGCATTCGACGGCGACTATGACGACGAGTACTACGACGAGGACGATACGGCCGGCCCGGCCGACGTCGCCGACGACTTCTCGGATGGCTACTACGACGATCCCGCCACCTACGGCGAGGGCGACGTGCAGACCTGGCCCACCGCCGAGCTGCCCCGCCCCGCCGGCACACCGCTGGACAACTACCCGCTGCCCGAGCCCATCGAAGCCGATGGCGCCGAGGAGTTGCCCGAGCCGCGCGCCATCGAAGCGCCGAAACCGGCCCGCAAGAAGCCGGAAGCGCCGAAGAAGAAGCCGGACGACACGCTGGTGCTCGACCGCGTCGTCGAGGGGCCCTACGTCCTGCCCTCGATGGACCTGCTGGTCGCCGGCGAGCCACCGAAGAAGCTCACCGTGGCCAATCAGCACATGACCGATGCGATCACCTCGGTGCTGCAGCAGTTCAAGGTCGACGCGGCCGTCACCGGCTGCACCCGTGGCCCGACCGTCACCCGTTACGAGGTCGAACTCGGCCCGGGTGTGAAGGTCGAGAAGATCACCGCGCTGCACCGCAACATCGCCTACGCGGTCGCCACCGAGAGCGTGCGCATGCTGGCCCCCATCCCGGGCAAGTCGGCGGTGGGCATCGAGGTGCCCAACACCGATCGGGAAATGGTGCGCCTGGCTGACGTCCTGACCGCGCCGAGTACCCGCCGGGACCACCACCCGCTGGTGATCGGCCTGGGCAAGGACATCGAGGGCGATTTCATCTCGTGCAACCTGGCCAAGATGCCGCACCTGCTGGTCGCCGGCTCGACCGGTTCCGGTAAGTCCAGCTTCGTCAACTCCATGCTGGTGTCGCTGCTCGCGCGCGCCACCCCGGAAGAGGTCAGGATGATCCTGATCGACCCGAAGATGGTGGAGCTCACCCCGTACGAGGGCATCCCGCACCTGATCACGCCGATCATCACCGAGCCGAAGAAGGCGGCGGCCGCGCTGGCCTGGCTCGTCGAGGAGATGGAACAGCGCTACCAGGACATGCAGGCGTCCCGGGTGCGACACATCGACGTCTTCAACGAGAAGGTGCGCTCCGGCGAGATCAGCGCGCCGCTGGGCAGCGAGCGGGTCTACAAGCCCTACCCGTACATCCTGGCGATCGTGGACGAGCTCGCCGACCTCATGATGACGGCGCCGCGCGATGTCGAAGAGGCCATCGTGCGGATCACCCAGAAGGCCCGCGCCGCCGGGATCCACCTGGTGCTGGCCACCCAGCGGCCGTCCGTCGACGTCGTCACCGGCCTGATCAAGACCAACGTGCCGTCGCGGCTGGCGTTCGCCACCTCCTCGCTGACCGATTCACGCGTCATCCTGGACCAGCCGGGTGCCGAGAAGCTGATCGGCATGGGCGACGGCCTGTTCCTGCCGATGGGCGCGAACAAGCCCACCCGTATGCAGGGTGCGTTCATCACCGACGAAGAGATCCACGCCGTCGTCGAGGCCACCAAGTCGCAAGCCGAGCCCGAGTTCGTCGAGGGCGTCACCAAGGCCAAGCCCAGCGGCGGTGACCGTGGCGATGTCGATCCCGACATCGGCGACGACATGGACGTGTTCCTGCAGGCCGTCGAGCTGGTGGTGTCGTCACAGTTCGGGTCCACCTCGATGCTGCAGCGCAAGCTGCGGGTGGGGTTCGCCAAGGCCGGCCGGTTGATGGACCTGATGGAGACCCGCAACATCGTCGGACCGTCCGAGGGCTCCAAGGCGCGCGAGGTGCTGGTCAAGCCCGACGAGCTGGCCGGCACGCTGGCGCTGATCCGCGGCGGTGCCGACGCCAACGGGGCCGACGCCGACGACGACGAGTTCTGACGGGGACGTGTCCTAGAGGGTGAGCAGCATCCGGGTGTTGCCCAGGATGTTCGGCTTCACGTAGGACAGGTCCAGGAACTCGGCCACGCCGGTGTCGTACGAGCGGCACATCTCCTCGTACACCTCGGCGGTCACCGGGGTGCCCTCGATCTCGGTGAAGCCGTGCCGGCCGAAGAACTCGGTCTCGAAGGTCAGCACGAAGATGCGCTGCAGGTGCAGTTCGCGCGCCACGTCCAGCAGCTGGGCCACCACCCGGTGCCCGACGCCCTTGCCGCGCACCTTGGGATGTACGGCCACCGTGCGCACCTCGCCCAGGTCGGCCCACAGCACGTGCAGGGCACCGCAGCCCACGATCTCGCCGTCGAGCTCGCCCACCCAGAACTCCTGGACCGCCTCGTACAGGTTGACCAGGTTCTTCTCCAGCAGGATCTTGCCCGCGTAGATGTCCACCAGCGCCTTGATGGCGGGCACATCCGAGGTGCGAGCCCTCCGCACAATCAGGGGATCGACCGACTGAGCAGGCGCCTCATTCACAGCAGCGAGAGTATCGGCATCGGCAACCGATATCCTGATGCCCGTGCCGGGCAAACCAGATACAGATCCCACGGTGCCCCGCGCGTCCGTCGCCAACGTCGCCAACCTGCTCACCGGTGTGCGCCTGGTCCTGGTCCCGGTGTTCGTCTACGCACTGTTCATCGGTGACGGTCATGAAACAGTCTGGCGCACAGTCGCCTTCGTGATCTTTGCGGTGGCGGTCATCACCGACCACTTCGACGGCGCGCTGGCCCGCAGTTACGGCATGGTCACCGAGTTCGGCAAGCTGGCCGACCCGATCGCCGACAAACTGCTCATCGGCGCGGCCCTGATCGGGCTGTCGGCGCTCGGCGACCTGCCCTGGTGGATCACCGTCGTCATCCTGGTCCGTGAGATCGGCGTCACGGTGCTGCGGCTGGTGGTGCTGCGACACGGTGTCATCCCGGCCAGCCGTGGCGGAAAGCTCAAGACCCTGGTGCAGGCGATCGCCATCGGCCTGCTGATCCTGCCGCTGTCGGGTCTGTGGCTGACCACCGCGATGGCCATCATGTGGCTGGCCGTGGTGCTCACCGTGGTGACCGGCGTCGACTACGTGGTGTCGGCGGTCAGGGACTCCCGGACGCGTTCCTGATCTCGGGAACCGACGGCGCACCGGTCGCGTTGACCCAGGTATGACCAACACATTGCTGCGCGAGGTTATCGGCGACGTGCTGCGGCACGCGCGGACCACCCAGGGCCGGACGCTGCGCGACGTGTCCGACTCTGCCCGGGTCAGCCTGGGCTATCTGTCCGAGGTGGAGCGCGGCCGCAAGGAGCCCTCCAGTGAGCTGCTCGCCTCGATCTGCGACGCCCTGGACGTCCCGCTGTCGCGGGTGCTGACCGACGCGGGCGAGCAGATGGCGCGCCAGGAGGCCGGCGCGGCCAACGCGATGGGCCGGATCGACGTGACCACCAAGGTCGTCATTCCACAGGTCGCGGCTCAGGTTCCGTCCATGGCGGTGGCCTGACGTGCATGTGAACCGTTAGGTTGGCACCAAGCAAAAGCGCAGACTCGACAGACACGAAGGCGGAAACGTTCCCATGGCCAATCCGTTCGTCAAGGCGTGGAAGTACCTCATGGCGCTGTTCAACTCGAAGGTCGATGAGTACGCCGACCCGAAGGTGCAGATCCAGCAGGCCATCGAGGAAGCCCAGCGTCAGCACCAGGCGCTCACCCAGCAGGCCGCCCAGGTCATCGGCAACCAGCGGCAGCTGGAGATGCGGCTGAACCGCCAGCTCGCCGATATCGAGAAGCTGCAGGCCAATGTGCGGCAGGCGCTGACGCTGGCCGACCAGGCCACCGCGGCCGGCGACACCGCCAAGGCCACCGAGTACACGAATGCGGCCGAGGCGTTCGCCGCGCAACTGGTGACCGCCGAGCAGAGCGTCGAGGACCTCAAGGCGCTGCACGACCAGTCCCTGCAGGCCGCGGGCCAGGCCAAGAAGGCCGTCGAACAGAACGCCATGGTGCTGCAGCAGAAGATCGCCGAACGCACCAAGCTGCTCTCGCAGCTCGAGCAGGCCAAGATGCAGGAGCAGGTCAGCGCCTCCCTGCGGTCGATGAGCGAGATCGCCGCACCCGGCACCACCCCGAACCTCGACGAGGTGCGGGAGAAGATCGAGCGCCGCTACGCCAATGCCATGGGTGCCACCGAGCTGGCCCAGAACTCCGTGCAGGGCCGCATGATGGAGGTGCAGCAGGCCAGCGTGCAGATGGCCGGCCATTCCCGGCTGGAGCAGATCCGTGCCTCGATGCGCGGTGATCAGCTGCCCGCCGGTGGCACCGCTGCCGCGCCGGCCACCCCGGCCGCCAACCCGCCGGCGGCCGCTCCCGAAGACCGTCTGTCCCAATAGGTTCGGCTGGGTCATCGATGGTGGGGAGCTCGCATCCCGGTCGGCGGGAGACCATATCCGGCTTGGTGCAGCGCGGTGTGGACACCGCGGCCGAGTTCTCCGACGTCGTGGCGCAGAGGCTGGCGACGCTCGCCGACCCGCGCGCCAAGCTGCTGCGCAAGCGGCGCTGGGCGCGCCGACTCGGCTGGTTCTTCGCCGGCACCACCGCGTTCTGGGTCGCGGTGACCGGCCTGCTCGCGTCGTGGAGCACCCCGGTGTGGGCGCTCATCGTCACCGGTGCGATCGCGGCGGCTGCCGCGTTCCCGGCGACCCTGCTGTTCCTGCGTTACCGCTGGCTGCGCCGGGAACCGTTGCCCGAGACCGGCGCGCCCCGGCGGTTACCGCCCCGCGGCTCGGCGGCGCGGGCGCCGATGGCGGCGCTGGCATCCGCGGAACGCGGTCTGTTGTCGCTGCTGGGGGTGCTGCAGCGGTCCGGGTTGCTGCCGGCCGACGAGTTGCGCGAGATTTCCGCGGTGGCGGCGCAGACCGCCTCCGCGATGGCCGCGACGGCCGGTGAGGTGACGGCCATGGAACGGGCCGCCGCGGCGTCCCCGCAGTCCCGGGCACACCTGACCCCAACCATCCGCGCATTCGCCGTTCAGTTGGACTCGGGTGCCCGCCAGTACAACGAAATGGTCACTGCGGCAGCACAATTGGTGTCGTCGGTGGATTCGCCGATGACCGCGCAGCGACACCGCAACGAACTGACCGGGGCCACCGACCGGTTGCAGGGCTGGGCGCAGGCCTACGGCGAGCTCGGCCGGCTGCGCGGCGCCTGAACTACAGGTCGTGCGTGCCCGTCTCGACACCGTCGGGGCGCGGCCCGAATCGTTCGATATAGGACCGGTGCTTGTCGGCGTCCTTCTCCCGCTGGATCTTGTCGATCAGGTGGGGGTCCAGGCCGTGCACCCGCAACATGTGCTTGCGCCAGATCTTGTTCAGCGCGTGCGAGAAATAGACGAACGGGATGAGGATCGGGACCGTCATGCTGGCTCGGGTGACGAAGTCGATGGGGACGAACCAGAACGGGATGAGGATCAGCACGGCCGGGATGAGCACCCGCAGCATGACCCGGCGGGTGGCGCCCGGGCCGGTGAGGTCGTTGCGGACCCAATCCAGCATCGAATCCGGTAGCCGCCGGTTGCAGCAGTAGCCGATCAGCTGGAACAGGTTGGGTTTGGTGCGTTCGGTCATGTCAGTGCGGGACGCAGCGCAGGGATCACGGCACCGACCAGGCCGCGCACGATCGCCTTGGCGAAGTCGAACTGGTCGAAGTAGTCGCGCCACAGCGTGATGCGCCCGTCGTGCACCTCGAACACGCCGCAGACCCAGAACTGCAGCCGCACCGGCCCCAGGATCAGCACGTCGGTGCGCTCGTTGAGCACACTGGCGCCCTCGGCCGCGGAGCGATGGATCTTCACGTCGAAACCCAAGCTGGGCCGCTCCATTGCGCGGAACAGCTTGATGGCGCGGCGCCGGCCGTACACGGTGGGGAAGCCGACATTCTGGTAGACGAGGTTCTCGTCGAGGAGCTCGGCGGCGGCATCCAGGTCGGGTGCGCGCAGGGAGTTCAGGAACGCCGTTACGGTGGCGATATTGTCGGCCCCGACCGGGGCCACCTGCTGCTCGGTCATGTCCCTCAGGGTAGAGGGTGCAGGGTGTGGCAGGGTGGGCGCCGTGCGTGTCGCGGTGGTGGCCGGGCCCGATCCCGGGCATGCGTTCCCGGCGATCGCGCTGTGCCTGCGATTCCTGGCCGCCGGCGACGCCCCGACCCTGTTGACCGGTGAACGGTGGCTGGCCACCGCGCGCGCCGCCGGGGTCGATGCGGTGCCGCTGGCCGGTCTGGATGTGCGCGAGGGTGACGACGACGGCGACGCCGGGGCCAAGATCCATCGGCGCGCGGCCCGGATGGCGCTCGACAATGTCTCCGTAATACGTTCGCTGGCACCGGATTTGGTGGTGTCCGATGTCATCACCGTGTGTGGTGGGCTGGCCGCCGAATTGCTCGGGCTGCCGTGGGTGGAGCTGGACCCGCATCCGCTGTACCGGCCGTCGAAGGGGCTGCCGCCGCTGGGCAGCGGCCTGGCGCCCGGCACCGGATTGCGCGGGTGGTTCCGCGATACGGTGCTGCGGACGCTGACCGCGCGATCGGTGCGCGACGGTGACCGGCAGCGCGCGCAGGCGCGGGCCGGGATCGGGCTGCCCGGGCCGGACCCGGGCCCGCTGCGCATGCTCATCGCCACCCTGCCCGCCCTGGAGGTGCCCCGGCCGGATTGGCCCGCCGCCGCGGTGGTGGTGGGGCCGCTGCATTTCGAGCCGACCGCCGAGGTGCTGGAACCGCCGCCCGGTGCCGGGCCGCTCGTGGTGGTGGCGCCGTCGACGGCCGTAACCGGGGCCGGTGGGCTGGCCGAACTGGCACTGTCGGCGCTGACGCCGGGGCGGGGTCTGCCCGCCGGGACGCGAGTGGTGGTCTCCCGGCTGGGTGGTGCCGAGCTGGATGTCCCGCCGTGGGCGGTGGTCGGTCTGGGCCGCCAGGACGAACTGCTGAGCAAGGCCGACGTGCTGGTGTGCGGTGGCGGGCACGGCATCGTGTCCAAGGCACTGGTGCACGGCGTGCCGCTGGTGACGGTGCCCGGTGGCGGTGACCAGTGGGAGATCGCCAATCGTGTTGCGCGCCAAGGCAGTGGGCCGTTCGTCCGGCCGCTGACGGCGGAGTCGTTGGCGGCGGCGGTGTCCGAGGTGCTGTCCGGACCGTCCCACCGCGCGGCCGCGCGGCGGGCGGCGGCAGGCATCGCGGAGGTGGCCGATCCGGTACGGGTGTGCCATGACGCGCTGTCGGCGGCTGGGTAGGTTGGTGGCGTGCGGCTCACCGAATTCCACGAACGCGTCAGCGCTCAGTTCGGCTCGGCGTACGGCGCCTCGGTGCTCGTCGACCACGTGTTGAGCGGGATGGGGCGCACCGCCGCACAGGCCATCGAGGCCGGTGTCGACCCGCGGGACGTGTGGCGGGCGTTGTGTGCCGACTTCGAGGTGCCGCGCGAGCAGTGGTGAGACGGGAGGTGCTTCCCCGTCGCTGCGCTCGCCCGGTGAAAAACCCCGCCCGGCGTGTCTAACTTGCCTTCGAACACCTGTTCGTTAGGGTGGTGAGCGTTCGACTGAGCTGACTTGTCGGTGGCTGGCCCTAATGTCGCAGCCAACCGATCGGAACACCGGTCAACCGAACGACTACCGGAGAGGTATCACCATGGCACCACAGGCTCCCGACCGCGAAAAAGCGCTCGAACTGGCGATGGCGCAGATCGAGAAGAACTACGGCAAGGGCTCGGTCATGCGCCTCGGCGAGGAGGTGCGCCAGCCCATCTCCGTCATCCCCACCGGATCCATCTCCCTGGACGTGGCACTGGGCATCGGCGGCCTGCCGCGAGGCCGGGTCATCGAAATCTACGGACCGGAATCCTCCGGTAAGACCACCGTCGCGCTGCACGCGGTGGCCAACGCCCAGGCCGCCGGGGGCATCGCGGCGTTCATCGACGCCGAGCACGCGCTGGACCCGGAATATGCCAAGAAGCTCGGCGTGGACACCGATGCACTGCTGGTGTCCCAGCCCGACACCGGTGAGCAGGCCCTGGAGATCGCCGACATGCTGGTGCGCTCCGGTGCGCTGGACATCCTGGTCATCGACTCGGTCGCCGCGCTGGTGCCGCGTGCGGAGATCGAGGGCGAGATGGGCGACAGCCACGTCGGCCTGCAGGCCCGCCTGATGAGCCAGGCGCTGCGGAAGATGACGGGTGCGCTGAACAACTCGGGCACCACCGCGATCTTCATCAACCAGCTGCGCGAGAAGATCGGCGTGATGTTCGGCTCGCCCGAGACCACCACCGGCGGTAAGGCGCTGAAGTTCTACGCCTCCGTGCGCCTGGACGTCCGGCGGATCGAGACGCTCAAGGACGGCACCGACGCGGTGGGTAACCGCACCCGGGTGAAGGTCGTCAAGAACAAGGTGTCCCCGCCGTTCAAGCAGGCCGAGTTCGACATCCTGTACGGCCATGGCATCAGCCGCGAAGGCTCGCTCATCGACATGGGTGTCGAGCACGGCTTCATCCGCAAGTCCGGTTCGTGGTTCACCTACGACGGCGAGCAGCTGGGGCAGGGCAAGGAGAACGCCCGAAAGTTCCTGCTGGAGAACATCGATGTGGCCAACGAGATCGAGAAGAAGATCAAGGAGAAGCTCGGCATCGGTGCCGTGGTGACCGACGATGACGTTCTGCCCGCCCCGGTCGACTTCTGAGACCGGGCCCGCCGAAGAACCCAAGCGCGAGGAGCAGGCGCGGGACGTGTGTCTGCGCCTGCTCACCGTGCGGGCCCGTACCCGGGCCGAGTTGGCGGGGCAGCTGACCAAACGCGGCTACCCCGACGATGTGAGTGCCCGGGTACTGGACCGCTTGGCCGAGGTCGGATTGATCGACGACGCCGCGTTCGCCGAGGAATGGGTTCGGTCCCGGCGGGTCAATTCCGGAAAAGGCAAGCGCGCCTTGGTTGCTGAGCTGCGAACCAAGGGTGTCGATGCCGATGTCATCGCCGAGACGCTCGACGGTGTCGACGCGGGGGAGTGGCGGGTGCAGGCCGAGCAGTTGGTGGCCGCCAGGCTGCGTCGGGAGAACCTCGACGACGAAGCCAAGGTCACCCGCCGCTTGGTCGGCATGCTGGCTCGCCGTGGCTACAGCCAGACCATGGCCTTCGATGTGGTCAAAACCCAACTGGCCCAAGAACAGGCGCGACGCATCGTCTAGACGACGAATCCGCTGCGTTGCCTGTAAGCCGGCTACACGACGAATCCTCCGCGCTGATCTATACGACGAATCCTCCGCGCTGATCTATACGACGAATCCTCCGTCGATGTTCCAGCTGGTGCCCGTGATGTATCCGGCGTCCGGCGATGCGAGGTAGGCCACGGCACTGGCGATATCGCGGGTGTGCCCATAGTGACCGACGGCGATGAACGAACGCGTCAAGTCGGCGAGCTCGCCCTCCTCGGGATTCATGTCGGTGGCGATCGGTCCGGGCTGGATGTTGTTGACGGTGATCCCGCGCGGGCCCAGTTCGCGCACCAGCCCGCGGGTCAAACCGGCGACCGCGGCCTTGGTCAGGGAGTAGACCGAGAGTCCACCCACGGGTGATCGGTCGCCGTTCACACTGCCGATGGTGATGATGCGCCCACCGTCGCCGAGGTGCGGTACGGCCCGTTGAATCGCGGCGAAAACGCCGCGCACGTTGATGTTCACCAGCCGATCGAACTCCTCCAGTGGGAAGTCCTCGATCGGGGCGAGATACGCCACCCCGGCATTGTTGACCAGGATGTCCAGCCCGCCCAACTGCGCCACCGTCTGGTCGACCGCGGCGGCCACGGCCGCCACGTCGGCACTGTCGGCCTGGATGGCCACCACCTTCGCACCGGTCGCGTCGAGTTCGGCGACCAGTGCCTGGGCCGGCTCCGGGGAGGAGTTGTAGGTGAAGGCGACGGCCGCGCCATCGGCGGCCAACCGCCGGACGATCGCGGCGCCGATACCGCGCGACCCGCCCGTCACCAGGGTGCGCTTACCGGCCAGGGATGCTGTCGATGTTGTGGTCATGGGGCCCTCCGCCGCCGGGATGGTTCTTTCGAACCGATTGGTTACTAATTACAGTCAGCTCAAGCCGCTGCGGAACCGGACCATTCCGAACTGTGGCGGACATCACACCAGGAGGGTGGATGGCGATCGGACGACCCCGCGAGTACGACCCGCAGACCGTGCTGGAGACCGCGATGCGGTTGTTCTGGGCACACGGTTACGACGGGGTGTCCATCACCGACCTGACCGACGCCACCGGCATCAACCGGCGCAGCCTCTACGCCCAGTTCGGTTGCAAAGAACAGTTGTTCCGAGAGGCCGTGCAGCACTACGTCACCGGCCACGGCGGCTACGCGGCTGCCGCACTGGCACAGCCCACCGCGCGTGAAGTGGCGCACGCGATGGTGCACGGCACCGCC
The DNA here is from genome assembly GCF_002101555.1 of Mycolicibacterium canariasense. Lineage (GTDB taxonomy): Bacteria > Actinomycetota > Actinomycetes > Mycobacteriales > Mycobacteriaceae > Mycobacterium > Mycobacterium canariasense. The sequence continues at coordinate 448,028 of NZ_LQOL01000052.1, forward strand.
GACGCGACCACCGCACCGGACCGACCGCACGGCTGCCTGTTGGTGCAGAGCGCACTCGCGGTCGGCCCGGACGCCGCCGGACTGCAGGCCGACCTGGCCGATATGCGGGCAGCCGGCGTGCAGGTGCTGGCCGAGCGTTTCGCCGAAGCCCGAGCCGCCGGGGAGATCCCCGGCGAGGATCCCGCCGCCTTGGCCCGCTGGATCGCCTCGATCTGCCAGGGCATCGCCGTGCAGGCCGCCAGCGGTGCGACCCGCGCCGAACTGCATGCCATCGCCGACCGGGCGCTCAAGGCGTGGCCGGTCGACTAGACCGCGGAGCCGTCCTGGACGAATTCCTTCGGCGTCACCGGCTCCGGGCCCTTCTTGGACCGGCGCAGCCGCGCCTCCAGCCAGGTCGCGAACCAGGACAGCCCGAAATTCAGGCTGATCATCAGGAGGGCGATCACCAGCAGCGCGGGAATCAGGTTGCCGTACGACGTGCCCACGCTGGTGCCCTGGCGCACCATCTCGATGAACGTGATCTGGTAGCCGATGGCGGTGTCCTTGAGCACCACCACCATCTGTGACACCAGCACCGGCAGCATCGAGGTGATGGCCTGCGGCAACAGGATCGACCGCATGGTCTGCAGCCAGGTCAGGCCCAGCGCCGAGGATGCCTCGGCCTGGCCGCGCGGCAGCGCATGCACGCCGGTGCGCACGATCTCGGCGATCACCGCGCCGTTGTACAACGTCAGGCCCGTCACCACGCCGGCCAGCGCCAGCTGCTTGGACGGGAACACGTCGTACTCGGCGAACAACGCATACGCGAACAGCATCATGATGAGCACCGGCACCGCCCGGAAGAACTCGACCACGGTCGCGCACGTCCAGCTGATCCAGCCCACCGGTGACAACCGGCCCACGCCCAGCACACAGCCGAGCACCAGCGCCAGCACGATCGACAGCGCCGCGGCCGTCAACGTGCCCTGCACGCCTTCCAGGACGTAGTTCTTCCACAGGTTGGCCGTCAGGAACGGCTCCCACTTGGCGGCGGTGAACTGGTCGGCCGCCGCGAACTTCCAGATCACCCAGCCCAGGATCGCCGCGAACACCAGCACCGTCAGCGCGGCGGTGATCATGTTGCGCACCCGGGCCCGCGGCCCCGGCGCGTCGTAGAGGACCGATGCCCCGCTCATCTGTGCACTCTTCTCTTCGCGCAAGCGCTCATCGGTGCACTCTTCTCTTCGCGCAGGCGCTCATCGGGACCTCCGGCTCTTCGCGCAGGCGCTCATCGGGACCTCCGGCTCTTCGCGCAAGCGCTCATCGCAAAACCGCCCAGCGCTTGCCCAACCACCCGAACAACAGCCCCATCGGCAAGGTCAGGATGACGAACCCGGCTGCGAAGATCGAGCCGACCAGCAGCAGCGCCGCGGTGTTCTCGATCATCTCCTTCATCAGCAGTGCCGCCTCGGCCACGCCGATCGCCGAGGCGATCGTGGTGTTCTTGGTCAGCGCGATCAATACCGAACCCAGCGGGATGATCACCGCGCGAAAAGCCTGCGGCAACAAGATGATCCGCAAGTTCTGCCCGAACGTCAGGCCGAGTGAGCGGGCCGCCTCGGCCTGCCCGATGGGCACCGTGTTCACCCCGGAACGGATGGACTCGCAGACGAAGGATGCCGTGTAGACGGTCAGGCCGAGCACCGCCAGCCGGAAGCCGCTGTCGGCGATCGAGGTCGGTGACATCGGATCGGCCAGCGTGATGTGCAAGGTGTTACCGAGCCCCAGCGAGCAGAACACCAGGATCAGCGTCAGCGGGGTGTTGCGCACCACGTTGACGTAGCCGGTGCCCAGCGCCCGCATCACGGGAACGGGCGACAACCGCATCGCCGCCAGCGCCGTGCCCAGCACCAGCGCGCCGATGGCCGAGTACACCGTCAGCTGGATCGTCATCCAGAACGCGGCGAAGATCCGGTCCTGGTATTCGGTGAAGATCGCCACGGGACCTGCGTGGTCTACTTGTCGACGGTCGGCGGCGCGGGCGCGGTGATACCGGCCGGGCCGAGATTCTTGTCGAACGCCGTCTTCCAGGCGCCGTCGGTCTCCATCTTGGTGATCGCGTCGTTGATCCTGGTCCGCAGCTCGGTGTCACCCTTCTTCAGGCCGATGCCGTAGCGCTCCTCGGAGAACGGCTCGCCGACGATCTTGAAGGTGCCGGGGCTCTGGGCCGCGTATCCGGCCAGGATCACCTCGTCGGTGGTGACCGCGTCGATCGCACCGGTCTTGAGCGCCTCGACACACGCCGAGTACGTGTCGTATTGCTGCAGCTGCACGCCCGGGTACTTGTCCTTGATCCGCTGCGCCGGCGTGGACCCGCTGACCGAGCACAGCCGCTTGTTGTTCTGCAGCGACTCCGGGCCGGTGATGTCGGTGTTGTCGGCCTTCACCAGCAGGCTCTGCCCGGTGATCAGGTAGGGGCCGGCGAAGTCCACCTTCTCCTTGCGCGCATCGGTGATCGAGTAGGTGGCGACGATGTAGTCCACCTGCCCGTTCTGGATCAGGTTCTCGCGCTGACTCGACGGTGCCTCCTTGAACTCGATGTCCTCCGGCTTGTATCCGAGCTGACCGGCCACATAGGTGGCGACATCGACGTCGAAACCGCTGAACGTGCCGTCCGGGTTCTTCAGCCCCAGGCCGGGCTGGTCGTACTTGATGCCGACGGTCACCTTCTTGCTGTCGTCACCGCCGCCGCAGGCGGCCAGAGCGAACGGCATCGCGGCGGCGACCAGCGCGGCGGTGACCATCCGGAATCGCAGGGACATAGAGCGCTCCTTTAGTTGCATCAGTGGTTCAGGATCTTGCCGAGGAAGTCTTTGGCCCGGTCGGACCGCGGAGCGGTGAAGAACTGCTCGGGTTCGGCGTCCTCGACCACGGCGCCGTCGGCCATGAAGACCACGCGCTGGGAGGCTCGCCGGGCGAACCCCATCTCATGGGTGACCACCAGCATCGTCATGCCTTCGGTAGCCAGGTCGGTCATCACCGCCAGCACCTCTTTGATCATCTCCGGGTCCAGCGCGCTGGTCGGCTCGTCGAACAGCATCACCTTCGGGTGCATGGCCAGCGAGCGGGCGATCGCCACCCGCTGCTGCTGCCCGCCGGACAGCTGGGCCGGGTACTTGTCGGCCTGGTTGGCCACGCCCACCCGCTCCAGCAGCGCCAGCGCCTCGGTACGAGCCTTGTCCTTGCCGGTCTTGCGCACCTTGATCGGCGCCAGGGCGACGTTCTCCAGGATCGTCTTGTGGGCGAACAGGTTGAACGACTGGAACACCATGCCGACGTCGGAGCGCAGCTGCGCGAGCTTGCGCCCCTCCTCGGGTAGCACGTCGCCGTCGATGGCGATGGTGCCCGAGTCGATCGGCTCGAGCCGGTTGATGGTGCGGCACAGGGTTGACTTGCCCGAACCCGACGGTCCGAGGATCACCACTACCTGCCCGCGCGGCACGTCGAGGTTGATGTCCTTGAGGACATGCAGGTCGCCGAAATACTTGTCGACGCCCTGTATCGAGATCATCGGGACCGAGGTCGCGGTGGTCATGGGCACTGACCCTACCCAGGGAATGCTCAGCTTGGGGCGTATCGGCGCGCCCGTAACATGATTGTCGTGACTTCGATGATGGCGCGCGAGGACGAGGCGTCCGCAGGCGCCGACGCGCGCCCACGCACCTACCAGGTGCGCACCTATGGCTGCCAGATGAACGTGCACGATTCCGAGCGCCTGGCCGGGCTGCTCGACGCCGCCGGTTATGTGCGCGCCGCGGACGGCACCGACGCCGACATCGTGGTGTTCAACACCTGCGCGGTGCGCGAGAACGCCGACAACAAGCTCTACGGCAACCTCAGCCATCTTGCGCCGCGGCGCAGCGCCGACCCGAACATGCAGATCGCCGTCGGCGGGTGCCTGGCGCAGAAGGACCGTGACGCGGTGCTCACCAAGGCGCCCTGGGTGGATGTGGTGTTCGGCACCCACAACATCGGTTCGTTGCCGGTGTTGCTGGAACGCGCCCGCCATCAGCGGGTGGCGCAGGTGGAAATCGCCGAGGCGCTGCAGGAGTTCCCGTCGGCGCTGCCGGCGTCACGTGAATCCGCTTACGCGGCATGGGTTTCCATCTCGGTGGGCTGCAACAACACCTGCACGTTCTGCATCGTCCCGTCGCTGCGCGGCAAGGAGGTGGACCGCAGGCCCGGCGATATCCTGGCCGAGGTGCAGACCCTCGTCGACCAGGGTGTGCTCGAGATCACCCTGCTGGGCCAGAATGTCAACGCCTACGGCGTGTCGTTCGCAGCGGACGAGCGCTTGCGCGAGGACCCGGCGATGTGGTCGGACATCCCGCGCAACCGCGGCGCGTTCGCCGAACTGCTGCGCGCCTGTGGCCGCATCGACGGACTGGAACGCGTGCGGTTCACCTCGCCGCATCCGGCCGAATTCACCGACGACGTGATCGAGGCGATGGCGGCCACCCCGAATGTGTGCCCGACGCTGCACATGCCGCTGCAGTCGGGGTCCGACCGCGTCCTCAAGGCGATGCGTCGGTCCTATCGGGCCGAGCGCTACCTGGGCATCATCGACCGGGTGCGGGCCGCCATCCCGCACGCCGCGCTCACCACCGACATCATCGTCGGATTTCCGGGGGAGACCGAGGACGATTTCCAGGCCACCCTGGACGTCGTGCGTCAGGCCCGGTTCGCCAGTGCCTTCACCTTCCAATACTCCAAGCGGCCCGGCACGCCGGCCGCCGAGCTGCCGGACCAGCTGCCGAAAGCCGTTGTCAGCGAACGGTATCAGCGCCTGATCGCCCTGCAGGAGGAGATTTCCTGGCAGGAGAACAAGGCTCAGATCGGTAGCACCGTCGAGGTTCTGGTGGCCGCCGGCGAGGGCCGTAAGGACGCTGCCACCGCACGGATGTCCGGGCGCGCCCGCGACGGCCGGCTGGTGCACTTCGCCCCGGGGCAGGCCGACATCCGTCCCGGTGACATCGTCACCACCGTGATCACCGGGGCCGCGCCGCATCACCTGATTGCCGACGGTGCCGTGCGCAGCCACCGCCGCACCAGGGCCGGTGACGCGCATGCCGCCGGTCAGCGCCCGGTGACCGGCGTCGGCCTGGGGATGCCGGGCATCGGCGCGCCACCCGCGGCCGCGGCCACGTCGGGATGTGCCCGATGAGCGACAAGGAATTCGACGCCTACAAGGGCGATATCGAGGCCGCCGAGCGGCGCGTCGCCGCCGAGATCGACCCGGGCGGCCGCGCGGTGGTGGTCGCCGTGCTGGTGTTGGTGGTGGCGCTGTCGTTCGCGCTGCCGCACATGGGCTCCACCCGCGGGCTGGACGTGCTGGTCGGCGACCAGACCGCCATCAACGACGGCGTCGCCCTGCCGTCGCGGGTATTCGTCTGGCTCACACTCGTTTTCGGCGTGGGCTTTTCCATCTTGGCGTTGCTGACCCGGCGTTGGACGCTGGCCTGGATCGCCCTGGCCGGCACCGCGGTGGCCTGCCCGGCGGGCATGCTGGCGGTCTGGTCACGCCAGACCGCCACCCACGGCCACCCCGGCCCCGGTATCGGGTTGATCATCGGCTGGATCGCGGTGATCCTGCTGGCCTACAACTGGGCGCGGGTGGTGTGGTCGCGTACCGCGGTGCAGTTGGCCGCCGAGGAACAGCGCCGCCGCGCCCTCGCGCAGCGCCAGAGCAAGGGCCTGCTCGATGATCTCGGCGACGACGCGGGCGACGACTAGAGGGCCTGGCTAGCGCTTCTTGCTGACGGCCTCGGCCGCGGTCTCGGCCCACTCCCGCCACTGCGCGGCGCTGGCCCTGGCCTGCTCGGCATCCTTGGTGCGGCCGGCCGCCGCGGCCTTCTCCGCCTGCTTCTCGAACTGCTCGGCGCGCTCGCGGAACTGTTCGGCGCGGGCCACCGCCTCGGCGTCCACATGGCTCACCGAACTCGCGTCACGCACCTTCTTCTCGACCGCGCGCAACCGGCGCTCCAATTCGGCCGAACGTTCCCGCGGCACCTTGCCGATGGCGTCCCATCTGTCGCCGAGCGCCCGGAAGGCGGCCCGCGCCGCGTCCGGGTCGCTGACGTCGATGGCCTCGGCCTCGGCCAGCAGCGCCTCCTTGGCCGCGGCGTTCGCCCCGAACTCGGCGTCGCGCTCGGCGTTGACGGCGTTGCGCGCGGCGAAGAAGGTGTCCTGGGCGGCCTTGAAGCGTGCCCACAGGGCGTCGTCGACGTCCTTGGCGGCCCGGCCCGCGGCCTTCCACTGCGCCAGCAGATCCCGGAAGGTCGCCGCGGTCGCCGCCCACTCGGTGGAATCGCTGAGCGCCTCGGCTTTCTCACACAATGCTTCCTTCGCTTGGCGCACGCCCACCCGTTCCCGGTCCAGCTCGGCGAAGTGCGAGCCACGCCGCCGGTTGAAGGCCTCCCGGGCGGCCGAATACCGCTTCCACAGCGCGTCGTCGGTCTTGCGGTCCAGCCCGGTGATGGTGCGCCACTCGTCGAGGATCTCGCGCAGCCGGTCGCCGGCGGCCTTCCACTGGGTGGAGTTCTCGGCGATCTCCTCGGCCTCGGCGGCCAGCGCCTCCTTACGCGCGGTCTGGGTGGCGCGATGTTCGTCACGCCGGGCACGCTCGGCCGCGGCGGCGTCGCCGGCATGTTCGACGATGGCGGTCAGCCGGGCGTGCACCGCGTCCACGTCACCGAGTACGGCGGCGGTGGGCAGCCCCTCCAGCAGGGCGGCGGCGGCGGTCTTGATCTTGCGGGCATCACCGCTGCCCGACGCCAGCCGCGTCTCCAGCAGGGCGACCTCGGTGTGCAGATCGTCGTAGCGGCGGCCGAAGTGGGCGTAGGCCGCCTCGGCATCACCGGCCTGCCAGGACCCGATCACGCGTTCCCCCGCCGAGGTGATCAGCACGACGGTGCCGTCGGGTTCGACACGGCCGAACCGGTGCGGATCGACGGCCGGGGTGGTGGGCGGTATGACGGCCGGGGCCGCGGCGGCGGCAGCAGCCGGTTTGGGGCCCGGACGGGGGCCGGGCCGGGGACCTGGGCGCGGTGCCGGCTTGGGAGCGTCGGAATCGCTGGTCGTCATGAGTTTTCTCCACCTCCACGCGGGCTGACCCGCACCTGCCGCGCGACGCGGCGCCAATAGCTTCCGCACGCTATTGAAGCAGGTCACCGGCCGACGTGCGTACGGCTTCGTGATGGACCGGGTCCCTCGGTTGCGAGATCACCACCACTGACGGCACGCTCAGCGCAGCTGAGAGGTTTGGAGTCACCGATGCACAAAGCGGATATCGCCGCTCTGTTGGCGCTGGGCGCCGCGTTCTTCATCGCCGTCGGCGACGTCATCCATCAGCGGTCGGCGCAGCAGGTGAGCGACGAATCCGTCGGCCATCTGCGGCTGTTCGCGCGGCTGCTGCGCGATCGCCGCTGGTGGCTGGGCAGCCTGGTGGCCGGGGCCGGTTTCGGACTGCAGGCCGCCGCGCTGGGATTCGGGTCGGTGCTGCTGGTGCAGGCCCTGCTGGTGACCTCGCTGCTGTTCGCGCTCCCGATCAACGCGCGCCTGACGCACCGGCGGGTGACCCGGTTCGAATGGACCTGGGCCGCGCTGCTGGCCGCGTCGGTGGCGGTCATCGTGACCGTCGGCAATCCGACCGCGGGGCACTCCCGGGCGTCGGTGCAGGTGTGGCTGGCCGTCGGGGCGGTCCTCGGGCCGGCGCTGGTGCTGTGCATCATCGGCGCACGCATCTGGTCGGGGACGGTGGGCGCGATCCTGCTGGCCTGCGTGTCCGGCGCCATGTGGGGACTGTTCGCGGTGCTGACCAAGGGCGTGGTCGACCGCCTCCAACACGGCCCGTTGGCGGTGCTGAGCACCCCGGAGCTCTACGCCTGGGCGCTGGTGGCCGTCGCCGCGACCGGGTGGCAGCAGGCCGCGTTCCGGGCCGGGACCCTCACCGCGTCGCTGCCGGCGATGACGGACGCCGAACCCGTGGTGGGGTCCATCCTGGGCATCGTGGTGCTCGGTGAGACGTTGCGGCCCGGCGATGCGGGCTGGATCACGTTGATCGCCGCCGTGCTGGTCATGGTGGTCGCGACCGGCGCGCTGGCCCGCGGCGAGGCCGGTTGGGCGCAGGAGCCCGCCCACACGTAGCGATAACGTGGTCCGGGTGTTGGCCGCCATCGCCGTGATCCCGTCGGCTCCCGTGCTGGTGCCCGAGCTGGCCGGAGCGGCCCCGGACGTGACGGCCGAACTTCGCGATGCCCGTACCGCCGTCGCGACCGCGGCCGCGGCGCTGCCGTCGCGCTGGATCGTCGTCGGCACCGGCCCGGCCGCCGCGCTCATCGCGCCCGATGCGGTCGGCACGTTCGCCGGGTACGGCGTCGATCTGCGGGTGCAACTCGCACCGGGGGCGGCCGGTGCCCTCGCCGAGTTGCCGCTGTGCGCGCTGATCGCCGGTTGGGTGCGCGGGCTGGCGGCGCCGGGCGCGCGGGCCGAGGTCCGGGTGTACCGCGACGATCTGGATGCCGAGGCGGCCGTGGCCGCCGGCGGCGCCCTGCGCACCGAGATCGATGCCGCCGCCGACGCGGTCGGGGTGCTGGTGGTGGCCGACGGTGCGCACACCCTGACGCCGTCGGCGCCCGGAGGGCACGACCCCGATTCGGTTGCGGTGCAAGAAGTCCTGGATGACGCGCTGGCCACCGGCGACACCGCGGCCCTGGCCCGGCTGGGCGCCGGCGTGGTGGGCCGGGTGGCCTACCAGGTGCTGGCCGGGCTCGGCGCGCCTGCGGAGGCCACCGAGCTGTACCGGGGTGCGCCCTACGGCGTCGGCTACTTCGCCGGGGTGTGGCGTCCGGCGCTGGCGCACATAGCGACCGGGGGATGTGCACCGTGACCCGGCCGGTGGCCGTGATCGGGCCGACCGGGACCGGTAAGTCGGCGCTGGCGCTGGATATCGCGGAGCGGCTCGGCGGGGAGATCGTCAACGCCGACGCGATGCAGCTGTACCGGGGGATGGACATCGGGACCGCCAAGCTGCCGGTCGAGCAGCGCCGCGGCATCCCACACCATCAGCTCGACGTCCTCGACGTCACGGTGAACGCGTCGGTCGCCCGCTACCAGGAACGCGCCGCCGCCGATATCGAGGCGATCATGGACCGCGGGGCGGTGCCGGTGATCGTCGGCGGTTCGATGCTCTACATCCAGTCGTTGCTGGACCAGTGGTCGTTCCCGGCCACCGATCCCGACGTGCGGGCCCGCTGGGAGGCGCGGCTGGCCGAGGTGGGGGTGGCGGCGCTGCACGACGAACTCCGGCGCGTCGACCCGCAGGCCGCGGCTTCGATCCTGGCCACCGACGGCCGCCGCATCGTGCGCGCGCTGGAGGTGGTGGAGCTGACGGGTCAGCCGTTCGCCGCGTCGGCGCCGCGGATCGGGACGCCGCGCTGGGACACCGCGATCATCGGATTGGATTGGGAGACCGAGCTTCTGGACGAGCGGCTGCGGCAGCGCACCGATGCGATGTTCGACGAGGGGCTGGTCGCCGAGGTGACCGGTCTGATCGGGGTGGGGCTGCGCACCGGGGTGACGGCCGCACGCGCGCTCGGCTACGCGCAGGTGCTGGCCGACCTGGACGCCGGCGGGGACGGCTCGGCCGCACGCGAACCCACCTTCATGGGCACCCGCCGCTACGTGCGCAGGCAACGCTCCTGGTTCCGCCGCGACCACCGGGTGAACTGGCTCGACGGTTCGGCATCGGACCTGGCCGATACCGCGGTCGCTATCCTGGACGGATGAGGTTTGCGAAAGGGCACGGCACGCAGAACGACTTCGTCGTGCTTGCCGACCTCGACGCCGCCTTGGACCTCACCCCCGAGGCCGTCGCCGCCCTGTGCGACCGGCGTCGTGGGCTGGGAGCCGACGGTGTCCTGCGCGTCACCACCGCCGGCGCCGCGCTGGCTGCCGGGGTTTTCCCGGCGCTGCCCGAAGGGGTGGCCGCGGCGGACTGGTACATGGACTACCGCAACGCCGACGGGTCGATCGCACAGATGTGCGGCAACGGGGTCCGAGTGTTCACCCACTATCTGCGTGCCGCGGGCCTGGAGCGCCGCGACGAATTCGTGGTCGGATCGCTGGCCGGGCCGCGCCCGGTCGTGGTGCACCGGCACGACGATGTCCATGCCGAGGTGACCGTCGACATGGGCAAGGCCAACGTGGTGGGCAGCGGATCGGCGGTGGTCGCCGGCCGCGCCTTCGACGGGCTGGCCGTCGACGTCGGCAATCCGCACCTGGCCTGCGTCACGGAACTGAGCGCGACGGCGCTGGCGGTGCTCGACGTCGCCGCGCCGGTGTCCTTCGACGCCGAGCAGTTCCCCGACGGCGTCAACGTCGAGGTGCTGACCCAGCCGGTCGGCGGGGTGGTCTCGATGCGCGTGCATGAGCGCGGTGTCGGCGAAACCCGTTCCTGCGGAACGGGAACCGTCGCCGCCGCGGTCGCCGCCCTGCAGCATGCGGGGGAGAGCGCCGGCACGCTGCGGGTGCGCATCCCCGGCGGGGAGGTCACCGTCACCGTCACCGAGGCCACCAGCTACCTGCGCGGCCCGTCCGTGCTCGTCGCGACCGGCGAGCTCGCCGACCAGTGGTGGCGCAACCCGGCGTGACGAAATTCGGATGCACCGTCGCGGGCCGGCATGACACCATCGAAAGCCGCCCATGACACGACCTGAAATCTCCGTACCCAGCACCGGCGATCTCGCCCTGGAAGACCGCACGGCATTGCGCCGCGTAGCCGGTCTGTCCACCGAACTCGCCGATGTCACCGAGGTCGAATACCGCCAGCTGCGCCTGGAACGCGTCGTGCTGGTCGGGGTGTGGACCGAGGGCAGCGCCGCCGACGCCGACGCCAGCCTGGCCGAACTGGCGGCCCTGGCCGAGACCGCCGGCTCGGAAGTCCTCGAAGGCCTGATCCAGCGCCGTGACAAACCCGACCCGTCGACCTATATCGGTTCCGGCAAGGCACAGGAACTGCGCGAGACCGTGCTGGCCACCGGCGCCGACACCGTGATCTGCGACGGCGAACTTTCCCCGGCCCAGCTGAACGCGCTGGAAAAGGCGGTGAAGGTCAAGGTGATCGACCGCACCGCGCTGATCCTGGACATCTTCGCCCAGCATGCGACCAGCCGGGAAGGCAAGGCGCAGGTATCGCTGGCCCAGATGGAGTACATGCTGCCGCGGCTGCGCGGCTGGGGTGAGTCGATGTCGCGGCAGGCCGGCGGCCGGGCCGGCGGTGCCGGCGGCGGGGTGGGCACCCGCGGCCCCGGTGAGACCAAGATCGAGACCGACCGGCGCCGCATCCGTGAGCGAATGTCCAAGCTGCGCCGCGAGATTCGCGAGATGAAGAAGGTGCGCGACACCCAGCGGGGAAAACGGCGCGCGGCCGATATGCCGTCGGTGGCCATCGTCGGCTACACCAACGCCGGCAAATCCAGCCTGCTCAATGCGCTGACCGGGGCTGGAGTGCTGGTGGAGAACGCCCTGTTCGCCACCCTGGAGCCCACCACGCGGCGCGGACAGCTCGACGACGGCCGCCCGTTCGTGCTCACCGACACCGTCGGGTTCGTCCGGCACCTGCCCACCCAGCTGGTCGAGGCGTTCCGGTCCACCCTGGAAGAGGTGGTGGACGCGGACCTGCTGGTACATGTCGTCGACGGCTCCGATGCCAATCCGATGGCGCAGATCAGTGCGGTGCGTGAGGTGATCCGCGACGTGTATGCCGACCACGACGGGGCGCCGGCGACGGAACTGTTGGTGATCAACAAGATCGACGCGGCAGGCGATCTGGCGTTGGCGCAGCTGCGCCGGGCCCTGCCCGATGCGGTGTTCGTGTCAGCGCACACCGGGGAGGGGCTCGATCAGCTGCGCCGGCGGATGGCCGCCCTGGTCGAGCCGACCGACACCGTGATCGACGTGACCATCCCGTATGACCGCGGGGATCTGGTGGCGCGGGTGCACGCCGACGGCCGGATCGAGAGCACCGAGCACACCGTCGACGGCACCAGGATCGTCGGGCGGGTGCCGATCCCGCTCGCGGCGGGCCTGCGCGACTACCTGAACGGCTAGGCCGCCGCCTTCGCGGTGGCGGCGTCGTCCTTCGCCGCCTCCCCGCTGGTGGATTCGCCGGTGGCTCCGGGCTTTTCGGTCTTCTCCGGTTCGGTTTCGGGTGTGCTCTGCGGCTTGGTCGCGGGTTCGGTGCCGGGCTTGGTGGCGTCGGCGGACTTCACGTCGTGCTTGCCGGTCAGCGCCTGACCGAACTGACGAACCAGCTGGGCCAGCGGGCCCGTCCCGATCGGCCCGCGTACCTTGGGCCGCACCGGTTCCGGTGTGGCGGCGGGTTGGTTCGTCTTGGTGTCGACGGGCTCGGTTTCGGCGGTGGTGTCCGGTTCTGTCCCTGCGGTATCGACCTTGGTGGTATCGACTTTCGCGGTATCGACCTTGGTGGTGTCGACCGGGGTGTCTGCGGTCTTGGTGCTCGCAGCGGTCTTGGCGGTGTCGGCGGTCTTGGCCGCCGTCAGGGTGGCGTTCGAGTCCTTAGCCGCCGCCAGGCTGGTGGTCGGGGTGGTGGTGACGGGCTGGGCAGCCTTGGGCACCTTGACGCCGATATCGGCCAGGGCGGCCTGCACACCCTCGCCGAGGGCCTTGACCACGTCCCCGGCGAGCTTGACCGGATTGATGTTGAGCGGGATCAGCCGGAACGGCGCCGGCACCCCCGGGCTGAGGCTGCGGTCGTAGCCGGTGTCGATGAGCACCCGCAGCACCGGCTCCAGCAGATCCACGATGGGTTTGATGATGAAGCTGGTGTGGGTGAAGCCGCCGAACTCGAGGAACGGGCGCACCAGCGGCAGCGTCCTGGTCGGGATGGTGATGTAGCGGGTGTCGCCGTAGTCGGTTTGGTTGGTCGGGTCGGCGATCTGGGCGGCCAGTTCTTCGGGCGTGTAGTCGTCGGGCAACTCGTCGGGGGCACTCTTGCCGTCCGGCGACAGATACGTCCCGTGCACGTACCAGAAGCCGGCGATGGCGTTGAGGGTGGCCAACGCGTTGAGTGGATACAACGGGAAGTCGGAGACACCGTCGTATTGGAACGCGATATCGGTGGCGCAGATGTGATCGCAGGTGTCGGTGGGGGCGGGCAGCCCGAAGGTGGCGTCCAGGATCGGGACGTGGCCGAGGAAGGCGAGTCGCTCGAAGAGGCCGCCGTTGGGCCGGTTGGTGTTTCCGATCATCACGAAGGACAGGTAGTTCTGGTTCTTGGGCAGGTAGGCGAGATTGCGTTTCTCGCGGCTGACGATGTTGCCGCCCTGTGAGTAGCCGAAGATGACGATCGGGGTGTTCGGTGGGTCCTGGGCCAGCGTGTTCACCAGCGTGGAGTTGAGGTTGGACAATCCCTCCCCGGTGGACACGTCCCATTTGGCACCGTCGAGGCCGCCCCAGCCGGGCAGCGGGATGGGCCAGAACTGGGCCGGATAGTCGATGGGTTTCAGGTCGCAGTTCGCGGTGGTGGTGCATCCCGACGGTGACCACCCGTCCGACGGCGCGATGTAGTACTTGAGCGCGTTGGTCATGTAGTCCTGCACCTCACCCGCTTTGGGGGTGCCGGTGCCGGGCACGATGAGGGCGGTCGCGGCCAGCGCCACGGCCATGCCCAGCACCGACGCGACGGTCAGGAACACCGCGGTCAGCAGCGCGAATACGGTCAGTACGGATCGTCGTGCGATATGCATCTGTCCACCTCGGGATCGGACGGCGCGTGCCCCAGCGATCGTCGCACCGCGGCGGCGTAACGGAGACGTAAATAGCGAATTTGCGCGACCCGCCGGAATTGAAAGTAGAATCTGATTCTAATATTGTCGGGTGAGTCGACGAACGGAGCGCCGGATGGGACTGCGGGGCGAGGCCGCGATCGTCGGCTTCCACGAACTGCCGGCCACCCGAAAGCCGACCGGCAAGCCGGAGTTCATCATCGAACAGTGGGCCCGGCTGGCCGCCGCGGCGATCGCCGACGCCGGCCTGTCCGCCGATCAGGTCGACGGGCTGGTCACCTGCGGGGTGATGGAATCCCAGCTGTTCGTCCCGTCCACCGTGGCCGAGTACCTGGGCCTGGCCGTCAACTTCGCCGAGATCGTCGACCTCGGTGGGGCCTCCGGGGCGGCCATGGTGTGGCGTGCCGCGGCGGCCATCGAGCTGGGCATCTGCCGGGCGGTGCTGTGCGCCATTCCGGCCAACTACCTGACCCCGATGTCCGAGCAGCGGCCGTACGACCCGGGCGATGCCCTCTATTTCGGTGCGTCCAGCTTCCGGTACGGCTCGCCCCAGGCCGAATTCGAGATCCCGTACGGCTACCTCGGGCAGAACGGGCCGTACGCCCAGGTCGCCCAGATGTATGCCGCCGCATACGGTTACGACGAGGCGGCGATGGCCAAGATCGTCGTCGACCAGCGGGTCAACGCCAATCACACCCCCGGCGCGGTGTTCAAGGACAAACCACTGACCATCGCCGACGTGCTGGACAGTCCCGTCATCGCCTCACCACTGCACATGCTGGAGATCGTCATGCCCTGCATGGGCGGGTCGGCGGTGCTGATCACGAATGCCGACCTGGCCCGGGCGAGCCGCAACCGACCGGTGTGGGTCAGAGGTTTCGGCGAACGGGTGCCCTACAAGTCGCCCGTGTACGCGGCCGATCCGCTGCAGACTCCCATGATCACCGTCGCCGATTCGGCGTTCGGCATGGCCGGGTTGACGCCCGCCGACATGGACATGGTGTCGATCTACGACTGCTACACCATCACCGCGCTGCTCACCCTCGAGGACGCCGGATTCTGCGAGAAGGGCAAGGGCATGCAGTTCGTCACCGACCACGACCTCACCTTCCGCGGCGACTTCCCGATGAACACCGCCGGCGGCCAACTCGGCTACGGCCAGCCCGGCAATGCCGGTGGGATGCACCACATCTGCGATGCCGCTCGCCAGCTCATGGGCCGGGCAGGGGAGACCCAGGTGCCCGATTGCCATCGCGCTTTCGTCTCCGGCAACGGCGGTGTGCTCAGCGAACAGGAAGCACTCGTGCTGGAGGGCGACTAGATGACCATCGCGATGGGCAGACCGCGACCCCTGCCCACCCCGACCTCGGCGCCGTTCTGGGACGGGTTGCGCCGCCACCAGATCTGGATCCAATTCTCGCCGTCGGCCGGGGTGTACGTGTTCTACCCGCGGGTGCTGGCGCCGGGCACGCTGGCCGACGACCTGGAATGGCGCCGCATCTCCGGTGCGGCAACGTTGGTCAGCTTCGCCGTCGCCCAGCGGCCGGTGGCCCCGCAGTTCGCCGACGCGGTGCCGCACCTGCTCGCTGTCGTGCAGTGGCGGGAAGGTCCGCGGCTGGCCACCGAACTGGTCGGCGTCGACGCCGACCGGTTGCGGGTGGGTATGCCGGTGGAGCCGGTGTTCACCGACCTGCCCGAGATCACGCTGCTGCAGTACACCGCGGTGCGCTAGAAAGGACTCTCCGTGGCCTTGGCCCTGACCGACGAACAGGTCCAGATCGCCGGTGCGATGGCGGGTTTCGCCGCCCGGCACGGTGGCCTGGACCTAACCCGGGCGCAGTTCGACGAGCTGGCCGCCGGCCGCCGGCCGGGATTCTGGGGCGCGCTGGTGGACCAGGGCCTGCACGCGGTGCACCTGCCGGAGCGGATCGGGGGACAGGGTGGTGGGCTGACCGAAGCCGCCTGCGTCGTCGAGGAGGCCGGGTACGGCCTGTTGCCCGGGCCGCTGCTGACCACCGTCATCGCCGGAGCGGTCGCCGCCACCGACCCGGGGCCGGCGGCGCGCTCCGTGCTCGGCGACATCGTGGCCGGGCGCACCGCGGCGGTGATCCTGCCGCAGGCCGGGCAACTGCGTGCCGCCGCGGCCGGCGACGGCTGGCGGGTGTCCGGCACAACCGGTCCCGATATCGGGGTGTGCGGGGCCGATCGCATCCTGGTCAGCGCCGCCGCCGAATCCGGCGAGGTGCTCTGGATTGCCTTGGACACCAAGGACTGCGGGGTGCGGGTGCAACCGCAGACCCCCACCGATCTGACCCGCGATGTCGGGGTGCTGCACGTCGACGACGCGGTGGTGCCCGACGGCGACGTGCTTCGCGGTGTCGACGCGGTGCGGGCGCGTTGCCTGGCGGTGAGCATGCTGGCGGCCGAGGCGGCCGGTATCGTGCGCTGGTGTGTGGACAACGTGGTGGCCTACCTGAAGGTGCGCGAACAGTTCGGCAGGCCGATCGGGTCGTTCCAGGCGTTACAGCACAAGGCCGCCATGCTGTTCATCGACAGCGAGCTGGCCGCGGCCGCGGCGTGGGACGCGGTGCGCGCCGCCGACCAGTCCGTCGCGCAGCACCACATCGCGGCCGCCGGCGCGGCCATCGTGGCGGTGGGCCGGCTGCCCGAGCTGGTGGTCGACGCGCTCACCATGTTCGGCGCCATCGGCTACACGTGGGAACACGACCTGCATCTCTACTGGAAACGCGCGATCAGCCTGGCGGCGGCGGTCGGTTCGGGCACCGGATGGGCGCACACCCTGGGCGACCCGGCGGCGCCCGGCCGCGATTTCACCATCGAGATCGTCGATGTCGAGCCGGATTTCCGGGCGGCGGTCGCCGCAGCGCTGGACCGGGCGGCGCTGCTGCGCAACGACACCCCGGGCCGCCAGAACCCCGACGACGCGGAGTTCCGGACGGGCCCCCAGCGCACCGCTCTGGCCGAGGCCGGCCTGGTCGCCGCGCACCTGCCCACTCCCTGGGGGCTGGCCGCCACCCCGGCTCAGCAGCTGATCATCGACGAGGAGTTCGAGAAGCGGCCCCATCTGGTGCGGCCGTCCCTGGGCATCGCGGAATGGATCCTGCCCACCGTGTTGGCCGCCGGATCCGACGCGCAGCGCGCGCAATTCGCCGCACCGACCTTGCGCGGAGAGCTCGGTTGGTGCCAGTTGTTCTCAGAGCCGGGGGCCGGTTCGGACCTCGCGTCGCTGTCCACCAGGGCCACCAAGGTCGACGGTGGCTGGCTGGTGAACGGTCAGAAGGTGTGGACCTCCTCGGCGCAGCGCGCCGACTGGGGTGCACTGTTGGCCCGCACCGATCCGGATGCCAAGAAGCACAAGGGAATCGGCTACTTCCTGGTCGACATGAGCACCCCCGGCATCCGGGTGCGGCCGCTGCGGACCGCCAGCGGGGACGAACATTTCAACGAGGTGTTCTTCGACGACGTGTTCGTCCCGGACGCCATGCTGGTGGGCGAGCCGACCGACGGCTGGTCGCACGCGCTGGCCACCATGGCCAACGAGCGGGTGGCCATCGGCGCGTATATCAAGCTGGACAAGGAGAGCGAACTGCGGTCCCTGGCCGGCCGGGGCGGAGAGGTGACCGAGGTGACCATGGTCCGCCGGGCGCTGGGCGAGGTCAGGGCTGCATCGAATGCGATTGCCGCCCTTGCGGTCCGGGACACACTCAACCGGCTCGCCGGCCACGGGCCGGGGCCGGCGTCCAGCGTCGGCAAGGTGGCGACCGCGCAGATCGTGCGCCGGGTCACCGCCGAGGCGCTGGCGTTCAGCGGACGCGCGGCGATGGTGGGTGGCGCCGAACAGTCGGCCGTCGCGCACAGCCTGATGATGCCCGCCGAGGTGATCGGGGGTGGCACCGTCGAGATCCAGTTGAATATCATCGCGACGATGATCCTGGGACTGCCGAGGAATTGAGCGCGGAGATGACCGTGAGCACGGACCTGCCCGGCTACAAACAGGCGCGCCGGTCACAGATCGTGGCCGCGGCGACGGCGGCGCTCAAGGAACACGAGTACGAACAGATCCAGATGCGCGATGTCGCGGAGAAGGCCGACGTGGCGCTGGGCACGCTGTACCGCTACTTCAGTTCCAAAGAGCATGTCTACGCCGCGGTGCTGATGGAATGGGCGCAGCCGGTGTTCGCCGACGCGACCGAGGACACCCGCCCGGCCGAACGCCGGGTGCGCGAGAAGGTGCGTGGCATCATCACCAGCTTCGAGCGCTGGCCGGCCTTCTTCAAGGTGTGCATGCTGTTGCAGAACACCACCGATGCCAACGCCCAGCCATTGATGCGGCAGTTCGCCGAGACCGCGCAGCGCACCCTGGCCGCCGACTTCGCCGCACTGGGGCACCAGGAATCCTTCGACATCGCCATCATGTTGTGGGGCATCGTCAGTACGATGCTGTCCGGCGCGATCCACAACGGCTATCCGATCGGGGACGCCTACCGGGTATCCGACGCGTTCATCGACCTGGTGGCTCCGCGCCTGCCCGCCGATCAGCGCTCGGCGAACACCGGAGGCTGATGAGCCCGCACCGGCGGCAACGGCCCGGTGAACTTCTCCACCTCGACCAGCACATGCGCCCCGGTGCAGCCCCGTGCCAGCGCCGAGGTTCCGACGTCGTCGGTCAACACGTTCGGATTGCCGTGCACGCACATCGAATCCGGATCGGACGGGTCCAGTGGATCGAACCAGGCGCCCGTCGACAACTGCACCACGTTGGCGCGCAGGCCGGCATCGGTCACCACACCGGCCAGGCAGGCGCCGCGGTCGTTGAACACCCGGACCACGTCCCCGTCGGCCAGCCCGCGTTCGGCGGCGTCCTCGGGATGCATCCGGATCGGTTCGCGCCCGGCCACTTTCGACTGCTGGCTGAGCGCGCCGGTGTCGAGCTGGCTGTGCAGTCGCGACGCCGGCTGGTTGGCCAGCAGGTGCAGCGGGAAGGTGGCCGCCCGCGCGCCGCCGAGCCATTCCTGCGGTTCGAACCAGGCTGGGTGGCCCAGGCAGTCGGCGTAGCCGAAGCCGTCGATATCGGCCGAGAAGATCTCGATGCGTCCGCTCGGGGTGTTGAGCCGGTGCGTGTGCGGGTCGGCCCGGAAATCCGACAGCAGGGTCAGGCCCGGTTCGGTGGGCAGGCGCAGCGCGCCGTCGGCCCAGAACTGATCGAAGGACGGGGCCGCGAAATCCAGTCCGGCCGCCCATTTTTCATACATGTGCACCAGCCATTGGCGGGCCGTGCGGCCCTCGGTGAAGGTGTCCCCGATACCGAGCCGGGCGGCCAGCGCGGCGAAGGTGTCGTAGTCGTCGCGGGACTGCGCATGCGGGCGCGCCAGCGCGGGCATCGCCACCAGCAGCGGGTCGTTGCGCGAGCCCGAGAAGTCGTCCCGCTCGTAGGCGGTGGTCGAGGGCACCACGATATCGGCGTGTTTGGCCATCGCGGTCCAGTACGGGTCGTGTACGACGATGGTGTCCGGCCGGGCCAGGGCGCGGCGCAGCCGCGGGATGTTCTGGTGGTGATGGAACGGATTGCCGCCGGCCCAGTACACCAGCCGGATATCGGGGTAGGTCAGCCGCAGCCCGTTGTAGTCGTATTCCTCGCCGGGGTGCAGCAGCATATCGCTGATCGCGGCGACCGGGATGAACGTCGACACCGGGTTGTGGCCTTGGGGCAGTGCGGGCAGCCGGAACCGCAGCGGGGCCAGGCCGGGTTCGTTCATCGACCCGTATCCGTGCCCGAATCCTCCTCCGGGCAGCCCGATTTGGCCGAGCATCGCGGCCAGTGTCAGCCCCATCCAGGGCGCCTGCTCGCCGTGCCGGATGCGCTGCAGCGACCAGCTGACGGTGACCAGGGTGCGACTGGCGGCCATCCGCCGGGCCAGCGCGGTGATGTCCTGCGCGGCGATACCGCTGATGGTCGACGCCCACGCCGGTGACTTCGGCACGCCGTCGTCGGTGCCCAACAGGTAGCGCTCGAACCGGTCGTAGCCGACGCAATAGGTGTCCAGGAAGCCCCGGTCGGCCAGGCCCTCGGTGGCCAGCACATGGGCCAGCGCCAGCATGATGGCCACATCGCTGCCGGGCACCGGCGCGTGCCAGGCGCATTCGCCCTCGATGTCATCGCGCAGCGGTGAGAACGACACGATGCACCCACCGCGGTCCCGGAAACGGCGCGGGGATTCACGCGCCGGGTGTGCCGTGGTGCCGCCGTGGTTGATGCCGGTGTTCTTCAGCGCGATCCCGCCGAAGCACACCAGCAGATCGGTGTGTTCGACGATGACGTCCCACTGGGTGGAGCGCTTGAACAGGTCGTCATGGGTGCCGACCACCCGGGGCATGATGGCGCCGGTGGCGCCCAGGCTGTAGGAGTGCCGCGATGACGTGTAGCCGCCGAGCAGTTTGAGGAACCGGTGTACCTGGCTCTGGGCGTGGTGGAACCGCCCGGCGCTGGCCCAGCCGTAGGAGCCGCCGTAGATCGCCTCGTTGCCGTGGCCGTCGATGACCCGGCGCAGTTCGGCGGCCAGCAGCTCGGTGAGCTCCGCCCAGGACACCGCGACGAACTCGTCGGCGCCGCGCGCGGTGCTGGGACCGGGCCCGTCGCGCAGCCAGCCACGCCGTACGGCCGGTTCGGTGATCCGGGCCCGGTGCCGCAGCGAGCCGGGCAGATTGGCCAGCAGGGGTGACGGGTCGGCGTCACCGGCGCGCGGTGTCACGGCGGTGATATCGCCGTCGCTCACCTCGGCGGTGAAGGCACCCCAGTGGGCGAGGCTGGCACGGGACACGCACCAATCCTAGGGGGACGCCCTGACCTGCCGACCAACCATCTGGTTGGTATATGTTGGGCGCCACACCGCACATCCCAGTACCGGAGGTCACACCATGGGCGTCATCAAGTTCGAGCGCACGCTGTTCGAGCCGGAGCACGACCTGTTCCGCGAGTCCTACCGCGCGTTCCTCGAGCGACATGCCACGCCGTTCCAGGAGGAGTGGGAGAAGGCCAAGATCGTCGACCGTGAGGTCTGGCGCGAGGCCGGCAAGCAGGGCTTTCTTGGGATGGCCGTGCCCGAGGAGTACGGCGGCGGCGGCAACCCGGACTTCCGCTACAACGTCGTCGTCACCGAGGAGACGACCGCGGGACGGCACAGCGGCCTGGGCTTCACCCTGCAGAACGACGTCATCGCGCCGTACCTGCTGGAGCTCGCCGACGACGAGCAGAAGAAGCGCTGGCTGCCCGGCTTCTGCAGCGGGGAAGTGATCGCGGCGATCGCAATGACCGAACCCGGCACCGGCAGCGACCTGCAGGGCATCAAGACCCGCGCGGTGAAACAGGGCGACCACTACGTCCTCAACGGATCGAAGACCTTCATCACCAACGGAATCCACGCCGATTTGGTGATCGTGGTCGCCTGCACCGACCCGGACAAGGGCGCGCAGGGGTTCAGCCTGCTGGTCGTCGAGCGCGGTATGGCCGGCTTCGAGCGGGGTCGTCATCTGGACAAGATCGGTCTGGAGGCGCAGGACACCGCCGAGCTGTCGTTCACCGATGTGGTGGTGCCCGCCGAGAACCTGCTGGGCCAGGAGGGGATGGGCTTCATCTACCTGATGCAGAACCTGCCCCAGGAGCGGATCAGCATCGCCGTGATGGCCGCCGCGGCGATGGAGTCGACGCTGGAAGCCACGCTGCAGTACACGAAGGAGCGCAAGGCGTTCGGCAAGCCGATCGGCAGCTTCCAGAACAGCCGGTTCCTATTGGCCGAACTGGCCACCGAGGCCACCGCGGTGCGGATCATGGTCGACGAGTTCATCAGGCTGCATCTGGACCGGAAACTGACCGTGGACCAGGCCGCGATGGCCAAGTGGTACTCCACCGAGGCGCAGGTGCGCCTGGTCGACCGCTGCCTGCAGTTGCACGGGGGGTACGGATACATGCGCGAGTACCCCATTGCCAAGGCCTTCCTGGACTCCCGCATCCAGACCATCTACGGCGGCACCACCGAGATCATGAAAGAAATCGTCGGCCGAAGCCTGGGCGTCTGAGGCCCCCTGGGCGGCACGCGGCCGCCCGACACGCCTCCGGTACAGGTCGCGATATCCCACGAGATGGCGTCCCGCTGACGCAGAGTTGACGAAAGCGATACTTTCGTGGGGTTTGCACGAGTTCGGGAGGACTGATGACCAGGCAGCGAACCCGGCTGCGCACCGCCGCCGGGCGTGCGTTGCTGGGGTTGGCGGGGCCGGTGATGGTGGCAGCCATGGTGCTGTACGCGGCACCGGCTTTCGCCACACCCGAGAGCGACGCGGATGCGGCGATCAGCGCAGCGTGGGACGGTGCCGGGGGTGACACCGGACCGCTGGGCGCCAAGGACGGTGGCGTCTATGCGGTCGGCACGGGCTTCGGGCAGAACTTTGCCGGGGGCAAGATCTTCTTCACTCCGGAGACGGGCGCTCACATCATGACGGGCGCGATCCTGGACAAGTACGAGTCCCTCGGCGGGCCGGCCGACAGCGATCTGGG
This sequence comes from Mycolicibacterium canariasense, assembly GCF_002101555.1. Lineage (GTDB taxonomy): Bacteria > Actinomycetota > Actinomycetes > Mycobacteriales > Mycobacteriaceae > Mycobacterium > Mycobacterium canariasense. Next base: position 470,444 of record NZ_LQOL01000052.1, read on the forward strand.
CTTCCCGACCATCGACGAGGGGCCGGGCCGCGCGCCCGACAGTCGCAACACCACGTTCAGTGCCGCCGACAATCCGGTCATCTTCTGGACCCCGGACAACGGGGCGCGGGTGGTGCGCGGGCCGATCAATGCCGCCTGGGACAAGCTCGGCGGTTCGGCCGCGGTGCTCGGTGTGCCGTCCGGGGACGAGACCTCGCGCGGGGACGTGATCTCCCAGCAGTTCACCGGCGGTGAGGTGTCGTGGAACCGCAAGACCAAGCAGTTCACCACGAACCCGCCGGAGTTGGCCGACCAGCTCGCCGGGCTGGAGGTGCCCTCGGACGCAACGTCGGAGATCGCCGCGGCGCGCCGCGCGGCCGGGGGTGCGCTCGGCCCGCTGGGTGCACCGGACGGCGGACAGTACGCGATCGGCTCCGACGGTGTCGGTCAGAACTTCGCCGGTGGCAAGATCTTCTACAGCCCGGCCACCGGTGCCAACGTGGTGACCGGGCAGGTGCTGGCCAAATACGAGAGCGTCGGAGGTCCGACGGGCGATCTGGGATTCCCGACGGCCAGCGAGGCCGACGGGGGACTGGCGCCGGCCAGCCGCTTCGTGCCCTTCGCCGCCGCGGACCAGCCCGTCATCTTCTGGACGCCTGACTTCGGCGCGGTGATCGTGCGCGGAGCGATGAACGCCGCATGGCAGAAACTCGGTGGGGCGACCGGCGAACTGGGAGCCCCCAAAGGCGACCAAACCGAGAACGGCGACGTCGTCAGCCAACAGTTCAGCGGTGGCAGCATCTCCTGGAATCGGGCGACGCGCACCTTCAGCACCGAACCCGCGAGCCTGCAGCCGCAGCTGGCCGGGCTGGAGGTGCCGGGCGCGGATGCACCGAAGGCGCCGGCCGCCGAGCCCACCGGCGGCGACGGCAAGAAGTGGTACGCGTGGAGCTGGTGGTGGCTGCTGGGCTTGATCCCGCTGCTGGCATTGGTCGGCCTGATCGCCGTGGCGGTGCTGCGTAATCGGCGGTCCCGTGACGAGCACTTCACCGACGATCACTACGCCGAGTACGAGTCCGGCTATGGCGAGAGTTACGAGCACGCCGGTTACGAGAATGCCGGTTATGACCGGACCGGTTTCGACAAGCCCGGATTCGATGATGACGGTTACGACTCGCACGAGCCCGACGATTACGAGACCGGCCCGGCCGGCTTCGGTCAGGAGCCCGGTGGGTATTCGCCGCAGAGCCCGTGGGCGCTGGCGGTGCCGGGGGCCGAAGACCCTGCCGACACCTCCGATGACGCCGACAACGCCGACTTCGTCGACACGGCGCCGACGCGTATCGAGTCCGACGTCCCGGCCGACCCCGCCGAACGTGCCGAAGAAAGACCCGAACGACCCGAAGAAGAACTCGAAGAGGAACCCGGCGAAGAACCGGCGGCCGAAGCCGATAGCGAACCGCCGACGACCGGAGTGAGTCTGGTGGGCGGCCTGGCACCCACTCCACGCTCCACTTATGAACCCGATTTCCCCAGCGGGCGGCACGCGGCCATCCAGATCGAGGAGCCGGATCCGTCGCGCACCTCGGTACGGCCGGCCGGCAGCGATCCGTTCCGCGCGCCCGACGGCTACCTGGTCAAGGCCGATACCGGAACCGGCCTGTACTGGACTCCGGGAACGCCCGGCTATGACCGGACGCCGGCTGATATCTGGTTCGCCAGTGAGGAATTCGCGGTGACGAACGGATTCGTCCGGGCGGAGTGAGTGCCCGTCAGATCTTGCGGATGACGGTCACGACCTTGCCCAGCACGACCGCGTCGTTGCCGGGGATCGGGTCGAACGCCCGGTTGTGCGGCATCAGCCAGACCTGACCGCGCGTCCGCTTGAAGGTCTTGACGGTGGCCTCGCCGTCGATCATGGCCGCGACGATATCGCCGTTGTCGGCGACGTTCTGTTGCCGGACCACCACCCAGTCGCCATCGCAGATGGCCGCGTCGACCATCGACTCGCCGACCACCTTGAGCAGGAACAGCGAGCCTTCGCCGACCAGTTCGCGCGGTAGCGGGAAGACATCCTCGACGGCCTCCTCGGCCAGGATCGGCCCGCCGGCGGCGATCCGGCCCAGCACCGGCACGAAGGTGGGCTCGGGCAGGGCATCGGAGCCGGCGACATCGGTGGCCACGATCGGGGTGACGGTGTCATCGGCGCCGCGGACATCCACCGCGCGCGGACGGTTGGGGTCGCGGCGCAGGTAGCCCTTGCGTTCCAGGGTGCGCAGCTGGTGTGCCACCGATGACGTGGAGGTCAGACCGACCGCGTCCCCGATCTCGCGGATGCTGGGCGGATACCCGCGACTGGTGACCGACGCGCGGATGACCTCGAGGATCGTGCGCTGTCGCTCGGTGAGTCCCGACCGCGGTTCAGGGGTGTCGGTGTGCTCGCTCATGGCGCCGAATCTAGTCGCACCGCCGGCATTAATCAAACATGTGTTCGAGGCGTGTCGGCGCGAGGTCGAATGCGGGGCCCGGCGTGGCTGGTGCGACCTCTGTGGCTTGAGTGACGCACGCGACTTGTCGGTGGGTGCCTTTATCGTTTGCAACAGTTCGATCACATGTTCTACCGATCGAACACCTGATCGACTATCTTCGAACACAAGAGCGAACGACCGGCAGGAAAACCCAGGAAAGGCTCAACCATGACCGTCATGGACACCCGATTCGGCACCGAATTCGATGATGCGTTCGATTCCAGCTTCGATTCTCAGTTCGAGGCGCCTTTCGAGGCCCGGCGCCGGGCTCCGTTCGAGGACCGCGAGTTCGACCGGGCCCGGGTGGCGGTCCGCCGGCCCGCCCCGGCCGAGGTATGGCCGCTGCCGCGCGATGTCGTCGTGCGCCGCCGCCGGCCGCAGGTGCGCCGGCCGGCGGGGGCGGCCTTCGGCTATCGGGGCACCGGGGTGCTGATGTCGCGGGCATCGCGCCGCCGGCGCCCGATCACGCCGGTCACCACCGTGGTGCTGGCGTTGATCGCCGCGGCGATCACGGTGTGGCTGGGTCTGGTCGCGCAGGTGGGCAGCGGCGTCGGCGAAACGGCGGTGCAGGTGCCCACCCGGCTCTCGGTCGTTCAGGTCGAGGCGGGGGAGACGCTGCAGCACGTGGCACAGCGGGTGGCGCCCGACGCGCCGGTGAACTCCGTGGTGGATCGCATCAAGGAGCTCAACAAACTGGACTCGAGTGCGGTGCTGGCCGGCCAAACCCTCATCGCGCCGATCGGCTGAGCCGCCCGAGGGTGGTGCAGGTAGGCTCGGAGGCGTTCGATCTGGTCGACATGCGGCACGGCGAAGGAGCGGTGATGCACTGTCCGTTCTGCCGCCACCCGGATTCGCGAGTCGTCGATTCCCGTGAGACCGACGAGGGCCAGGCCATCCGACGCCGGCGCTCGTGCCCGGAATGCGGCCGCCGCTTCACCACCGTGGAAACCGCCGTGCTCGCCGTGGTGAAACGCAGCGGGGTCACCGAACCGTTCAGCCGTGAGAAGGTCATCAAGGGCGTGCGCCGCGCCTGCCAGGGCCGGCAGGTCGACGATGATGCACTGAATCTGCTGGCCCAACAGGTGGAGGACGCCGTCCGGGCCGCGGGTTCACCCGAGATTCCCAGCCACGACGTCGGCCTGGCCATCCTCGGACCGCTGCGCGAACTCGACGAGGTGGCCTACCTGAGGTTCGCCTCGGTGTACCGGTCGTTCAGCTCGGCCGAAGACTTCGAGCGCGAGATCGCCGAACTGCGCGCTCACCGCCGGATCAGCAGTCCCGGCTGACCGTCCGGTCCGGCCGCCGTCAGTCCACCAGCGTATTGCCGTCGTGCACGACGCGTCCGCCGACCTTCACCCAGCCCTGTGGATCCCACCAGGTGTCGATCCGTGACCCCTTGCCCTGGATGATGTGCAGATCGCGGCTGAGATAGTCGGTCATACGGACCGCCGCCGCGCCCGTTGCCTCATCCTCGACGATGCCCAGATTCGGGGCGAACATCCTCGACCGCAGCTCGCCGGCGGCGGCATCGGTCCAGGCCCAGACGTAATGCTCGGCATCGCCCGTGTAATCGGCAGGGTCGCTGGTCAGCACGTCCTCGATCGACGCCAGGTCGTAGATCGCGAACTCCGGCGCCCACTCGGCCCGCGCGCTGATCACGGTGAGGTCGGCACCGGAATCGTCGGTGCGGTACTCGACCTGCACCAGCCCGGCCGGCACCTGCAGGGTCCGGACCGGGATGCCGCGTTCGCGCAGCCACCACGCCGCGCCGACGGTCGGATGCCCGGCGAACGGAATCTCGACGGCGGGGGTGAAGATGTGCGCGCTCGCCGTCGTCGCACCCGGGGCGGGAACGTCGACGAAAATCGTTTCGCTGTAGCCCAATTCGGTGGCCAACCGTTGCCGGTCGGCCGGGTCGACAGCCGCGGCGTCGACCACGCCGAGCGGATTGCCGAACTCGCCTTCGGGAGTGGTGAACACTCGCAGCACGCTCACATCGACCGCCATGCAACCGATCGTAGTAGGCGTGATCGCGCGTCAGGTGGCGCTTCGCTCATCCCCGCCGATGGCGTCCAGCACCGCCACCCGGGTGTCCAGTGAACCGGTGATCGCCTTCTCGCTGATGCCCGAACGCAACAACTCGCGCAGTAGATCCTGGTCATAGCGGGCCGGCTGGGTCGAGTCGATGAAACGCTCGACGATCTCGACGAACCGGTCGGGGTCGTCGTGGAACGGAAAATGCCCGGACCCGTCGAAGATGGCCAACTGTGACCCGGGCATGGCCGAATGTGCCAGGTGGGCATGGCTGACCGGGATCACCGAATCGTGCTTGCCCCAAACGAGCTGAACCGGAACCGATTCGGTCAAATAACATCGATCCAGCATGGTGACCACCTGGCCGCGCCAGTCCACCACCGCACGCAACGTCCGCGCGAACGCCGATGACGCCGTGGGCTCGGGAAGGTCGTTGAGCACGCGCAACACATCGGGCAGATCGCGCCCCACCCCGGTCGAACCGAACAGCGTCCCGCCGATCCGGCCGGCCGCCTGCAGGGCGGGCAACACCAACGGCAACCGCAGCAGGGCCAGCGCTTCGCTGCCCATCGGCAGCGACGCGACCCGAAGGGCGATGTTCACGTCCTTGGTGACCCCGCCGGAGCCCACCAGTACCAGGCGGTCGACCAACTGCGGGAACTGGTAGGCGAACTGCATCGCCACGCCGCCGCCCAGCGAGTGACCCACCACCGTGACGCGGTCGACGTCCAGCACGGACAACAGATCGCGCATCCCGTTGGCGTACGCGGCAACCGAGTAGTCCGCCCGCGGCTTGTCGGACTGACCATGGCCCAGCAGGTCGGGCGCGATCACGGTGAACCGCTGTGCCAGGGCGGCCTGCACCGTATGCCAGGTCGTCGAGTTGTCCCCGATGCCGTGGATCAGCAGGATCGCCGGCCCCGACCCGCAGATCCGGAACGCGCGGCGGTAGCCGTGGATCGTGCGGAACTGCAGGGTGGGCGTGGTCTCGCGCACCGGCCGAAGCTTGGTTTTCCGTTCGGTCATCTCCGCCATGTCCTTCCCCGACCTCGATGCCGAAGCAGTATCGGCTAGGTGTCGTCCTGGCCGTCAGGGAACCCGTCGGAGAAGCCTTCTCTGAACTTGTCGTCCGCCTGCTGCGCCAGGAACCGCTCGAACTCCGCACCCAACTCGTCGCCGCTGGGCAGATCCTCGTCGCGGGCTAACAACGACCGGTTTTCCTGAGCGGCGACGAATGCATCGTACTGGCGCTCCAAAGCCGTCACCACCTGAGCGACCTCGGCGCTCGCCGCCACCTGCTCGTTGATCTTCGTATGCACCTCAGCTGCGGCTTCGCCGAGCGCGGCAAGGGGGATCTGCAGTCCGGCGCAGCGGGCAACCTCGGCCAGCAGGGTCTCGGCGGCCGGTGGATAAGGAGTTTGCGCCAGGTAGTGCGGCACATGCACGGTGAACCCCAGCGCATCGTGGCCGTGCTGGCCCATCCGGAACTCCAGCAGGTTCGACACGCTCGCCGGCACCTGGACCTCGCCGACCCACGGGGTGTACTCGCTGATGAGTTCCTTGTTGGTGGAGTGCGCGGTCAGCGTCACCGGCCGGGTGTGCGGCACCGCCATCGGGATGGTGCCCAACCCGATGACCTGACGGACGTCGAGCCGTTCGGCCAGCAGTCGCACCGCGCTGATGAACCGTTCCCAGCGCAGGTCCGGTTCCAGCCCGGCCAGCAGCAGGAACGGGGTGCCAGCGCTGTCGCGCAGCGCATACAGGTTCAGTTCGGGCTGGTCGTAGCTGGTGAAATGATCGGTTTTGAAGGTCATCAACGGGCGTCGGGACCGGTAGTCGAGCAGTTCGTCGATCGCGAACGACGCCACCAGTTCGGTGTCCAGCGTGTCTTTCAGGTGCTGGGCGGCCAGCCGGACGGCGTGCCCCGCGTCCGAGAACCCCTCCAGCGCATGGATCAGCACCGGACCGCGCCCATCCGACGCGGACAGTTGCGGTGCCGGGAACTCCAGCTCGTACATGCCCGTCTGGTCGGGTTGATAGTGCGGTTCCGGGTGACCTGATTGATCGACCATGTGCTTCACCTCCTCTTCACCAGATTGTCTCGTATTTTGCCTTTCAAACAGCGTGCGCCCCCCGGCTATGCCCCGTCGATGTCGCGTCGGCGCCCCGCCGGATCTCCTCCCAGCGCTTTCACCAGGTTTGTCGGGCAGGATCATGACGTGCGAGTGACGGTGTGGGTGACGGCGGTGGCGCTGGCCGGTGCGCTGATTGCCGGCTGCGCGGCCGCGCCGCAGGCCCGTCGGTTCGCCACCGTGGAGGCAAGCACGCCCGAGGCGGTCCCGGTCCTTCCCGATCGGCGCATCGGCGCCCTCTTCGTCGGCGGCGGTGACCTGCACGCCTGCACCGCTGCGGTGCTGGACTCGCCGGCCGGTGACCTGATCCTGACGGCGGCGCACTGCCTGGACGGCGGCCCGGATGCGACGTTCGCGGCCGGGTTCGCCGGCACCACCGACCCGAACCAGCTGTGGCACCTCGACACCATCTACCTGGATCCGCGGTGGAGCGCGAACCAGAATCCCCGCGCCGATTTTGCCATCGCGCGGGTGAGCCGGGACGGCGGCGGCTCGGTGGCGGCGGCGGTCGGGGGCGGACTCCGGCTGGGGACGGCGCCGGCCCCGGGCACCGATGTCGCGGTCACGGGCTATCCGATGGGCGTGGGGGGCGGGCCGATCGGCTGTCACGCCCCGACCAGCACCACCAGGGCGGGCTACCCGTTGTTGCGGTGCGGTGGTTTGGTCGATGGCACCAGCGGCTCGCCGTGGCTGGTCGGTTCCACCATCACCGGTTTGACGGGCGGCCTCGACGGCGGTGGGTGCGCCGAAAACCTTTCCTACTCACCGCCTTTCGACCACACCGCGGAAGACCTGTTGATCCGCGCGGAGGGACAGGGCCCCGGCGATCAGGCTCCGGACTCGTCGGTGGGTTGTTAACGCTTGAACTGGCTCAGCGCGCGCAACTTGTTCATCACGTCCAGCGCGGCCACCTTGTAGGCCTCGGAGAACGTCGGATAGTTGAACACCGCGTCCACCAGGTACTCGACGGTGCCGCCGCAGCCCATCACGGCCTGCCCGATGTGCACCATCTCGGTGGCATTGGTGCCGAAGATGTGCACCCCGAGCAGGCGCAGATCCTCGGTGGACACCAGCAGCTTCAACATGCCGTAGGAGTCGCCGGCGATCTGGCCGCGGGCCAGCTCGCGGTACCGCGACACGCCCACCTCGTAGGGGATCGCGTCCTTGGTCAGATCCACCTCGGTGGCACCGACGTAGGACACCTCGGGGATCGAGTAGATGCCGATCGGCTGGAGGTCCATCATGCCCTTGGTGGGCTCACCGAACGCGTGGTAGGCGGCCAGCCGGCCCTGCTCCATCGAGGTGGCGGCCAGAGCGGGGAAGCCGATCACGTCCCCGACGGCGTAGATGTGTTCGACCTTGGTGGCGAAGTTGTCGTCGACGAAGATGCGGCCCCGGTTGTCGGCCTCCAGGCCGGCGTTGGCCAGATCCAGGTGATCGGTCTGTCCTTGCCGGCCGGCAGAGTACATCACCGTCTCGGCGGGGATCTGCTTGCCGCTGCCCAGCGTGGTGACGGTCCCGGCCGCCCCGACGTCGACCGCGGTCACCTCCTCACCGAACCGGAAGGTGACGGCCAGGTCGCGCAGGTGGAACCGCAGCGCCTCGACGATCTCCGGATCGCAGAACTCCAGCATCGACTCGCGCTTCTCCACCACCGTCACCTTGGTGCCCAGCGCGGCGAACATGGAGGCGTACTCGATGCCGATCACCCCGGCACCGACCACCACCATCGAGGTCGGGATGGCCTTGAGGTCGAGGATGCCGTCGGAGTCGAGCACCCGGTTCTCGTCGAACTCGACACCGCTGGGCCGGGCCGGTTTGGTCCCGGTGGCGATGACGATGTTGGCCCCGCGGATGGTGATCCGCTCGGCGCGGCCGGGGTCGTCGACCAGCAGGGTGTGCTCGTCGATGAACCGGCCGTGCCCGACGTAGAGCTCGACCCGGTTGCGCATCAGCTGCGAGCGCACCACGTCGATCTCCTTGCCGATGACGTGCTGGGTGCGGGCCAACAGATCGGCCGGGGTGATCTTCTCCTTCACCCGGTAGCTGGCGCCGTAGAGCTCACGCTGATTCATCCCGGTGAGGTAGACGACGGCCTCACGCAGTGTCTTGGACGGGATGGTGCCGGTGTTGACGCAGACCCCGCCCAGCATCATGCCGCGTTCGATGACTGCCACCGATTTCCCGAGTTTGGCGGCGGCGATGGCCGCACGTTGACCGCCGGGACCGGAACCGATGACGACCAGGTCGTACTCCTGCATGGAACCCATGTGTGAAGTCCTACGCCGGTTGCACCGATCTCGCACGCCGACGACGCCGAATTGCGGGTTAACAACTCGCGATCGATGCACAGTTGCGGATTCATCCACAATCCACGGCGCCGGACCGCCGCAGCGGCACCGGCTGACGGTGCCGGCTGTGACGGTGGGGACATGACATCCCAACCCCGTCTTTTCGATCTCGACAGCCCGGCCGCGCTGATCGCGGCGCTGCCCGCGGTGCTCGGCTTCGTTCCCGAGCGTTCGCTGGTCCTGGTCACCGTGGACCGCGGTGACATCGGCCCCGTTCTGCGGGTGGATCTCAGTGCGGCGCTCGTCGCCGGCACCGCGCACCTGGCCGAGGTGGTCGCGGCGTCCAGTCCGGACGCGGCGATCGCCGTCGTCGTCGACGAGGACGGCACCGACTGCGACGCCTGTGGTATCGACCATCTCGATCTCGCCGACCGGCTGGCCGAGTCGCTGGACGACCACGCCATCCTGCTGCTGGCCGTCCTGCTGGTCGATCGGGTGACGCCGGGCGGGCGGTGGTCCTGTGCGGACGGCTGCGGTGCCGGCGGGCTGATCGACGATCCGGACGCCTCACCGCTGGCGGCGGCCGCGGTGCTCGACGGGCGCAGGCTCTACCGCCGGCGCGAGGATCTGCAACGGGTGGTCGGGGTCGCCGACCCGGCCCGATGCGCGGCGTTGCGCGAGCGGATCCGGCGGCGGGACGGCGTCGTCGACGACGAAGCGGCGGCCGACGCCGTGCGCCTGGCGTTGCGGATGGCGGCCGGGGTGCGCGCCGACTCCGAGCTCGACGATGCCGAGGTGGCCACCCTGGCCGCCGCGCTGACCGATCCCCGGGTCAAGGACACCTTGTACGCACTGGCGGTCGGGGAGCGGGCCGCCGAGGCGGAAGCACTGTGGACGGTGCTGGCCCGCACCCTGCCCGACCCGTGGCGGGTCGAGGCGCTGGTGCTGTTGGCGTTTTCGGCCTACGCCCGCGGCGACGGCCCGCTGGCCGGGATCGCGCTGGAAGCGGCGCTGAACGGGCTGCCCGCACACCGGATGGCCGGCATGCTGGACCAGGCGTTGCAGTCGGGGATGCACCCACGGCAGATCCGCGAGCTGGCACTCACCGGTTACCGGACGGCGGCCCAGCTGGGAGTGCGGCTGCCGTCGCGACGCGCGTTCGGGCAGCGCGCCGGGTGATGCGGGTCAGGCCTTCTCGACCTTGACGGCGTGCGCCATGTGATGCGGCAGTTCGACCTCCTGATGCCCCGGGATCAGGATCAGCACACCGCCGCCGGTCTCGTCGCTGACCTGCACGGTGACCCTGGCATTGGGCACCACGCCGGCATCCTTGAGACGGCCGATCAGTTCGACATCGCCCTGGACGTGCTCGGTCAGTTGACGCACCACCACCGCGACCGGCGACCCGGACGGTAATTCGGTGAGCCGCACGAGATTTGCGTCTTCACTGGCGCCGGCTTCGCCGTAGCCCAGCTCGGACAGCCCGGGGATCGGGTTGCCGAAGGGTGAGGTGGTCGGGTTGTTGAGCACCTGCAGCAGCCGGCGTTCCACGTCCTCGCTCATGACGTGCTCCCACCGGCAGGCCTCGGCATGCACTTCCTCCCACGGCAGGCCGATCACGTCGACCAGCAGCCGTTCGGCCAGGCGGTGTTTGCGCATGACCGAGATGGCCAGATAGCGGCCCTTCTCGGTGAGCTCGAGGTGGCGGTCGCCCGCGACGTGCAGTAGGCCGTCGCGCTCCATCCGGGACACGGTCTGGCTGACGGTGGGTCCACTCTGCTCGAGACGTTCCGCGATCCGGGCACGCAGCGGAACCACGCCCTCTTCCTCGAGGTCGTAGATGGTCCGCAGGTACATCTCGGTGGTGTCGATCAGATCGTTCATGCGCTACCTTCCAGGCCCTCCGTCGATTGTCGAGTCTACCGGTCTAGGCGCTTGAACAGGGCTGCAACATCTTCCCGGCGCAATGTGATGCCCGCCGCGCGAAAGCGCGACGGGCATCAGCGGGGAGGGTTTCGCTAGCTGGCGTAGGACCGCAGCCGCTCGGCACGTTCGCCGTTGCGCAGCTTGGCCATCACCTCGCGCTCGATCTGGCGGACCCGTTCGCGGGACAGCCCGAACAGCTTGCCGATCTGGTCCAGGGTGCGCGGCTGGCCGTCGTCCAGGCCGAACCGCAGCCGGATGACCTGCTGCTCGCGTTCGTCCAGCGTGGTCAGCACGTACCGGATATCGGTGTGCAGCAGCTCGGAAATCACCGCGTTCTCCGCCGACATCGCCTCGGCGTCCTCGATGAAGTCACCCAGCGGGGCCTCCTCGTCGGTGCCGACCGGCATGTCCAGGCTCACCGGGTCGCGGCTGTGCTCCAGCAGGTCGTTGATCTTCTCCACCGGGATGCCCGACTCTTCGGCCAGTTCCTCGTCGGTGGCTTCCCGGCCGAGGTTCTGGTGCATCTCGCGCTTGATCCGGGCCAGCTTGTTGACCTGCTCGACCAGGTGCACGGGCAGCCGGATCGTGCGGCTCTGGTCGGCCATGCCGCGGGTGATGGCCTGGCGGATCCACCAGGTGGCGTAGGTCGAGAACTTGAAGCCCTTGGTGTAGTCGAACTTCTCCATGGCCCGGATGAGTCCGAGGTTGCCCTCCTGGATCAGGTCCAGCAACGGCATGCCACGTCCGGTGTAGCGCTTGGCCAGCGACACCACCAGGCGCAGGTTGGCCTCCAGTAGGTGGCGGCGGGCGGAATCACCGTCGCGTACCACGGCCGCCAGGTCTTTCTTGCGGGCCTCGCCGAGACGCTTGCGGGTCTCCAGCAGATGCTGGGCGTACAGCCCGGCCTCGATGCGCTTGGCCAACTCGACCTCATCCGCGGCGGTCAGCAGCGCTGTCTTGCCGATGCCGTTGAGATACACACGGACAAGATCGGCGGCTGGGCTCTGAGCGTCCAGATCGCTGTCGACACGGCTTGCGTTGGCGATCGCCATTTACGGCCTCCTGATCGGCTGGAACTGTCACTGCGTTCAACGTCCGTACAGGGCTCAGAGTTCCCGCTGGTTCCCGATGTCACACCTACTGACCTGCGGTTTTTTCCCGACGACCTGAGATTCTCCTGAGAAGTGCGCAAGAACCGCACTCAGGTGGGAAATCGGGCGGTCAGGACGCGTCGGTGCCGGCGGCCGGGTCGACGTGGCGCACGGGTTCGAGCGCCGGGCGCTCGGCGGTGGGAAACAGGGGAGTGCGGCGCGGGCCGGCCGAGTCGTACCGGCGCGGCTCGGTGGCCTTGCGCGGCGGGCGGTCGTTGGCGATCAGCACGGCCATCCACGGCAGCGGGATGGACAGCACGATGATGCCCAGCGAGATGAGTCCGTTCTGCCAGATGCCGTAGGCGACCGCCGCCAGCACCAGGGCGGGGATCCGGAATGCCATCAAGGTGAAGTACTTGCGCATCCTGGCGCGGTGCTGCTCTTCGTAGGGCAGGGCGGCGCGGGTGATCAGGATCGGTCGACCGTCGTCGTCGAAACTCAGCTCCGGGCCGTGTTTCATAAACTCCACTGTCCCACACCTTCGGACCGGCGCGCGGGCCGGGCACAATAGGGGTATGCAGACCCAGACGATCGAACGCCCGGACACCGACGAACGCGTCGATGACGGGACCGATGATGATGCCCCCAAGGTCTTCCATTACGTCAAGAAGGACAAGATCGCCGAAAGTGCCGTCATGGGTACGCATGTCGTGGCCCTGTGCGGTGAGGTGTTCCCGGTGACCAAGGCCGCCAAGCCCGGCTCCCCGGTGTGCCCGGACTGCAAGCGGATCTACGAACAGCTCAAGAAGTAGTGCCGTTGGTGCCGTTGCGGGTGTCGGTGCGTTCCTCGATCCACTCCCGCAGCCGGCGCGCGTGCGTGTCCGGCGCGGGCCACTCCTCCTGCACCGCCGCGTTCAGCTCGGCGCCGATCATGATGGCGAAGCCGAGGAGGAAGGCGAACAGCAGGAACGCGATCGGCGTGGCCAGCGCGCCGTAGGTGTAGCCGGTCGCGGTGATCCAGGTGAGGTAAATCCGCAGGCCCACCGTCGCGATGAGGAAGACCGCGGTCGCCAGCACCGCGCCCACCAGTAGGCGGTGGGTGGGCAGCGGCGCCGGCAACGACACCCGGTAGAGCACGGTCACCGCCAGCACCAGCACGATCACCAGCGCCGGGTAGTACCCGTACTGCAGCACGTTGTCCCAGCTCTCCGGAATAGATTCGGAGATCTTACGCGGCCCCAACGCGATGAACGGCGCTGTCAGCACCGCGCACACCAGCATGACCACGTACAGGCCCAGCGCATAGAACCGCTGCCGCACCGGATGGCGCAGCGGTGTCTGGTCGTGCGCCTCGACCACCGAGTCGACGAATGCCGAGATCGCCGAGGAACCTGCCCATAACGAGATGACGAAGCCGAGCGACACGACCTCGCCGCGGGCACCGCGCACGATGTCGTAGATGGTCGGCGCGATGATCTCGCTGACGACGTTCTGCGAGAAGAATCGCCCCGACGTCCCGATCAGCTGTTCCTCGATGGCCGGCAACGTATCCGGTCCGAAGAGCGGGGCCAGGTACGCCAGGCTGCCCAACATGCCGAGCAGCAGCGGCGGCAGCGACAGCGCACACCAGAAGGCGGCTTGTGCGGCCTCGGAGAAGATCGAGTCGTCCCAGGCCTTGGACAGCGTGCGCTTGGTGATGGGCCAGATGTGGTGGCGAGTGGGTTTTGCGGGGGGCTGGTCGCTCATGACCAGTCCAGCATTCCCTACGCGTCGACCGGCTTGACCTCCAGCACCGCGGCCAGTTCGATCAGCTTGGCTTCGTGCTCGTTGGCGTGGTGCTGGCAGAACAGGAGTTCGGCGCCCGACGGGAGCGTGGCCCGCACTTGCGCAGCCGCACCGCAGCGGTCGCAGCGATCGGCCCGGGTCAGTTCCGGACTGGTCAGGATTGCGTTCACGGCACGTCCTCCGTTCGGCTTGATGCGTGGTTCTACTGTGTCAGACGTATGAGGTTCCGGCCTTGTTCCCTCACCGTTCATCGGTGTGTCGTGTCTCACGGCGCACTCCCGTTGCGGGACGGGCACGCTGGGCGCATGATCCGCGACTCCGAGGTCCTCGTCCATCTGTGCTCATCCGAGGAATGGCACGCGGCCCAACGCGCGGGCGAACACCGCCCGGCCTCGCTCGCCGACGTGGGCTTCGTCCATCTTTCGGCTCCTGAACAGGTCCATCTGCCCGCCAACCGGCTGTACGCCGGGCGCACCGACCTGGTGTTGCTGGCCGTCGATCCGGGCAAGCTGAGCGACCCCGTGCGCTGGGAGCCCGGGGTGCCCACCGATCCGGAATCGATGCTGTTCCCGCACCTATATGGACCCCTGCCGGTGGCGGCTGTGAGAAGTGTCACGAGCTACCTGCCCGGCCCGGACGGACAGTTTGCTCCGTCCAGCGATCAGGCGCCCAGGTAGGCGTCCGCCTCGATCTCCACGAGCAGTTCGGGCGAGATGAGCGCGCTGACCTCGACCATGGTGGTCACCGGCCGGATATCGCCGAAGAACTCGCGGTGCACGGCACCGATCTCCTGCCATCGGGAGATATCGGTGACGAACATCCGGGTCCGCACCACGTCCGACAGGGCGGCGCCGGCCTCGGCGAGTGCGGCCTCGATGCGCCGCAGGGCCGCGCGGGTCTGCTCGGCGACCGAACCGCCGGGCGCGGTGGTCCCGGACACCGCGACGTGATCGCCGATCCGTACGGCGCGTGAATAGCCAACCGCGGCTTCGAATTCCGATCCGGAGGCGATATTGATCCGCGAGTCTGGCACGGCGTCTAGGTTAGGGGAGTGCGGGTCGCGGTGGTCACGGGTGCCAGCAGGGGCGCCGGTCTCGGGATCGCCGGCGCCTTGAGTGCCCGCGGCTGGCGGGTCTACGCCACGGGCCGCAGCATCACCGAGGCCCCGCCCGGCGGTGTCGCGGTGCGGGTGGACCACGGCGACGACGACGCCGTGGCCGCGCTGTTCGCCCGCGTCGGCGCCGACGAGGGCGGGCTCGATCTGTTGGTGAACAACGCCGCGGTGGTGCACGACGAACTCACCGGTGCGAAACCGTTCTGGGAGAAGCCGGTCGGGCTCGGTGACGTGCTCGATGTCGGGCTGCGTTCGGCGTATGTGGCGTCCTGGCACGCTGCGCCGCTGCTGCTGCGCCGGCCCCGCGGGCTGATCGCGTTCACCTCCTCGCCCGGTTCGGTGTGCTACATGCACGGTCCCGCGTACGGGGCGCAGAAGGCCGGGATCGACAAGATGGCCGCAGATATGGCCGTCGACTTCCGCGGCACCTCGGTGGCGTGCGTGTCGATCTGGATGGGAATCCTGCTCACCGAGCGGTTGCGTGCCGCGTTCGCCGGGCATCCCGACGCCCTGGCCGAGACCGCCCGGCATGCCGAGACGCCGGAGTTCACCGGTCACCTGATCGATGCGCTGTTCGGCGATCCGGAACTGGCCGGCCACAGCGGGCACACCGTGATCGGCGCCGAGTTGGCGGTGCGGTACGGCATCACCGACGAAGGGGGCCGTCAGCCGCCATCGCACCGTGAAATATTGGGTGCACCAAGGGAACCCAGCGCCGTGGTGTTACGTTGACGCGCCACTCTGTAAAGTGACCCAGCGTGGCAATGCTATCGGGTCTCGCGCCGTGGATCGTCTACTGGATGTTGGTCGGCAACGTCGCATCCTGGATCGCCGCGTCGGTGGCGCTGGCCGTCGCGGTCGCCGCGGCGGTCATCGGCCGGATCGGCGGTCACGCCGCGCGGCCGCTGGAGGCCGCGGCCGTGGTGACGTTCGCGGTCCTGACGCTGCTGAGCGTCACCGTCGACCCGGAGCCCTGGACCGCTGGTCGCCGGCATTGAGTTGCGCGGGCCTTCTGGTCACCGCGCTGGCCGGGCCGCTGATCGGCCGGCCGGCCCTCGGTGAGCTGGCCACGGCCGGCCTGGCGCCCGAGGTGGTGAAGAACGATCTGTACCCGCCGGTCACCCGGACCGTCAGCTGGGTCTGGGTGGGCGCGTCGGCCGCCATGACGGTGTCGGCGACCGTCCCGGGCATCGGGTGGGTCGTCGCGTGTGTGGTGCTGGCCGCGGCGATGCTGGCCTCCCGGGCGCTCGTCGAGCATCTCGTCGCGGCGGCAACCAGTCCCCACGCGGTGCGCAAGACCACCTTCGTGGCCTTCAAGGAGCTCGAGATCGACCAGCTGTACTACCTGGCCAGGGAGAAGGCCGACCGGGAAGCCGGCGCGGACATGGAGGCCTACGACGTGAAGGTGGGTGCACAGGGCGTGCCGCTGACCGGAGACGACTCCCGGGAATCGTGGCCGGCGTCCTACAAACTGCGTCCCCGCAAACACTGACGCGCTGCTCTCTAGCAGAAGCTCCTTAACTCGGCAAGCAGTGCGTGTTTGCCGCCTGTACATTCCCAGGTCAGCGGGCTTACAGTCGTTTCGGCGCGTGAATGGTCCGACCCATCCGAGAGCCGACTTCGCGCGCATGCGGGAAGGAAACAGCAAATGTCACAGGAACAGGACAACATCGATCTCGTCACCCGGGGTTACGAGGCTTTCACCCAGGGCGACATGGACACCGTGATGGCGTTGTTCGACGACAACATCGAGTGGGTACAGCCCGGCAACAGCACCATCAGCGGCACCTATCACGGCAAGGGCGAACTCGGGCAGTACCTCGCGCGCCTCGCCGAGAAGAACGTCTCGGTGAAACTGAACCGGCTGCTGGCCGACGGTGACACCGTCGTCGCGCTCACCGAAGTCGCCGTGGGAGACGAAAAAGGAAGCGACGCCGACGTTTTCACGATCCGCGACGGCAAGACCGCCCGGGTCCAGGTGCACACCGACACCGCGTTGATGGAGCGCGTCTACGGGTCCAAGCAGCACGCCACGCACTAACCGTCACACCGGCGACGACCTAATCGAGGTAGTCGCGCAGCACCTGTGAGCGGCTGGGGTGGCGCAGCTTGCTCATGGTCTTCGACTCGATCTGGCGGATGCGTTCCCGCGTGACGCCGTAGACCTGCCCGATCTCGTCGAGGGTGCGCGGCTGCCCGTCGGTCAGGCCGAAGCGCAGCCGGACCACGCCGGCCTCGCGCTCGGACAGCGTCTCCAGCACCGACTGCAGCTGATCCTGCAGCAGCGTGAACGACACCGCGTCGACGGCCACGACGGCCTCGGAGTCCTCGATGAAGTCGCCGAGCTGGCTGTCGCCCTCGTCGCCGATGGTCTGGTCCAGCGAAATGGGTTCACGCGCGTACTGCTGGATCTCCAGCACCTTCTCCGGCGTGATGTCCATTTCCTTGGCCAGCTCTTCGGGCGTGGGTTCGCGGCCCAGGTCCTGCAGCAGCTCGCGCTGGATCCGGCCCAGCTTGTTGATCACCTCGACCATGTGCACCGGGATGCGGATGGTGCGGGCCTGGTCGGCCATGGCGCGGGTGATGGCCTGGCGGATCCACCAGGTGGCGTAGGTGGAGAACTTGTAACCCTTGGTGTAGTCGAACTTCTCCACCGCGCGGATCAGACCCAGGTTGCCCTCCTGGATCAGGTCCAGGAACGCCATGCCGCGACCGGTGTAGCGCTTGGCCAACGACACCACCAGGCGCAGGTTGGCCTCCAGCAGATGGTTCTTGGCGCGGTCACCGTCGCGGCAGATCCACTGGTAGTCGCGACGCTGGGCGGTGGTCAGCTTCTCGCCCTTCTCGGCGAGTTCGAGCATCAGCTGGGTGCAGTACAGGCCGGCCTCGATGCGCTTGGCGAGTTCGACCTCCTCCTCCGCGTTCAGCAGGGCGACCTTGCCGATCTGCTTCAGGTACGCGCGGACCGAGTCCGCCGACGCGGTCAGTTCGGCGTCCTTGCGGGCCTGGCGCAGGGCCTCGGACTCCTCCTCGTCCCAGACGAAGTCGCCGGACGCCTTGTCCTTCTCGGACGGTTCCGGGTGCTCCTCGTCGGCTTCGGCGGCCTTGGCGGCCGGCTTGACGTCGGCCGCGTCCTCGGCGACCTCGCCCTCCTCGTCGGCCTCGGCGTCGTCGCCCTCGTCCGCGGCGTCGGCTTCCAGGTCGTCATCGAGGACGACGTCGTCGACCTCGAGATCGTCGCCGGGCTCCACGTCGAGGTCGTCGGCCTCCAGGTCGTCCCCGAGGTCTACGGCATCGGGATCGATACCGGCCGTGCCCCCCGCCTTCGCGGGGGCCTTCTTGGCGGGGGCCTTGGTGGCCCGCTTCGCCGGCGCCTTGGCGGCTGCGGCCTTGGCCGGGGCCTTCTTCGCAGGAGTCTTGGCGGCGGTGCGCTTCACCGGCTCGTCGGTTGCCGGGCTTGCTTTTGTCGCTGCCACGTACACCCTTTCGGTCTTGCGGATCCCGGTGCGCACGCATGCACCACCGGAAAGCGTCGGCTGTGTCGAATATTGGCGATGATCTCTGCTCGGAAACCCGCCGCTATCTCGGTAGGCGGCCGCCGTTGACCATTGTAACGACAGTGTGAGATAAGGCTGTGCCGTGCGCCAAATCCGGCCTGTTCGCGCGCGTCGCCGACGACCGATCAGCCGGTGCCGTGGGCCGCGTCGCTGCTCAACGCGGCGGCCATCGCGGCCCCGACGATGCCCGCCTCGTTCAGCAGCGTCGCGGCCACCACGGGCGTGCGGTTCTTCAGCAGGGGGATCCATTTGTCCGCCTTGCGGCTGATACCGCCGCCGGCGATGAACAGATCCGGCCAGATCGCGTTCTCGATGGCCACCAGCACCTTGGTGACTTCCTGGGTCCAGCGCTCGTAGCTCCATTCCTTGCGCTCCTTGACCGAGGACGCGGCCCGGTGCTCGGCCTCCTTGCCGCCCACCTCCAGATGCCCGAACTCGGTGTTGGGCAGCAGGACGCCGTTGTGGATCACGGCCGAGCCGATGCCGGTGCCGAAGGTCAGCAGCACGATCACGCCGGACTTGTCCTTACCGGCGCCGAACCGTTCTTCGGCGAGCCCGGCGGCGTCGGCGTCGTTGAGCACGGTGACCGCCGCACCGCCCAGTTCGTTGCTGATGAGCTCTACGGCGTTGGTGCCGATCCAGCCCTTGTCGACGTTCGCCGCGGTACGCACGATCCCGTTGGTCACCACACCCGGATAGGTGACCCCGAGCGGCCCGGTCCAGCCGAACTCGCCGACCACGGCGGCCACCGTCTTGGCGACGGCCTCCGGGGTGGACGGCTGCGGTGTCGGGAGCTTGAAACGTTCGCCGATGAGCATGCCGGTGTCCAGATCGACGATGCCACCCTTGATGCCGCTGCCACCGACGTCGACGCCGAATCCGCGGCGATGGGTGCTGGACTCGGGGTCGGTCATTGAGCGCTCCTCACGGGACGGCGGATGCGACGCGTCACACACATTAGTGCCCCGCGACGGCCTGTGTTGCGATGGTGGGTGTGCAAACCAACAACTGTGATCCGCTGACGTTGCGGTCCGTGGCCGAGCAACTGGCCACCGAGGCTGCCGATTTCGTCTCCCGTCGCCGCGGTGAGGTGTTCGCGAGCGCGGCCACCGCGGCCGGGTCGGTGCGTTCCAAGAGCACGCGCACCGACCCGGTGACCGTGGTGGACACCGAGACCGAGCGATTGATCCGGGACCGGCTGGCGGTGCTGCGGCCCGGTGATCAGGTGCTCGGCGAAGAGGAGGGTGGCTCGGCGGATGCCGAGCCGGGGCGTCCGGTCTGGGTGATCGACCCCATCGACGGCACGGTGAATTTCGTCTACGGCATCGCCGACTACGCCGTCTCGGTGGGCGTGCAGATCGACGGCACGTCGGTCGCGGGCGCGGTGGTCAACGTGGCCACCGGCGAGCTGTACTCGGCGGCGCTCGGCCACGGAGCCACCGTCACCCGAAACGGCCAGTCAACGACGTTGCGCTGCAATGACATCGACGATCTGGGTCTGGCGCTGGTGGGTACCGGCTTCTCGTACGACGCGCAGCGCAGGGCGCGTCAGGCGCAGGTGCTGGCCGCATTGTTGCCCGAGGTGCGCGATATCCGCCGGATCGGTTCGTGCGCGCTGGATCTGTGCATGGTCGCGGCCGGGCAGATGGACGCCTACTTCGAGGACGACGTGCACGTCTGGGACTGGGCGGCCGGGGTGCTCATCGCGACGGAGGCCGGTGCCGTCGTGCACGTGCCGGACCCGGACATGCTCTACGCGGCCGCGCCCGGGGTGGCCGCCGCGCTCGGGGCGGCGCTGGACGGGCTGGGCGGTCGCTGATCAACAGGCGGCGCTGTGGATCTTGCGCAGCAGCGCGGGATCCGGCGGCTGGGTTGCGTCGGGGCGCAGGCTGGCCAGCATGGCGTCGATATCGTCGTTGTGGCTGAACTCGGTGAATTCGGTGCCCAGCGCGAGGTCGACGGAGTCGTCGGTGCGCTGGTCCTGGAACAGCTCGGTGCACGGCGCCACCAGCCATACCGCCGCCGCGGCGGCCTGGCCGGCCGGGCCGAACCGGATCTGGCCCTGGCATTCCAGCCGGGTCCCGGCGTAGATGGCGTCGTTGGATGCGGTGGGCTGGGCGAATCCGAGATCCCGCAGCGCGCCGGACACCTCGGCGGCCTGGCCGCCCTGGCCGCTGGCGTTGAGCACCTTGATCTTGGTGTCGGCGAGCTTGGCCGGCATCACGTCGGTCATCGTGTCCCGTGACACCTGCTGGCCCAGCTTGGGCGCGTTCGGGTCGGTGGCGGGCGGGGGAGCGTTGCAGACCGCCGCCTCGTGCACATCGGCGGGCCGGTTCAGCGCGATCACCCACACCACGCCGGTGGCGACGGCCAGCGCCAGGAACAGGCACAGGATGGGCACATGGTTCCGTCTGCGGAACGGGCGACCGTGCTTGTCGAACGCCGTGCCGTCGGTGATGAGAGCGACCACCCCTGCACCTTAGAGGCACCGGCCGGCACCGTCGCCCGGCCGGCCGTCAACTGTGTGAGGTAAATCACACCCGTTCGGGGCGCATTCGGGGCACGAATCATTTGGTGTAGGCGTTCGACGCTGGTACAAAGCTCTGCTGCAAGGTAACGGAGGGGATGAGATGGCTACCGACTACGACGCGCCGCGTCGTTCAGAGACCGACGACGTTTCAGAGGATTCGCTGGAGGAGCTCAAGGCCCGGCGTAACGAGGCCCAATCGGCCGTCGTGGACGTCGACGAATCCGAGTCCGCGGAATCGTTCGAACTGCCCGGCGCCGACCTGTCGGGCGAAGAACTCTCGGTGCGCGTCATTCCGAAGCAGGCCGACGAATTCACGTGCTCGAGCTGCTTCCTGGTGCATCACCGCAGCCGGCTCGCCAGCGAGAAGAACGGCGTGATGATCTGCACGGACTGCGCCGCGTAGCACGCGCTCAGGAGCGCAGGGCTGCCAGCACCCGGTCGGGGTGCCGGCAGCTCACCAACCAGTACGGGGTGGGGTCGTCGGGATCGTCCAGGACGACCAGCACCATCGGCCCCACCCAGGCCCGATGCAACACATAGGCGGCGGGGTCGAGCTGGCGGCCCAGCGCCGCCGATTTGGCCGACTTCGGCACCTCCGCCGAGCGGGAGACGACACTGACCGGCAGATGTGCCGGACCGGCCCACAGCTGCGGCCCGCCTGGCCCGTCGACCACCCGCACCTCCATCCTGCTCATCCAGATCAGCACGGCCGCGGCCACCGGTAGCAGCACCGCGAACGGCACCCAGTCGGGCAGGCTCTGCACGCCCATGTTCACCTCGGTCGCGATCAGGCCGGCCAGCCCCAGGGCGGGCGGCCAGAACCACCACGGCACCGTCAGCCGTTCCCGATAACGCACCGATTGGGTGGTTGCGCGCGTGTCAGACACGTGGCCAAGGGTAATCTGTCGCGTCGTGCCCACTTCTCTGGCGGTCGTGCGTCTGGACCGCGAACTACCGATGCCCAGCCGGGCCCACGACGGCGATGCAGGTGTGGACCTGTTCAGCGCCGTCGACCTGGAACTGGCCCCCGGCCACCGCGCCCTGGTGCCGACCGGGATCGCCGTCGCCATCCCGCACGGAATGGTCGGATTGGTGCATCCCCGTTCGGGTTTGGCTACGCGCGTGGGCCTTTCGATCGTGAACAGTCCCGGCACCGTCGATGCCGGGTACCGTGGGGAGATCAAGGTGACGCTGATCAATCTCGACCCGGAGCAGCCGATTGTGATCCGGCGCGGTGACCGCATCGCGCAACTGCTGGTGCAGCGGGTCGAGCTTCCCGAGCTGGTCGAGGTGTCGTCGTTCGACGAGGCCGGGCTGGCTGACACCTCTCGTGGCGATGGTGGCCACGGTTCCTCCGGCGGACATGCGAGTTTGTGATGGCAGATAACGACGAGGATTTCCAAGACGACTTTGACGGCCCGTTCGATATCGAGGATTTCGACGACCCGGAGGCGGCCACGGTGGCCCGCCTGGATCTCGGGTCGGTGCTCATCCCGATGCCCGAGGCCGGCCAGGTACAGGTGGAGCTCACCGATCAGGGCGTGCCCAGCTCGGTGTGGGTGGTGACGCCCAACGGTCGTTTCACCATCGCGGCATACGCGGCACCCAAGTCGGCCGGGCTGTGGCGTGAGGTGGCCGGCGAGCTGGCCGATTCGCTGCGCCAGGACGGTGCAAAGGTGCGGATCGAGGACGGCCGCTGGGGTCGTGAGGTGGTAGGTGTCGGTACCTCCGCCCCGCAGGGGCAGACGCCCGGCGTGGTGCGGTTCATCGGTATCGACGGCTACCGATGGATGATCCGCTGTGTGGTCAACGGCGCGCCCGAGACGATCGAGGCGCTGGCGGCCGAGGCGCGAGAAGCGTTGGCCGACACGGTGGTTCGCCGTGGGGACACGCCGCTTCCGGTGCGCACGCCGCTTACGGTGCAGTTACCCGGTCCGATGGCCGAGCAGTTGCGGGCCGCCGCGGCCCAAGCCCAGGCCCAGGCCGAGCAGCAGGCACCGCCGGAGGGGGACGCTCGCCGCACCGCCATGTCGGCCATGCAGCAGCTGCGCAGCACCATCACCGGCGGCTAGTCAGAGCTCCAGCAGCGCCCCGACACAGGCCGCGCCGAGGGCGGCCGGATCGGCGCCCATCGCATCCAGGGTGACGGTGCGCAGCGCCGCACGCGGCGCCGCCGCCACCCACTCCAGCGCCACGTCGACCGGGTGGATCGGGTCGTCGGTCGCGGCCGCCACGCCCATCGGGACCGCCAGGGTGGCCAGTTCGGCGCTCGTCGGCGACACATGCCGGGCCGCCTCGTCCATCGCGTCGGGCAGTGCCGGCCACTGCGCCAGCCAGGACCGGGTGAGCTCGTCGCCCAACCAGGCCGGGCTGGACGCCCGCATCGTGGCCACCGTGGCCGCCAGGCCGTCGGTGCGCAGCAGCGCCGCGGTGTGCCGCGCGGACAGCGCCGCCGGGGCGTTGCCGGGCTGGCCCGTCCACGCCGGCAGAGCGGCCAGCACGGCGACGGTGTGGGCGGGATGCGCCAGCGCCCAGGCGACTGCCACCGCCGCGCCGATCGACACGCCGCCGACGGCGATGGTGTTGTGTTCGTCACCACGGGCCGCGTCGTCCAGGGCGGCCAGATAGCCGGCGATCAGCTGCTGCGGCTGCGGCGGCGGTGTCACCAGCACCGCTCCCACCTCGTGTAACGCGCCTGAAAAGGCCCGGTAAACATAGTCGTCGTCGGACCCGGTACCGGCCAGCAGCACCGTCGTGACCCCGCGCAGATTCACCGCCATCACTCGATGTTGCACCCACCGGCGCGACGCGCCCGGCACGACGTGGCGATTCGAACCCAACAGGTCTACGGTGGCGAGGGTTAGGGAAGTGAATCCACGACGGATTCGCGGCAAGGGAGAGGCCATGGCTACGGCCGAAGGGTATCTGCGCCGGCTCACCCGGCGGCTCACAGAAGACCCCGAGACGCTCGATGTCGAGGAGCTCAGCGACGAGGCGGCCAGTACCGGCGCGCAGCGCGCGATCGACTGTCGACGCGGGCAGGAAGTCACGATGGTCGGAACCCTGCGTTGTGTCGAAACCAACGCAAAGGGTTGCGCCAGCGGCGTTCGCGCCGAGTTGTTCGACGGCACCGACTCGGTCCAGTTGGTCTGGCTGGGGCAGCGCCGCATCCCCGGGATCGAATCCGGTCGGACGCTGCGGGTGCACGGGCGGCTGGGCAAGCTGGAAAATGGATCGAAGGCGATCTACAACCCGCACTACGAGATTCAGAAGTGACTCGTCCCGACCAGGGGACAGCTGACAAGGTCGAGGACGGCGAGAAGCCGGGTGGCACCGGTGCGCGGGCGATTCTCGACCAAATGGGCGGCATCAGCGGCCTGATCTATTCATCGCTCCCGGTTGTGGTCTTCGTCCCGGTATCGACCACCGCGGGCCTGCTGCCCGCGATCTTCGCCGCACTGGGGGTGGCGGCCCTCGTTCTGTTCTGGCGGCTGTTCCGCCGGGAATCGCTGCAGCCGGCGGTGTCCGGGTTCATGGGTGTCGGTATCAGTGCGCTGATCGCGTACCTGGTCGGCGCCTCGAAAGGCTACTTCCTGCTGGGTATTTGGTCCTCGCTGATCTGGGCCGCGGTGTTCGCGCTGTCGGTGCTGATCCGCCGGCCCGTCGTCGGATACGTGTGGGGATGGATCAACGATCACGGCCGCGGCTGGCGCCAGGTGCGCCGCGCGGTGCTGGCCTTCGATATCGCCACCCTGGTGTGGGTCGCGGTGTTCGCCGCCCGGTTCGTGGTCCAGCACCGCCTGTACGACGCCGACCAGACCGGTTGGCTGGGCGTGGCCCGTATCGCGATGGGCTGGCCGTTGACGGGCATCGCGGCGATCGTCACGTACTTCGCCATCCGGTACGCCCAGCGCGCCGTGCACGCCCAACACGCCGCCGAGGCGCACAGCAACGGGCAGGGCGAGCAGCCGGACTCCCAGAGGGGTGCCGAAGAGGGTTAGGACCTGGCGGGGTGCAGCAACAGCTCCCGCAGTTCCTCTTCGACCTCGGCGACGGCCACGAAGATCAACTCGTCGCCGCCCTCCAGCGGTTCGTCGCTCTCCGGCACGATCACCCTCGGCCCGCGCAGAATCGTCACCAACGAGGCGTCACGGGGCAATTGGAGGCGTTTGACGGCCTTGCCGCCCCACGGGGTGTCGTCGGGCAGCGTGATCTCGACCAGATTCGCCTGGCCCTTGCGGAAACTCATCAGCCGCACCAGATCACCCACGGCCACCGCCTCTTCGACCAGTGAGGCGAGCATCCGCGGGGTGGATACCGCGACGTCCACA
Source organism: Mycolicibacterium canariasense (assembly GCF_002101555.1). GTDB lineage: Bacteria > Actinomycetota > Actinomycetes > Mycobacteriales > Mycobacteriaceae > Mycobacterium > Mycobacterium canariasense. Next base: position 495,742 of record NZ_LQOL01000052.1, read on the forward strand.
CCCCAGCTCTCGTCGAACAGCCACTCGTTGCGGGGGTCGTTGACCCGGGCCACCACGCGCGGCACCGCGAACTCGGTCTTGGCCAGCAGACTGACCACCACGTTGGCCTTGTCGTCGCCGGTGGCGGCGATCACGACGTCGAACTCCTCCAGCTTCACCGACTCCAGCAGGCTCAGCTCGCACGCGTCGCCGAGGCGCCACTGTGCGGCGGGGATGGCGTCGACGTCGATGTGTTGCGGGTCGCGCTCCAGCAGCGTCACGTCGTGGCTGTCGACGAGTTCGCGGGCGATGGATCGGCCGACGGCGCCGGCCCCGGCGATGGCTACCTTCATCAGTTCTCGTCCTCGCTCGGCGGCAGTGCGGAGATCGCCATGGCTTCTGCGATGTGGCCGGAGATGGCGGCCATGTAGACGTTGTCGCCGGCCTGGATGACGGTCTTGGCGTCCGGCAGCAGTCCCGTTCCCAGCCGGAGCAGGAACGCCACCCGGCCGCCGGTGGCGGCCTCCAGTTCGGTGATGGGGCGGCCGGCCCATTCCTCGTGCAGCGGCAGCTCGGCCACCCCGACGTTGCCGGACGGGTCGCGCCATTTGGTGGTTTCGGTTTCCCGGGTCAGCACGTTGAGCAGCCGGTCGGTGGTCCACGGCACGGTGGCCACCGTCGGGATGCCGAGGCGCTCGTAGACCGCGGCGCGCTTGGCGTCGTAGATGCGGGCCACCACCCGCTCCACCCGGAAGGTCTCCCTGGCCACCCGGGCCGAGATGATGTTGGAGTTGTCACCGGAGGACACCGCGGCGAAGGCGCCGGCCTCCTCGATGCCGGCCCGCAACAGCACATCGCGGTCGAAGCCCATGCCGAGCACCCGCTCGCCGGTGAACTCGGGGGAGAGCCGGTTGAACGCCGTGCCGTCACGGTCGATCACCGCCACTTCATGGCCGATCCGGGACAACCCGTCGGCCAATGACGCGCCTACTCGGCCGCATCCCATCACCACAACCCGCACCCTGGGTCCTCTCGCCCGTTTGCCAGGAACAGCGCCCTATCCGACATGCCATCCAACCGTGCGCACCCGGAACGCTACAGCCAATCGGCGGTGGGCTTAGTCTTGGCACTCGTGTCCAAGCTTTCGACCGCCGCGCGCCGGCTGGTCCTGGGAAGGCCGTTCCGCAGCGACAAGCTCGCGCACACGCTGCTGCCCAAGCGGATCGCGCTGCCGGTGTTCGCCTCCGACGCCCTGTCGTCCGTCGCCTACGCACCGGAGGAAATCTTCCTGGTGCTGTCGGTGGCCGGGCTGACCTCCTACTCGGTGGCCCCATGGGTCGGGTTGGCGGTGGCCGCGGTCATGATGGTGGTGATCGCCAGCTACCGGCAGAACGTGCACGCCTACCCCTCTGGGGGCGGTGACTACGAGGTGGTCACCACCAACCTCGGGCACACCGCCGGTCTGACGGTGGCCAGTGCGCTGCTGGTCGACTATGTCCTCACGGTGGCGGTGTCGATGGCGTCGGCGATGTCGAACATCGGCTCGGCGGTGCCGTTCATCGCCCAGCACAAGGTGTTGTTCGCGGTGGCGGCGATCCTGGTGTTGGCCTCGCTGAACCTGCGCGGTATCCGGGAATCCGGGACCGCCTTCGCCATCCCCACCTACGCGTTCATGATCGGCATGTACCTGATGCTGGGCTGGGGGTTCTTCCAGATCTTCGTGCTCGGGCACGAACTGCGGGCCGAGTCCGCCGGCTTCGAGATGCATTCCGAGCACGGCGACGTGCTGGGCCTGGCCATGGTGTTCCTGGTGGCCAGGGCGTTCTCCTCCGGCTGCGCGGCGCTGACCGGCGTGGAAGCGATCAGCAACGGGGTACCGGCGTTCCAGAAGCCCAAGTCGCGCAACGCCGCAACCACCCTGCTGCTACTGGGCGGGATCGCCACGACGTTGTTCCTCGGCATCATCATGCTGGCCAAGGAGACCGGCGCGAAGATGGCCGAGAGCCCCGATCAGCTGGTCGGGGCACCCCCGGGATACCACCAGAAGACCCTGGTGGCGCAGCTGGCCGATGCGGTGTTCCACGATTTCCCGATCGGGCTCTACGCCATCGCGGGCGTCACCGCGCTGATCCTGGTGCTGGCCGCGAACACGGCCTTCAACGGCTTCCCGGTGCTCGGCTCGATCCTGGCGCAGGATCGCTACCTGCCGCGCCAGCTGCACACCCGCGGTGACCGGCTGGCGTTCTCCAACGGCATCCTGTTCCTGGCGTTCGCCGCCATCGCGTTCGTGGTGGCGTTCCGCGCCGAGGTGACTGCGCTGATCCAGCTGTACATCGTCGGCGTCTTCGTCTCGTTCACCCTCAGCCAGATCGGTATGGTGCGGCATTGGACCCGGCTGCTGCGCATCGAGACCGACCCGGCGGTGCGCCGCCACATGATGCGCTCCCGGGTGATCAACAGCATCGGGTGCGTGTGCACCGGCACGGTGCTCGTCATCGTCATCCTGACGAAATTCCTTGCCGGGGCGTGGATTGCCATCCTGGCGATGTCCTCGCTGTTCGTGATCATGAAGCTCATCCACAAGCACTATGCGACGGTGTCGCGGGAGTTGGAGGAGCAGGAGGAATCGGCGGGTGACATGGTGCTGCCCAGCCGCAACCACGCCGTGGTGTTGGTGTCGAAACTGCATCTGCCGACCCGGCGTGCGCTGGCCTACGCCAGGGCCACCCGCCCGGACGTGCTGGAGGCCATCACCGTCAGCGTCGACGACGCCGAGACGCGTCAGCTGGTGCACGAGTGGGAGGAAAGCGATGTCAGCGTCCCGCTCAAGGTGATCGCCTCGCCCTACCGCGAAATCACCAGGCCCGTACTGGATTACGTCAAGCGCGTCACCAAGGAGTCACCGCGCACCGTGGTGACGGTGTTCATTCCCGAGTACGTGGTGGGGCATTGGTGGGAGCAGGTGCTGCACAACCAGAGCGCGCTGCGGCTCAAGGGCAGGTTGCTGTTCGAGCCGAATGTGATGGTGACCTCGGTGCCGTGGCAGCTGAATTCGTCGGAACGGCTCAAGAAGCTGGCGCCGCAGTCCGCGCCCGGCGATGCGCGCAGAGGTTTCCTGGATTGAACGAGCTGACGCTGACCACCGGGGCGGCGGCCAACGGTGGCAGCTGCGTGGCACGCCACGACGGCCGGGTGGTGTTCGTCCGCTACGCGCTGCCGGGGGAGACGGTGCGGGTGCGGGTGCGCTCCGAGCGTGGATCCTATTGGCACGCCGATGTTCTCGAGGTCCTGGAGGCGTCGCCGGATCGGATCGAGCCGCTGTGTCCGATCGCCGGTGTGGACGGCTCGGGCTGTTGTGACCTGGCGTTCGCCGAGCCGTCGGCCGTCCGCCGGCTCAAGGGTGAGGTGGTGGCCAATCAGCTGGCCCGCCTGGGTGGCTTCCAGTGGAGCGGGGTGGCCGAAGAGGTCGGTACGACCGGCGCCACCGGCTGGCGCACCCGGGTGCGCCTCGACGTGTCGGAGTCCGGTCACGCCGGGTTTCACCGTTATCACAGCACCGAGCTGCATCCCGAGCTGAACTGCGGGCAGCTGCGGCCTGGGCTGCTGGACGGGGTGGCCGGGTCGCGCTGGCCGCCGGGGGCGCAACTGCACATCGCCGTCGACGACGACGGTGTGCGGCATATCGTGCAGACGGGCCCGGGCCGCAAGGCGCAGACGCAGGTCGTCGAAGGCGACTACGAGGCGGTGCAGCGCATCGGCGGCCGGCAATGGCGGGTGCCGGTCACGGCGTTCTGGCAGGCGCACCGGGACGCCCCCGAGCTCTACAGCGCCCTGATCCGCGATGCGGCCCGGCTGCGGCCCGGCATGACGGCGTGGGATCTCTACGGTGGCGCAGGGGTTTTCGCGGCGGCGCTGGCCGCAGAGGTCGGTGCGTCGGGGCACGTGCTGACGGTCGACACGTCACGGGGATCGGCGCGCGCCGCGCGTGCGGCGCTGGCCGATATGCCGTGGGTGTCGGTGCTGACGGACTCCGTGCGCCGTGCGCTGTCGGGGCAGCGCCGCCCGGCGGCGGACGTCGCGGTGCTCGACCCGCCGCGGACCGGGGCCGGGCGCGAGGTGATCGACATGATCGCCAGGGTGCCGAGGGTGATCCACATCGGTTGCGAGACAGCATCTTTCGCCCGCGACGTGGGGGAGTACCTGCGCAACGGGTACACCGTCGAACAGGTGCGGGTGTTCGACGCCTTCCCGCTGACCCACCATGTGGAGTGCGTGGCGGTGCTGACGCGATAACCTGGGTCCAGGTGTGCCGGGAAGTCTGGTCGGCGTCGCTGACCGCTACCCGGAGGAGACCGATGATCAGGCGCCGACTACTCAGCCGGGGCTCCTGGCCCGAGACCAAGCACCTGAGCGAGATCCTGCGCAGCGAAACGGTGGGCGGCATGCTGCTGCTCGTCGCCGCGGGCGCCGCCCTGATCTGGGCCAACTCGCCGTGGGCGGACAACTACCGCAGACTCTCCGATTTCGCCTTCGGCCCGGAACAGCTGCACCTGAATCTGACGATCAGCGCCTGGGCCGCCGACGGCCTGTTGGCCATCTTCTTCTTCGTCGTCGGCGTCGAGCTCAAACGCGAGTTCGTCGCCGGTGACCTCCGCGACCCGTCACGAGCGGCGCTGCCGATCGCGGCGGCCGTCGGCGGCATGATCGCGCCGGCGGCCATCTTCGTCGCCGTGAATGCCGGTCACCGGGAGAACCTCGGCGGCTGGGCCGTCCCCATCGCCACCGATATCGCGTTCGCGCTGGCCGTTCTCGCCGTCCTGTCCACCCACCTGCCGACCGCGTTGCGAACCTTTCTGCTCACCCTGGCCGTCGTGGACGATCTGCTGGCGATCACCGTCATCGCCGCGTTCTACACCGACCATCTCGCGCCCGGTCCACTGCTGGCCGCACTCGTCCCGATCGGGCTGTTCGGCTTGGCCGTGCAGAAGGGGATCAGGCATCCACTGCTGCTGATCCCGCTGGCCGTCACCGCCTGGGCGCTGGTGCACGCCAGCGGGGTGCACGCCACGGTGGCGGGGGTGCTGCTCGGGTTCACCGTCCCGGTGTTCGGGCGGCACGCCGCGGCCGAGTCCATCGAACACCGTATGCGGCCGCTGTCGGCAGGGGTGGCGGTGCCGGTGTTCGCGTTCTTCGCGGCCGGTGTCACCGTGGGCGGTCTGAGCGGCCTGGGTGACTCGTTGCTACATCCGGTGACCATCGGCGTCATCGCCGCGCTGGTGCTGGGCAAGCCGATCGGTGTGTTCTGCACCACATGGCTGCTGGCCCGGTTCACCGGGGCCAGCCTGGACGACGAACTGGCCTGGCGCGACGTGCTCGGGGTCGCGTTGCTGGCCGGTATCGGGTTCACCGTCTCGCTGCTGATCGGCGAGCTGGCCTTCGCCGACGGCAGCGCGGCGGACACCGACGTCAAGATCGCGGTGCTGTGCGGATCCGTGCTGGCCGGCGCGCTCGCCGCGGTCGTGCTGGTCAGCCGCAATGCCGCCTACCGGCGCATCCATGCGCTGGAGACCGCCGACGCCGACCGCGACGGCGTGCCCGACATCTATCAGGCTCGACGGGACTGACCGGTGTTGCGTGCGTAAACTGACGGGATGCTTGAACAGATCCGCGGACCCGCAGATCTGCAGCACCTTTCCCAGTCGCAGCTCAACGATCTGGCCTGTGAAATCCGTGAATTCCTGATTCACAAGGTTGCTGCAACCGGCGGTCATCTCGGCCCGAACCTGGGCGTGGTCGAACTGACCCTGGCGCTGCACCGGGTTTTCGACTCGCCGCACGACCCGATCATCTTCGACACCGGCCATCAGGCCTACGTGCACAAGATGCTCACCGGCCGCTGCGCGGAGTTCGCCAACCTGCGGATGAAGGGTGGCCTGTCCGGCTACCCGTCGCGGGCCGAGAGCGAGCACGACTGGGTGGAGTCCAGTCACGCCAGCACCGCGCTGTCCTACGCCGACGGGTTGGCCAAGGCGTTCGAGTTGTCCGGGCATCGCAACCGGCATGTGGTGGCGGTCGTCGGTGACGGGGCGCTGACCGGCGGCATGTGCTGGGAGGCGCTGAACAACATCGCCGCCGCGCACCGGCCCATCGTCATCGTCGTCAACGACAACGGGCGCAGCTACGCCCCGACCATCGGTGGGCTGGCCGACCATCTGGCCGGCCTGCGCCTGCAGCCGGGATACGAGAAGCTGCTGGAGAAGGGCCGCGACACGGTGCGCGGTGTGCCGCTGATCGGTGAGCTCTGCTATCAGTGCATGCACAGCGTCAAGGCCGGGATCAAGGACGCGCTGTCGCCGCAGGTCATGTTCACCGACCTGGGGCTGAAGTATGTCGGGCCGATCGACGGCCACGACGAGCGGGCCGTCGAGGCGGCGCTGCGCAGCGCACGTGGTTTCAACGCGCCGGTGATCGTGCACGTCGTCACCCGCAAGGGCATGGGCTATTCGTTCGCCGAGAACGACGAAGCCGAGCAGATGCACTCGACGGGTGTCATCGACCCGCGCACCGGGCGCTCGACGGCCGCCTCCCCGCCAGGCTGGACCTCGGTCTTCTCCGACGAGCTGATCAAGAAGGCGGCCCGCCGCCGCGATATCGTCGCCATCACCGCGGCGATGCCCGGCCCGACCGGGCTGAGCGCGTTCCGCCAGCACTATCCGGACCGCTTCTTCGATGTCGGCATCGCCGAGCAGCACGCCATGACGTCGGCGGCCGGGTTGGCGATGGGTGGCATGCACCCCGTGGTGGCCATCTACTCGACGTTCCTGAACCGGGCGTTCGATCAGGTGATGATGGATGTCGCGTTGCACAAGCTGCCGGTCACCATGGTGCTCGATCGCGCCGGGGTCACCGGGAACGACGGCGCCAGCCACAACGGCATGTGGGACCTGTCGATGCTGGGCATCGTGCCGGGAATGCGGGTGGCCGCCCCGCGTGACGCGACGCGGCTGCGCGAGGAGTTCGGTGAGGCGCTCGACGTCAAGGACGGGCCGACGGCCATCAGATTCCCGAAAGGTGCTGTGGGAGAAGACATCCCGGCACTGGAGCGGCGTGACGGGGTGGATGTCCTCGCGGTGCCGGCCGACGGCCTGTCCGGTGACGTCCTGCTCGTCGCCGTCGGACCGTTCGCGGTGATGGCACTGGCGGTGGCGCAGCGGCTGCAACGGCAGGGGATCGGTGTCACCGTCGTCGACCCGCGCTGGGTGCTGCCGGTGCCGCGCGCGCTGCACGCGCTGGCGTCAGCGCACAAGCTGGTGGTCACCGTGGAGGACAGCGGCGTGCACGGCGGGATCGGCTCGGCGGTGTCGGCAGCGTTGCGCAGCAACGATATCGACGTGCCGTGCCGCGATGTCGGGATTCCTCAGCAGTTCCAGGAGCACGCGTCACGCTCGGAGATCCTCACCGAGATCGGGCTCACCGATCAGCACATCGCCCGCCAGATCACCGGCTGGGTGGCGGCGTTGGGCAGCCCGGTGGGTGTCGACGTCAGCGAGCAGGTCGACTGAACCCGTCACCGCAGGTGTCGCAACACGGCCGTCCCCACCTGGCCGCCGCATGTCGTGTGTCGGTAGCGGACGAACGGGCCGTCGGGGGCGAGGTACTTCTCGCACCATACCCGCAACGCCATCGGGACCGGGTACAGGTCCAGCCCTTTCTCGGTGAGCCGGTATTCGTAGCGGGTGCGGCGCGCGTCGCGACAGGCGCTGCGTAGGCTCGGCAGATGGACGCCGAGCTTGCGCAATGGAAGGCCGCGGGGAAGTCGTTCGACTACCTCGGCTTCGACATCTTCTACCGGTATGAAGGCACCGGTCCGAATCTCCTTCTCATCCACGGGTATCCGTTCAGCTCCTGGGACTGGGCGCTGATCTGGCCGAAGCTGACCTCCCGCTTCACCGTGATCGCCCCCGACATGATCGGCATGGGTTTCTCCGACAAACCCCAGCGGTACGGCTACTCGGTGCCCGACCATGCCGACATGCACGAAGCGCTGCTGGCGCACCTCGGCGTCGGCGCGGCGCACATCCTGGCCCACGACCTCGGGGTATCCGTCTGCCAGGAACTGCTGGCCCGCCACGAGCGGGGCGACCAGGTCTACGGCTCGCTGCACATCGACTCGATCACCTGGCTCAACGGCGGGCTGTTCGTCGAGGCCTACGAGCCTCGGTTGTTGCAGAAACTGCTGTCACGAACTCCATTGGGCGACATCATCAGTCCGCTGCAAGGCAGCCCGCTGTCGCGCCGGCTCTTCGACCCCACCATCAACGAGATGTTCGGGGTGAACACCAAACCGACACCGCACATGATGGACCAGTTCCACGAGATCCTGGACTACCACGACGGCAAGCGGGTCACCCACAAGCTCGGTCGGTTCGTCACCGATCGCTACACGTACCGAAACCGCTGGGTGCGTGCCATGCGCGAGACCGCGGTGCCGATGCGCTTCATCAACGGGCCGTCCGATCCCAACTCGGGACGACATATGGCACAACGCTATTCGGAGGTCATCCCGCATCCCGACGTGCATCTGCTCGCCGACGACATCGCCCACTGGCCGCAGATCGAGGCACCGGACGCCGTGCTGGAAGCGTTCCTAGCCCACGTCGGGCGATAAGGCCGCCGTCAGCACCGGGCCGGTCAACTCACGCTGCCACGGCCGCGCCCCGGCCTGTGTCAGGAATTCGTCGACGGCGGCCCCGACATCGGGCACCGGTTGCCAGTCCCAGCACAGCCGACGCAGGGTGTCCGGGGTCAGCAGGTTCTCCGCCGGCACCGAAACCCGTTCGGACAGTTCGGCAAGCCCGGCCCGCGCCTTCTCCAGTCGTTCGGCGGCCTCGGGTTTGCGCCGCGACCACCGCGACGTCGGCGGTGGGCCGTTCACCGGCTCGGTGCCGGTCGGCGGATCGGGATCCTGGCGCGCCCTGGCCAGTGCGTCCAGCCATACCTGGGCGCTGCGCCGCTGCCGGCTGCCACCGAAAATCGGTAACGCCGTGAGCTTTTCGACGGTATCGGGGTCGGCGACAGCGGCGCTGATGATCGCCGAGTCGGGCAGGATCCGGCCGGGCGCGATATCCCGCCGGGCGGCGATCTGGTCCCGGGTGGTCCACAGTTCACGCACCGCGGCCAGCGCGCGTGGGTTGCGCACCTTGTGGATACCGGAGGTGCGGCGCCACCGGTCGCGCCGGGTCGGGCTCGGTTCGACGGTGCGCAGATACTCGAATTCCTGTGCGGCCCACTCGGTTTTGCCCTGCTCCTCGAGCACGGCGGCAACCGCGTGCCGCAACTCCACCAGTACCTCGACATCCAGCGCGGCATAGTTCAGCCACTCCGGGGGCAGTGGTCGCTTGGACCAGTCCGCCGCGCCGTGCCCTTTCACCAGGCCGAGCCCCAGCAGCCGGCGCACCTCCTCGGCGAGATTGACCCGTTCGAAACCCGCCAGCCGGCCGCCGAGTTCGGTGTCGTACAGGCTCGGCGGTGCCATCCCGAGTTCGGCAAGGCACGGCAGGTCCTGGTCGGCGGCGTGCAGCACCCACTCGTCGGTGGCCAGCACCTGCGCCACCGGCGCCATCACCTGCAGCGGGTCGCCGCCGTGATTGACGGGATCGATCAGCACCGTGCCCGCGCCGGCGCGCCGGATCTGCACCAGGTAGGCCCGGTTCGAGTACCGGAAGCCGGACGCCCGCTCGGCATCGATGGCGAAGGGGCCGGTGCCGCCGGCGAGTCTCTCGGCGGCCCTGGCGATATCGCTCGGATAGACCGACACGTCGGGCACCCCTTCGGCGGGTGCCAGCAGTGGCGTGGCCTCGGGTTCCGGGGAATCGGCTTCGGCCTGCGGCGCCGGATCGGTCATCAGGCGCGCGTGCGGGAGCCCAGGCTGGTGACTCCCGCCGGGGGAAGGCCGGCCGCATGCTCGAGGACCTCGCAAAACGCCTGCACGTGCGGCCCGAGTTCGAGGTCGGTGGCGGTCCAGGACGCCCGCAGCTCCAACTGATGGGCGCGCGGGGGTCCGGAGATGTCGCCGTAGCGCACCGACGTGGTCGCCGTGACGGTGCCGCCCAGCGCCGTCACCGCCTCCGCGTGCGATCCCAGCGCGTCGACCAGCCAGCTCCACGCCACCTCGGGCAGCAGCGGGTCCACCGCCTCGGTGGAGTCCAGGTCGGCCTGGATGTAGGCGACCAGCCGCATGGTGCCGTCCCAGGCCTCGGCGCCCTCGGGATCGTGCAGCAGGATCAACCGGCCGAACGCGTCGCCATCGGAGCGCTCCGGCACGACGGCCGTCTCGGGGTGGCGGACCTCGGCACCCAGCGCGTAGCTGTACGGGGCCAGCCGCTGCGGGGGCCTGATCGGGCCCAGCTCGATCTCCGGCCGCACCGTCGCGGCATTCATCGCCGCGACCGCGGTACGGAACTGAGCCGGTTCGGCGGACGTCACACCAAATGACGCTAGACCCAACCGGCCCGACGGGTGCGCAGGCGCGCCGGATTTGTCCGTCGTGGCAACATGGTGGCCGATGAATACCCGCCGTGACCTGCCCGAGTCGCCCTTTCTCGCCGCCGCTGCCGGGCGTACGCCCTCGCATATACCAGTGTGGTTCATGCGCCAGGCGGGTCGTTCGCTGCCCGAGTACCGCGAACTGCGGGCCAACCACAAGATGTTGGAGGCCTGTTTCGACCCGGATCTGGTCTGCGAGATCACCCTGCAGCCGGTGCGCAGGCACGGCGTGGACGCCGCCATCCTGTTCTCCGACATCGTGGTACCGCTGAAGGCCGCCGGGGTGGCGCTGGACATCGTGCCCGACGTCGGGCCCGTCATCGACCATCCCATCCGCACCCGCGCCGATGTGGACACCCTCAAACCCCTTGAACCTCAACAGGTGGCGCCGGTCTCGCAGGCGGTGTCCCAGTTGGTGTCCGCGCTGGGCGACGTGCCGCTCATCGGGTTCGCCGGTGCGCCGTTCACCCTGGCGTCCTACCTGGTGGAGGGCGGACCCAGCCGCAACCACGAGAAGACCAAGGCCATGATGCTCGGCGACCCGGACACCTGGCACGCCCTGATGACGGCGCTCACCGACCTGACCATCGCCTTCCTGCAGGCTCAGCTCGCCGCCGGGGTGGACGCCATCCAGGTCTTCGATTCGTGGGCCGGGACCCTGTCGCTGGCCGACTACCGGGCCGCGGTGCTACCGCACAGCTCGCGGGTGTTCGACACTCTCAAGGGTGAGGGGGTGCCGATGACGCACTTCGGGGTGGGAACCGCCGAACTGCTCGGCGCCATGGGGGAGGCCGGGGCGACGGTGGTGGGGGTGGACTGGCGCACCTCGCTGGCCGATGCCGCGACCCGGGTGCGGCCCGGCACGACCCTGCAGGGCAATCTCGATCCCGTCGTGCTGCTGGCCGGTTGGCCGGTGGTGGAGCGTGCGGCGCGCGCCGTCGTGGAGGACGGTCGCCGGGCCCAGGCGGCCGGCGCCGGCGGGCACATCTTCAATCTGGGGCACGGCGTCCTGCCGGCCACCGACCCCGAGGTGATCACCGACTTGGTAGAGCTGGTGCATTCATTGTGAAATCGGCGTATTGCGTTGTCGGCGGCGGTGTCTCGGGTTTGACCGCCGCGTATCGACTACGCGTTGCGGCCGGCCCGGATGCGTCGATCACGCTGTTCGACCCGGCGGACCGGCTGGGCGGTGTGTTGCGCACCGAGCGGATCGGCGGGGTGCCGGTGGACCTGGGCGCCGAGGCGTTCATCGCCCGCAGGCCGGAGGTGCCCGCACTGCTCGGCGAGCTCGGTCTCACCGGACGGCAGGTCGCCAACACCGGGGCTCGTCCGTTGCTCTACAGCCAGGGCCAGTTGCACCCGGTCCCCACCGGGACGTTGCAGGGCATCCCGGCCCAGGCCTCCGCGGTGGCCGGCCTGGTGGACGATGCCACCCTGGCCCGCATCGCGGCCGAGCCGGGCCGGCCGCTGCGTTGGCGTGCCGGCGCGGATCCGTCCGTCGCCGAGCTGGTCGGTGACCGGTTCGGTGAGCAGGTGGTCACCCGGTCGGTGGAGCCGCTGCTCACCGGCGTGTACGCGGGCTCGGCGAACACCATCGGGATCCGTTCGGCGGTCCCCACGTTGGCCGCGGCCCTGGACCGGGGTGCGGCCAGTCTCAGTGCCGCGGTACGCGAGGCGCTGCCGCCGCCGCGGGACGGGGCGCTGTTCGGCGCCGTCGCGGGCGGCTACGGCGTGCTGGTCGACGAACTGGCCCGGCGGGCCGGGGTGCGGTGGGTGCAGGCCGGTATCGAGCGGGTGATGCGGTCGGCGCGCGGCTGGGACCTGGTCGACGACGAAGGCGGGCACTGGAGCGCCGAGGGCGTCGTGCTGGCGGTGCCGGCCCCGCGGCTGGGTCGGCTCATCGAGCACGTGGCGCCGCACAGCGCGGCGGCGGCACGGCGGGTACAGGTGGCCTCGTCCGCGCTGGTGGCCCTGGCGCTGCCCGGCGGGACACCGCTGCCCAACCAGTCCGGGGTGCTCGTCGCTGCCGGAGAAACGTTGCACACCAAGGCCATCACGCTGACCACGCAGAAGTGGGGCCGGCGCGGCAACGTCGAACTGGTGCGGTTCTCGTTCGGCCGGTTCGGTGACCAGCTGGCCCGCAGCGTGGGTGACGACGTGCTGCTGAACTGGTCGCTGGAAGACTTGAACCGACTGTTCGGCATCGTCACCGAGCCGGTGGACTGCCGGGTGCAGCGCTGGATCGACGCGATGCCGCAGTACGGCCCCGGGCACGCCGATCTGGTCGCCGAGATCCGCGGCGGACTGCCCGCGACGCTGGCCGTCGCGGGCGGCTACCTGGACGGTATCGGGGTGCCCGCATGCGTGGCCGCGGCCACCCGGGCGGCCGAGAAACTGACCGGCTCGGGCGTGGCACGATAGCGGTATGGCCAAGCTCGATTACGACGCGCTCAACTCCATGACCCGGTACATGATGATCTCGGTGTTCTCCGTGCAGCCCGAGGCGCTGGACGCCGACCGTACCGCGGTGATCGACGAGACCGCCACCTTCCTCAAACAACAGGAGGAACGCGGCGTCGTGGTGCGCGGGCTCTACGACGTCGCCGGGTTCCGGGCCGACGCCGACTTCATGATCTGGACCCACGCCGAGCGGGTCGAGGACCTGCAGGCGACCTACACCGCATTCCGGCGAACCACCCTGGGTCTGGCCAGCGATCCGGTGTGGAGTGTCGTGGCGCTGCACCGGCCCGCCGAGTTCAACAAGAGCCACGTGCCGGCCTTCATCGCCGGTGAGGCGCCGGGCGACTACATCTGCGTCTATCCGTTCGTGCGGTCGCTGGACTGGTATCTGCTGCCCGACAACGAGCGCCGCAAGATGCTCGTCGAGCACGGCATGGCCGGCCGTGAGTACCCGGATGTGCGGGCCAACACGGTGCCGGCCTTCGCGCTCGGCGACTACGAATGGATCCTGGCCTTCGAGGGGCCGGATCTGGCGCGCATCGTCGAGCTGATGTGGAAGCTGCGCTACACCGACGCCCGCCGCCACGTCCGGGAGGAGACCCCGTTCTTCACCGGTCCGCGCGTCGCGGTGGAGGACCTGCTGGCCCGCTTGCCCTGACCCCTCGACCGACGGGTCAGGCGCCGGCGGGCACCAGGCGCAGCGAGACCGAGTTGATGCAGTACCGCTGGTCGGTCGGGGTGGGGTAGCCCTCACCCTCGAAGACGTGGCCGAGGTGGCTGTGGCAGTTGGCGCACAGCACCTCGACCCTGGTCATCCCCAGCGAGTCGTCGCGGCGCAGGATCACCGCGTCCGAATTGGCCGGGTCGAAGAAAGACGGCCAGCCGCAATGGGATTCGAACTTCTCGGTGCTGCGGAACAGTTCGGCCCCGCAGGCCCGGCATTCGTAGACGCCGGGGGTCTTGGTATCGGTGTACTCGCCGGTGAACGGGCGCTCGGTACCAGCGCGGCGCAGCACCGCGAACTCGGCGGCGGTGAGCTTGTCCCGCCACTCGTCATCGGTCAGCTGGATGCGGGGTGCCGGCAGTCCTGCATCGGTCATGTCGCCACGCTAGCGCGTGGCTTGTCCTCCGTCATCCAGCGCGGGTCGATACCGGTGTCCAGCCGGTCGTCGGCCTTGGCGTCGGCGTAGCGGTAGTAGAGCACGCAGAACACCACGACCAGCATCAGCGACCAGCCGTAGGTGATCTTCATGTACTCCAGGAACCGCCCCGTCGTCGGCCATCGCCACAGCAGCCAGCGGTCCATGGTGAGGAAGCCGTACACGCCCAGCCAGGCCGGCCAGTTGCGCACCACCGAGTTGGGCAGCACCACCGTCATGAGGAACGGGAACAGCATCATCGAGTAGTAACCCTGCGCCAGCGACAACACCAGCCACGATGCGATGAGCACCACGCCCGACGAGGTCAGCATCCAGAACAGCGGATCGCGTACCCGGTAGTACCGGTACAGCAGCCACAAGCTCACCGCGGCGAGGATCACCGCGACCACCCGCAGCAGCAGGATGAGCCACATGGGCAGGCCGTAGTAGACGCCGTTGCCCAGGATCGACGAGTTGAAATAGTCGCGGGTTTCGAAGATGTAGGGCACGGTGTTGCGCACGAAGCCCATCGGGTCGGCCGACAGCGGCCAGGCCACCGCGTTGAGCACCAGCGGCACGGCGAACGCCGTCACCAGCGCGCGCCACTGCCGGTTCAGCACCGGCAGCAGCAGCAACGGCAGCAGCAGTGGTTTGACCACCAGCGTCAGCCCGATCGCGGCGCCGGCCCACCACTGGTGGCTCACCTTGCCCGACAGCAGCCAGTAGAAGAACAGCACCTCGGCCAGCAGCAGGCAGCCGTTGATGTTGGTGAACACCAGTGTGTTGGTGACCGATTCGGTGCAGTACATGGCCAGCAGCAGGGCGGGTAGTGCCACCGAGGTCAGCGAGAACTTGAACAGCCGTACCAGAATGCACGCGGCGATGATGACCGCCACGGAGTTGAACGCGACGAACCAGAACCGGGACGCGAACTCCGGCAGAAACCCGAAGGGCGCCAACAGCAGCGTGCCGCCGGGCGGGTAAAGGTAGTGCGGGTCGACGTAGTTGAAGTGCTCGTTGTAGATGTCCCAGTGCCGCCGGAAGTTGGATACGGCCCGGTATACCGGGCCGAAATCGTCGGTGATGTAGCCATTGGTGGACAGCACGTAGCTGCGGTGGATGATCGACATGATCGCGATCGGCCAGAGGGCCGCCCGGACCACATTGGCGGTGCTGGGAGCGGACGTGCGAGGTCGAAAGACGCTCAGGATGAGATCGGTTGGCGCCACCTGCGCACCGTACACCGCAGCGTGCCGGGCTCCGTTCAGGCGGGGCAGAACGTGTCGGTGTCGGGCAGCTTGCCGGTATCCAGGTAGCCGAGCACCGGTGGCAGCGCGCACGGGGAGTAGATCGTCGCGCCGTGACCGATGCCCTGCCAGATCACCCGCCGGCTGGTGGCACCGGCGTTGATGATGGTCGCGGCCACCGCGGCGACGCCCTCGTTGCCGATGATCGGGTCGTTCTGGACGCCGAGCAGCAGCACCGGGATCTTGAGGTCCTTGGGGTCTTTCGGGGCGTTGCCGCTGGGCCAACTGAGGCAGTTCACCATGCGCAGCGCGCCGACCCCACCGAACTGCGGGTAGAGCTTCGGCCAGGCGACGACCAGCTCCCGTACCCGGTCGGGGGTGGGCCGGTTGAGGGCGTCGCTGCAGCCGTTGACGAACTGGCCGTCGGTCTGGCGCATCGCGTCGGCCTGGTTGATCAGATCGTTCAGGCCGCCCGCGTCACCGCCGCGGGCCGCGGCGAGCGCGCCGGCCACCGCATTGGTGGCGGCCACCCGGTCACCGCGCGGGAAGGCCAGTGCGGTGCTGATGGCGTCGGCGACGGCGGCGACGCTGGCGCCGCCGGGCCCGTTGCCGGCGCGGGCCGAGGCCAGGATCGCGTCGATGGCGCCCTTGGGGTCGGGCCCGAGCGGGCAGTTGACGGCGGCGCACTGCGCGGCAAAGGCGTCCAGGGCGGCCTGCTCGCCCTTCACCTTCTGCTCCGCGGTGGCCTCGGCGTTGATCGCCAGCGGTAGCGGCGAATCCAGCACCAGCCGCGACACCTTGTTCGGGTGGGACCCGGCATAGGCCAGGGCGACCTGGGCTCCGTTGCCGATGCCCAGCAGGGCGATGGTGTCGACGTTCCAGGTGCTGCGCAGTCGTTCGATGTCCTCGGCGGCGTGTGCGTTGTCGTAGGCCGAGTCACCGGGGGCGATGGTGTCGGTGCAGCTGGTGGTGGCGGTCTGGGCGATGGCGCTCAGGTTGGCGACAGGATCGTCGCCGGACTCGAACTGGGCCTGGTCGATCATCTCCTGGCGGTCGTAGGCGTCGCGGCAGTTGATGGCCGCCGAGGTGCCGGTGCCGCGGCGGTCCACTGCGACGATCGGGTGCGTCTTCAGGACGTCGGTGCCAGTGCGGGTCAGCCAGGCGGGCAGCTGGATCGACGATGGCAGGTCGGTTCCGGTGGTCATCACCAGCGGCCCGGCGTCGGTGGGAGTGTCGGCCCGCGACGCCCGCACCACGCCGATCGGGAGGGTGCCGTTGGCGCCGCTGATCGGATCGAGATCGGCGTCGAAAGTGGTGCACTCCAGCTTGACGCCGGGGACCGGCGCCACCGAGGCTGCGCTGAACGTCTGGGCCGTGCAGTCTCGCCAGCCCGGCAGGTCGTTCTTCGGCACGGCGATCGGTGGCGGACCGGCCACCGTGCTCGTCGTTGGCGGCTGGCCCTGCGGGTGGGCGCCGGAGTCGGTGGCGTAGCGCGGGTTTGCGGCCAGCAGCGGAGCGCATGAGGTGAGCAGCATGACGGTCACGCCCAGACCGATGGCCGCAAGTGGACGCATTCCCGGGGCCGTACGCATGCCGACCACAGTAGCGATGGTCATCCGGTGCGCTGGTGCACTAACGGCTGTAGCGCGTGTACAGGTAGCCCTCCGAGTCGGTCAGCACGTGCCTGGGGGACAGGCGGCGCAGTGCCTCGCCCGGGCTGTCCGTGATGCGTTTGGCGGTGCCGCCGACGACGAAGGGGGCGATGGTCAGGCACAACTCGTCGAGCAGGTCTGCCGCGATGAAGGTGCCGAGCAGGCTGGGGCCGCCCTCGGCCAGCACCCTGGTCAGCCCGAGGCGGGCCAGGGTGGCGACCATGGCGTGCGGGTCCACCTCGTCGGGATCGCCGGCCGAGCAGTCGTGCACCTCGGCCAGCCCGGCGAGCCGGTCGCGCGCACCGCCGGCCGCGTTGTGTGAGGTGAGAACGAGCGGCGGCACCTCGGTGTTGGTGAACACCAGCAGATCGTTGTCGAGGTGGCCGGATCGGGTGACGATGGCGATGGGCGGGACTTCGGCCTGACCGCGGCTCTGGCGCCGGGCACGTTCACCGGCGCCCAGGTGGGCCCCGGAGTAGTTCTCGGTCCGGACGGTGCCCGCACCCACCACGACGACGTCGGCCAGTTCGCGCATCACGCCGAACAGCGCCCGGTCGCCGGCCCCACCGAGCCCGCCGGAGCGTCCGCCGGTGGTGGCGGCGCCGTCCAGGCTGGTGATGAAGTTGGCCCGGACCCAGCAGTCGGTGAGCCCGTCCGGATACGCGTAACGCTCGGTGAGCTGGCCGTCGGTGGTGCTCCCGGTGGGTTGCAGGGTTGTGAGTTCTGTCCCAGCGGCGGCATCCGGCATGGGGATCATTGCAGCACGTCGATAGGGTGCACGACATGCAAAGCGGCGCAGGTGTCGAAGCTCTGGTGGATCGGCACCCGAAGGTCACGCCGGAACAGCTGGTCGCGCGGCTGGTTCCGCCGCCGACCTTCGCCGATGTCAGCTTCGACACCTACCGGCCGGATCCGGCCGAGCCGTCGCAGGCCGAGGCCGTGGTGAAGTGCCGCGCGTTCTGCGAACAGGCGCTGGCCCGGCGGGCCGGCAAGAAGAAGCTGTTCGGCAAGCG
Organism: Mycolicibacterium canariasense; assembly: GCF_002101555.1. Lineage (GTDB taxonomy): Bacteria > Actinomycetota > Actinomycetes > Mycobacteriales > Mycobacteriaceae > Mycobacterium > Mycobacterium canariasense. Next base: position 513,777 of record NZ_LQOL01000052.1, read on the forward strand.
TGCGGTGTTGCCCGGGGTGGGGGTGTATCTGGACGGCGGGTTCGGTGTCGGCAAGACCCACCTGCTGGCGTCCACCTATTACGCGCTGTCGGCGGCCGACGTGGCGCCGACGGCGTTCGCGACGTTCGGCGAGCTGACGCAGCTGGCCGGGGTGTTCGGTTTCACCGAGTGCATCGATCTGCTGGCCGAATACGTGGTGGTGTGCATCGACGAGTTCGAGCTCGACGATCCCGGCAACACCACGCTGATCTCGCGGCTGCTCTCGGCGCTGGTGGAGCGCGGGGTGTCGATCGCGGCCACCTCCAACACGTTGCCCGAGCAGTTGGGTGAGGGCCGGTTCGCCGCCCAGGATTTCCTGCGGGAGATCAACACGCTGGCGGCGATCTTCACCACCGTGCGGGTGGAAGGTCCCGACTACCGGCACCGCGGACTGCCGCCCGCGCCCGAACCGCTGTCCGACGACCAGGTGCGGGCCCGCGCCGAAGGGGTGCCCGGGGCGACGCTGGACGATTTCGACGGGTTGTGCGCGCATCTGGCCACCATGCACCCGTCGCGCTATCACGCGCTGATCGACGGGGTGCGTGAAGTGTTCATCACCGGGGTGCACCCGATCGAGGACCAGAGCGTGGCGTTGCGGCTGGTGTCGCTCACCGACCGGCTCTACGACGAAGGTATCCCCGTGCTGGCGTCGGGCACCAAGCTGGACACCATCTTCAGTGCCGAGATGCTGGCGGGCGGGTTTCGCAAGAAGTACCTGCGTGCCACGTCGCGCCTACTGGCGCTGACCGCGGCCGCGCAGAACGCTTAAACAGTCCGCACCATGACGTAGTCGTTCTCGATGTGCTCGCCGAGCCGAAAGGTCTTGGTACCGCTGACGGTGAACCCCGCCTTGGCGTAGAAGCGTTGGGCCCGTTGGTTTTCCTGGTTGACACCCAACCAGACACAGGCCGCGCCCAGTGCGGCGGCCCGCTGCAGCACCTCGGTCATCAACGCCGCCGACACCCCGGCCCCGTGCACGTCGGGCAACGCGTACATCTTGGACAGCTCGACGGCCGGCCGTAGCGGCACCGACGCCGCCACGCCCGCGTCGTCGGGCACGCCGCGAATCAGCATGGCGTAGCCCAGGATTCGGGCGTCGTCGCGGGCCAGCAGCACCGCCCGCTGCGGGTCGTCGAGGTGGCGCGCAAAGTTCTCGGCGGACAGGTTGGCGGCGATGAACGCGGCGACGTTGTCGGCAGACACTGCAGGCGGGCAGGCCAACGGGAAGGTGGTCGCGGCGAGCTGCGCCAGTTCGGGCAGATCCTCGCGCGTGGCGGCTTCGACGCGCATGACCCTTACGGTAGCGGGGTGCCCGGCTGCCAGATGTTCCACTGCGCCAGGTGCGTACCGGTCTGCGGGTTGAGCATCACGACGTTGGTCACCAGACCGCGGTAGACGTCCCAATACACCGCGCCGTCGACGGTCGAACCCGGGGGAGCGTTGAGCAGTGCCGTCTCCAGCGAGTCCGGGGCGTCGGTGTGCTTGGCGGTGTAGGCGTCGGCGTATGGGGTGACACCTTTGAAAGTGGTGGAGATGGAGAGCTGGAACGGGTTGGGGGCGGAGATGACGTGCACGGTGATCGGCGCCTTCCACGGCCCGCCGGTGGCGCGCCAGCGCGGCGAACCGTTCCAGGTCCAGCCCGGGGGGACGTCGGTGGGTACCACGTCGTGCACGGTGACGTCGGCGGCGAAATCGTCGAATCGCACGTGCAACGTGTCACCCAGATTGCCGATCGGGGCGATGGCGTCGGTGAACTTCGGCGCCGCCGATGCCTGCGGCGCCAGCCCGAACGCCATCACCGCCGTCAACCCAGCAATCATTGCCGCCATTGCGCGAAGCATGTCTGGCATCTTGGCACATGCCTTGGCGCGCGTCGGGAGCTTTAGTCGACCCAGGGGCCGTGCCCGCCCACCGCATCGATGCGGATCCTGGTCAGGAAGCCATCGGGAGCGTCCGCGGGCGGGAAGTGTTCCGCGGAGCCGAGCAGCGCGGTAGCCAGGTCTTTGAGCAGCTCGGGGGCCCCGCCCTCGACGATGCGCGCCGTCCCGTTCACCGACAGGTACTCGCGCTGCTGCCCGGGCTTGACCGGAGCCAGGATGGTCACGGCCACGTTCGGGTTGCGGCGCACGTTGCGGACCTTCTTGTAGGCGTCGGACAGGTGCGCGGCAACCAGTTCGTCGCCGTCGGGGGTGGATTGCAGGGCCACCCATACCACCGACACCTGCGGGGTGCCGTCCGGGTTGATGGTGACCAGCGTGGCGTCGGCGCCCGCCCCGATCAGTGTGCGCGCGGCTTCGTTGAGTGTCATGGCATTGTCTACTCCGCCGCGTCTTGATTCATTCCCGACAGTGAGGACAGTAGCGACACCAGATCGGTCTCGGCGCGGTTTTTGTCGATGCCGACGCGGTGCAGCGGGCCGGTGCCGTCCTCGGACTCCAGCAGCGCCAGCAGGATGTGCTCGGTCCCGATGTAGTTGTGCCCCAAGCGAAGTGCCTCGCGGAAGGTCAGCTCCAGGACCTTCTTGGCGGGGCCGCTGAAAGGCACCAGGCTCAGCTTCTCGCCGGTGTCGGCGGGCAGGTGGACCGCATCGCGGACGGCGGCCGTCGTGATGTTCTGCGCCTTGACGACGGCGATACCCAGCGAGCCCTCGTCGCCGAGCAGGCCCAGGATGAGGTGATCGGGGGTGATCTCGGTATTACCGGCGTCGCGCGCGGCGTCCTGGGCGGCGACGATCGCGGCCCGCGCGCGCGGGGTGAACCGGGCGAAGCCCTCGTTGGGATCGATGGTGTCGGCCTTGGGGACGAAGCGCTTCTGCGCGGCCTGTTTGGTGACGCCCATCCGGGCGCCGATGTCGGTCCAGGATGCGCCGGAGCGGCGGGCCTGGTCCACGAAATGGCCGATCAGGTGATCGGCCACCTCGCCGAGGTGTTCGGCGGCCAGCATGGCGTCGGTGAGTTGGTCCAGTTCGTCGTCGTGGACGGACTTGATGGCGCGGATCAGGGCGTCGAGGCTGATGGAGGATGTCGCGGACGGCGTATCGGTCATGCGTCAACCGTAGGTTGACTCACGATTGTCGTCAACCATGGGTTGACGACACGCCGAGGTGGGCGCGGCGGCCTACTGTGGAGGCGTGCGTTACTTCGTGATCGGTATCGGTGTGGTGCTGGCGTTCTTCGGGACGGTGTGGGGCCTGCAGGGCTTCGGCGCGCTACAGGGCAGTCCGATGAGCAATACCACCACCTGGTCGATCATCGGTCCGATCACCGCGCTGATCGGGGTCGGGATCGCGGTGTATGCCTGGCGCCTGCGCAAGTAGCGGCTAACGGCGCTGGCGTGCAGGCAGATTCGCCAGCGCGTCGTCGATCTGCCGCACCTTTTCGGGGTCGACGCCCCACGGGTGCTCGACGCCGACGCGGCGGTCCAGGTCCCAGAGCGCGCACTGCTCGCCGGGTTCGGCGACCAGCGACCAGGCGATGACGGTGCGGCGCAACTGCTCGGCCATCGAATCCGCGGTGGCGGGCGAATCACCGTCCGGGTGGTGGTGCAGGAAGCGGCCGTAGGCCCGGTCGCAGAACGCGGCGTAACGGGCGGTGCACAGGATCAGTCCGTGCCAGGCCTCGTCCACGGCATGCGACGGCATCCCGATCACCTGGTTGTCCCGCAGCGCCGCGCCGCAGCACCGAAGCCATTGACGCAGACCGGTTTCGACAAGTTCGCGGGGTTGCCACGGGCAGGTCTTGAACACCGCGTCGGGGAGCTCCAGGGCCGCGACGGCGGCGGCCGTCTGCCCGGGCTGGTGTCGGCGCCGCGTTCGCACGATCCCACGATAGTGCTCACAACGGGCCCGGTGGTCCCGGTGAACACATCGTGACACCGCCGAGTACTACCTGGACCTGCTCGACGAGTTGCGGGCGGCAGTCACCGAAGATCTCGCGCATCAGCGGGCGTCGCTGGCCAGATGCGAACTCGACGGTGTCGGTTTCGGCGTAGGTCAGGCGATGGCGCGGGTGTCCACACCGGCGTAGCGCACCATCCACCCGGCGGCGCGCAGCTGATTGTGCAGCCGCTTCGCCTGCCGTCGCACATCGCCGTCGTGGCCCAGGCTGGTGCACCGGATGCTGATCAGGAATGGCCAATCGTCGAAGGCGTCGAACTGGGCGACCGCGAACACCGCTTCGCCGTCCAGCCAGAAGCCGGCGATGCTGCCCAATGGGCGCGGGTGCTCCGGTGCGAGGGCAGACACCAGCGCAGCCAGCGACGCCGGGCCGCTCACCTCGAGGAGGTCTGTCATGACTCAACTTTCTCGTGAATGGGGAACCGGATTCAACCGGTTTTGGTGGTAGACGTCGAAGGGTGAGCGTCCGAAGGTTTGCGGTGCCGGGTCTGCTGGTCCTGGCGGCGATGCTCACCGCGGCGTTCGGCGTGGCGCCCTTCTCGCTGGCCGCATCGGCGGGGGTGGCGTTCGGCGGTGAGGCGGATCTGCGGGCGGCTGCCCATGTGGCGGTGCTCGACTACTGGACGGCCGATACCCAGAATCTGACGGCGGGTCTGAGCGTCCTGGTGGAGTTCTGGTTTCGCTTCCACCTCGCCAAGGCCGTCTTCGCGGCGCTCTTGGTGGCCGTGTTCATCGCGCTGGCGGTGCGCTGTTGGCGGGCGGCGCCGTGCGAGCGGTGGCGGCGTGCCGGCACCGCGTTCGGTGCCGCCGTCAGTGCCGGGATGGCGGCGCTCTCGCTGCTGGTGGTGATGGCGAATGTGCAGGGCGCGGTCGCGCCGTCGTCGTCGCTGCTGCCGATGATTCCTGACGAGGTGCGGAGCGGATTCGGCGCCGCGCTACGGGCGGGCGTGCGGGAGCCCGCGGCGTTGCCGGTACTGATCGGTGACTTCTCTCGATATCACGCCGCGATGGCGGTGGTCGCCGGTCTGGTGGCTGCGGCAGTCATCGCCGCGGCGGTGTACTGGCGCCGAACCAGGTTCGGGATCGTTGCCGCCGTGCTGGCGTGCGGAGTGGTCGTCATCGGCGTGGCGAACACGATGACCGCGCTGAATCCGGTGCCGGCTTTGCAGGCGTTCTTCGACGGCGGATGGTGAGCTACCGCGCGGAAAAGCCGCTGAGCTCGGAGAATGATGCTGGTGCGCGATACTCGGATTGAACCAAGCACCTCATGAATTGCTGGCGTGTCGCCTACCTGGACATATGCTCGGTCTGATCTGGGGTTATATCAAACAGTGACGTGAATGTTTGGGGTTGTTTGGTAGCTGTTGTACCCCCTTGGGTACTGTTTTGGGTGTTCCGCGACCGCGACGCCGCCCGCGCGGAACTGACGGAGGCCCAGAACACGCCCGTCGACAGCGGCACGGGCAGCGGCGGGTCAGGCGGTCCGTCGGGTGCCAGCTTCGGCCAGGATATGCTGTCGGGGCTGATGGAGGCGGTGGGCCTGGACGGTTCGGTGTTCTCCGACCCGACGCAGTGGGGTATCTGGAAGCTGTTCACCGGGGGAGCGAACTACCTGGGCGGCTTGTTGAAGAACTTCCAAACGAACAGCGGCCCCGCGCGTTTGAACCCGTACGGCGGTGCCCCTGGTGGTTCCCAGCACGGCCGTGGTGCCGGGTCGCCTGGTCCCGGTAACGCGGGCGACGGTGGTCTGGGGGCGTTCCAGCTGGGCGACGGCGGTGGCATGTCGGGGATGGGCGGCGCTCTGATGGGTGCCCTGCCCCAGGCCCGCGACTACCTGGCCGTCAGCCGCGACCCAAGCGGCTGGACCTATCGACGCCTCAATCACGTTGCAGGACAACGTCGATAACAAGACCTTCGGCGCGATGCGCGGGATGCAGCACGACCGGGTGAGGACCGCAGGGTCGGGCATGCGGGGACTGGGCGGGGGATTCTGATGTCGGCGGTAGGGAGTGGTTTCGGCCGGACGCACCACCACTACAAGGAACTCAAGCGGCAGTTCCGCAAGGACTGCGCGACCAGGGATTGGGGTGGTGGTTGTGTCCCAACCCCATCGACTACACCCTGGTGTGGCCCCACCCGCAGTCCTTCAGCGTGGACCACGCCCTCCCCGCGTCGACACATCCCGAGCTGGGGTAACGACGTGCTCGACTTCCGACCGGCCCACCTGGTGTGCAACCAGATGCGGGGAGACGACGAACCCCATATCGACATCGGCACGCCGTCAGAGGAGTGGTGATGGCCAAGAAACCCAACGTGCCGTGCGCCAACGGCTGCGACAGACTGATGTGGCCTGACACGCGAGGATTGCCCCCTGGGCTAGCCACGTGTCGAGACTGCCGCCGAGCCCAATGGGTGACGACACCGCGACCACCTGGGACCTACCGATGTCGAGTGTGCGGAGTGGAGGTCTCAAGTCCCGACCAGAAGTGCAGCGATCACAAGGGGCTACTTCGCCGTGTGTGTCGCTGGTGCGGCGCACAGTTCATCGGCCGCCGCGGCACACGCTGTTGTAGCGATGACTGCCGCCAAAGTAGTGGCGAGTCCCCGTTTCCGAGTCCACCCGGTTCTGGAGTCGGGGTGGTGTGATCCAGATTCAGTTGATGCTGCAGGCCATCGGGGTGTGGGTGCACCTGCAGACGGCAGCGTACTCGGACGGCGTGCGGTAGCCCAGGGCTGAGTGGCGGTGCCGGTGGTTGTGTTCGTCCTTGAAGTCGCCGATGACTACGCGGGCTTCGAGCAGGGTGTTCCAGTGGTTGCGGTTGAGGCACTCCTTGCGTAGTCGGTTGTTGAACGATTCGATGTGTCCGTTGTTCCAGGGCGTGCCCGGCGGGATATAGGACATGTCGAACCTTCCGTCGCAGAACTGTTGCAGCGCTTGATAAATGAACTCCGGTCCGTTGTCCATCCGCAGCACCGTCGGCGGGCCGCCGGCGGCGGTGAACACCTTCTTGAGCTCGGCGACGAGCCGGTCGGCGGTGATCGACCGCTCGACGAGGTTGAGCAGCGAGACCCTGGTGTGCTCGTCGATCATCGAGGCGATCTTGATGGCCTTGCCGTCGACGGTGGAGTCGAACTGGAAATCGATCGCCCACACCACGTTCGGGGCGTCGGCCTCGACCGGCAGGATCGATGACACCCCGGCCCGCTTGCGTGGACTGTGCACCCGCACCTGCAGACCTTCCTCGCGCCACAGGCGGTGGATCTTCTTCTTTTTGACCTCACGGCGTTCGTCGTAGCGCAACGCCGCCCAGGCACGGCGGAACCCGTGGCAGGGGTGTTTGGTGGCGTAGGAACGCAGCCCGGCCCGCATCTCGGTATCGGGATCAGCCGGTGTCTGTGTCTGAGGGAGTCGGCGGCAGGTGGAGCGGGCCAGCCCAACAGCTTTGCACGCCAACCGTTCCGACATACCCAACGTGGTGGTGAGCATGTCGACGGCGCGACGCTTGGCAGCTGGGCTCAGAATTTTCCCTTCGCGACCTCCCGCAACGCGTCTTTGACCAGCTCAGCCTCGGCCAACAGCCGCTTCAATCGGGCGTTCTGCTCCCGCAGCTCCTTGAGCTCTTTGGCGGCGTCGGTGTCCATGCCGCCGTAGCTGCGGCGCCAGTTGTACAACGTCGCCGGCGAGACTTCGAGCTCGGCAGCGATCTCCTCGCCGGTCTTGCCCTCCGCGGCCAACTCGTCCGCACGGCGCAGTTTGCGCGCGATGTCCTCCGCGGAATGCCGCTTCCGACCAGCCATACGTCCATCGTCCCTTCTCGCCCGACATCGGGCTACAGGACTCTAAAACCGGCCGGACTCATTCAGCGGGAACACGCCAGTAGGCCTCGGTCAAGCCCAAGAATTGCGGCGAATCGCAATGCGCAGACGCAAAGGGGTACGGCGTCCCTGTCGGGCTATCTCTCCGTGCGGAGTTCACGCGACAGCCCCACGAGGGTGACCTCAGTCAGCTTGCGAATGAAGGCGATGCACTGCTGAGCGTCCACCAACCGGATCGTCGGTCCCCCGACGGTTAGTGTCCTTTGTCGCTTGACTACATTCAGTCGAACAGCCTGGAGCACATCAACATCCGGCATCGTGTCACCGTGGGCGATAGCGTGTCGCACCTGTAGCCAGTCTCCAAGCCGCTGTTCCACCTGAGCAGGTTTCAAAGTGACTTGCCGTCCACCCGATTCCCTGACGCTCCACGTCCAGTGCGGCCGGGGATCAAACCCGACCTGTTGAAGCAGAACACGCGAGTTTCGAGCGTTTGGCGTAGTGAATCGGGTCACACTGCCCATCACCTGACCGCGGACCAACCGGGCGAACGCATAGTTCGGGTCCGATGGGTCCGGAATACCACGGTCAAGCATGAACATCGTCATGTCCTCAACGACCGCCTGCCAGCTGGCTACAGCCATCACAACAACCGCCCGGTTGACCGACGTCTCAATCCTTCGACCACGACCAGACGAGCCGACCTGCCGATGCACCTCCACCAGGTTGTCGCAGTGCTTCATCGCATCATCGAACTTCGTCTTAACCTGCAGTCTTAAAGCCAGACTCATGGCAGAAGCGTATTGGGCATCTGTTGAAGGGAACGAACCCCCATCCGGCATCGCCTGGGTGACTTCGGGGGCGAGCCGTCGCTCGCGGGGAGACTCGCGCGCTACATTCCGCGCATGGGTAACGAGGTGGAAACGTCGAACGGGTGGCGTGCAGGGTGGCAGGCCAGCAAGGGGTTCCTCGCGGTGTGGTTCGGAATGACTACCTTTTTGCTGGTAGCACTGGCGGTAGTCCAGGGACTGGACCTCCGATACAAGCACCCATGGGTCAGTTGGGGGACGATCCCAGAAGCGTTCGCGGCTGTCGGCACGGTGGTAGCTGTGGGGGTAGCTGTCGCGCAATCTCTGGTGATCAGCCGGCAGGCCGCAAAGGACGCAGTTGACACGGCTAAGCGGTTCGAAGCTGAGATCGCCGCCGCTGAAATTCGACACCAGGCTGAGCTTCAGCATCAGCGGGACTTAGCCGACCTACAGCAGAGCCTTCTCCAGAAGCAGGAACAACGCCGAGCCATCGTCGAAGTCGCGCGGGCTGCATTTCGCCAGCAAAGTCTGGTCGACACACTGTGGCAGCGAGTCCCAGAAATCTACGAACTCCTCAACCGTCAGGACAGAGCGGATGCCGTAAACACCATTTCTGAGCAAGTGGGTCTCGCGACCGCCAGCTTCACCGTCGAAAGCAACAACGCAATTGCTCTCTTCATTAACGAGGACGACGGGTTGATGGTCGGGGTGTTGAATGACGTTTCCGCAGCGGTGGACAAGCTGCGCCACACCGATAACTACCTTCGAAAGCGCTTGATATTGGGGGAGGAGCATCACCTTGATCCCAACGATTACCACGAGTCTCAGCTGGAGGTCCAAAATTCAGTGCAACGCCTTTGGATGACCTTCGCGCCCCCTCCCACCTCGACCGACGACGCACCGACGAAGGGCAATCCGCTTAATTGGCCATGTCATATCGTGGCAGACATGGCAGACGTGGCAGGTCTAATAGGGCTCTTCATGATTGAGGGTGTAGAACGGTCAGCTGCTGTCGGCCTGTGATTGGGGTGTCTGGTTGGCTGGGTGTGT
>NZ_LQOL01000053.1 GCF_002101555.1 Mycolicibacterium canariasense
TCATTTTCGAGAGACCTCGACCTCTATCCCGGCAACGACGCGCCAACCACCTCTACACCCTCATCTGTGAAGAGCCCGTAATCGCCGCCGGCGACGACGACGTTGAGTTCCTCCCAGGAGGCCTCGCCGACATCGCCGGAGAGCAGGGTGCCGTCCGGGGCGAAGCCGAACCGGAACGGATTGCGGAAGCCGATGGCATAGATCTGCTTCACCACGTCCGGGTCGGGGTTGTCGTAGAACGGGTTGTCTTCGGGGGCCGACCCGTCCCGATTCATCCGCAGGATCTTGCCGTGGATCGTGGTCAGGTCGTGGGAGTTCTCGTTGACGACGTTGTTGCCGACGGCCCAGTACAAGTAGGTGCCCGTCGGGTCGAATTCCAGTTCGCCGCCGTGGTGGAAGTCGTTGCCCAGCTGGTCGGAGCGCAGCAGCTCCTCCTCGTCGGGCACCGTCGTCAGGTTGGCGTCGACGGTGAGTTTGGAGAGCTGGTCGTAATTCTGCGCATTGGTGTAGGCGACGTAGATCTTGTGGTAGCCGGCCGAGGTCGGATCGTTGAAGAAGGGGTCGACCTCGACGCCGACCAGGCCACGTTCGCCGTTGGCGTTGGTGGTGGGCAGCGATGTCAGCGTCGAGAGGGTGCCCTCTTCGGTGTCGTAGATCTTGATGGCCCCGGACTTTTCGATGATGACGATGGCGTGAATGTGCTCCTGGCCGTCGTCGCCGATATGCGTGATGAAGTCGAAATCGGTCGGCTCGTTCAGCCCGTCCACCAGTGCGAGCCGATCCAGATCGTCGGGTAACGACACGGTGCCGTTGCACTCCTGCAGGAATCGGGTAACGCGGGACGAGATCGTGTAGCCCAGTGGTGAGTTGACGATACCGCTGATGGTCTGCTGGATCTGTGTGGTGATCCGGGTCGTCACGTCGTGCACGAATTCGCCGAGCGGGGAGCGGTTGAAGGCGGTGACGGCGCCTTCGATCTGACGGCGCACCCAGGCCACCATGGTCCACAGAATCGGTGTCTGTGCCGGGTCGCCGGTGCCCCCGCCGCCTCCGGATGCCATCAGGTTCGAGATGGTCTTCGACAGTCCGTTGACCAGCTTGAGGGTCTGGTTGATCAGCGTGCACGCACACGTCGTGACGAACGACTTGACTTGCTGGAACACCTCATTGGGCGTGGGCAGTTGCTTGACCAGGGATGCGATCGGATTGGCGGTGGCTACCGTGGCTGCGGTGGGGCTGCTCGCCTGGCTGGGCGCCGCGTCCATCATTGCTGCGGCGCTGAACGTTTGTGCGCCCGAGGATCCGGTGAGCGCAGGGGTGTTCGGGTCGGTGCTCTGCGGCGCGGCATTCCGGGAGGTCGGAACTGGGGTGGTGCCGGCGCCGCCCGCGTCCGGGGTGGTGGGTGGAGTGTGGTCGGGAGTCGGGCTGGGGGAAGTACCGGAGGCCCCGGAGGGTTCCTCGACGCTGGTGTCGGTGCCGTCATCGGTGGTGCCGGTGTCGGTCTGTTCGGGGGGATCGATCGTCTCGCCCTGATCAGTCGTCTCGGTCTCGGTCGTCTCGGTCTCGTCTTCGGTTTCGCTTTCGGCGGGATCCGTCCCGGACGAATGCGAGGTGCTACCGCCGGAGGAACGGATGATGACGCCCCCACCGAGATCCGTCTCGGTCTGCGATCCGCTGTGCGTGGTGGTGCCCGTCGTTCCGGTGCTACCGGCGGCGGTGGTGCTCGTGTCGGTTCCGGTGGTGGTGTCGGCGGGCGGCGTGGCCTCGGTTGCGGACGGGTCGGTGGTGGGGGAGGTGGCGTCGGCCGCCGAAGACGAAGACGAAGACGAAGACGAAGACGCAGACGAAGACGAAGACGAAGACGACGACGGCGAGGTGTCGTCAGCCCGGGCGATACCGGGCGTGGTGGCGACGGCGCCGGTGACCCCCAGCGCAACGGCGAGTGCGCCCACGCGTCCGACGTATCGGGCGTACCCGGTGGGGGCGGTCATGATGGTCGACGGCACCTGGCGATGACTGTTGGTCACAACTCCCCCCAAGGATTTCAGCGGCTCACACTCAGACTTTGCGGGCAACTATCGCACCGGGATTCGGTGATCGCGCGGGGAATTCCTAAACACCGGGAAACGTGCGCCCCGTGTGCGGTCGAAACCGGCAGGCATCGTGATGTGCTGAACCACTGGATCACTCAATCGAAGGCGCAGGTGAGCGCGCGTTCGCGGCACGACCGAAGCGTTGCTGGTGGACGACTTCGCTGTGCTGGCGCCACTTTTCGGAGAAAGGCCGGAATATTTCGGGTTGCAAACACTCTGCCGCTCAGTCAGGGCATCGGTGGCGGGTGTTGTGGGTCAACGCCTTTCGGGTACGGCGGCCGGCCGACGAGTTACCGTCACCTCACGCAGCAGCCAGGCCAACGGCACGGTGAGCGCCAGCGTCACCACGGCGAGCACGATGGCCGACCCGGTGAACAGCGGCCAGCCCAGCACCAGATGCATGGCGATGGCCATCATCACCACATGGAGCAGAAAGATCTCGTAGGAGATGCCCCCGAGCCACACCATGGGCCGACTGCCGAGGAACCGTGTCCACCCACCTGAGTCGCCCAAGGCGAGCGGAGCCAAGATGGCCATCGCGATGCCCGCGTACAGCACCGCCCGCGTCAACGGATTCTCGCCGACCGAGGTGGCGACGGTCAGGTAGCCGAGTGCCGCAGCCGAGAGCGCCACCCCAACCCGGACCCGGAACCCGGTCTGCTGGATCACCGCGAGAGCCATGCCGCCGGCGAACGCGGCCAGATGGGCGGGCAGCCACATGCCCGCCGAATTCGGCAGCCAATCGGTGTGCACCACCATGGCCAGCCACACCGGTGCCACGGCGGCGAGCGCCGCCAGGCCCGCCAACAGCGCGGCAGGTCGCCGGCGCCGGCCCAGCAACAGGTAGGCCAGCAGTGGTAGCGCGGCGTAGAACGATGCCTCCACCGCCAGGCTCCACATCTGCGACAACCCCGGGTGCAGATAGGTCACCAGGTAGTTGTCGGTGTAGATCTGCGTCAGGGTCAGATGCCGCAGCAAGCCCTGCCAGGTCTGGCCGGGATTCGGTCCCGGGGTGAAGTAGAGGTAGACGACGTAGGTGAACAGCACCGCCGCGACATAACCCGGCATTATCCGGCGGATCCTGGCCAGCGCGTAGCGGTGCAGCCGCGGTGCCGCTGTGCCCCGGCGCGCGGCGACCACCCACGGTCGGAACAGCAGGAACCCCGACAGTGCGAAGAAGATCGGCACGCCGATGTCCAGATGCCCCAGCAGGGCGCCGAGGTAGCCGAGGCCCAGCGCCCCGGTGGCGAAGGAGGCATGCGTGCCGACGACCATGAGTGCGGCCAGGGCGCGCAGCCCGGTAAGGGAGGCTTGACGCGATGCCGAGTCGCGGGCGGGCGCGGTGGCGGGCCCGCGCAGCTGTGTCGACGGGCCCGCAGTCATTTCTTCGAGTGTAGCTAACTTTTTTCGGGGGTATCCCGGACGTTATGCCGCTGCCCTACGCCGATCCACACAAGAAGCACGGCCCACTGTTCGCCCTCGCCGAGGCGTTCGGGCGCTCGGCACCCGGTCAAGCCTTCGCCCGGTACATCGCACGCCATATCGACCCATGGTTCTTCCGGCTCACCGGCCGCAGCTACACATCGCTGGCGGGTGCGGTGGAGCAGGCGCCGCTGACATCGATCGGTGCCAAGTCGGGACGGCCGCGGGTGCACCAGCTGGCGTACTTTCATGACGGTGGCCACCCGATCTTGGTCGCCTCCAACTTCGGCGGTCGGCGCAACCCGCAGTGGTACCACAATCTCAAGGCTCACCCCGAGTGTGAGTTCGGTGACGAGAAATTCGTCGCCCGCGAGATCACCGACCCCGACGAGTACGAGCGGGTGTACGCCTTGGCCGAGAAGGCCTACGCCGGCTATGCGGACTACCGGGCCAAGACCGGGCGGTGGGGCCGTCACATCCCGGTGTTCCGGCTGACGCCGCGCCCGGAATAGCCGCCGTGTGTCGGGTGGGCAGCAAATAATTTTCCAACTCCGTCCCGGCGGGGCTGCGCGCCGCATACACTCCCGTCAATTACTGCCGTTTCGCACAGTTAAACCGAAGCTCGCGCTCAGCAGTAGGTCACTGATGGGTGAGGGGGGACGCGATGGCACTGCGGTCCGCAAAGTATGTCGGCCGGGTCGGTGCGCTGGCCGTGGCGCTCGGCATCGGTTCGGCGGTCGCCGCGCCGGCCGGCCTGGTGTGGGCGACGCCGGAGGACACCGGCAGCTCCACGTCGACGGGCACGTCCACTGGCGCCGAAACACCTACCGGGACCGCCCCGGACACCGCCGGTGGCACCAAGCCCGACACCGACACGCCACCGACCACCGGCACCGACTCCGCCGCGCCGGAGCCCACCAAAACAACAACGGGTGAATCCCATTCGGGCGCCGAGCAATCCGACGTGCCCAAGCCCAAGAAGAGGAAACCCACGGCCAAACCCAAGGCGCGCGTCACCGAGGCTGCTCAGACAGCCGACCCCGCGCCGCAAGCGCGCACCCAGGCCACCACCGCCGCTGCCGCGGTCGATGCCAACCCGGCTCCCAAAGCCACCGCATCGGTGTCGGTGACGCAGTGGTCCACCACGACGGTTCCGGTGGCGGTCACTCCGCCGGCCAAACCGGCCGTCACCAATCCGGTCCAGACGATCGGCAAGCTGCTCACCGCCGCTATCCGTCCGGTGCTGTCGTCGTTCCTGTCGATGCTGTCCGGCGGGTCGGCGCAGTCACCGCTGTCCTGGGTGATGTTGGCCGCGGCCCGCCGTCAGATCGGGCAGACCAGTCAGGTCAGCGCCCAAGCCCTGGCGGCACCCGTGGTCAACGAGCAACCCGTCGCGACCGTCAGCTGGGGCCGGCCCGACGCAACCACGGGTGTGGTGGTGGGCAAGCTCACCGCCACCGACCCCGAAGGGAAGAAGGTGGCGGTCGGACTGGCGAGCCCGCCGGCCGACGGCGCCCTGGTGTACAACGCCAAAGCCGCCACGATCACCTATACACCCACCACGGCGCAGCGTTTCAGCGCATCTCTGACGCCCACCGACGACACCATCAGGATGACGCTCACCGTGACCGACGGGGTCAACACCGTTGCGGTGCCGGTGGATGTCCCGGTCAGCCCGTCCCCGTTCTTCAGTGCGGCCGCCCTCGGCGGTCTCAACGACCCCAGTGCGGTGGTCACCTCGGGTACCCGGGCCTACGTCACCGACCGCGCCACCGGCACGGTCACCGTCTTCGACACCACCAAGAACGCCGTCGTCGCCGTCTACCAAGCCGGTGCCGCGCCCGACGGTATCGCGGTCAAGCGCGACGGATCCCGGCTGTACGTGTCGAGTTCGACCGGCAACACCGTCACGGTCCTGGACGCCAAGACCGGGGCGCTGAAAGCCACGGTGGCCGTGGCCAATCCCACCGCGATCACGGTGAACCCCAGCGGCAGCACGGTATACGTCGGCAACGGTGCCGCAACGATCACCAAGATCAACACCTCGACCAACAAGGTCGCCGGCACGGTGAAGCTCGCCGACGGCATGGTGCCCAGCCAGATCGCGGTGCGGCCCGACGGGAAATTGATCTTCGTGGTCAGCGCGACATCGGCTGGCGGCGGGAACATCTCGTACTTCTCCTCTGGTGCGTCCACCGCCGCCAGCATCGTCGACATCGCGGGCAAACCCGTCGGCCTCGCGGTCGACCCGACCTTCCAGAAGTTGTACGTCGCCGACGCCGGCGGCGGGGTCACCCTCCTCGACCTCACCCAAGGTATCGCCGGAACCCTGAATTTCGGGCAGCCGCTGTCGGGTATCGCGCTGACCAAGGACAACAGCGCGATCATGGTCACCACCAGCACCGGCCTGCTGGTGGCGTTGCGCACCACCGACGGCTCGGTGCTCGGCGTCACGAACGTCGGCGCCGCGGCGACCTCGCCGCAATCCGGCGTCGCACTCAGCGCCGACGGCACCCAGATGTGGGTGACCGACCCCACCAACGGCACCGTCCGCGTGGTGTCGCTGGTGCCGCCGAACACCGCCCCGTTCTCCAGCGATCCGGTTGCGGTGGTGAGCAACCCGGCCACCGGCGCGCTCAGCGGCAAGGTCGGCGTCGTGGACTTCGACGGCGACCCGCTGACCTACGTCGTGAACACCAAGCCGACCAAGGGCACGTTGGTGCTCAAGCCGGACGGCACCTACACCTACACCCCGACGGCCGCCGCACGGCACGCCGCGGCCGTGCCGGGTGCCACGGTCACCGACTCGTTCACCGTCACGGTGTCCGACGGCCGGTACGGTTCGGTCACCACCACGATCCCGCTGACGATCGACCCGCTGAACGCCGTCCCGACGGTGAAGACGACCATCGGGAATCCGAGCACCACCACCGGTGTCGTCAAGGGCAGCGTCACCGCCGCCGACGCCAACAACGACAAGCGCACCTACGCGGTGACCAGCGGGCCCGCCAAGGGCACGGTCACGATGACCGCGGCCGGGGCGTTCACCTACACACCGACGGCCGAGGCGCGGGCCGCCGCACTTGCCCTCGGCGCCGGCCACGACGCCAGGATGGATACGTTCACCGTCACCGTGGACGACGGTCACGGCGGCGTCGTACCCGTCACGGTGAATGTGCGGATCGGGGCCGCCAACGTCAAACCCACTGGGGCCAAGGCGATCGTGACGAACACCGACCCCCGTTCGGGGGTGGCCGCCGGCTCCGTCACCGCGACGGACGCCGATGGTGACACGCTGACCTACACGGCGAGCAAGACGACCAAGGGCTCGATCGTGATCAACCCCGACGGCTCGTTCACCTACACCCCGACCACGGCGGCCCGGCTGGCGGCGTCCAAGCCCGGCGCCAGCTCGGCCACCAAGACCGAGACCGTGACCATCACGGTCAGTGACGGATTCGGCGGCACCACAACCACTTCGGTGAAGGTGCCCATCGCCCCGAACCCCACCACCAATGCCGCACCGATCAACGGTCACGGAACCACCACGGATACGTCGACCGCGATCGGCACGGTCACCGGCATCGTCAGCGCCGACGACCCCGATGAGGACACCCTGAGCTACAGCCTGGCCTCCGGACCGGCCTACGGTCAGGTCAAGGTGACCTCCGCCGGGCACTTCACCTACACCCCCGACGTGGATGCGCGGTACCGGGCGCTGGTGACCGAGGGCGAGGACACCGACAGCTTCACCGTCAACATCAGTGACGCCTTCGGCGGAACCACCACGGCCACAGTGGAAGTCAGCATCGTGCCGCCGTCGGCGACGGCGATCGACCAGCGCGCCACCACGGTGGCCGTCACCACCCAACAGATGTACTTCTACTCCCAGACCGACACCGACAAGGCCATGGAGCTGTTGAAGGGCGCCGGTGTGGGCACCATCCGCATCATGCTGCCCTGGGGCGGGGTCGAGCCGATGGACAACGAATTCGACTGGGACGCCGTGGACCGGATGATCACCAGCGCCAACGCCCACGACATCAAGGTGCTGGCCGCGATCAACTCCACCCCGCAGTGGGCGGCGGTGCCCGGGCAACCCGACTACGCCGGCGAGCCGGCCGACCTGGTGGCCTTCGGCGACTTCGTCACCGCGGTCGCGCAGCATTACCAGGGCCAGATCACCGACTACGAGGTGTGGAACGAGCCCAACTACAACGGGTTCTGGGCGCCGACCCCGAACGCGGCGCGCTACACCGCCCTGCTCAAGGTCGCCTACACCGCCATCAAGAAGGCCGACCCGAACGCCGTCGTGGTCGCCGGCTCGGTCGCCGCGGTGATGGAAACCTCTGGCGGCCCGGCGATCAACCCGGTGACCTTCCTGTCTCAGATGTATGCCGCGGGCGCGGCCGGGTACTTCGACGCGCTGGCGTATCACCCGTATCTGTACTCGGTGCTGTTCTCGGCCGGCGAGGGCCACGCCGGTGTGCCGTTCACCCAGGCTCAGCAGCTGCATGCGGTGATGGCGGCCAATGGTGATGGCAACAAGAAGATCTGGGCCACCGAGTACGGTGAGCCGACCTCGGACGTCTCCGAGGAGGTGCAGGCCGCCTACATCGGAGACTTCCTGCGCACCTGGCGCACCCTGGACTTCGCCGGCCCGGCGTTCATCCACACCTTCGCCGACTACGAGTCGAGTGACCCGGTGCAGGACACCTTCGGGCTGTTGCGCGAGGACTGGACTCCCAAGCCGGCCTGGGATGTGGTGACCGCCGTGATTGCGGAGAACCAGGCGACCGTGCTGTAGCTGGCCTCGTGGGTATGGCCATCCCTGCGCCGAGAACCAGGACGGCTCCACCTTCGGCACAGCATCGCGCGCTCCCGATCGCGGTGGCCGCCGTCAGGCCAGGGGCTCTGCCATGATCTCTGGGCTTGGCTCAGTCGCTGCGCCGTTGTTCTCGTACCGTCTGATGGTTTGACG
The DNA here is from genome assembly GCF_002101555.1 of Mycolicibacterium canariasense. Classification (GTDB taxonomy): domain Bacteria; phylum Actinomycetota; class Actinomycetes; order Mycobacteriales; family Mycobacteriaceae; genus Mycobacterium; species Mycobacterium canariasense. Next base: position 8,497 of record NZ_LQOL01000053.1, read on the forward strand.
GATCTGCTCGCTCGCAACGGTGTAGATGTCAACGACCGACTTGATGTCGCGTCGGACGCCGACGTCCTTGCCCTGTTCGAACGTGGTCACGAACTTGACGCTCTTGCCGTTGAGATTCAGCCGGATGATCGGCTTGCGATTGTTGTCATCCAGGAGAATTGCAAAGTAAGACTTGCTGTCTCGGTAGTGCACACGTTCCGGCGCCACCTCCGAAACCGCGATGGCTCGCACGATGTTGAAGCCTTCGAGTTCCTCGTCGGTCGTAACGACGTCCGGATCGGTGGTGCCGGCCGGTGCGGCAGGCGTCTCACCAACGGTGGCGGCACCTACAGGTGGTTGGGGAGGCGCAAGAACAGGTGCGGTTTCCGTCGACCGGTTCGGATCTGGCGCATCGTCGCCAAGCGCCGTTTTCAAACGACTGTTGACTTGGTCGCCGATGTACTGCGCGAGCGCCTTTGCGACTAGTGGGCGAAACTGTTCCATGATCCGCTGTGTCGTGCGCCCGTCGTAGATCCGGTTCACAAAGAACCGGACCCACTCCTCTGAGGGCTCCTTCACCTCTGCTGCAATGATCCGCCGGATCCCGCCGATGTACTTGAGTTCCTCCGCAGCGCTGACGACGGAGTCGATGTCGAACGATTCTTTACAGAATTTCTGTATCTCTGGCACGAGCGTGCGATCGATATCCAGGAGGTCGAAAACGAGGAACGGTTTTTCGTCCATGCGGTTCGGCAGGTCGCCGTCGGTGTAGACGTGATAGTGCTGACCATTAGTGAGTATCGCTATGCGGGCAGATGTGACAGCAAAGTATCTGAATAATTGTGAGGCATAACGCAAGTCCAGTGGGTCGCCGATCTTCTTGCATTCGATAAGAATTTGAACCTGGCCGTCTTTGAAGATTGCGTAGTCAACTTTTTCACCACGCTTCACGCCGACGTCAGCAGTGAACTCGGGTATGACTTCCGAGGGGTTGAAGACGTCGTAACCGAGCACGGTCGAGATGAACGGCATGATGAACGCGTTCTTGGTCGCTTCCTCGGTCTCAACCGATTCGCGCATATCGCGAATTTTGTTTGCAATTACAACTAGGCCGTCCGAGAATGCCATGTCGCCCCCTCTTATAGCGGATATCGAGCAACTGTAGATGAATCGCCCTGCGCCGCTCATTGATTTGGCGCGAATTGCCAGAACTTCTTGGGGATGTGGTGGGTGACCATAGGTCGAAGTAATAAAGATCCGACTTGCCGCCATAATGACTTCAGGGCGTTCGTATGGGGTGGTGGGTACAGATCGGTAGCGCGGTGCCCTATATCGACCAGATTCACCGAAGTGCCAGGCGGAAACGGTTCGGTGTGTCGATGTGAGGTCTTCGACGCGCTGACACGGATGTGGCGCGCCGACTGGACCACTACAGGCCGCCGGTTGATGTACCGCTTTTCTGAGCACCTCTAAAACCATCAGGTCGATGTTGGTGCACGCGGGCAGGGCTCATGCGGGGGCGACCCGCGCTACCGTGGTGCCGCGGTGGACGTCCGCGGTGAAGGACTGGACGTGGTCGAACGGGCAGTCGGCGGCTCGGAAGCCGGCAACGGTTGTCGTGATAGCGCGGACTTGAATTGAATCCAACAGCGGGCGAGGCCGCGCGAAAGTAACGTACAAGGCCCGAAGCGTTGCCGGGTCAGTCGAGAAGAGGCTCTGACCTGCGCTGATACATGGTGCCCCCGGCAGGATTCGAACTAGCCGCCTGGTTGGTTGCCCGATACTTCCAGGACCAGCCGAAATAGCTTGGTACCTGCTGTATTCCGCACCTTACGCCGTTACCGCGAGAGGCCACAAGGATTCACCAAACGACACGCGGATAGCACATGGATCGCACGCCAACGCGGTAGATTTCCCATGTGGTCGGAAAGAGGGGACACCGTGGCTGGGGGTACCTACGCCAGCTACCCAGCAAGCGCTTCCAGGCTAGCTACATCGGCCCGGACCTCCTCCGGCATACCGCGCCAACCACGTTCGGCGCGCGCATAGATGCCGAGGGTTGGCTGGCCGACGAGCGCCGCAAAATCGAGCTCGACGTGTGGACCCCGCCGGCGCAACGCGTGGCCGAGTCCCGCGCGAAGGCCGTCACCGTAGCTGAGTACGCGGCCGACTGGATCGAGCACCGCAACGTCAAACCCCGGACCCGCTCGGCGTATCGGGACAGCCTGCGCCTGCACATCGAACCCAAGCTCGGCGCCGTCGCGCTCAAGAACCTCAGCAGCGCGGCCGTACGTAGTTGGTTCTCCGGACTCGGTACCGAGCATCCGCGGCGCAACTCTCACGCCTACGGGCTACTCCACGCCATCTGTGCCACCGCGGTACAGGACGGGCTACTGACGTCCAACCCGTGCGCGATCCGCGGCGCCATGAACCCACCCCGCAAGCGCGACCCGATCATCCTCGACGTGTCCGAGGTCGCCGACCTGGCCGACGCAATTGTGCCCCGACTCAAGGCCCTGGTACTCATCTCCGCTTGGTGCGCTACCCGCTGGTCCGAGGTCTCTGAACTGCGCCGCAAAGATGTCGACGCAGACTGCGAGGTCATCACCATCAGCCGGGCTGTCACCCGGCGCGACGGGGAGTATCGGGTAGACACACCGAAGTCGGGCAAGGGGCGCACGGTCGTTGTACCGCCCCACATCAGGGCGGACCTGCGACACCACCTCGACACCTATGTTCAGCCTGGCCCTGAGGCCCTACTGTTCCCGGCGGCAGGTGGCGGGCACATGAACGACCGGGTGTTCAGTCGCGAGTATTTCGCCGACGCGCTCAAAGCCATTGGTCGCCAAGGCGTTCGGGGACACGACCTACGCCATTTTGCAGGCACCCAGATCGCCCGAGTGGGCAACCTCGCCGAAAGCATGGCGAGAATGGGGCATTCCACCGTCAGAGCCTCGCTCCTCTACCAACAGGTGGTCACCGGCCGAGACGCCGCGATCGCGGATGCGCTATCCCAGCTGGCCACCGAGGGTCAGTAGTAACTTCCCGATTTGAAATCGGAAAGGGCGTGAAACATGCCCCGATTCCGGTGATGTTCGGTCTCAAAGCCGCAGGTCAGACGCTTTCGCGGCCGTGAAACATCCGTGAAACCACGGCCATATCACCCCCCCGAATTACCGTCTGCGCCCATGAACGAAAACGAGCGCCCACGAGGCGACTTAACCCTTGAGCAAGCCGCCGAAGAGCTGCAGGTCGGCATCACCACAGTCCGCCGCTACGTCGCGGCCGGAACACTTCCCGGCGCCTACCGCATAAAGGGCTCCCGACTCATCCGGATCCCACGGTCCGGCATCGAGGCACTCAAGCAGCCGATCCGGCCCGCGGCGGTCTGAGCCATGGCCACTGCCGAAGGGAACGGCCCTCCGAACATGGAAAGGGACGGCCCCCGCCAAGAAGCCGTCCCACACCACGACCGCCGCCAAGCAACCGAAGGTGCCGCCAAGTTTACGCGTCGGGGTGGCGGCAGGTCGGGCGAACCGCTGCGCCGGTGTGTGCGGACGTCGGCGCAGCAGGAAGCGCTTGCTGCACTGGATCGGCGGCGCGTAGCCGCCAAGCGCAGCGTCCCGCTCCAATGCGGCTGCCGTGACCCACACGAATGCCGCTGCTGGCGCGACCAGTCAGCGCGCACCGAACGGTTGACCGACGCCGCCAGGTACGCCGCCGAACACATCCTCGAGGCCGGGTATACGCCGCTACTCGACCTTGAGACCCTGCGCGCCTTATGGCGCCGCGGTGGCTCCGATCGCAGACTCGCGCAGCGTCTCGCACAACTCGGGATGCCAGCGTGACCCGCGCACCTATCGAAGCCGCGTACGCCGCGGGCGGCGCGATCCGCCGCGTCTGCGCGACATGCGGGGCACTGCCGGGGGAGTGGTGCACCAACCGGCACGGCAAGGTCCGCGCCACCCCCTGCACCGCCCGAACTGGTAGACGAGAGCAGCGAAAGAGGTCCGCGTGACTGCGATCGACCCTGACGTGGAACGGCGCGCACGAGAAGCGATGTCCCGGCACCCACTCGGCAGCGCAGACGCCCCCGCTAGGGGGATAACTGCCGAAGGGTCGCGTTTCAAATGCGACCCTTTCCCGCCGGACCCCGGGCCAGACATTCCCGAAGGGTCGGATCTCAAATCGGACCCAACGACGGATCTGGACGAACCCACAACATGGGAACCGATGGACCTCGGGCCCTACCTCCGCGGTGAGAAGCCGAAGCCGGCGCCCACTGTCGGAGCCTGCCGCGCAGACGGACTTCGGATGCTGTACCCCGGCCGCGAACACGCATTCCTCGGCGCCACCGAGAGCGGCAAGACCTGGCTGGCCCTGGCCTGCGTCACAGCCGAACTGATTGCCGCACACCACGTCGTCTATATCCACTTCGAGGAACCTGACCCCGGCTCGACAATCGAACGGCTCCAGCGCATCGGCGTGCCGGACAGCGCCATCCTGTCGCACTTCCATTTCGTCGCACCGACACGCCCTATGCGCCGCGGCTGGCTCGACGATCTCGTCGCGATGCAACCCACACTCGTCGTCCTCGACGGCGTCAACGAAGCCATGACTCTGCAGGGCGTGAAGATCGACATGGAGGGCTGGGCGGTGTTCCGCCGCAACGTCGTGGTGCCGTTCAAGGCCGCCGGCGCCGCCGTCGCAGAGTGCGACCACATCCCGATGAATTCCGATCCCAGCCGCCTCGACGGCTACGGCACGGTCCACAAAGGCGCGACCCTCGACGGTGCCAGATTCGTGCTCACCAACGACACCCCATTCGGGCGCCGTGGTCGCGGCGCTTCCCATGTGTTCGTCACCAAAGACCGACCCGGTTACCTCCGTGCCGAAGGGAAGCCCACCAAAGTGCCCGGCAAGACGTTCCTGGCCACACTCGTCGTCGACGACACCCCAACCGCCGGACCCGACTTCCTCACGCTATACGCCCCCCAGAACGACGAACCCGTCATCGGCCTTGCCGACGCCCTCGACAACACCACAGACATCGTCCTCACCACCATCGACGCCCAACCCGACCACGCCGTCAAATCCGCCCGCACACTCTTCGCCGCGCTCCGCCAATCCGGCCACCAGATCCGAGACGAACTCGTCCGCAACGCCCTCGACGACCTCGTACTCGCACGGCGCCTCATCGAGATACCCGGCGCCCGCGGTGCACGCGGCTACCGCACCGCGTCCGCGTCCCAACCCCACACCCAAGAACAGAACCCAGCATGACCGCGTCCCGTGACCGCGTCCCTGCGTCCCCCTACGGGGGGTCGGACGCAGTGGGACGCAGTCACAGACGGATGCACGCCCACCGCGTCGGACGCAGTGGGACGCAGTCGGGACGCAGTCACATATTGAGAGGAACACCATGCGCAACATCGACCAAGAACGCACACTCATCCACTACCTACGCGAATTCTTCAACCTCGAAACCAGCCCCGACTCCAACATGTGGCAAGTCCAAGCACTCGCAGCACTCGGCCTCCTCAACGGCGACCTCACCAAACTCGTCACCAACGCCGCCGAAGCCGACCACCAAGAACTCGGCGACATCATCAAAAACAACCCACTCGACCTCGAAACCCCCTGAACCAGCGGCTAATCAGACACCTCAATGAGGTAGACCAAAAACCCCAGGACCACCACAAACACCCAGACCAACGAAAGGCAATGAGGCAAATGCCCAGGACCATGACCCTCCTGGCCTCCCGGCACCGCGCCGAGCAGGCGTACCTCTTGCGGGAGGTCGAGCAAAAAACGTGGGCGGAGATCCGGGACGCTTTGAAGTTCAAGTCGACCGGTGCCGCGCAGAACGCGCACAAGCGGCACCTGGCACGGAATCCCTTGCCGAATGCTGCCGGCGCGGCTGTGGGCATCGTGGAGCGCAAGCGGCATGTGCTCGGTGTGGCGGTCGAGGCTTTGGACAAGGCGTTCGATCGTGGGGATTACCGGACGGTCGCCCAGTTGACGGACGCGATCACCAGGGCGGACGCGGAGTTCGCGAAGCTGTACGGCCTCGGGTCGGAGAACGTGAACGTGAAGATTCAGCGGTCGCCGACCGAGATCATCGAGGAGATGCGCGCCGCATTGCATCGCCAGATCGAGGAACGAGAGCAGAAGGCGATCGGGCAGTGATGGTGTCGGAGCGGGAGGCCGCGCGGATCGAGTCGGTTGAGCAATGGAAGACGTTGGCCGAGCAGGTGATGCGTGGCTGGGTCCAGGCGGTCCGTGCTGATGAGGATCCGAAGTTGATCGCTGAGCTTGAGGATCTGCTGATGAGGTGTGTGGTTCGGCAGGCGGCTCTCAGCTCGATCTGTTTCCTGTGATTACCAGTGCCTTAATGTAAACGGTCGATTATGATAAGGACATGCCCGCCAATGGAACCCAGATCCGTCGACGCCGCCGCGCACTGGTGGCTCCGCTGGACGACAAGGTCATCGCCTACCTGCGCGTGTCCACCACCGAGCAGGTCGGGTCCGGGGCTGGCCTGGCCGCGCAGCGCACAGCGATCACCGCGGAGGCCGAGCGTCGCGGGTGGACGATTGTCGAATGGTTCTCCGACGAAGGCATATCCGGCGGTAAGGGCATCGCAGACCGACCCGGGCTGGCCGCTGCTGTCGACGCCATCGAGGCCGGCCGGGCAAGCACCCTCGTGGCATCCAAGCTCGACCGCATCAGCCGCTCAGTGCTGGACACAGCGCTGCTCACCGAGCAGGCCCGCCGCGGCGGCTGGAAGGTCTTCACGGCCGACGTGGCGGTGGATACCACCACACCGGCGGGTGAGGCGCAGGCGGGGATGATGACGGTGTTCTCCCAGTACGAACGTCGACTGATCGGGCAGCGCACCCGTGAAGCGTTGGCCGAGAAGCGAGCCCAGGGCGTACGTCTCGGCCGCCCGCCGGTGCTGCCCGTCGAGGTGGTGCAACGCATCCTGGATGAGCGTGCGGCCGGAAAGAGCTACCCGCAGATCTGCGCGGTGCTCAACGCCGAGCAGGTGCCGACTGCCCGCGGTGGCGGTGTTTGGTATCCGGCGACGGTGCGGAACGTGGAGCGCGGCCAGGTCGCTGCGAGCCTAACCGCCTGATCCCCTGCTGTTTTCGGATCGACCCCCACTGTCCGCAAGGGGCGCCGGTGCCTCGAAAATTCCTACGGTTTTTGGTTCACGTGGGGAGTTTTTGCTGGTCAGGGGTGGTGTGTTACACGTTCGTGTGTAACGGTTTTGCCGTTCCGGGAACGTGTTGCCTGTTCAGTGGTGTCGTTTGCGTCGGCGGGTGCTGGGGTGGTGTCTGTTGCGGCGTTTGCGTCGGCGTCGGCGGGTGGTCTGGTCGCTCGGTGTCGGTGTGGATGATCGTGTGGCTCGTAGTGATTCGATGAGCTGGTCGATCTGGGTGTTCTTTCGTTCGACGTCGCGGGTGGCTTGGGTGAGTGCGGTTTGGGTTGCTGTGTGGGCGATGTGTTCTTGGCGGAGTTCGGTTTCGAGGCGTTTGATGTCGAGTTGCCATAGTCGGCAGGCTTCGGTCATGGCGTCGGCGCGCAGGGCGCGGATGAGTCGGATGGAGCCGCCGATGCGTTCGACGATTTCGTGGGCGGGCCATCCGGCGAGGGTGAGGCCGGCGACGATCCATGCGCGGTCGGCCGCCTCGTAGTCGGTGAGTTTTCGCGGCCATCGTGGTGTCACGAGCATGGCTGGGATGAGTTGGAGGTCGGGTTCCCATCTGGGGGCTGCTTTTCCGTCGTGACGTCGGAGGTCGTGGTCGCCTGTGAGCTCGGCTGTCATGGCCGGGAAGGTAACCGTTCCACCCGACATTGCCGTGGTTTCACGGCAATGTTTCACGGGCCCGCGTCGCAGCGATGCTGCGTCGCTGCGTCGCTGCGTCGCTGCACCCTGTGGGTTCACCCTGTTCGCATGGCAGAAACGATTGATGACCCGGCGTCGATCACTCCGTCGACGTGGGCGGGCCGCAAGGCGGCGCTGAAATCGCGGCACGTCGGGGACGATGATCCGCGCGTTGTTGAGTGCGATGAGCAGTTGGCGTTGCATCGTGTGAGTCGGGTGATCGCGGCGGAGGCCGCGCATTTGACCCGGCCTGCTGTGGACCGGCTGGTGGCGTCGTTGCAGCAGGCGGTGGCGTCGTGACGGCGGCGTGGGATATTGCGCCGGTTCCGGGTTCGGAGGGGCGACGTCCGTTGATGACGGGGCCGCGTTCGGAGCGTCCGGCGCCGCGACCCCGGCAGCGGTTGATTCAGCCCGGGCCGCCGCGGCTGCTCGCGTTCTCGCAGCAGGACAATCGGGAGAGGTGGTTCAAAGGCTTGGGATGCGGGCATTTTCTGAGCTTCGATCCGCGTATCGAGGTGTCGGAGGTGTGCGGGCCGCTGGCGTCTGAAATCACTGGGCTGTTCGCCGATGGTGTGCGGATGGCTGATCGGCGGAATTTCGGTGACGATCGGTGTCCGGTTGAGCCGCTGCGGGATGTGCAGGCGATCGCTTCGTCGGTGCGGGATCTGCGGCGGGATCTGGTTGAGGCGTTGGTGCGGGTGCGGGCCGGGGCGCCGGAAGGTATGCGGGATCGGTTGGCGGCGTTGGTGCGTGACCGTGATTACGAGCGGGCGCCCGAGATTGCCGAGTCCGATCTGGTGTCGGGTGCGTGGGTGGACGTCTTGGTGGCCTATGTGTCTCCGGTTTCTGATGATGTGGTTGCGGTGGTGAAGGCTCAGCCGGCCGATCGGGTTTCGGTGCTTGATCTGCCGATTACGGACGCGTTGTCGACGGCGTCGGAGTTCCGGCTTGGTCTGTGGCAGCGGGTTCGGAGGCTGCAGTCTCGTTTCCCGGAATTGCAGCGTCGGCGCGTCATGCTGCTGCAGGGCCGGGCTGCCCGGTCTGAGGTCGATCTGGCGGCGCAGCAGCGGACGGATGAGACGTTGCGCCGGCTGGGTTTGTCGTGAGTTCAGTTGATGTGAAGGGAATTTTGGAATGACCACGGTTTTTCAACCACAGCGCTTCGATGCGCCATTGGTGAATCCGTCGCCGAATGGGTTGGATTCGGCGACGATTTGGCAGGATTCGGCGGAGCCGCTGCGGTGGTTGCCGGAGGGTCTGGAAGTGCGGCCCTGGAATTTCGGCGACGTCGGTGGCTTCGGTATCTGGTCGGCGGCGTGGTGCGCTTCGGAGGCGGATCTGACCGACGAGGACCGGAAGCTGCCGGGTGTTCGGCCGGAGCCGTTGGCGCCGTTCTTGGCGGTCGTCTCGTGGTCGGCCAGCAGCTGCGACATGCGGGCTGAGTCGCGGGCCGAGACGCGGACGCGGGCGCAGCAGCTTCACCGAATGCGTGAGCCGATCGCCGTCGAGCAGGCGTTCGCCGAACGGCTGCTGGATGACGCCGGAACACCCGCCGCCGCTAGCGATTTGGTGGAGGCGGTGAGCAAGATCGAGGATGCGCTCGCGGAGGCGAACACGTTGGGGGTTGTGCACGCGCGGGCAGGCTGGTTGCCGTATGCGGCGCAGGCACAGCTGCTCGTGCGGACGGGTTCTGCCCTCCGGACGCCGGGCGGGCATCAGTGGGTGTTCGGCGGCGGCTACGTGGCCGGGCTGGGCGACACACTGGTGGCGACGTCGCAGCCGTTCGGTTGGCGGCAGCCCGTCCAGGTCGACGAGGGGATTACCGAGGCGCACGACGCGTTTGTGGCGTCCGTCGAACGGTCGCTGGTGGTGGGCTATGAGGCCACTTTCGGCGCGGTCACGGTGACCCCGTAGTTGTTCGGTTTGGTTGTGAGGGAGGGGATGTCGGTGTTGTCTGATCTGCGCTATGTGCCGGGGCCGCGCCGCCATCTCCTCCGTCATCGATGAAAGGAGATGTCGTGAAGACAGCAGAGGTTTCGCCGCTGGATCTGTGGTGGTCGCAACTGTCCCCGGAGAGTCGGGCAGCGTTCGCGGCCGCCACGGAGGCAGCCGCCAGGGTCGGCGCGGATGGGTTGACCGATGATGAGCGCGAGTACGGCAACCGGGCTTTCCACGAGGCGGGACACTGTGTGGCGGCCGTGGCGCTCGGAGCTCGAATCGATCGCGGATACATCCTGCATCGCGGCTTGGAGGAGGACGACGGCACCACCGGGCGCGTGGTGGTGGCTGCGATGCCACTCGGTGGTGCGGACGCTGAGATTGCTTACGCAGGGCCGTGGGCACAGGCCAAGTTCCGCGCCGGTGGTGGTTGGCCGTCGCCGCAGATCGTGGCGTCGGTCATGGCGGCGTCCGCCGGGGCCGGCCGAGGCAGCGACCGTCACCGGTGCCGGCTCGGGTCCGAGGGCCGCGACGTTGTCGGCCTGATCGACCGGTGCTGGCCGGCAGTCGTGGCGGTTGCCCGCAAGCTGGCGCGTGACGGCGAAGTCCAGCACAAGCATGTTGTTGCAGCGCTGGGTCTCAGCGCTGACGAGTCACGGCATCCGTTCGAGTTGGCCGCTATTCGGGCCGGGATGCGGGCCGTGCGGGCCTGACAGGGCGCGCGTGGGTATAGATAGGCAGAGAGGGCCAGCATGACGACTCCGGTCGGTTCTATCCGTCTCGGTATGACTATTGACGGTGCGGACGCGCTGGCGAAGTTGGTCGCGATCGCGAAGCCGGCTATGGCTGAGCTGGGGTCGTCGGCCAAGGGCGCCACGAACGATCTGAACCGGCTTGAGCGTGAGTTCGGTTCGGTTGGTCGGGCGGCGGCCAAGCAGACGGGGCCGATTACGGCGCTGCTGAAGCAGGTCGACGGGCTGGGTGATCAGTACGGGCAGGCGGCCCGGTCGGCGGAGTTGTTCAAGGCGTCGTTGCCGTCGGTGCGGACGTTGAATGCGCAGACGGCGGCGATCAACCGGATGACTGCGGCGTACGGGCGGTTGACGGCGGCGCAGACGGCCGCTGCGGCGGCCCCGCAGCCGTCGGTGCCTCCGCCTACCCGGGGCGGCGGTTCTGGCGGTGGTGGGTCACGTGGCGGCGGCCGCGGCGGCATCGGCGGGTTCCTCACCGGGCCCGTCGGCCTCAACAGCATCGCCCTCGGCGCCTCCGCCCTACCCACCGCCACCCTCGCCGTCACCAACCTCGTCGGCGCCGTCCAACAACTCGCCCAAGCCGGCCTCGTCCTACCGGGCGTCTGGGCCACCGCCGGCGCATCCATCGGCACCGCCGTCCTCGGCTTCAAAGGCATGGGCGACGCCATCAAAGCCCTCAACGACGGTGACCTGAAGAAGATCACCGAGGCGATGAAGGACATGGACCCCGCCGCGCAGAACGTGGCGAAGTCCGTCTCCAAATTCACCCAAGGCCCCCTGAAAGACCTCACCAAGGGCTTGCAGGCGAAGATGTTCGACGGCATCTCGCAAGGCTTCGACGATCTCGTCGCCAAGCGGATGCCGAACGTCACCAAGGGCCTCGGCGGGATCAGCGAGGCGTGGAACGCAACGCTGAAGCAGCTGTTGTCGACCGCGGGCTCCGATTCCACTGGCAGCCTGTTGGACCGCATTTTCGGGAACACCGCGGAGGGGCAGAAGCGGGCGAACGCCGCGATCGACCCGCTCGTCAAAGGGATCGGGACGTTGGCGGCGGCCGGCTCCGACGCGATCCCACGATTGGCTGACGCGCTCGGCCGGGTAGCCACCCGGTTCTCCAACTTCATCACCGCCGCCGATCAGGATGGCCGGCTGGCGAAGTGGATCGACCAAGGGCTCACGGGGGTAACGAATCTCGGGAACACGTTCCTCAACCTGGGCAAGTCGATCACCGCGATCACCAAGGCCGCCGGCGGTGACGGCGGCCTGCTGAAGCTGCTGGAAACCGGCAGCAACAAGCTGGCAACGTTCCTCAACAGCGCGGACGGGCAGCAGAAACTCACGACGTTCTTCGCTGATGCGCGGCAGCGGCTTTCGGAGTGGATCCCGATCCTGGGGAACGTCGCCAGCATCGTCGGCGACGTGTTCAAGGGGTTCCAGCGGTGGGGCGACGTCATCCTGCCCGCGGTGAAGGGTGTCACGGACGCGCTCGCGGACATGCCCGGCCTCGTTCAGGGCGTCATTGTCGCCTTCGCCGCGTTCAAGACGTTCACCGGTTTAGCATCGCTCATAACGTCGATCACGTCGTTGGGTGGACTGCTCGACAAGTTGCCAGGTAAGGCGGCCGGCGCAGCCGGCGGACTGAACAAGGCCTTCGCCGGTATAGCGATTGCCCTGCCCGGCATCCTCGAATCTCTCGACAAGATCAACGACCCTGACCAGAAAAAGAACGGCAGCACCGTCAACCCGGGCACCTTGGGGTCGACGGTTCTCGGTGGGGCGCTGGCCGGTTCCCGCTTCGGCCTGCCAGGAGTTTTGATCGGCGGCGCGGCTGGCGCTGCGGTGGCATTCTCCCCTGTTTTCGCCAACGGCACGCCGAGGCCGGATCCGAACCGGGTTGTGCCGCAAGGCCAGCTGGGGCTGCCTGGAACGCTCGGTCCGGGATTCCTGCCCGGCGATCGCGGGGGCCTGACCCCCCGCGACCCGGGGTATGTTCCGCCGAACGCGAACCTGCCGAGCGTCGTCGCCCAGACGGACGCCAGCCAGCGCGCGCGGGCAGCTTTGGATGGCGGTGTCGCACCATTTCAGAAGATCGTTGATCAGGCCGGCGTCGCGCAGGCCGCTATCAAGGCGGTCGGCGATGCGGTCACCGCGTTGCCTACCGGTCAGGTCATTCTCCGGGAGAACACGCCGGAGGTGTTGCAGAAGCTCGAAGCGGTTGGGCTGAAAGCGAAGAACATCGACGGGCAGGTCGTCATCACGGCCGACACGTCGAAGGCCGATGCGGCGTTGTCGGCGTTCCGGGCCCGGGCCGCGCAGAACGTCACCGTCCCTTTGACCGCGTTCCCGGGGTTCGGTGGCCGCACGTCGGGCAGTGCGTCCGCAGGCAACGCGAACGGCGGTGTGCTGCCCGGCTACTCCCCGGGTGTCGACAACATGCTCGTTCCGATGTCCGGTGGTGAGGGTGTTCTGATCCCGGAGGCGATGCGGGCGCTGGGTTCCAACTGGCTGTATCGGGTGAATTCGTTCTTCCGTCCTGGGATTTCCCGCCGCGGGTACCGCGGTGGCGGTGTCGTCGGGTTCGGTGACGGCGGACTCGTTCCTGATGCGCCTGGCGGCGACAACACGGTTATCGGTCTGCTGTCACAGATCCGGGATGCTCTGGTCGGGAAGCTCACTGGCCCACTGTCAGATACCGCTACCGGTGTCGATGCCCTGTCCGGCGCAGTCACCGGCACCGGCGTCACCAAGGGCGGTCGCCCGTTCGGCGGGGACATCGGCAAGACGTTCCTGGCCGGCATCATCAACGGGTTCGGCGGCGACTCCCGCACGTTCTTCCCCGAGTTCGATCAGAAAGGCAACCCGCTCGGCGCCGCGTTGGGTGCGGTGGGCCCGGTCGGGAA
>NZ_LQOL01000054.1 GCF_002101555.1 Mycolicibacterium canariasense
CCCGCCGCCCCCGCGCCCGGCACCCGTGCCGCCGCCTCCGCCGGCACCCCCACCATCACCGCTTCCCGCAGCCCTCGTGGCACCCCCACCCGGTGCGTCGGCACCCTGCGTCCTGACCATCGAGCAGATGCGCACCATCGTGGCGTCCGCATATAGCGGAACGATTCTCGGCAAAGCGTTCTACGGCCCGGATTGCGCCTTCCCGCTCGATGCCGGACCACAGCTGAACATCAACCTGCCGGCGCCGGTCGGCCGGCCCCATCCCGCTCCCCCGGCGCCCGCCGCGCCACCGGCCCCGCCGGTCCCCGGACCACCGCTTTCGACGAATCTGGTGACCGATGAGGTGATGGTGGCGGTGCTGACCGGTATCGGCGACTTCGGCTACCACGTCGGAACCGGCCTCACCTGACCTCATGCGGGCGCGGTGTCGAGCCTTGCGGCCATCGCTACCGCTTCGCCGATCCGGACGACGATCCTTCCGATCGCAAAGTCCGCGGCGACCGTCCTCCGCGACAGGCGGTTAGCCGGAACGCGCGCTCGCCCAGCGGCGCGGTGTTATCGTTGCGGTCGACGCTGGCGTCAATATCGAGGGTTCATCTGTGCACTACCTACCGGAATGTGCTGGATCCACCCATGCCGCGCTTGTCCGCTTAGCCGGATGACTCAAAATAGCAGGTAATCGGCTCTCCGACCGCGTGCTGCGGCCGCCCGTGCCGTGCTACGCTCATGTTAGCTGTACGCCGAGGCGCATTCGCCGAGGCAAATCGACGGGGGACGAAGGTAGGGATAGCTGATGCGAAGCGGAAGTGCGTCGCCGGCATCGGGTGCCATCGGTGATGGTGGCGCGACGCCCAGCGACGCCACGGTAGCCGTCATCAGCTGTAGCCGTATCGGCATGACCGCCAATCCGCCCCGGCTCACCCTGGCCGACTGGTTCCGCCCCCGCCGTCGGCGTTGAATTGCCGGCTCGGCCGGCGCGTTGAACTGCCGGCTCGGCCGGCGCATTGAACTGCCGGCTCGGCCGGCGCGTTGAACTGCCGGCTCGGCCGGCGCATTGAATTGCCGGCTCGACCGGCAGGCCGATAAGGCTCAGCGGCGCCGCACCCGGCGAATCACCAGCACCAGCACCACGGTGCCGACCACCGATCCCACCACGGCGGGCTTCTTCACGAATGCCAGCACGCGGGCTTTCGCATCATCGGCCAGGCGCTGCGGGTTGGCCCGCTCGGCCAGCAGATCGACCGTCGACGCAAGCTGATCGCGCGCCTGGTCGATATCGCGCTTGATGCTGTCTGGATCCCGGTCGGCCACTGTGCCCCTCCATGTGCGCCTTCATCTCACAACCATTGCCGACTTACCCTAGAGCAGCCGCAGCCCACCGCGCTGCACCGGTCGATCAGAAAGACGTGTAACAGGTATGCCCCAGACCCCGCGCCTCGCCGTCGGCGACAAAGCCCCCGCATTCAGCCTCCCCGATGCCGATGGCAAGACGGTGAAGCTCTCCGACTTCAAGGGCCGCAAGGTCATCGTGTACTTCTACCCGGCCGCGTCCACGCCGGGCTGCACCAAGCAGGCTTGCGATTTCCGGGACAGCCTCGCCGAACTCAACGAAGGGGGCCTGGACGTCGTCGGCATCTCCCCCGACAAGCCGGAGAAGCTGGCCAAGTTCCGCGACAACGAGGGACTGACCTTCCCGCTGCTGTCCGACCCCGAACGCAAGGTGCTCACCGCCTACGGCGCCTACGGCGAGAAGACGATGTACGGCAAGACGGTGCAGGGCGTCATCCGGTCCACGTTCGTCGTCGACGAGAAGGGCAATATCGAGGTGGCCCAGTACAACGTCAAGGCCACCGGCCACGTCGCCAAGCTGCGCCGCGACATCTCGGTGTAGCCCCTCTGGTCATCACAGCGCGAATGCGGCGACCAGAACGTCGGAAACGCGCTTAAGGCGTACCCAGCGCGCCGAGCAACAGCGCCTCGGCCGTTGCCGCCCGTGCCAGCACGCCCAGGTGCAGGCTCTCGTTGATGCTGTGCGCTTGCGTGCCGGGATCTTCCACACCGGTCACCAGGATCTTGGCGTCCGGGAACGCGGTGGCGAACTCGGCGATGAACGGGATGGACCCACCCATGCCCATGTCGACAGGTTCCCGGCCCCACGCCGTCGTGAATGCCGCACGGGCCGCGTCGTACACCGGGCCGGTGGCATCGATGGCGTACGGCTGGCCGACGTCACCCGGCGTGACGGTGACCTTGGCGCCCCACGGTGCGTGCTCCTCGAGGTGCCGGGTGAGCGCCTGCAGGTGCGCTCGCGCATCGCCGCCGGGCGCCACTCGCATGCTGACCTTGGCCCGCGCCCGCGGGATCAGGGTGTTGGACGCCTTGGCGATGGGAGTGGTGTCGATCCCGATGACGGTGATCGCAGGTTTGGCCCAAAGTCGTTGCACCACAGCACCGGAGCCGATCTGCGATACCCCGTCTAGTACACCGGACTCGGCGCGCACCCGCGCATCGGAGAACTCGACCTCGGCGGCGGTGGCCTCGTGCAGGCCGGCGACGGCCACGTTCCCGTCGTCGTCGTGCAGGCTGGCCAACAGCCGCACCAGCACCGACAGCGCGTCGGGCACCACCCCACCCCACAACCCCGAGTGCAAGCCATGGTCCAGCGTGGCCACCTCGACCACACAGTCGGCCAGGCCACGCAGCGACACCGTCAGCGCCGGGATGTCGGTGCTCCAGTTGTCCGAGTCGGCGATGATGATGACGTCGGCGGCCAGCAGGTCACGATGCGCGTCCAGCAGCGCGCCCAGTGACGGCGAGCCGGACTCCTCCTCGCCCTCGACGAACACCGTGACGCCGACCGGCGGGTTGCCGTCGTGCGCCCGGAACGCCGCCAGATGCGTTGCGATCCCGGCCTTGTCGTCGGCCGTGCCACGCCCGTAGAGCCGGCCGTCGCGTTCGGTGGGTTCGAACGGCGCAGAACTCCACTGGGCGGCGTCGCCTTCGGGCTGCACATCGTGGTGGGCGTACAACAACACCGTGGGCGCACCCTCGGGTGCGGGATGGCGGGCGATCACCGCGGGCGCTCCGCCGGCCTCCACAATCCGGACATCGCCGAAACCGGCCTCCGACAACAGTTTTGCCGTCAGCTCGGCACTGCGGTGCACCTGGTCGCGGCGGGCCGGGTCGGCCCACACCGATTCGATGCGCACCAGTTCTTCCAGATCGCTGCGAACCGAGGGCAACAGTTCACGCACACGCGCGACGAGATCAGTCATGACGACGAGCCTATCGCCACGACCGATCCTGCGAGCGCCCCCGAAATGCCAACCGCGAGCGGCGTGTCCTGTGCAGACACGGCCGCTCGCGGAAGGGAATCAGGCCTCCAACACCGCGACCGCCGCGGCGGTGTCGGCCTCGTGGGTGAGCGACAGGTGGATGGTCACATCCTTGAGATGCTCGGCGATGGCACCGGTCAGCCGGACCTTCGGCCGACCCCACATATCGGTGATCACCTCGATATCGCGGTGAATACCCTCCGGCAGCATCGGCCGCTTGGAGAACCGTGATCCCGACCAGGCCTTGATCACGGCTTCCTTGGCCGCCCACCGCGCCGCGAGGTGGCGCGCCGCCGACGAACTCTTGTCCGCGGCGTCGCGCCGTTCCCCCGGCGTGAAGGTTTCGGCGAACACGGTGCCCGGCTGGTCGACCTGCTCCGCAAAATCCGGAATGGAAACCAGGTCGATGCCTACCCCAACGATGCCCATACCCGGCACGCTATCCGACTCGCTTTCGCTCATTTCGAGTAGTGGCCGTCCACGCCGAGGCGAGCCGTCGGATCCAGCAGCATCGCCGCTTCCTGAGGCTTCTCGGCGGTGTCGCCACCGAACCGGCGGTCGGCCGGCTTCTCGTACAGCGCGGGACCACCGGCGATCGCCGAGGCCAGCTTGCGCTGACCGGCCAGCACCCGGGCGTTGGCCCGCGCCTGGTAGTCGGCGCGCTGATCGGCGGGCAGGGCCGCGATCAGTGCCTGCGGATGCACCAGCGCCACCAGACCGGACACGTGCCCGAACCCGAGGCTGGTCACCAGACCGGCCTTGAGCGGGAACTTGTCGCCGAAGTGCAGCGGCTCGCGCAGCCAGACGAAGTGCTGGGCGTGGTCCAGTTCGTCGTCGACGCAGTCCAGGCTGCGGTTCGGCGGAATGACGCCGTCACGCAGGATCTGGCACAGCCCCATCATCTGGAAGGCCGCCGCACCACCCTTGCTGTGCCCGGTCAGGCTCTTCTGGCTGACCACGAACAGCGGCGCACCCTTGGAACGGCCCATCGAGGCGGCGAGCCGCTCGTGCAACTCGGTCTCGTTGGGATCGTTGGCCAGCGTGGAGGTGTCGTGCTTGGACACCACCGCGATGTCGTCGGGTCCGACGCCGAGCTTGCCCAGCTCGCGGGCCAGCCGCGACTCGCGCCCGCCCCGGCCGGCGCTGAGCGCACCCAAACCTGGGGCCGGGATCGAGGTGTGCACACCGTCACCGAACGACGACGCGTAGGCGACGACGGCCAGCACCGGCAGACCCATCTGGACCGCGAGATCACCGCGGGTCAGCAGAATCGTTCCGCCGCCCTGTGATTCGACGAAGCCCAGCCGTCGACGGTCGTTGGCCCGGGAGAACTTCGCATCGCTGATGCCCTTGGCCCGCATCATCTCGGTGTCCGCGGTGGCCGACATGTCGCCGAAGCCGATGATGGCCTCCAGCGTCAGGTCGTCATAACCGCCGGCGACCACGAAGTCGGCCTTGCCGAGCTTGATCTTGTCGACGCCCTCTTCGACCGACACCGCGGCCGTCGCGCAGGCGGCGACCGGGTGGATCATCGAGCCGTAGCTACCGATGTAGCTCTGCACGACGTGCCCGGCGAAGACGTTCGGCAGCACCTCCTGCAGGATGTCGTTCGGCTTGCTCCTGCCGAGCAGGTTGCCGTGGTACATCGTCTGCATCGAGGTCATGCCGCCCATGCCGGTGCCCTGCGTGCTGGCCACCTGGCTGGGATGCACCCAGCGCATCAGCTCGGCCGGGCTGAAGCCGGCCGACAGGAACGCATCGACGGTGGTCACCAGGTTCCACAGCGCCAACCGGTCGATCGAGCTGGCCATGTCCGGCGAGACGCCGTAGACCTGCGGATCGAATCCGGTCGGGATCTGCGCGCCGACGGTCCGGGACAGCTTCACCTTGCGCGGCACCCGGATCTCGGTGCCGGCCTTGCGGGTGACCTGCCAGTCGGAGCTGTCGGCCACCGGGGCGATGACGGTGTGCTCGGGGTCGAACTCGACGAACGCCCGGGCGTCGGCCTCCGACGACACCACGAAGGTGAAGTCCTTGTCCAGGAACACCGAAACCAGCAGCGGCGAAGCGTGATCGGGGTCGATCGCGCCGTCGTCCACCCACTCGCGGATGCCGACCCGCTCCACCACGGCGTCGTGGTAGCGCTCGACGAGTTCGCCCTCGTCGACCAGGTCACCGCTGGCGGTGTCGTACCAACCCGGCTTCGGGTCGTCCTCCCACTTCACCAGGCCGGTGGTCCAGGCCAGCTCCAGCACGCCCGCGGCGGACAGCTGCCCGGAGACCTCCATCTCGAAACGGGTGCGCGAGGAACCGTAGGGCCCGAGTTCGGCGCCACCGACGATGACCACCATGTCGGCCGGTTCGATGTCGAGGTCGGCCCACTCCGGCGGCGGGGCCGCCTGGTAACCACGCGGCGGCGACGGCAGCGCGGCGATGGTGCCGGATGCGTCCTCGTCGGCGTGGTCCTCGGCGGACTCGGAGAGCATCTCCTCGCGGGCCTTGGCGGCCAGCTCGGCCATGTCCAGCTGGACATCGCCCAGCCCGCCGGTCAGGTCGACCTTGATCGGCTCACGCGCCGCGGCCACCTTGGACTCGATATCGCACAGTGCCAGCAGCATCGACGCCATCTCGGCGGTGGTGTAGGTGGTGACACCGGCTTCCTCGACGGCCCCGACGATGGCGTCGTTGTGGCCCATCAGGCCGGTGCCCTTGGTCCACCCGATCAGCGCGTGCGCCAGCGAAACCCGTTGCGACCACGATGATTCGGCCTTCCAGCGGGCGACGACGGCGTCGAGCGCCGACTTCGACTCGCCGTAGGCGCCGTCACCGCCGAACATGCCGCGGTTGGGCGAGCCCGGCAGCACGACGTGCAGCCGCGAGGCGATGTCGCGCTCCGCACCCAGGTGCGAAAGCCCACCGATGAGCCGCTGCACGGCCCACAGCAGCACCTTCATCTCCATCTCGGAGCGGGCACCGGCCTCGGACAGGTCCCCGGCCACGCGCGGCGCGGCGAACGGGAACAGCAGCGTCGGGGTCTGCGCGTCCTTGAGGTGGATCGCCTTGGGGCCGAGGTTCTCGGTCTGCTCGTTACCGACCCACTCGACGAGGGCGTCGATATCGCTGTAGGAGGCCATGTTCGCCGGGACGACCCACAACGTGGCGCCGAAGCGGGCATGGTCGCGGTACAGCGTGCGGTAGAACGCCAGCCGGTCGTCGTCGAGCTTGGACGTCGTCGCCACGACGGTCGACCCGCCTTCGAGCAGCTGCGCGACCACCGAGGCGGCGATGGAGCCCTTCGAGGCACCCGTCACCACGGCGACTTCGTTGGCGTAGCAGCCCTTCTCGGGGTTCTCGGCGCCGGCGGCGGCGCGGCCGTACAGCGCGGCGTGGATGTTGCGCCCGGCCGCCAGGGCCTTGCCCTGCCACCAGGTGGCCTGCGTGCCCACCACGTTGCCCGCACCCTCGAAGCGCTGCGACAGCCGCTCCCAGTCCGCGTCGATCTCGCTCTCGTCGAGCAGCCACAGCTTGGCCAGATCCTCACGGGCACTGGCCCACCGGTCGTCGAAGACCACGGCCTTGCGGGCGTCGAACACCGGCGCCACCAGACGCGGCCAATCCGAACCGAGTTCGGCGGTCACCAGGTCGATCAGCTCGGAATCGCTGACCGTCTCCTGGGCGACAGGGCTGTTCAGGCCCAGCTCGGAGAGCACCAGCCGGGCGGCCGAGGCCAGCACACCGTTGGGTCCGGTGACCTGCTCGGCGAACTCGGTCAGCGCGGCGGAGTCCACCACACCGCCGCCGGCGGCACCGGAGGACGGCATCGACACCGAAATGCCCTTGCGCGCACCGACTGCCGAGACCGCGGCGTCGATCACCCTGTCCACCGAGGCGGCATCGGACAACGCACCGTCGTGCAGGCCGCCCAGGCTGCCACCGCGGACACTGGAGCCCTCACGGGTGCCCAGCGCCACCTCGGCGGTGACGTGCTTGGCCCAGCCCGGCCCCAGCTCCCAGGTCTTGGTGACCCGCTCGGTGATGTAGGCCGGGCGCTTGCCCGACGGGCCGAACACCGTGCGCAGCTGATCGTTGATGGCATCCGAGAGCACCGGGCCGAACGGCTTGTAGGTGCGGGCCAGCTTGGTCACCTGAGACTTCAGACCGGACAGGTCCGCTTCGGCGGCGCCGTCGATGGCACCCAGGTTCAGCTCGGAACCGAGGTCCACCAGCAGCTGGTTACGCCGTGAGGAGGCACCGTCGGTGATCGACTCGATGGAGTCCAGCGGCTCGATCTGGTCTACCCGCATCTTGGCCGACAACGCGATCAGCGACAGCGTCGCGTCCGCGGCGTCATAGGAGATGTCCTCTGGGCGGGGCCCACCCGACGGCGCGGCGGCCGGCGCCGGAGCGGCGGGGGCGGCAGCGGCCGGAGCGGCTTCGGCCGACGGCGCGGCGGGAGCCTCTTCCACCTCGGGCTCGGGCTCCGGGTCGGTGTCCGTCGCGAACAGCACCGCGGCGTCGCGCTCGGCGTTGAGCACCTCGGTGGTGTTGTGCGAGTACTCCGGCAGCTTCAGCGTGTTGGTGGCCAGGCCGGCGACCGTCGGCGCGGTCTTCACGCCGATCTCGACGAACCGCTCGACGCCGAGGCCTCCCGCTGCTTCTTCGATGAACAGCAGGTCCTGGGTCTCGATCCAGCGCACCGGACTGGCGAACTGCCAGGCCAGCAACTCGATGACGATCTTGCGGCACAGTTCCTCGGGCCGCTCGTTGCGCCAGGTGTCGTAATCGGCGAGCACCTCGTCGAGCGGTTCGGCGGGCACCAGATCGCGGATCTCCTGGATGAAGTCGCGGTCCAGGGTGAACGGCCGGGGCACCAGGTTGGGGATGTAGCGGCCGACGATCACCGCGGGGTCCTGTCCCTCGGGCATGACCCGCTCCAGCGCACGGCGGAAGTCGGCGACACCGACCCGCAGCACCTCGGAGTGGAACGGTACGTCGATACCGGGCACCAGGATGAACGAGCGCTTGCCGCCGCTGATCTCGCGGCGCCGCTCGATCTCCTCCTCCAGCGCCTCCAGGCCGCGCACGGTACCGGCGATCGCGTACTGCGAACCGCGCAGGTTGAAGTTCACGATCTGCAGGAATTCACCTGTGCGCTCGGCGATTTCGGCGACGAAGTCGGTGACGTCGTCATCGTCGAGGTCGATCTGCGAGGGCCGGATGGCCGCCAGCCGGTAGTTGGACCGGCCCTTCTCGTCGCGCGGCACGATGTCGTGCATCTTGCTGCCGCGGTGGAATACCACCTCCAGCAGCGCCTCCAGCTTGTAGACACCGGAAACGCAGGCCAGCGCGGTGTATTCACCGACGGAATGGCCGCAGGCGATGGCACCCTCGACGAAGGCACCCTGCTCCCGCATCTCGGCCACCTGGGCCGCGGCCACCGTGGCCATGGCGACTTGGGTGAACTGCGTCAGGTACAGCACGCCCTCGGGGTGGTGGTAGTGCACACCGGAGGCGATCAGGCTGGTCGGGTTGTCCCGCACCACGTGCAGAACCGAGAAGCCCAGGGTGTCGCGGGTGAACTTGTCCGCGGAATCCCAGATCTTGCGGGCGGCCTTGGACCGGGCCCGCACCTCCATGCCCATGCCCTTGTGCTGGATGCCCTGACCGGGGAAGGCATACACCGTCTTCGGTGCGGCCAGCTGCGCGGTCGCCGACATCACCAGATCGCCACCGACCTTCGCGGTGACCTCGATGATCTCGGCACCACGGTCGATGCCGACGCGGTCGACCCGGAAGTCGATCTCGTCACCGGGCAGCACCATGCCCAGGAAGCGCGAGGTCCAGCCGACCAGCCGGGCCGGCGGGGTGGCCCGGCCGTCGGTGGCGGTGACCACGTGCTGCGCGGCGGCCGAGAGCCACATGCCGTGCACGATCGGGCCTTTCAGCCCGGCCAGCAGGGCGGCCGCCCGGTCGGTGTGGATCGGGTTGTGGTCACCGGAGACCACCGCGAAAGCGCTCATGTCGGTCGGCGCGGTGACGGTGACATCGCGCCGACGACGACGCGGGGTGTCGGTGGCGTTGTCGGTGATCGCACCGCCGGCGCGCGGCGGGTCTGCCAGCTCGGCCGAACCGTTGCGCCCGCGGATGGCGAACCGCTCCTCGAGCGTGGCCAGCACGGTGCCGTCGGCATCGGCGATGGTGACCGTTACCGGCACGACGCGGCCGTACTCGGTGTCGCTGGCCGGCGAAGCCGTTGCGGTGACGGTCAATTCGGCCGCCGTCTTGGGCATCGGGGCCAGCAGGTGCGCGGCATGGTCCAGGTGCACCAGGCTGAGCAGCCCCTCGACGACGGGGAATCCGTCGGCGGTGACGGCCGCTCCGATGGTGGCGAACACCGCGGGCCAGGTGCGGCCCACCAGCGCGTCGGGCACCAGGGTCAGGCCCGGGGCCAGCGGCGCGCCGAAGGTGGCGGTCACGCCGGTGTGGTCGGCGACCTCTTCGGGGTCCCAGTCGACGGTCAGCGTCGCCGTGTTGTCCTGAACCGGCGGAAGCGATTCCGCTCCGTCGACGCCGGCGGCGATGGCCAGCACGGCGCGCATGGCAGCCGAGGCATCCTCGGTGGTGACCACCGGCATACCGCCGTTGACCGTGGCGGCCGGCAGCGTCAGCTTGATCTCGATCCAGATGTCCGAGAGCGGCACGCTCAGCGTGACGCCGTCCTCGGTGAGCTCCAGGCGCGAGCCGGTGGACGGGTGTACCGCGGAACGGTTTTCGTTGACCTGCCATTCGCTCGGGGCACCGATCCGGTGCACCGGGTTGATGGCGGTGCGCCCGGCCCACAGCACGTCGGGCGAATCCAGCACCACGGCGATCGGGCCAACGACATCGGCCCGGGCCTGGCGGCGGGACACCACCGGCACCGACTCGGCACCGGCGGCCAGCACCTCGTCGATGGCGGCCTGTTCGAAGCGGTCCAGCAGCTCACCGACCGGCTCGTCCGCCCGGGTGATCCCGGCGACGGCCTGGGTGCCCGGGATGATGCACACCTGGTCGGCGCTGTATCGGGCGTCGTGCGCCTGCCACAGCGAGTCGCTGCGCCACCAGCGCCGCACATCCTTGTCGATGACGGGCACGAAGTTGACCGGCTTGCCCGGCGTCTTGCACAGCGTGATGAAGAACGGCACGTCGGCCGGGTGCAGCTTGATGGTCTCGGCGTCCGGGTAGCGCGACAGCAGCGCCGCCCGCGCGGCGGCCGGATCCTCCAGCAGCGCAACACTTTCCGAGCCCGAATCGAACAGGGTCTCGATCGGGCCGGAATCCTGCGGGTGCAGGCGGGCCTCGGCGCGCTTGAGCATGCCTTCGAAGCGGTCCCGCCAGGTGATGTCCAGCCACGGCGAATCGTCGCGCTTGGTGTCGGCGGTGGAATTGCCATCACCGATCGCCAATTCGACGTAGCGGTCCAGCCACTGCAGGTAGGTCATGTCCGATACGTCGCCGAAGTAGGGCTTGGCGGTGTCGGCCATCGCGGCGATGATCTCGTCGCGCCGCTCGGCGACCGCGTCGGCGTCACCGGCGACCTCGTCGAGCAAGCGGCCGCAGCGGGAGGCGGTGTTGTCGATCTCGTGGATGTCGGCACCCAGCTGGCTGCGCCCGGATGCCATGCCGCCCTGGGCTTTTCCGGCACCCACCCAGATGTCGGTGCCGTTGGTGTCCACCAGCAGCTGCTTGACCGCAGGTGAGGTGGTGGCCTCCAGGGTGGCCATCGCGGCGGTGCCCACCAGGATGCCGTCCACCGGCATCAGCGGGAAGCCGTAGGTCTGCGACCACCGGCCGGACAGGTACTCCGCGGCCCGCTCCGGGGTGCCGATACCGCCACCGACACAGATGGTGATGTTGGACAGCTTGCGCAGATCGGCGTACGTCGACAGCAGCAGGTCGTCGAGGTCCTCCCACGAGTGGTGACCGCCGGCGCGGCCGCCCTCGATATGGGCGATGACGTCCTTGCCGGGCACCTCGGCCGCGATCTTGATGACCGACTTGATCTGGTCGACGGTGCCGGGCTTGAACACCACATGGGTGATCCCGATGCCGTTGAGTTCATCGATCAACGCGACGGCCTCGTCCAGCTCGGGGATGCCGGCGGTGACGATCACACCGTCGATCGGCGCGCCTGCCTGGCGGGCGCGCTGCACCAGGCGGCGGCCGCCCAGCTGCAGCTTCCACAGGTAGGGATCCAGGAACAGCGAGTTGAACTGGATGGCGCGGCCCGGCTCCAGCAGCTGGGTCAGCTCGGCGATCCGGTTCTCGAAGATCTCCTCGGTGACCTGACCACCGCCGGCGAGCTCGGCCCAGTGGCCGGCGTTGGCCGCCGCGGCGACGATCTTGGCGTCGACCGTGGTCGGGGTCATCCCGGCCAGCAGGATCGGCGAGCGGCCGGTGAGGCGGGTGAACTTGGTGGACAGCTTGACCGAGCCGTCGGGCAGCGTGACGGTCGACGGGGCGTAGCTGGTCCACGGGGCCGGCACCTCGGGCACCGCGCCGACGGTGAACAGGCTGCGCTGCCCGGCGCGGGTGGCAGCCGGGACGATGCCGATGCCCAGACCGCGGATCACGGGAGCGGTGAGGCGGGTGACGGTGTCGGCCGGGCCGAGGTCGATGATCCAGCGGGCGCCGGCCTGCGCCAGGCCCTCGACGTCGCTGACCCAGTCGATGGGCTCGACGAAGATGGATTCGGTCATCTTGTGGGCCAGTTCGGCGTCGATGCCGACCTTGGCGGCCCAGTTGTCGACGAGCGCGACACCGTCGGCCAGCCGCGGTGTGTGGAAGCCCACCTCGACCTGCACCGGGTTGAACACGGGTGAGAACACCGCACCGCCGCGCAGCTTGTTCTTGCGCTCGGCTTCTTCTTTCTCGGTGATCTTGGAGCAGTACAGCTCGAACCGGCCCAGCTGCTCGGGGGTGCCGGTGATGACGACGGCGCGGCGGCCGTTGCGGATGGACAGGACCGGCGGCAGCACGGTGCGCACGTCCTGGGAGAACTCTTCGAGCAGTTCGGCGATGCGGTCGGGGTCGACGTTGGTCACCGAGACCATCGGCGACTTGTCGCCGCGGCCCACCATGCCGCGCCGGCGCGACATCAGCGAACCGGCGGCACCGATCAGCTGCAGCAGGGCGAGCAGTTCGGCGTCGCGGGTGCCCTTGGCCTTCAGCGACTCGACGCCGAGGATGCCCTGGGAGTGGCCGGCCATGGCGACCGGCGGGGTGCCGTAGAGATCGAGCCCCTGCCGGGTCAGCGCGCGGATGGCGGCGATCTGGGTGAGCAGGATGCCCGGTCCGGAGATCGCGGCGGTGGTGAGCTGTTTGGCGGCGGGCAGCGGCTCCTCGGCGGCCAACGCGCGCACCCACTGCAGCGGCTCGAAACCGATCGGGCGGACCACCACGAGTTCGCGGGCCACCGGCTCCAGCATCATGGCCGCCTCGGTGACCAGTTCGCTCAGCTCCGATTCGATGCCGGCCGAGCTGACCAGTTCTTCCAGGCTCTCCAGCCAGGACGCCCCCTGGCCGCCGAATGCGACGGCATAGGGCTCGCCGGCGTTCAGCAGGTCGACGAGCGCGTGCGCACCCGACAGTGGAGCTCCCCCGAGGCCACTCTTACCGTTGGCCGCCACCCTGTCGTGTTCGTTGATCGTCACGTCTTGCCATCTCCCTCGGTACTGATGTGTTCACGCGTCTGGCTGATGGTGCCGGTGACGCCGCGCCGTCGCGGCGGATCCGGATGTGCCCGCGGGCTGCGGGCCCGGCGATTCGGCACTGAATCTCCACAAGCTCTCCGGCCGGTGCCGTTCCCGCTGGCATGGTCAGGGGTCACGCCCCGATGACGAATCACCGTGGTGCGACCCCCGGGCACGGTCCAGCAGTGCAGTCCAGCCGTACTAAGAGTGTCATAAGAGCTAGGGTGATTTTCCGCCCTCAAATGGTTACTAGCGAGTTCTACGCTCGAGTAACAACGGTTGCGATAACGCCGCTCATCGCGGTCGCCAAAGCCTTACGGGACAAATGTCCTGTTGGCAGGTGGTTACGGTCGAGTAGCCACAACTTCCCAGATCAAGGCAGCATTGTTATCAAATCGTTATGCAAATTTCGGGCGCCTCGCACCACCGTGGGCGACATCGACAGTTTGGCCAAAAGTGTCTAGGAACCACCGCTCGCGAACATAAAAAGTTTGCTAGCTTTTATTACTGATCGGTAAGGTTTTAGTCCCACTGCCCATACGACGGCTTCAGGACGTGATTGATGTCCACCCCCACCCCGCCCACCGAACGCGCGTCTATCTCCACCTGATGCAGATGCGCGGCGGGGTGCGCCACCCGGCCCGGCGAGCCCCAATTGTGCTGCCAGAAATAGGAGCCCAGGCCGTCCTGCACCGCCCACTCGATGGTCTTGGAATTGGCGTAGACGCCGGTGCGGTGGTGGCCCAGCACCGCCTCCCAGCCGCGCAGATACGGCGCGACCTGCTGTTTGTACTGCTGGTAGCTGGGGTTGTCGTCGATCGACGCGTACACCGGCGCGCCGACCGGGCCGCCGGCCGCGGTGTGCAGTTCCCAGCCGCGTTTGGCATGCGCGACACCGGCGCTCTGCCCGCCCAGCCAGTCGGCAGTATCCGCTTTGCCGTACTGATAACAGGAGACGATCTTCAGTCCGCCCCGGTACAGATCGCGGGCCTCGGCCAGCTGGATCGGCTTGCCCAGCATCCACTGGCCGCCGGGGCGCCGATCCGAGACGTAGCGGATGGCCCCCATCGCCCCGGACGCCCGGATATCGTCGGCCGGTATCACCCCGGCCGCGTAGTCCAGCAGCACGCCCAGCGGCGCGGCGGCGACCGTCGGGGCCCCGGTGATTGCAGCGGCCGCCAACCCGAGAACGGCGGGCGCCGCGGCCGCGTACGTGAGCAGATCACGGCGTGACATCGGCACGAACCTCAGAATATGACGGGCGTCTCGACAACATCGTCAACACCACAGGCCACATTGGCATCAACCGTCCCCGGCCGGTGAAAACCGCGCCGAGCACCCGGTCCCGACACGAAATCCGCACTTACGCTGCGCTTAGACCGGTGAATCCATACGATCGCGACCATGCCCGCACCGCAATCCGGACTCGCCGAGCACTCCGGGGTCAGTAGCGCGGGCGAGCCGCGCATCGAGCTGATCGGTGTCCGCAAAGTGTTCCCGGGCCGGCAGCACGACGTCGTCGCCGTCGAAGGCGCCGATCTCGCGGTCGCCGACGGCGAACTCTTCGCCATCCTCGGACCGTCCGGATCCGGCAAGACCACGGTGCTGCGGATGATCGCGGGCTTCGAACAACCGACCGCGGGCCACATCCGGCTGGGTGGCACCGATGTCACCGGCGTTCCCGCCCAGCGCCGGGACGTCAACACCGTGTTCCAGGACTATGCCCTGTTCCCCCACATGACCGTCGCGCAGAACGTCGAGTACGGGTTGAAGGTGCGCGGTGTCGACAAGGTACAGCGGCGCCGGCGCACGGCCGACGCGCTGGACATGGTGCGGCTCGCCGAGCACGCCACGCGGCGGCCCGCGCAGCTGTCCGGCGGCCAGCGCCAACGCGTCGCGCTGGCACGCGCCCTCGTCGGTCGTCCCCGCGTGCTGTTGCTCGACGAGCCGCTGGGGGCGCTCGACCTCAAACTGCGCGAGCAGATGCAGGTGGAATTGAAGGCCATCCAGCGCGACGTCGGGATCACCTTCGTCATCGTCACCCACGACCAGGACGAGGCCCTGACCCTCTGCGACCGGCTGGCGGTGTTCAACGCCGGCCGGATCGAACAGGTCGGTGCCGCCCGCGAGGTGTACGAGTCCCCGGCCAACCGCTTCGTCGCCGATTTCGTCGGCACCGCCAACGTCTTCGACGGCGACGCGGCACAGGCGTTGGTGGGCCGCACCGGCATGTTTGCCGTGCGACCCGAGCGCATCGCGGTGCACGCCCCGGGCGAGGCGCCCCCTGCCGCCGGCCGGACTGTCGAGGCCACCGTGGCCGAGATCATCTACGCCGGCCCACTGACCAGGGTGACCTCCACCGCCGCCCAGGGGGTGGCCATCACCGCGACCGTGCTCACCGCCGCAAGCTCCCTTCCCGCCGGCTTGGCTCACGGCTCGCCCGTCGTGCTGTCGTTCCCGGAGTCCGCCGTCCACCACCTGAAATCCTGAGGAGACCGAAGATGTCACGCACCGCCTTCCGCACCGGGTTGGTGCTCGCCGCAACCGTCGCCCTGATAGCCGCGTGCTCGAGTGGTTCCGGCGGCGGTCCCACCGGGCAGACACCGCCGAAACTCGAGGCCCCGACCGCCGTCGGTGACGGGGAAGGTCAGCTCAACCTGATCGCCTGGGCCGGCTACGCCGAGAACGGCTCCAACGACAAGGCGGTGGACTGGGTCACCCCGTTCGAAAAGGAGACCGGTTGTAAGACCAACGTCAAGGTGGGTAACACCTCCGACGAGATGGTGCAGTTGATGCGCACCGGCCAGTACGACGGCGTGTCGGCGTCCGGTGATGCGTCGCTGCGCCTGATCTACGGCGGGGACGTGGCGCCGGTCAACACGGACCTGGTGCCCAACTACGCGACCATCTCCCCGTTCTTGAAGGACAAGCCGTGGAATTCGGTGGACGGCAAGATGTATGGCATCCCGCACGGTTGGGGCGCCAACCTGTTGATGTACAACATCGCCGTCGTCAAGGACGCCCCGGACTCTTGGGCCGCGGTGTTCACCGACGCCGCCAAGTACAAGGGCCGGGTGACGGCCTACGACTCCCCCATCTACATCGCCGACGCGGCGCTGTACCTGTCGAAGACGAAACCCGAACTGGGCATCAAGAACCCGTACGCGCTGACGGCCGAGCAGTTGGATGCCGCCACGGATCTGTTGAAGGCCCAGCACGACAACATCGGCGAGTACTGGTCGGACTACACCAAGGAGGTGCAGGCATTCGAGTCCGGCACCTCGGTGATCGGCACCACCTGGCAGGTCATCGCGAACACCATCGGGGCCGACAACAAGGTGCAGGTGAACACCATCCTGCCCAAGGAGGGGGCCACCGGTTGGTCGGATACCTGGATGGTGTCGGCCAAGGCGGCGCATCCGAACTGCATGTACAAGTGGATGAACTGGATCACCTCGCCCGAGGTCAACGCTCAGGTCGCCGAGTATTTCGGTGAGGCGCCGGCGCAGACCAAGGCGTGTGAGCACACGACGCAGCGCGACTTCTGCAGCATCTTCCATGCCACGGACGCGAAATACGCCGACCAGATCCACTATTGGACGACACCGCAGAAAAAGTGCGTCGACGGCAGCGGGGACAACTGCACGACCTACGATCAGTGGGTCGACAAGTGGCAGCAGATCAAGGGGTGACGGCGCGCCCCACTCGGATCCCAGGGCGAGCGAAGCGACGGGGATTGGGACCAGGGCGGGCGAACCGACGGGGGTTATGGCTGGCGGTACTGCTCGTCCCGCCCATGGCATGGCTGGTCATCGCTTACCTGGGATCGCTTGCGGTGCTGCTGGTCTCGGCGCTGTGGAGTACGGACAGTTTCACCGGTGCGGTCACCCGTACGGTCACCACCGACAACCTGGTGCGGGTGCTCACCGATGCGGTGTTCCGGGTGGTCACCGTGCGCACGCTGGGCATCGCCCTGGCGGTGACGGTGATCTGCATCGTGTTGGCGGTGCCGCTGGCATTGTTCATGGCCAAAGTCGCCTCGCCCCGGGTCCGGCTGATGCTGCTGGTCGCGGTGACGACGCCGCTGTGGGCGAGCTATCTGGTCAAGGCCTATGCCTGGCGCATGCTGCTGTCCCCGGAGGGGCCGCTGGCCTGGGCGGCCGGCGGCACCCCGGGCTACGGGCTGATCGCCACGGTGATCACGCTGAGCTATCTGTGGTTGCCCTACATGGTGATTCCGGTGTTCGCGGCATTCGAGCGGGTGCCCGACGCACTCGTCGACGCGAGCGCGGACCTGGGCGCCTCCGATGCGACGACACTGCGAACGGTGATGGCGCCGTTGGTGTTTCCCGGCATCGCCGCGGGGTCGATCTTCACCTTCTCGCTGTCGCTGGGTGATTACATCGCGGTGACGATCGTCGGCGGGAAGACGCAGATGCTGGGCAACCTGATCTACGGACAGCTGGTCACCGCGAACAACCAGCCGCTGGCCGCCGCCCTGTCGCTGATACCGCTCGCGGCCATCGTGGCCTATCTGCTGGCGATGCGGCGTACCGGCGCATTGGAGAACGTCTGATGCGCTCACAACGGACGCGGTGGGCGCTGCGGTGCTGGGCGGCAGTGGTGCTGAGCTTCCTCTACGCACCACTGCTTCTGGTGGTGGTCAACGCCTTCAACGCATCACGCACCTTCGCCTTCCCGCCCACCGGTTTCACCCTGCGCTGGTGGGCCGACGCCGCCAACAGCGCGGGCATGTGGCAGGCGCTGGCCAACTCGGTGGTGGTCGGGCTGGCTGCCACCGCCATCGCGCTGCTGCTGGGCAGCATGGCCGCATTCGCCGTGCAGCGCCACCGGTTCTTCGGCAGGCAGGTGGTGAGTTTCCTTGTCGTGCTGCCCATCACGCTGCCCGGAATCGTCACCGGTATCGCACTGAACGCGACCTTCACCTCGGCGCTCGGTGTCACCCTCGGCATGGCGACGGTGATCATCGGGCACGCCACGTTCTGCATCGTCCTCGTCTTCAACAACACCCAGGCGCGGCTGCGGCGACTGGGCACACACCTGGAGGACGCGTCGGCGGATCTGGGTGCCTCGTCATGGCAGACGTTCCGGTACGTCACCTTGCCGATGATGCGTGGCGCGCTGGTGGCCGGCGCCATTCTGGCGTTCGCGCTGAGCTTCGACGAGATCGTGGTGACCACCTTCACCGCCGGTCCCGCGGTGCAGACGCTGCCGATCTGGATTTTCGCGAATCTGTTCCGACCCAACCAGGCGCCGGTGATCAACGTGGTCGCGGCGGCGCTGACGGTGCTCGCCATCGTGCCGGTATGGCTGGCGCAGCGTTTCGGCGGCGACCCGGCCAACACCAGGCTGTAGAACGCGGTATGACGTTCAGGGGCCGATTCGCTCACCGACGATGTCGTCGAGCCGACCGGTGACCACCAGACGAACCAGTTGCCGACGATCCTCGTCGCGGCCGCCGCTGCCCTCCGCCTCGTCGACCAGGGCCGCCGCCTCACCGGCCGCGTGCCGCAGATCGCCGTCGACCGCGTCGATCAACTGCATGATGAACCGCACCCGGCCCCGCCGGTCCCCGGCGCGCGCGACGATGGCTCCGATCGTCGGGTTCACCCACGCCAGGGTGTCGGCGGATCTGTGCAGCAGCCCCACCCGCAGCAGTGCCGCGGCATCGTCGGCGGCCAGGTCGCCGGCGACGGTCTGGTTCCGCAGGCCGAGGGACCCGGCGAGGTCACCGCCGGCCCGCACCACCTCGAAGAACTCGGCGATGTGTGCGGAGGTGAAGCCCCGCCGCAGCAGTTGGTTGATCGTCTGCAACTGCCCCAGATGATGGTCGTCGTAGATGGCGGCCCGGCCGTCCCGGCGCGGGGCATCCAGCAACCCACGCTCGCGGTAGGCGCGGATGTTGCGAGCGGTCACTCCGGACATGCGGGCGAGGTCGCCCAAACGGTAGTCAGGCAAAGTCGTGCACCCGCGCACTGGTGCAACCGTTCATGGCCACACTTTAGCGCGGGTTTTGCGGTTGCGAGCGAATATTCTCGCGCCCTTCGGTTTCACCGGTCATGTGTCCGCATCACGCAGTTCAACTGCGTGTATTCGGTTACGGATGTTACCAGCGGGACAATTTTGCCGATATCAGCCTGGGCGCAGCAAACGCGCAATGACTGCGGTGAGCAAATTCACGCGGAAATGCATTGGCAATTCGTCCTATCAATTTGCGAGAATATGACAGGACAAATCATGTCCCGACACTCCCGAAGAGAGGCTGCCCACGTGCGTCCCTGGATCGTCTGGGCCACCGGGTTACTCGCCTATATCGTCGCGGTGCTCAATCGCACCACCCTGGGGGTGTCCGGGCTGGAGGCGGCCGATCGCTTCCACGCCAGCCCCAGCGTGCTGTCGGCCTTCGTCGTACTGCAGGTCATCGTATATGCGGGAGCACAGGTTCCGGCCGGTGTGCTGCTGGATCGGTTCGGTTCGAAGGTCCTGATCGCCTCCGGCGCGGCGGTGATGGCCGCTGGTCAGCTTGCCATTGCGCTCACCGAATCGCTGCCGCTGGCGTTGGCGGCCCGTGCGGTGGTCGGGCTCGGGGATGCCATCACCTTCATCTCGGTGCTGCGCCTGGTGCCGCACTGGTTCCCGGCCCGGCAGATCCCGTTGCTCGGCCAACTCACCGGCATCTCCGGCCAGCTCGGCCAGGTGCTCTCGGCCATGCCGTTCCTCTCGTTGCTCGGGGTGGCCGGTTGGACATCGGCCTATCTGTCGGTGACCGCCCTCAGCGTGCTGGCGTTGGTGCTCACGGTGGTCCTCGTGCAGAACACACCGGACGGCCCACTGGCCACCACGGAAACCATGAGCGTGCGCGACACGCTGGCCAGCGTGCGCACGGTGTGGATGCGTCCCGGCACCAGACTCGGGTTCTTCACCCACATGGGCACCCAATTCTCGGTGACCATCTTCGCCCTGATGTGGGGGGTGCCATATGTGACGGTGGCTCAGCATCAGTCCCGTGCGGTTGCCGGCACCCTGTTGACCATCTCCGTCGTCACCGCCATCGCCGCGGGCGTCGTCCTGGGCATCTTCACCGGGCGGTATCCGCACCGCCGCTCCTGGATGGTGCTCGGCATCATCGGCAGCAACGCCGCCATCTGGACCGTGGTGCTGGCGCTTCCCGGGCCCGCGCCGCTGTGGCTGCTGGTCGTGCTCATCGTGATCATCTCGGTCGGGGGGCCGGGTTCGATGGTGGGCTTCGATTTCGCCCGCACCTTCAATCCGAGCGCCACGTTGGGCACCGCCCAAGGCATGGTGAACATGGGCGGGTTCCTGGCTTCGCTGCTGCTCATGCAGGGAATGGGCTGGATCCTCGATGCCGCCGGCGGCTACTCGTTCGACTCGTTCCACCTGGCATGGACACTGCAATACGCCGTGTGGGTGCTGGCCGTCATCGGCATCCTGATCACCCGCAAGAAGGCCCGCAGGATGATGCGCGAAGAGCAGGAACGCTCACTGCTGGAAACGTTCGACGCTCATCCGGCGGCGCGTTAAGCCACCAGCCGGCGCTCCATCGCCTCGGCCATATGCCGGTGGCCGACGAGTTCGTATCCGAGCACCGTGACCATCGGCGCGGCGGTGGCGACCAGCAGGCACAGTGCCATCGACACCCCGCTCAGTGCCAGCAGGACCGATCCCACCAACACCGCCGCGGTGAGCACGAGCAGCAGCAGGTGGAACACGTCGATCTGCTGCACCAGGATCGAGTAGATGAGGAACACCAGGCATACGAACAGTCCGACCGGGATCACCACCGAGAACACCGTGCCCACGGACCCCAGTTTCGAGTTGCCCTCCAGGTAGTAGGCGGCCACGTGGAGACCGGCGCCGGTGGCCACGATCGACCCGAACAGGAAGATGGGCAGATAACCGAACCAGAAGGACTGCTCGCGGTGCGCGTGCAACAGGTCCCCGGTCGGCACCGTGAAGAACACCCACCACATGCCGAACGTCAGACCGATTCCGGCGACCGTGACGAGGATGGCATCGACGGTCCAGCCCTGTTCCTGCACCACCGCCGACAGTGTGGCCACCGTGCCGACCACCCCCTCGCCGAGCGCGATGATCGCCATCAGTCCGTAACGCTCGGAGATGTGGTGGGCATGCCACGGCGTTCCTCCGCCCCACCGTTCGGCCACCACGGGCACCGTCATCTCCAGCACCAACAACAGGCCCACCCACGCGGCCGTCACCGCGAGCGAGGTATGGGTGAAAATCTGTGCGATCCAACCGATTTGCACGACACCCAGCAATACGGCGTAAGTCAGACAGGCCCGTCGCCGCGGGGCGTCCTGGGCCGCCGCACGTAACCACTGCGCGATCAGGCCGATCCGCATGACCACGTACCCGGCCACCAGCACCGCGTTGTCGACGTGCTCACCGTGCTCGATGGACGCGAACACATCGGGGATGCCGAGCGTCAGGATCACCACCCCGACCATCTGCACCATGGTGGTCACCCGGTACACCCAGTCGTCGGTGTCATAGGCCGAGGCGAACCAGGTGAAGTTGATCCACGCCCAGCAGATGGCGAATGTCGCGAACAAGAAGGAGATCAGTCCGGGAAATATGTGGTCGGCCGTCAGCGCGTGCGCGAATTGCGAAGCCGCGGTGCCGAAGCCGACGACGAAAGTGAGGTCGAAGAGTAGTTCCAGTGGGGTCGCGACGCGATGCTGTTCGTGGGGATCACGTCCCGACATCACCCGAAGCCGATGTGCCGACTGGCTCACGACACCATCCTTTCGTAGTCCCTCGTACCGCGCACCGACATGGGCGGATGCCCGTCCCCGTCACCCTAGGGGATGTGCAGCGCGGAACCGGCGCAGGTAGGCGTGCCAATCCCAGTCGGCGAGGAACGCCCGAGCGGCGTCGTACCCCGTGGCATACAGCGCCTCGACCTGCGCATCGGTGATGTCGAAATCGAGGAAACCGACCTCGGTCGAATCGACCCGGATGGTCCGCGCACATACCCACGGCTGGTTGAGGTAGGCCTGATCGCGGCCGACCAGCACCGTCGTGATGACATCGTCGAGCAACCGCGGCGGCCCCAGTCGGCGCAACAAACCCCAGTCCGGCAATACCTTGTCGATACCGTCGGGCAGGTTGGGCAGCAAGGTGATGCCGAAGCTCGGCCAGCGCGGCGCCCTGCCGTCGGTGCGGTCCAGCGAATCGACCGGAAAGTTGGACAGCAGGCCGCCGTCGAGCAGCGTCGAGGTGCGTCCGGCGGCACCGGTCAGCTTGACCGGACGGAAATAGAACGGAATGGACATCGAAGCGCGCACCGCGTCGGCCACACTCTGCTCGTCGGGGTCCAATCCGTACACCCGTCGGTAGTCCCAGGGCAGTCGCACCAGCTGTCCCGTGGTGACATCGGCGACGGTCACCACGAGTTTGTACCGCTGTTCGGGTGGCAGCTCGTCATCGTCGATGGCCAGGTCACCGAAGGTCTCGACGCCCAGGTCGCGCAGCTGACCACGCACCCAGTCGCGGGCGTAGTCACCCTTGTACATCCCGTCGCCCAGGAGCACGGCCACCGGGCTGCCGAGGAGGGGTAGCCGCTGCGCCGGCACCGGGTCACGGAATTTGTGGTAATCCAATTGCAGTGCAAGGTCTTTGACCTCGGCGCCGGTGAGTTCGGCGCCCGGCCGGGACCCCGCCGCGACGATGGCCCCGACTATCGATCCGGCCGATGTCCCCGACACCCGCTGCACGGCATAACCGGCGTCCAGCAGAGCCACCACGGCACCGACCAGTCCGACACCCTTGACTCCCCCGCCGGAGAGCACCAGGTCGGCGGACAGGGACGGCACATCGGAGACGATACCGCGGGGGCGCGGACCGCGAAGCGGCTGATTCGGCCCGCCGTTTCGGCGTTCACCCGTTGGGGATAATGAGCGGCGTGACGTCTCCCGGCGACGAATCCGGCGCAACCCGGCGCCGGATCCTGGACGCCGCCCTCGAGCTGGCCTCGACCACCGGGCTGCGCAAGTACTCGATGGAGCAGATCGCGCGGACGGCCAAAATCGGCCGGGCGACGCTGTATCTGTACTTCAACGGCAAGGATGCGCTGATTGCCGCGCTGGTCGAAACCGAGCTGGCGCGGTATTTCGCCGGTATACAGTCCGTCATCGACGGCTACGAGTCGGCCGACGACCGACTGGTGCACGGATTCGCGGCGGCGTATCGGCTGCTGAGCAACCATCCCGCGTTCTCCACCGTGTTACGCGTGAATCCGGAACTCCTGAGGCCTTACCTGATCGCCGAGAACTCGCGGGCCCTGGATCTGGCCCGCGGCTTCGTCTATTCGACCATCCGGCCTGGTGACCTACCCGATGAGCTTCGCGCCCAGTTCGCCGAACACGTTGCGCGGACCATACATTCATTCATCCTCATCCCTGGCGGCGTGCTGGGACTCGAGTCCGCCGACGGACCCGAGGAGTACGCCCGGCGGTTCTTACTGCCGGTCCGCCACGGGCTGAGCGCCGGCGCTGTTCAGTGAACGGCCAGAAAGGACCGCCGCGCCGCCGATCGTGGCATCCACGAGCGGGTCGGCTGCCGCATCGAAACAGCTGCAGTGTCCGAACGAGCGCTGTATCCTCGACAAAACCGCAGCTCAGAGGCACCGCCACCGTTGAGCCGCCGGTTGGTCAGCTCATGCTGTTAGCCTGTCAAAAGGAACGTGTAACACAACCGGCGCGAGCAGCGAAAA
Source organism: Mycolicibacterium canariasense (assembly GCF_002101555.1). Taxonomy (GTDB): domain Bacteria; phylum Actinomycetota; class Actinomycetes; order Mycobacteriales; family Mycobacteriaceae; genus Mycobacterium; species Mycobacterium canariasense. The sequence continues at coordinate 23,844 of NZ_LQOL01000054.1, forward strand.
GTTCAGTGTCGCCGGAAACAGGTCGGGCGGGGAAAGGTATCTAGGCAATGGTGAAGGTGTCGGGAAAGAAATTGGTGTTCACCCTGGTCGGGCTTGCGGCGTCACTGCCGCTGACCACAGGTATCGCGTCGGCGACTCCTGATTTGACGCCGGTGGTCAACACCACCTGTACGTACGACCAGGTGGTCGGGGCGATGAACGCCGAGCGGCCGGACCTCGCCGCCGAGTTCAACGCACAGCCGGTCGGTCAGGCGATGCTGCGCAACTTCCTGGCGTCCGGCCCGGCGGAGCGGCAGCGCACCGCCACGCAGATCGCCAACGCGCCGGGGGCCTCGAAGTACTTCGACGGAATCGCGCAGATCATCACCACCTGCAACAACTACTGATTCAGCATCGGATTCGGCGCGTCCCGGCATTGCCGGGACGCGCCGAATCCGTTTCGACCCGCTCGCCGACGAGGCCACCGCAACGAGACCGATCATGCGGTCGTGATGCCGGGGTCGTCCTCGAGGGGCCGGCCGCGGCTGCGGTACAGCGCGGCATCGGCGCGCCCGTACAGGGCGGCGATATCGGCGTCCGGCGAGGCCGCCGTGGCGGTGCCGAAGCTGACCGCGGGTGTCTTGTTCCGGACGGTGCGCAGAAATGCGTCGACGACCTCGGGGACCCCGTCGATGATGCAGACGGCGAACTCGTCGCCACCCAACCGGGCCAGCGCCGCACGCCGAGACAGCGCCCGTCGCCATTGCAGGGCGTACTCGATCATCCGGCGGTCCCCCGCCTGATGCCCGTAGGTGTCGTTGAGGCCCTTGAGCCCATCGATATCCAGGGCGACAACGGTGACCGGTACCGTCGTCCGGCAACGGCTCAACAGTGTCGCGGTCGCGATCTCCCAGCCCGCCCGATTGAGCAGGCCGGTCAGCGGGTCGGTACACGCGGCGCTGAACATCGCCCGGATCAGCAGGCCGAACGACTCGGCGGCGGCGGCGATGGCCACGGCGATGATGAGAAAGGTGATCATCCCGACGTGTGGCGCCGGTGCGACGGCGACCGCAACGACACACGCCACGATGAGCACGGCGATCAACGTCCACGCCCGGCGAGGTGGGTGAAATGCGCGCAGGTACATGGCGAGGAACATCGGGGCGATCAGGCAGACGTATTCGGCGGTCATCGTCACGTGGAAAGCCATCACGACGGGCGTCGCCGCGATGGCCGCAGCGGTGGCCGCCCCGACACGCTGCGGCCGAAAAGCCAAGTACCCCAACGCGGTAACCCCGAGGAAGATGGCGACGATTCCGCCGGCCGGGTTGCCGTAGACGATGTCGGTGCGCACCGGGAACAGGGTGAACACCACGCCGTAGGCATAGAGAAACGTGGTTGCGCCCAGATAGATTCGCAGTAACCGCACCTGCTGTCTGCGCCCGGCGTTGGCGCCGGCCCCGGCGAGCCAGCTCAGGCGGTACATGAGCGTTAACCTGCCTTCGCGATCGGCGCTCGTCAACCGAGAAACCTGAAACCGAGCAACAGACCAGCCGAGGGCGGTGGTGCAACTCACCGTTCGGCTTGACGGTATTCGGTCAGCAATCCACACTTACAGGCATCTTCAGTCAGGTTTCCACATAGGTGGGTGCGCATGCTTCCGGTCGTTCGGCACGACACCATCGTCGACGCGGTCAACACCGCCTCGACGATCAGCACCGACGAGCTCGTCCGGATGCTCGGCGTGTCTGCCGAGACGGTCCGCCGTGACCTGGCCCTTCTGGAGGAACGTGGGGCGATTCGCCGGGTGCACGGCGGCGCCGCCACCGTCGCACCACGTGGTGAGGAGCCGTCCTTCACCGAACGCGCCGGCATCAATCGACCGGCCAAGTCCGAGATGGCCCGGCTGGCGGCCGGCCTGCTGGAGTCGGGGCAGACCATCACCATCGACATCGGTACCACGGCCGTGGAGGTGGCCAGGGCCATCCCGCACGGCTGGCGCGGCACCGTCGCCACGCCCTCACTGCTGGTCGCGGTCGAACTGGCAGGCCGGCCCGGCATCGACGTCCTGGTCTCCGGCGGACACGTCCGGGGCGGCGATCTGGCTTGCTCGAACGCGCACGCCAAGGCGATGTTTGCCGACCTCTACGCCGATATCGCGTTCATCGGATCCGGCGGCGTGGACGCCACCGCCGGGCTGACCGACTACCACCTCGCAGAGGTCGATGCCCGGCGCACCATCATCGCCAACAGCGCCCGATCGTTCATCCTCGCCGACTCGTCCAAGCTCGGCCAGATCGCACCACATCGGGTGTGCGGGTTGGCTGCGGTCAGCGGACTGATCACCGAGCGGGATTCCGCGCCGGCGGTCACCGCGGCCATCCGCGAGGCGGGAGGTGTCGTGCTGTCAGCGTGACGGCCAAAAGGGTGCGGGCGGCGTTGCAGCGCCGCCCGCCGGACCGAACATTCAAAACCAGTCAGAAAGCACGATCCGTGACACATGATCCCACATCCCCGGACGCGGCAGACGCGTCCGGCGTCGCCCGCTTCGGCTATCGCGAATCCTTCGAGCGCACCACCGGCCGGTTCGCGTCGTTTGCGGTGGCCTTCGCCTTCGTCTCGATCGCCACCGGCATCTTCACCACCTACGGCAGCGTCCTCAATTCCTCAGGACCGCTGGGCATCTGGACATGGCCCATTGTGGTCATCGGCCAGCTCGCCGTCGCCCTGCTCATCGGGGCACTCGCCGCGCGTATCCCCGTCACCGGCTACGCCTACCAATGGGTGTCGCGGCTGGCCAATCCCGTGCTCGGCTGGATCACCGGGTGGGTGTCGTTCACCTTCCTGGCCATCGTGGTCAGCGCCGTCGACTACACGGTGGCCGCCACGGTGCTGCCCGCCCTGTTCGGCTTCCAGGGCACCCCAGCCACCGCATTTCTGATCACCGCGACGGTCCTGGTGCTGCAGGCTGTCCTGGTGGGGCTGTCGACGAAATGGACCGAGCGGGTCAACAACTTCGCGGTGACCGCCGAACTCATCGGCATGGTCGCGCTGGTGGCGTTGCTGCTCATCGTCGGCGTCGTCGCACACAAGCTGCACGTGGGCAACCTGTTCTCCACCGGGGATGTGTCGCCGGAGAACTACTGGAGCTTCGGTACCGCGACCTCGGCCGGCCCGTGGATGCTCGGCTTCCTGCTGGGCGCCTTCACCATCGTCGGATTCGAATCCGCCGCCAATCTCGCCGAGGAGACCAAACGGCCCGAAGTGGTTGTCCCCCGGGCCATGTGGCAAGCGGTGCTGGCGTCCGGTGTGCTCGGCTTCCTGTTCCTGCTCGTGGTGACGGCGGCGGTGAGCAACCCCGGTGAGCTGGCCGGGTCCGGCACCCCGATCGCCGACGTCATCCAGGACATCCTCGGCTCGTTCGTCGGCACCGCGCTGCTGGTGCTGGTCGCCATCGCGATCTTCGCGTGCGGTCTGGTCATCCTGATGACCGGGGTGCGACTGGTGTGGGCCATGTCGCGCGACGAGCGTTTCCCCGGCTGGCAGGTGCTGCGCACCGTCTCACCGCGTTTCAAGACGCCGCTGAACGCCACGGTGTTCATGACCGTCGTCGCGGCGGCCATCCTCGGGCTGTTCTCCACCAGCACCGACGCCCTGTTCAAACTGTTCTCGGCCGCAACGCTTCTGCCCGCGATCATCTACGCGATCACCGTGGCGCTCTACATCGCAAAACGGCGTCGGCTTCCCCGCAGCGCCGGCTTCAGCCTGGGCCGATTCGAACTGCCGATCATCGTCGTCGCGGTGGTGTGGCTGGTGTTCGAACTGTCGTTGTTCCGCGACGCGTCCTTCCGTGACCCCTGGCTCTACGTCCTGGTGATGGTCGTGCTCGGCGCCGTCTACCTCGGCTACCTGCTGATCACCCGCGGTACCCACGGTCTGCGGATGCCCGAGATGCGCTCCATCGACGCCGAACTCGACGAAGTCGGCACTCCATGACGGTGCTGGCCATCGACCAAGGCACCTCGGGCACCAAGGCCATCGTGGTGGACCCCGCCGACGGCGTCTGCGGGGTCGCCGAGGTGCCCGTGCACCCACGCTATCTGGACGGCGGCGGGGTGGAGCAAGACCCCGGCGAGCTGCTGGAGTCGGTCTTGACGGCCGGGCGTGCGGCGGTCGCCGAGGCACGCCGGCCCATCGCGGCGGTGTCGCTGGCCAATCAAGGCGAGACGGTGTTGGCCTGGGACCCGGTCACCGGGCGACCGCTGACCCAGGCCATCGTCTGGCAGGACCGCAGAGCCGAATCGCTGTGCTCGGAGCTGTCCGGTCACAGCGAAACCCTCACGACACGAACCGGTCTGGTGCTCGATCCCTACTTCTCCGCCCCCAAGATGGCGTGGCTGCGCCGCAACGTCGAGGCCGCCGGCGTGGTGACGACCTCGGACACCTGGCTGCTGCACCAGCTGACCGGCGAGTTCGTCACCGACGCCACCACCGCCAGCCGCTCGCTGCTCACCGACCTGGGTGGCGACGGCTGGAGCCCCGATCTCCTGGAGATCTTCGGGCTCTCCGCCGAGTCGATGCCCAGAATCGCCGGGAACGACGAGATGATCGGTAGCACTTCGTCATTCGGAGGCGATGTGCCCGTCGGCGGTATCGTCGTCGACCAGCAGGCGGCACTGCTGGCCGAAGGCTGTCTGACGGCGGGCACCGCGAAATGCACCTTCGGTACCGGTGCCTTCCTGTTGGCGAACACCGGCAGCACGCCGGTGCTCTCCAACACCGGGCTGACCTCCTCGGTGGCCTGGCGGGTGGCCGGGCGCGACACTTTCTGCGTCGACGGGCAGGTCTACACCGCTGCGTCAGCGGTGCGGTGGCTGGCCTCGCTGGGCATCATCAGCGGTGCTGCCGACCTGGACGCCGTCGCCGCGGCGGACAACGCCGGTGTGCTGTGCGTCCCCGCCCTGGCCGGCCTGGCCGCGCCGTGGTGGCAGTCGGGTGCCACCGCAACGTTTTCCGGGATGACGCTGTCCAGCGAACGGGGCCACCTGGTGCTGGCGCTGCTGCAGGGCATCGCCGCCCAGATCGCGGAACTGGTGGCGGCCATCGGACCGCAGACCACGCTGACCCGGCTGCGCGCCGACGGCGGCCTGACCCGGTCCACAGTGCTCATGCAGGCGGTCGCCGACATGTTGCAGGTCCCCGTCGACGTCTACCCGTCACCACACGCCACGGCACTGGGCGCCGCGGCGCTGGCCCAGCTGAGTCTGCATCCCGACCGCGAGCTGTCCGGTGTCATCCCACACTGGTCGGCCTCGGCCAGTTACGAGCCGGCCTGGAGTCCCGAGCGCTCCACCGAATTCCGTTCGGTTTGGCGAGCATTGGCCTCCACCACCTACCCGCACCCTAGGAACCCCGAGTGAACACCATCCATGACGTCGTCGTGATCGGCGCCGGGATCGTCGGCGCGGCCATCGCCCGCGAACTGTCCGGCCACCAACTCTCGGTGGCGCTGCTCGACGCCCGAGACGATGTCGGGGACGGCACCAGTAAGGCCAACACCGCGATCCTGCACACCGGATTCGACGCCAAGCCCGGCACCTTGGAATCCGCCATGGTCAGCCGCGGCTACGCGCTGCTGTCCGAATACGCCCGCCACACCGGCATCCCGATCGAGCACACCGGCGCCATCCTGGTCGCCTGGGACGACGAACAGCTCGACGCCCTCCCCGGCCTGCGCGACAAGGCCGTCGCCAACGGCTACCGGCACTGCGAGATCATCGATGCGGCAGAGGTGTACCGGCAGATTCCCCACCTCGGGCCCGGCGCCCTGGGCGGGTTGACCGTACCCGACGAGTCGATCATCTGTACGTGGACGGTCAACCTGGCACTGGCCACCGACGCCGTGAACCGGGGCGCCACCCTGCTGCGTGGCCACCGGGTCGAAAGAGTCGACGTGGGACCGGAATTCACCACGCTGCACACCACCGCCGGGCCGGTCACCAGCCGCTGGGTGGTCAACGCGGCCGCGCTGGGCGCCGACGTCGTCGACGCCCGGTTCGGATTCCAGCGGTTCGCCGTGACACCGCGGCGTGGTGAGTTGATCGTGTACGACAAGCTGGCGCGCCGGCTGGTCGACAAGATCGTGTTGCCGGTCCCCACCGCCCGCGGCAAGGGTGTGCTGGTGAGCCCGACCATCTACGGCAACGTCATGCTGGGGCCCACCTCCGAAGACCTCCAGGACCGCACCGCGACGGGCACGACGGAAACAGGATTCGAGTTCCTGCTGGACAAGGGCCACAAGCTGATGCCCGATCTGCTCGCCGAGGAGGTGACCGCGACGTACTCCGGCTTGCGCGCCGCCATCGACTACGGCGACTACCTCATCGCCCCCGACGCGGGTCAGCGGTACCTGCTGGTGGGTGGCATCCGGTCCACGGGCCTGACCGCGGGTATGGCGATCGGTGAGCACGCCGTATCCGAATTGCGTTCGGCAGGACTGGTTCTCGTGCCCAAGCACGAGCTGCCCGCCCCGCCGCGAATGCCGAACCTGGGTGAGGCGTTCACCCGCCCGTACCAGGACGCCGACCGGATCGCCGCCGACCCCGCGTACGGCAAGATCGTCTGCTTCTGCGAACGGGTCACCGCGGGTGAGCTGCGCGACGCCTGCCGATCCGCGATCCCCCCGGCGGACCTGGACGGCCTGCGCAGGCGCACCCGCGTCATGAACGGACGTTGCCAGGGCTTCTACTGCGGCGCCGAAGTGCAGGAGTTCCTCGACGCCGCACCGGCCGGCCCGGTGCCCGCACGCACCACCCATCCCCAGGAGATCGCACTGTGAGCACCAGCAAGTCCGTCGACGTCGTGATCGTCGGCGGCGGACCGGCCGGTCTCACCGCCGCGGCCGAACTCGCCCCCGGCCTCGATGTGGTCGTGCTGGAACGCGAGTCGGCGGCCGGTGGCATTCCCCGGCACAGCGACCACCCGGGATACGGCATCCGCGATCTCAAACGGTTTCTCAGCGGCCCTGAGTACGCCCGCCGGCTGGTCCGCCGGGCGACCCGCGCCGGGGCCACCATTCGCACCGACACCATGGTGACCGGCTGGGCCGGCGACCGTGCGCTGGAAATCACCTCACCACAGGGGCGTTACCGCCTGGACGCCGGCGCCGTCATTCTGGCCACCGGCGCCCGCGAGCGGCCGAGGCCGGCCCGGATGATCCCGGGCGACCGCCCGTCCGGTATCTACACCACCGGCCTCCTGCAGAACCTGGTGCATCTCAAGCACCGTTCCGTTGGCCGGCGTGCGGTCGTGGTGGGCGCCGAACTGGTCAGCTACTCCGCGGTTCTCACTCTCCGGCATGCCGGATGTGAGACCGTGCTGATGACCACCACGCACGCGTCGCCGGAGTCCTACGCGGTGTTCAACCTCGCCGGCCGCTCGCCGTTGTTGGGCCTGAACGTGGCCACGCGCAGCCGAGTGGTCCGCGTCATCGGAAAACCGGCGCTGCAGGCGGTGGAGGTCGAGAACCTCGACACCGGTCGGCGCCGCATCGTGGAGTGCGACACGCTGGTGCTGACCGGCGACTGGATTCCCGACCACGAGCTGGCCCGCAGCGCCGGTCTGGCGATGGACCCGAAGACACTCGGCCCACTGACCGATACCGCGTTGCGGACCAGCCGCCCCGGCGTTTTCGCGGTCGGCAATCTCCTGCACCCGGTGGACACCGCCGATATCGCAGCGCTCGACGGTCAGCACGTCGCCGACCCGGTGCGGGCTTTCCTGCGCGGTGCGACAGCTACCGAGGACGGGTTGCGGCTGCACGCCTTGGCGCCGCTGCGGTGGATCACCCCGGGTATCGTGCGCCCGGGTGACGATGCGCCGGCGCGTGGACGGCTGCTGTTGTGGACCGATCGCCTGGTCCGCGTTCCCACGGTCACGATCCGCCAGGACGGCCGGGTCATCGCCCGAAAGACGTTGCCCTGGCCCGCATCGCCCGGGCGGGTGTTCCGGGTGCCGTCCCGCCTACTCGGCGGTGCGGACCCCAGCGGCGGACCGGTGACCGTCTCGGTCACCGGCTGAATGCGGCAGGCCGCTCTGACGCATCCATTTGGCGCTCACGGCGCACATCACTCGAACTTTCGCGCCGCAGCCGCCGAGTCGATGACCGGGCGACCCGGCAGCGCGTCGCCGTGGTGACGGATCGTTCATCGCCGCGGTGATCCGAAACCGCCACAGGCCGAGGTCTTCCCCGACGTCCGCTGCTGTCAGGCGACGAGCTCGACCAGCGTGGCATTGGCGGTGCCGCCGCCTTCACACATGGTCTGCAGGCCATAGCGGATTCCGTTGTCGCGCATGTGATGGATCATCCTGGTCATCAGCACCGCGCCCGAGGCGCCCAGCGGGTGCCCGAGGGCGATGGCCCCACCCAGCGGATTCAGCTTGGCCTCGTCGGCGCCCGTCTCGGCCAGCCAGGCCAGCGGCACCGGGGCGAACGCCTCGTTGACCTCGAACACGCCGACCTCGTCGATGCCGACGCCGGCCTTGCGCAGTACCTTCTCGGTGGCGGGGATCGGGCCGGTGAGCATGAGCACCGGATCGGCCCCGGTGACCACACCGGCCCGGTACCGGACCAGCGGGGCCAAGCCGAGCTGCACCGCGTGCTCGGCCGTCATCACCAGCAGCGCAGCCGCCCCGTCGGAGATCTGTGACGAGTTGCCCGCGTGGATGATGCCGTCTTCGGTGAACGCCGGCTTGAGCCCGGCGAGTTTGTCGACGGTGGTGCCGCGCCGGATGCCCTCGTCGGCGGCGACGACGTCGCCGTCGGTGAACACCGGGACGATCTGTTCGACGAAGGCGTGCGCATCCTGTGCGGCGGCGGCCCGTTCATGTGAGCGTGCGGAGTATTCGTCACAGCGGGTGCGGGACAGGTTCCATTTCTGGCAGATCAGCTCGGCCGAGATGCCCTGGTTGAACGAGAAGTTGTCGTACCGGGCAAGCACTTTCGGGCCGTACGGTTGGCCGGTCTGGCGTGCCGCGCCCAGCGGTACCCGGCTCATCACCTCCACCCCGCCGGCGACCACGATGTCCTGCTGTCCGGACATCACCGCCTGCACGGCGAAATCCAGTGCCTGCTGGCTGGATCCGCACGCCCGGTTGACGGTCGTTCCCGGAATGTGCTCGGGCCAGCCCGCGGCCAGCACCGAGTAACGCCCGATATTGCTGGACTGATCACCCACCTGGGAGACGCAGCCCCACACCACATCGTCGATGACGTCGGGGTCCACTCCGGTGCGTTCGACGAGTTCCTTGAGCACTACGGCGGACAGGTCTGCGGCGTGTTGGTCGGACAATCCGCCGTTGCGCTTTCCCACCGGGGTGCGCACGGCCCCGACGATCACGGTTTCACGCATCTGGATTCTCCTTTGCAGGTCCGCCAGCCCAGGTTCCGCCGGATTGATGCCGCAGGCGGCTCATGGGTAGGTCGGCCCGATGGCACCGTCGGTCCGCATGGTGGCGATGTCGTCGGCCGAGTACCCGAGTTCATGCAGCAGCGCGTCGGTGTGCTCCCCCAGTCCCGGCACGGCACCCATACCCATCTCGAAATCGCTGATCACCGGCGGCGGTAGCAGCGCCTCGATCTTCCCGTTGGGGGTGTCGACCTCCCGCCAGCGGTCCCTGGCACGCAGGTGCGGATGGGCGATGACCTCACTGGGCAGGTTGTAGCGCGAATTGCCGATCCCGGCCCGGTCGGCGGTCCGCTGGATGTACGCCAGATCATGCTGGGCGCACCAGGTTCCGATGGCGGCGTTCAGCTCGTCGCGGTGCGCACAACGGTCGGAGTTGGTGGCGAACCGCGGGTCGTCGGCCAGGTCGGGGCGGTCGATGATGTCCCGGGCCAGTCGCTGCCATTCACGGTCGTTGGTGGTACCCAGTACCACCGTCTGCCCGTCTCTGGTGGCGAAGGAGCCGTAAGGTGCCACGGCCGGTGAGCTCATGCCCAAGGGGATCTGGTCGACCCCGGAGTGCTGGGTGAACGTCAGCTGGTAACCCAGGATGTCGGTCATGGTGTCGAACAGGCTCACCGCCACCGATGGCGCCGGTCCGGTGTCGCCGTGGCGGGCCCGGCCCAGCAGCAGGGCCATGATGGACAGCGCCGAGTACAGACCCGTGGTGATGTCGGCGACGGCGGCGCCCGGCTTGGCCGGCATCCCGGCGTGACCGGTGGCCGCACACGAACCCGACTCGGCCTGTACCAGCAGGTCGTAGGCCCGCTTGTGCGACATCGGGCCACCCGGGCCGTAGCCGTCGATCTCCAGCGGGATAACTTGCGGGTGCAGCACTTTCAGATCGGCCGGCGAGAGTCCGAGCCGGGCCGTCGCGCCGGGCGCCAGGTTGGAGACGAAGGCGTCGGCACTGTCGAGCAAGCGGTGCAGCACCTCCATTCCGGCCGCGGACTTCAGGTTCAGGGTCAGTGATTCCTTGCCCCGGTTGGCCCAGACGAAGTGCGCGGCCTGCCCCAGCACGACATCGTCGTAGCTGCGCGCGAAATCGCCGCCCACCGGGTTTTCGATCTTGATCACCCTGGCCCCGAAATCGGCCAGCACCCGGGTGCACATCGGTGCCGACACCGCCTGTTCCATGGCGATGACGGTGATGCCGGCAAGTGGCGCGGTACTGGTCGATCTCATGGTTCGCTCGTGAACTCGCTCACGGATTCACATAACCATGTCGGCACCCGCCGGCAACACCGGCCCGGCAGGGCAGCAGGCCCCAGGGTGCACAACGAGCGGCCCGGGAGCAGCCGTCACCCATATTCTCGGCCAAAGCAAGCACGAGAACAATCATCTCATCGAGGAGAGTTACGATCTCCGAATCGGGGAAGCTCGGAGGTTGGACGCGGGACATGTCATACCTTCTCCGGTACAGTCCAGACATGCTCCTCCGAAGCGCTATACAGCGGAGTGGCGAGTGACCAACACAAGCGAGGAACCGGCGTGGAAGCAGCGCGCTGTCGAGCGGTCCGTCAGGACGGCCAAGCTTCGCGCAGCTCAGCGCTCTCAGCGCTTTCTTGACGCCGCGCAGGCGATCATCATCGAAAAGGGCAGCACCGACTTCACCGTGCAAGAAGTCGTCGACCGCTCCCGCCAGTCACTGCGCAGCTTCTACCTGCAGTTCGACGGCAAGCACGAGCTGCTCCTCGCCCTGTTCGAAGATGCGATAACCCGCTCGGCCGACCAGATCAGGGCCGCCGTCGCCGACCGAACCGACCCGCTCGAGCGCCTCGAGGTCGCCGTCGAGTTGTTGTTCGAGTCGACATGTCCCGACCCAACCGCCAAACGACCGCTGTTCACCGACTTCGCGCCGCGCCTGTCGGTGTCGCACCCGTCGGAGGTGATGGCGGCCCACACCCCGTTGCTGACCCTCCTTACCGAATTGATGGAGCAAGCCGCCGACGCCGGGAGGTTGCGTCCGGGCATCCGACCGCGGCGGCTGGCGGCGATGACCATGAAGACCGTGATGTTGCTCGCTCAATACAGTGGCAACGACGTCACCCCCGGCAAGCCCACTTCCGCGCAGGAGGTTTGGGACTTCGTCGCGCACGGATTCGTCGGGTCCGGTTAGGTCACCCGCCGTTGCTGCCGTGTGGGAATTATTCCCGTTCGCGGAATCTGTGACTTTCTCCCCGCCGGTCGGCATCTCAAGCAACTTGAGGTAGCGTCTGCAGGTCATCGGCGAGTGGGCGCCTGCGCGGATGCTCGCCAATCTGACGGCGGGGCAAGGGAACAGCGTATGGATTCCAGGATGTTCGGCGACCTGGCGGTGGTCGCCTTCGTGGGGCTTCTGATGTTCGCGACCGGTATGTTCGTCCACACGCGCCGAATCCGACTTCGGCCGGTATCGGCGTTCGGTGAAGAAGTCGGTGGCACCAAGGCGATGCTCAACAAGGTCCGAAAGCTGGAGCCGATGACCCAGGACGAGCTCGACTTCGCCAAACAAGCGATCGCCGATCGCAGTTCTTTACTGGCCTTCTCGATTCCCGCCGCCATATTCAGTCTCGGCTGCTTCTACGTGTTGGGCAGCCTCGAGCACCTGCACGGGGCCACCCCGTCGGAGCGGACCTTCCTGGGGGTGATCCCGATGTTCTCGTCGCTGAACATCACCATGCAGATCCTTCGGAACAAGGCTCTCAAGCGCCGCATCCCCCGGGTCCCGGTGGTAACGCCCCAACCGGCCTGACAGCCGATTCACAGGTTTCGAACCTCCGATCGATCGTGAAAGCACTGGTAATGTTCATCGGTCCATATATCAATGTTATTGATATAGCTCCGCGTCGCCCGCCCCGCCGGGAAAGCCGAAAGGTGTTGTGGTGAGCCCTCAGCCGTCTGGCCGGACGATGCTCGTGCGCGGGTGGATGCCGTTGGTGACCGTCATCGCCCTCGGGATCGGCGCGCTGTGCATGTGGAAGGTGCATGAGATGTCCGCGCCCGGACCGGTCGTCGCGGTGAATCTGCCACAGGCGCCGCCGGAATTCACCCCGAAGAAATTGACCTATGAGTTGTACGGCTCCCCCGGCAGCGGCGGGATCGTCTCCTACGTCGATATCGAAGGGCATCCGCACCAGGAAGACCTGACCGATCTGCCCTGGTCGCACGACGAGACGACCACTCTGACCGTGGTTTCCGGGAGCTTGTCCGCACAGGTGCGAGGCGGCCAGGTCGGATGTCGCATCTTGGTGAACGATGTTGTGCGCGACGAGCATTCCGACGACCGCCAGGACGCCAACGTCACCTGTCGGGTGAAGTCGGCATGAGCGGCGCTTGCGAGGGGGCCGCATGAGCGCACACCGGGCGGGCCGGCCCTTCTTCGCCAGGATGGTGCGCATCCTGGCGGTCCCCATCATCGTGTTCTGGGCGATCCTGGCCGTATGTACCAATACCTTCGTGCCACAGGTGGAACGGGTGGCCGAAGAGCTCGCCGGTCCGCTGGTGCCGCACTACGCACCGTCGCAGGTCGCCATGCTGCAGATCGGGCAGAAGTTCCAGGAGTCGACCTCCACCAGCATGACCATGCTGGTGCTGGAGGCCGACCATCCACTGGCCGAAGCCGACCACCAGTATTACGACGACCTGGTACGCCGGCTGCGCGCCGACACCGCACACGTGCAGTATGTGATGGACACCTGGGGTCGGCCGATCACGGCGGCCGGCGCCCAGAGCCTGGACGGCAAGTCCGCCTACGTGCTGCTGCGACTGGCCGGCGACATCGGGCAGATCCAGGCCAACGACTCGGTCAACGCGGTGCGCGATATCGTCGCGAAAGACAGTCCCCCGCAGGGCCTGAAGGTCTATGTCAGCGGTGCGGCTCCACTGGCGGCGGATACCGTGAACATCGCGAATTCCAGCCTGAACAACATCACCATCGTCACGATCTTCCTGATCATCTTCATGCTGCTGCTGGTCTACCGTTCGATCACGACGCTGCTGGTGCCGTTGTTCGGGGTGCTGGTGCTCATGCTGGCCGCCAAAGGCGTGATCGCGACCCTCGGGCATTTCGGGTACATCGAGCTGTCCTCCTTCGCCGTCAACATGGTCGTCTCGCTGACGCTGGGCGCGGGCACCGATTACGGCATCTTCCTGCTGGGCCGCTACCACGAGGCACGCCTGAATGGCGAAACCCGCGAGGACGCCTACTACTCTGCCTACCGAGGCGTATCGCACGTCATCATCGGATCCGGGCTGACGATCGCCGGGGCCTGCTTCTGCCTGAGCTTCGCCCGGCTGAACTACTTCCACACCATGGGGCCCGCGGTGGCGATCAGCATGGTGCTGACCATCACCGGCGCGCTCACGTTGGTGCCCGCCCTGCTGAGCCTCGGCAGCCTGTTCGGCCTGTTCGATCCCAAACGCACCGTCAAAGCCAGGCTGTACCGGCGCATCGGCACCAGCGTGGTCCGGTGGCCCAAGCCGATCCTGGTCGCCGCCGTTACCATCGTCTCCCTCGGAGCGGTCTTCGTGCCCACCTACCGGGTGAGTTACGACGACCGCGCCTATCAGCCGACCGACGCGCCGGCCAACCAAGGATTCCAAGCCGCCGAGCGGCACTTCCCGCAGAGCAAGCTGTTCAGCGAGATGTTGATGATCGAATCCGACCACGACATGCGTAACTCGGCGGACTTCATCTCGCTGGACCGTGCCGCCAAGGCATTGATGCGCCTGCCCGGCGTGGCGATGGTGCAGAGCATCACCCGGCCGATGGGCAGGGCGCTCGAGCATGCCAGCCTGCCTTATCTTTTCACCACCCAGGGCAGCGGCAACGGGATGCAGCTGCCGTTCGTCCGGCAGTCCAACAGCAATACCGACCAGCAGGCGCAGATCATGGCGCACACCATCACGGTGCTACAGAAGATGATCACCCTGACTCAGAAGCTGGCCGACGAGATGCACGACACCGTCGTCACCATGGAGGATATGCAGCAGGTCACCGACCAGATGAATTCCGAGGTCGCCAACCTCGACGACTTCATGCGGCCACTACGCAACTACTTCTATTGGGAGCCGCACTGTTTCGACATCCCCGCATGCTGGGCTTTCCGTTCACTGTTCGACATGCTCGACAGCGTCGACAGTCTGGCCGGTGACATCAAGGACGCGGTCGCTTCACTGGAGGTGGTCGACAAACTGCTGCCGCAGATGGTCTCGCAACTGAAGATCATGGCCGACGACATGCAGGGTCTGCAGGCGCTGATCGTCAACACCTACGGGCCGTCCAACATCCAGGCCGACAACACCGATCAGACCTTCGACGACATGATCAACGTGGGCAACGATTTCGACACCGCACGCAGCGACGACTTCTTCTACATTCCGCGGGAGGCCTTCGACAACGAGGACATCAAGACCGGCATGGAGTTGATGATGTCGCCGGACGGAAAAGCGGCTCGCCTCATCGTCACCCATGAAGGAAATGCCATGGGGCAGGAAGGGATCGACCACGTCGAGCAGTTCCCCGACGCCATCAAGGTGGCGCTCAAGGAGACCTCACTGGCGGGCGCGAAGATCTACATCGGCGGGTCGGGGTCCAACAACCGGGACATCCAGGAGTACGCGAAGTCCGACCTGCTCATCGCGGCGATCGCCGCGTTCGTGTTGATCTTCCTCATCATGATGTTCATCACGCGAAGCCTGGTGGCCGCCTTGGTGATTCCCGGCACGGTGGCGTTCTCGTTCGCCGGCGCTTTCGGGTTGTCGGTGCTGATCTGGCAACACCTGATCGGCTTGCCACTGCACTGGCTGATCCTGCCGCTGACGTTCATCATCCTGGTGGCGGTCGGCTCCGACTACAACCTGTTGCTGATCGCCAGGCTGAAGGAGGAGGTGCACGCCGGCATCAACACCGGACTGGTCCGCGCGCTCGGCAGCACCGGCGGCGTGGTGACCTCGGCCGGGCTGGTGTTCGCGTTCACCATGCTGGCCATGCTGTCCAGCGATCTGCGCACCATCGGCCAGGTCGGTTCGACGGTGTGCATCGGGTTGCTACTCGACACCTTGATCGTGCGGTCCTTCATCGTCCCGTGCCTGGTGCGGCTGCTCGGCCCATGGTTCTGGTGGCCGACGTTCATCCGGCAGCGTCCGCTGCCGCCGCGCCTGCGCGCACGGTCGACACCTGTGGACCCGGTCACCACGCCCGTGTGACCGGGGTGGCCGCACCGTCGCTCTGAGTATAGCGTTCTATACTTAGAGTGACGTTGACGAAAGGTGCGCCATGACCACCGAAATCCGCCCGGATGTCCGGACCGAACGACTGGCCTGGCTGTACGCCACCGATGCCGATCTGCAGGGGGCGCGCCCCTCCGCGGCCGTCGTCGAAGCCGCCCGTCGCCCCGGCACGCGGCTGGCCGAGATCCTGCGGATCTACGCCCAGAGTTATGCCGACCGGCCCGCCCTGGGTACCCGTGCCGGCTCGGTGGTCCGGAATCCTGGCACCGGCCGTACCGAGCAGCGGCTGCTCCAACATTTCGACACCCTCACGTACCGGCGGTTGTGGTCGAACGTGACGGCCATCGCGGCGGCCTGGAGCGCCGACGAGCAGCCGGTGCGTCCCGGCGACTTCGTGGCCACCATCGGCTTCGCCAGTGCCGATTACCTGACCGTCGACTTGGTGAGCAACTATCTGGGGTTGGTAGCCGTTCCGCTACAGCACAATTCACCGGCGTCGCGGCTCCTGCCGATCTTGGCCGAGACGGAGCCGCGAGTACTGGCCGTGAGCGCCGCTTACCTGGACCTCGCCATCGAGTGTGCGGTGCAGAGCCCCTCGGTGCGCCGGCTCACCGTCTTCGACTACCAGCCGGCGATCGACGACCAACGGGAAGCGCTGCAGCGGGCCCGCACCCGCCTCGCCGATCGATCCGTCACCGTCGAAATCCTGGCCGACGTCGTCGCCCGTGGCGAAGGACTTCCGGTGCCACCCGGCTACGACGGGGCCGACGATCAGCGATTGGCCATGATCCTCTACACCTCGGGCAGCACCGGGCTGCCCAAGGGCGCGATGTGGACCGAACGCATGCTCGCGATGATGTGGACCAGCGGATTCGTCGCCGACGGCGAGGTGCCGGTGCGCAACGTGAACTTCATGCCCCTCAACCACCTCGGTGGCCGAATCGCCTTGGTCGCGTCGTTCCAGGCCGGCGGCACAAGCTACTTCGTTCCCGAGCCGGATCTGTCCACCCTGTTCGAGGACTGGCAACTGGTGCGTCCCACCCAACTCGCGGTGGTGCCCCGCGTCGTCGACATGCTCTACCAGCGTTACCAGACCCGGGTCGATCGGCTGCGCAGCGACGGTGAGACCGCAGCCGAGGCGGCCGCCCACGCCAAGACCGAACTGCGTGAGCACCTGCTGGGCGGCCGGGTGCTCAACGGATTCGTCGGCACCGCTCCCCTGGCGCCGGAGATGCGGGCATTTCTCGAAAGCACGCTGGAGGCACCGCTGTTCGACGTGTACGGCCTCACCGAGGTGGGTGGGGTGACCCGTGACGGTGTCGTCAGCCGGCCGCCGGTGCTCGACTACAAATTGGTCGACGTGCCCGAACTCGGCTATTTCGGCACCGACCGCCCGTATCCGCGTGGTGAGCTGCTGGTGCGGACCGCCACCGCGACACCGGGGTACTACAAGCGGCCCGATGTGACGGCCGAGGTCTTCGATGCCGACGGGTACTACCGCACCGGTGACGTCATGGCCGAGATCGCGCCCGACCGCCTGGTGTACGTCGACCGCCGCAACAACGTCCTCAAACTCGCCCAGGGTGAATTCGTCGCGGTCTCCCATCTGGAGGCCGTCTACGCCGGTGCGCCGCTGGTGCGGCAGATCTTCGTCTACGGCAACAGCGAACGATCATCGCTGTTGGCCGTGGTCGTGCCCACCGAGGAGGCGCTCGCCCGCCATCGCGACCACGATGACCTGAAGGTGGCGGTGCACGACGCGCTACGGGCCACCGCGCGCGCCGCCGACCTGCAGTCCTACGAGGTGCCCGTCGACTTCCTGATCGAGACGCAGCCGTTCACCACCGCCAACGGTCTGCTCTCCGGTGTCGGTAAGCTGCTGCGGCCCAAGCTCAAAGAACACTACGGCGAGCGATTGGAGCGGCTGTACACCGAGTTGGCGGCCGCCCGCAGCGACGAACTGCGGGCGCTGCGGGAGGCCGCCGCCACGCAACCCGTGCTGATCACCGTGGCCGGCGCGGCCCAGGCGCTGCTCGGGTTACCGGGGGCGGCGCCGAAGGCCGACGAGCACTTCACCGATCTGGGCGGGGACTCATTGTCCGCGTTGAACTTCTCGAATCTCCTGGGCGAGGTGTTCGGTGTGGAGGTTCCGGTCGGAGTGATCATCGGGCCCTCGGCAGATCTGGCGACGGTGGCGGCCTACGTCGAATCCGAGCGGGCGGCCGGCGGTACCCGTCCCACCGCAACGAGTGTGCACGGCAGTGGCGTCAGCTCCGTCTCGGCCGCGGACCTCACGTTGGACAAGTTCATCGACGACGCGACCTTGGCTGCGGCACCGTCCGCGCTGCCGGTCACCGATCGCGTCCAGACCGTGCTGCTGACCGGCGCCAACGGGTATCTCGGCCGGTTCCTGACGCTGGAATGGTTGCAGCGGTTGGCGGCCACCGGTGGCCGGATGATCGCCCTGGTGCGCGGGGACGATGCCGAGTCGGCGCGGCGCCGGCTGGCCCAGGTGTTCGAGTCGGACCCCGCGATGGCACAGGAATTCCGGGTACTGGCCGCCGACCATCTGGAAGTGATACCCGGCGATATCGGCGAGCCGAACCTCGGGCTCGACCATGCGACGTGGCACCGGCTGGCACACGAGGTCGACCTGGTGGTCCATCCGGCGGCGTTGGTCAACCATGTGCTGCCGTACGGACAGCTGTTCGGCCCCAACGTCGTCGGCACCGCCGAGGTGATCCGGCTGGCGATCAGCCACCGGATCAAGCCGGTGACGTACCTGTCCACCGTGGCGGTCGCCATGACGGTGCCCGACTTCGTCGAGGATGGTGACATCCGGGTGGTGAGCTCGCAGCGGTCGCTGGACGACGGGTACGCCAACGGTTACGCGAACAGCAAGTGGGCCGGTGAGGTTCTGTTACGTGAGGCCCATGACCTGTGCGGTCTGCCGGTCAGTGTCTTCCGTTCGGATCTGATCCTGGCGCACAGCCGGTTCAGCGGACAGGTCAACATTCCGGACGCGTTCACCAGGCTGCTGATCAGTGTGGTGGCAACGGGGCTGGCACCGCGCACCTTCTACACCGAGGACGGCTCCGGCGAGCGCCCGCGCTCCCACTACGACGGGCTGCCGGCCGATTTCGTGGCTGACGCCATCACCACCCTCGGTGGCCACAGCCTGGACGGCTTCCGCTCGTATGACGTGATGAACCCGCACGACGACGGCATTTCGCTCGATGTGATCGTGGATTGGTTGATTGACGCCGGCATCCCGATCACCCGAGTGGACGATCACAGCGAGTGGGTTCGCCGCTTCGAGGGAGCGCTGCGCGCCCTCCCGGAGCAGCAGCGGCAACGCTCGGCCTTGGCGCTGTTGGATGCCTATCGGCACCCGGAGCGGCCACTGCGTGGTGCGGTGGCACCCACGGAGGTGTTCCGCGAAGCCGTGCGATCGGCGAAAATCGGCCCAGCACACGATATTCCGCACATCACCGAGGACTTGATCCGCAAATACCTCACCGACCTGACCCGGCTGGGCGTGCTCTGACTATGTGGACTTGACGCCCAGCGTGCGCTGGATGTCCGGCTTCATCTGCTGCAACTGCTGCCCCCAGTACTCCCACGCGTGCAGACCGTTGGGCGGCAGATTGAAGGTGGCATTCTTGCCACCCGCCGCGAGGTAGGCCTGCTGGAAGTTCTGGTTGCTCTGCAGGGTGAGGCCCTCGAGGATGCCGGCACCCGGGTTGGCCTGGGTTGCCGCCGGCGCCAGATCACCCGGCGTGCCGTTACCGCAGTAGATCCAGATCCGGGTGCCGTTGGCGACCAGTTCTGGGATGTGCAGGGTCGGGTCGTTCCGGGTCCACGCCGGGTCGATCGGCGGTCCCCACATGTCGTTGGCCCGGAAGCCTCCGGCGTCGTTCATCGCCAGCCCCACCAGCGTCGGCCACCAACCTTGGGACAGATTGAGGAAACCCGACAGCGAGCCGGCGAACACGAACCGGTCCGGATGGTAGATCGCGTAGGTGAGCGCCGGTGCGCCACCCATCGAAAGTCCCACCACCGCATTACCACTCGGTTCGACACCCTTGTTGGCCGACAGCCAGGCAGGCAATTCTTGGTTGAGGAACGTCTCCCACTTGTAGGTCTGCGTGCCACCGTTGCCGACGGCCGGCTGATACCAGTCGGTGTAGAAACTGGACTGCCCGCCGACGGGCATCACCACCGACAACCCGGACCGGTAGTACCACTCGAACGCCGGGGTGTTGATATCCCAGCCGTTGTAGTCGTCCTGCGCGCGCAGCCCATCGAGCAGATACAGAGCGTGCGGCCCGCCCGGCTGGAACTGCACCCGGATGTCTCGCCCCATCGCCGCGGACGGCACCAGCAGGTATTCCACCGGAAGGCCCGGCCTGGAGTGCGCGGCCGCGACTCCAACCCCGGCAAATGTCGCACCAAGTGCGGGCAGCAGCGCCACCGCCAAAACACTTGCAGTCCAGCGCAACAGTCGCTTTCTCAATGGCCTCACCCCGCGTCGGTCCATCCTCTTCGATTAGCCCTTCTACCCTATTGGCCGCCCCACCCAAACCTCGGGGAGGGCACCCGTGCCGCTTCTCACATCGGCAGCGACATGCGTCGGGGGCCACTGGGAGCCGACTGCCTGCAGCGTGCGGAGCACATTCGAATCATCTCGGACCTACCGCTCCCCGTGCCCTGAAGGTCCCGCCAGCACGGCGTCGCGCACTGCCGACACGGTGTGGCGTTGCCATACCGCCTGCACCGGCACCATCAGCGTGGGTTCCAGGTCGATCACCCGGACGCGGCCGCCCATGGTGACGCCGGGCTCGGTGGTCACCATGGCGATGGCGCCGGTGGTCACCGGTGCGGCCACCATCGCCGCACCCTGCACCCTGCTGACGACGTAATCCGGTTCGAAACCCGCACGGCGGCAGGCACTCATGAGAAAGTCGCTGAAGTAAGAGGACCCGGGTGGCGCCCACAACGCCAGCCGCTCACCGGCCAGGTCGACGATGTCGACGCAGTCGGCACCGGCGAGTCGGTGCGCGCTGGGCATCGCGACGCGCACCCGGTGGTAGCCGATGACCGCGCCGGACAATTCGCCGGTGGGCGCGATCCCCCGCCGCAAGCCCAGCTGCACCGATCCGTCCCGCGCACTCGCCGACAGCACGTCGGGATAGAGCTGACGAAATGTGAAAGACAGATCGGGGAACGCGTCGATGGCCGGTTCCATCAGCGCGTAGACCTCGGCTCCGCTCAGCGCCGGGCTGTGGCCGACCACCCAGGCGTGTTCACCGGACGCGGCGGTGCGCACGTGGGCGTGCACGGTTCGCGCGGCCGCCAACAGGGGGCGCGACTCGGCAAGCAATGCCGCCCCTGCGGCGGTGAGGGCGATACGGCGTCCGGTCCTGGTGAACAGTGCAACACCGAGATCGATTTCGAGCTGGCGGACCGAACTGCTCAGCGCCTGCTGGCTGAGGTGTAACCGGCCGGCGGCGCTGGTGAAGCTGCCCGCCTCGGCGACGGTCACAAACTGTTCCACTCGGCGCAGGTCACGAAGCATCCACAAATTCTACTTGTAGCTTCACCGGTATTTACTGTTTTTCAATTGTGCAGACTCTGGCTACGGTCGTGACATGAGCACACTCGAAGGGAAATCGGCAGTCGTCGCCGCGGGAGCCAAGAATCTCGGCGGCCTCATCAGCAAGACGCTGGCACAGCACGGCGTCAACGTCGCGGTGCACTACAACAGCGCGGCCAGTGAGGCGGATGCGGATCGAACGGTGGCCGAAGTGACCGCCGCCGGAGCGCAAGCCATCAAGGTCCAGGGTGACCTCACCGTTCCTGCCAACATCACCGCGCTGTTCGACGCAGCGGTCGGGGCATTCGGCAGTGTGGACATCGCCGTGAACACCGTCGGCAAGGTACTGCGGAAGCCGATTCTGGAAACCACTGAAGCCGAATACGATTCGATGTTCGACATCAACGCCAAGGCCGCGTACTTCTTCATCCAGGAAGCCGGTCGGCGACTCAACGACCAGGGCAGCCTGACCACCATCGTGACCTCACTGCTGGCCGCCTACACCGACGGCTACTCCACGTACGCCGGTGCCAAGTCACCGGTGGAGCACTTCGTCCGGGCCGCCTCCAAGGAATTCGCGCCCCGCCTGATCAACGTCAACAACATCGCACCCGGGCCGATGGACACCCCGTTCTTCTATCCGCAGGAGACCCCGGAGCGCGCCGAGTTTCATGCCAGCCAGGCCATGGGCAACCGGTTGACCGACATCACCGACATCGCTCCGCTGGCGGTCTTCCTTGCCGGCGAAGGGCATTGGATCACCGGGCAGACGATCTTCGCCAACGGCGGATACACCACGCGTTGAGGGTGTGCCGCGGGATCGCCACGCTCACCGCTCGACCGCATTGACCGCCGGGGACTATTGCTGCACAGCGCACGACGTTGCGCGCAGTTCCGTCGCGGCCTCGGCGTCCACGCTGACCCGGACGTCCGGATGACGCCGTAGGAGGCTCGCCGGGCATCGGTCGGTGATCGGACCGTACAACGCCGCGGCCACCGCGCCGGCCTTGCGCTCCCCGAACGCGACCAGCTCGATGCGGCGGGCGCGCATGATGGTCGCCAGACCTTGGGTCAGGCATTCCTGGGGAACCGCGTCCAGCGAGGGGAAGAACCGGGCGTTGGCCATCCGAGTGGATCGGGTGAGGCTGGCTCGATGGGTGGTGGCGGTGAACGGTGTGCCCGGCTCGTTGAAACCGATGTGGCCGTTCTCGCCGATGCCCAGGATCTGCAGATCCACCGTGGTGCCGGCGAGCGCCATCTCATAGGCCGCGGCGGCCGCGTCAGGATCCGCGGCGGCACCGTCAGGGACATGCAGCGAGGCCGTGTCCAGACCCAGCGGTTCGATGAGCACACGCTCGAGCACCGCCCGATAGGACTGTGGATCGCCGTGCGGCAGACCGATGTACTCGTCCAGGGCGAACCAGCTGACCCCCGATGCGTCGAGGCCGTCGTCGATGTGGCGCGCCAGGGCGCGATAGACCGGCTCCGGTGACGACCCGGTCGCCACACCGACGACCGCGTCGGGTTTGGCGCGGATCAGCGCCGCTATCCGCTCCGCCACTCGGGATCCGGTGGCGTCGGCATCGGCGCTGATCTCGACGACGGGCGTCACGCTACCTTCGAACGCTTGGCCAGCACCCGGGCGATATCGGGGTTGGCATCGACGTAACGCGCCAGCAGTTCACGTGCCACGCCCACCGAGTCGACCAGCGGGTGCAGGGCGAACGCCTTGAGCGCCTCGGTGCTCGATCCGGTGGTTGCCGCGGTGATGGTATGCCGCTCAACGGCTTTCACCTGCTGCATCAAACCGAGCTGATGCAGATCCGGCTGCGTTTCCAGGGTCAGCGGATGGACACCGTTGGCATCCACCATCGTCGACACCTCGACCACCGCGTCGGCGGGTAGTCCGTGGATGGTGCCGCGGTTGCGGACGTTGAGGATCATCGTCCGCTTCTCGTTGCGGCTGATCGCGGCCATCACCCCGAGGGCCACACCGGCGTAGCCCAGGTGCGCCGGGTCGGTCTCACGCTCCCGCTCGATGACCGGGGCGCCCTGCACTCCGCCCTTGGCCTCGGCCATATAGCTCGCACCACGCTCGTCGACCGCGGCGGTCCACAGTTTGGCCGCGATCTCCGGTTGGGCGGCGGCGTCGGTGAAGAACCGCCCCTGGGTCTCCAGCAGGAAATCACCACGGGTCTGCGGGGATTCGAGGATGCGCCGGACGGCGTCACGGTGGAAGTAGTAGTAGTACAGATACTCGTTGGGGATGACGTCGAGCGTCCGGATCCAGTCGACCCCGAAGACCTGCGCCTCCTCCAACCGCTTCAGCCGCGACTCGTCGGCCAGCAGATCCGGCAGCACGTCGCGGCCGTCGACCAGCACCCGGCGCATCCAGCCGAGGTGGTTCAGGCCGACGTAGTCCATGTCGATGCGGGTGTGGTCATGGCCGAGAACCCCTGCCACCCGTCGACCCAAACCCGATGGCGTGTCACAGATGCCGAGGGCCCTGTCGCCCAGGACGCTCTGTAGCGCCTCGGTGATGATCCCGGCGGGATTGGTGAAATTGAGGAAGTAGGCGTCGGGGGCGACTCGACGGATCGTCTCGGCGATGTCGAGCATCACCGGTACGGTGCGCAGCGCGTAGGCGATGCCTCCGGGTCCGGTTGTCTCCTGCCCGATCACGTTGAGGTCCAACGCAACGTGTTCGTCGCAGCAGCGCTGCTCGACGCCACCGACGCGTACGGCCGCGAAGATGAAATCGGCGCCCTCCAGTGCCGGTTCCAGTTGGGTGTAGGTCCGCAGGGTCGGCGGGTCGGCGAACCCGGCGGCAAGCTGCTCGAGGATCGTGGTGATGGTGGCCAGCCGGCCCTCGTCGACGTCGTAGAGCGCGACCTCGGTCACCCGGGGCGAGCCCTGATCGCGGATCAGGGCCTGCCAGACGTAGGGAGTGCGGAATCCGCCTCCGCCGAGGATCGTGAGTTTCATGCGACGATGACCTTTCTGCCGGCCTCCCGGCGATGCGCGAGTTCGTCGTGGGGCGTGCCCGCCGTGGTGATGAGCACATCGACTTCATCGAGAGAACACAGGCGCAGCGCGCCCGAGCCTGGAAATTTCAGTTCACTGGCCAGCAGCACGATGCGCTGCGACGCCGCGATGAGGGCCTGTTTGATCGGCGCTTCGACGGCCATGTTGTCCAGCACGTGGCCGCCACGAACTCCGGTGCAGCTCAAGAACATCATGTCGGCGCTGAGTTGGCCGATGACCTGTTCGGCCAGCGGGCCGACCAGTGACTGTTGATTGCGCCGCAGCACCCCGCCCAGCAGCACCACTTCGACGACGTCGTCGTCGCGAACCTCGTCGAGGACCGCCAGGTTCGAGGTGATGATGGTGACCGGGCGCCCCCGCAGTTCACGTGCCACCAACTGGGTCGTCGAGCCGATGTCGAGCACCACGACGTCGCCGTCGGAGACCAGTTGCGCCGCCTCGGTCGCCATCTTGCGACGCAGCTCCAGATCGCCGCGGGTGTCGGAGGTGAACGGGTCCTCGACGCTGCCCGAGTCGGTGATGTTGGCCCGGCTTCCCTGCGTCAGCATGGCCCCGCCGTAGAGACGCTCGAGCTGGCCACCCTTGGCGAGGATGTCCAGATCGCGGCGGATGGTCGACTCGCTCACCCCCAGCGCCGCGGCGAGCTGCACCACGGACTGGCCGCCACCGGCGAGCGCGGCCAGGATGCGTTCGTGACGCTGGGCAAGAAACATGCCCGGATCGTACCCAGAGAATGATTGACTTTGCACAACTTTGGAGGACTTCTGGAAAACTTTTCGCAAAATAACCCACGAGAGACGATCAAGAAACATAATCGTCATGCAAGCCGGTCACGCTGACCGCGCAAAGACCACCAAACTCTTTCAAAACAGGTGGAGGTACCCACGAGTGACCGATCGTGAGATCGACGTACTGGTCTCGGGCCGGGTGTTCAGCGATCTGGTGTTCACCGGCGTCGAGGCGCCGGCACCGGGAGCAGAGGTGTACGCGCGGGACTTCGCCATATCGCCCGGCGGTGCCGCCAACCGGGCGGTCGCGGCGGCCCGGTTGGGGGCATACACCGCGTTGGTGACCGAACTCGGCGATGACCCGATCGGTTGCATCATCGAGCGCACCCTGCGCGGCGAACCGAATCTCGATCTACGCTTCGCCGTCCAGCACGCCGAATACCAGAACCCCATCACGGTGGCCATCACCGACGGGCACGACCGATCCTTCGTGACCTTCGAGCAGCAGCCCCCGCATCTGCCGTCCTGGCCCGATTCGACTCCCGTACGCGTCGCCCATGTCGGCATGGGCCGTGGCCCCATCGACACCGATGCGGCGCGGCTACGCGCCAAGGGCACCACACTCGTGGGCGGCGTGGGTTGGGACCCGTCGGGCCAGTGGTCGGAGGCCTTGCTCGACCAACTCGACGCCATCGACATCCTCATCGTCAACGAGGTCGAAGCCCTCGCCTACACCCGCGCGCAGACCGCCGATGCCGCGCTCGACATCCTCGCCGAGCGGGTGGGCCTGGCCGTCATCACGTTGGGGCCGGGCGGTGCGCTGGCCGCCGAGGGAGCGGACCGGCTGCAGGTCCCGGCGATCACCGTCCGGGCGGTGGACCCAACAGGAGCCGGCGACGCCTTCACCGCGGCGTTCATGGCTGCCACGGCATGGGACTGGCAGCTGGATCAACGCCTGCGATTGGCCAGCGTCAGCGCCACCTGCTCGGTACGCGGCGCCGGCGGTGCCCGCAGCGCACCCCGTCCCGCCGACATCGCCGATCTGCTCGCCGAGCAACACCACGACCCGCACTGGGCACCGGTCCGCGATTGGGCCGAACAGCACCGCAATTCCCCCATCCCTGCGACACCAGGAGCGCTCTCGCTATGACCAGAACCCGCCTCTATCGACTCGGGGCCGCCGTTGCCACGGCCGCCACGTTGCTGATCGCGACCGCGTGTGCGCCCGGCCCATCCGGTGGCGGTACCCCCGCCGCCCCCACCAACGAGGTCTCCAAGGACATCTCCTCGGCAGGCCCGGTCACACTGTCGGTGTGGGACCAGAACACCGACGGCGGCATGGTGAAGGCCCAGGAACAGCTCAACACCGAGTTCCAGAAGATGTACCCGAACGTCACGATCAAGCGGACCGTCGAGTCGTTCAGCGACTTGAAGTCCACCCTGAAACTGGCGCTCTCCAGCAACACTCCGCCCGACGTGGTGCAGGCCAACCAGGGGTACCCGGACATGGGTGCATTCGTCGCGGCCGGGATGCTGCGTCCGATGAACGACTACGCCAAGCTCTACGGCTGGGACACCTACTATCCCGAAAGCCTGCTCAAGCAGAACAGTTTCAGCAGTGACGGCAAGACCTGGCAGGGCGACACCCTCTTCGGTGTCTCGCAAACCGGCGAGGTCGTGGGCATTTATTACAACCGTGAGAAGCTGGCTTCACTCGGCCTGTCCGCACCGACCACACTCGGTGAGTTGGACGCCGCGATGGCCGCCGCCAAGGCCAAGGGCATGCTGCCGATGGCTTTCGGCAATCTCGACAAGTCGCCCGGTATCCACATGTTCGGTGTCGTCCAGGCCGCAGTAGCCGGTGCGCCGGCGGTGAAGAATCTGGTCAGCGGCCGCGAGGGTGCCTGGACCGATCCGGCATCGCTGAAAGCCGCCCAACAGGTCGCCGCGTGGTCTGCCGAGGGCTATCTGACGCCGGGAACCAACGGTGTCTCGCGTGACGACGCCGTCGCCACCTTCGGCAAGGGCGGAGCGCTGTTCACCCTCACCGGAACCTGGTTGCAGCAGCCCTTGCAGGATGCCTTGGGCGACAATGTCGGTTTCACCACCCTGACTTCCGATGACGGCAAGCCTGCCACCACCGGCGGGCAGGGCCTGGCGTGGGCCATCACGTCCAAGTCCGCTCATCCCGACGTCGCCGCCGCCTACATCGACTTCGTCACCAACGCCAAAGCCGCTCAGGTGCTGCTCGATTCGGGCAATCTGCCCACGGTTCTGCCGACGGGCTACGAACCGAAGGCGAACACATTGGCCGCCGACATCGCGACGCGGTATCGCGAGACGCAGAAGGCCGATGGCGTGGTGCCCTATCTCGACTACAGCACGCCGACCTTCTACGACACCATCACCACGGGCATGCAGGAACTGCTCGGCGGCCAGGTCGATCCGCAACAGTTCGTCGATTCGCTACAGAAGGATTACGCCGCCTTCCTGAAGAACCAGAAATGACCGTGACGCTGCGCCCACCACGACGACGGGCCGCGCCCGACACGCCGACCACCGTTCCGGGTAGCCGCCGCCCGACTGCACCGGCAACCAGGGTGGGGGCCCGCGCGGCGATCCGTGGTTATCTCTATGTGGTACCGGCATTCCTGGTGTTCGTGGTGTTCCTCGGCGCTCCGCTGGTGCAGACCGTCCAGTACTCGTTCTACAACTGGGACGGTCTCGGGACTGCCACCGTCGCCGGAATCTCCAACTACCTCAACGTCTTCGACGATGACCAGTTGCGAGCATCCTTCCTGCATGCCGGCGTCCTGATCCTGTTCTACGCGGCGGTGCCCGTCGTGATCGCGCTGGTGCTCAGTGCCGTCATCTCACGGGCGCATGCGATGCGATCGATGTCGTTCTTCCGCACCGTTCTTTTCCTGCCGCAGGTGATCGCCACGGTCGTCATCGGCACGATCTGGATCTCCATCTACTCGCAGAACGGCCTGCTGAACCAGACGCTGCGGGCAGTGGGACTGGACACCCTGACCCAGGTGTGGTTGGGCGATCACACCTTCGCGCTGATCGCCATCGGCCTGATCGGGACCTGGCTCAACATCGGGTTGTGCGTGGTGCTCTTCCTGTCCGGAATCGGCAACATCGCGCCGGAACTGTTCGAAGCCGCTCGCCTCGACGGGGCCGGAAGGGTACGTGAATTCGTCGCCATCACGCTGCCGTCCCTGCGCGGCCAGATCGCGGTGGCGTTGACCCTCACCGTGGTGTCGGCTTTGAAGACCTTCGACCTGGTCTACATCACCACCCGCGGCGGACCCGGAACCGCCACCACCGTGCCCGCCTTCGAGGCATACAACCGGGCCTTCAACACCGGGCAGGTGGGCCTGGCCTCAGCCATCGCCGTGGTTCTGACCATCGCGATCGTCGCCCTGACCTTCATGATCAGCCGGATCAGTCCGCGGGAGGCCGAATGAACCCCAGCCGTACCGAAAAGACCGTCAACCAAGTCATTCTCGCTCTGTTCGCGGTCTTCGCCCTGGTGCCGCTGTTCGGTGTGCTGATGTCCTCGATCACACCCAGCAAGGAAAACTCGGGTGGGTTCGCCATTCCGACGAGCATCGATCTGCACAACTATGGCGCGGCATGGGACCGCGGCAATTTCAGCAGCTACCTGTTGTCCAGCGTGGTGGTGACCGCCGCCGTGGTACTGCTGACGGTGGTCCTGGCGACATTCGCCGGCTACGCGTTCGCCCGGATGCGTTTTCCCGGTTCGTCGGTGTTGTTCTACGTCCTGCTGCTGGGCCTGACCCTGCCCGCCGAAGCCTTCATCATTCCGCTGTATTTCAACCTGCGCACCGTCGGTCTCACCGACACCTACTGGGCGCTGATCCTGCCGCAGACCGCCCAGTCACTCGGCTTCGCGGTGTTCTGGATGCGAAATCAATTCCGCGGGTTTCCCGGCGAGATCATCGAAGCCGCGCGGCTGGACGGTTCCAGCGACCTGCGCCTGCTGTGGCGCATCGTCGTCCCGCCGAGCCTGGCACCGATGATGACGATGGCCGTCATCGTGACGATGTGGACCTGGAACGAATTCCTGCTGCCGCTGGTGCTGGTGGTCTCCGACAACCGGCGTACCGCCCCACTGGGCTTGGCCCTGTTCCAGGGGCAGCACCTCACGGATTACTCACTGCTGGCGGCCGCCGGTGTCATGGTCGCGCTGCCGATCGCCGTGCTGTTCTTCGCATTACAGAAGCGATTCATCACCGGCATGGTCGGTGGAATCTCCTCCCGCTGATACCGACTCCCCCACCCGAGCACCCACGACACAAGGAGCAAACCCATGGCGACCATCCAATTCGAGAAGGCCCAGCGGTGGTTCCCGAAGGCGCCGACGCCCGCGGTGGCCGGTATCGACCTGGAAATCGCCGACGGCGAATTCATGGTCCTCGTCGGGCCTTCCGGTTGCGGAAAATCCACCACGCTGCGCATGCTGGCGGGCCTGGAAGAGGTCACCGCCGGCTCCATTCGCCTGGGCGGGCGGGATATCACCACGACCGCGCCCAAGGACCGCGATATCGCCATGGTGTTCCAGAACTACGCCCTGTACCCACACATGACGGTGGCCGGGAACATGGAATTCTGTCTCAAGAACGCCGGCCTGCCCAAAGATGAGCGTGAGCGTCGAGTTGCCACGGCCGCCGCGACCCTCGGTCTCACCGACTACCTCGACCGCAAACCCAAGGCGCTGTCGGGTGGACAGCGACAACGGGTGGCCATGGGCCGGGCCATTGTTCGCAATCCGCAAGTGTTCTGCATGGACGAACCGCTGTCCAACCTGGATGCCAAGATGCGGGTGCAAACCCGCACCGACATCGCCAAACTGCAGCGTGAACTCGGCGTCACCACCGTCTATGTCACTCACGACCAGACCGAAGCCATGACGATGGGTGATCGGGTGGCCGTCATGAAAGACGGTGAGCTACAGCAGGTCGGCGTGCCCATGGAACTCTACGACCGGCCGGCCAACGTGTTCGTCGCCGGGTTCATCGGATCCCCCGCGATGAAGTTCTTCGACGGCGAACTCGGCGAGTCCGGGGTCACCGCCGCGGGACACACCATGGCGGTTGCGCGCTCGGAGGCCACGACCGGGCCCGTCATCGTCGGAGTGCGGCCCGAGGGATGGCGGCTGACACAACCGGGGGCCGGCATCCCGGTCACCGTTGCGGTGGTCGAAACGCTGGGGGCCGATGCCTACCTTTACGGGACCGTCGGCGGTGTCGGCTCGGATGTCATCGTCCGCACCAGTGGCCGCGACCGGATCGGCATGGGCGATGTCGTGCACGTGACGGCGGACCCCGACGCCATCCATCTCTTCGACAAGGGCACCGGCATCCGGATGCCGTGACCATGGTGGCGCGCGACGGCGGGCAAGGCCGCGATACCGGCAACGAGATGAGATCCGGAGTTGCTTTAGGCTCGGCAAGTGTTGTCCGTATTCGATCCGATCACCTGGCGGCCGCGCCGCATCGCGATCGCCGGAGTATCCGGATCGGGTAAAACGACGTTGGCCAAACATGTTTCGGACCGCCTCGCTATCCCCCATGTCGAGATCGACGGCCTGTTCCATGGCCCGAACTGGCAGCCCCGAGACGAATTCGCCGACGACGTACACACCGTCATCTCCGGTGCATCGTGGGTCGTCGAGTGGCAGTACGCGGCGGTACGCGACCAGATTGCCGAACGCGCCGACACGATGCTGTGGCTCGACCTGCCCACACCCCTGACGCTGTATCAGTTAACCCGCCGCACGTTGCACCGGCGGTTGCGTCGCGTGGAACTGTGGAACGGCAATTACGAAGGGCCACTGCACAGGTTCTTCACCGACCCGCAGCACATCGTGCGATGGGGCATCCGCACCCGCAACAAGTACCGAGACCTGCTGCCGGCCATCGAAGCCCGCCACCCACATCTGCACATCGTTCGCCTGACATCCCGGCGCGACAGCGCACGCTGGGTCGGCCAAGCCGCCATGCGCGGGTAACTTCTGGCTGCGAGGACCGCACGACGCCCGTCGGGCCTGCCCTGCGGCCGAGGGAGACTCAGTGGACCGCCCGCAGATCCTTGAGCATCGCCACGCCGAGCGGGCCGCGGCCCTGACCGACCTCCGTGAAGCCCTTGCGTCGGTAGAGGCGTTGAGCCGGATTGCGAACGTGGACATTGGTGCACATCACGTCCATGGTCGGGGCGCAGCGCACGAATAGCGCGTCCAACAGCACGCCACCGATACCCCTGCCGCGCAGACCCGGCGCGACCGCAATACACAACTCGGGAATCGATTCACCGTCGGCATCCAGCCGCAGCGGCGGATCGTTGTGCCACGTCCAGGTCGCTCCAACGGGCTCCCCCAGCCGATCTTCGGCGATGATAGGTATCTCGCCTGCCGGGGGCAGCATGCTCAGCACCTCGTCGTCATCCGGATCGGGAAGCGGCCAATCCTCGATGATGCAGGCGTGGCGGGCCATCTCGACGACGAAGGCGTCGTCAGCGCTCGTGGCCTCGCGCAATCGCACCGTCGGAAACCCAGTCATGGCGGCATTCTCTCAGTCAGGCCACCGACATTCGTCGATTCGCCGGTTCACGGCGAGGCGACGCGCGTGAGCAGTCAGTGGCTGATCTGAGCCAGCAGTGACGTCATGTCGGACAGATCCCACACATCGGCGAACAGTTGGTCTTCGACGCGGTAGATGGTGAATTCGGGGATGCTCACCCGCCGGTTGGTCCCGGGCACGCCCGCGAAGGTACCGAGGTGGGTGCCGCCCACCTCGAACCGCAGCGAGATCAGGTCGCCATCGATGGCCAGACCTCGCACCTCCCAGCGCCAATCCGGGAATGCCGCGAAGATCGGGGCGAACTGTTCGGCGACCGCTCCGGGCGGCATCGGGCTGTCGTTGACCCTGATCGCGCCACTGTAGAAGGTCGACATGCGATCGATGTCGTGGTCGTTACAGGCGTTGAGGTAGCGGCGGTACAGGTCTTCGAGCTCGGCGCGCGTGCTGGCCAATGGCGTTGCCCTTCTCGATCGTCAGTACTCGATTACAGCACGCTCAAGACGGTGCCGAGGTGTCGGCAGCCGGCGTCATGCTCGGCTGCGCCCCGAGGCGATAAAACCGAGCGCATCGATCACCTCCCAGACCATTGGACCGCGGGCGGTGGTCCGCACCGCATAGCCTCTTGGCACATGACGTTCATCGAGGTCGTGGAGACCGTCGGCACGGTTATCGACGGAACCGGAGTGGCCATCATCGCGATCGGCGCGGTGATGGCGGCGGGGTTCGCCATCGGTCGGCTACGGCGCAAGGAGAGCGACACTTACGAGAAGCTGCGCCAACAACTCGGCCGGTCCATTCTGCTCGGTCTTGAGCTGCTGGTGGCGGCCGACATCATCCGCACGGTCGCAGTGACACCGACCGCGCAGAGCGTGGCCGTGCTGGCCGGCATCGTGCTGATCAGGACCTTTCTGAGCTGGTCGCTGGAGTTGGAGATCAGCGGTCGCTGGCCGTGGCAGAAGAAGCGACCGGCGGCCGTCGAGCCGCCCAAGCCTCCGGACCGGTAGCCAAGCGCTGCTGGTCGACGGACAGCGCCGAACGTATCCGACGGCGATACCGCTGCGGGTGTAGATCACACTCCTCATGACGTTCGGTTTGGCAGCTGATTTCCGACGAACCTGGCAAGAAGCAATCGAGTGACATCTGAGGAGAACGACGATGAGTTATCTGGCGGGGCAGCTGGCCGCCTTAGCGGTCATGGCAGCGCTGGTCGGCGGCGTGGTCTGGGCAGTGTTGGTCATGCGGGAGCCGCGGCCGCCACTTGAGGACGACGACGAACCTGAACTGACGGATTAGCGAAGCGGATGTCAGTCGAGCAGGTGCTCGCCGAGGGTGCTATCGCATCGTGGATCGGCCCCGCAGCCCGCGCGGTCGCATTCACCGCCGCGGGCGTGGCACTGACTGTTCTCGGCGTCGTGCGCCGCAGCGACCGCATGCGCTGGGACCGGGCCGATGACAGTCGCCTGCTACATCCCGACAGGACGGCACCCACCGACGACCTTCGCTTGCCGCGCCCGCGGTCGGGAGGAACCGGTTTCATCGTCGGAGGCACGGTGCTGTTGCTTCTCGGGCTGCTACACATCCTCGACTTCATTGCGACACTCCATAATTCGGGAGTGATCTGACAAAGCGCCGTGCCGCGCAGCAAGACGCTCGGCTTCGAGCCCGAAAATGGTTGGCCACCGTCAGTTCAAGCCTCTAGGTTCCAGCCGGTGGAAGGTTACGCGGCGGCCAACTCTGGTGTGAACGACCGCGCCGAGGTTCTGTTGATCGGAGGGCGTTCGGGGGTGGGCAAGAGCAGCGTCGCGTTCGAATGCCACGAGGTCCTCCTCGCAGAGGACATCAGCCATGCCGTGATCGATGGCGACATGCTGGACCTCGCATACCCCGTCCCATGGGAGCATGGTCTGGCCGAACGCAACCTCTCGGCGATCTGGGCCAACTACCGGTCACTCGGATTCCGCCGGCTCATCTTCGTGGGAACCGCCTGCGTTCTCCCGGATGAATCGACCAAAATCATTGCTGCGATGGGTGATCGACCGCGCGTTGTCCCGGTTCTGTTGACCTGTACCGACGCCACCGCCACCCACCGGCTGCGCCAGCGCGAGACCGGCACGGGGTTCAACCGACACCGGGGGTCGAGCCAGCAGATGGCGACCACTTTGGCCGCCGGCATCAACGACGATGTGCACCTGATCGCAACCGACGACCGCAGTGTCTGCGACGTCGCGGCCGACGTCCTCGCGTGCACCCCATGGCGGGCGCCGACGGCGGATTGACATCTTGTCTGCTAGCAGACATTATTGTCTGGTGGCAGACAAAACCGGGGCGGCTCAGCACGACACCGTTGGTGCGTGGACCAAGCGCTGCTACCTCGCCGCGCGTGCAGCCATGGAGTACTCGTTACGGCCCTACGACCTCGGTGCGACCCAGTGGTATGTGCTGTGCCAACTCGTGCACGCCGGCCCCACCCGGCAACGGGAGTTGCAACGCATCCTCCAAGTCGAGCGTGCAACTCTGAGCGCCGTCGTCGTCACTCTGGTCCGCAAGCGGCTCGTCGAGCAGATCCCCGACAGCATCGATCACCGACAAAAACTGTTGCGCCTCACCGAGATCGGTCAAACGTTGTGGCACGAGCTGCCCGACCTGACCCGAATACACGCCGTGGCGTTCGACGGGATGGCCCCGGCCGACATCGAGGCCGCCATTCGGGTGTTGCGAGCCGCCACCGAGCGCCTCGAACAATTCTCACAGAGGGAGGGCTCATGAAGATTCTGGTAACCGGTGCCACCGGCCTGGTGGGCACCCGGCTGCTGCCGCGCCTCGTCGAGGACGGCCACGACTGCCGCGCCGTGGTGCGCCGGCCCGGGTCGGTGCCACCGCACGTGACGGAGGTGATAGCCGATCTCTCCGACAGCACCTCCCTCACCGCAGCAGTGAGCGGTGTCGAGGCGATCGTGCATCTGGCCGCCGTCTTCCGCACGACGGACACCGACCTGATCTGGAAGACGAACCGCGACGGGACCGTCAACCTCATCTCCGCGGTCCAGCAGCACGCACCCGCGGCGCGCCTGATCATGGCGAGCACGGCACACATCTACGACGCTGACGGCACGCGTCCGGGCCGCGAGGACGACCCCGCCGCCCCGACGCTGGCCTACCCGGCAAGCAAGCTCGCGGCCGAGAATGCCCTGCGCAGCAGTAATTTAACGTGGACGATCCAGCGTTACGGCTTCGTCTACGGTGACGGCGACGGCCACCTCGAGTCGCTGCCCGCTCATGCGACGAGCGCCGGAATGCATCCGGCGCAGCGAATGAGCCTCGTTCATCATCGTGACATCGCGACCGCAACCCGCATCGCACTCACCGGAGCCTGGGACGGCCGAATCGTCAACATCACCGATGAAGCACCGACGTCACTCTATGAACTCGTCGAGATCGGCGGCGGCGCGATGGACCCGTCGTCACAGGCACTGAAAGACCCGTGGCGTCTGCACATGGATGGTGGGCTCGCGCGCCGACTCGGCTTCCGGCCCAGCGTGCGCACCGTCCATCACGCCGTCGAGCAAAACATGTTGTGATATCCGCTCGGATGCGGCACCATCTCGACAGGGGAATCGCGGCTGCCTCGCATGTCGCGAAGAGGTACTGGGGGTTGGAAATATGCTCTGCTACAAGGCTGCGCCGTGACTGCGTGCGACCGAATCGACGGACCGGACATTCGAGCGGTGGCTGCCGACGCACGTAGACCGGTTGCCATTGCGGAATGCGCCGCAGCGTCCGGATCGCACGAAAAACGCTCCACTCCAACGGGTTAGTGAGCGAAGGCCGGTATGGGCACGAGAACGCGCATACGACTCGTGGCCCTCGCTCTGGTTGTTGGTGTCGTGATGTCGGGGTGCTCGACCCCGGCTGCGCCCACAGACCACATCCACGATGCTGGCTGCGACATGGAGGGCAGCCCGCTAGCCGACCTGGCGTTGGCGCGCGGCAAGACGTTCGGCACGGCCTACCGCAGTTCCTACGCGGCCGGCGACCAGTGTTACCAGCAGGTGGCTGTCACCGAATT
Organism: Mycolicibacterium canariasense; assembly: GCF_002101555.1. Lineage (GTDB taxonomy): Bacteria > Actinomycetota > Actinomycetes > Mycobacteriales > Mycobacteriaceae > Mycobacterium > Mycobacterium canariasense. The sequence continues at coordinate 59,582 of NZ_LQOL01000054.1, forward strand.
CGGCTCACTCACAACCGAAATCGGAACGATGATGAACACCATCCAACCCGCCCCCGGTGTTTTCGACTTCCGCGAAGCCGACGCCGTCGCGCAGCTGGCCGCACAACACCATCGCGAATTCCAGATCCACTCGTTGATCTGGGACCCGCTGGATCAGCCCCAATGGCAGATTGTGCCAACGGCCGTCAAAGAGTTGCCGCCGGCCCAACGCCATCAACTGATGCTCGACTCCATCACCACCATCATGAAACGCTATGCGGGCAAGGCAAGCACCGTCACCGTCGTCAACGAAGCATTCGATCAGATGGGCCACCTGCAACCCACCACCTGGTGGGCCACCACCGGCAGCGACCAGTACATCTTCGACGCCTTCCGTGCCGCCCGTCTCGCCGACCCGACCGCGCAGCTGCTCTACAACGACCACAGCGCCGAGACCCACAGCGACAAATCCAACGCCATCTACGATCTGGTCAAACGCCTGCACGACACCACCGTCGACGTGGTCATCGACGGCACACCAACCACCAAACCGCTGATCGACGGAGTCGGCTTCCAAGCCCACATGCTCGGTGGCCAAGGCCAACAACCATCCATTACCGACATGGCCGGCAACCTGCAGCGATTCGTCGATCTGGGCCTGACCATCCGGTTCACCGAACTCGACGTACGCATCCCCGTCGTCAACGGCATCGCCGACCCTGCCGACCTCGTCCGCCAGCGGCAGGTCTACCAGACCATGACCGAGCTGTGCCTGCACCAGCCACGCTGCTCAGGCATCACGTTCTGGGGATTCACCGACAGGCACTCATGGATCACCGATTACCCCGACACCTTCTCCGGCTACGGCGCGGCCACCCCAACCACCACCGACTACACCCGCAAACCCGCCTGGGCGGGCATCACCGACGCACTCACCAAACCATGACATGCCGGGCCTATCCGTCGCCGCCACGATAAGCCCGAGCCGAGGGGGTCGGACCAGAAAGGCTCCGCCGCAACAACTCTGGTCTCAAGGTGGATGACTCGAACGGCGTTTAATCAGAGCCGGCGAACTGTAGCGTGATCATTCCGTTCATGGCAATACGCTCCCCGGGTTCCGGATCCTGCGTGACAATCTGGCCGGGCGCATACCCCGAGCCGTGGACATCGGAGCCCTTGAGAAGAGAGCCCGACCAACCCCATGCCTGCAACTGCCGCGCAACATCGAACCAGAACCTGCCCCGCACATCCGGCATGACGAGCGATGCGGGTCGGTTCTTGTCGTGCGCCGGTGACGCTGAGGGCAGAGATGACGCCGCGCGCGGCGGCGCAACGCCGTGCGAACACCCGGCGATGCCGAGCACAGCGATCGCGGCACATCCCCAGATCACCGCAGACAACGTCACGCCGCGACCCACCCCCGTTATCCCCACATCGCGATGCTAGGCGCCCGCTCACCTTCCGAAAAGCATCGACCGGACCCAAAACCGGCGTCAACCACACCTTGACACTTCACCGCTCGTCAAGCGATCATTGACACATGGCACGTTCGTTCACGACATTGGGCAAGCAGCTCCACCACGAACTTGGCCAGATCCTCGCTGCCCCGGTTCTTCGCAGCGACAACGATCCGCTCGACTGGGTGCGCGCCGCTCGCGATGTCCAGCGTCAGGCTGATGCCTTTATGGCCGCAGCCGTCGAGCAAGCACGCGATGCCGGCCGAACGTGGCAGGAGATCGGCGACGTCCTCGGGGTGTCGCGACAGGCCGCTTTCCAGCGTTACGGCAAGCCCATCGATCCCAGAACCGGCGAAGCCATGAACACCAATCCACTGCCCGGAGCCGACGAGTTGGCCGCAACCGTCATCGACGATCTCGCGCACGGCAGGTGGGCTGACGTCAGCGCGCGCTTTGACGACACGATGCGCGATCGGCTCACCGACGAAGGCCTTGCCGAGGCGTGGGCTCACATTGCGGGCTTGGCCGGAGCCTACGAGAGCCACGGCGACACTGAGGCCGTGCGTGCCGGTGATTTCACCACCACCAACACGCCGTTGAGTTTCGAGGCTGGTGATTTCGTCGCTCGCATCACCTTCCGCGACGATCGGACGGTCGCGGGCCTGTACATCCTTGACCCCCAGGTGGCAGGCAGTGCGGGGTGATCGCCCCCACGCGAAATGGCAAGCCAACCAATCGATCTGGATGGACCCTCGAACGTCGTCGTCAGCGTGATCCAGAAAGACTCCGAGGGGCCCGATTGCTGCCGCGCTGATCGACCATCTTCGGAAACCACGGCGCTCCCCGCAGCGGGCGATAGTCGGCGGCCGCGAAGGCTGCTGCGGCCGCCGATATGAAAGCCAGGATGAGGGCAGGCTGGCGGACGGCGTTGGCGGGAAGGGTGTAAAACAGCAGCCAGCCCAGCGTCACCGTGGTGATGACGCCAAGTCCATCAGTCGCACCGATGATCGAAACATCGGGCCTGTTCAGGCCAATCTGCCCGCCGGTGATCGCACTGGTCAACGCACAGCCGGCCACAGCCACGCAGAGCGGAAAAGTAAGCTTCCACAATCCCCACGCGACGCGGTCGGCGTCCTGAATCTCGTTCCACGGCAGCAATAGTGCAACCACCATCAAGGCGCCCGCTGCGCCGCAGATCAGCCGTCGAAGCAATGCGGTCATGCCGTCCTCCTCAGGGTCCTACCGAGTGATCGTTGCTTCCGGAGGTTGTGCTGTCGATTACGTGGAGGTAATGGAGTAGCCAACCCGATACGGCTACAGTCGGTGCGAATGGCGACCATTAGCTCCGCTGCGCAGGTCGGACCGTCTCTGCGCGAGTGGCGGCAACGGCGTCGGCTGACCCAGTTGGAGCTTGCCCTGGATGCCGGCGTCTCGGCGCGACATCTGAGTTTCATCGAGACCGGCCGCGCCAAGCCCGGGCGAGATATGCTGCTGCGCCTTGGAGAGCGGCTCGACATGCCGTTCCGCGAACGCAACCGGTTGTTGCTCGCCGCAGGGCACGCCCCGGCCTTTCCCGAGCATCCGTTCGCGGCGCCTGAATTGGCTCCGGTCCGGGAAGCACTGCAGCGAGTCCTGAAAAGCCATGAGCCGTATCCAGCCGTCGTCTTCGACCGGCATTGGAACCTCGTCGCCGCGAACGCGGCCATACAACCTCTGGTCGCGACGGTCGAGCCTGCCTTGCTGATTCCGCCTGTCAACGTCCTGCGCGTCGCACTGGAGTTGATTCCGCACATCATCAACGCCCGCGATGTCATGGACTACTTTCGTGATCGCATTCAGCGTCAGCTCGCTGCCACCGCCGACGCTCAGCTCGAGCAACTGCTGGAGGAGTTCGAGACGTATCTGCCACGTGAAGACCGCGATACGGCAGGGGAATCCGACTTCGCCCAGAATCTCGGCCCGGTCAGAGTCCGTACGCGTGACGGCGGCGAGTGGTCATTCTTCGGCATGTTCGGCACGCTCGACATGCCATTCGAGGTGACGATTTCCGAGTTGGCCGTCGAACTGCTCTTTCCCGCCGATCAGGTGACTGCCGATGCGTTCGAATCGCTTGCGCGGCATCGGGCGGAAAGCCGTTGACGAGCACCACGTACTCAGCCATGAGACGTCAGCAGCCACCCTGCGGCACGTCGCCCCCACCCGATACCCGGACAGGACATGACCGTCACCACGCGTTCATCACCGCAACCGGCGCACATCCAGCACGCTCTCCACTGCCCCGGCACCTGCTCGCTCAACGAAATATGCACCCGCACCGTCATTCTCGGCCACGGCTTCCACGAGTTGAGTACCCCGATAGAGGAGCCCGGCGCCGTCGTCGGTGGCATAGGCCGCTGGCAACACGCCGGAACCGACCAACTCGTGCAGGAACGGCCGGCGCTGCTGTTCGGAGTCGTAGTGCACTCCGTTGGCGTAAGGCGGGAATCCGAGGCCGTTGGTGATGGGCCGCAACTGCGGGCCGAACGAATCGGTGGTACCGCCGACATGCCAGCAGATCGATCCGGCCGACACCCCGGTCAACACCACCCCGGCCTGCCACGCCGCACGCAACGCGTCATCCACGCCATGCAACCGCCACATCGCGAGCAGTCCCGCCACGCTGCCGCCGAACACCCACACCACATCGTGCTCCAGTAGGTGGGCCGTGATGTCGTCGACCGTAGGCATCGGGAACAAGGCCACGTGCGACGCCACAAAGCCACGTACCTGAGCCGCCTCGGTCAGGTAGTGCAGAACCGCCTTGTCGTCGCCCATCGCCGTCGCCAGTAGACAGATCCGTGGGGCTCGGCCGGTGACGCCGGACAGCTCGACCGCGAAATCCGTCATCGCAGTGAACTCGAACCGCGTGCGGCGGCCGGCACCGATGCCCCCGCTGGTCGCCAGGATCGTCGGAGCATCGGCGGGCATGACTGCGACGGTAGGCGAATCTGCCGCCGGCAGACAATCGAAGCGTGATCGTATTCCGTCGTGTCGTCCGGCAAGCCGGAATGTCGCATCGCCCAGCCGATGTGTTCATCGAACCGTCTCGATCGGATACCGGTAGCTCTCCTTCAGCGTGTGTAGGTGCACCCAGCTGTGCAGCTGTGTTACCGAGGTCAGGGCCCTGACCTCTTCGAGGGCGGTCACGACATCGGTGAGGGTGTCGGCGTGCAGCGTCGCGACGACGTCGTAGCGCCCGATCGTGGTGGCCAAGAACCGGATCTCCGAGAGTTGGCGAATCTGCTCGACGCCCGCTCCGGCCCGTCCCCGCATCCGAACCCCGAGTCCGACATCGACCTTGCGCCCCTCCCGGCCCGGCGCCGCGATCGCGCCGATGCGGACCACCCCGGCCTCGATCATGCGCAGGGTGCGTGCCCGAGCCGTCCCCACGGAGATGCCGGATCCGGCGGCCAGCGCGGTGTAAGGCATCCGGCCGTCGCGCTGCAGCAGCGAGAGCAGTCGCCGGTCGACGCCGTCGAGCCACGCCACCGAGACCTTGGTGGGCCCGAGGACGTCGCGCACCAGATCGGTGTAGACGAGTGTCTCGGTCGATTCGACGCCGTCCAGAGAGCGGATGATATCCAGCAGTTCGGAGAGTTCGGAGTCATCGTGAGCACGGACCTCGGCGATCAATGGATAGGCCCCGCTGGCCAGGGACACGAACGGGACTTCGGGACGTGCGGCCAGGCGCCTGCCGACCTCGATGGCCGGCGCGTTGGTGGCGATGGACACGTGCGCCAGAGAGCGCACGCCGACCGTTTCGGGATGCACCATGCCGACCACGCGCACGTCGGTCGTGTGCAGTAAGGCCGCCAAGCGCTTGGACGCCGTCGTCCGAGAAACGCCCAGGCGCTTGGCCAGCTCCCCTGGTCCGATCCGTCCGTCGACGCGCAGCGCCGCCAGGATCTTGTCGTCGACGTCGTCGAGTCGGCCGCCGAAGCGCGAGTCATCTGAAATTAACAAACGCCGAACACCCCGCCTTCGCTACGCAGATCTTCAGTATCACAGCAGACGTGAGCAGATTCGAGCGTTATCGGCCAGTACTGCTTCACGAATCATCGATATTGCTCGGGCGAAGTGCAGATTTGGTGTTGATGGTTCGTGATGGCGCTCCTACTGTTTTCACTGCACCCTGCAGCCCACCACAGGAGTTCCCATGAATCGGCGGAGTCAGCCTGCCCACGTCGCCACCATCCTCGGTGCGGCGTTGAGCGCCGTCCTGCTCAGCGCTTGTAGCGGCGGTGCCGGCACAAGTGCGGCGTCGGGCAAGGCGCCCGCCGGTCTGCTCCAGGCGGGGCAGCTGTCGGTGTGCACCGACCCGGAGTATCCGCCCATGGAATACCTGGAGAACGGGGACACGGCCAACCCGACGGGCTTCGACTCCGACGGAGCCCGCGCCCTCGGCAAGCTCTGGGACGTCAAGGTGGTGTTCCAGAACACGTCCTTCGACGGGCTCATCCCGGCGTTGAACGCAAAGCGTTGCGACATCACCTGGTCCGCCCTGTACGTCAGCCCCGAGCGCCAACGCGTCGCCGACGGCATCCCGTTCATGACCACCGGGCCCGGGCTGATCATCCGCAGCGGCGACGAGTCGATCCGCTCAGCCGACGACCTGTCCGGCAAGACCGTCGCCGTGCAGGGCGGTGGATCCAATGAGCTGACGCTGAAGGCACTCTCGGACAAATTCACCGCCGCGGGCAAGCCCGGCATCACGATCCAGCCCTATCCGAAGACGGCGGAGACGGTTGCCGCCGTGACCAACGGCAAGGCCGACGCGCTCATCGAAACCGACGTCGCCGTGGTCGACATGGTCAGCAAGTCGGGCGGGAAGCTCGCCTCGAAACCCGGGATCTTCCCCACCGAAACGCAGTTCGGGGTGTTCACCCGCAAGGGCTCGGAGCTGACGCAGCCCGTGACCGCCGGGATCAAGCAACTCATCTCCGACGGGACCCTGCCCGACCTGGCGAAGAAGTACGGTCTGGATCCGTCCCGCCTCGTCAGCCCCTGACCGCCATGGACTTCGAATGGGACATGTTCACCGCGGCCCTGACGTCGAGTGCGTTCCTGCGGGGCGCCCTGTTGTCGGTGGCGCTCGCGGTGTGCGCCATGGTGCTCGCCTCGATCGTGGGTTTCGGTGTGGCACTGCTGCGGATCGCCTCCAACCGGGTCGCCACCGTCATCGGCGGTGCGTATGTCTGGTTCTTCCGGGCCATTCCGACACTGCTCGTCCTGCTGCTGATCTGGAACGCCGGACCTCAGCTGCTGCCCGCTCTGCGGGATGACTGGTTCACGCCCTTCCTCGCGGCGCTGATCGGGTTCTCGATCGTCGAGGCCGCGTACATGGCGGAGATCCTGCGGTCGGCCCTGCTCTCGGTCGACGAGGGGCAACACCTGGCGGCCCGCGCCCTTGGCCTGGCGCCGCACAAGGTGTTGTTCAAAGTGGTTCTGCCCCAAGCCATCAAGGTGGCAATCCCGCCGTCGGGCAACGAGCTGATCGCGATGCTGAAGTACACGTCGCTCGCATCGGTGATCTCGCTGCGTGAGTTGCTGACCACCGCACAGTCACAGGTGTCGGTGACGTTCCGCTACGCGGAGTACTACTCGGCCGCGCTGATCTACTACCTGGTGATCGTCTCGGCGCTGATGGCCGTGCAGCATGTCGTCGAGCGCCGCTACCGGTGGATCTCCGCGAAACGGGTCGGCCAGATTCCGGGCGCAGGCGTCGGCACGGCGGTGCCCGCATGAGTACGCCCGTCCTGCAGGCGATCGACCTGCATCGCCGATACGGGGAAACCGATGTCCTCAAGGGTGTCGACTTCTCCGTCGCGAGAGGCGAAGTCAAGGCCCTGCTCGGCCCCTCGGGATCGGGCAAGTCGACGATCTTGCGGTTGATGGCCCTCCTGGAACACCCCGACGCCGGGGACATCCTGTTGAACGGCAAGCAGGTTGGCGTCTCCACGTCCTCGGACGGCTCCACCCGCCGACTCCCCGAGCGCCGCCTGGCGGTGCAGCGCCGCGACATCGGGATGGTGTTCCAGCGGTTCAACCTGTTCGCCCATCTCGACGTCCTGCGCAACGTCACGCTGGCGCTGACCGAGGTGGTCGGCATGAGCAAGGCCGACGCGGCCGAGAGCGCCCAGGCGATGCTGGAGCGCGTGGGCATGGCCGACCGGTTGCGGCACTACCCGAGCGAACTGTCCGGTGGTCAGCAACAGCGCGTCGCGATCGCCCGCGCCCTCGTCACGAACCCCTCGGTGATGCTCTTCGACGAACCGACGTCCGCACTCGACCCGGAATTGGTCGGTGAGGTGCTCGAGGTGATGGAGGGCCTCGCCGAAGCCGGCATGACCATGGTGGTGGTGACCCACGAGACCCGGTTCGCGCGACGGGTGGCCGACGAGGTCATGCTCTTCGACGGCGGCGTGATCGTCGAACAGGCGCCTCCCGACCAGTTCTTCGACGATCCCCGTCACGAGCGCACCCGCCAGTTCCTCTCCCACCTGCACGGGGTGGGCCACTGATGCACGCACCGCTGGCGGTCTACACCGATCTCGACGACGGCGACGACCCCACCGTCGGAATGGGGCTGTTGCGAGCCAACGGTTTCGAGGTGGCCTACGCGCAATCGCGCGATCCCGACGTGATCGCCGCCGCCGCACGGGACGCCGAGGCACTGCTGGTCGGGTACGCGCCCGTCGACGACGCCCTGCTCGAGCGGTTGCCCAAGCTGCGCATCATCTCCTTGCTGTCGAACGGTTCGGACAATGTGGACGTCGAGGCCGCCTCGCGCCGCGGGATCTGGGTGGCGACCGTCGGTCCCGTGGCGAGTGAGGAGGTCGCGACGCACGCCTGGGCGCTCACCCTGGCGCTGATCCGTCGGCTCCCCTTCTTCATGGGCTCCGGCGTCGAGCACCCGTGGGAGGCCCGTCCCGTCGAGGCCCCGCGTCGGCTCTCCGAGCTGACGATCGGGATCCTGGGGCTCGGCTCCATCGGTCGCCGGTACGGCGAATTCGCCTCTGCGGCCGCGCACCGCGTGGTCGCGGCGCAGCGTCCTGGTTCCGTGCCGGTACCGGGGGTCGAGATGGCGCCCTACGCCGAAGTGCTCGCCATCAGCGACGTGCTCGGCGTGTTCCTGCCCTTGACCGACGACACCCGCGGGTTACTCGACGCGCACGCCTACGCGCGGATGCCCCGCGGTGCGCACGTGGTCAACGTCTCTCGGGGTGCAGTGGTCGATGCCGAGGCACTGCTGGCCGCCGTGGATTCGGGACATCTCGCCGGAGCCGCTCTCGACGTGTTCGCTCAGGAGCCGCTGCCCGCGTCGCATCCCCTGCTCGGCCATCCCCGGGTCATCACGACGCCGCACGTCGGATTTCTGTCCGACGCCACCGACGCCGAATACGTACGACGGCAGGCCGATGCGGTGGTGTCGTGGCGCACCAGCGGTCGGCCGGACCGCGCCATCAACCGATTGGCGGTGCGATCATGACGGAATTGCAGCTCTACCAATCGATGTGGGCCATGGAGGACCTGCCATGGCGGGGTGCACCGTGGACGCTGTCCGAACAGCTGGCGTGGATCGCTGGGGCGGGTTACACGGGCATCGGAGTCGACCTGGGGGCGCGCCGAGCTCCCTCGGCGACCGACATCGCCCCGTTGCTGGCCGAACACCGGCTGCGCGGTTGCGTCCTGGTGTTTGCCACCTCCGACGACGACATCCGCGAGGCAATTCGCTACGCGAGGGCCATCAGGGCGGACTGGATCATCTGTTGTGCAAGGGTATTCGGGTTCGATGCGCCCAGACTCGCGAATCTGCTCAGCGGGTGGCACCGGATGTGTGCGGACGCCGGCATCGAGATGGAGCTGGAGACGCATCGCAACACCGTCACCAACGATCTGCGGTTCACCTGCATGCTGCTCGAGGACCTCGACGACTCGATCGAACTCGCCGCCGACCTGTCGCACTACGTATGCGCGCATGAGATCCCCGAGGCTCCCGAACCGGAATACGAATCCCTCGTCGCGACCATCCTCGACCGCTCGGGGTCCCTGCAGGGACGGATCGCCACACGTGCCCAGATCCAGGTGCCGCTCGCTCACCCGATGGCGCAGCCGTGGGAACCCCGGTTCCGAGATTGGTGGACACGAGGATTCGAGTCGTTGCTGCGGCGACACCCCGACCGTCCGGCCCGTTTCCTCACCGAACTCGGGACCACCCCGTACGCGATCACCGACGCGCAGGGCGTGCAGATCTCGGATCGCTGGGCAGAGTCATTGACACTGATGCGCTGGGCGGCAGACGCCTTCGACGCGGCACTCGGCGCGCGACCAGCGACGGCACCATAGAGATTGGACGGCACACGATGCACGATGTCGACTTCAGAACCACCTCCACGGGTAATCGGGTGGCGACGGGACCGCTCACCAGCGACAGCTCCCAACGCGCGTTGGTGCCCGCGCACGCGTACACCAGCGCCGCGGTCCACGAGCTCGAACGTGAGCGGATCTTCGCCGCCGGCTGGGTCTGGGCGGGCTATGCCCACTGGGTGGGCGAACCGGGACAGGTCAAGCCGGTCGCCGTTGCCGGCCAACCACTTCTGATGATCCGTGGCGAGGACGGTGAGATCCGGGTCTTCCACAATTCGTGCCGGCATCGTGGGATGGCGCTGACGGAGGAACCCATCACGGTCAAGCGCCGGATCCAGTGCGCCTACCACTGCTGGTCCTACGACCTGGATGGCAGTCTCGCGGCGACTCCATACTTCCAGCGCGAACGCCAGGGGCGTAGCGGGCCTGCGGACAAGCGGGCGCTGGGCCTGCTGCCGGTGGCCAGCCGGGTGTGGGCGGGGATGGTGTTCGTCGACCTCGCCGAACGCGATATCGACACGGCGGCGGCGTCTTTCGATCGGTTTATCGGGCCGCTGGCGCAGCGATGGTCACACATCGACTTCGACCGGATCCGGCTGGCCGAGGAGCGCGTGTTCGACGTCGCCGCCAACTGGAAACTCGTCGTGGAGAACTTCCTGGACTTCTACCACTTGCCGTTCATCCACCCACAGGTCGGCCCGGTGAATTCATCGCTGGACGTCGACGACGAGGTGCTGGCACCGGAGATCATCGGCGGCTGCTACCCGCGGGGCGCGACGGGGAAGGCGGCGAAGACGTCGGAGGCGCTGCCGTTCCTGGGCGAGGTTCCGCGGGAGAAGACCGAGAACCAGGACATCTTCTGTGTGTTCCCCAACGCCCTGCTGTTCCTGGAAGCGGATTGGTTTCAGGTGATCGGCTTCGAAGCGTTGAGCGCCGACCGTACCGTAGAGCACATGGCGATCTTCGTCGACCAAGACGGCACATCCGAGGACCACTCGGTGAACCGAAAACGTCTGGCCGAAGTGCTGTTCGGCGTCAACGAACAGGACCTGCCGATCCTGGACAAGCTGCAGGCAGGGCGCTATTCACCGGCATCTGACCGCACCAGCCTGGTGCCACACTGGGATCAGGTGACCGCCATGTTCCAGCAATTGGTCGCCGACCGCATCGCCGACCCTACAACCAAGGGGTACTGAGCATGGGCATCGATCAACGCGACCCGGCGGCGACCGAGGCGGACCTGCGCCAGGAACTGGCCGCGGTGTACCGCCTGGTCGCCCACTACCGGATGACCGACCTGGTGTTCACACACATCTCGGTGCGACTGCCCGGAGCGGACGACCACTTCCTGATCAACCCCTACGGGCTGTTCTTCGAAGAGATCACCGCATCGAGCCTCTTGCGAATCGATCTGGACGGCAACGTCATCGGCGAGACCACCCATCGCGTGAACCCCGCCGGTTTCGTCATCCACAGTGCGATCCACGCTGCGCGTGAGGACGCGATGTGCGTGTTGCACACGCACACGCTCGCCGGCTGTGCGGTGGCGGCCTCAGCGTCGGGGCTCCTGCCCGTGAACCAGATCTCGATGGAGTTCTTCGACCGCGTGGGCTATCACGACTACGAGGGCGTGGCGCTGAACCTCGATGAGCAGAAGCGGCTCGTCGAGGATCTCGGTACGCACGACGCGCTGATCCTGCGCAACCACGGCCTGCTGACGGTTGGCGCGACCCCCGCACGGGCCTTCCTGCGGATGTACTACTTGAACAAAGCCTGCGAGATCCAGGTCGCTGCATCACAACTCGGAGAGTTGGTGATTCCCGACCCGAGCATCAGCGAGCACGCCGCACAGCAGCTGGTAGGCGATGCCGCCGGAGATGACTTCACCGACGACGTGGGATACGACCTGGCGTGGGCAGCGATGCTCCGGATGCTCGATCGTACGCAGCCGGATTATCGCGACTGACGGAGTGGACCTCGCGCGTGCGACTGCTCGGCGATTCCTCCTGGGCCATCACGGATTCCGCAGCGCCTGCAGATGCGCAATATCACTCAGTCGCACGAGTTGGCGGTTGTGGAACTCGTCGTCTTCGCACAACACCGTGATTCCCCCGGGACGGCTCCGAAAATTCACGTAACCGAGTCCGTCGATCGGCAGCCGCATGAAGGCGCTCACCACGAACGTCAACGCGAAACCGTGAGTCACCACCACACAATGCGAAGCCTGTCGGCCAAGAAGATCCTCGACGGCCGCATAGACCCGCGTTGCGAATTCCCGCTTCGACTCCGAACCCACGATCCCTTCGTCATGGCCCATCCGGTCCCCCTCAGGCGGGGGCGGGACGAAGCGTTCCTCAAGCCACGCCTGAGGCCGCCCATCGGCGGCGCCGTACGACTTCTCCCGCAGCCGGCGATCGACAATCGCGGACACACCCAAAGCAGAACAGATCGCCTCCGCGGTCTCGGATGCACGACGAAGGTCTGAAGTGACGACCACAACCGACTCCCCGGCCGGGACATCGGCCGACACCGCCTCAGCGATCGCCGCTGCATCCCGCGCGCCCCGCTCAGTGAGGCTCGAATCGTGCCACCCGCCCACCACACCCTCGACATGATGAGTGGCCTCCGGGTGCACGACGACGCTCAAGGTCCGCATCGGCACCATGATGCCTGCACCGCACCTCCCACGGGAGTCGCGTCGGCGGCCGTCGACCACACTGACCAGGCGATGTTCGGTTCCCCACCGCGAACGGCAAAGCACTTGCCGTTCGCTACGAATAGCGCCGACGGGCCGTCATCTGTGCCATTCTTGTGCATCGACTTGGAGGAGGCTCGATGAACCCGATGGCGCGGTGGATGGCGGCCCCGGCGATGCTGGCCGCGGCGGTAGCACTGGCCGCCTGTTCGTTCTCGGCCTCAGTGGGCGACAACACGGTGAGCAAGGACCAGGTCCAAAACCAGATCAGCGAGAAGGTCACCGAGCAGGGCGGCACCAAGCCCGCGTCGGTGACATGCCCGGCCGACCTGAAGGCCGAGATCGGCGCCACCCTGGACTGCACGATGTCCGACGGCTCCAAGGACTACGGCGTCAACGTCACCGTCACCAGCGTCGACGGCAAGACGGTGAACTTCGACATCGTGCAGACCGTCGACAAGAACGCGGTTGCCGAGCAGATCTCCCAGCAACTCAGCCAGCAGGTGGGACGAGCCCCCGAGTCCGTGACGTGTCCGTCGGATCTGAAGGGCGACAAGGGCCAGACACTGCGCTGCCAGCTCACCGACTCGGGTGAGACCTACGGCGTCACCGTGACCGTCACCAGTGTCAAGGGCGGCGACGTGAAATTCGATTTCAAGGTCGACGACCAGCCGCAGTAGCGAATCAGCGGGCGAGCTCGGCCAGCACGGTGATCGGGTGCACCGCCGCGCCGGGCCGGTGATGTGTCTGCACTGTGCGGCATGTCCGAAGTCGCTGGGAGTTGACTGTGGCCACCAGCGTTCGCCGGTTCCGGTCGACACACTGAATGCTGCGGCCATCTCGCCGTCATCCGAAGGAGGAGTACACCATGCACGTCCGACCGACCCGTCTTGCCATCGGCGCAGGCACCCTGGCCGCATCCGCCTTGTTCGGGTTGTTCGGCGCGATCCCCTCCGCGTTCGCCAACCAGGACCCGGCGGCCGACCCGCCGAACTGCACCGCCGCAGACCTGGAGGGGGTACGCGCCGGCGTCTCGGCAGCCACGTCGGCCTACCTGTTCACCCATCCGGACGTCAACAACTTCTTCACCAGCCTCAAAGGTCTCACCAGAGAGCAGACGGTGGCCAAGGTGAAGACCTACATGGCCCAGAATCCGCAGACCCACGACGAGCTCGTCGGGATCCGGCAGCCGCTGCAGGACCTGAAGAACCGCTGCGGGCAGGCACCCGGCGCCTGACGCCGCGCTGACGGCGGGGCACGACCGCCGCACCCCGGCGCTACCTCCTTGTTAGCCTTTGCCTCATGCAGCGGTGGGCGCGACGCACGGGCTCGGTGACCGCGGCCGTACTGGCCGCGCTGCTCGTGTTGACCGGTTGCAGCACAACGGTGCTCGACGGACACGCTGTGTCGATGTTGTACGACCCCACCCGGGCCGGTGGCCTGCCGGCGAAGGACGGCTACAGCGGGCCGCGGGCCGGGGCACCGGAACCGACCAGCAGCGCCGTCAACAGCGACGGTGGCCCGGCCGATCACCTCGCCCTGCTCGCCGTCGACGATCTGCAAGATTTCTGGTCGCACAACTGGGACGGGGCGCTGAGCGGGACATTCTCGCCGGTGTCGGGTTTGGTGTCATACGACTCCAACAGCTCCAACAATCCGGACGTGTGCGGCGGCGGCCTGACCGATATGGCCAACGCGTTCTACTGCTTCGACAACGACACCATGGCGTGGGATCGGGGCAGTTTCATCCCCGGTGCGGCGAAGTACTTCGGCGATATGGGCGTAGTCGGCATCATGGCGCACGAATTCGGCCATGCCGTCCAGGCCAAGGCCCACCTGGTGGAGAAGGGCACACCGGTCCTGGTGAAGGAGCAGCAGGCCGACTGCTTCGCCGGCGTCTATCTGCACTGGGTCGCGTCCGGCAAATCGCCGCGGTTCTCCCTGAGCACCGGTGACGGCCTCAATCACGTTCTGGCAGGCGCGATCTATATCCGCGACCCGTTGATGACGCAGGAGGAGGCGCTGGCCACCGGCGACGCCCACGGCTCGGCCCTCGACCGGATCAGCGCCTTCCAGATCGGGTTCAGCGGCAACGCCGATCAGTGTGCGGCCATCGACATGGCCGAGATCAAGAAACGTCAGGGCGACCTTCCGCAGTTCCTGTCGTATGACGCCTACGGCTATCCGGCCACCGGTGACAGCCCCATCAATGCCGACCTGCTGAACAAGCTGATGGCGTCGCTGAACCAGATTTTCGCGCCCACCAGCCCGCCCCAGCTGAGTCTGGAGCCCGAGACCTGCCCCGATGCGAAACCGACATCACCCGCGTCGTATTGCCCGGCCACCAACACCATCGGCATCGACATGCCGGCTCTCGAAGAGGCCGGCACCCCGCGCAGTGAGAGCCAAGGCGTGCTGCTGCAGGGTGACAACACGGCATTGTCCATGGTCACCTCCCGCTATGTCCTTGCGCTGCAACGCCAGCGGGGCGCACCGCTGCAGTCGACCACCACGGCCCTGCGGACGGCCTGCCTCACCGGCATCGCGCAGAGCAAGATGACCGAGCCGGGCAGCCCGCTGATGCTGTCGGCGGGCGACACCGACGAAGCGATCTCCGGACTGCTCACCAGCGGCCTGGTGGCCAGCGACGTCGACGGCGCCACGGCGCTGGCGGGTTTCACCCGGATCCTGGCGTACCGGGCCGGTCTGCAGGGCGACGCCGAACAGTGCTATCAGAGGTTCTCCTGATGAACATCCGGGTCGGGGCGAGGTTCGGGCCGTACGAGCTGCGCACGCTGCTGGGTGTCGGCGGTATGGGCGAGGTGTACCAGGCCTTCGACACGGTGAAGGGCCGATTGGTCGCGCTGAAGCTGCTGCGGCCCGAACTGGCCGCTGATCCGTCCTTCCAGGAGCGGTTCCGGCGGGAATCGAGGATCGCCGCGCAATTGCACGAGCCGCACATCATTCCCGTTCACGATTTCGGTGACATCGACGGTGTGCTCTTTATCGACATGCGCCTGGTGTCCGGTCTTGATCTGAAATCTGTTCTTGTGCAACAGGGTCCGCTACACCCCGGCCGAGCGGTGGCCGTGCTGAGCCAGATTGCGGCCGCCCTGGATGCCGCCCACGCCGCCGGCTTGACCCACCGTGACGTCAAACCCGAGAACGTGTTGTTGACCGCCGACGACTTCGCCTACCTGGTGGACTTCGGTATCGCGCGGTCGGGCACCGACAGCGGATTGACCACCGCCGGTTCGGCGATCGGGTCATGCGCCTACATGGCCCCGGAACGGTTCACCGACGGTTACGTCGGTCCACCCACCGATGTCTACTCACTGGCCTGCCTGCTCTACGAACTCCTGACCGGGACACCGCCATTCCCCGCCGGTGACATCGCCATGCTGATGAATGCACACCTGTTCTCGCCGCCACCCCGGCCCAGCATGGTCAGGCCGGGTGTCAGCCCCGCCTTCGACGACGTGGTGGCCTGGGGCATGGCCAAGGACCCGGCGCACCGCTGCCCGAGCGCAGGCGGGCTGGCACGTGCCGCCGCCGCGGCGGCGGTTGCCGTCCAGACGACACCGTCTGCACCCACCGTGCTCGACGGAAAGGCGTCCGGGACCGTTTCCCGGACAACGCGTTCCAGCCGCCCACTTCTACTCGGCGCACTGGGACTGGTCGTGCTGGTGGTGGCGGCCGGCGCCGCGGCATGGCTGATTCTCGGTGGGGACGACACCACGACGGCCGTACCGACGACGGTGACCCGCACCGCCCTGCCCGCCCCCACCACCGCAACATCCCACAGCGCAGTGCTGACGACCACGTCGGCGGTTGCCCCTCGGGCGTCACTGCCGGGAACTGATGTCCTCGGCTTTCTGGCCTATCCCGGTGCGCGGTGTGATCCGGCCCAGGTTCCCGTCGCCCTCGGGCTGACCGCGCAGTCCGCGGTGGTCATCTGCCAAAGCCCCGCCGGTGCCCTGGTTTACCGCGGTGTCCGACTGAACGACAACGCCGGTATCGAACTCGGCGACGCGGTGCACGTGCCTGGCGGGGGATTCGACATCACCAATCCCACTGATGGAACGCAGTATCAGGTCCGCGATACGGCGCTGACCATCATCGGCTCCGACGGCACCGTACACACCGAACCGATGGAGCAGTATGCGTCGACGTTCTGAGGCCCGATGACGACACCGACAGACCCGTTGCAGCCCTGGTGGACCCGCCCCGGTGGTGCGCCCCCGCCCGGCGCCGCACCACCGCCACCAGCGCCGGCACCGGCCTCCCGGGCGCCGTATCCGCCGCCACCGCAGCGGCAGCCCGCGCCACCGCCGCCCGAGGACCCCAACCGCTATCGGCTGCCGCCCTCGCCACCCCACGCGCACCGGGCACCGAGCCAGTCCCCCCGACGAAATGTGTTGCTGCTCGGCGGGATCGGCGCCGCCATTGCGCTGATGGCCGTCGCGGCGGTCGGTGTCTGGGCGTGGAAGTTCCGCAACAGCACCGTCATCGACGTGGCACAGGCCGAAGCCGGTGTGCGGCAGATCCTGTCCGATCCGATCAACGGCTACGGGTCGAACACGATCAGCGCCTTGCGCTGCAACGACGGCAAGAACCCGTCCGCGGCCAAAGGTGACAGCTTCACCTGCGAGGTGGAGATCAACGGCACGGTGCGGCATGTCACCGCGGTGTTCTCCGACGACAAAGGCACCTTCGCCGTCGACGGGCCGCGCTGAGCGATTACGGCCCGCCGGGACGCTTGTGCTGGTGCCCGTGCACGCCCTCGGCATAAGCGGTCTCGGCGTGCTGGGTGAAATCGATACCCGCCAGCTCGTCTTCCCGGGTGACCCGAAATCCAAGCGTCATGTCGATGAGCTTGGCGATGCCGAACGACACCGCGAAGGCGAAGACTGCGACCACCACGATGGCCACCGATTGCTTACCCAACTGGGTCAGCCCACCGCCGTACAACAGGCCCGACGGGCCGCCGGAGATCATCTCCGCCGCCAGCACGCCGATCAGGAACGTGCCGACCACACCGCCCACGAAGTGCACCCCGACCACGTCGAGCGAATCGTCGTAACCCGCCCGGAACTTCCACCCGATGGCATACGAACACACAACCCCAGCGACGGTGCCGACCACGGCCGCACCGACCGGCGTCACGAACCCGCACGAGGGGGTGATCGCGACCAGGCCGGCAACCACACCCGACGCGGCACCGAACGTGGTGGGACGGCCGTCGCGCACCCGTTCGACCGCGAGCCAGCCCAGCATTCCGAGGCAGCCGGCAACCAGCGTGTTGAGGAAGATGACCGCGGCCTTGCCGTCGACGGCGAATGCCGACCCGGCGTTGAAACCGAACCAGCCGAACCACAGCAGCCCCACGCCGAGCAGTACGAAGGGCAGGTTGTGCGGGCGCATGGCCTCGGATTTGAAGCCGATGCGCGGACCGAGCACCAGGGCCAGCGCCAGCGCCGAGGCGCCCGACACGATCTCCACCACCAGCCCGCCGGCGTAGTCCAGCGCACCGAACGTCGTCAGCCAGCCACCCGGGCCCCACACCCAGTGCGCCACCGGGGCGTAGACCAGCAAGGTCCACACCGGCAGGAAGACGATCCATGCCGAGAACCTGGCCCGGTCGGCGATCGCGCCGCTGACCAGCGCCGCCGTCAAGATCGCGAATGCCAACTGGAAGGTGACGAACAGCAGTTCCGGCACGTTCGACCGGACGGCCGCGAGGTCGATGTTGGCCAGGCCGAGATGGTCCAGGTTGCCGATCAGGCCGGATCCCGCATCGGCGCCGAAGGCCAGGCTGTATCCGGCCAGCAGCCAGGTCACGGTGACCACCGGGATGGCGATGAAGCTCATCATGATCATGTTGAGCACGCCGGTGGAGCGCACCATCCCGCCGTAGAAGATCGCCAGACCGGGCGTCATCAACAACACCAACGCGGTGCTGGCGAGCAGCCAAGCGGTCGCGGCCGGATCGATCTGCACACGGACTCCTTCGTCTCAGGGCAAACGCTCGGACGAGAGTACGACACGGTGTTATCGGTCCGTGCCAGGCACCGCACCGTGATGCAGTTTGTGATGCCGGTCAGGTCCCCCTACGACGTGGAGGCCACGGGTGGTCTGTGTCGCTAGCCCGGTGACCCTTGGGATTCAGCCCAGCTGGTCAAGAACTGTTTGATCTTGGCGATCGCCTTCGGGATTTCGACGTTT
The DNA here is from genome assembly GCF_002101555.1 of Mycolicibacterium canariasense. Classification (GTDB taxonomy): domain Bacteria; phylum Actinomycetota; class Actinomycetes; order Mycobacteriales; family Mycobacteriaceae; genus Mycobacterium; species Mycobacterium canariasense. The sequence goes on from NZ_LQOL01000054.1 coordinate 78,344, forward strand.
GGTTCGAAATCCTCACGGGTATAGCCGCGTTCGGCGGCCGCCAGCATCAGGGCGTTGACGATCTCAAGTTCCGACCAGACTTCGTAAAACTCGCCGGCCCGTGGATCGTCCGCCGATTCTGCACTCAACGCCGCATCCTCGAGCCGCCACACGAACTCTTGGAACTCGACGGCTCCGGATTCAAAATCCTTGATCAGCTCGAGCGAGTACCGCAGGTAGTTTTTATGCTCCTCAAACCGGAACGCGACATTGGCCATGCGTCAGCCCCTTCCAATGTGCAGCACTGTAACCACTTCACCTATCGAATTGACAACGACCTTGATGCCGTTCTCCGGCACTGCGTAGGTCATTGTGCCCGGCAAATTCCCTGGACCGGCAATGCCGTTCGCAATGGCATCCTCCACCACAGTCGGCGTTACCCCTCGGCCCATCAGGCGATCAAGGCTGTGACCAGTATAAAGCCGCCCCATAATGACCGACTCAGCGTTTGTCCCCGGCGGCACATTCAACGGGGCTCCCCTCCGGCCGACCGGAAGTTGGGTCGCAATTCGATCAGCCGTTGCTTCAGCTGCCCGCGCCGCGGCCGCTGCCCGCGCTACCGCCGCTTCTCCGCCTCCGAACACGAGTCCTGGTACTTGCTGGGCAAGTTGCGCGCTCGCTCCCCCGGCGAAGTAAGCGGCATTCGGAGCATCGAACACCGAGTTGACCTGACTGATGGCGGACGAGAGCGGGTTGACTGCCTGCTGCGCGAGTGCTTGGGCAAGGTTGCCCCAGGACTCGGCCACACCTGGTGCTCCGGGGCCCGCCGCACCGACAAGCACCTGGATGCTTTCAATCCCGGCGTCCCAGCTGTCACGAAAACCTTCCGCGAAGCCGGGCTCAGGCACAGGTGTGGTCGGGACTGTCGAAACCTGCGGCAGTGTGCCGTTGGCGATCTGGGTATTGAGCTGGGCCGCGCCGTTAACGACCTGGTTGACCCGCTGGTCCAACTGCGAAGCTGGGACGCCGTCGTTGGCTATCACTTGGCGCAAGACAGCCACATCTTGGCGACTCGGCGTGAATGCGGGTGCGGCCGACGACGAGCTCGTTAGCGTCACAGCCCGGCTCTGGGGAGCTGGACGAACATCGGGGCCCGCCGCCGGCGCGCTTGCACCATTGCGCCGTCGGGCCAGACCCGCGCCCGCAGCCGCTCCCAGTCCGATAACCACACCCGTGGTGGTGTTGATTGGATTGCTCGGGGATTCCGGAGCGGCTGCAGTCACCGCGGGAGGCTGAGCGATAGATTGTTGCGATGACGATGTTGCCGGCGGAATCTGTTGCTGGACAGGCGTGTTCTGTGTAGTGGGCGGCGGCGCGGTGTCCTGGGTTGGTGACGCGGGTGGGTTCGTGTTCTGGTGCCATTGGTTCGGGGGCGCTTGGACCACCGGACTCGGCGCCTGCTCCGACTGCGAGGGTTGTACCTGGCTTGAGATACGCGTATTCACACTGCGATTCGGCCCGTCAGCCCTCCAGCGATTGTTGGCGTTGGTCCGCTCAGAAAAGCTCGATCCCGACCGCTGCGTCGCACGCTGACCCTCAGAAGAGCCCCGCGAACCCGCATCATTATGTTGGCCGTTGGTGTTCGACTTCTTGTTGTCGCTCTTCTTTTTCTTCTTCTTGTTATCCCCTGGCTTGGAGTGATTACCACCCGGCGAACCCGGTTTCGGCGTCGCTCCAGCGTGCGCCACCACCGCAGGATCACTACTGACCAACGGCACCACCAAACCCACAATCGGCACCAGAAAAGCGGTCAACCCCGCCGCGACACCCAAGCGCAACCAACGACCACGATCACCGACTGATCGGCCCGAAACCGCCCGATGCCGACCCTGAGACACGCGGCGCGCGCTCGACACCCCTAGCGGCATCAACCACTCACCACTCGACACATCAGAGCAAAGAGCCGACCCACCGTCCGCGACGATCGCACGAGCACCAGACCCAACCGACACCGCGCACCGATACCGCGTCACCACGCCACCTGCACAGCGCAGCTATGACCGGCCGACCTCACCCAGAGGTCGAACCCGCGCAGGTCAGACCGCAATAATCCCCCCATGACGCCTCCCCCTCGACATCCCAATCGAGCCCGTCAACCAGACGGACTCTGCAGGGTGTAGTCGGGAGCGAACGTCGAAACCGAACATCAGCGAACGGTGATCTATCCCACAGCAACATTGGCGTCAACCGCGGCTACGCTTCGACACCACCAACACACGGCGGCCAAACCGACCCGATACCCGGGCATCATGGGCCGCCGAACCATCGATTCGGGGGAATCATGCATTCATCGAGCAACAACGCACAGTTCCACGTCAAGAACTTCGCCGCGCTGCTGGGCGGCCTCGCCATGCTCGCCGCGGGCTTCGCCGCCATCACCAGCCTGACCAACTGGATCGACCACTGGGGCACCGTTCCGGTCTACCTGACCTACTTCCTCTACATGTCCCTCGCCGGGCGGCTGTTCTGGAAGGGCGCCGACGCAACCTGGGCCGCAATCAAATCGAGCCTCACTACCGCGCCGGCAATCAAAGTGGCCCCCTAAACCCGCCGCCATCCTCTCGACGGTGATCCCGCGATCAGTGATGGTCCCACCGTGCTCGGACCTCTCAGGTTACCCGGGAAGTGCGGCGACGAACCAACAAGCGACGGTAGATGTTTCGATCCCACCGTGCTTCGATCTGCAGCACGGAGCCGTCCGGCGCATCACCACGCTCGATAACTTTGGCAGCTTCGATGTTCCAGGTGCCGCACTTTTCGACAGCCACCGACGCGTCTGTCAAGTGACGACCTCAGCGTCTCGCGCGCAGGATCCGGCTGGCCTGCAAGACGCGCGCGAACTCGAGTTCTCCACCGTCTGAAGACCCCTCACCGAGGTAGGCAGCGACGACGTCGTAGCCGGGGCGGTCGTCGATGATCCTGAAGCCGAGTGTGCGCAGCAGTGTTGTTATTTCGGTTGGCGTGAAGTAGCTATGGAAGGGTTCGCCGGCGGCGGCGAGGCGTTCAGCGCGAGCCTGCAAGTCGGCGCGGTCAGCCTCGGTGCTTGGCGAGTGCAGATAGTCGAAGACCACTTCGACCGGCTGGGCTTGCCCCGCGATGTACTGCAAGGTAGAGCGGGCAGCGCTTGGAGTTAGATAGAAGATGACCCCCAACCATACGAAGATCGCGGGTTCAGTCCGTGTGAAGGCGGTGGACTCCAGTTCCGCTGACAGGTCTTGGGTTTCGAAGTCCACGGGCACGAGAGTCAACGTCGCAGGGATATCGATTCCGGCCGCGGCGAGTCGGTCGCGTTTCCATGCTTGGGTGGCCGGGTGATCGATCTCGAACACTCGCAGACCGGGATTGTGGTTGCGGTAGGCGAAGGTGTCCAGCCCGGCGCCCAGGATCACCACCTGGCGGGTACCGGCGGCCACGGCCGCAGCTACCGCGTCTTCGGCGACGCGGGCGCGGGCAGCGAAGAACAGACGCCGGTCCCGATCGTTGATCACCGCGCCGATCTGGTCGCCCACGCGTGTGCTCAGTTCGGTCAACTCGTCGGCGGTGACACCGAGCAGCGGAACCGCTAGATCATCGCTGAAGATCATTGGCTGATCGGCGATCTGGTGATACGCGCGGGCGTAGGCGGTAGCTAGGGCGGTGCGGCTAGGCCCCTTGTCCATACTGGCAAACCTACTCGCGGACCCATGGCGGACGGCGTGGAACCGCCCCCCCCAACATCCCATGGTCTTCCAGGGTGTCGAACGCTCACCGCGCGGGTTGCTTTTCATGGTGTAATCGCTGCAGGCGCCAACGGCGAGGGCCAGACGCGCGTCGCCCCAACCAACCTTCGGTCACCTAATTTGGTCTACAACGATATGGCCAGCTACGCCGCGGTGAAGTTCCCCTTGACCGCGTTGCTCGCCGTAGACGCGGCTGGCAACGCCGAGACCGACCGGCTGCGAGTGGACGGCGCTCACCGCGCTCGAAGAGAGGCTCCGATCTTCCGGCCCAGGCAACGCAAAAGCCGCCGGAACAACGTCCGGCGGCTCCCCGCTCTGGCGAAAGACCTGTACCAGGCCGTCCGCTCTCGCGATGATTACAGCAAGCACTCAATGGTGCGGGCGGTGGGATTCGAACCCACACGCTCTCTCGAGCACCGGCACCTAAAGCCGGCATGTCTGCCGTTCCATCACGCCCGCAAGCGCGTTCAGACTACCGCCCGCCGATCCGGCCGGAGTTGTCGGTGGCTGCTCCTACGGTGGAACACAACGTGTAGAAGGCGGTCCTAGGTGCGCTCCACGGCTCAGTTCAACCGAGTCCAACAACTCATCGCAGCCGGACTGAACGACTGCCAAATCGCCCGGGAGTCGGCCGTCCCTCGGCGCACAGTCTGGGATTGGCGGCGGGCTGGTCCGCAATTGCGCCGACCACACGATTCGTGTGCTCAACACGATTACTCGCACCTACCCTCAGATGCGTACGCATATCTTCTGGGCTTGTACCTAGGTGACGGCAGTATCAGCCAGAACCGGAGAGTTTGGCGGTTGCGCGTCACGTTGGACAAGCGCTACCCCGGCATTATCGAGAGCTGCCGACGCACGATCGATACGATCATGTCGGGTCAGCAGGCGACCGTATTTCCGCGGGACACGGGATGCGTGGACGTCAGCCTCTACTCCAAGCACTGGCCCTGCCTCTTCCCCCAGCACGGCCCCGGCCAGAAACACACCCGCCCGATCGTCCTGCAGCCCTGGCAGCAAGCACACGTCGACGCCGCGACCGAGGCCTTCATCCGCGGGCTCATCCACAGCGACGGCTGTCGCGTGGTGGCCAACGATCGCGGGGTGCGCAGCGTCCGCTACCACTTCACCAATCACTCCGCCGATATCCGCAATCTCTATTGCGCGGCACTCGACAGGCTGGGCATACCGTGGACGCAGAACAGCCGCTATGTCATCGCCGTCTATCGGAAAGCCGCGACGGCGCGCCTCGACGAGTTCGTCGGCCCAAAAGCCTGAAACGCCGCACGGTACCGTTGACGCATGTCCACTACACGGCGTAGGAGGCCGGCGCTCATCGCGCTGGTGATCCTCGGCGCCGTCGGCTGCCTGCTACTGGCGTGGTGGCAGTGGACCCGGTTCGAATCCGCGTCGGGCACCTTCCAGAATCTCGGCTACGCGTTGCAGTGGCCGATGTTCGCGGGTTTCTGCGTCTACGCCTACTACAAATTCGTGCGGCTGGAAGAAGCACCACCCGTCGAGACCAGGCCCGATACCGAGATCCCGGCCGGCCTGCTCCCCGAGCGTCCCAAGGCTACGACCAACGACGACGACCCGACCCTGCGCGAATACAACGCCTACCTCGCCGAGCTTGCACAAAAGGATAAGGAAGACACCGAATGACCTCCCCCGAAACCCCCGCATCCGCCGCTTCCGTCGAGTCCATCCGCAAGGCGCTGCTCAGCTACCGCGTGATGGCATGGGCGACGGGTCTGTGGCTGATCGCCCTGTGCTACGAGATGGTGATGAAGTACGTCTTCAAAGATGCCTCGCTGAGCTGGATCGGCATCGTGCACGGCTGGGTGTACTTCGTCTACCTGCTCTGCACCGCGAATCTGGCCGTGAAGGCGCGCTGGCCCATCGGCCGCGCCATCGGCACGCTGATCTCCGGCACGGTGCCGCTGCTGGGCATCATCGTCGAGCACTTCCAGACGCAAGACGTGAAGAAGCGCTTCGGTCTGTGACACCCTCGGTCGCAGCGACCGGGATCAGCAGAGCGAGCACCGCGGACAGTCCGGCGACGCCCGCCGCGATCAGCAGCGCCACCCGGAACGCCTCGAGGGTCGGCACGTCCTGGCCACCCGTCGACATCGTCAGACCGGCCAGCACCGCACCGATCACGGCGCTGGAGATCGACGTCCCCAACGAGCGTGCCAAGGCGTTGATGCCGTTGGCTGCGGCCGTCTCCGAGATCGGCACCGCCGCGTTGATCAACGCCGGCATCGACGCGTAGGCAAACCCCACCCCGACACTCACCAGCACGTTGAGCACCAGCACCTGGGCGCCGCCACCGAGCAACCACAACCCACCCAGGTACGAGCCGGCGATGATCGTGCATCCGGTGACCAGCGTGAAGCGCGGCCCCCGGACCGCCGCGACGCGCGCAGCGACGGGTGCGGTGACCATCATCGCCAGCCCGCCCGGCGCCATCCAGAGCCCGGCCTCGAGCATCGACATGCCGAGCCCGTAGCCGGTGACCTTCGGCAGCTCGAGGATCTGAGGCGCGATCAACGACAGCGCGAACATCGCAAAGCCGACGCCGATCGAGGCGATATTGGTGGTCAGCACCGGACGACGCACCGTGGTGCGCAGGTCGACGATCGGTGAGTCGTACCTCAGCTGCCAGGCCGCGAACACGGCGAACACCACCAGCGACGCGGCGAACATGCCGACCGTCGTCACGGACGTCCATCCCCACGTCCGCCCCTTGGTGATCCCGAGTAGCAACGCCACCAAGCCCGCGGCGAGCAGCACCGCGCCCAGTGGATCGAGCCGGTCCGATGAGGTCGCCGGTACCGCGGGCACCAAGAAGACGAACAACGCCAGCGCGCCGACGCCGAGCCCGGCGGCAAACCAGAACAGCGCGTGCCAGTTGACGTGCTGGGCGATGGCCGCCGACAGCGGCAAACCGAGCGCCCCGCCGACTCCGAGCGACGAACTCATCAATCCCATTGCCCCGCCGACCTTTTCGGCCGGAACCGAGGCACGCAGCACGCTGATGCCCAGCGGGATGATCGGGATCGCCAGGCCTTGCAACCCCCGACCGGCGATGAACGGGATCAGCGCCGAGGTCAGCGCACACAGCAGTGACCCGGCGGTCAGCAGCACCGCACAGGCGATCAACACCCGCTTGGGCCCGAAGAGGTCGCCGAGGCGGCCGAAGACGGGCGTGGCCACCGCGGCGGTGAGCAGTGTCGCGGTGATCGCCCACGACGCGTTGGCGGGGCTGGTGGCCAGCAGCTTCGGCAGTTCCGGGATCAGCGGGATGATCAGCGTCTGCATCAGCGACACGCTGATACCGGCCGCGGACAGCACACCGATCAGCACGCGTGGATGCGTCGAACCCCAACCGCGTGCACTCACGGCCGCGAGCATTACACGTTAGTTCGCCTATGTAAAATTCGCCGAAATCACACCAGCGCGCGCAGCGCAGGTACCAGCAAGGCCAGCGCCCGACCGCGATGCGAGGCGGCGTCCTTCTCCGCCGGGCTCAGTTCGGCCGCCGACCGGTCCGAGCCGGCCGGCACGAAGATCGGGTCGTACCCGAAGCCACCGTCCCCGCGGGGCGCACGGGCGATGGTGCCGGACCACTCGCCGCGCACCACGGTCTGCCCGGACGCCGAAACCAACGCACACGCCGACACGAACGCGCCGCCGCGCCGCTCGTCGGGCACGTCGCGCAGCTGGCCGAGCAGCAGCTCCAGATTGGCGACGTCGTCACCGTGCCGGCCGGCCCACCGGGCCGACAGCACTCCCGGCATCCCGTTCAGCGCATCGACGGCCAGCCCGGAATCGTCGGCCACCGCCGGAATCCCGGTGGCGGTGAACGCGTCGCGCGCCTTGGCCAGCGCGTTCTCCTCGAACGTCGCGCCGGTCTCGGGCGCCTCGTCGAAGGCGGGCACATCGTCCAGCGACAACAGATCCAGCCCGGACACCCCGGCAGCGTCGAGCACGCGCCGCAACTCGGCCAGTTTCTTGGCGTTGCGGCTGGCGACCAGCAGTTGCACTAGCTTCCGAACGCTTTCTTCGCCGGTCCCGACGGCTCGGGCAGCACGCCCGGATACGGCAATTCCAGCGCCGCCTTCTGGATGGCGAACAACTGATCGCAGGCGCCCAGCGCCGCGTCGAGCAACTTGTCCAAGGTGGAGCGCGGGAACGTGGCGCCCTCACCCGTGCCCTGCACCTCGACCAGCGTGCCGGTATCGGTCGCGACGACGTTCATATCGACCTCGGCGCGCGAATCCTCGGTGTACGGCAGGTCCACCCGGACCCGTCCGTCGACCACGCCGACCGACACCGCCGCGATGGCGCACGACAGCGGACGCGGGTCCGACAGTTTGTCCGCCGCCGCCAGGAAGGTGACCGCATCCGCGAGGGCGACGTAGGCCCCGGTGATGGCGGCGGTACGGGTGCCGCCGTCGGCCTGCAGCACATCGCAGTCGATGGCGATGGTGCTCTCCCCCAGCGCCCGCAGGTCGATACACGCGCGCAGCGAGCGGCCGATCAGCCGGCTGATCTCCTGGGTGCGGCCACCAACGCGCCCCTTGACCGATTCGCGGTCCGAGCGCGAGTGGGTCGCCGCCGGAAGCATCGCGTATTCGGCGGTGAGCCAACCCAATCCGGAACCCTTACGCCAACGCGGGACACCCTCGGTGACCGAAGCCGTGCACATGACCCGGGTCTGGCCGAATTCGACCAGCACCGATCCGGCCGGGTGGGAAGTGAATCCGCGGGTGATGACCACCGGTCGCAGTTCGTCGTCAAGCCTGCCGTCTTCTCGTCTGGACACCCGGCAACCCTATCGCCTGCGTTCAGCGGCGCGTGATGTCGATCGTCTCGTTGCAGACCACGGCGTGCACGGGGCCGTCGAACTCGGCCTTCGCCTCGCTGATGACATCCTCACGCGACGTCCACGGCGGGATGTGGGTGAGCAGCAGTTCGCCGACGCCGGCCCGCGCGGCGATCTGCCCGGCCTCGGTACCGGACAGATGCAGTTTCGGCGGCCGGTCCGGCGAGTGGGTCCAGGACGCCTCGCACAGGAACACGTCGACGCCGCGCGCCAACTCGATGACGGCATCGCAGATACCGGTGTCCCCGCTGTAGGCGAACGTGACACCGGCCCGGTCAGTGAAGCGCATCCCGTAGGACTCGGTCGGATGGCACACCAGCCGCGGCTCCACGGTGAGCGCACCCAACTGGACGGTCTGTCCGTCCACCCACTGCTGGACCTCGAAGATGTCGGAAATGTCGTCGATCTCCCCGCCCTCGGGCGACGAGGCGGCCCCCATCCGCTCCGAGGTGTCGGTCGGCCCGTACAACAGGGCTCGTCCCACCGGCGGGTTGGGGTGATAGCGGCGCCAGACGAACAGCCCCGGCAGGTCGAGGCAGTGGTCGGCGTGCAGATGCGAAAGCAGCACATTCACCGCGCCGGGGTCGGCATGCCGCTGTAAGGCGCCCAGCACACCGCCGCCGAAGTCGATGACCATCGGCGTGGTGTCGGGTTCGGTCAGCAGGTAACCGGACGCCGGCGAATCGGGCCCGACAACACTGCCGGAACAACCCAGTACGGTGATTCGCACAAGCTCTAGCTTGCCACGTCTGCTATCCGTGAGACGAAAGCATCACCGCTTTGCGCGACAAGATTCATTTTGGCTCCACACAGTGACCCGGACCGCATCGGGGATTACCAGCAAAGGCGCGTCAACCGGGCAGCGGAGCCGTGCCGGTGCGGCGCGCCTTGGGCTTGCGTTCGCGACCGGACAGTACGTACGCCGCGAAGACACCGGCCAGCGCCCCGCAGAGATGACCCTGCCACGACACCCCCGGGGCGCCGGGGAGGACGCCCAGCAGCACGCCGCCGTAGATGAACGCGACCACCACACCGACCACGATCTGCCACGCCGTGCGGGTGAAGAAGCCGCGCACGATCACGAAGGTCAGCCAGCCCATGATGAGCCCGGACGCGCCGATGTGGGTGGTGGTGCACTGGATACCGACATACGGGCAGTGCGCGCCGATGTTGCCGATGAGCCAGGTGCCGAATCCGCCGAGGATCCAGATGATCGCCGTCGCGGCGAGGAAACGTCCGTAACCCGACAGGCTGGCCAGAAAGCCGAAGATCAACGCCGGCACCGTGTTGGCGACCAGGTGCGGCCAACCGCCGTGCAACAGCGGAGCCCACAGGATGCCCCAGAGCCCGTCGGTGCGCAGCGGCTGGATACCGTCCTGGTCGAGCCGGCCCCGGAACACCGTGGCGTCGACCGCTTCGATGACGTACAGCGCGGCCACGAACAGCACCACCGTCGCACCGCCGAGTTTCCAGGTGGCCGGCTTCTTGTCGGGAGGTGTGACCGGGACGGTCACGGTAACCGTCGTTCGACTACGCCCATAGCTGCCCTTCCAACGCGTCCTCGGCGTCATCCAGGCTACCGGCGTAGGCACCGGTCGACAGGTACTTCCATCCGGCATCGCAGACCGTGAACGCGATGTCGGCGCGCTCGCCGGCCTTGATCGCCTTGGCAGCCATCCCCAGCGCGGCATGCAGGATGGCGCCGGTGGAGATGCCGGCGAAGATCCCCTCCACCTCGACCAGCTCCCGGGTCCGCTTGACCGCGTCGAAGGCGCCGACCGAGTACCGGGTGGTCAGGATGTCCGGGTCGTACAGTTCGGGCACGAAACCCTCGTCGATGTTGCGCAGGGCGTACACGCCCTCGCCGTAGCGCGGTTCGGCGGCCACGATCTGGATTCCCGGTACGTGCTCGCGCAGGAACCGGCCGGTGCCCATCAGCGTGCCGGTGGTGCCGAGCCCGCCGACGAAATGGGTGATCTCGGGCAGGTCGGCCAGCAGTTCGGGCCCGGTGCCCTCGTAGTGCGCGGCGGCATTGGCCGGGTTGCCGTACTGGTACAGCATCACCCACGACGGGTTCTGCGCGGCAAGCTCTTTCGCGTAGGCGACGGCGGTGTTCGACCCGCCCTCGGCGGCGCTGAAGATGATCTTGGCGCCGTAGAGCTCGAGCAGCTGGCGCCGCTCGATCGAGGTGTTCTCCGGCATCACGCAGATCATCCGGTAGCCCTTGAGCAGCGCGGCCATCGCCAGCGAGATACCGGTGTTGCCGCTGGTGGGCTCGAGCAGGGTGTCACCGGGCTTGATCAAGCCGTCCCGCTCGGCCTGCTCGATCATCCGCAGTGCCGGCCGGTCCTTGATGGATCCGGTCGGGTTGCGGTCCTCCAGCTTGGCCCACAACCGCACGTGCGGTCCGTTCTCGTCATCTGCCCAGCGCGGTGAGAGCCGCTGCAGCCCGACGAGCGGTGTGTTCCCGAGCGCCTCCAGCAGCGAGTCGTACCGCACGACTCAGCCACCCGCGACGGCAGGCAGGATGGTCACCGAGTCGCCGTCGCTGATGGCGGTGTCCAGACCGCCGGAGAAGCGCACGTCCTCGTCGTTGACATAGATGTTGACGAAGCGGTGCAACTTGCCGTTGTCCACCAAGCGGGCGGAGATGCCCGCGTAGTTGGTCTCCAGGTCGGTGATGACGGCGGCGAGGGTGTCGCCGCTGGCGCTGACCCGCTTCTCGCCGCCGGTGTGCGGACGCAGGATCGTCGGGATCGAGACGGTTACTGCCACGGTCATTCCTTACTGATAGTTCTCAACGATGGACACGGGTTCTTCGGTGACGACCCCGTCCACGATGCGGTAGCTGCGCAACTCGTGTTCGTCGGGGTCGCGGGTCGAGACGAGAACGTAGTGGGCGTCCGGTTCCGCGGCAATCGAGACGTCGGTGCGGCTCGGGTAGGCCTCGGTGGCGGTGTGGGAGTGGTAGATGACGACGGGGACCTCGTCGTTGGCATCCATCTGCCGCCACACCTGAAGATGTTCCATCGAGTCGAACCGGTAGAACGTCGGTGACCGCTCGGCGTTCGCCATCTGGATGAACCGCTCAGGGCGATCCGAACCCTCCGGCCCGGCGATCACACCGCAGGCCTCATCCGGGTGGTCGGCGCGCGCGTGGGCGACCATGGCGTCCACCAGGTCGGCGCGGATCACCAGCACGTCAGGACTCCGTTCGTCGGGCGAATGCTCCGGGCAACATGTCGCGGTAGGTCGGTATTCCTGCCAACGACTCGGCTGCCAGCACTCCTACCAGGACCGCGCGCGCCAGGCAATCTGCAGCGGCGGCGCCCACCGCGGTGACAACCCCGGTCTCCGGGGACATGGCCGTCGGCGTCTTGGGGTTCGGCGGGACCTGCACCGCGCCGGTCGCCAGCGCGAAAACCGTGTCCCCGTCCAGCGGGGTGTGCGCCGGCCGGATGGCGTGCGCGAGCCCGTCCTGGGCGGCGACGGCGACCCGCCGGCAGCCGGCCGGGCTCAGCGCGGCATCGGTGGCCACCACCGCGATGGTGGTGTTCAGCGGTCCGCTCTTCTTGTCCAGCGCGGCATACGCGGCGATCTGGTCGGCGGGCGGCGGTGTCAGCCCGAACTCCGCGGACAGCGACGCCATCCAGGGCAGCCCGGTTACCGGGTCGACGACGTTGCCGCCCGGGTTGACCGCGACCACCGCCCCCACGGTGACGCCGATATCGGGCAGCGTGACCGACGCGGTGCCCAGTCCGCCCTTCAGCACGCCGGCCCGGGCGCCCGCCCCGGCTCCCACATTGCCGATCGCCACCTCGGTGGTGGCGGCCCGCGCGGCCGCGTAACCGAACTCCGCGGTGGGCCGGCATGCCCAGCCGCCGACGGGCAGATCGAAGATCACCGCCGCGGGCACGATCGGCACGACCCCGCCGTCCATCGCCACGCCGCGGCCCCGCTCCTCCAGCCAGGTCATCACGCCGTCGGCGGTGGCCAGACCGTAGGCGCTGCCGCCGGTCAGCACCACGGCGTCCACGTGCCGGACGCTGTTGGCGGGGTCGAGCAGGTCGGTCTCGCGGCTGCCCGGTGCTCCGCCACGGCAGTCCACCGCGGCGGTGGTGCCCGGCGGGGCCACGACGACGGTGGTACCGCACGCCCAGCCACTGCCCAGCGTCGCGTCGGCGTCGATGCGGTGGTGATGGCCGACGAGGATGCCCGCCACGTCGGTGATGGAACCGGTCACCGGGCCGATCCCCCGGTCGCTTCGCTCTTCCGCACCGGCGGGCTACCTGCCCATCATTCCGAGCACCAGGTATTCCTGCAGCACCGTCAGCCACTGGTAGACGTCCAGATGTCCGGCCATCGGGTGCTCGGGCGGCAGCCGGTCCAGCCCGTCGGGCCCGATGTCGAGCATGGTGCCCAGCGCCAGCCGTACGTCGTTGACCGCTGCCGCCCAGGCCTGCGCATCGTCCTCGGTCAGTTCGAACTTGCCCCCGCTCTCCGGCAGGGTCTGCAGAAGACGTTGCGCCGCTTCTCGTTTCGCGTCGATGATGGCGGGCTCATGCAGGCTGCGCAGCGCGCGGTTGAGGCTCTCCGCGGCCGTCGCACCCGCCGGGTGCTCATTGCGGGACCGGAAGAAGTCCGGCAGCAGCCGCCGCATCGTGTCGTCCTCGGGCGGCTGGGAATGCCCGGTCCGGATGCCGGTGAGATCGGCCAGCTCATCCGACGGGGCCGTGGACTCGCGGTCCTCGAGCATCTCCACCATCGACGTCACCAGGTTGCGCAGCAGCGCGGCCTCGTGCGCGGCCAGGGCCGACCGGAATCGCGGGCCGGCGGGGCCGTCCACCCGCTTCCACTTACGCACGTGCTCAGCGGTCCTGCTGCATCGTCGCCCACAGGCCGGCCGCGTGCAGTTTCGTCACGTCGACCTCCATGGATTCGCGGCTGCCCGCCGACACCACGGCCTTGCCGTCGTTGTGCACCTGCAGCATCAGCTTGGTCGCGTGCGGTTCGCTGTAACCGAACAGCTTCTGGAAGACGTATGTCACGTAGGACATCAGGTTGACCGGGTCGTCCCAGACGATCGTCACCCAGGGACTATCGGCCGCGGCGTCTTCGTCGCGACCGGTGTCGGACTTGCGCTCCTCACGGGTACCCGGACGAGTCCGCGCTGGGGTAACCATGCGGCTCACGATACCGGGACGCGTTCACGCGCCGAGAATCGGAACGGTGCAGATACGGTTGCCTACGTGTCTACCGCGCTGTTGACGGACAAGTACGAGCTCACGATGCTCGCGGCCGCCCTGCGGGACGGTTCCGCGCACCGTCGCTGCACCTTCGAGGTCTTCGCCCGCCGGTTGCCCGAGGGCCGCCGCTACGGCGTGGTGGCGGGCACCGGCCGATTCCTGGAAGCGCTGGAGGACTTCAGGTTCGACGACGCCGAATTGGCATCGGTGGCCGGGTTCCTCGACCGGACCACGCTGGACTACCTGGCCGGGTACCGGTTCTCCGGAGACGTCGACGGCTATCCCGAGGGGGAACTGTACTTCCCCGGCTCCCCCGTATTGTCGGTGCACGGCAGCTTCGCCGAATGCGTCGTACTGGAAACCCTTGTGCTGTCGATCCTCAACCACGACAGCGCCATCGCCTCGGCCGCCGCGCGGATGGTCAGCGCCGCCGAGGGCAGACAACTCATCGAGATGGGGTCGCGACGCACCCACGAACGCGCCGCCACCGCCGCCGCCCGGGCCGCCTGGATCGCCGGTTTCACGGGCACCTCCAACCTGGCCGCCCAACACGATTACGGCGTCCCCGCGCTGGGCACCAGCGCACACGCCTTCACCCTGCTGCACACCACCGACACCGGCCCCGACGAGCGCGCGGCGTTCCAAGCGCAGGTCGACGCCCTCGGCGTCGGCACCACCTTGCTGGTGGACACCTACGACATCACCGTCGGCGTGGCGAACGCCATCGCCGTGGCCGGGCCCGAGTTGGGCGCGGTGCGCATCGACTCCGGCGACCTGGGCGTGCTGGTGCGGCAGGTGCGCGAGCAACTCGACGGGCTCGGCGCCACCGCCACCAAGATCGTGGTCTCCAGCGATCTCGACGAGTTCGCCATCGCCGCGCTGCGTGCCGAGCCCGTCGACAGCTACGGCGTGGGCACCTCGCTGGTCACCGGGTCCGGTGCACCCACCGCGGGGATGGTCTACAAGCTGGTCGAGGTCGACGGCCAGGCCGTCCAGAAACGCAGTGCGCACAAGGAATCTCACGGCGGCCGGAAAGCGGCACTGCGGCTGGCCAAACGATCGGGAACGGTCGTCGAAGAGGTGGTGCACCCGGCCGGGCGCCCGCCCGAGACCGACCCGAACCTGACCGCACGGCCGCTGACCGTCGATCTGGTGCGCGGCGGCGTGCGGGTCGACCACGGCGCTGACCTGGCGGCCGCCCGTGAGCGCGTCGCGGCCGGGCTGCACAGCCTGCCCTGGGACGGACTGGGACTGTCGCGGGGCGAGCCGGCCATCCCGACCCGGCTCGTCACACCCGCGTGACCAGGACACCGGTCAGCGACCTGCTCGCCGCCGCCGTCACCGCGCTCGGCGGCAGCCAGCGGCACGGCCAGATCCAGATGGCCGAGGCGGTGGCCCGATCTTTCGACACCGGTGAACACCTCGCGGTGCAGGCCGGCACCGGCACCGGCAAGTCCCTCGCCTACCTGGTGCCGGCCATGGCGCGGGCCGCGTCCGGGCATGCCCCGGTGGTCGTCTCCACCGCCACCATCGCGTTGCAACGCCAGCTGGTCGACCGCGATCTGCCCCGGTTGGCCGATGCCCTGGCCACCGCGCTGCCCCGCAAGCCCACCTTCGCGTTGCTCAAAGGGCGCGGAAACTATCTGTGCCTGAACAAGATCCACAACGGCGCCAATGCCGATCCGGCCGACGACCGGCCGCAGGAGGAGCTGTTCGACGCGGTTGCCGCGACGGCACTGGGCCGGGACGTGCAGCGGCTGACGAAATGGTCGTCGGACACCGAGACCGGGGACCGCGACGAACTGGTGCCCGGCGTGCCGGACCGGTCCTGGAGCCAGGTCAGCGTGTCGGCGCGCGAATGCATCGGCGTGGCCCGCTGCCCGTTCGGCACCGACTGCTTCTCCGAACGGGCCAGGGCCAAGGCGGGCACCGCCGACATCGTCGTCACCAACCACGCGCTGCTGGCCATCGACGCCATCGCCGATGCCTCGGTGCTGCCCGAACACGACCTGCTGGTCGTCGACGAGGCCCACGAGCTCGTCGACCGGGTCACCGCGGTGGCCACCGGCGAACTGTCGGCGACGGTTCTCGGAGCGGCGCAGCGCCGGGTCGGCCGCCTGGTCGCCCCCGAACTCGTCGACCGGCTGGACGCGGCCGGCGCCACCCTGGCCGCGGCGATCCACGACGGCGAACCGGGCCGCATCGACTATCTCGACGACGAACTGGCGACCTATCTGACCGCGCTGCGCGATGCCGCGCACACCGTGCGCTCCGCCATCGACACCGCACCCACCGATCCGCAGGCCGCCGCGGCGCGCACCGAGGCGGTGACCGCGGTGACCGAGATCGGCGATATCGCCGCCCGCATGCTGGACTCCTTCGTGCCGGCGATCCCCGATCGGCTCGACGTGGTGTGGCTGGACCACGAGGAGACGAGGAGTTCCGGTAAGCGCGCGACGCTGCGCGTAGCCCCGCTGACGGTGTCGGGTCTGTTGCGCACCAGGATCTTTGCGCGTTCCACCGTGGTGCTGACATCGGCCACCCTGACCCTGGGCGGCAACTTCGACGCGATGGCCGCCGGCTGGGGTCTCAGCGGTGCGGACACCGGAACCGCTTGGCGCGGAATCGATGTCGGGTCACCGTTCGAACATGCCAAGTCCGGGATCCTGTACGTCGCCAAACACCTGCCCGCGCCGGGCCGTGACGGTGTCGGCTCGGAGCAGCAGCTCGACGAGATCGCCGCGCTCATCACCGCCGCGGGTGGGCGCACCCTCGGGTTGTTCTCCTCGATGCGCGCGGCCAAGGCCACCGCCGAGGTGATGTCGAGCCGGCTGGACACCCCGGTGCTGTGCCAGGGCGAGGATTCCACGGCCACCCTGGTGCAGCGGTTCGCCGACGATTCCGAAACCTCGCTGTTCGGCACGCTGTCGCTGTGGCAGGGCGTCGACGTGCCGGGTCCGTCGCTGTCGCTGGTGATCATCGACCGGATTCCGTTCCCGCGGCCCGACGACCCGCTGCTCACCGCCCGGCAACGAGCCATCGCCGCGCGCGGCGGCAACGGGTTCATGGCGGTGGCGGCCAGCCATGCCGCCCTGCTGCTGGCCCAGGGCGCCGGCCGGCTGTTGCGCCGGGTCGACGACCGCGGCGTGGTCGCCATCCTGGATTCGCGGATGGCGACGGCCCGCTACGGCGGATACCTGCGCTCCTCGCTGCCACCGTTCTGGGCGACCACCGACACCGAACGGGTGCTCGCGGCGCTGCGGCGGTTGCGCGGCAATTGATCAACCGGCCCCGCGCAGCGCCAGGTCACTTATCCTTTCGGTCATGAATCGGCGGAGGCTGGCAGGCATCCGGATGGGCGGGTTATTGGCCGCGTGCGCCATGCTGGTGTTGACGTCCTGCGCACACACCCTGCAGGGCCATGCGGTATCGGTGTTCGCCGACCCGTTCCGGGTGGCCGGGATGCCCGCCACCGACGGCCCGACCGGGCTGCGCGACGACGCCGCCGAGCCGACCCGCGAGGTGCGCGATACCGACGGCGGCCAAATCGACCATCTGGCCGCGAGTTCGGTCAGCGATATCGAGGAGTTCTGGCAGCAGGCGTATCCCGAATCGTTCGACGGCGACTTCACCCCCGTCGACGAGTTGATCTCGTGGGACGCCGACGGATTCGACGGCCAGTTCTGCGACTCGGACACCTACAACCTGGTCAACGCCGCGTTCTGCCACGACGACAACACCATCGGCTGGGATCGCGGAGTGCTGCTGCCCTCGCTGCGCAAGGCCAACGGTGACATGGCCGTCACCACGGTGCTGGCCCACGAGTACGGGCACGCGGTGCAGAAGCAGGCCGGACTGGCCGGCCGGTCCACCCCCACCCTGGTAGCCGAGCAGCAGGCCGACTGTCTGGCCGGGGTATACCTGCGCTGGGTCGCCGAAGGACACTCCAAGCGCTTCACCCTGTCCACCGGCGAGGGCCTGAACAACATTCTGGCGGCGATGATCTCGTTCCGCGATCCGCTGCTGAACGAGGGCGATTCGGCGGTCGGCGAGGACGAACACGGCTCGGCGTTCGAGCGGGTGTCGGCCTTCCAGTTCGGTTTCACCGAAGGTGCGGCGTCGTGTGCGTCGATCGACCCGGCCGAGATCAAGCAGCGCCGCGGCGACCTGCCGGTCTTGCTGCCGGAGGATCAGTCCGGCGAACTACAGATCACCGAATCGTCGGTGCGCTCGATCGTCGATGCCATGGGCATCCTGTTCACCCCGCAGAACCCGCCCCAGCTGCGCTTCGACCGTACCGACTGCCCCGACGCGCACTCCGACGCCGCGGTGACCTTCTGCCCCGCCGACAACACCATCGCCGTGGACCTGCCGGCGCTGGAAGCCATGGGCGCGCAGTCCGACGACGGGACCGGCCTGACGACCGGCGACAACACCGCGTACTCGGTGCTGGTGTCGCGCTACATGCAATCGATCCAGCACCAGCGCGGCGGCGTGGCGCTCGACAGCGCCACGGCCGCACTGCGCACCGCCTGCCTGACCGGCGTCGCGACGGTGAAGATGACCGACGAGGTGAACACACCGGACGGCAACACCATTCAGCTGACCGCCGGCGATGTCGACGAAGCCGTGTCCGGCATTCTCATCAACGGTCTGGTGGCCAGCGACGTCAACGGCGAGTCGGTGCCCTCGGGTTTCTCCCGTATCGACGCGTTCCGGGTCGGCGTGCTGGGCGACGAGGACCGCTGCTTCAAACGGTTCCCCTGAGCCGGCCCGCTCAGCCGACCGGCAGCCGCAGCACGTAACCCGCCTCGAGGGCGACCCACAGCGCACCGTCGGGCGCCACCGCCAGCCCGTGCGGTTCGCTACCGGCCGGCAGGTCGATGGTGGCCACCTCGCCGTCGGCGCCGACGCGCGCCAGCTGGTCGGCGCCCCACAAGCTCACCCATACCCCGTCGGCCGCGTCGGCCACCACCGCATGCGGTTTGCCGGGCAGGTCGAGTTCCTGAATGGCCTCGTTCATCGGGATGCGGCCGAGTTTGTCGGCACCGATGGCGGTGAACCACACCGCGTCGTCATGGGTCGCGGTGATCCCCACCGGCCCGGCCGACGGCGTCGGGGTCTGACGGATGCTGACCGTGCCCGCCATGTCCACCCGGCCGATCGCGCTGGCGGCGTTGAGGGTGAACCACACCGCACCATCGGGTCCCGCGGTGATCATCGACGGGGTACCACCGGGCACCGCCACCACGTCGACGGCACCGCCGGCGTCGACCCGCCCGATCGCACCGGAGTCCATCGCGGTGAACCACAGCGCATCGTCGGGTCCTACGCAAAGCCCGAAAGGCGCACTCCCGTGCGGCAATTCAATATCACTGCCGGCACCGCCGGGCTCGATGCGGCCGATCCGGTCATCCCCGTTGCGGGTGAACCACAGCGCTGCGTCGGGGCCGACGGTGATGATCGACGGCTTGCTCTGCGGATGCACCGGGTAGACGTCGAGCCGGCCGTCGGCGGCGATGCGTGCGATCTCGCCGCTGTGCACCAGCGTCACCCACACGGCCCCGTCGGGTCCGGCGGCCAGGGCGTACGGGCCGCCCGGCACGGCGACGTCGAGGGCCCGGCTCACGACGCGAGCGTGACGAGACCGAGCTCGTTGGTGCCGGCCAGCAACCGGTGGTACGGCAACACCCGCACCGTGTAACCGACGGGTCCGGCGACCGGCAGCGGCGTGGTGGAGGAGAAGATGTGCTTCCCGCCGTCGGCGGTGCTGATCAGCGCCATCGGCACGGTGACCGGGTTGTGCAACACATCGGCGGCATCCACACCGCCGACCACGGCCTGCACCACCACCTCGTCGGGCGCCAGCCCGGCGAGGTTCACCGTGGCGGTCAAGGTCAGCTCGCTGCCCAGCACCGGGGCGTCGGGCAACCCGTAGCTGTCCACGTCGGTGATCTGGATCTTCGGCCAGGCCTCGGTGACCCGCCGTCGGTAGTCCGCGAGTTGCCTGGCGGCACCGAAGAGATCACTGGACGAATCGTCGTCGGGTCCTTCACCGGATCCCAGGGTGGCCCGCAGCGACTGCGCGGCGGGTGCGTAGTACTTCTCGGTGTAGTCCCGCACCATCCGCGACGCCAGCACCTTGGGGCCGAGCACCTGCAGCGTGTGGCGCACCATCTCGACCCACCGGGACGGCACACCGTGTTCATTGCGCTCGTAGAACTTCGGGGTGACCGAGGATTCCAGCAGGTCGTAGAGGGCGCCGGCCTCGATATCGTCGCGGCGGCCCTCGTCGGCCAGACCGTCGGCCGTCGGGATCTCCCACCCATTCTCGCCGTCGTACCACTCATCCCACCATCCGTCGCGGATGGACAGGTTCAGGCCGCCGTTGAGCGCGCTCTTCATGCCCGACGTCCCGCAGGCCTCCAGCGGGCGCAGCGGGTTGTTCAGCCAGACGTCGCAGCCCCAGTACAGCAGCCGGGCCATCGACATGTCGTAGTCCGGCAGGAACGCGATGCGGTGCCGCACCTCGGGGCGGTCGGCGAAGCGCACGATCTGCTGGATCAGCGCCTTGCCACCGTCGTCGGCGGGGTGCGATTTACCGGCCACGATCAGCTGTACCGGCCGCTTCTCGTCGAGTAGCAGCTTCTCCAGCCGGTCCGGGTCACGCAGCATCAGGGTCAGCCGTTTGTAGGTCGGCACCCGTCGCGCGAACCCCACGGTCAACACCTCCGGGTCGAACGCGGTGGCAATCCAGCCCAGCTCCGCTTCCGAGGCGCCGCGTTCCAGCCAGGACCGGCGCAGCCGGGCCCGGACGTCGTCGACCAGCAGGGTGCGCAGCTGGGAGCGGATCCACCACAGGTGACCCGGGTCCACCTGCTGCAGTCGCTGCCAGGTCTCGGCCTCGTTGAGCGAACTCAGGTCGTCGCCGACCAGTTCGCGCGCGAGTTCGATCCACTGCGGGGCGGCCCACGTCGGCGCGTGCACCCCATTGGTGATCGAGCCGATCGGCACCTCGGTGGCGTCGAACCCGGGCCACAGCTCACTGAACATCTCCCGGCTGACCCGGCCGTGCAGCAGCGACACCCCGTTGGCGCGCTGAGCCAGCCGCAGCCCCATATGCGCCATGTTGAACTTCGAGGGGTCGTCCTCGGCGCCGAAGGCGATGATCCGGTCCACCGGAACACCGGGCAGCAGAGCCGAATTCGCGTCGGCCCCGACACCGAAGTAGCGCTTGACCAAGTCGACCGGGAACCGGTCGATACCGGCGGGCACCGGGGTGTGCGTGGTGAAAACCGTGGACGACCGCACCACGGTGAGCGCGGTGTCGAAATCCAGACCGGCATCGATGAGCTCACGGATGCGCTCGGCACCGAGGAAGCCGGCGTGCCCCTCGTTCATGTGGAACACCTCGGGTGCGGGGCGGCCTTCGATCTCGGTGTATGCGCGAATGGCCCGGACCCCGCCCACGCCTGCCAGGATTTCCTGCTTGATGCGGTGTTCCTGATCACCGCCGTAGAGCCGGTCGGTGACGGTGCGCAGGTCGTGCTCGTTCTCACCGATGTCGGAATCGAGCAGCAGCAACGGGATTCGACCGACCTGAGCCACCCAGACATGGGCGAACAGCGTCGCACCGTCGGGCAGCGCAAGCTCGATGAGCACCGGCTCCCCGTCGGCCCGGGTGAGCAAGCGCAGCGGCAGGCCTTGCGGGTCGAGTGAGGGATAGTTCTCGTGCTGCCAACCGTCGGCGGTCAACGACTGGCGGAAGTAACCCGACCGGTAGTACAGGCCCACACCGATCAGCGGCAGGCCGAGGTCCGACGCCGATTTCAGGTGATCACCGGCGAGGATGCCCAAACCGCCCGAGTAGTTCGGCAACACCTCGGCGACGCCGAACTCCATGGAGAAATAAGCAATCCCGCTGGGCAGTGCGTCCCCGGCGGTCTGCTTCTGCTGGTACCAGAGCGGACGGGCCAGGTAGTCGTCCAGGTCCGCGGCCAACCGGTCGACGCGGTCCAGGAAACCGCCGTCGACCGCGAGCTCGTCGAGCCGCTGGGGGCTGACGCCGCCCAGCAGCGCGACAGGGTCCTGACCGACCTGTCGCCACAGCTCGGGGTCGATGGCCTCGAACAAGTCCTGGGTCGGTTTGTGCCATGACCACCGCAGGTTGATGGACAGGCGCTCCAGCGCGCCGAGGCGATCGGGCAGGTGTGCTCGGACAGTGAACCGACGAAGAGCTTTCACGTGGCTTCACCTTACTGACTGCGATGCGCCGCAGCAGGGCCGTCTCACGACGTGAGCCGACGGGTGGATTACAGAGTGACCTCATCGGGCACTCTGGGGCCGAGGGAGCACTACGGTAGTTGGCAACGCGCGGTGAAAGAGCCGCGCCCGCAAAAGGGAGTGGGATGGGTGCCCGGTCGTATCGAGATCGATGACGTCGCGCCCGTACTATCCGGCGGCCGTTTCCCCGCCAAGGCCGTGGTCGGCGAAGTGGTACCCGTGAGCGCGGCGGTGTGGCGGGAAGGCCACGACGCGGTGGCCGCGACGCTGGTGGTGCGCTACCACGGCACGGCATATCCGCAGTTGGTCGAGGATCCGCCGGGCCTGTCGTCCGCGCCGCGGCGGCCCGTGACCCCGCCGCGGGTCAAACCGCAGGCACTGCCGATGGCACTGGGACGCACCCCCGACGTGTTCCACGGTCAGTTCACCCCGGACAGGGTTGGATTGTGGACGTACCGGGTAGACGGCTGGGGTGACCCGATCAGCACCTGGCGTAAGGCGGTCACCGCCAAGCTCCACGCCGGCCAGGGCGAGACCGAGTTGTCCAACGATCTGTTGCTCGGCGCCCAGCTGTTGGAGCGCGCATCCACCGGGGTTCCGCGTGAGCACCGGGAGCCGCTGCTGGCGGCGGCGGCCGCCCTGCGCACACCGGGGGATCCGCTGACCCGCGCCGCGGCCGCCTTGTCCCCCGCGGTCGGCGAGCTGTTGCGCAAGTACCCGCTGCGCGAATTACTCACCCGCGGTGACCAATACGGCGTCTGGGTGGACCGCCCGCTGGCCCGGTTCTCGGCTTGGTACGAGCTGTTTCCGCGATCGACCGGAGGCTGGGACGCCGACGGCAACCCGGTGCACGGCACCTTCGCCACCGCGGCCAAGGATCTGCCGCGCATCGCCCGGATGGGTTTCGACGTGGTGTACCTGCCGCCCATCCACCCGATCGGCAAGGTGCACCGCAAAGGGCGGAACAATTCGGTGACCGCCGAGCCAGGCGATGTCGGTTCGCCGTGGGCGATCGGCAGCGACGAGGGCGGCCACGATGCCGTGCATCCCGACCTGGGCGGTATCGAGGCATTCGATGATTTCGTCGCTGCCGCAACCGATCAGGGACTGGAGGTGGCCCTGGACCTGGCGTTGCAGTGCGCCCCCGACCATCCGTGGGCCAAGGCTCACCCGGAATGGTTCACCGTGCTGCCCGACGGGACCATCGCCTATGCGGAGAATCCGCCGAAGAAGTACCAGGACATCTATCCGCTGAACTTCGACAACGACCCGGCCGGCCTCTACGAGGAAGTGCTACGGGTGGTGCGGCACTGGGTCGCCCATGGCGTCAAGATCTTCCGGGTCGACAACCCGCATACCAAGCCACCGAACTTCTGGGCCTGGCTGATCGGCAAGGTCAAAGACGAGAACCCCGACGTACTGTTCCTGTCCGAGGCGTTCACCCGTCCGGCCCGGCTGTACGGCTTGGCCAAACTCGGCTTCACGCAGTCGTATTCGTACTTCACCTGGCGCACCG
Source organism: Mycolicibacterium canariasense (assembly GCF_002101555.1). Taxonomy (GTDB): domain Bacteria; phylum Actinomycetota; class Actinomycetes; order Mycobacteriales; family Mycobacteriaceae; genus Mycobacterium; species Mycobacterium canariasense. The sequence goes on from NZ_LQOL01000054.1 coordinate 102,035, forward strand.
CCAAATGGGAGATCACCGAATTCGGCCAGGAGATCGCGAAGTACGCCGACTGCGCCCGCCCCAACCTGTTCGTCAACACGCCCGACATCCTGCACGAATCGCTGCAGCACGGCGGTCCGGGCATGTTCGCCATCAGGGCGGCGCTGGCCGCCACCCTGAGTTCGGCGTGGGGTGTGTACTCCGGTTACGAACTCTTCGAGCACGAAGCGGTGAAGCCCGGCAGCGAGGAGTACCTCAACTCCGAGAAGTACGAGCTGCGGCCCCGCGATTTCGAGGCGGCGCTGGCCGCCGGCCGGTCGCTCGAACCGTTCCTGGCCAGGCTCAACGAGATTCGGCGACTACACCCGGCGCTGGCGCAGCTGCGGACCATCACGTTCCACCACATCGACAACGACGCGCTGCTGGCCTACAGCAAGTTCGACCCGGTCAGCGGCGATTGCGTCCTGGTGGTGGTGACGCTCAACGCGTTCGGCCCGGAGGAGGGCACGCTCTGGCTGGACATGGAGGCGCTGGGCATGGAGCCCTACGAGCGGTTCTGGGTGCGCGACGAGATCACCGGTGAGGAATACCAATGGGGCCAGTCCAATTACGTGCGCCTGGAACCCGTCAAGACAATCGCCCATGTGATCAACATGCCGTTGATCCCGCACGACGCCCGACTGAACCTTCTGCGAAGGGAGTGAACCGATGACCCGGATCAACCCCATCACCAGCACCCACCTACGTCCCCCGGACACGGAGCTGCATCGCCTGTTGTCCGGGCAGCATCACGACCCGCATTCGGTGCTGGGCGCCCACGAATACGGCGACCACACCGTCATCCGTACGCTGCGCCCGCACGCGGAGACCGTGGCCGCGCTGATCGGCGGTGTGCGCTACGAGGCCAGCCATATCGACGGCGGCCTGTTCGCGGTGGCGGTCCCGATCACCGGGTTGATCGACTACCGGTTGGAGATCGGTTACCCGGGCGCCCCGGTGCTCACCGTGGCCGACCCATATCGCTTCCTGCCCACTCTCGGCGAGATGGACCTGCACCTGTTCGCCGAGGGGCGCCACGAACGGCTGTGGGAGGCGCTGGGCGCACATCCGCGCACCTTCACCACCCCCGATGGGGAGGTGGATGGCGTCTCGTTTGCGGTATGGGCACCGAATGCCAAGGGCGTCAGCCTGATCGGCGAGTTCAATCATTGGGTCGGCAACGAGGCACCGATGCGCAGCCTCGGCTCCTCGGGCGTGTGGGAGGTGTTCTGGCCGGACTTCCCCGTCGGCGGGCTGTACAAGTTCCGCGTGCACGGCGCCGACGGCGTGGTCACCGAACGGGCCGACCCGATGGCGTTCGCGACCGAGGTTCCTCCGCATACCGCTTCCCGGGTCACCCGCAGCGACTACGAGTGGAACGACGGCGACTGGATGGCCGGGCGGGTGCTGCGCAATCCGGTGTTCGAGCCGATGAGCACCTACGAGGTGCACCTGATGTCGTGGCGACCCGGCCTGAGTTATCGCCAGCTGGCCACCGAGCTCACCGAATACGTGGTGGCCCAAGGTTTCACGCACGTCGAGCTGCTCCCGGTGGCCGAGCACCCGTTCGGCGGGTCCTGGGGTTACCAGGTGACGTCCTACTACGCCCCCACCTCCCGGCTGGGCACTCCCGACGACTTCCGCCACCTGGTGGACACGTTGCACCAGGCAGGTATCGGCGTGATCGTGGACTGGGTGCCCGCCCACTTCCCGAAGGACGCCTGGGCGCTGGGCCGGTTCGACGGCACCGCACTGTACGAACACGCCGACCCACGCCGCGGCGAGCAACTCGACTGGGGCACCTACGTCTTCGACTTCGGCCGGGCCGAGGTGCGCAACTTCCTCGTGGCCAACGCGCTGTACTGGCTGCAGGAGTTCCACATCGACGGCCTGCGGGTGGATGCCGTGGCCTCGATGCTGTACCTGGACTACTCGCGGCCGGCGGGCGGCTGGACGCCCAACAAGTACGGCGGCCGGGAGAACCTGGAGGCCGTGCAGTTCCTGCAGGAGATGAACGCCACCGTGCACAAGGTGCACCCCGGCATCGTCACCATCGCCGAGGAGTCCACCTCGTGGCCGGGTGTCACCCGACCGACCAACCTTGGCGGCCTTGGCTTTTCGATGAAATGGAATATGGGCTGGATGAACGACACGCTGGCCTACATCGCCAGGGACCCGATCCACCGCAGCTATCACCACCACGAGATGACCTTCTCGATGCTGTACGCGTTCAGCGAGAACTACGTGCTACCGATCAGCCACGACGAGGTGGTGCACGGCAAGGGCACGTTGTGGGGCCGGATGCCGGGCAACGACCACACCAAGGCCGCCGGCGTGCGCGGACTGCTGGCCTACCAGTGGGCACATCCGGGTAAGCAGCTGCTGTTCATGGGCCAGGAATTCGGTCAGCGCGCCGAGTGGTCCGAGGAGCGCGGCCTGGACTGGTACCAACTGGGCGAGCAGAGCTTCTCCACCGGAATCCAGCGCCTGGTCGCCGATATCAACGCGCTGTACTCCAGCCGTCGCGCGCTGTGGTCCCGCGACACCGTGCCCGACGGCTACTCCTGGATCGACGCCAACGACTCGGCCAACAACGTGCTGAGCTTCCTGCGTTTCGGGGACGACGGGTCCGTGCTGGCCTGCGTGTTCAATTTCTCCGGATCCGAGCATGCGCAGTACCGGTTGGGTCTGCCGCACGCCGGGCGCTGGCGCGAGGTGCTCAACACCGACGCCACCATCTACAACGGAGCGGGCCTCGGCAATTTCGGCGCAGTCGAGGCCACCGCCGAACCGTGGCACGGCCGGCCCGCCTCGGCGGTGATGTCGCTGCCGCCGCTGGCCGCGCTCTGGTTCGAACCCGCCTGACCCCCTCCCGCCCAATTGATCAAACGGGCGGGAAAGTGCGAGTGGATCCGGCCTTTTCGCCGATCTCGGCGATCAGTAGAGCGCGTTGGCCAGGTTGCGCCGGCCGGCGATGACGTCCGGGTCGGCGGCGTCGAACAGCTCGAACAGCTCGATCAGCCGGGTGCGCACCTTCGTCCGGTCGTCACCGGTGGTCCGCTTGACCAGGCCGATGAGCCGATTGAACGCCGCCGCGACGTTCTGCTGCAGGATCTCGACATCGGCGGCCGCGAACGCGGCCTCGAGATCATCGGGTGCCGCGTCGGCCACCGCGACGGCGTCCTGCGGACGCGTGGTGGCCCGCTGCAGGAAGGTGATCTGCCGGATCGCGCCGGTGGCCTCCGGGTCGTTGGGCCTGCTCGCGAGGATGCCTTGGTAGGCGGTCAGGGCCGCGTCGAAATCGCCGTTGTCGAGGTGCGTGCGGGCGGCCTCGAGCTCCGGGTCGGCCTGCTCGGGCTCGTCGCCCCCACCGCTGAGCTTGCCCGCGGTGGCCTGCAACAGCGAGTCGATCCACCGCCGCAACTGTTCCGGCGGCTGCGGCCCCTGGAAGCTGGCGATCGGCTGCCCGCCGGCCAGTGCCACCACGGTGGGCACGGCCTGCACGCCGAACATCTGCGCCACCCGTGGCGTGGTGTCGACGTTGACCAGCGCCAGTGACCACTTTCCGCCGTCGGCCGCGGCCAACTCGGCCAGGACGTCGCCGAGCGCGGCACTGGCCTCACTGCGCGGCGTCCACAACAGCACGACGACGGGCACCTCGCCGGAGCGGACCAGCACCTCGGCTTCGAGGTTGGCCTCGGTGACCTCGACGGCACCGGCCGGCCGCGACGAGGCCGGCCGTGCCGAAGCGGGAGGTTGTTTCAGAGCGGATAGATCGACCGCGCCAGCCAGCGCGGGGCCGAGGGAAGAGCGGGGTCGTGTCACATCGACAAGTCTGTCACGTCCCCGACGCGGTGGCCTCGGCCGGGCGTGCACTCCTGCCGAGGCGACCGGCGCGCTCGGCCCACATGAGGAAGATCACACTGGCCAACGGCACGATGCTGGCCAGCAACGCCAACACCCAGGTGGTCAGCGGCCATTTGAACGCCACGCCGACCAGCACCGCCAGCACCACGAAGGCGATGAAGATGCCGCCGTGGATGGGTCCGAAGACCTTGACGCCGATCTCGGTGCGGGGTGTGCCCAGGTACTTGAAGTACATCCCCACCAGCAGACCGACCCAGCTGAGCGCTTCGGCCGCGGCGACCAGCCGGAACCAACCTGCGGCGCGGTGACCATTGACGAGCAGTGCCATGGGCGCCATTGTGCCCGAACGGACGGCTGGCTACTACGCGCTGTCGTTGAAGATTGAGAAGGCGCTCAGGGACGGCGCAGGATCAGTGCGTCACCTTGGCCGCCGGCGCCGCACAGCGCCGCCACGGCGTAGCCCGAACCCTTACGGGCGAGTTCGAGCGCGGCGTGCAGCGTGATCCGCGCACCCGACATCCCGATCGGGTGCCCGATCGCGATGGCGCCACCACTGACGTTGACCTTGGCCGGATC
>NZ_LQOL01000055.1 GCF_002101555.1 Mycolicibacterium canariasense
TTAGAAGAAGCCTGCGGCGTTCTCGCTGTAGCTGACCAGGAGGTTCTTGGTTTGTTGGTAGTGATCGAGCATCATGTGGTGGTTTTCCCGACCAATACCGGACTGCTTGTACCCACCGAACGCCGCATGCGCGGGATACTGGTGATAGCAGTTCGTCCACACCCGCCCGGCCTGGATATCGCGACCCGCCCGATACGCGGTATTACCGTTACGACTCCACACCCCAGCCCCCAACCCGTACAGGGTGTCATTGGCCAACGCGATCGCATCCGCATAATCGGTGAACGACGTCACCGCCACCACCGGCCCGAAAATCTCCTCCTGGAAAATCCGCATCGCGTTGTTCCCGGTGAAAATCGTCGGCGCCACATAATAACCACCATTGAGATCACCCCCCAGCTGCGCCCGCTCACCCCCGGTCAGCACCTGCGCGCCCTCACTCTTACCGATCTCGATATAAGACAAGATCTTCTCCAACTGATCATTGGAAGCCTGCGCCCCGATCATCGTCTCGGTATCCAACGGATCCCCCTGACGCACCGCCTTCGTCCGCACCGCCGCCAACGCCAAAAACTCATCGAAGATATCGGCCTGAATCAACGACCGCGACGGGCACGTGCACACCTCCCCCTGATTCAACGCGAACATCGTGAACCCCTCCAACGCCTTGTCCTGATACGCGTCGTTTTCGGCCAACACATCGGAGAAGAAAATATTCGGACTCTTCCCGCCCAACTCCAACGTCACCGGGATCAAATTCTGCGAGGCGTACTGCATGATCAACCGGCCCGTCGTGGTCTCCCCGGTGAACGCAATCTTGGCGATCCGATTACTCGACGCCAACGGCTTACCGGCCTCCACCCCGAACCCATTGACAATATTGACCACCCCCGCAGGCAACAAATCCCCGATCAACTCGAACAAATACAAGATCGAGGCCGGGGTCTGCTCAGCCGGCTTGAGCACCACCGCATTCCCCGCCGCCAACGCCGGCGCCAACTTCCACACCGCCATCAAAATCGGGAAATTCCACGGAATGATCTGCCCCACCACCCCCAACGGCTCATGGAAGTGATACGCCACCGTATCCTCATCAATCTGCGACAGCGCACCCTCCTGCGCACGGATCGCCCCCGCGAAATACCGGAAATGATCCACCGCCAACGGCACATCCGCATTCAACGTCTCCCGGACCGGCTTCCCGTTATCCCACGACTCCGCCACCGCGATCGACTCCAGATTCGCCTCAATCCGATCAGCGATCTTGTTCAGAATCACCGCCCGCTGCGCCGGACTGGACTTCCCCCACCCCGGCGCCGCCGCATGCGCAGCATCAAGAGCCATCTCCACATCAGCCTCATCCGAACGCGGCACCTCACAAAACACCTGCCCCGTCACCGGCGTCCGATTCTCGAAATACCGGCCCCCCACCGGCGCCACCCACTGCCCACCAATGAAATTCTCATAACGAGACTTAAAAGACATCAAAGCGCCCTCAGCGCCCGGACGTGCATAAACAGTCACGGTTGATCTCCTGCC
>NZ_LQOL01000056.1 GCF_002101555.1 Mycolicibacterium canariasense
CCGTAGGTGTGCAACTCGTGGGCGAAGTTGGTGTCGGGATCGCGGTCATAGGCCGGATCGGCCTGGGCGGGAGCCGCGAAACCCACGGCGGCACCGATGATCACGGCTGTGACGGCGAATTTCATGACAGGGCCTCCTCGGACTCTTTCCGGATTGGGTCCGGCCACGTCGCCGGGACCGGGCGCTGGCGCACGGGCACCGGCCACCAGAACCACTTACCCATCAACGCGGCGATCGACGGCGTCATGAACGACCGCACGATCAACGTGTCGAACAACAGACCCAGACCGATGGTGGTGCCGATCTGACCCAGGACCACCAGGTCGCTGAAGATGAATGACGCCATCGTTGCTGAGAACACCAGGCCAGCGGCCGTTACGACGCGCCCAGTGCCGGCCATCGACCGGATGATGCCGGTGTTCAGGCCCGCGTGCAGTTCCTCTTTGAACCGGGAGACCAGTAGCAGGTTGTAGTCCGCGCCGACCGCCAGCAGCAGGATGATCGCCAGCGGTACCACGATCCAGTACAGATGGATTCCGAAGATGTACTGCCACACCAAGACTGCCAGCCCGACCGAGGCGCCCAGCGACAGCACGACGGTGCCCACGATGACTATCGCCGCGACGATGCTGCGGGTCACGAACATCATGATGAGCAGGATCAGCGCTATCGCGGCCAACGCCGAGATCAGCAGGTCGTACTTCATCCCTTCCTGGATGTCCTTGTTGGTGGAGCCGATTCCGGCGACATAGATCTTGGCGTCGGACATCGGTGTCGCCTTGAGGGCATCGAACACGGCGTTTTTCATGGCATCGACGTGTGGGATGGCTTCGGGATCGGCCGGATTGCCCTGGTGGGTGACGATGAATCGGGCGGCTTTGCCGTCGGGGGAGAGGAACAGTTTGAGGCCGCGTTTGAAATCGGCGTTGTCGAAGGCCTCCGGGGGCAGGTAGAACGTGTCGTCGTTCTTCGAGTCGTCGAAGGCCTGTCCCATCGCGGTGGCATTCTTGAGCGCCTCGTCGCTTTGGGCGTTGGTGCCGCCGGTGGTCGCGTAGTTCGACAGGGTGAGTTCCTTGTTGCGTTCCTGGATGGCGATCTGCGGCGGCAGCAGGGCCACCAGCTGCGGCTGCAGGGCGTCCAGTTTGTCCAGGCTCGCGGTGATGTTGGTGAACTTGTCGGACAGCTCGGAAATACCGTCCAGTGAGTCGAACACCGAGCGCAGTGCCGAGCACATCGGAATGTCGAAGCAGTGCGGTTCCCAGTAGAAGTAGTTGCGCAGCGGGCGGAACTGGTCGTCGAAGTTGGCCAGCTTGTCGCGCAGGTCGTTGACCGTCTCGACGGTGTCGTGGAACGCCTCGGTCTGCTCGTGGGTCGCGGCGGCGCTCTGTTGTTGAAGGGCCAGTTGCTGTTTGAGCACGTTGATGGTGTTGTCGATCTCGTTGGCCTGCTTGAGCAGATCGTCGGCCCGGTCCTTCTGGTACCCGAGGTTCATGATTTGGCTGGCGCTGGTGGCGCTGATCTGGAACGGGATCGAACTGTGCGTGATCGGGGTGCCCAGTGGGCGGGTGATCGACTGCACCAAGGCGATACCCGGTGTGTGCAGCACCGCTTTGGCGGCCCGCTCGAGGATGAGCATGTCGGCCGGGTTGCGCATATCGTGATCGGTCTCGATCATCAACAACTCGGGGTTGATCCGCGCCTCGGTGAAATGCCGTTCGGCAGCTTCCATTCCGACGACACCGGGCGCGCTGGCCGGAATGTAGGGCCGGTTGTCATAACTGGTCTGGTACCCCGGTAGCGCGAACACACCGATCAGGGCGATGCCCAACGTCACCACCAGGATGGGCCCGGGCCAGCGCACGATGGCGGTGCCGATCCGACGCCAACCACGGGCGCGCAGGTTGCCCTTGGGCTCCATCAGCCCAAACCTGCTGGCGATCAACAACACCGCAGGGCCCAGCGTCAGTGCTGCCGCCAAGGTGACGACGACACCCAGCGCTGCGGGGACACCGAGGGTCTGGAAATACGGCAGGCGGGTGAAGGCCATACAGGCCACCGCGCCGGCGATGGTCAAGCCAGATCCGACGATGACATGGACGGTGCCGCGCCACATATCGTAGTAGGCCGCGATCCGTTCCAGCCCGTTACTGCGGGCTTCCTGGTAACGGCCGACGACGAAGATCGCGTAGTCCGTGCCCGCAGCAATGGCGAGCAGCGTGAGTAGATTCGTCGAGTAGGTGGACAACCCGATGACGCCGGAATGCGCGAGCACCGCCACCACGCCGCGGGCCGCCGCCAGTTCGATGGCCACGGTCACCAGCACGATCAGCATGGTGACCACCGAGCGGTAGACGAACAGCAGCATGATCCCGATGACCAGGAAGGTGATGCCGGTGACCTCGTTGGTTCCGGCGCTGCCCACCTCGAAGTTGTCGGTTACCAGTGGTGAGGCGCCCGTGATGTAGGCCTTGAGGCCGGGCGGGGGCGGGTCATCGGCGACGATTTTGCGGACCGCGTCGACCGATTCGTTGGACAATTCCTCGCCCTGGTTGCCACGCAGGTAGAGCTGTGTCAGGGCGGCCTTGCCGTCCTTGCTCTGCGAACCGCCGGCAGTCAGCGGGTCACCCCAGAAGTCCTGCACGTGCTCGACATGTTCGGTATCGGCTTGGAGCTTCTTGACCAGCCCGTCGTAGTACTTGTGTGCCTCGTCGCTCAGCGGTTGATCGCCTTCGAGGACGAGCATTGCCGCACTGTCGGAATCGAATTCGTGGAAGACCTGGCCGATATGGCGCATCGCCATGATGCCCGGCGCGTCGGCGGCGTTCAATCCGACCGACCGCTCCCAGCCGACGACTTCGAGCTGGGGCACGAGCGTGTTGGACAGCGCAGCGATGGCGATCCAGAGGAACAGGATCGGTACCGACAGCGTGCGAACCAGCCGGGCCGCCAGTGACCCCACGACCGGTGTCTGGACATCGTGGTGGGTCATGCGGTCTTGTCCAGGCACGCGATGTATCCGTTCACGTTGTCCGACGACCTTTCGTCCTTGACGATCCCGTTGACGGTGATCCGGCAGCTGATGACATCGCCGTCACCCTGGGCCCGCAGGTCGGCGTACATGGTCGGGTCGTCGGTGACCAGTTCCTGCGACCACGGCAGCGGCACATTGTCCACGTGTTGCGGCTGGGCGTGGATATCGAGGTAGTTGATGGTTGCCACGGAGCCGGGCGAGCCGAACACCTCGAACAGGACGCGCTTGGGGTTGTAGCCGGTGTTCTCCAAGGCCTCGGAGCCGGCCCTGGAAATCTCATTGTCGGAGCCGAAGATGCCGTGCAGCCGACTGACCGCGAAGGCGACCACGGCCACCACCAGGATCGCGACGATGACGATCCAGTGTCGGCGTGCCCACGCGCTCACCGAGAACTTGCTCAACCCCGACCCTCCCGACGCCCCACAGGCGACCGCGTTTCGCTAGGCGAAACGGATCATAGAAGGAGAACGGTACGGTACCGTACGATGACTCGCAACCGCTTGACGTGTAGGTAACTGACTGCTCTCGACGTGTTTTCCATGCGCGCTGCGGTGTAATCCTGATCCGGCACAGAAAGGGGCGTAGTGACTTCCGAGCAGTGCGACGATGCCTCGAGCTGTCCATGGAGTGCGCGGGAGGCCGAACTCCTCGCGATCACGCTGGAGTTGCTCCAGGAACACGGGTATGACCGACTGACCGTCGAGGCCGTCGCCGTCAGGGCCAAGGCCAGCAAGGCCACCATGTACCGGCGCTGGCCGTCCAAGGCCGATCTGGTGCTGGCCGCCTTCATCGAGGGCACCCGCAGTGCGGCCGTCCCCCCGCACACCGGCTCGTTGCGCGGTGACCTGCTGGAGGTCGGCCGCGCGACCTGTCGTCACGCGCAAGCGCACATGCGGACCATGCGAGCGGTGCTCAACGAGATGTCGCACAGTCCTGCGCTGCAGGCGGCGATGCGCGAGAAGTTCATCCTGCAACGCAAATTGGTCCTCGAGGGGATATTCGCCGAGGCGGTCGCCCGCGGCGAGATGGCGCCCTCGGCCATCGATGACGAGATCTTCGACCTGCTCCCGGGGTATCTGGTATTCCGGTCGTTGGTCTCCGACCGGCCGCCCAGCGACGAAACGGTGCGGATATTGGTCGACGATGTTTTGCTGCCCAGTTTGACCGGTCACGGCAAGGCGTAGTCCATCGGTGCGGCGTTGCCGCCGGTGGCCTCGCGGTGCGCGACCACCGTGGCGACGTTCGCACCGTCGCGGGTCACGCCGAGGATGGCAACCTCGTCGTTGACCGCGAAGGCGTCGGCCGGGTTCCCGACCTGGCTGCCGGACATGGTGATTCCGTTGGTTTGGGCATCGATCACGTAGGTTCGGGCGACGCCGTCGGCGCTCTGTGCGGTCAAGGAGTTCGGCGTCACCGCGATCAGGCGGCCCTCCTGCATGATCGGCTGCCCGGCCCCGGCCCGGGCCTCGGCGGCTGGCGCAGCCGCGGATGACGGCGCGGTCGCCGAGTCGGCGACGTGCATGACAACCGCCGCAGCGACCGCGGCGAATGCCACGACGAAAGAAACGGTCAAGGCCACCGCCGTCGCACGTGGGGTCCGGCGCGCGTGTCTTCCGCGTCCTGCACTCATCTCAGACCCACCTCTCGTCACCGCCACCCGGATACCCGGCGTTCGGCCGCAAAAAACCCGGCTCGGCGAGCATCCCCACTGGACAGAACCTCGCCGACGGCCGTCTCCATTCCCGTGCCGGGCACCTTGGGTGATCGCGAGTTCGTGCCGCTTAATCGCCGGTTCTGTGGGTAGTCCCGTCGCATGGCGAAGATCGGTTACTTCTTATCGTGCGAACAGTTCGGGCCGAAAGACCTCGTCGAGCAGGCCCGGCGTGCCGAAGAGGCGGGTTTCGAGGCGTTGTGGATCTCCGACCACTTCCACCCCTGGAACGACGAGCAGGGCCAGGGCCCGTTCGTGTGGGGAATCATCGGGGCGCTGTCGGAGGCGACGGCATTGCCGGTGTCGACCGCCGTGACATGTCCGACGGTGCGGATCCACCCCGCCATCGTCGCCCAGGCCGCCGCCACGGCCGCGGTGCAACTCGATGGCAGATTCGTGCTCGGCGTGGGTAGCGGCGAGGCGCTCAACGAACACATCCTGGGCGATGCGTGGCCGTCCGTCGGCGTTCGTCAGGAGATGCTGGAGGAGGCGGTCGACGTCATCCGGCTCCTACTGACGGGCGACGAGGTGAGCCATCACGGAGTGCACTACGAAGTCCAGGAGGCTCGGATCTACACCCGGCCCGCCCAGCCGCTCCCGATCTATGTGTCCGGCTTCGGGCCGCAGGGCGCCGAACTGGCCGGCCGTATCGGTGACGGTTACGTGTTGACGATGCCCGATCCCGAACTGGTGCAGACCTTCCGGTCATCCGGCGGTGGGGACAAGCCGGTGCAGGCCGGAACCAAGGTGTGCTGGGACGCCGACCCGCAGGCCGCGCTGGATACCGCGCACCGGTTATGGGGCAACGAGGGCCTGCCGGGACAGACCGCGCAGATCGTGCCGCGGCCGAAGGATTTCGCCGCCCTGCAGAACCTGGTCCCCAAGGCGGACATCGCGGAATCCGTTGCGTGCGGTGCCGATCCGGACAGGCACGCGGCCCAGGTGCGCCAGTACCTCGACGCGGGCATCGACGAGGTGTACGTGCAACAGATCGGTGTGGATATGGACGGGTTCTTCACCGCTTGGCAGCGCGATGTCCTGCCGCAATTGCGGTAGCGACCTACCTCTTGATCGCGGTGACCAGTCTGTTCGACTGCACCATCATTGCCGATTGCGATCCCGGCGTCGGTAGCGGACGACCGAGGCCGCTGATCTGCTCGGCCAGCGGGGTGGCCTCGGTGGCCCAGCCCTGGCCGGTGAACCAATCGGCGGCCTTGGCGACCTGCTCGTTGTAGATCAGCTGGAAGAAGGCGCCGTCACCGTCGGTATCGGCCGCTTCGGCACGCTTGGCCGCTTCATAGGCGGGCGCTGGCATCGGGTCGCCCTCTTCGATGCCGGCGTAACTGCCCGGTGTGGCCAGGGCGTCGATACCGCGGAACAGCTCGCCCTGAGCCGTGGCCGGCAGGTAGATGAGCAACCCCTCGGCGATGAACGCCGCGGGTGCGCCCGAGTCGAACCCCGCATCCTGCAGCGCTGCCGGCCAATCGTCGCGCAGATCGATGGGCACCTCGACACGGTGTGCGGCCGGGCGGGCGTCGTGGGCGTCCAGTACCTCGCCCTTGAACTCCAGCACCTGGGGCTGGTCCAGTTCGTAGATGACCGTTGCGTCGGGCCACGACAGGCGATAGGCACGAGAATCCAGACCGGCCGCCAGCATGACCACTTGCCGCACGCCGGCGGAGTTGGCTTGCGCGAAGTAGTCGTCGAAGTATCGTGTGCGCGCGGCCTGGAACGCCACGAAGTGAGTGCCGAAGTCGGCGGTCATGAGCTTGCTGTCGGTGTCCTTGCCATCCACCACGTCGGCCCATCGCCCGCCGACGGCGCGGCAGAATATCGCAGCGTATGGATCGACGGCCAGCGGATCGGGTTTGCGGGCCTCCAGCGCTCGGGCGGCCGCGACGAACAAGGCCGTCGAACCGACGCTGGAGGTGATGTCCCAGGTGTCGTTGTCGCTGCGCATGGCGCGAGGCTACCCGGGCTCGCTGGCAACGTGCTATTGCCTTGCCCGTCAAGTCATTTCGGATGACGGTGGAACCCGGCCAGGGACACCTGAACAAGCTGGCCCAGGGTGGATTCGACGTCAACTTCTACTCGTCACACGTTTGCCAACGGAAACTGCCTTCTCCTGCCGGTGGCCGGCGGACTCCCCACCCGCACCGCGCCCACGCCTTCCGCCCGGCTGAACCATAGACTGATCACGGCGCTTTTGTTAGATTGCTCACGCGCCGATGGGGGCGTCGCTTTGTCGATTCGCCGGATCGGGACTGTGAGCGGGGGGCGTTTGCTGTCTAAGTTGAAGAGCCTGCACGCCGTCGTGCGCTTGTTCGGCGTGTGGTGGTCCGCCGAGGTCGAGCCGGAATCACATGTCAGATACTTCGCGAACCGGGGCCTGCTCGACGGCATCCAATTGCTCATCGGGGCCTGCACCCTGGTGTTCGCCGTCATCCCGTTGGTCATCCAGTTCTCTCCGAGCGGGCCCGCCACTCACGCGGCATGGCTGGTGTCCTGCGTGCTGGCACTGTCCGCGCTGATCTGGACCGGCGTGTGGTGGTTCGGCCCGTGGCCGTCACGGCTGTGGTCGATTCTGTTCACGGTATATGCCGATGTGGGGATCACCGTCGTCGCGCTGACCTATTCCAATCGGCTGGCCGGGATGTTCGGTCTCAACGCCCTGGTCTTGGTATCGGTGTATGCCAAATTCTTCGAAACTCCGAAAGTGCTTGCCTTGCATACCGTCGTGATGCTGTCGGGGGTGGTCGTCTTCGCGACCTCGATCGCCGCGGGCCCGGACGGCGATCCCTATCTGGCCGCGGCCAATGCGCTGGTCGCGGTGGTGTCCTTGATGGTGACACCGGTGGTGATCCAGTTCGGGATCTGGATGCTGCGCAGCGACGCCAACGACTCGATGACCGACGAACTGACCGGACTGCTCAACCGGCGCGGTCTCAACTTCTACATCGCAGACCTGGCCAGGCAGCGTCGCGATGGTGCCGATTCGGTCATGGCGGTGGTCATCGACCTGGATCGCTTCAAGTCGATCAACGATTCCTTCGGGCACGCGACGGGCGACGCCGTGCTGGTGCGCAGCGCTCGTAGGATCGTGCACTCGGTACGCGGCTCGGCGCTGGTCGCCCGGATCGGGGGAGAAGAGTTCGTCGTGGTGGACACCGCTCCGCCCGAGCACGTCCGCGGCATCGCGGAGCGGATCAGAGCCGCGATCTCGGCGCCGGCAGACATCGCGCCGGTCACCGCGAGCGTCGGCGTCGCCTCGGTGGCCCTTACCGATTTCCAGCGGACCGGCGCGCAACCGTCGGCGGTGTTGGCCGCGGCCATCGAGTACGCCGACCGTGCCATGTTCGATGCGAAGAGAACCGGCGGGGACGCCACCGCCGAGCGGGCATCGGCATCGAAAATGATTCGCTGCCAGCCGGATTGCCGGCCCGGCGGCAGATGCCCGGAGGCGGTTGCGGTGGGCAGCACCGCATTCGGCGATGGGTGTCGCCGCGCCGAGGTATGCTAGCCGGCGGTTCATTCGAGAGCGACGAGCCGCGACGGGACCCGTTACGACAGCGCCATCCACGCACCGAGCGTCACCATGAGGACCGCGATGGTGCCGTCCAGGATTCGCCACGTCAGCGGTGTTGCGAACAGCCCGGCCAGCCGCCTCGCGCCCAAGCCGAGCCCGGTGAACCACAGCGCGCTGGCCGCCACCGAGCCGGCACCGAAAAGCCAACGCTGGTCTCGGTGTTCATTGGCCAGCGAACCGAGCAGGACCACCGTGTCCAGGTAGACGTGCGGGTTCAGCCACGTCATCGCCGCACAGGTCAGTAGCACCTCGGCCAGCCGCGCCGGATTGCGCTCGGAGGGATTGAGCACCGACGGGCGGAACGCCCTGCGAGCCGCCAGCACCCCGTAACCGATCAGGAAGGCCGCGCCCCCGAGTTTGGCGACGGTCATCGCGTCGGGGTGAGCGGTGATCAACGCCCCGACACCGGCGATGCCGGCGGCGATGAGGATGAGATCGGACACGGTGCACATCGCGATGACCGGGATGACATGTTCACCACGGATGCCCTGACGCAGCACGAACGCATTCTGCGCGCCGATGGCGGCGATGAGCGTCATGGTGGTCAGGAAGCCGAGGAGGACGGGCGAACTCATGAACCCGACGGTAGGGGAAGCGCCTCCATGCAGTACAGCTAAATATTTTCACGCTACTTAAGAGCTGCTGATGTGGATCGTGTCGGGGCCTCACCCCGTGAACACGGACAGTTCGTTGCCGCGGCTCGGCTCGAACGGCAATGCCATGGACAGATACGCGTTGCGGGGCTCGCGGACATAGCCGCGGTAGGCCGGCGTTGCATTCTCGGCGAGGATCAATGCGTTGGACCGCAGGTGTGGTTCCAGCAGACGAAGCACGGGGAGATAGAGGCTGAACGCACCGTCGAGATGGACGAGGTCGATCGGTCCGCCCACGCCGTCGCTCAACGTGTCCAGGGCGTCACCGGTGCGGATCTCCACCATGTCGGCCAGACCTGCGGCGGCGAGATTCTGCAGTGCCCGAGCGGCTTTGGTGGGTTCCAGTTCGGTGCCGATGACGGCGCCGCCCGCGTTGTCGCGGATCGCGCAGGCCAGATGAATCGTCGAAATACCGAATGACGTACCGAATTCGACGACGCGAGACGCGTGACGGCCACGGGTGCAGATATAGAGCAGCCGCCCGAACTCCGGCGTGACGTTGAGGAAGTTGTCCACCGTCTGGCGATAGAGACCCTTGTAGTCACGCGCCTCCGCGTCGAGCAGCGCGGCGATCGGGTCGCCGGCGTCCTGCTGTATCCGGCCGATCATCGCAGCATCGGTGATCTCGGCTTCGGCGAACAGCCGTTGCAGGACATCGGCGACCGGGGCGGTGGTGAGTGAGTCCATCGGCGTTGCTCCTTGAAATGAGGCCACCACAATTGAATATGGTTGCGGCGGAATGTAATTAGCTCAACTGATAGAGAAATTATCGCGTCGCCGGCATGACTTTTGCCACTCGCATTCTGCGCTCGCCCTCGTCGCAGGGTGCCGGTGCTTTCGTCGGTTGTCGCGCCGGCGCCACTCGCATTCGGTGTGATGGCCGAGGCCATGCGGGCGGCGCAACGCACGGCGGTCCGGCGTGATCCGGTTTAGGCTGGGGGCGGCGCACACAGCGAGGAGGGTGTAGTGACAGCCGAGGGGCAACTTCAGCCGCGCAAGCGCCCGCGTCAGCGCCGATCGGAACTCACCCGCGACCGGATCCTCGATGCGGCGGTCGCCGTATTCAGCGAGTACGGGTACGCGCGGGGGACAACGAACCGCATCGCCGCTTCCGCCGATGTCTCCATCGGCTCGCTCTATCAGTACTTCCCGAACAAGGACGCCATCGTCGTCGAACTCGCCTCCAGGCATTTGGACGCCGGTGTCAGGACGGCCGACCAGAGCCAACCGCCGTACGGGCCGGCATCACTGGAGCAGGTGATCGGCGACGTCGTCGCCGCCGCGATCGACAACCACCGCCAGGATCCGGAGTTCCTTCGGGTTCTGGTCGAGCAGGCGCCTCGCTCACACGAGTTGCTGGTGAAGGTGGCTCAGCGGCGCACCGAGTCGATCGAGGCGATGCGGGAGATCCTGGAGGCACATCCCGAGGTCGGAGTGGTCGACACCGAGGCGGCGGCCAGGCTGGTGGTCATCACGATCGAATCGGTGGTCCATCACGCCTTGGCTGCGCCTCGAACGCTCGAAACGGCAGATCTGAGCCAGCAATTGGTGGCCATGCTGACGCGCTACCTCGCGGCCTGACGGCCGGCCCGCCCGGAAACACCCCTCAGGGGTGCAGGTTCCACTGCCCGCAGTCCTGGGCCAGGACGTCGTTGACGTCGACTTCCAACCCACCGACCACCGGACCGGGATTCGACGCAGTGCTCACGATACGCTGGTAGAGCACCGCGGCCGGATAGATCTGCCCGCGCGACCAGGACCGGGTCTGCCACGCCCAGACGCGACCGGGCGTGCTCGACCGCCCGATGACACCGTCGGCGGTGGCCCACTGGCAGGGGTTGATGCCCGCGTAGATGCCGGTACGTTGCACCCCGAGCACCGAGTTGATCCCCTGAAACCACTGCAGGGCAACGCTGTTCCACGTATTGCGGTCGATATCGTCGTCGACGCTGAAGAAGATCGGCGCGCTGCGCCCGCCTCCTGCTGCGGTGTGCAACTGCCAGGCGGTGCGCGCGTCGGCGACACCGCCGGCGAAGCCGCGGGTGAAATCCGACGGGGCCGTTCCGCCCGGTTTGCCGTATTGGTAGTTGCTCACGATCACCAGTCCGGCGGCGGTCAGCGACTGGGCGTAGGGCAGGGTGATCGGTTTGGCCCCGAACGACGAGCCCGGCCGCGACGTGGAGACGTAGTTGATCACCCCGGAGTGGCCGGCCGCCCGGATATCCCGCGCCGGAATCTGGCGCATGGCGAAGTCGATCAGGGTGGGCGCGGCGGCTGACGCCGTCGGCATGCCGGCCGACGCCAGGGCGGCACCGAATCCGGCTACGGCGGTCGCCGCGCCGGCGTAACGCAGCGCATCGCGCCGGGACACCATGCGTGATCGCCGCCGATGCGGCGTCCACGGCTCGTCGGACATTGCGTCATGTTAACAGAGTGATCATTGTGAATGAAGTGACTGAGCCGATCGCTGCCGTCGCGGCCGACATGGGCTGCTCTCGTGAACATAATGTGCGGAATGTGGCGCTGAGCCCGCGGTGACTCGACGATCTAAACGGCATCGTCGAGAGGGAGGACCTGAGCGTGGTTTCATCGCGCGTCGCCGAACGCATCCGTAAACCGCACTGGTCACTGGCCCGGACGTGGCTGTTGCAGCCGGGCCTGCCCGGTGGCGATGACGCATTCGACACCGCGGCGGCCGGGCGTGCCGACATCGTGGTGCTCGATATCGAAGACGGCCTGCCCGATTCTCAGAAAGCGGACGGGCGCCACGCAGTGGCCGAGTACCTGAGCACCGGAGGACGGGCGTGGGTGCGGATCAACTGCGTGAGCACGCCGGCATGGTCGGCCGATCTGGACGCGGTGGCCCACGCCCCGGGCCTGACCGGTGTGATGCTCGCCAAGACCGAGGGCGCCGATGACGTGGCCGCAACCGCCGCCCGGTTACCCGATGGAACGCCGGTGGTGGCATTGGTCGAATCGGCGCTCGGCCTCGAATCGGCCCCCGATATCGCACGTGACCCCGGCTGCGGCCGAATCGCATTCGGGGTGGGCGATTTTCGTCGCGACACCGGCATGAGCGATGACCCCACCGTGCTGGCCTACGCACGGGCCAGGCTCGTCGTCGCGAGCCGTGCCGCGCGGCTACCGGCGCCCATCGACGGACCCACACTGCGGACGGCAGCCAACCGCCTGGCGCGGGAGACCGCCGTGGCCAAGGCCGCCGGGATGAGCGGACGGCTATGCCTGGATCTCACCCACGCCGAGACGATCAACAGTCTGCTCAGCCCGTCCCCGATGGAGATCGACGAGGCACGTCGCACGCTCGCCCGGCTGGACGCACCGGCCGGTCCCTACGACGGAAGTGTCGGCCCCACCAAGGCGCGCGCCGAAGCGGTCCTCGATCTCGCGGCCAAACTCGGCCTGGATTAGACCCGCGGCGCTCTACTCGGCGGGTGTCACGTCGGTGCCGGGCCCCTTGACCGAAGACTTCGCCCGGTTCTCCGCCCGCACCGGCTTCTTGCCGCGTACGAACCCGGTAGCCGAAATCGACGCCGACAGCAGCGCACCTTCGCCGGCCACGAACGGATGGAATCCGACACCCGCGCCGCCGCGGCCCTTCACCGGGATGTCGGCAACTTCGGTGACCTTCCAACCTTTCTCGGAGATGGACAAGATGGCCTCGCCGTTCTGGCAGGAGACGGGCAGTGCTGCGATCACCTCATCGCCGTCCGCAGCGAGTTTCACGCCGGCCACGCCGTTACCGGCCACGCCCTGCGGATTCACCGCGGCCGGGTCGATCCGCAGAATCTTGCCGCGCCGCGTCACCAGTGCCAGGTGGTAGCCCTCGGGCAGGACTCCCGAGCGCAGCAGCCCGGTGATGTCAGGGGCCACCGGGATGTCCCGGATCTTGAACGGCAGACCACCACCGGCGGTGAACTTGATCCGCCCGTCGGTCCAGACGGCCCAGCCCAAACCCGAGGTCAGCAGGTCGCCGTGACTGTCGGAGAACACCCCCCGATCATCGAGGCGCCACGCCGAGTTGACCTTCCGCTCGCGCGGCCCGTCCTCGTCCGACCCGGAGGTCACCGGCGTGGCGTCGAAGTCGAGCACGGTGCGACGGTCGAATTCGGGCCCCTTGAACAGCTTTGCCGTCTCGACCAGCTCCTGGTCGATCACCGTGCGCCGCGCATCGGGGTTGGCCACCAACTCGGTGAGCTCGGCGAACTCGGCATCCAGCTTCTCGGCTTCGGCCTGCAGTTCGATGACGTCCAGCTTGGTGAGCCGCCGAAGCTGAAGTCCCAGAACGTAATCCGCCTGCTCGGCGTCGATGGAGAACCTCTCCTGCAGGCCCTGTCGGGCCTCGTCGACGGTCTCGGAGCCGCGGATCACCGCCACCGCTGCGTCGATGTCCAGGTGAATGGTCATCAACCCGGCCACCAGGTGACGACGGGCGGCTACCTTCTCCAGGCGATATTCGCTGCGGTGCAGCACCACCGAATCCCGGAGGTGCAGGAAGGCCGAGATCAGTTCGCGCACCGACCACCAGCGCGGCACCCGGTTCTCGTCGAGCGCCACCAGGCTGGCGGCGAAGGTGGACTCCAGCGGTGTCAGGGCCAACAGTTGCTCGCGGATCTGCTCGGCGCTGTGCCCGCGTTTGGCCGTCACGACGATGCGCAACCCGTTACGGCGGTCGGTGAGGTCCGACATATCGGCCACCCCGGACAGTTCACCGGACTCGACCAGGGCGCGGATCCGGTCCTGCACGGTGTTGCTCGCGACACCGGGCGGCAGTTCGGTGATGACGCAGTTCTTCCCGTCCACCGAGACCGTGCCGCGCACCGTGAAGGCGCCACGGCCGGTGGTGATGTACTCACGCAGCCCGGCGGTGCCGACCACGGTGGCCCCGCAACCCCAGTCCGGACCCGGAATCAGTTTCACCAGCCGGTCATCGGTCATGTTCGGGGTTTTCAACAGGGCCCGGCAGGCCGCCATCACCTCGCGGGGATTGTGCGCGGGCACCTTGGTGGCCCAGCCCTCGGCAATGCCGACGGCGCCGTTGCACAGCAGCACCGGCCACTGGGCGGGCAACCACGTCGGCTCGACCCACTCACCGTCGAAGGTAGGCACCATCGGCACCGCGTGACTGTCGAGTTCGGCGGTCAGCGCAGCGCCGGGCGCCGACAGCCGCATCTCGGTGTAGCGGTCGGCTGCGGGGATGTCACCCTGAATACGGGGGAAGGCACCTTGTCCGTCGATGACTTTCACGCGCTGGAACTCGGCGGCCATCAAGGCCGCCGCACCGTA
Source organism: Mycolicibacterium canariasense (assembly GCF_002101555.1). Taxonomy (GTDB): domain Bacteria; phylum Actinomycetota; class Actinomycetes; order Mycobacteriales; family Mycobacteriaceae; genus Mycobacterium; species Mycobacterium canariasense. The sequence continues at coordinate 14,286 of NZ_LQOL01000056.1, forward strand.
CATCGACGCGCCGCCATGCGGATGCAGGTTTCCGGTCACCGCCGAGCAGACCTTCGAGGACTTCTGCGGCTTGTTCCCGGGCAGCAGTTTGGAATCGTGCATCTGATACAGCAGGCGCCGCTGACCCGGCTTGAGCCCGTCGAACGCCGACGGGATGGCGCGATCACTGACACTGTAGAGGGCGAAGGTCAGCTGGTAATGGTTCCAGTAGTCATCGGCGCTCTGGTCGAGCACCAGGTCGGGATTCTGCTCGATAACGGCGGTCACAGGGCGTCTCCTAGGTCAGGTCCAGCGCGGAGGTGTCGACACGGGCGGCGATATCGGCCATCCACGTGCGCCGGCCCTCGGGTGGCCCGCCGAACAGCGTGTGATGCAGGTTCTTCTCACCGTCATCGGGATGAACCCGAATCACGGTGCGCCGCTGCGGATCCAGCACGGTGTTCCAGAAGTCGTCGGCATCCATCTCGCCGAGTCCCTTGTTGCGTTGGACTTCCACACGTTTCTTGGAGGTGGCTTTCAACTGGGCCACGGCGGCGTCGCGCTCGGACTCGTCCTGGCAGTAGATCCTCTCGTCGCCGTTCTTCACGACGAACAGCGGCGGCAGGGTCACGTACACCATCCCGGCCTCGACCAGGGGCCGGTAGAAGTCCAGGAACATCGAGATGAGGCTGGAGTTGATGTTGCCGCCGTCGGGGTCGGCGTCGGAGGCGAACAGGATCCGGTCGTACCGGCACTGCTCCGGATCGCAATGATCGCGGATACCGCAGCCCAGGATCCGTTCGATCGCATCGAACTCGTCCTTGACCCGCGCCTTGCTCACGGTGAACCCGTAAACGTTGGGCGGCTTGCCTTTCAGCGGGAACGCCGCCTGGAAGGTGGCGTCGCGTGCCGCCTTGATGGTGCCCAGCGCCGAATCGCCCTCGCACAGGAACAGCTCGGCGCCGGACCCGCGCCCGGTTTCCCGGCTGGGCAGCAGCTTCGGCGGCAACGACAGGTTGGTGCCCAGTCCCTTGGCCTTCGACGCCGCCCGGGACCGCGCCTTGGCGCCCTCGGCGCTGCGCCGGGCTCGAGCCGATTCCAGGGCCAGCTTGGTCCACAGCGTCACCACGTCACCGTTGGCGGGATTGGCGGCCCAGATGGTGACGCTGCGCGCCACGTCCGGCGCCATCGCCACGTTCAGCGAGCGGGAGGACACCGCGGTCTTGGCCTGGGAGTCCCACGCCACATCGGGTGCGCGGGTGTCCACGGCCAGCGCGGTGACGGCGGCGAAATCCTGGGGTTCGGGGCCGTCCTCACCCTTGGCCAAGCCCAGGTCGCGGATTCGGGATGCCCGGTCGGCCAGAGCCTCGGACAACCCTTTCACCGCCGCCGTCAGATGTGATCCGCCACCGGGGGTGCGCACGGTGTTACAGAACGCGGCCACCGTCGCCGGCTCGGCCGGCCCCGCGGTCAACGACCAACGGAACGGCGTCGGGCCGCGGCCGGTGGTGTACTCACCGCGGCCGTCCACGACGGCGCGCACCTCGGGCGACGGGGTGCCCGCCGCCGTGCACATCAGGTCCAGCAATGTGTCGGTGCCCCAGGGGCCGCTGTACGGCTGTGTCAACGCCGGCGGAACCTCGCCGCCGGGCCAGCCCTCGTCGACCACCACCAGGTGCACCCCGGGTGACATCCGTGCGGCGGCGTGCGCCCGTAACAGCACCTCGCCGATGTCGATGCTGGAGTCCGGCACGACGGCCTGGTCGAACAGGATGCGTACGGTGGTGCCGTGCGCGTCGGGCTTGCGGTTGCCCACACCGCGCAATTTCTGCGTGTCGGCGCGGGTGAACGGGGCCTCCGGATCGAAATCCTTGCCCTCGAAGACGCCCGGATAGCCGCCCCCGAAGCTCTGCAGATAGGTCTTCCCGCCGCGGCGCACCGTCACGTCGGTCCTGGCCGAGATGAACACGGCGGCCGCGGCGCCGATGCCGTTGAGGCCGGCGCCCGTGCTGCTCGCGTCGGCGTGCGCGGAGAACTTGCCGCCGGCCCGCGCGGTGCCCAGCGTCTTGACGATGCCGTTCTTACCGGTCACTGGGTCGGAGTCGACGGGCAGACCGCGGCCGTCATCGGTGACGCTGACCGATCCGTCGGCGTGCAGGGTGATGGTGACCGTCGACCCGCCGTGGCTGGGGTCGGCGACCTCTTCGATGGCATTGTCGACGAGCTCGCGCAGCGCCGTGTTGAGGACGTCCAGCCCCAGGTTGACCGCCGGCCGCAGGCGGGTGTGCTGGACATCGTCGAGCTCGGTGATGTCAGCGGCGTTGTAGCTCACGGCGGGTCCTTTCCTTCCGGGCCGGGTGGGCGAGGACCGAGCCTGGGTCCTGGCGGGTTCGCGGTCGTCATCCGCGACGCGTGGTCCTGGCGTCCGGTGCTCCGGCACGGCCTGACGCAGAGATACTAGGCGCCCCGAGCGACATGTTTGCGTACCCGCACCGTCTGCGACCGGCCCGGCTGGATCACACCGGTGCCGGGCTGCGCCGTGGCCGACAACCGTGTGCGCCTCGCTGCTCAACGGCTGCTCAAGGCCTTCGGGTGGCGGCCGGCTCGTTCCCCGGAGTCGGCGCACCGGCCTGCCACAATGGTCTCATGGTCGAGCAGAGCTTCTGGATGCAAAAGGTCGCCGCCGACCCCGGACACTCGCAGTGGTACATCGACCGTTTCCGGGCCATGGCGGCCGCCGGGCGCGACCTGGACGGCGAGGCCCGTCTGGTGGACGCGATGGCGCCGCGGGGCGCGCACATCCTCGACGCCGGCTGCGGGCCGGGTCGGCTCGGCGGGTACCTGGCCGCCGCGGGGCACCGGGTGGTGGGCGTCGACGTCGACCCCGCGCTGATCGAGGCTGCCCGGCAGGATCATCCCGGGCCGCGCTGGCTCGTCGGTGACCTGGCCGAACTGGACCTGCCCGCACGTGGCATCACCGAGCGATTCGACGTCATCGCCTCGGCGGGCAATGTGATGACGTTCTTGGCCCCGAGCACCCGTGGCATGACGCTGGCCCGGCTGCGCGCGCACCTTGCCGCCGATGGCCGGGCGGTGATCGGGTTCGGTGCCGGCCGCGACTACGAATTCGATCAGTTCCTCGCCGACGCCGCCGATGCGGGCCTGCGGCCGGATGTCCTGCTCTCGACCTGGGACCTGCGGCCGTTCACCGACGACTCGGATTTCCTGGTCGCGATCATGCGCCCGGCCTGACCCGCCTCACCCCTCGTTGAGCCGGGCAAGTTCGGAATCCGGTTGCCGCAGAGCCGTTTCCGCGGCTTCCAGCTTTCGGTGCGCGGTCCGTCGCCCTGGTCATGCGGCCTCCAGGTCGAGCAGGAGTCGCTTGGCCTGCGGGCCGCCGAGGTAACCGCCCATCGTCCCGTCGCTGCGGACGACGCGATGGCACGGCACGACGACCGGTAGCGGATTGGTGGCGCACGCGGTGCCCACGGCGCGGACGGCCCGCGGGTTGCCGGCGAGTTCGGCCACAGCGGCGTAACTGGCGGTGCGGCCGTAGCCGATCTCGGGCAGGTGTCGAAGGACAGCACCGCGGAACCCCGCCGACAGCCGCCAGTCCAACGGCACGTCGAATTCGCGTCGCGCACCGGCGAAATACTCGTCGAGTTCGCGTGCCGCGGTGTCCAGGCGCTCAGGCGCCAGCACGATGCGGGAGCTGACCTTGTCGGCCAGCTGCTGCAGCACGGCATCGTGACCTTCGTTGGCGTACGCGACCCGCAGCAGCCCGATCTCGGTGGCGGCGATCAGCAGCGGCCCGACGGGGCTGTCGACCACGCGGTAGGCGATGTCGAGGACACCGTCGCGCTGTGCCGCGGTGGCCAACCGGTGCTGCAGCTCGGCCAGGTGTTCGGCGTCTGCGCCGGTGACGGTGGTGAGGGGGCCGATGACGTCGTGGGGGTCGATGGTCATGAGTGCTGTCCTTTCGTGAACGCGCCCGCCGCGGCGGACGTGGTGCTGAGGCGGCGGCGCAGCGCTGCTATCCCGTCGGCGGCGGCGCGGCGGGCGGCCGCGGGGCTGCTGCCGGTGATGTCGGCGACCTCGGTGTAGGGCAGACCGGCCAGATAGTGGTAGGCGACGGCCTGTTTTTGTTTGGGGGACAGGCGGTTCACCGCGTCGATGAGGTCCTGGTGTTCCCCATGGTGATCCGCGTCGCCGGGTGCGGCGGCGTACTCCGGGAGCGCATCGGTGGGCACGGCGTGCCGGGCTCGGCTGCGCAGGATGTCGATGGCCTTGCGGTGCGCGATGGTCACCAGCCAGGCCGTGACGTTGGCATCCGCCGGCAGATCGGGATAGGCCTTCAGTGCGGACAGGAACGTTTCCGACCAGGCGTCGTCACCGTCGACGGGTCCGACGAGAACCCGGCAGACCCGCAACACCGTGGGACCGTGCTCGGAAACCACGGTCTGGAAAGGCTGTTTGAGTGTCACACCGAGTAGACGGCCCGGCCGCGGGTTTTGTGAGGATCAATTCGAGGGCGCGGCGAACAGGAGCGCGTCGACCGAGGTTTCACGCTTCTCCTGTTCGCCGGGGGCGACTCGTATTCTCGCAGCCGGTCAGCCCGCCGCGGCGAACAGCCGTGCGAGCACCGAGCGCGTGGTGTCGAAGCCCATGCACGCATCGGTGACCGATTGCCCGTAGACCAGATCGGGGCCCAGGCTCTGGGCGCCGGCCACCAGGAAGCTCTCCAACATCAGACCGCTGATGCCGCGCTCGCCCGCCGCGATCCGGTCGGCGATCTCGGTCGCCACTTCGGCCTGGCGGACGTGATCCTTGCCCGAATTGGCGTGCGAGCAGTCGATCATCACCAGGCCGGGCAAGCCGGCTTGCTCGAGATGATGCACCGTGTTGCGCACCGACTCGGTGTCGTAATTGGGTCCGGCCGTGCCGCCGCGCAGGATCACGTGGCAGTCCGGGTTGCCGGCGGTCTGTACCGCCGACCCCTGGCCGAGCTCGTCGATGCCGAAGAAGACATGTTGCGCTGCAGCCGCATTCACGCCGTCGATGGCGACCCGGAGGTTTCCGTCGGTGCCGTTCTTGAACCCGACGGGCATGGACAATCCCGAGGCCAGCTGGCGGTGAATCTGGGATTCGGTGGTGCGAGCTCCGATGGCGCCCCAGGCGATGGTGTCGGCGATGTACTGCGGGCTGGTGGGTTCCAGGAACTCACAACCGACGGCGAGCCCGAGCGCGCCGATGTCGAGCAGCAGTGCCCGCGCGGTCCGCAAACCGCGTTCGACGTCGAAGCTGCCGTCCAGCCCCGGATCGTTGATCAGACCCTTCCATCCGACCACGGTGCGCGGCTTCTCGAAGTAGACGCGCATGACGATCTTCAACCGGCCGGCGTAGTCGGCGGCCAGCGGCGCCAGCCGGCGGGCGTAATCGAGGGCCGCGACCGGGTCGTGCACCGAGCACGGACCGACGACCAGCAGCAGCCGGCCATCGCGGCCGGCGAGAATATCGGCGATCTCGTCACGATGGCGTTGGACGTCGGCGGCCATCGCGGCGGTGAGGGGCAGTTCGGCGCGGATGTCGCGCGGACTGGGGATGGGGCGGAACTCGGTGATCCGTCGGTCGGAGGTGGGGACGTCGACGGCGGCGGTGATGGTCATGATCGGGGTGGTTCTCCTTGATTGACATCAGGGCTCACCCGACCCGTCCGGTGCCCTGAAATGACGAAAGCAGTGACCGAAAGGTCACTGCCGGGCTCCGGGTGGTGGCGTCGCGCGCTGGTTACCGCACTTTATCCGTGGCTCCACCCGGAGCCGGGATAAAGCGCCAATAGCGACGCAGGCCGATGTTCACGGGGTCGACTATAGCCACTGCACCCGGATCCGGCGAACACCGGTGGTCCTCAGCCCGCACCGATCTGGGTCAGGTCGGGCCGCGCCGGCGTGGCGCCGGGGCTTCGTCGTTCGACGGCGGCGACCGCGGACGCGATCACCACCGTGGCGATCGCAGCGGTATCGACCCAGGTGAGCGATTGGCCGAGCAGGGCCCAGCCGGCGATGCCCGCGACGGCCGGTTCGAGGCTGAGCAGCACGCCGAAGGTCTGGGTGTCGAGCCGGCGCATCGCGGCGAACTCCAGGCTGTACGGGATCACCGAGGACAGGATGGCGACGGCCGTGAGTGGCAGCAGCAGGCCCGGCGCCTGGGTGAGCGCCGGCAGAGCGGGCACGGCGAACGGCACGGTCGCCGCGGCCCCGACGAGCATGCTGACCGGCAGGGCGCCGTGGCCGGGCACCCGCTCACCGACCCGCTTGCCGGCCACGATGTAGAGCGCCCAGAAACCCGCGGCGATCAAGGCGAGAACGACGCCGACGGCGTCGAGATGGGTTGTCGCGGTGCCCGAACCGTGCAGGCCGAGGGTGGCGATGGCGACCGCCGCCGCGGCCACACACATCAGGTGCCGGGCACGCCGGGCCAGCACCGCCGCCAGCAACAGCGGGCCGGCGAACTCGATGGTGACCGCGGTCCCCAGCGGAATCCGCGCGAGCGCGGCGAAGAAGAACCCGTTCATGCCGGCCAGCGCCAGCCCGAACAGCAGCACCGATGTCCATTGCGACGCTGTCCAGTGGCCGACGCGGGGGCGGAACACCGCCAGCAGCAGGGCGCCGGCCACCAGCAGCCGGAACATGACCGGCAGACCGGCGCCGAGGTGATGCAGCAGGGGCGTCGCGACCGCGGCGCCGAACTGCAACGAAATGCACGACCCCAGCACCATCAGCACGCTCTGCGGGGACCCGGAGCGGCGGGGTGGGGACGACGGCACGGCACCAGCCTGTCAACAATAAAACGATCAGTCCAGCGAATGTTTATTATCAAACTCGATAAGCAGATCTGATGAATGTGGGTCGCGGGTGCTGAACTTGCAACGCCTGACGATGCTCTACGAGTTGGAGCGCCGGGGCACACTGGCGGCGGTGGCGCGCGCCCTGTCCTACAGCCCGTCGGCGGTGTCGCAGCAGCTCGCCCAACTCGAGCGGGAGGCCGGGGTGGCGCTGACCGAACCGGTCGGACGCGGCGTCCGGCTCACCGAGGCGGGCCGCATCCTGGTCGACCACGCTCGGGTGGCCATCGCCGCGCTCGAAGACGCCGAAACCGCGTTGGCCGCCGCACAGGGCAGGGTCGGAGGCCGGCTGCAGGTGGCGTCCTTCCAGACCGTTCTGCTGTCGCTGCTGCCCGCCGCCCTCGATGCGCTGGAGCGCGATCACCCCGAGTTGCGGGTGGACATTGCGCAGCGCGAGGCCGAGGCGGCCATGTCGGGATTGCTCACCGGCGGATTCGACGTCGTACTCGGCGAGGAGTATCCCGGCGAACCTTTTCGGGGCCGTGCGGACATGCACCGGGTGGACCTAGGTGCCGACGAGGTGTTGCTGGCGGTGCCGACCTTCGGGCCGTGGAGCGCGCCCACCGGACTGGCCGACCTTGCAGCCGCTCCGTGGGCACTCGATCCCCGTGACTCCGCGCCCGGCCGCTGGGCGCGAGAACTATGTCGCGACAACGGATTCGAACCCCCGGCTCGATTCGACGGGGTGGACCCTCTGGTGCATGTGCAGATGGTGGAATCCGGTCGGGCGGTCTGCTTCGTGCCGGCGCTGCTCGGTCGGCAGCGACTGCAGGGTGTGCGGCTGTGTCGCTTGCCCGGTGCGCCCAAGCGTCAGCTCTTCACGCTCGCCCGTGCCGCCTACGCCGCGCACCCATCGGTGACCGCCTTCCGGGACGCCCTCGGGGCCGGCTTCTTGGTGCACGAGTCCCGGACGCTGGGAGCAAAACGGTTGCGCTGAAACCTGATTCGTATTCAGCTGCGGTCGGCAGTCTCCTGACCGTCGACCGGAAGCATGTTGGGATGGAAGAACTTCAGCCAGGTGTAGGGATGTTCGGGTGAGGTCGTGGCGCCCAGGATGAACGTCCGGTCCGTGCGGCTGGCCCGGGCGATGGTCACCAACCAGCTGGCCAATGTGCTGACCCGGTTCTCGATGCCGGTGAGGAACGCGAGGTGGATCAACCCCCAGCCCAGCCAGCCCAGCACCCCCGCCAGCCGGACGGGTCCGGCTTGCAGCAGCGCGTTACCCCGGCTGATATAAGCCGCCGAGCCCAGATCGCGGTAACGGTAGGACCGCCGCGGCTTGCCGGCCAAACCGCGGCGGATGCAGGACGCGGCGTGGATGCCGCCCTGCATGGCGTTCTCGGCGACTCCGGGAAGCTGATCGCGGCCGACGAGATCACCGATGACGAAGATCTCCGGATGGCCGGGAATCGACAGGTCCGGATCCACCGCGATGCGCCCGGCACGATCGGATGCGGCTCCGGTGACCTCGGCGACGCGGCGCGCGAACGGCACCGCCTCCACACCGGCGGTCCACAACACCGTGCGTGCCGGGTAATCCGCCGGCGGGCTGCCGTCCTTCGGGGTGACGGTCACCCCGTCGGGCCGGACATCGGTGACGTGCACACCGAGGTGCAGTTCGACCCCGAGTTGCTGCAGCGCTCGGGTGGCCTTCTCGGTCAGGTCCGGGGCGAAGCTGGCCAGAATGCTGCTCCCACCGTCGAACAACAGCACCCGGGCCTCCTCGGGCTCGATGCTGTGGAATTCGTGCGCCAGAGCGCGGGTGGCCATCTCACGAATCTGGCCCGCCAGTTCCACCCCGGTCGGGCCGCCGCCGGCCACGGCGAAGGTGAGCCAGCTGTCACGGTCCGGCCCCGGCGGCAGCGTCTCGGCGATCTCGAACGCGCCGAACAACCGCCGCCGGATGCTCAACGCGTCATCGAGCGTCTTCATCCCGGGTGCCCATTGCGCGAACTTCTCGTTGCCGAAATAGGCCTGCCGCATGCCGACCGCCACCACCAGGACGTCGTAATCCAGCGTGTAGGTGGACTCGTCGGGCCTGCGCACGATCACCCGGCGGGCGTCGTCATCGAGGTCGATCGCCTCGCCGAGCAGCGTCGTGACATTTCTGTGCCGAGCCAGTTCCTCGCGCAGTGACCGGCTGATCTGTCCGATGCTGAGCGTCCCGGTGGCGCATTGGTAGAGCAGGGGCTGGAACACGTGGCAGGCCGCCCGGTCCACCAGGGTCACGTCGACGTCGGCCTTCCCGAGCCGGCGTGCGCAGAACAAGCCGCCGAAACCACCGCCGACGATCACTACCTTGGTCCGAGAGACCGCCATCACCATCACTCCATATCCGTCAATAGGGGTTCCTCCCGTAGTACCCGCTGCGCGGCGTCTTGGGTACCTGACGGGCCGATGCGTGACGCGTTGTCCAGCCTGGAGTGCAGGATTTCGGCGACCGGCAACGCAATGGCCGCGGCGACGGGGACCTGCAGAATCCTCAGCGAGCCGGAGCACCACGAAGAACGCGATGGTTGCCCGCCGCCCAGCGTGATGACGGCGACCCCGGCGTAGCGTAAATGCCCTGCACGGCGGTCAACCAATCGTCGTTCCGAAAGGGCTGTCGCCGTGGGCTGTTCGCCGGCGATTCGGTGTGGTTGCCCGCGCTTGCCCCCTGGTTGACATCGCGTTCTCGTAGACCCATTCGTATTCTTGTGCGACCCGCTGCCAGCTGTAGCGGCTGCGGGCCCGGGCACGACCGGCCGCGCCCATACTCATGCGCGCAAAGGGCTGGGCGAGAAGCATTTTGATGGCTGTGGCCAGATCCCGGGACCGACCGGGCCGAATCAGCAGGCCCGTGACGTCGTCGATGACGGTGTCGGCGAGTGCGCCGGTGTCGTGTGCGATCAGCGGGATTCCGGCGGCCATGGCCTGCAACACCGTCGAGTGATCGGTGCACAGTGCGGGCGTGCACGTGGCGATGTCGGCGCGCCTGAGCCGGGCCAGTGCCTCTGCTGGGGTGCGCACCACGAGTTCGACGCGGTCCTGCACCCCGAGCGCGTGGGCCAGCTGCGTCCCGGTATCCAGGTGGTGGTGTTGCGGCGGGCGACCGATGCCGAGGAACCGGGCTTCCGGCACGGCCGGCAGGGTCCGTATCACCGCGTCGAACCCGGGATCGAGATCGTCGGAACCTGCCAGGCCTGCGATCAGGTGTTCTGGTCTGTCGGACCGCTCGCCGGGGGACGCCTCAGCCGACAGCCACTGCTCGAACCTCTCGACGTCGATTCCCCCGGCGATGACCGACGTCCGGCGGCGTGACCGGCGCAGCCGGGCAACGGTCTCCAGCTCCTGACTGGATCCGGTCGTGACCCAGCTGGCGGTCCGTGCCACCAGCGCCGCCAGCCGGGTCTGCGCGGGTTTGGCCATGCCGACGCGCGGGCCGAGCGGTGCGGTGCCGTGAAAGGACTGCACCGTCGGCAGCGCGTGCCGGTCGGCCGCGAGCTGGGCGAGAAGTCCGATCGGCCAGGAATGCGCCTGCACCACATCGGGGCGGTCCCGTTCCCAGCCGACATCCAGCTTGGCGGCGAGTTCGCTTGGGCCGCCGGTGATCGTGACGACATCCGATGCGGGCAGTCCCGGCGCGTCCGGCTCGTCGTCACCGAGGCTGTACACGGTCACCTGGTGGCCGGCCTGGCTGAGCAGCCCGGGCAGCCACCGGCTGTGCTCCGATGCCGCAGAGAACTGCCGGACCGAGCCGATCACCATCGCGATCTTCACTGGGCCCCCTGAACCGCGGCGTGGATGACCATGAGGTGCTACCCGATCGCGCGGCGCGCGCAAACGCCGTGCGGCCAGCTCTTCGCATCGCGGTGCAGTGTTTCGCTGCGCGGACCGTCACCACGGTTGGCGCGGGGGTCAGCGCGGACGGGTGGCGATCGTGGCGAGCCCCAATCCGGCGGCGGCAAGCCAAAAGGCGTAGGTCGCGGTCCACATCGGCATCGTGACCGGCATCTGGGTTGCCAGCTCTGCGCGGAGCGCCCCGAAATGGGTCTTCCAGTACGCGGCCGCCAGCAGGCAGGTGAGCACGAGGCCGACGATCCGCACGGGCCATCCGGTGAAGCGGCGCCCGCGGAGCACCATCGCCAACGCCACCGCCGTCACCACTGCGACGAACAATGCCGTCCAGCCCAGCAGCAGAGTGCGGTCGGCCACGCGTCGGCACACGTACAGCCCACCGCATTCGGGCGGCGGTGCCAACACGGTATAGGCGCCGACGACGAGCGAGACGACGGTACATATCGCGCCTGCCGCCCATGCCGCGCGTCGCAGCGCGGACGCCGCGCGCCCCGCGCTGCGGGCCTCGTTCACACTCAGCAGGTTAGCGGATTCGCCCTGACCCGGCCTGACAACGTCGCGATGGGACTGGTGTCCAGGTTTGCCAACAGGTCGCGCGGGTCGTCGTAGATCACCTTGGCACCGGCACAATCCAATTCGCAGGTGCCCACCCCGCCGCTGCGCAACCCGATGGTGACCACACCGGCGCGCCTGGCGGCCAACGCATCCCAGGTCGAGTCTCCGACGAACACCGCGCACGATGCCTCGACCCCGGCCCGGTCCAGCGCCACGTGCACGATGCCGGGGTCGGGTTTGGCGACGTCGACGTCGCGCGAGGACGTCACCATGGAGATCACGTCGTCGCAGTCCAGCACCCGCCGCAGCAGCATCAGCTCGTCCTCCGGGGCCGACGTGGCCAGCACGACTTGCATGCCCAGGTCGGAAACCCGGTGCAGCAGTTCACGCGCACCGGGCAGCACCGTCAGCAACGAGGCCATCTCACGGTAGAACTGCCCGTGGTGATCCTTGAGCCGGTGTTGGACGGCCTCGTCGGCGCCACGCGCCAGGGTGCGGATCAAGGTGTCGCCGTCCATGCCGATACAGCGATGCACCCGCCAGCCGGACACGGGCTGATCCTCGACCTCGAAGGCGCGTACCCACGCGTGCACGTGCAGGTAGTTGGAGTCCACGAGCGTACCGTCGACATCGAAGAGGACCGCAGGAACATCCGAAGAGGCCGGCCGCATCGTCTACTCCTTTTGTCACGTCGAAGTGTTCGAGGCATACCCGATGCCCGGGTACGGCAAACTGGTGGTCAGCGCACTGCGGGACGAAGCGGAGCGAAGGCGAAATCGGTGATCCCGTCGACAGGGTCGACCGCAGCGCGGAAGCCCAACCGGGTGGCGGCCCGGCCGGGATCGGCGACGATATGCCGGACGTCACCGCTGCGGTAGCGGCCGGTGATTTCCGGTTCGTCACGCCCACGCGCCGCGCACAGCCATTCGGCCACTTCCCGAATGGCCACCGGCCGCCCGGAACAGACGTTGAACGCTTCGAACCCGTCCAACTCGGTGTCGATCGCCGCGAGGTTGGCGGCTGCGACGTCGTCGACGTGGATGAAATCGCGCATCTGCCCGCCGTCTTCGTAGACCTGCGGCAGCCTCCCCGCCTCCAGCGCCGAACGGAAGATCGCCGCCACACCCGAGTAAGGGGTGTCGCGCGGCATGCCGGGCCCGTATACGTTGTGGTAGCGCAGTGCGACGACCGACGCGCCCGTCGCCTCGGCCCAGGCAAGGGCGTAATGTTCTTGTGCCGCTTTGCTTGCCGCGTACAGACTGCGCGGTCGCACCGGTTGATCCTCGTCGACCAGGCGCCACCGTAGCGGTTCCCCGCCGTGTGGGCAGCGGTGCTCGAAGACACCTCGATCCAGGTCGATCTCGGTGCGCGGCAACGGGTCGACGGGCCCATGAACGTCACAGTCATACCGTCCCTGCCCGTACACCACCATCGAGGAGGCGAAAACCAATCTGCGGCAGCCGGTGGCGTACATCTGCGCGAGCAGAACCGCGGTGGCGTAATCGTTGTTGGCCGCGTAGGAGGGCGCGTCGGCGGCGTCGACGCCGGCCCCGACGACGGCCGCCTGATGACAGACCACATCGACACCGCGCAACAATGCGGCCACCCCGTCGGCGTCACGCAGATCGAGGCGTGTGCAATGGTGCGGCACCTCGGCGCCGCGACCGTGGGCCGTGGACAGCATGGCATCCACGGCCACCACCTCGTGCCCCGCGGTGCGCAACGCACCGGCGATGCGGCCACCGATGAACCCCGCGGCGCCGGTCAGCAGAACCCTCATCGGCTCAGGTCTCCTCCGCGAGCGGCAGGCGCACTTCGAATCGGGCGCCCGTGCCCAGGTTGTGCGCCGACAATGTTCCGCGGTGGGCCTGCACCAAACCCGCCGCAATCGCCAGTCCCAACCCGGATCCACTGGGCAACGACGAATCGGCGCGGGGCACACGGCCATTGGAACCGCGGTAGGCGATGTCGAAAACTCTTGGCAGGTCCGTTTCGTCGATGCCGACACCGGTGTCGTCGACGCGGGCCCACGCGCCGAGGTCGTCGCGACCGGCTGTCAGCTCCACCCGCCCGCCCTCGGGGGTGTGCGCGATCGCATTGGCGACGAGGTTGGACAGCACCCGCACCAGGGCACGCCCGCTGCCGACGACGTGCACCGGCTGCGGCGGCAAGCTGGCACGCAGTTGCACTCCGGCACGTTCGGCCGCGATCCGGTGTGCGGCCACCACATCGTCCACCACCTCGTCCAAGGCGACGGTGTCCAGCGCCGGTTGCACCGCACCCGCGTTGATCTTCGACATCTCGAAGAGGTCATCGACCATCTCGGAGAGCCGGATCGATTCCTGCTCAATGTGTTCGGCGTGTTCTCTGATTTCGGCGCCGTCGACCAAGCCGTCGGCGATGGCTTCGGCCACCGCCCGGATCCCGGCCAGCGGTGTTCTCAGATCGTGGCTGACGAAGGCCACCAACCGGCGCCGGGATTGCTCGGCGGCCCGCTCGGAATCGCGGATCTCCTGCTCCCAGACGGTGCGGCGGGCCTGGTACCGGGCCAGCATGACCGCGGCCGGGATGGTGACCACCGAGACGATCACCAGCACGACCGCGGTGCGTTCGAAGGTTTCGGTGATCATGAAGCCGCTGGCGCCGAGCACACCGGTGAAGGTGGCCAGCGTCGGAATCAGCACCAACGCCACCATGCTGACCGCCAGCGACCAGGAGCGTGCCAACCTGATGGTGAGCGCGCCGGCGATGACCACCGGCACCGAACAGGCGAGCGCCCAACCCACGATCTCCCACACGTCGGTTGCCGGCATCGGCTAGCCCTCCCCGCTGATGTGTTCGGCGGTGCCCCAGAGGTATCCGCGCCCCCAGACGGTCTGGATGCGGTGGTGGGTACCGAGTTTCGCGCGCAACCGCTTGATGTGCACCGTGACGGTCGACATGTCGCCGAAGTCCCACTGCCACACCAGCTTCAGCAGCTGATCGCGGGAGTGCACCGCATCGGGGTGCGACATGAAGAAGGTCAGCAGATCGAACTCCCGTGCGGTCAGGCTGACCGGCCTGCCATTCGCCGTCACGGTACGGGCGGCGGTGTTCAGCCGTAGCCCTGCACAGTGCAATTCGGTGGGAAGTTCGGCCGGCGGCGGTGTGCGGCGCAACACCGATCGGACCCGCAGCGCCAGCTCACGCGGGCTGAACGGCTTGGTGAGGTAGTCGTCGGCACCGGCCTCCAGGCCGGCGATGCGGTCATCCTCCTCGCCGAGTGCGGTCAGCATGATCACCGGCATGCCGTAGTCGTCGCCGCGGCGCAGGCTGCGGCACAAGGTCAGACCGTCCGGGCCGGGCATCATCACGTCGAGGATCGCCAGGTCGATCTGCACGGATTGCAGCAACCGCAAAGCCTCCGCGCCGTCACCGGCCGCGGCCACCACGTGGCCGTCACGTTCCAGATAACGGCGCACGACGTCGCGGACCACGGGGTCGTCGTCGGCGATAAGTACCCTCGTCACCCTTGCGACACTAATGCGCCGACGTCACGACCTGCAGCGATGTCACGGACTTGTCACTATTGCGCCCTTTCCATGCCCCCGCGGCAGGCATACGTTCGATGACATGCGGCAAACCAGGGTGACGGTGGTGCTGCCTTGTCTGAACGAGGCGCAGTCCCTTGCCGGCGTGCTGGCGGCCGTCCCGCCCGACTACCTTCCGCTGGTCGTCGACAACAACAGCACCGACGACACCGCCGAGGTCGCCCGCGCCCACGCCGCCGACGTCGTGCACGAACCCCGGCCGGGCTACGGGGCCGCGGTGCACGCCGGGGTGCTGGCGGCGCAGACCCCGATCGTCGCCGTACTGGATGCCGATGGTTCGCTGGATCCCGCGGCCCTGCCGGCGCTGGTGGCCGAACTGGACCACGGCGCCGACCTCGCGGTCGGACGGCGCCGACCGACGCCGGGTACCCACTGGCCGTGGCACGCCCGGCTGGGTACCGCGGCGGTGTGTTGGCGGCTACGCCACCGTCACGGCCTGCCGGTGCACGACATCGCGCCCATCCGGGTGGCCCGCCGGGACGCCCTGCTGGCGCTGGGAATTGCCGACCGGCGATCCGGGTATCCCCTGGAGTTGTTGGTGCTCGCGGCGCGCAACGGTTGGCAGGTGGTGGAACGTGATGTCACCTATCGATCGCGCACCGGCGGCCGGTCGAAGGTCAGTGGTTCACTGCGCGGCAGCGTCACCGCGGCCGTGGATTTCTGGCGGGCCATCACATGAGCGCACCGTGTCCGGTGAACATCGTCGTGGTGGCCAAGGCGCCGGTGCCCGGTCTGGCCAAGACCAGGCTGGCGGCCACCATCGGTGCCGAATTGGCAGCGGATTTCGCGGCGGCCGCCCTGCTGGACACCCTCGACGCGGTGGCCGCCACCCCGGTGTCGGCCCGCACCGTGGTACTCACCGGTGACCTGCGCCGGGCCAGCGCCGCCACCGATATCCGGGATCGGTTGCAGACGTTCACGGTCATCGGACAGCGCGGCGCCGATTTCGCCGAACGGCTGGCCAACGCCCACCGGGACGCTTCCCGCGCCGGATATCCGGTGCTGCAAATCGGTATGGACACTCCCCAGGTCAGTGCCGCACTGCTGGCCGAATGCGCCGATGCACTGCTCGGCGCCGAGGCGGTACTGGGCCCCGCAGAGGACGGCGGCTGGTGGGCGCTCGGACTGTCTGACGCATCCGAGCCCGACTGGTTGGCCACCGTGCCGATGTCCCGGCCGGATACCGGTGCGCGGACCATCCGCGCCCTGCGGGGCCGCGGCCTGGATGTACGCCTGCTGGCGACGCTGGCCGACGTGGACACCGTGGACGACGTGGAAACGGTGCGGCGCCAGTGCGGCACCGAAAGCCGTTTTTCCCGTGCGGCAAGCGCTTTGGAGGCATGATGTACGGCAATCTGTACGAGCGCGCGCTCACCGGTGAGCGATGCTGGATCCGGCACACCGACGGCAGCGTCCATCGCCTGCCGATACACAACTGGCTGGGAGGTCGACACGCCGACGTGCGATTCGACCGGGCGGTGCTGGACCGCTGCGACGGACCCACGATCGACCTGGGCTGCGGGCCGGGGCGGCTGGTAGCCGACCTGATCCGCCGTGGCATTCCGGCCCTCGGTGTGGACGTGTCGGCGACGGCGGTGGAATTGGCCCGGCGCAGCGGCGCGCCGGCGCTGCTACGCGACGTATTCGGCCCCCTTCCCGGCGCAGGACGGTGGCAGACGGTGGTGCTCGCGGACGGCAACATCGGACTCGGCGGTGATCCGGTTCGGATTCTGCGGCGTGCCAGGGACCTGCTGTGTCACGGCGGGTGCTGCCTCGCCGAATTCGACTCCGCGCCCGGGGGAATCCGCCACCAATGGGTGCGGTTGGAATCGCCCCGCACGATCGGCCCGTGGTTCCGTTGGGCGACAGTGGGATTCGACAATGCTGCACGCGTCGCGGGCGAGGCGGGTCTGTCCATCATGGGGATCCATCCGATCGGTGACCGGATGCTGGCCAGCCTGGTCCCGCGATGACCGCCGTGCGGGGGACCGCGGTGACAGCGCGCGTCGGCATCGCGCTGGGTGTCGCCATCGCGGTGTGCTTCGGCACCGGACTGCTCAGCCATCTCATCCAGCATCCGGAACCGTGGTTCTCCTGGCCGACCCGGCCGGTCTGGCTGTACCGGTTCACCCAGGGCGTCCATGTCATCGCCGGTATCGCGGCCATCCCGTTGGCCATCGTCAAACTGTGGTCGGTGTGGCCGAAGCTGTTCGAGCGTCCGGTGATCGGGGGCCTCACCCGCCAACTCGAGCGACTGTCGATCCTGGTGCTGGTCGGATCGGTGCTGTTCGAATTGTCCACCGGCCTGCTGAACATCGCCCAGTGGTACGTGTTCGGGTTCTTCTTCACCACCAGCCACTATGCGGTGGCCTATCTGGCGGCCGGCGCGGTGCTGGTGCACATCGCGGTCAAACTGCCGGTCATCCGCCGGGTGCTCGGTGATCCGCTCGACGACGTGGCCACCGGCGGCGCAGTCGGGCCGAGCCGGCGCACCGTGTTGCGGGGCACCTGGCTGGCGGTCGGGGTCGCGACGTTGGCCACTGCGGGACAGACTGTTCCGCTGCTGCGCCAGGTGTCGGTGCTGGCGCCCCGGTCCGGGGCGGGGCCGCAAGGGCTTCCGGTCAACCGCACCGCGATCGCGGCGGGTGTCCTGCGCCGGGCTTACGCACCCGATTACCGGCTCACCGTCGTCGACGGAGCCACCGCCCGGGCGTTCACAGTGGCGGAACTGACCGCGTTGCCTCAGGTGACGCACCGGCTGCCGATCGCTTGCGTCGAGGGTTGGAGCGCGAACGCCGACTGGACCGGTGTGGTGCTGGCCGACCTGCTGGCTGCGGCCGGCGCAGGACTGGGCCGCGACGTGCGGATGGTCTCCCTGGAACCGCCCGGCCCTTATTCGCGAACCGTGCTGCCCGCGGCGCATGTGCGGGATCGGATGACCCTGATCGCGTTGCGGGTCAACGGCGAAGCGCTGCATGCCGACCACGGCTATCCGTGCCGGCTCATCGCACCGTCGCGTCCCGGTGTGTTGCAGACCAAGTGGCTCAGCCGAATCGAGGTGATCCCGTGACCGCCGTGCGGGGGGTGCTGGTGCTGGCGGGTGTCGGGTTGGCGGGGTACGGCGCATGGCTGCTGTCGGAGCAACCGCCGGTGATCCTGCTGCGCATGCTCACCTGGGCGCTGGCGGCCGTCCTGATCCATGATCTGGTTTTCGCGCCGCTGTGTACGGCCGTCGGCTGGACGGGCCGCCGGATCCTCCCGCAGCGCTGGTGGGTGCCGGTGGCGGTGGCCGGGTTGTGCACCGTCGTGCTGCTCGTCCTGGCGATCCCGGTGTATGACAAACCGGGGCTGCGGCCGGACAACAACACGGTGTTGAACCGGGATTATCCGCGGGGCCTGTTGATCAGCCTCGCGTTGGTGTGGTGCGCGGTCCCCGTGTATCGCTTTGCGTTGGGACGGCTACCAATTCGTCAGAATAAGGTGGTTGAGCGCCAGCGCACCGACGACGTTGACGGTCAGCCACCAGCGGCGTGACGAGGCGGGCAGCAAGGCCCCCGCCGCGGTGAGCCACACCGTGAACGGCAACCAGATCCGCTCGGTCTCGGCCTTGCTCAGCATGCTCAGATCGGCGCACACGATGGCCAACAGCGCGCCGATCAGCACCAGTACAAGGCCGCGGCGCTCGCGCAGCACGGCACGGTCGAAAGCCCGGCTCAGACCTGCGACCGAACCCAGACCGATCGCGCAGACCACCGAGGCCAGGTTCGCCCAGACCCAGTACGCGAACGGCCGGTTGGCCGCAATGCCCTGCCAATATCGTTGCTGCACCAACGTATAACCGTCGAACCACCAGAATCCAGCAACCGCGAACGCGCCGACGACCACCATCGCGGCGACGGCCGAGGCGGCCAGCAACCGGACCGCCGTGCGTCGGTCGGTGGTGAGCAGGACCGCCAGCGCGAGAAATCCCACCAGGACGAGCCCGTAGTTGAGGAAGATGCCCCAACCCAGTAACAGGCCCGCCACCAGGCCCAGCGGTAGCGGGTGACGACTGCGGGTGGCCAGGGCCAGCAGTGCGATGCCCCATGCCGCGACTCCGGCGTAGTAACCGTCGGCCGATACCGCGATCCAGATCGCCGTCGGCGCGACCGCCACAAAGGGTGCCGCGGCCCGGGCCTGGTCCTCGCCGGAGAGCGCGCGGACCGTCACGACGATCGCCGCTGCGGCGCTGGAGCCGATGAGCAGGCACCACCATCCGGCCCACGCACCACCGCCCAGGCCCAGTCGATCCAGCCAGACGAAGGTCAGCAGCGCACCGGGCGGATGGCCGGAGACGTGGGTGATCCACGAGTCGGGCTGGAAATCGAGAATCCTGGCCGAGAAGGTGCGGACCGCTTCGGGGATGTCGGTGACCGTCGGCACCTGGCGCAGGTACTCGTGGCGAGCGGTCAGGCGTCCGGCGAACCCGCGCTGCCAGCCGTCCACCATCGCCAGCGCGAACGCCCAGCAACATGCGGTGGCCCACGCCACCCACGGCACGGCCCGCCACGGGAGCCGGTCCAGCACCGATGGTCCCCACAACACGGCCGCAACACCGATCAGCACGGCGAGGCCCGACCCCCACCCGACATGCGCGTCCCACCATCCGAAGATGGGTGCGGTCTGGGCGAAGGCCTTGATCTGTTCGGCGGAACTGTGGATCAGCGGGGTGACACTGCCGAGGTGCAGATGGGGCACCACGAAAGCGGCGATCACGAGGATCAGACCGGCACCCGCGGCGGCGGCTTCTCGGCTACGGACCTTCACACCTACCCACGTTATGGGACGACGGCCCGCTCAGTCCTGACAAAACGGTGACGTTATGGCCGGTCCGGCCCGCCCTCACGAACAGTCGAAGCAGACCCGGGCATCCTCGTCGGCCATGTTGTGCCGGTGATGGACCAGAAGGCAACGGCTGCAAATGAATTCGTCGAACTGATAGGGCAGCAACCCCACGGTGTCGCCGCGGCGCGCAAGATCGTGAACCATGGTCACGGGCGGGGTCCTTTCCGGTGCAGAATCACTGGCTTCGAACGCTGTGGTGATGATGCCCGCCCCGCGCCCGTGATAAACCGGTTACCGCCGGCGTAGCTCGATGACGGGGATCACCCGGCTGGTCTTGGCCTGGTACTCCCCGAATCCGGGGGCCCGCTCGACGATGCGGTCATAGGCGGCGTCGCGTTCGGCCCGCGGTAGTTCGCAGGCCTGGACGTCATAGCTTTCGGTGCCGATCTCGATATGGGCATTCGGGTCGGCCCGCAGGTTGTGCAGCCAAGCAGGATCGTGGTCCGAGCCCGCATAGGAGCCGACGATGAGCAGCTTTCCGTCCAGCTCGAACGCCATCACCGGGTTGATCCGGGTTTGACCCGATTTGGCGCCGGTGGTGTGCAACAACAGCAAGGTGTGCCCCTCGAAGGGGCCGCCCACCTTGCCGCCGTTGGCTCGGAACTCGGCGATGATCGAGTCATTCCAGTTGTCCGCCATGGTGATCCGCTCCTCGGTCCGGTGCTCAGCTGCCGGGCCACTCTCCGGTTGCTCGCTCGAACATCCGGGCTCCCTGGCGGTCGATTACCGTCTTGACGACGGAGAAGATGACGCCCTGCAGGGCTGCGGCCAGCAGTATCTCCCGGAAGGAGTATTCCGTCTGCAACGCACCGGGCGGGTCGGTTTGCTTGTTGTTCCCCGCCGACCGGGCGGCGAGTTTCCAGACCTGTTTGAAGATTGCCCCGGCGACCAGGCCGCCGGCCACCGAACTGGCCAGGCCGACCGGCCGGTACAGCACCCGGGCGGCCACACTGGGCTTGTTCGCGGCCATCGTCACCGTCCTTGCTTTTTGCGTTGCCAGATCAGAACGCCGACAACGGCGGCCGCTACCACCAGGGCAAGCGGGACCTTTCTGGCCGCGGCGGTGTCCTTCGTGTCGCGGGCCCGGTCGACGATGTGCTCCTTGGTCGCCAGCGCCGTGTCCTGGACGCGCCCCTTGACATCCAGCCGGTCCGACAGCGCGCCCACGGTTTCGCCGAGTTCGCGGCGCGTGTGCTCGATATCCCGCTCGATGTCGTCGACGGTGGCGTCGGCGCGCAACTCCGTGCGCGGTTGCTCAGGTTCGGTCATGGCGCGCTCCCTTCACCTCGTCGATATCGGTCTTGACGCTGGTGACGACCTCGCGGGCCGCCGGGGCCAGCTGCTGTGCCTCCTTTTTTCCGACCACGCCGGCAACCGCTGCGGCAATGAACAGCACCGCCGCGACGATCAAGCAGGATCCCCACACCGGTACGACCAGCGCCAGCGCGGCCACCGCGGCGGCGACCACGGCGAGAAAGCCGGTGCCCGCCAGCAGTCCCGCCGTGCCGAACAATCCGGCGCCGACGCCGGCCCGCTGCACCGACGTCTGAAATTCCTTCTGCGCCAACAACATCTCATCGCGCACCAACCGGGACGTCTGGGCGGACAGCTGGCTCATCAGTTCGGTGACCGATGCCTCGTCCGCCGGCCGGTGTGCAATGCTCGCCTCGGCCATCACACCATTCCCTTCGCTTCTCTTCGCTCACGATCTTCTCCGGCTGTGCCCGGGCGGAGGCGGCGTTAAACATCGGGGCACGCCTGAATCAAGATCACCGTGAGTTATGACTTGGCCATGCCGACTGGGTATTGTCGGTTCTGTCACTGAAGCAGACGGTCAGCGCGACCAGGGTGACCTTCATACGTACTTTTTGAAGGACGTGATCATCCATGCGCGCCCCCTTGGATCCACCGCCCATGACGGCACCGGTTGCCGTTCCCGCCGGGTTACCCGGTGCGCGGCTGTCGTTGTTGCTGGTCGAAGATGACCGCGCCGACGCCTTGCTGGTGGAGGAGCTGATCGCCGACACCGCCGCCAACATCGACTTCGTCTGGTCGCAGTCGATGGCCGATACCGAGAGCAAACTTGTGGCGGCCCGGCCGGACTGCGTGTTGCTGGATCTGAACCTGCCCGATGCCGACGGCATCGACGCGCTGCATCGGATGGGCAAACTCGATCCGACCATCCCGATCATCGTGCTCACCGGACTCAACGACGAGCACTTCGGTGTCTCCGCGGTCGCCTCGGGTGCGCAGGACTACCTGGTCAAAGGGCGGGTCGACCCGGATACGTTGCGCCGCGCGGTGCTCTACGCCATTGAGCGCAAGCGCGCCGAGCTCACGGCGGTGGACCTGCACGCCAGCCGGCTGCGTGCGGCCGAGAACGCGCGGCTGGAACGCGGATTGCTGCCGCTACCGCTGCTGCTGGACCAGCCGGGCGTCAACATCGTCACCCAATCCCTGCCGAGCCGGCGGGAGGCCCTGCTGGGCGGCGATTTCTTCGATGTGGTGCAGACCCAGGACCGCACGGTGCACGTCATGATCGGCGACGTGTCCGGACACGGCCCGGATGAGGCCGCACTCGGCGTCGCGCTGCGTATCGGCTGGCGGGCACTGACCTTTGCCGGTCTGCGCGGAAACGACCGCATGCGGCAGCTGGACCGGATCCTGATGACCGAACGCCCAGGCCGCGGTACGTTCGCCACGCTGCTCAGCGTCGCGCTGGACCCGGACACCGGAGCCTTCGATGTGGTGCGTGCCGGACATCCCGGCATGCTGTTGCACGGGGCGGGCACCGTGGACTGGCTCGAACCGCCGGCCGGACCGGCGCTGGGGCTGGGCGCCACCGACTGGCCGGTCAACCGCCTGGAACTGCCGAAGGATCACGGTTTGCTGCTGCTCACCGACGGATTGTTCGAAGGCCATTCGGGGCGCGGGGAGGAACGCCTCGGGGAAGAGGGGTTGCTGGCGCTGGCCCGCTCGGCGGCCGAACTGCCGGGCCCGGACTTCGTGCACGCCCTGATCAGTCAGGCCGATGCGCGGGCCCGACCGCACGGCGGTCTCACCGACGACATCGCGGTGATCCGAGTCGAGCGCGATGGCCGCGAGCCTGGGCCGACTCGATGAAACTGACCGTACAAGGCTGGCAGAACCTGGTGCTGTCGGTGGTGGGGTTGGTGGTGCTGTCCGGTGCGGTAGGCGGTGCGGTGCTGATGAGCCGGACCGACCAGGTCGCCGCCGAGCTGATCGACCACATCCAGCCCGCGCGGGTCGCCGCCTACGAACTGCAGGCCGCCCTGCGGGATCAGGAAACCGCGGTGCGTGGATATGCCATCGCTGCCGACCCACAGTTCCTGACTCCCTACCAAGGCGGGCAACGCACCGAAGCCGCCGCGGCGCAGGACATCCGGGACTACCTGGCCGGCCGCCCCGACCTCATCGGCGATCTCGACGCGATAGAGCACGCGGCGAACGACTGGCGTATCGGTTATGCCGAACCCCTGATCGCCCGTGTCACCCCGGGGCGCCCCGCCGTGCTCGACAGCGGTACCGCCGAGCGCGGGAAGAGCGAATTCGACGCACTCCGTGAGCTTTTCGATGTCCAGAACGGGCATCTGGGGCAGGCGCGCAGCGCGGCGATCGACGAGCTGAACTGGGTCCGTAGTTGGCGCGACGGTGTGCTGGTGGCGATGGTGGTGGCGTTCGTCCTGATGGGGGTGCTGCTGGCGGTGATGGTGCGCAACGCCGTCACCAGGCCGCTGGACCTGCTTGCGGCGTCGTGCCGGCGCATCACCGAGGGCAATTTCGGCGAACGCATCGTGGCACGGGGACCCAGGGACATCAGGGCCATCGCGGCTGACGTCGAGGATATGCGCCAGCGGATCGTCGACGAGCTGGCGTCCTCCCAATCGGACCGGGCCGCCCTCGACGAACAGGCCGAAGAGCTGCGGCGGTCCAACGCCGAGCTGGAACAGTTCGCCTATGTCGCGTCCCATGATCTGCAGGAGCCGTTGCGCAAGGTCGCCTCGTTCTGCCAACTGCTGGAAAAGCGCTACGGGGACAAGCTCGACGAGCGTGGCGTGGAGTACATCAACTTCGCCGTCGACGGTGCCAAGCGCATGCAGGTGCTCATCAACGACCTGCTCACGTTCTCCCGCGTCGGACGGCTCAACGCCACGCACACCGAGGTCGACCTGGGTGCCACCCTGGATGCGGCGTTGAAGAATCTGTCGGTGGCCGTCGCCGAATCGGGAGCGGAGCTGATCCGCCCGCCCGCCTCGCTGCCGTCGGTCGACGGTGATCCGACACTGCTAATCATGTTGTGGCAGAATCTGATCGGCAATGCCGTGAAGTTCCACCGCGAGGGCGTGGCACCCCGGATCGTGATCGATTGCCGGGAGGGCAGCGGCCCCCACGCAGACTACTGGGTGTTCACGGTGTCGGACAACGGCATCGGGATCGGCGAAGAATTCGTGGACAAGGTGTTCGTCATCTTCCAGCGGCTGCACGGCCGGGATGCCTACAGCGGCACCGGTATCGGATTGGCCCTGTGCAAGAAGATCGTCGAACACCACGGCGGGGCCATCTGGATCGACACGTCCTACACGGACGGCACCCGCTTCGTCTTCACGCTGCCCACCACCCCCACCACAGAACCGAACGTCATCCCAGAGGCCGTCTTGGAAGGAAGCCGCGAATGACCCTGCCCGAAGGTAGAGCAATCGACATCCTGCTGGTCGAGGACGACCCGGGTGATGAGCTGATCACACGGGAAGCCTTCGAACACAACAAGATCAAGAACACGTTGCATGTGGCGCACGACGGCGAGGAAGGGCTGGACTTTCTGTATCGACGTGGCCCGTATGCCGACGCCCCGAGGCCCGACCTGATCCTGCTGGACCTGAATCTGCCCAAGTACGACGGACGGCAGCTCCTGGAGACGATCAAGTCGGATGCCGAGCTGTGCCACATTCCGGTCGTGGTGCTGACCACGTCGTCGGCGGAGGAGGACATTCTGCGCAGCTACAAGCTGCACGCCAACGCCTATGTCACCAAGCCCGTCGACCTCGATCAGTTCATGAACGCGGTCCGGCAGATCGACGAGTTCTTCGTTCAGGTGGTCCGGCTACCGCAGTTCTGAACCTCCGGTGGGCCGCCGGGAACCGCACCGATGTGGTCCCACTGCATCCGCACCTGGGTGCCGGTCGGCGTGGTGTCGATGGCCGCCCGGTCGGACAGGGCGTGCATCAACGGAATGCCGCGCCCCCGAGCCGGATCGGTGATCGTGGGGTCCTTGGGTCGCCAGGTTCCCTCGTCGGCGACCGTCACGGTCAGTGTGCCCAGCTGCTGGTCGTGATCCGCGTTGAGGTGCATCAGACCGGGCTGCTCGATGTCGACGTAGGCGAATTCCGCGGCGTTGGCCAACGCCTCGTTGACGGCCAGCACGATATCGCTGGCCTTGGTCGAGTCGAGCGTGAAATTGCCGCGCAGCCACTCCGAAAACTCGTGGCGGACAACGGCTGCGCGCTCGGGCGCCGCTGTTACGCCGATCCGCGTAAAGCGTGCACCTGACTGCGCTGCGTCTACCATGTCGACTGCGGATTACCCGATCGTCGTCCGTTTTATGTCGTGACCGCGCTGAGGGCTTCGTCGAGCGTGGGAAACACGTCGACGACGTCGGCAATCCCGACGAGCTTGAGCGGCCTGCTGGTCGCCGGCCCGTCCGCCACCACGGCGAAGCGCACGGCCGGTGTCAGGTCGCCGTGGGCGGCCACCAGCAGACCCATCCCGGCAGAAGCCAGGAAATCAACCGCCGCCAGGTCCACCACCACGGCCTGTGGCGACGTGGCCGACGCCGCCGAGAGCGCGGCTTCCAGTCGTGGCGCAGTGAGCATGTCGAGCGTTCCGGTCACCGAGATCACGCTGACCTCACCGATCCGCTTTTCTTCGACCGTGCAGCTGGGTGCGCCAGCGGCGCCCGGCTCCGGCTGGTCAGTCATCGCCACCTCCGAGGTGTTCTTCGCTACTCCGGTAGTTGACAAAGTCTAACGACGGGCACGGCAGGACCCGGCGGAGCCTCGGTGGGCGGTCGATCACGGTCTGGTCGATCACGGTTTGACCGCGGCTATGACGGCCAAGGTCTCGATGCGCTTGCCGACCGGCAGCAGGCCGGTCTCTTCCAGCCACCGGGCGCGGCTGTGCAGCACCGGCCCGAACGGAATGCGCCTCTGGGCCACCACCGAACTGCGCAGGCCGTTGGCCGCCAGGGTGTTGACCGTCCGAGGGATGTCGGCCAGTTCCGATTGCACGACGAGCAGGGTGCCGTGCCGCCGCAGCAGCGCCGGCGCGGCCGCGCACAGCGGGTCGAGCACCTGCCGGCCGTCCCGGCCGCCGTTGACTGCCAAAGCGGGGCCGGGCACCTGCGCGTGGTGCTGGTCCGGTGGCTCGGGGACATAGGGCGGATTGCACAGCACCAGGTCGTACGGTCCGGCCGCAACGGCACGGGTCCAGGCGCCCTCGAGCACCTCGATGTCGGCATCCGCGGCCAGCGCCTGCGTGCGGGCGCACTCCACTGCCGCCGGGGACCGGTCGAAGGCACTGACCGAGCACGCGCCGGCGGCCGCCGCCGCCAGCGCCACCACACCGGACCCCGTGCACAGGTCGGCCACCGACAACCCTTCCGGGGGCGCGACGGCCATCATGGCCTCGATCAGGAGATGCGAATCATGTTGCGGTTGGTAGACGTCGGGGCCGACATCGATCAATGGCCTGGCAGAGACAGGCTGGGCGAGGCCATCGGCGGTGACGGTCATGGCATCCTTCCTGGCGGGCAATGCCGGCCAGGAATTGGCCGGTCGTTGCGGACGGCTGATGATTCCCAGTTCCGGGGGCCGTTAAACGCTGCCGTGCAGCACCGCCGGCCGATGTTCGCGCACCGCGAACTCCACATCGAACCTGTCCCAGCCGACAGACAGCGCCCCGTCGCCGCGGACGTGGCGCTCATCTCTGCTGGTTACCCCTGGTCGGGGCAAGAGACACAGTCCGCGGCATCGATATCGACGTGGCCACAGGTGGGGCAGATGAACGGGATCACGGTCACCTCCAATTGACGGTCCGGCACCGACGGCGCGGATGCCGCTCCTGTACCCATCGAGGGGCCGGCCCGAAACGGGTTAGATCCCGGCGCCGAGCGGGTACCCGCCCCGCTATGGCGTTTCGGGATGTCGTGAACTCGGCCCTGGCCTTCCTGCGTCCGGGCCACGCCGGGCAGCCGGTACCGGGCGCCTACATTCCGCTGCTGGCCCTGCAGCCGCGTAGTTCCGGGTCGGGGCCGCGTGGCAGACGCTGACTTCCCGGCTCGGCGATCGGTCCCAACTGGGCCGATCGGTTAAATTTCATGGGTGGAGGGACACGAGGGTCGGCCGGTCGGCGGATCTGATGTCTCGTCGGTGGAGCAGGCGCTGGCGGGTGGCATCCCGCAGCGTGCGGGCTGGTACCGGTTCTTCTTCGCCGACGAGCGCTGGGAATGGTCACCGGAGGTCGAGAGCATCCACGGGTACCAACCGGGAACGGCCACGCCGACCACCGAGCTGGTGCTCCGGCACAAGCACCCCGACGACCAAGAGGCGATGGCGGCGACGCTGCACGACATCAGGCGTAGCCGCAAGCCGTTCAGCACTCGGCACCGGATCATCACCGTCCAGGGCACCATCCGCGAGGTCGTGGTAATCGGTGAACTGCTGCGCGACGACTCCGGTGGTGTGGTCGGCACACAGGGCTACTACATCGACGTGACGCCCGCACGGGACGCTCTGATCAGCGATGCGGTGGCCGAGATCGCGGATAATCGCGCGGTCATCGAGCAGGTGAAGGGTGCGCTGAGCCTGGTGTACCGGATCGAGCCAGAGGTCGCGTTCGACGTGCTCAAGTGGCGCTCGCAAGAGACGAACGTGAAGCTGCGGGCGCTCGCCGAGCAGCTGATGGCGGACTTCGCCGTCGTCGGGGGTGGTGAGCGGTTACCGCCGCGGGAGGTATTCGACCGGCTTCTGGTCACGGCGCATCAACGGGTCCGGGCACGCAGTGCCCGGGGCGACGCGAGCCGGCCGTCAGCTGCGATCGCTGACCAGGCGCGGAAAGCGTGATGCGCCGCGGCGAACGCCGGTCAGCGCGCCTGGCAGCGTGTCGTGGGTGGGCAACGCCGAGTCGGGGTCACAGATTCGCAGCAGCCGGGTGACCTCGCGGCTGGGGATCAATGCCCAGTTCACCCCATGGCCGGCGGCCCGCACACCGAGGGTATGCAGCGCCGAGAAGGCAGCGGTGCCGAAGAACCGGACGGCACTCAGATCGAGTATCAGGCGTTCGGTCGACGGCAGCAGCGCCGAGACGCAGCGGATGAACTCGCCGGCGTTGGCGGCGTCGAGCTCACCGTGCACGCTGACGGCCGCGGTCGACGTCTCCAGCCAGGTGGTCGAGAAGGCGGCCAGCGCGCTCTGGTGGACGGGGAGCGGTCGAGCGGTGGATGCGGATCCCATGGTGACTCCATCAGTCGGAATAACGTGTATTCGACCTGCGTGGACGGCTCAGATGACGCAACTGGCGGCAACGCCAGGAAAACCTCTGACACGAAGTGGCGGCAGCCTCCGCGTCATCGTCAGACGTCCCGCAGCTGGCTGTGAACTCAACCTGTATTGACCCTACGTCAGGAGTCCGGCGCGGGCAATCGTTGCCACTGGATTCTCATAAAGCGTCGACATACGGAAATGTCAATGGTGGCAACTCTACCGCGAATCGTGTCGATCACGTTGTCGGACAGCTTAATTGGATGCTGCATCGGTCGTTCGTTTCGGCGCTGTTACGTGTTGCGTGGCACGTTTCCGGCGTACCTGCCCGGGGTATACAGGAGTAATGACGCAAACCGATGCTGTAGAAATCTGGCCGGGCAAAGCGTATCCACTGGGTGCCACCTACGACGGTTCTGGGACCAATTTCTCGGTGTACTCCGAAGTGGCCGAGCGGGTGGAGTTGTGCCTGTTCGATGCCGATGGCGCCGAGACGCGAGTCACCCTGCCGGAGGTGGACGCGTTCGTCTGGCACGGTATGGTGCCCAACGTCGAGCCGGGTCAGCGGTACGGCTATCGTATTCACGGGCCGTACGATCCTGCGAACGGGCAGCGCTGCAATCCCAACAAGCTCCTGGTAGACCCGTACGCGAAGGCGATCGACGGCCAATTCCACTGGGATCAAAGCCTATTCGGGTACAACTTCGGCGACCCGGACAGCCGCAATGACGACGACTCCGCGGCGAGCATGCCCAAGTCGGTGGTGATCAACCCTTTCTTCGACTGGGCCGCGGATCGGACGCCCCGGCACGAATATGCCGACACGGTGATCTACGAGGCCCACGTCAAGGGGTTGACCCAGACGCATCCCGGCATCCCCGAGCAGATGCGCGGCACGTATGCGGGCGTCGGCCACCCGGCGATCATCGAGCATCTGAAGTCGTTGGGAGTCAACGCCATCGAGCTGATGCCGGTGCACCATTTCGCCAACGATTCGACGCTGATCGACAAGGGTCTGTCCAACTACTGGGGATACAACACGATCGGTTTCTTCGCCCCGGACGGCAAGTACAGCTCCAACACCACCCCGGGCGGGCAGGTGCAGGAGTTCAAGGCCATGGTGCGGGCGCTGCACGAGGCCGATATCGAGGTGATTCTCGACGTCGTCTACAACCACACGGCGGAAGGGAATCATCTTGGTCCGACGATCAGTTTTCGTGGTATCGACAACTCCGCCTACTACCGCCTGGTCAACGACGACGCGCGGTATTACATGGACTACACCGGCACCGGCAACAGCCTCAATGTACGCAATCCGCATGCGCTGCAACTGATCATGGATTCACTGCGGTACTGGGTCACCGAGATGCACGTCGACGGGTTCCGGTTCGACCTCGCCGCCACACTCGCCCGGGAGTTCTACGACGTGGACCGGCTGTCGTCGTTCTTCGAACTGGTACAACAAGACCCAACCGTCAGCCAGGTCAAGTTGATCGCCGAACCGTGGGATATCGGGCCGGGTGGGTACCAGGTGGGCAACTTCCCGCCGCAGTGGACGGAGTGGAACGGCAAGTACCGCGACACCGTCCGTGACTACTGGCGCGGCGAGCCGTCCACCCTGGATGAGTTCGCGTCGCGGCTGACCGGCTCGGCCGACCTGTACGAGCACACCGGCCGTCGGCCCGTCGCGTCGATCAACTTCATCACCGCCCACGACGGATTCACGTTGCGAGACCTGGTGTCCTACAACGAGAAACACAACGAGGCCAACGGCGAGGACAACAACGACGGGGAGAGTCACAACCGGTCGTGGAACTGTGGCACCGAAGGGCCCACCGACGACCCGGCCATCAACGAGCTACGCGGACGGCAACAGCGCAACCTGCTGGCCACGTTGCTGTTGTCCCAGGGTGTGCCGATGATCTGCCATGGTGACGAACTGGGCCGCACCCAGCAGGGCAACAACAACGTCTACTGCCAGGACAACGAACTGTCCTGGATCGACTGGGCCAACGCCGACGAGGAGCTGATCGAGTTCACCCGGCGGGTAGGCGCGCTGCGTCGGGCCCACCCGGTGTTCCGCCGACGGCGATTCTTCGACGGCAGGCCGGTTCGGCAGCGCGCGGCCGGTGGGCTGCCCGATATCGCCTGGCTGCGGCCCGACGGTACCGAGATGGGCGATGCCGACTGGGACAGTGGATTCGGAAAGTCGGTGGCGGTGTTCATCAACGGCAACGGCATTCCCGACCGCGACGCCCGCGGGCAGCGGATCACCGATGACTCGTTCTTGCTGTGTTTCAACGCGCACCACGAGCCCATCGAATTCACACTTCCCGCAGGACAATTCGGTGATCGATGGGAGCCGGTGCTCTACACCGCTGATGCCGTGCAGGCCGACGGCGCCAAACCGATCGATGCCGGGCAGACGCTGCCGGTCGAAGCGCGCTCCACGCTGGTGCTGATCGCGGTACCGCCTTCGTCGTGACCGCGATCACCGCCCTGACCAGCACACACGTCTGCCACAACAGGTTTGGGGCGGTGCCCCGGCGGGGTATCTAGCGGTCACGAGTTGCCGATCGAGAGGAAGAGCCATGGGCGACAGTGGACCTGAAGAAGCCGTGACAGGCGTCGTCGAGGACGTCAAGGGCAAGGCGAAGGAAGTGGCCGGCATCGTCACCGGCCGCGACGATCTCCGCGAGGAGGGCCGGGCTCAGCAGGACAAGGCCGAAGCCGCGCGCGACGCTGCCAAGAAAGAGGCCGAAGCCGACGCCGCCCGCGCTGCCGAAAGCGCCGCCGAGGCCCGCCAGCGGGCCGCCGAGTAACCATCGCCGCACCCGAGCGGCAGGGGTCCACCGGGCTCCTGCCGCTCGTCTGCTGTCCGACACCAAGGATGTTGACCGATGCGCGATTTCACCTGCCCCAACTGCGGGCAACGGCTGGCCTTCGAGAACTCGGTGTGCCTCAGCTGTGACAGCAGGCTCGGCTTCGCACTGGAGGCGATGGCGTTCCTGGTGATCGCCGAGGACGACGAGGCCGGGCAAGCCGGCTCCGTGGCGCGCAGTGAATATCAGCTGTGCGCCAATCTGCACCTGGCCAAATGCAATTGGTTGGTGCCCGTGTCGCCCGTCCGCAAGCTCTGTGTGTCCTGCGCGCTGACCAGGACCCGGCCCAACGACGCCGACACCGCCGCGCTGGCGGCGTTCGCCCTGGCCGAGAAGGCCAAGCGCCGGCTGATCGCCGAACTGCACGAGCTCGGCCTGCCGATCGTGGGCAGGGACGCCGATCCGCGCTACGGGCTGGCGTTCGACCTGCTGTCGAGCGCACAGGAGAAGATCTTCACCGGCCACGAGGACGGGGTGATCACCCTGGACCTCGCCGAGGGCGACGACGTGCACCGTGAACAAC
Source organism: Mycolicibacterium canariasense (assembly GCF_002101555.1). Lineage (GTDB taxonomy): Bacteria > Actinomycetota > Actinomycetes > Mycobacteriales > Mycobacteriaceae > Mycobacterium > Mycobacterium canariasense. The sequence goes on from NZ_LQOL01000056.1 coordinate 45,995, forward strand.
TGCGCGTTGCGATGGACGAGCCGTACCGCACGCTCTTGGGCCACTTCCGGCACGAGGTGGGGCACTACTACTTCTATCGGCTGGTCGCGGCGGAGCCGGACCGGTTGCGGCAGTTCCAAGAACTCTTCGGCGACCCGGACGAGGACTACCAGGAAGCGCTGGACCGCCACTACCGTGACGGTCCGCCGACGGATTGGCAGCAGGACTTCGTGTCCTCGTACGCGACCATGCACCCGGCGGAGGACTGGGCCGAGACGTTCGCGCATTACCTGCACATCCGCGACACCCTGGACACCGCCGCGGCTTTCGGTCTCGCACCGGCCGGTGCGGCGCTGGATCGGCGGGTGCTGGGTCCCAGCGGGTTCGGCACCATCACCGAGATGTGGTTGCCACTGTCCTGGGGGCTGAACATGGTGAACCGCTCGATGGGTAAGGACGACCTGTATCCGTTCGTCCTCACCGCCGCCGTGCTGGACAAGATGCGCTTCATCCACACCGTCATCGACACGGTGATCGAGGAACAAACATCCTGACCGTTTGGGGTGCTCACGTGCGGGTACCCACGGATGTGCCGTCGACTGCCACCCATCTCCAGCCCGCACTTCCCTCCGCCGTCGGCCCCGTCTCGGATGCCCTTCTCGACCATCTGGCCTGCCGCGCCCCGCGCCGGCATTACGTGCCGGTGGAGGCCCCGGTGGGCGATACGAGGCCGTACGGGCACGATCTGCAACTGGCTCTCTATGTCAGCTACGAACTGCACCATCGGGGCTTCGCCGATGTCGACCCGCGATGGGAGTGGGATCCCGGTGTGCTGCAGTTCCGGGCCCGGCTGGAAGAGGCGTTCGGTAACGCGCTGCGCGAGGACGTCGGCGACGTGTCGGCGTGCAGCGCCGCCGCCGAGATCCGCCGCTTGGGCGCCCGGTCCTCGGTGCTGGCGGATCACCTGCGCGAGCACGGCACGTGGTCGCAGATGCGGGAGTACTTCGTGCACCGTTCGGTGCGCCGGCTCAAGATCGACGACGCCGGCGCCTGGGCCACCTACGCGATGACCCCCGCCGAGTTCGACCGATCGGTGTCCGGCGCGCCGCCGCGCAGCACCAGCTGCCGGTTCGCCGACGTGCTGAGTGCCGCCGGGCTGGACGACACCTACCTGCACTACCTCGACGAGGTGACCCCCGAGGCGCTGGCACTGGTCAACATGATGTCCATGTTCGGCCTGCACCGGAACCTGCGCGGCGCGGCCACCGGTCAGCTGGTGGCAACCGAGATCAGCATCAGGCGAGCCTCGGCCGGCCTGCACGATGCCCTGCTCCGGCTCGGGGCGCCGCAACCGTGCGTGCAGTTCTACCGCGACCACGCGGGCACACTCGACGGGCCGCCCCGCTGCGAGACGCTGGGCGCCCTGCTGGAGCGCGAGCCGGAAACAGAACCCGATGTGGTACTCGGCATCCGCGCCTTCGAACTACTCGAAGAGCGCTTTGCGAGCCGGTTGCTGACGTGCTGGGCCGACGGCCGTTCGTCGCTTCGGCACCTGTCGCTGCGATGAACTCAGCGGTGCCCGATCTGGACCGCGACCTTCTGCGTGAACTGCTGGCCACCTACGGACCCTGCGGCCAGGAGGACGAGGTGCGTGACATCTGCCGGCGCGAGGTGGCGCCGTTGGCAGACGAAACGTGGGTGGACGCCGCGGGCAACCTGGTCGGGTGGCTGCGCGGCCGGGACTCCGAGGCGGCGCCGGTGCGGGTGATGGCGCACATGGACGAGCTGTCGATGTTGGTGAAACGAGTCGAACCGGACGGATCTCTGCATGTGACCCAACTGGGCACGATGTATCCGGGCAACTTCGGGTTGGGGCCGGTCGCGATGCTGGGGGACCACGCGAGACTGTCCGGGGTGCTCACCCTGGGATCGGAGCACACCACCAAGGAGAGCCCACGGATCTGGGAGACCAAACCCGACCAGGGTGACAAGGCGATGGACTGGCTGCACGTCTATGTCTTCACCGGGCGCACCCCGGAAGAGTTGGCCCGAGCGGGCATCGGGCCGGGCACCCGGGTGTGCATCGACGGCAGCAAGCGCACGCTCGTCGAGTTCGGTGACTATCTCGGTTGCTATTTCATGGATGACCGCGCGGCGATCGTCGCGGTGGTGCAAGCGCTGCGCGAGCTGGTGCGCGACGGCGGGCGCCCGGCGGGCGACGTCTATGTCGTGTTCACCACCAACGAGGAGATCGGCGCCGCCGGCGGGTCGTACGCCAGCCGCACGCTGCCTGGCGACCTCACGCTGGCGGTGGAGGTCGGGCCCACCGAGGCGGAGTATGCGACCACGTGCACCGGCGGACCGATCGTCGCGTACAGCGACGCCCTGTGTGTGTACGACAAGGTGGTGGCCGACCGGCTGGTCGATATTGCGGCCGGCCTCGGCCTGGGTCCGCAGCCGGCCGTGCTCGGTGCGTTCGAATCGGATGCATCGCATGCCAAAGCGAGCGGGGTGAGCGCACGCGCCGGGCTGCTGTGCCTGCCCACGATGAGCACTCACGGGTACGAGGTGATCACCCGTGCCGCGATCCCGTCGGTGGCGGCGACGCTGGCAGCCTTCCTTCGCGTCGGCTGACAGGTGTGTGAACACCGGCCCGCGGGTAATCGGACACGGTGAACCAGTCCGAGGCGCCGCTGGTGGACGCGTTGGCGCAGTACCACAACCTCAACCGGTACGGCTTCACGCCGCCCGGGCACCGGCAGGGCCGGGGGGTCGATCCGCGCGTGCTGGCCGTGCTCGGCCGGGAACCGTTCCGCGACGACGTGTTGGCCAGCGGGGGCCTCGACGACCGCCGCACCTCCGGACGTTTCCTCAAGCGCGCCGAGGATCTGATGGCCGCGGCAGTCGGCGCCGACGTCGCCTGGTTCTCCACCTGCGGTAGTTCGCTGTCGGTCAAGGCCGCGATGATGGCCGTCGCGGGCGGGGAGGGTGGCGGTCTCCTCGTCAGCCGTGACAGCCACAAGTCGATTGTCGCCGGCCTGATCTTCTCCGGAGTCCAACCCCGTTGGGTCACGCCGCGCTGGGATCGCGAGCGGCACATCTCGCACCCGCCCGCGCCGCAGGACTACCGCGATGCCTGGGAGAAGTACCCCGATGCGGCCGGGGCGCTGGTGGTCAGCCCCAGCCCGTACGGCACCTGTGCGGACATCGCCGGGATCGCGCAGGTGTGCCACGAGCGGGGCAAACCCCTGATCGTCGACGAGGCATGGGGTGCGCACCTGCCGTTCCACGAGGACCTGCCGACCTGGGCCATGGACGCCGGCGCGGATGTGTGTGTCGTCAGCGTGCACAAGATGGGAGCCGGGTTCGAGCAGGGGTCGGTGTTCCACCTGCAGGGGGACCTGATCGACCAGGACCGGTTGTCGGCCTGTGCCGATCTGCTGATGACCACCAGCCCCAACGTGCTCGTCTACTCGGCGATGGACGGCTGGCGCCGTCAGATGGTCGAATCCGGGCACCAATTGCTCTCCGACGCACTGGATCTGGCGGCGCAACTGCGGGCCGAGCTGGAACAGATACCCGATGTCGAGGTGCTCGATGACCAACTGCTGGGCGTCGAGGCGTCCCATGACCTCGACCGCATGCAGGTGCTGCTGGATGTCGCGGGCACAGGCACCTCCGGCTATCAGGCCGCCGACTGGCTGCGCGAGCACGAACGCATCGACATGGGGATGAGTGACCACCGGCGGATCCTGGCCACGCTCTCGTTCGCCGATGACACCGACACCACGAAGCGGCTGGTGGATGCCCTGTGGTCCTGGCGCAGTGCGGCCGAGCGGTTCGACCGCCCACCGGCCATTCGGCTACCGGCACCCGAGGACATCGAGCTGGAGACCGCAATGTTGCCGCGGGACGCGTTCTTCGGAGCCGTCGAACAGGTGCCTGCCACCGAGGCGGTGGGACGCATTGCGGCCGAACAGATCACGCCCTACCCGCCGGGCATCCCGGCCGTGGTGCCGGGGGAGCGGCTGGACGAGGCCGTGGTCGACTACCTGCGCTCAGGGGTGAGCGCCGGGATCAACGTGCCGGACCCGGCCGATCCCAGCCTGCAGACATTCCGCGTCGTCGCGGAGTGATTTGTAGAGCCGCAGTCGTAAAGGTTACGGGTGCGGCTCCACAAATCACCAGGAGCTAGGCCGACCGGTCGATGAGGTAGTCGGAGCCGCCGACGTAGACGATGCCCGGGTGGTACGGCGAGCGGGCGGCACCGGCGATGGCCGTTGCGAACTCCTCGACCGTCGGCAGCGGGGCATGGGCGCGACGGGCGTCGACCGCGCCGGGGTCGCGGCGCTGCAGCAACCGGATGATGATCGTCCCGTCGATCATGTCACCGGACACCACGGTGAAATGGATTCCGCGCCGGTCGAACTCGTGCTTCATCCCGTGCAGGGCGGTCTCGCCGGCACGCTTGCTCAGTGCGATGGGGGCGTAACCCTTCGGGACGGCCTTGTGCGGGTAGAAGTGCGCCTGGTGGCTGGTGACGAAGACGATCCGGGCGCCGCGCGGCATGAGCGGCAGCGCCAATTCGACGAGCCGCCGCTGCGCATCGCGGTTCAGCCGCATCGCATAACCGGCGTCGGCGCCCTGTTCCAGGCCGCCCGACGCGTTGAGCACCAGCATGTCCAGCCGGCCGAAGCGCCGGCCGATGTCGGTGATCATGGCGGCGGCCGAGGCTTCGTCGGAGATGTCGGCGGCGACGGTGGACGCCTGACCGCCGAGGTCGCGGATGTTGTCGGCGACCGTCTCGGCGCGCTTGGCCTTCTCCCGGTAGTTGACGATGACGTGGGTGTCGGGCTCGGCGAGTTGCCGGGCGACCTCCGCGCCGATGCCGCGCGACGCACCGGTGACCAGGACGATCTGGTTGGCGGTCCGGGTGTCCTGCATGTCGGTTCCTTCCGCTGGTCACGGCGGAGATCGCCCGCCGTGCTGGCCGTACCCGGAATCACGGTACACCGAATTTAAGAAAAATAAGAGATACCTAAGGTAACGGTAAGGTGGAGCGTCGATCGCTTTCCATGTGATGGCCGCGCCAATGCCACCGAACATGGCCTAGCGGCCAGCATTTTTGACCCGGGATGTCGACCGCCCGCTGCGCATCGGCCGCGAACTGAAGGCCGGCACGGTCTGGACCAACACCTGGGCCGCGGTCCACGACCAGTTTGAGGAAGGTGGCTTCAAACAGTCAGGCGTCGGACGACTCAAAGGGATCCGCGGCCTCGAGGAGTTCAGCAAATCAAACATCTTGAGTTCGTGGCGCCGCCGCTCTGAACGCTCCCACCGAAGATTAGGGCCGATGAGCACTGAGATGGAACCAGCCGAGGTCACCCTGCTCACCTCGCATCTGTGAACTCTCCGGAATGGAGACTATGGCACTAGCCGCATTCGCTGCCATTCTCCCGATAGCGTTGGTAGGCAACGGACTTCTCGGACCGACAATGAGTGCGCCGCCATTGCTTGCGCGGGTCCTGATTCTCGCGATGCTTTTCAGTACGTTGATGACGTACCGCATGATGCCCACTGTCACCTCCCGCCTTCGGCGTTGGCTCCTCCTGGCCGGGAGCGCGCTGACGCGAGCCAGGCGTGAACTGAACGCGGTTGTCCCGCGGCAGTGCCGGCGTCGCACACGCTCGACCGCACTGGCGGCCCCCGACTATCGGGCGTACATCTCTGCAAAGGCCTACCAAGAATGCTGGTCGGGACGTCCTGATGCCGGCCCACGCACACAAAAGGGTAGTCTGCGCGACCCGTTAACTGATGACCGTTTGGGACGTTTCACTCGTCCGCCCAGGTGACGTGCCAGAAAACGCTCGAGCGTGCGATACAGCGCGATGTTGCTGTCCGGATTGATGAACCAGTGGCCTTCGGTTGCGTTCAGCAGGTACTCGACCTCGGCGCCGCGAGCGTTGAGAGACTCGGCGATGCGGTCGGCGTGGCGGCTCGCGACACGAACATCGTTGGCGCCGTGGATCAAAAGTATCGGTGCGGTGATGTCGTCGACCCGGCTGATCGGTGAGCGAGCGAGCATAGCGGCTCGCTGGGCAGGGTCCTCCGGATTCCCGATGTATCGCACATAGCTGTTTTCCACGAGCCGACGGGCGAACGGGACAACCGATTCAACCAGATCGACGAGGTCCGACATGCCGGTGTAGCTGACCGCGGCGGCGAACCGGTCCGGGGTGAACGCGGCCCCGACGAGGGCTGCATAACCACCGTAGGAGCAACCGTAGATGGCGACCCGGTCCGGGTCGGTGTGACCTTGGCTGATCGCCCAGTCGAGGGCGTCGATGAGGTCGTCGTGCATACGTCCGGCGAACTGACCGATAGCCGCCTGAGTATGGGCCTTACCATACCCCGTCGAGCCCCGAAAGTTGACCTGCAACACTGCATAACCACGGTTGGCAAGAAGCTGTACCTCGGGGTCGTAGCCCCAGCTGTCGCGATACCAAGGTCCGCCGTGGACCAGCAGTACGGTCGGTAGGCCGCGTGGTGCAACCCCTTTCGGCAAGGTGAGGTGGCAGGGCAAGGTCAGTCCGTCGCGAGCCGTGACGCTGATCGGCGTGACGGGCGCTAGCTGGGTCGGGTCGAGATGGGGGAAGGGGCGGAACAGGCGGCGCGCCTCACCGGTGCGGTGGTCGTAGAACCAGGTGACTCCGGGATCGCGGTCGTGGGTGAAATCGACCACCCATCGTTGTGCTGTGGTATCGCAGGATATGTGGGCGGGGTCTCCGTCGGAGAGCTCGGCCAGCCGCGGCAGTACAGCGGCGAAATGCGGGTCCAGCGGGTGGATCTCTTGACGTGCGCCGAGGTATCGGGCACCAAGAAGTTCGCCGGTTCCCGGGTGCAGGATCAAGGAGGACGGAAAGCGGCGGTCAGCCTCGGGTCTAGGAGTGTCGAGGTCGAAAATCGGGTGACTGTCCACCCCGATCTGCTCGCCGGTGCGCAGGTCCAGTCGGACCAGGCGCGTGCGGTCCGAGCCACGGGACGAACCGATCCACAGCCCGGTCCCGTCCGGGGTGGGCACAGTGGGAGTGACCGCCAAGAGGACGTCGGCCCCGCTGAACCTCGTGATAGGGGCACGGTCACCGTCGACCCATTCCGACAGAACATGGGCACCGCCGTCCTCCATGGTGAACGCGAGCAACCGCCCTGGGGTGCGCATCCAGGACACGACGTCACCGGGGTTTTCCGCGACCAACGTCAACCGACCGGTGGCCAGGTCGAGCTCATAGAAGTCGGCCAGCTCGGGACGGCGCATGTTGAGCGAGACGAAGGCCGTGCCCGGTTGATCCAGAGCTAGCTGCGCGTCGAGCAGGCGGACCCCGTCGTAGGGGGTCAGGTCAATCGCGGGCTCGTCGGGTCGGTTCGGATCGGCGCGATACAGGTGCCAGTTCTCATCGCCGTCGGTGTCCTGGTGGAGCAGCAGGTAACGTCCGTCGCTGGACCAGTAGAACGTGTCGATGTTGCGTCGGCTGTCGGAGGTAATGCGCCGGACATCGGGGGAGTCGCCGTCGGGGGAGCTCCAGTCGGAGTCTGGTGCACGCAGATGCAGGTTGAGACGGCCATGCCATGGGGCGAGGTAGGCGACACTTGTGCCATCCGGGGACAGCAGGGCCCGGATGCGGCGGGGTAGACCGAAGAACTCTTCGACAGCGATCAATGTCGGTGGGGTGGTGGCGGGGTCCTTGGCTGGGCGAAGTTTGGTGCTCACCAACCGAGTTCAACCCCTGCCGTTGCGTCATACTCAAGGGCACGCCAGCGTGGCTCGCGTCTCGCCAGGGGACCGCCAGAGATTCGACTGGACATCGCGGAACAGTTGCCAGAGTAAAAGCCCTCACGGTTTGAGGAGACCATGAAAGGCCCCTCCTCGTTGCCGTCGCGTATCGGTGCCTTATTCGCCGCGGTCAGCCTGACCGGCCCCGGGCGTGGACAACTACGGGAGCTACGCCGGTTGGGTGTTGTGCGCAGTGAGCCCGGACTGTGCTCCTGAATTGCACTGATCTGGGTTAGGCGGCGAGTGCCGACATCGCCACGGCGGCGATCTCTGTCATGACAGGCCGGAACCCGTCGGCGTTGGGATTGTTTGTGGCGGAGCGCATCATGACCGACAGCACGACCTGTTGACCGCCGGGTCCGAAACCGAGTCCGACATCGTTGGTGGAGCCATATCCACCGCTACCGGTCTTGTCGGCCAGGATCCATTCCGGCGGCATCCCCGGACGCAGACTGGAGGTGGAGTTGGCCACCATCCACTCGATCAGTTGTCGGCGGGATTCCAGAGTCAAAGCTGTCCCCTCCAGTAGCGCTCGGTTGCCGTCGCCGAGAGCCTGTGGCGTGCTGGTGTCGCGCGCATCCCCGGGTGTGGCGGAGTTCAGCTCCGTCTCCCAGCGATCGAGGCGAGTCTCGTTGTCGCCGATGCTGCGGGCGAACTCCGTAATTGCTGACGGGCCTCCGACGGTCTTGAGCAGGTAGTTGGTCGCGGCATTGTCGCTCTTCTGCAGCGCAGCCGCGCACAGCTCTGCGACAGGGATGCTGCGGCCGACCCAGGTTTCGGTAACCGGGGAGTTGGGAACAATGTCGGCGCCGTGAACCGTGACCGAGTCGGTGAGTGCGAGTTCCCCGCGTTCTGCCTTCTGCAGAACGCGCGCGGCAACGTAGGTCTTGACCGAGGAGCACATCGCGAACCGGTCGTGGTTCCGGTGTGTAATGGTGTTTTGGGTCTTGAGATCCAGTGCGTACAGACCTATCCGGGCTTGATGACGTAGTTCGGCCTCGAGGATGTAGCCTACGACGTCGGGTGCGGGTCGGGCATCTGCCCTTAGCGGGTGGGCCACCGTCAAGGCGGTGATGGCGAGCGCGCCGGTGAGCACGCTTCTGCGTGAAATGCTTGTCATTAACAACGGCTTTCGGTCTGAGGTGGCGCACCCGGGGTGCGGCGAGGGTTGAACTCACGGCGTGAGCAGTACGCTGCCGGTGGTTCTGCGTGCTCCGATGTCCGCGTGAGCCTTTCGTGCCTGCGCGAGCGGATAGACGGTGGGGGCAACGGTGCCGAAGATGCCGCCTCGTAGTGCATCGAAGATGGCAGCAGACCCGGCAGCCACCAGATCGGGGGTGTTGACGTACTGACCAGTGCTGGGCTGAACGAAGCGTACGTTCCGCTCGGCGAGGTCGCCCGGGTCAACAAGGGGCAGCCCTGCGGCATGACCGTACAAGACAGCCGTGCCACCAGGTTTCACGAGCGGCCAGAGTTTGGCGAAGCCCGGTCCTCCCACGCCGTCGAAGAGCACGTCGATGCTTCGGGCACCGACGATGGCGATGATGTCGTCACCAGCGGAACCGGGTTGTGCAGAGACCACCACGTCTTCGATCCCGGCTTGGCGCACCTGCGCTGCTTTGTGCTCGGAGCCGACGATGCCGATCACGCGAACGCCCGAAACGCTCAGCCACCGAGTCAGCAATGTGCCCACCCCGCCGGCGGCCGGACCGACGACCACGATATCCCCCGGTTTGACCTCGACGATGAGATTGATCAGTGCCCACACCAGCATGCCTTTGGACAGCACTGCAGCAGCTGCTTCGGTGGTGATGTCATCGGGTAGGGCGACCAGCTGGCCGCCGTCGATGAGACGTTGTTCGGCGTAGGCACCAAGGTCGGTCCAATAGGCGACACGGTCTCCGACGTTCCATCGTGACGCTTTATCCGCCACCTCGGTGACCCTTCCGGCGCCCTCCATACCCAAAACTGCCGGGAAGTCGCGCAACGGGAAGATTCCTGCACGGAAGATGAGGTCGACGTAGTTTACGCCGATGTGGTCATGGGTCAGCTGAACCTCGCCATGTTTCGGTGGGGGAAGAGTGCGGTCGCTGAACTGCAGCACTTCCGGGCCACCATGAGAGTGAATGTATACGACACCGCTCACGCGCAAATCCTGTTCGTAGTCGAATGATTGGCAGTTTGGCGCGCCCACACCGCAGCCCTCGAACTAGCTCATCCGTATCGCTTACGGAGCCCCCGAGCGGTCTCTGCCTGCGGTGACGCCCCTTTTGCTGGCTGGTCACAAGTGCTGGCGATGACCCGTTTCAGCGGCCTGCGTGATCGCCTCGAGCACCCGGTGACGATCGAGCGCGACCGCGAAGTCCGGTGCATCGGCGGTCCCGTCGCGGAGGTCTGCGGCGAACTGGGCGTAGAGGCGGGCGACACCCACCGCGGGTGCATCGAGGTACAGGTCGGGACCCGCATATGCGGGTGGGACCTGTAGCCGCTGGACATACACGGACCCTAGACGAGTGTCGCCCCGCTGGCAATACGATACGTCTCGTATTGACACGAGACGAAACGAATCGTATTGTTGCTAGCGCGACACACGGTTGCTGGCCCCGCAAGGAGTCCTATGCCGCCGGTGCCGTGCCGATCACTTCGGTGGCGGTGCTCTCCAGAGGGACAACGAGATTGGCACGCGAGCAGCACTCCGCCCCCTTTATCCGACAGCCTCCACGAGCACGCCGGGGGCAGCGGCGTCGCTCGCCTGGGAAACGCAACCTCTCAACGCCCGCCACAACGCTGACAGGCACGCCGTCGCTGCTTGAGCCGGAGCCGCATCCCTTAGGTACGTCGCGACCGACTCGGTGGCAGTCGAGGCCGGGTCGGTGCGACATGCCGCGTCGCTGGAAACACGGAGCACGTTTCACCCTGATCCATCTACGAATACGCAGGAGCAATGACGTCACCCGTTGAAGTCCGGTCCCGCCGGTTCCCTTGGCGACCCATCCGCATCGTCCGCAACAATCTCCGTAGCTTCCTCGCGATCAACGCGGCCATGTACGGCCTGTTCCTCCTCGGCTTCGCCACGGGGCTCGTATTCCCGAATCTCGTGCACGCGCAGGAAACTCGGCTGGTCGAAGACGGTACGACGGACCTCGTCCGGTCTCTGATCGACCGCCCTTGGCTCTTTGCGCTGACCATCCTCGCGGTGAACACCCTAAAGATGGGCGCGCTCACAATCGTTCTGCCATCGATGATGGTGCCCTTCGCGGGGATCGCGCTGTCCGCGTATTGGGCTTTCACGACAGGGATCACACTCGTGCCGTCGAGTGACATCGGCTGGGTGGCGCTGGTCCCTCACTCCCTGACGATCGTCATCGAGTTCCAGGCCTACATCCTGCTGCTACTTGGTGCGTACCTGCTCGGTAAGAACTGGGTCCGGCCGGCAGCGGCCGGTTCCGACACCCGACGTGGCGGCTATCTCCGCGGACTTCGCCAACTGGGATGGCTGGCCCTCGCCGCCGCCCTCCTGCTCATCGTCGGCGCCGTCTATGAGGCGTTCTCGCTGAGGTACCTCCTACACCCACTAGCGCAATGGATTTTGTAATGGCAAACGGCCCAGGAACAACGGAGCGGGCCGGCCGACCAAAAGGCGTGCCCAACGATTTCGACCCAACACCGCCGGCGCCGGCCGGCCCACTGGCCATCGACACGAACTCCGACTGGGAGCTGGTCGCCGCCGCCGAGTATCCGCAGCCAGGATCGCGCTCCGGGAGGCGGGGGAAGGTGTTGGGGTCGTTGCCCGACGCGGGCATCGGAAACGCCCTCGACGCGTTGCCCGTTGCCTTTCGGATGGCGGTGGACTTCGCCGACGTCGAGAGCTCACCTGCACGGAGATCAGTGCGATCGTGTGCCCGCCGCCGGGAACCGCCATATCCCGAACCCGCCGCAGTCGATGCGGCTACCTGTCCTGTTAACCGCCGTCGCCACCGACCTCGGATTCGCGGGAGTTCCAGCAGAAGGACGGGTAGTTGCACCATCGACGGCCAGCGGCATCGGCAACCGTCAGAAACACGAGGATGTAGTCGTCATGAGAAGCCGGACCCCATCGAAATCATCTGCAGCATCAACGAATTTTCACGTGACGCGTCGGACGCTCTACGCGATGGCAGTGGGCGCGGCGGTGGCCGCGATGGTCATTTGTGGCGGCCCGGGACAGGCGAACGGGGAGCCGACGGTCTCCTCCCTCGCCAGCTGCGCCGATGTCGAAGTCGTTTTTGCTCGCGGCACCTTCGAGAGCCCAGGCGTGGGAAAGGTCGGTGAACCATTCATCGAAGCGATACGCCAACGGCTACCCGACCGCACCGTGGGAACTTACCCTGTCAACTATCTGGCGTCCCTACAGTTCGATCGCGCCGTCGAAGGCATCGTGGATGCCGCCAACCGCCTGCGACATGTCGCGGACCGTTGCCCCGCCACCGACATCGTCGTCGGCGGGTACTCTCAGGGCGCGGCCGTCAGCGCTTACCTCACCAGCGAGACCGTTCCCGCCGGATACGCGCTGACCGCGCTACCCCCGGACATCGCCGAGAAGATCACCGCGGTGGTCCTGTTCGGTAAACCGTCACCGAGAGTGCTGACCCTATTGCAGCGTGACGCCCCTGCGATCGAGATCAGCCCCGCCTTCGACGACAGGACCATCGAACTCTGCGCGCCACGGGACCCGGTCTGCGAATCGGGCGGCCTCGACCGCGTCGCCCACAGCGCCTACGCCGTCAATGGAATGGATGATCAGGCCGCCGAATTTGTGATCGGCCGCCTGCGGAACCACTGAGTGAGACAGCGGCGCCCGCCGCCTGCACTTCCGATGCTCACCTAAGGTGCCATGTCACCTAGTTGATAAATGTCAAACACAACAACGCTTTTCGACAAAAGGAGGATGAGATGGCTCAGCTCGAAGGAAAGACAGCACTGATCACCGGCGGCACATCCGGCATCGGTTATGCGACGGCGCGCGCCTTCGCCGACGAGGGCGCCAAGGTGTTCATCACCGGGCGTACCCAACAGCGCGTCGACGCCGCCGCAGCATCGCTGGGTTCCGGTGTCGTCGGTGTTGCCAGCGATGTCACCCGCACCGAGGATCTGGATCGACTGGTCGAAGTCATCCGCGACGCAGGTGCCGGCCTTGACATCGTCTTCACCAACGCCGGCAGTGGCGAGTTCGCCACGCTGGAGGACGAGACACCCGAACACCTCATCGACACGTTCAACCGCAACGTGGGCGGGACGGTGTTCACCGTGCAGAAGACGCTGCCGCTACTCAATCCCGGTGCCTCGATCGTGCTGTCCGGCTCCACTGCGGCCACCAGGGGTATGCCGGCATTCGGCGCCTACGCCGCGGCGAAGGCTGCTGTCCGGTCCTTCGGCCGCACCTGGGCCACCGAGTTGGGCGAGCGTGGCTTTCGGGTCAACACAATCATTCCCGGTCCCATCCTGACCGAGGGACTCACCGAGCTGGTGCCTGACGAAGACCAGCGGCAGGTGTTCTTCGACGGTCTGGCAACGAACCCGATGAAGCGGATAGGTGATCCTGCCGAACTGGCCGCCGTGGCGGTGTTCCTCGGCTCCGATGCGAGCAGCTTCATGACGGGTGCGGAGATCTTCGTCGACGGGGGCATCAACCAGGTTTAGCCGGTCTATTTGAGGTCGGGACGCGGCACGGTGCCCTCGCGCAACAGCCTCTCGTGTACAACGGCGAAGATGTCGGCGAGGGCATCCTCGTGCTCGGGATCCAAATCGGCGAAGAACGTCCGGTGCGGTTCGCCCCGGGTGGGCTGCGTGGCGTGGGTAAGTCCGCATCCAGCCGGGGCCGCGCACGATATGGGGGCGCGTTGGTCGCCCTTCTCAGTCCGCCCACGAATCATGGATAATGAGGATATCCACGAAGGACGCGAAAAGCATTGCGATGGCTGTCAAATAGAGCTATCTAGCGTCACGACGAGCGTCTTGTTGCGGCCGGATGCTTGCGGGACGCATCCGACAATTCCCCGGCGGGGGCGAGGTTGGGCTACTGGAGTTCTCGGCCGGGCAGAACCGTGGGATTCGAAAGCGACAGGCAGCGACCCGTCCATCGAAAATTGTTGCAGCAGTAGAGTTTGCGAACTCTAGTAGAGAAGTGCGAGATTTGGTTTGGTCGTATTCCCCTCCGAACGATCGCTACCGCGGTTGACTGTCGGCGCAGCTGCAACCGCCAAACACGGACGCCTTGACGCGCCGACAGCTGCTCGACGGTGCCGTGAGAATGACGCGTCCCGCGGGACTGAGCACGACCGCTCGGGGGTACTGACCGTCCTGGTGATCGTGTGAGGGGCGCGTGGGCTGTACGCAGGCCAGCGCTCAAGATGCGAACACTGCTGCTCCAAGATGATTCCGGCGACATTGTCGGCCGACTCGTTGTCCCAGGTGGTGATGCGGCGCTCAAGCCAGGCCTGCTAGTCCACCTGCGCGCGTCCAGCGGCGAGCGCTGCGCCGTAGGACGCGGTGGGGTCGTCGTGCTGAACGATGAATATCTACAGGGACTTCGGGAGAGTCCGTCGTTTCGAGCGTCGGTGGCAGCAATCCGTGTTGATGCCAGTTCGGCGGAAGGGCCGGAGAATCCTGCGGTGGTCACGTCGACCGGTCGCGTGTCGTGATTTCGACGTGTCGTTCGAGGCGGTTGCTACGGTCCTTGGCCAGCACGGCGCGCGGCGGTCGAACCAGCTGTCCACTGCCGTCCGCCATCTCGGTGAATGCACGGATTCCCGGGCGGCCCTGGGCATCTCATCGATCGCAGTGTAGCCGAGTCGCACGGATAAGAGATAGAGCCTCTCATGCCGCAACACCGATATGCAGGTCGTCATGCCTGAGCACCGGCCCCGCATCCCGTGGCCACATCGGCGCTGACCCGCCATGGACGAGGCCAAGTGTGCGCGACAAGCCGTGCCGCCGCGGCCGCGCCATCACAAATCATCAACTTCCGCCTGTCTTTCGGCGAGGTGGTGCGAGAAGCGCTACAGCAGGCGCGTGATGGCTCTCTGAGACCCCAGTGGCGTGAAAAGTCGCAGCCAGCAGCAGGCTGTCCCATCTGCACGTCGGCGATCGATACGAGATCCTTCTGCCCGTCGTCAGGGTGCGGTAGGAAGTTGAGGCGACCATCGCGTCGTCGGATCTGGAGGAGGTCCGCCAGGCCCGGGTGTGCGGTGTCTCGGTCAGTCCCGGAGCGACGGCGCGGATCTCGCAGTCCGCGATCGCACCGTTCGAGTCGCCGACAGCTGGGGATGGGCGATTGAGGGGAATGGCTGGATGACGCTAGGGGCACGACAAGCAATGAACGACGCGGTGCTGCAGAAGTCAGGTGGTGCCATCTGCGTTCTCGATGTCCGTCCCGGGAACCTGCCGAGAGTCCGCGCGGACGCCGTCGAAGACGATCGTCACCAAGGCGTCGATGTGGCGTGTTTCGATCGGCATCGAGTGAAACAGCCGGTACTCCAGGAAGCCGTAGAGCAGATCGCGCAGTGTCGGCACGTCCACTGAGGGGATGATCTCCTTGCTCTGTAACGCTTTTGCGATTCGGGCGCCGAACGTTGTGATGCTGGGTTCGACGACCTGGTCGAACACCGCTTGCAGCAGGGTGGCATCGGACTGGCCGGCGGCGATGAGGCCCCGGTAGGCCAATCCGGTTCCGGTCTCGGTGATTAGGACACGGATGGCGTCGAGTTGAACGCTGAGGTCCGCGGCGAGGTCACCGGTGTCAGGGTAGGCGAGGACGGGATCGAGGCTCTCGATCGTGGCGTCGAGTACGACCGCGCCCTTGGATGGCCACCACCGGTAGATCGTCGCCTTGCTGACGCCCGCGCGCTTGGCGATCGCCTCGATCGAGACATTGTCATAGCCCAATTCGCAAACCAGGGACAGGGCGGCGTCGAGGATCGCGCGACGTGACCGCTCGCTACGCCGACTCGGATCCGGGGGCATGGCCACACCCTAGCGAGGGCTACGTCAGAGCCAAACCGAAACGCCCCGTATTGACACGACACGGCTCGTTTCGTATTGTCCTCGTAGCGGTCGCGCACAACGAGATTCCACGCCTATTGCCACCCTCACCTTAACTCGGAGGAGAATTGCCAGGCCTGAGCTACGCCGGTTGGGTGTTGTGCGCAGTGAGCCCGGACTGTGCTCCTGAATTGCACTGATCTGGGTTAGGCGGCGAGTGCCGACATCGCCACGGCGGCGATCTCTGTCATGACAGGCCGGAACCCGTCGGCGTTGGGATTGTTTGTGGCGGAGCGCATCATGACCGACAGCACGACCTGTTGACCGCCGGGTCCGAAACCGAGTCCGACATCGTTGGTGGAGCCATATCCACCGCTACCGGTCTTGTCGGCCAGGATCCATTCCGGCGGCATCCCCGGACGCAGACTGGAGGTGGAGTTGGCCACCATCCACTCGATCAGTTGTCGGCGGGATTCCAGAGTCAAAGCTGTCCCCTCCAGTAGCGCTCGGTTGCCGTCGCCGAGAGCCTGTGGCGTGCTGGTGTCGCGCGCATCCCCGGGTGTGGCGGAGTTCAGCTCCGTCTCCCAGCGATCGAGGCGAGTCTCGTTGTCGCCGATGCTGCGGGCGAACTCCGTAATTGCTGACGGAGCCGTGAGCAGGTTCCGCGACTAGGCGCCAAGCCGTCTGTCATCGCACCGGGATGTATCCCCGAAAGACCCGAGGTTCTGCCAGATAACGGTACCGCGGACTGGCGATCAGATTCGGCCGATGGTCTCCACCTCTGCCAGCGCGCGGGAACCCACCAGCACCCCAACGACGGAGAGCCAAATCACCAACAGGGCCAATCCTGCCGCGACCAGCGAACCGCACTGGGCGACGACACCGGCGACACCTATGCCTGCCGGCACAGCGACCTGCAGGGCCGCCTTCTGCAGACTAAGCACGCGGCCGCGGACGCCGTCGGTGATGCGCTCGGCCTGCAGAACCCCCACGACGCCGCCGAGAACCGCATTGGTGAAGCCGAACAGGGCTGCGCCGGCAAACACCACCGACGGTGCGGTCAAGGTGCTGACGAGCGAGAAGCCGGTAGTGGTACCGATCAGCGCCGCAACGAGCCAGTGCCGGCGGGAGATCCGGGTACCGATCCACGCGAACATCGTTGTGCCCAAGAGCATCCCCAGGGCCAGGGTCAGGGCCAGGGCCAGGGCCGTAAGAACGGATCCGAGCAGGTCCGGTCGGGAGAGCCGGTCGAAGAACAGCGGCAGCACCAGACCCTGGAGCCCGCCGAAAGCGGTTGCCAGTCCCACGGTGAGCGCTACCGTGCCGGTGAGGAAGCGGCTGCGCCGTAGCATCGTGACCCCCGCGGACAACTGTGTCCACAGTGCTTCCCGTCCGTCGTGGTCGGGGTCGAGGGACCCGAGCCGATGTGGCACCGTGGCGGTGAGCAGCGCCGCTACCGCGGACGTGGCTGCGGTAGCGAAAAGCACAGTACTGCCGTCGAACAACGCTATCGAGGTACCGGCAACCGTCGGTCCGATGACCAGGGCCGCCGAGGTCATCGACTGACGTAAACTGATCAGCCGTTCCAAGGACACGCCGACATGGGGGCCACCACCGGCACCATAACCTGCCGGGCGGTCATGCCAGGGACGTCACCCAAGGAACCCGCGATCGCCAGCGCCACCAACCACCAGAGGCTCAGGCCCCAGAGCAAATCGACCACCGGCAGCGCAGCGACGGCCGTTGCCGAGACGGCATCGGAGACCATCGAGCACGTCCGTCGGTTCACCCTGTCAATAACGATCCCGGCGCACAACCCAACCGCCAAAGCTGGAACAGCGGTGGCCGTCGCGACCGCCCCACACTGAGCGGACTCCCGGTGGTCTGCAACACAACCAACGGCAAAGCGACGGCAAGGATGCCGTTTCCCAGGACGCTCAAGAAATGCGAACCCAGGTAGGCGGCGGCGACGAGTGACATGGAATCAGCACAGACTGTGCCGTCGCGGCCGGGTCAACCACGGCCTTGACTATGCCGTTACGTCCTGCTGTTCCATTGTGGCTGTGAATCCCGAAACCACAGCGGCCCCCCACGAGACGACCTTGACCGCCGCCGACTACGCCCGCGCTGAACAGATGCTGGCCCCGTACCGGGCACGCCGCGTGCCCGGAGCAGCGCTACAACCGCAGTGGCTTCCAGGCGGCCACCGCTTTTGGTACCAGGTCGAGTCGCGCTTCGTCGTGGTGGATCCCCGCAACGGCAGCCGAGACGACGCGTTCGACCACGACCGGTTAGCCGCGGCGTTGTCCTTGGCTTCCCGTCACGCGGTCAGCGTGGACGATCTCCCGATCACCGCCCTCGAGTTCGGCGACGACGGCACGGTCGGCTTCTCCGCGTTCGAGTCATCGTGGGTGTGGTCGCCCGGCGCGGGCACCTGTGAACGGGTCGACCGCGGTGACCGCGCGCTGCCCTGGGAGGTGGAGTCGCCCGACAAGTCGTGGGTGGCGTTTCGCCGCGACGGCAACATCTGGGTCCGATCCCGCGACGGTAAGCGGGAATTCGCGCTCACCGACGACGCGGAACCACACTGCGAGTATGGCGGGATGGCCGACGCGACCGGCGGGCGAGCGCTGATGCGGGTGCTCGGGTTGCCACCCGTGTTCGCCGTGCAGTGGTCACCGGACTCGACCCGGATACTGGCCCAACGGATCGACCAGCGTGCTTTGCCCGAACTGGTGCTGGTCGAATCGTCGCCCCCCGACGGCGGCAGACCAGTAGAGCACCGCACCCGCTACTCCATGCCGGGTGAGGAGGCGCAGGCGATGATGACTTGGAATGTCCTCCACGTGGCAGATCGCACCGTGGTCAGGCAGGCCGAACCCACCGTTATCATGCACGGCACCGCCGTCATGTATGCCTGGTGGACCGGCACATCGGGGGACGCGGTGCACTTCCTGCACCATTCTCGTGACGCCCGCACGCTGGAGCTGCGCCGCCTGGACCCGGCCACCGGAGGCGTCACCACCCTGATCAGCGAATCCGGTGACACACGGGTGGACCCGACGCCGCAGCTGGGAGAACCAACGATGACCCGGGTGCTGGACTCCGGTGAGATCGTGTGGTGGTCACAACGCGATGGCTGGGGTCATCTCTATCTCTATTCGCCCGACGGACAACAGGTCCAGCAGATCACCACCGGACAGTGGCCGGTGCGCAAGGTGCTCTGGGTCGACGAACAACGCCGACAGGTGTGGTTCGTCGCTGCCGGCCTCGTCGCCGACGATCCCTATATACGCCAGATCTGCCGAATCGGGCTCGACGGCCAGGGATTTACGCGGCTCACCGAGGACGACACCCTCGACCACGACGCGGTCAGTCCCGACGGCGGCGGCTACTTCGTCCAACGGGCATCCTCACCCGACCGCCCTCCGCACACGGTGGTACGCGACGGGGACGGCCAACTCCTGGTCGAACTCGAGGCGCCTACCGCCTCAGCGCTGGAGGAGCAGGGCTGGAGCGCGCCGGAGCGGTTCTGCACCACCGCCGCCGACGGCAGAACCCGCATCTACGGATTGCTCTGGCGTCCACACGGTTTCGACCCACAACGCCGCTATCCGGTAATCGAGCACATTTATCCGGGCCCGCAGATCTGGAACGCGGGGGCCGCATTCGACTCACCGCACGTCGGCCAACCCGAGGCGCTGGCAGCGCTGGGTTTCGCCGTAGTGGTGATCGACGGGCGCGGAACCGCCGGACGCAGCAAAGCCTTTCACGACCACTCCTACCGCGACATGGGCAATGCAGGCGCTCTCGTCGATCGCGTCGCCGCGATTCGCGAACTGGGTCGGCGGCACAGCTGGCTGGATACCGAGCGCGTCGGGATAACGGGTCTGTCGGCCGGTGCCTTCGCCGCCGCCAGGGCATTGCTTACCTACCCGGACTTCTACCGGGTTGGGGTCGCGGTGTCCGGCAACCACGACAACACCGTCAACCTGGCCATGTGGGCCGAGCACTACCACGGCGACCTCAGCGACAACGGCAGGAAGATGATCTCGAACACTCACCTGGCCGCCGAACTGCGGGGCAAGCTACTGCTGATCCACGGAGAGCTCGACGACAACGCCCATCCCTACCAGACGATGCGCCTGGCCCATGCACTCATCAAGGCAGACAAGGACTTCGATCTGATCCTCATTCCGGGCGGCGAGCACGCGCTGTTCGGCTACCAGCACTACGCCTACCGCCGCACCTGGGACTACTTTGTCGCCCACCTCCACGGGACCGAACCGCCTAGCTACCGCCTGGCTCCGTTGCCGCTTCCGCAGTGGTCGCTCGGATGATGTCGCGGCTGCGGCGCAACACGTCGAGCTGCGCTTCGTTATAGAGCTCCTGCACGGCCTCGTCGATGGCTCTGCCGGCGAACTGCGCCCCGCCGGGGGCATCGACGCGCGACTCCGCGAGCCCCGGATGTGCCGCGCGCACCAACAGCAGGTAGGGCGCCAGGCGTTCGGCGAGGTCCGCGCGGGTGCGCTCGTCAGCGTCGGGGGCCAGATCGTCGAACTCGTAGGCCACGGGGTCGTCCGGGGCGTTCTCGAGCAGCTGCGCGTAGACCTGCTGGCCCCGGGGACCCAGGACCCGCGACAACAGAACGACGAGGGAGCGGTCGGCCTCGGACAGTTTGGCGACCGCGTGCGGTGACACGAACTCCGTCGGCAGGTCGGTCGGCGCCTTCTGGTCCAGGATCTGACGCACTTCTGCGCGTGCCTGCTGCAGCTGCTCGATCGTCGCTGCCAGCTCATCGTCAAGGGCGCGCAGTTCGGCAGCCGGGTGGTCGGCGGCATCGCCCATCGCGGCGATCTGTGAAAGTGAAAAGCCCAAGTCGACAAGACGTTTGATACGCACGAGGCGTACCAGATGCGCCACCCCGTATTGCTTGTAGCCGTTGGCCCGGCGCTCGGGCTCGGCGAGCAGGCCGACCTCGTGGTAGTGCCGCACCGCCCGCAGGCTGGTCCCGGACAGCGCGGCGATCTCACGGGTGCTCCAAGCCATGGTTTACATTCTGATCGACGGCAGCATGTGACTGTGCCGTTGCGGCCGGGTGTTCGCTGATGGTATGTCGACACGTCACTTCGTACTGGCGGTTCATGTGATTCGGTCTCTGGACGCTGGCAGTGCAAGGCTTAGTTTTCCTGATTGTCAGGCGTTTTCGCTCGTTGGCCCGAGACTTGAGGAAGAACCTTATCGACGGTGCAGGACGTGCGGTATCGATGATGTGGAGCTAGAGGGGCGGGGCTTTCACTCCTGCTTCAGGGCTTCGATCTCCTGGTTCTGGAGTTCAATGGCGTCCGCCCCGGCATGGGCCACGGCGAGGTGGCCGGTTTCGAGGCCTCGGTTAGGCTGATAGGGCGGGTCACACCCATCCCCCAACGGAGCCGACCGTGGCCACCGACGCTGCCGGTAATGCTCATTCGGGGCAGACTCATCTCGACAGAGTTGGAACTGCTCCCCGACACCGGCCGCAACCGTGGCCTGAAATTTGCACCCCGCCAGGCCACCGAACTCGGGGCGGTGGCCCTCGCCGCCGATGCGCGCCGACCGCAGCTATCGCACTGCACTCGACCGCCGCTTGGTGAAGGCGATTGCCTCAGTGGGCTGCGGCTCGTTGTCTAGCACAACCGTGCGGTGTCCGGTCTTGCCATGTAGATGACAATTCTGCTTCTGCAAAGTCAATGAGAACCGTGGGAAACGCGCAGCTCGATCAGGCGTCAGTTGCCGCCGAGTCTGAGATCCGACAGCGGCAACCACTATGGTGTCCCTCACGGCGGGCCGACGGAGGAGCCGGCCCTGTGCACGTGAGGAGCGGCTTTGCCCGACCAACCAGGGCCCGACCATGCAGGGTCCGACGACGCGGGCGCCCGGATGGTGGCCCCGGTGTTGCCGGGCGGCGGCGTGCTGCCGTTCGCACCCATCCCGTCGGCCAGCATCGCCGGCCGCACCCTCGCGGAGTCGACGTATGCGCAGCGCGAGGTGCCGCGCCGGCTGCATCCGGACACGCCGAACATCGTCATCGTGCTCATCGACGACGCGGGTCCCGGCCTGCCATCCACCTTCGGTGGCGAGGTCACCACGTCGACGCTGGACCGCATTTGCGGCGAGGGCGTGTCCTACAACCGGTTCCACACCACCGCGATGTGCTCGCCGACGCGGGCGTCGCTGCTCACCGGCCGTAACCATCACGAGATCGGCAACGGCCAGATCGCCGAGCTGGCCAACGACTGGGACGGCTACGCCGGGAAGATCCCCCGGTCCAGCGCCACCGTTGCCGAGGTGCTCAAGCAGTACGGCTATGCGACATCGGCGTTCGGCAAGTGGCACAACACCCCGGCCGAGGAGACCACCGCCGCCGGTCCCTTCGAAAACTGGCCCACCGGACTGGGATTCGAGTACTTCTACGGTTTCCTCGCCGGTGAGGCATCGCAATACGAGCCACACCTGGTGCGCAACACCACCGTCGTCGCACCCCCGCGCACCCCGGAGCAGGGCTACCATCTGTCCGAGGATCTGGCCGACGATGCGATCGGCTGGCTGCGCAGGCACAAGGCATTCAACGCGGACAAGCCGTTCTTCATGTACTGGGCCAGCGGCTGCCTGCACGGCCCGCACCACATCATGAAGGAATGGGCCGACAAGTACGCCGGGAAATTCGACGACGGCTGGGATGCCTACCGGCAGCGGGTATTCGAACGTGCCAAGGCCAAGGGCTGGATTCCGCAGGATTGTGCGTTGACGGAACGGGACGACACGCTCGCGGCGTGGGACGACATCCCCGAGGACGAGAAGCCGTTCCAGCGGCGCCTGATGGAGGTCGCCGCCGGTTACGCCGAACACGTCGACGTCCAGGTCGGCCGCATCGCCGACGAGCTGGACGCGCTCGGCTACGGCGAGAACACCCTGTTCTTCTATATCTGGGGTGACAACGGATCCTCGGGCGAAGGCCAGAACGGCACCATCGCCGAGCTGTTGGCGCAGAACGGTATTCCCACCACCGTGCGCCAGCACATCGATGCCCTCGATGAACTCGGCGGGTTGGATGTGCTGGGCTCGCCCCTGGTGGACAACCAGTACCACGCCGGATGGGCGTGGGCGGGCAGCACCCCGTACAAGGGTATGAAGCTGCTGGCCTCGCATCTGGGCGGGACACGTAACCCGTTGGCCGTGCGCTGGCCGGCCAAGATCGCCGCCGATCCGGTGCCGCGCGAGGTGTTCCTGCATTGCACCGATATCGTGCCCACCATCTACGAGGTGGTGGGCATCGAGGCGCCGCGCACGGTGTACGGGGAACAGCAGATGTCTTTGGCGGGAGCCAGTTTCGCGCGCACGCTGGCCGACCGTGCGGCGGCGGGTGGGAAGCAGACCCAATACTTCGAGATCATGGGCAGCCGCGCCATCTACCACGACGGGTGGCTGGCCTGTGCCCGCGGCCCGCGGTTGCCGTGGGTGCCCGGCCAGCCGGCCGGTATCGCCACCTGGACCCCGGACAACGACCGGTGGGAGCTGTATCACCTCGACGAGGATTGGTCGCAGGCCGATGATCTCGCGGATGCCATGTCGGACAAGTTGACCCAGATGCGGGAGATGTTCGCCATCGAAGCGGCCCGCAACGCGGTGCTGCCCATCGGCGGCGGGCTATGGGTGCCGGTATACCACCCCGAACTGCGGATCGCGCCGCCCTATCGGGAATGGGAGTTCGCCGGGGACATGGTGCGGATGCCCGAATTCTGCGCTCCCGCGCTGGGCAACAAGAACAACACCGTCACCATCGAGGCGGAGTTGCCGGCCGCCGCCAACGGTGTGCTGTATGCCCTCGGGGCAGCCGCCGGCGGCCTGACCTGCTATCTGGACGACGGGTACCTGTGCTACGAGTACAACCTGTTCATCCTGTCGCGCACCAAGATCCGATCGGCCGAGGCCCTGCCCGCCGGCCCGGCCACCATCACGGTGACCACGCGGTACGCCGAGGCCCGGCCGGCCGGACCGCTGGACGTCGCCATCGCCGTGAACGGCACCACGGTGGCGTCCGGGCAGGTGCCGGTGAGCGCGCCGCTGCTGTTCACCGCCAACGACTGCCTCGACATCGGCACCTGCCTCGGGTCACCGGTGTCGATGGATTACCGCGAGCGGGCGCCGTTTGCGTTCGAGGGCCGCATCCGACGCGTGCACGTCGCCTACACGTGAGGCCTATACGTGAGGTTCAGCCGTTGCTATAGACGCGGGTCGGCGGGATGAGCACCGCGGTGCGGCCCTGGTCCCGCATCACCCGGTCGTAGGTGTCCCAGTCGTCATGGGTGCCACCGGCCGCGGTGAAGATGTCGCGCAGCAGCACCCGCAACCGGTCCGGATCGGTCAGCCACGGCTGCGGATCGACCGGGCCCGCCAGTTCGGCGCGTCCTTCGACGGTGGCCCATTGCCAGCCCGACCGGAAGGTCACCGAGATCTGCGGTCGCCGACGGAGATTGGCCAGCTTGACCGGACCGTAGGTGACGAATGCCAGCACCGGTTCCGCCGTGGCGGGGTGTGGCAGCACACCGGCGTTGATCAACGAGGACTGGATGGTGTCGTCGGCACGCAGCGTCGACACCACCGCCAGACCCTGGTCCGGAGCGGCCAGCGCGGCCGCTTCTGCCAATGTCGGCATACCGCACCCTTTTCGGTTGGAGGAGGTCATTCCCACTATGGCGCAGGCGTTCCGGGCCCGGCAACCACGTTGGTCAGGGCCCCGCCGGTGGCATAGCGGTCGAGCTGATCGCGTGCCACCGCCCAGGCCCGCTCCCAGGCGCCTTCGGTGCTCCCGGCGACGTGCGGGGTCAGCAGCAGTCCCGGCGCCGACCACAACGGATGCCCCGGCGGCAGCGGCTCGGGGTCGGTCACGTCCAGGGCGGCTCGTAACCTCCCGGCCGTCAGCTCGGCCAGCAGCGCGTCGGTGTGGATCGCACCGCCGCGGCCGGCATTCACCACCACCGCGCCGTCGGGCAACATGGCCAGAACGTCCGCGTTCACCAGGCGGTAGGTCGAGGCATCGGCGGGCAACATGGCCACCAGTACGTCGGTGCCGGGCAGCAGGTCGGTCAGATCGTCCAGCGCGCGCACTCCGGCTCGGGCCCGCCGGCCGACCAGGGTCACCTCGGCCTCGAAGGGGGCCAGGCGGGCCGCGAGATTGACCGCCAGATCGCCGGCGCCCAGGATGACGACCCGTTTACCGATCAGGGTCTCGGTCGACCGGTGCGCCCACACACGCGCGGTCTGCTGGTCGCCGAATGCCCGCAAGTCCCGGAAGATGTTCAACAGCGCGGCCACCACCCATTCCGCGGACGAACCACCGTGCGCACCACGGCCGTTGGACAGTGAGACCCCCGCCGGAATCCACGGCAACCACTGCTCGTACCCGGCGTTGAGGGTCTGCACCAGCCGCAGTGCCGGCAGGTCGGCGAAGCGCGCCCCGACTGCCGGCGCGTTCTCGTAGCCGACCACCACCACCTCCGCGTCGTCCCCGTCCGCCGGCCAGGGTGCACCCGGCTGGTACCGGATCGGCTCCAGGACGGGTGATTCGTCGAGCACCTTGACGCCGAGATCGTCGGGGACCAAGACCTTCACGCCGCTCACCAGTGTCCTCGATGCACAACCTCGTCGAACGGCCGGCGATCCGGTTTGACGATGGGCCGCAACGGCCGGTCTGCCGGGTACCCGATGCCGAGTAGATAGGAGACCAGATGGTCCTCCGGCACGCCCAGGATCGCCCTGGCCTTCTCCTGGTCGCCGACCGCTGAATGCCCGGTGCCGATGCCGAGGTCGGTGGCCGCCAGCGTCATCGCCAGCGTCGCCTGACCGAGGTCGTACTGATCGATCAGTTTGGTGCGCTCATCCGGTGGCTCCGGGACGATCAGCGCGATGGCGGCCGCGGCCGATGCGATATGACCTGCGCCCTGCCACACCGTCGAGAGTTCGGTCAGCTGCTGCCGGTCGGTCACGATGACGAAATCCCAGTGCTGCTGATTGCGCGCCGACGGCGCCCGCCAGGCGGCCTCCGCGATGCGCTCGAGGTCGGTCTGTGGCACCGGCTCGGGACGGTAGGTGCGCACGTTGCGCCGGGCCCGGATGGCATCCCAGGTGTCCACTGCATTCTCCGTTCGTCGACTCTCCTGCAAAACCGCCGCCCGGCGTCGGGTATTTCGGTACGAGCCTAGGATTTCGCTGTGACCAACCTCCAGGTCTTGCATACCCACCCGTTGACCGAGGAGATCCTCGAGTCACACCGGTACCGCGCCCATGGTGACGACGAGGGTTTCGACGCGTACAAGGCGCACGTGTACCGAGTGCTGAACTTCGCCCGGGCTCTGGCCGGGGATGTCCCCGGCCGCGATGACAAGCTGGCGATCGCCGCGGCGTTTCACGACCTGGCCGCTTTCGGCACCCTCGATTACCTGGTGCCCTCGATCGTGGCGCAGGATGCCTGGCTGCAGCGCTGCGGACGGGCCGAGTGGTCCGACGAGCTGGCGGTCATGGTCGCCGAGCACCACCGCTTCACCCGGTACGCCGCACCGCGCCCGCACGCCGAACTGGTCGAGGCCATGCGCCGGGCGGACCTGGTCGACGTGAGCCAGGGGCTGATCCGCTTCGGTCTGCCCGGTGCCTTCGTCCGTGAGGTGCGCGGCAGCTTCGACGCCGGCGTCTTCTTCAAGCGGGTCATCCCGGCCGGGGCCCTGCGCACGGCGCGCACGCTGGCACCGCTGGGATTTCTGCGGCCCGGTGATGCGCTGCGTCGTTCGGGGCATCGGGGTGCCGACCGCTGACCGAGCGCGGGTTTTGGTGGCCGCTCAACGTGCGCAGCCGGCCGGCCAGGATAGTGGTAACACCAGAGAACGAACGGGACACCGAGCCGTGCCGGTGGCCGAGGCGGAAGGACCATCATGACCGACACTGCACCCTTCACCCGTCTGGTCACGCTGGAGGAGCTCGGCGACGGCGCGTTCACAGCGATCGTCGACCCGATCTGGACCATCGGTCCGAAGGTGCACGGCGGCTGCATGATGGCGGTGTGCGCCGCCGCGGCGCAGCGGACCGGCGGGCAGGAGCCGATCGCCGTGAGTGCCAGCTACCTGAGTGCCCCGGACCCGGGACCGGTCCGTGTCGTCACCACCGTGCGCAAGCGGGGCCGGCAGGTCAGCGTGGTCGACGTGGAACTGTCCCAGGGCGACCGGACGGCGGTATCGGCCACCGTCACGCTCGGCCCTCTCGATGTGGGCGAACCCCGGCATCGGGAACCGCTTGCGTTGCACGATATGCCGATCGCACCGCCGGCCGGCGCCGTCCACATCACGCCCGAGCACCCGATGGGACAGATCGTGCATGTGGCCCAGGGCTGCGATCTGCGTGTCGATCCGTCGGCGGCGCACTACCTGTCCGGGCGCCAAGGTGAGCCGGTCAACCGGATGTGGCTGCGGCCCTTCGCCGACGACGAGGCCGACCCCGGCGCCGCATTGCTGTTCGCGCTGATGGCCGGTGATATCAGCGCACCCGTCACCATGAACCGCGGCCTGTTCGGCTGGGCGCCGACCGTGCAGCTCACCACCTACCTGCGCCGCCGCCCGGCCCCCGGCTGGATGCGTGTGATGGCGAGTGCCACCGTGCTCGGGGACGTCTGGTTCGAGGAGGACCACGTCATCGTCGACTCCGACGGGCACGTTGTGGTGCAGAGCAGGCAGTTGGCGATGATTCCCAAAGAGGCCTGACGGACTCAGCTGCGGCTGTCCACGGCGTCGACGGTGGGACGAAGTTCGGCGTCACCGGCGATGCCGGCACGGCGCAGCTTGCCCACGATCATGCCGCGAAGCCGGCGCCCGACCTCGAACTGCTTGCCGGGCAACGTGCGGGCCACCATCCGCACGTGCACGTTGTCGACCTCGATGCTCTCCACGCCCATCAACGACGGGGTGTCGAGCAGCAGGTCGCACAACTGCTCGTCCTGGGTGGCTTCGGTGGTCACGTCCTGCAAGAGTCGGTTGACCTGGTTGAGGTCCTCGGACGCGGGCACCGGGATATCGATGACGGCGCGGGCCCAGTCCTTGGAGAGATTGTTCGACCGCACGATCTGTCCGTTCGGAATGGTGTAGACCTCCCCGTCGCTGTTACGCAACTTGGTCACGCGCAGGGTGACATCCTCCACGGTGCCGACCGAGTCCGTCGACGCGCCGGTCACCGTCAACCGCACGAGATCGCCGAACCCGTACTGCTTTTCGACGATGATGAAGAATCCGGCCAGCAGGTCCTGGACCACGCGCTGCGCACCGAAACCGAGAGCGGCACCGAGCACCGCCGCCGGCGCCACCAAGGACCCGATGGGCAACCCCAGCAGCCCGATGATGTCCAGTCCGACGATGATGTACACCACGGCGATGGCCACCCAGGAGATCACCGAGGCGACCGCCTGTCGGTGTTTGGTGGCCTCGGAGCGGACCAGTGTGTCGCCTTCGGATACCCCGAGCCGGCGGGTGATCCGTTGGGCCGTGTAGCGGATGAACCTGGCCGCCAGGATGGAGAACAACACCAGCACGACGATGCGCAGGCCCTTGTGCGCGACCCAGACGCCGACTTCGCTGTGCCAGAAAGAATTCCAATATTGTGCCGCCGAGGCGGTCAATTGTGTTCGCTGCATGCCACCTCAGCTCACCGTGGACGGGTCGACGGCGGCGATGTGACGTTCCGGCACCCGGAACGAACGCTGATTCATGAACACCCCTCTGTTGCTCGCGCGCTTGTCACCGCTGTGCTGGTGGCGCGCTTGCGGCCCTCGGCGGTCGCTGTTCGCCACGCCGCCGGGCACCACGTCAGACTTCGGTCACCGTTGCGGAGTTTCCCGGGCGCGTGGCGGCCAAACCTGCCGGAAGGTTTCAGCTGGCGCTGGTCTGGGAATCATCACGGCACACGATTTGCCGAGGGGTGATCACGGTGCCGAATGCATCGATCAAGAACGAGGAGATGTACCGCGACCTGCGTGAGGAGGGTAACTCCGAGGAGAAGGCGGCCCGCATCTCCAACGCGGCGGCCAAACGCGGCGCGTCCGCGGTGGGCCGCAAGGGCGGCCGGTCCGGTAGCTATGACGCCTGGACGGTGGCCGAGTTGCGTAAACGCGCCAAGGAACTCGGGCTGTCCGGCTACTCGAATCTGTCAAAAGACAAGCTGATCAGCAAACTCCGTGACTACTGACGATCCGCCGCCGCTCCAGGTCGGTCCGACCGGGGCATCGTGATCGCCGGCCTGCAGCGCCAGCTGAAGGGGCGGCCGCGCCGGCGTCGCTGCGCATACGCCAGGATGGCGGTATGGGTCTGATCCCGATGCCGAAAGCCGAGCTCACCGACGAGGACGTGACCAGCGCGTTGGGCCGCGCCGTGGGCCTGATCGACCTGATCCTGGATGTGCTGGCCGAGGCCGACCCGCTGGGGTTACGGCCCCGGCTGCACTGCGCCGACGTGCCGGGGACCGCAGCGTGGGACGCCAAGGATCGCGCGGCCCGGGTCCGCTGGTGGGTCCGGCGCGTGGGTGCCCTCGATACGTTGCTGGTCGCCTTTCCGGGCGTCCTCGGCGCGGTCGCCGACCGACTGCCGATCCAGGACCTGCTCGGATTCACCAACCAGGCGATCGTGTTGTGCGCCGTGGCGCGCGAGCACGGCATCACCGACACGCCGACCCGGGTGCGGATGCTGGCGGCGGTGTTGTGTGGCCGGGACGTCAGGCCCCAATCGGGAGACGAACCGGACCCGACACCGGCGCAGGAGCCCGGCTGGGCCCAGATGTCGCTGGTCAGGAAGGTGTGGCAGTTGGCGGGCATCCTGGGCGCCGTCGCCGCCGAACTGGGCAAGCGGCCCCGACCTCGCGGCCTGTTCCATTACCTGGGCATGCTGCCCTGGCTGGGAGCGGTGGCCGACTACCTCGGTGAGTACGGCGCTCTGGTGCGTGCCGCCGAGGCCGCCGAGCGGTGGATCGTCTCGCACACCGACGTGACCGCCTCACCGGCCGGTCAGTAGCGGCTCCCGCGCGGTCTGGGCGCGCGGTGCCACACTGCGGCAGGCGGCAAGGCACAGTGCGGCGATGGCGAAGCAGGCCAGGGCGTACCAGAGGCTACCGATCGGGTCGCCGTCGGCCGTGACCCCGTCGACGGCGCCGAAGTAGGCGGGCAGGGCGGCGACCCACAGCACCGCCATGACGACGAGATACACCGCGGCGTAGCCCAGGATCAGCGGGTTGCGGTGGTCGGCACCGGTTTCGCGCAGCATGCGCCACTGGCCGATGAGCACCGGTACCGCGACGACCGTCACGGCGACCAGTTCCATGGCATACACGATGCCGCCGATGTCGGTGCTATCGGTCAACCTGGTGACCACGGTGGCGGGCAGTGGCAGGACCGCGGTGCCGATGGAGGCCAGCACGCCGACCACGATGGTCCGCCAAAGAATCTGCGAGCCGGTGTACTCCGTGCCGGCATCGACGTGGCGGCCGACGAACACCTGCACGCAGAAGGCCAGCGACATCGGCCAGAGGGCGGCGAACACCACGACGCTGGGCAGCGGGACCGAGTCGAAGAACGGTTGATTCATGGGATGGTCCAGGGTCCATTCCCACCACCGCAACTGGGGCCCGAGATGATCGAAGATCTCGTAGAAGGCGTGGTGGACGAAACCGACGCAGATCGCGCCGATCAGTACACCGCGCCGAGCGAACACGCCGAGGACGCGCACGATCTCGAACGCGACGGTGGCCATCATCGGATAGATCGCGATGATGTAGAGCGGGAGCCGGCCCCACAGGAAGTCGACGGTAAACACGTTGTGCGCGAACATGGTGTCGACGTACTCGCCGATCCCGAACTGCGCCGGGAAGTACAGCGGCGGCTCGATGATGAGCAGATACGCGATCGCGCCGAACCACAGCACCACGTTGGTGGGGTCGCCGTGGCGGCGCCACCGGTTGACGGCGTACACCAGCGACAGCACCGCGCCGGCGATGACGATCAGCTCCAGCACCGGCAGGGTCCAGTTCTCCAGGGTCAGCGGGTTGCGGAAGGAGATCAGGCCGCCCATCTCGTCACACGAGAAGCCCAGGCGTGCAGCCAGCCCGGCGAACGTCGCGGCGCAGAGATCAGACATCGGCGGCCGCCTTGGCGGTGTCGCCGGCCGTGTACCACTTGGTCACGTCGTAGCCCTCGTCGTAGCGCCGGAACCATTCACCGGCCAGCGCCGGCAGCTTCTCGTGCGCCGGGTCGTGTCCGGGGATCTGGCTGCGCACGATACCCACGAACGCGGTGAGCAGTTCTCGCTTGGACAGATTGGGGAACGGGCTCTGGAACGGGCCGTAGTCCGGTCGGCGGCCGATCTTCTGCAGCAAGGCGTTCTTGCCGCGTTCGAGGGCGAAGGTGGAGACGGCGTCGACCTTGCGGACCTCCAACGGGATGTGCTTGTTGAAGCCGTCGCACGCCATCCGCACGACGTCCAGCACGTGCTTGAAGATGGACGGGGCGACCCGGGCGCGGTACCAGGGGTCGCCCACCAGGCCGTTGTAGATGATCAGGGCCGAGCTGCGGTGTTCGACCTCCTCGACGAAGTGCCACAGGAACAGTGAGGCCACCCGGTCATCGCCCGGGGCGAACAGCGTTGCGTCGTTGTCCAACATCAGCTTGAACACCGGGGTGAAGGTGGCCTCCAGGTCGGCGGTGTAGGCCAGCCGATATTTCAGCGGCTTGTTCTCGACCAGATCGTCGAACGCCGCCATCACCTGATCGAGCGTCTCCTTGAGCGCCGGGTAGGCCTTGATCAGTCCCCGCGCGTGCTGGCGGTGGGCCATCGAATGCTGGCCCTCCTGCCGGGTGAACGCGTCGGCCTCCTCGGCGATCACCGGGTCGACGAGCAGCGGCTTGGCCTCGGCCATGGTGCTGACGATCATCTTCTCGAACGCGATGGCCAGGAAGGACACCGCATTCGCCATCGCCGAGAACGCCGGATTCGTCTCGTTCCACAGGAACGGGACGTCGTAGTCGGCGAACGCGAACCGCATCTTGCGTACCACCAGATCCGTCATCGGAGCACCTCGCTGTAATCATACAAATTGACCGCCATGTGTATGTTGACATCGTGTGGGGAGCCACGTCAACGGGGCGTGGCGATATCCTGCGACCATGGCGCGCAGGCGCGGATGGGGTGGCGAACCGCCGCGCAGCGACGAGGAGGCGACGGCGCGGATCATCGACGCCGCGGTCAAGCTCATCGCGGACACCGGCAAGGGCATCAGCATCGCCGACGTCGCAGCGTCCCTGGGTGTCATCCGCCAGACCGTGTACCGGTACTTTCCGACGGCCGATTCGCTGATGCACGCGGCGGCCATGGCGTCGGTGGACGGCTTCCTGGATCGGCTGGCCGGTGCGGTCAGTGGCATCGCCGACCCCGCCGAAGCCATGACCGAAGGGGTGATGTTCACCCTGGAGGAGGTCGCCCGCATCCCGCACCTGGCGATCCTGCTGTCCGAGACCTACGAGAACGCCCGGCCGGGCAGCATGGCCTCCGACGAAGCGCAGGACTTCGGTATGCGGATGATCACCCGTTTCGATGTCGACTGGGCGGCCCACGGATATGACGACGCGGCCCTGCACGAGTTGGTGGAATTCACGCTGCGGATGATGCTGTCCTTCTTCGTGGCGCCCAACCCGGCCGGGCGGTCACGGGAGGACTTGCGCCGCTTCGTCAATCGCTGGCTGGGTGGTGCGATCTCGGCGCAGCGCTGACTACCGGGCCCGGGCGGCGGCGGCCAGCAAGGTGTCGGCCAGCCGCGCGGTGGACGGGGTCATCTGCTCGACCGGCGGTGAGGCGAGGTAGACCTGCCAGCTCACCGGGTTGACCAGGTCGACGGCGCGCAGGTTGGGAAACCGGCGCGCCTCGCAGCGCGGCATGAACGTGGTGCCCAGTCCGTTGCTCACCAATTCGGCGATGGCGGCGAAGCCGGCAGGCACCTCGTACCGGGTTCGGGCGTGTACCCCGGCGGCGTGAAAAGCGTCGTCCACCAGCTTCCGCAGCCCGAAGTCGGGCGGGAAGCCGACGAGTTCCTCGGTGGCGACATCGGCGATGTCCAATCGTGTCGAGGTCGCCAGTGGGTGGTCGGTTCGGCACACGAAGGTCATCGGTTCCTCGAAGAGCGGGTGAAGGTCCAGTTGCGCGGGAAACCGGTTGGGCATCGACACCAGGGCCAGATCCAGTGAACCCTCGGTCAACGCGGCCAGGTAGGCCGAGGCGCCACTCTGGCTGAGTCGCAACCGTAACCGCACATGTGGATGCGCCCGGTGGAACTCACCGAGTGCGCCGGGCACGTCCAGCGGGCCGAAGGAGATCAGTGATCCGAATTCTACTGTGCCGGAGAGTGTTCCACGGAACTCACCGACCGACTCGGTGGCCGCCCTGGTTGCCCGCAACACGTCGAAGGCGTGCGTCCGGAAGCGTTCCCCGGCGGTGGTCAGGGTGATCTGCTGACGGCTGCGGTCGAACAGCTGCACACCCAGCTCGCGCTCGAGCTTGGCCACCGAGGTGGACAGGGCCGATTGCACCACGTGGGCGCGCTCGGCGGCCCTGGTGAAGCTCAGCTCACCGGCAACGGCGAGGAAGTGTTCGATCTGGCGCAGTTCCACATCTACACAATAGATGGCACATATGAAAAAGAATCGTTGGACAAGATGACGCCGTCGGGGTCGGATGAACACATGCCTGTCGTGACGCGCATCAGCCGCCGGAACTTCGCCCGGCTCGCCACGGTGGCCGCGGGCGCGCTCACCGTCACCGCCTGCGGCCCCGCGCACAGGGACGCTCCGACCGCACCTTCGGGCACGGGCGGACCGCCGGCCGCGCCACGACATTCCCTGGGGCCGGTGCAGCAGATCGACGCGGGAGCGCTGTCGGTCGGCTACGTCGACGCCGGCCCCGCCGACGGTCAGCCGGTGATCCTGCTGCACGGGTGGCCGTATGACATCCACAGCTATGCCGATGTCACCGCTGCCCTTGCCGGACAAGGATTCCGGGTGATCGTCCCGTTCGCCCGCGGCTTCGGGTCCACCCGGTTCCGGTCGGCTGACACCGTCCGCAACGCCCAGCAGTCGGCCTTGGCCCACGATGTGATCGACCTGATGGATGCCCTGAACATTCCCAACGCCATTCTCGGTGGCTACGACTGGGGCGGGCGCACAGCCAACGTGGTGGCCGCGCTGTGGCCGCAACGGGTGCGCGGATTGGTGGCGGTCAGCGGGTACATCATCGTCAACCTGGAAGCCAACCTTGCACCGCTGCCGCCGACGGCCGAATACGGTTGGTGGTACCAGTACTACTTCGCCACCCCGCGAGGCGAACTCGGCTACCGGCAGAACACCAAGGACTTCAACCGACTCATATGGCAGAACGCTTCGCCGCTATGGCATTTCGCCGACAGCACCTACGACCTGTCGGCGGCGGCGTTCGACAACCCCGACCACGTGGCCATCGTCATCCACAACTACCGATGGCGCCAGAGTCTCGCCCCCGGCGAGGCCCGCTACGACGCCGACGAACGACGGCTCGCGGCGAAACCGCCGATCACCGTGCCCACCATCACCATCGGCAGCGACTTCGACGGGCCCGCCAAGGACGGCGCCGGCTACCGTGTCCGGTACACCGGCCGCTACGTTCACCGGGTGCTCGACGGTATCGGACACAACGTCCCGCAGGAGGCGCCGGATCAGTTTGCCGCCGCGATCAATGACGTGCACCGGATGGGTTGAGCCACAATGCGATATTGCGCACATAACCCTTGAAAGTCTCCAGACGGGACGGATCGTCCTTGATCGCGCAGCCGGGCGACTCGGTGACGAAGGTCGGTGCGCCGCGGCCGACATCCCAGTTGTAGTCGGCGAAATGGTGAAAGGTCGACTCCGCCACGGCCCGGCCCGTGGTTCCGGATTCATCCAGGGCCACAGCCAGATTGAACCGCCGGCCGGTCGACGTGCTGCGGCCCTGGGCCACCACCCGCGCACCCGGCACGTCGGCCGCGACCCACCCCTCATGCGGGTGGGCCGGAAACCACTCGATGCGCCCGCTGGCGGTCCGCCCGGTGCGCAGCAGTTCGTGGACGGGACCGTCGACCAGCACCGGTTGGTAATCGCCGTTGGCACCGGAATGGAAGTTGGGCCAGCAGATGTCGGGGTTGTCGCGGTCGTCGCACATGCTGTCCGGGTCGACCGCCGGATCGTGGAACCGATTGACCGCCCCCAGCGAACCCAGCCGCAGCAGGCAACTGCCGAGTTCCTGATGATCGCGCGCGGTGAGCACTCCACCGCCGGCCAGCCGGAACCGGGTGATGGCCTCGCACTCGGGGACCGTGAGGCCGCTGCCGGTGTCGACGGCCATCAGCCACAACTGGTCGTAGCCGAGCCGGTCGAGATGCGCCAGCACCGGATCGTCGTCGTCGCCGGCGCGGTTGCGGGCGATGACCTGGTGTCCGGCCGCGCGCAGTTCGTCGGCCAGCAGGGTGAACCGGGAGATGTCCCAGTCGTCGGCGGCGGCCGGGATGGTGGTCTGTAACAGGATTCGGGACATCGAACTCACTCCCGCGGCGGTGCGGGCGGCACCCGGAGGTGGGCGCGTGCGGCCAGTTCCTCGTCGTCGACGAGGGTCAGCATCGGTTGCCCGGGCACACACATCATGGTGACCAGGAATCGGCTGCTGATGTCGTCGCGGTTGTTGGCGTCGGAGTAATGGATGATGTCGCCGCCCGGCTCCCAGAAGGCCTCTCCGGCCCGGATGACCCGCGGCGGTTCACCCTCCAACTCGAACAGCATCTCGCCTTCGAGCATGTAGCCGAACGCCGGACCGCTGGGGTGCCGGTGCGGCGGGGCACCGGCACTGCCGGGCGGGTACTCGATGATCACCGTCATGGCGTGTGCGCCTTCGGCAATGGCCGGCGGCATCACCTCTTGGACGACGGTCAACGCGTCCTCCCAGCCGGGATCGTATGTCTTCGTCATGCGTGTGCTCCTCGGTGTGGTCGAGTCAGATGGCGCTGCCGCCGCCGTCGGCGTGCAGCGTGGAACCGGTGATGAAGCTGGCTCGCGGAGAGGCGAGGAAGAGCACGGCCTGCGCGATCTCGCGGGGATCGGCGGTGCGGCCCAGCGGCAGCGAGCGGCCCAGCTCCTCGTTGGTGTCGCCCCATTCCGCCTGTACGCCTTCGGTTCTGGTTGGGCCAGGAGCGACGTTGTTCACCCGGACGCCGCCCGGACCGAATTCGGCGGCCCAGGTCCGGGTCAGGGATTCCACCGCGGCCTTGGACGCGCTGTATGCCGACGCGCCCGGCACCCCCTTGTCGGCCACCATGGTGGTGATGTTGACGATGCTGCCGTACCCGCGGGTCAGCATCCCGGGCACCAGGGCCGCGGTCAGGAAGTACAGACCCCGGACATTGGTGTCGAAGGTCCGCTCGAAGGGTTCGAGCTGCTGCTCGACGGTGAGGGCGGCGGGGAAAGCGGCGGCGTTGTTCACCAGGATGTCCACATTCGGCGTTTGGCGCACCAGCGCTGTCACCGACTCGGCATCCGACAGATCGGCCCGGACGAACCGGGCCCCGATCGCGGCCGCGGCCGCGGCACCCCGGTCGGGGTCGCGTCCGGTGACGATCACCGTGGCGCCCGCCTCGGCGAGCAGCCGGGCGGAGGCCAGTCCGATACCCGCCGTGCCGCCGGTGACCAATGCGATCTGCTGTGTCAGCTCCATGGGTCAGGCGATCCGCCGCTCGTGCACGGCCAGTGAGGCGCGCAGCCGCTGACGGCCACGCGAGACCCGCGACATCACCGTGCCCATCGGGATGTCCATGATGGCCGCGGTTTCGGCGTAGGTGTAGCCCTCGACGTAGGAGTAGAACAGTGCGGTGGTGAAACCCTCCGGCAGTTCGGCCAGCGCCTCGGTGAGCTCCGGATCGGGCAGCGCACCGAGCACCACGGCCTCGGCGGAATGCAGGCCCCCGGACTGATGGGCGGCCGCGCGGGCCAGTTCGCGGTCGGTGATCTCCTCCACCGCCACCTCGGCGGGGCGGCGTTGCCTGCCCCGGTGGTTGCTGACCCACCGGTTGTACATGATCCGGAACAGCCAGGCCTTCAGATTGGTGCCGGTGCGGAACTTACCGAATCCGGTGTAGGCGTGCAGCAGGGTGTCCTGCAACAGATCCTCGGCGTCGGCCTCGGTGCGGGTCAGCCGGCGCGCGCCGCGGTACAGCACCTCGAACAGGGGCTGGGTGTCACGGGCGAAGCGTGCTGCGAGGTCGGCAGCGGATTCCGGCCCGTCCTCGTCCGCCGGGACGGATGTCAGGGTCATGAGTGCCTCCGCGGGTGAGTGGGTTTCTCGTTCGAGAACCAGCCTCGTCGGCGAAGGGGGCGCGGCGGACCCTTGAAAGTCCGTAGTCCCGGTTCGTGGTCGGCTCCGTGGCCCGGCGGCGCAAGCCTGAGTCAGCCGGCCTGCCCCGGTGCCGAGGACAGCGTGCGCAACTGTTTGCGCGAGGTGATGCCGAGCTTGACGAACACTTTGCGCAGGTGCCATTCCACGGTGTGGGTGCTGATGAACAGCTGGGCGCCGATCTCATTGTTGGTCAGGCCGTCGCGGGCCAGCCGCGCGATCTGGGCTTCTTGGGCGGTCAGCTCGTCCCCGGAACCGACCCGCTGCGTGCGGACCTTGTCACCGCTGATGCTCAATTCGCGGCGGGCCCGCTCGGCGAACCCGTGCGCCCCCATCTCGGTGAACAGTTCATGGGCGGCGGTCAGCTGTTTGCGGGCGTCCGCGCGACGGTTGGCTCGTCGCAACCACTCGCCATAGGACAACCGGGCTCGCGACAGATGCAGTGCGATATCGGCGCGCTCCAGCCGCTCGATTGCCTCGACGAAGGCGCCTTCGGCCCCGTCGTTGTCGGCCAGCAGGGCCTGGGCGGCCGCGGCCGCGCCGAGACCCCAGTCGGTGCCGCTGGCGCCCGCGCGTTCCGCCAGCTTCGGCAGTGCCGCCGCGGCGGCGGCCCGGTCGCCGGTGTGCACGGCCGCCTCGATGAGTTCGTACAAGCACCAGCCGTAGAAGCCGAGGTCCTCGTACTCGCAGCAGCGGTGCGCGGCGGCCAGCGCCTCCTGGTATCGGCCGAGCCCGTTGTACAGCACGGCCATGCTGAAGCCGGACAGGCCGAGCAGCCGCCCCTCGCCACGTGCCGCCCCGTCGGCGGCGGCCGCCTCGATGATGGCCTCGGCCTCGGCGGCCGCGCCCCGCCAGGCGGCCAGCAGCAGCGTGTGGTACCGCACCGGCGCATTGCCCATCGACGCGGTGATGGCCTTGGATTCCTCGATCAGCCTTGTGGCCGAATCGAATTCACCGCGGTAGAAATGGACACCGGCCCGATAGCCGAGCGCCGGCGGCAGCGCGGCCAGTGCGCCGGCCTCCCTGGCCCGGCGCACCGTGTCGCCGGCGATCCGTTC
This sequence comes from Mycolicibacterium canariasense, assembly GCF_002101555.1. GTDB lineage: Bacteria > Actinomycetota > Actinomycetes > Mycobacteriales > Mycobacteriaceae > Mycobacterium > Mycobacterium canariasense. Next base: position 84,379 of record NZ_LQOL01000056.1, read on the forward strand.
CAGTAGCTCGTCGTCCCACATCTCGTGAGCGGCTGATTCCTGTGCCACCGGGAACGGCCAATACAGCCATTGGCCGGCCTGCTCCTGGGCATGGGCGTTCCACAGTTCGAGCGCCGCGCTCAGGTCCGCCGAACCGGTGCCGGGACCGTCGAGGATCCGGGTCGCCATGCCGCGCAACAGATAATCGATCGGCCGCTGCAGCGGTGCGACGGCGTCCGCGGCGGCCCGGCCCGCGCTGGCCACCTCGACCAACAGGCCGGGCTCGCCCAGGCGCCCGGCGTAGATGGCCGCGGTCAAGGCCTCCAGGTACGTTTCCCGGGCCAGCTCGTCGTCCAGGTCCGTCAACCCGTGTGCAGCCTCGAGCAGCTGAGCGGCGGCCGCACCGACCGGTGGTGCCCCGGTCGACGTGGCCCGGCTGCGCACGAAGTCCATCTGGGCACGCATCCTGGCGACCAGGACGCGTTGCAGAGCAGACAGCGGGCCCGACTCGGCGAGCGCCAGCAGCTCGTAGGCGGCCTCCGGTGCGGCTGCCTCCCGCTTGGCATCGGCCGCTGAGATGGCGCGTGCCCCGCGCAGCGACGGGTCCAGGGTGAGGATCGCTGCGCGTTCCAAAAATGCTGCCGCGGCAGCGATTCCGCCGCGGCACTGGGCGCGGCCGGCCGAAGCCTCCAGCTCGGCGGCGATCGCGTCGTCGGGGCAGGTCGCGGCATTGGCGGCGTGCCAGGCCCGGCGGTCGGGGTCGGCCTGCGGATCGGTGGCCTCGGCCAGCGCGCGGTGCACCATCCGGCGGTCGGCGAGGTCGGCGGCGCGGTACGCGGCCGAGCGCATCAGCGGGTGATGGAACCGCATCCGGTGCCCGAATTCGATGACGCCGGCCTCTTCGGCCGGGGCCAGCGCGTCGACCGGGATGCCCAATGCTGCTGCCGCGCGCAGGAACAGCGCCGAATCGCCCACCGGCTCGGCAGCGGCGACCAGCAGCAGCCGCTGTGTCTGGGCCGGTAGTGCGGTGATGCGTCGCACGAACCCGGCCTCGATCGCCGCGGTGGACGATCGCTTGCCGGCGATCCAGAAGCCACCGGCCAACTCGGTGGCGGTGACGGTGCGCGGCACGTCGACCAAAGCCAACGGCAGGCCCCGGGTTTCGGCGACGATCCGATCCCGTACCCGCGGGTCGATCCCGCCGATCATCACCGATTCCAGCAGCGCCCTGGCATCGGCGTCGGACAGCCCCGTGACGAGCAGTTCGGGCAGCCCGGGCAGGAGCTCGGCGTGCCCCTCGCGGATGGCGAAGACCATGGCGATGCGCTCGGCGAGCAGCCGCCGCGCGACGAACGCAAGGGTCTGCACCGACGCCTGGTCGAGCCACTGTGCGTCATCCACCACACAGAGCAGCGGCTGATCGTCGGCGGCGGCGGCGAGCAGGCCGAGGACCGCCAAGCCGACCAGGAACCGGTCCGGGGCGGGACCGGTGCCGTAACCGAACGCCACCGCGAGGGCTTGGCGCTGCGGTGCGGCGAGACCGTCGGCGTGGCGCATCAGCGGCGCGCACAGCTGTTGCAGACCGGCGAAGGCGAGTTCCATGTCGGTCTGCACACCGGCGACCTGGACGATGCGGAAATCGGCTGCCGCGCCGGAGACGTATTCGAGCAGCGCCGTCTTGCCGACCCCGGCCTCGCCGCGCAGCACCAGTGCCTGGCCGGTGCCCGAACGTGCCCGGGACACCAGGTCGGCCAGCGTGGCGCACTCGCGGCTGCGGCCGCGCAACACCGTCCCCCGCCCCCCGGCCTGGCTCGACATAGCTACCACCGTGTCTGTTGATCCGATCTTGGATGCTAGCGAGCGCACGCACGGCAGGCGATGACGGGCTGAGGCCCTGCGCCGTCGATGGAGGTGACCGTCTCGGCTAGCTGCGCTGCTGGGTGGCCGCGGTTTCGAGAATCCAGTCGGCGAACCGGGTCTCGAAGAACGTCGCATCGGCCGACGGCACCAGGGTGTCGGTATCGATGTCGATACCCCAGTACTTCGCGGCCGGGTCGGCGATCACCGCCCGGCTGTCGCCGCGGGCGGTCAGCGCGGTCCGGATGAGGTCGGGCAGCTCGAATCGTTCCGGGCCGCCGATCTCGGAGACCCCGTCGATGGGTTCGCCGAGGGCAGCGATGGCGACCCCCTCGGCGACGTCGACCGCCGCCATCGGCTGGATTCCCTTGGCGGGCAACCGGACCGCGTCGTCGACCGTCGCGGAGTCGGCGATGACCCCGAGAAATTCGAAGAACTGTGTTGCCCGCACGATGGTGTAGGGGATGGGGCCGGCGCCGATGAGCTTCTCCTGGGTCAGTTTCGCGTCGAAGTAACCGCTCTGCTGTGCCAGGGCCGGGGTGCCCACCACCGAGAGGGCCACGTGATGCCGCACGCCGGCCGCGGACTCGGCGGCCAGCAGATTGGTGGCCGATCTGGTGAAGAAGTCCAGCGCCGGCCCGTCCTCGAAGCTCGGCGAGTTCGATACGTCGACCACCACGTCGGTCTGCCGGCCGGCACCGGCGAGCACGTCGGTCAGCCCTGCGCCGGTGACGGCGTCCACCCCGGTGCGCGGCGATGCCGCGATCGCCTCGTGGCCGTGTTCGGTCAAGGCGTGCACCAGTTTCGATCCGATCAGGCCGGTTCCGCCGATGACGACGATGCGCATGATGTCCCTCTCCGGCCGCAGCCCACGGCGGCCTTCCGCGCACCAGAACGGATGCGCCTGCCGAGATTCATCCCGCTGCGGCCGGTGCCGCCGTGGTGCCCCGCGCCACCAGCGCCGGGGGTACGACGATGTCGACCGGCTCGGCGGCGGCCGCGTCGTCGAGCCGGCCCACCAGCCGGGCCACCGCGGCGCGTGCCAATTGCGGGGTTTCCTGGCGGATGGTGCTCAGGTCGATGTGCGCCAGCCGGGCCAGCGGGCTGTCGTCGAAACCCAGCACCGAAACCTGTTGGGGCACCGCGATGCGTGCGCGCACCAAGACGTCGAGCACGCCGAGCGCGCAGCGATCGTTGAAGGCGAAGATCGCCGAGGGCAGGGCGGCACCGGAGCGGAGCAGGGCGGTGGCGGCGGCCGCGCCTTCGCGTTCGGTGAGACCGCCGGGCGCGGTGGCCGCCGTCAGGCCGGCGGCGCGCATGGCTTGCGTGTAACCGCGTCGCCGCTCGGCAGCGCCGGGTAGCCGGCCGCCGTCGAGGTGGACGATGTCGCGGTGGCCGAGGCCGCGCAGGTGCTCGACGGCCATCGCGGCGCCTGCGGTGTCGTCGCTACGGACGGCGTCCACACCGCGTACTCGCCGCGCCACCACCACCAGCGGGGTGGTGGCGGCCAACCGGGTCAGTTCGGCGGCGTGCAGACCGGGACCGAGCAGCAGCACGGCCTCGCACCGGTCGTCGAGCAGGTTGCGCACGGCGCGGTGCTCGTCGTGGTGTCGGGTGACACCGCTGAGCACGACGTCGTAGCCGACTTCGTCGGCGGCGGCGTACACGCCGTCGACCAGTTCGGCGTGGAATTCCTGACCGGCGGCGAAGGTCACCCCGAGCAGCCTGGTGCGCAGCTGACGCAGTCGTCGAGCCCGCGGGTCGGGCCGGTAACCGATCTCGTCGGCGGCCCGGCGCACCCTGGCCCTGGTCTCGTCGCTGGCCCCGGGGACGTCACGCATGACGATGGACACCAGCGCGCGCGAGACACCGGCGTGCCGGGCCACATCCTCCAGGGTGGGGCGGTGCTGCATGACATGAGACTAGAAGGTTCTAGTTCGATCGTGTTTTACTGAGCCGACTAGAACCTTCTAGTCGAACGGAGACACGATGAGCTTCCAGCTCGCCGTCTGCGCGGAGATGGTCTTCCGGGACCTGCCGATCGTCGAGCGCGTCAATCGGATTCACGATCTCGGCTTCGCCGCGGAGATCTGGAGTTGGCACGACAAGGACGTGGACGCCCTGGCCGCGACGGGGGCCACGTTCACATCGATGACCGGATATCTGCACGGCGATCTGGTCGACCCGGCCACCGCCGGCGAGGTGGTGCGCACCGCCGAACTGAGCATCGAGGCCGCCGAGAAGCTCGGCGTCACCCGGTTGAACCTGCACACCGCCGAACTCGTGGACGGTCGGGCGGCCCGGCCGCGGCAGCGCGCCACCGGAGAGATGTGGCTGACGGCGCTGCGCACCCTGGAGCGCATCGGCGAACTCGGGGCGCGGGCGGGCGTGACGTTCTGCGTGGAAAACCTCAACACCGTCGTCGACCACCCCGGTGTGCCGCTGGCCCGCGCCAAGGACACTCTTGCGCTGGTGGAGGGCGTCGGCCATCCCAACGTCAAGATGATGCTGGACCTGTATCACGCGCAGATCGGGGAGGGGAACCTCGTCGAGTTGGTGCGGCGCTGCGGTCCGGCGATCGGGGAGATCCAGGTGGCCGACGTGCCCGGGCGCTGTGAACCCGGCACCGGCGAGATCAACTACCCGGCAATCGCGCGGGCGCTGGCCGCGATCGGGTTCACCGGCACCATCGGCATGGAGGCGTGGAATTCCGCGGACAGCGCGACCGCGCTGGCCGCCTTCCGGGCCGCGTTCACGGTGTAGACCACCTCAACGCGGGGTGCGGCCACGCCAGGCGCGGTACCCGCGGTGGGCGGCAAATGTCCCGACGATGGCGGTGACGCACCACACCGCGGCGGCGGCGAATGCCAGCGCCGCGGACTTCTCGCCGAGCGCCGCCCCGAGTGAGGTGTACACGAACGCACGCGGCGTCGACCCGATGAGGGCGCCGAGCGCCATCTGCCACAACGGCATGCCGAATGCCCCGAACGCATAGGCGGCCATCGCGTCGGGCGTGCCCGGGATGAAGCGTTGCCCGACGACGGCCCACAACCCGCGCCGCTCGATCAAGCGGTCGAGCCGATCCGCCCGGTCGGCACCGAGCAGTGCGCGGGCGCTGTCGCGGCCGGCCCGGCGCCCGATCTGGCTGGCGATCACCGCGGTGCCGACGGTGGAGCCGAGCGTGACGCCGAGTCCAAGGGCCGGTCCGAACAGCAGTCCACTGCCGGCGGCCAGGATCGGGCCCGGCACGAAGAGGGCGCCGAGCGCGGCCGAGACGACGATGTAGGCCAGCGGCGCGGCGGGCCCGGCGGCGGTGACGACGGCACGGATCTCGTCGGCGTCTACCACCCGGCCGACGGCCATCACCGCGAACAGTGCCGCCAGGACCGCCGCGAACACGAGCAGGCGCACGACGTGGCGGCGTCGGTCCACGGAGTCCGGGCTCGCCGCACCCTCGGTATCGGTCATCTCGCCCGTCATTCTTCCTCACCCGTCCGGCGGCATCGCGGCGGCGAAATCACCCTTGCCGAGGGGCGGCACCCGGAGGATAATTCTAGACAGACTAATTAATTGGTCTCAGCAAGGAATGGCATGAGTGATGAAGGCGAAGATTGCCGGCGCCGTTCTGGTGGCGCTGGCCTTGTCGGGGGCGGGCGCGGTCGCTTCTGCGCCGCCGGCCTCCGCTGAATGTGGAAGTACCGTCATCTGGGGTAATGGCGGCGGCCAGTGCGACGGGCCGTTTTATCCCGACGGTAGTTTCCAGCGCTGCGTGACGGTGTACGTGCTGGGCATCGGCGGTTCGAATTGCTTCATCGTTCCTCCGCCGCCCCCACCGCCCTGACGGTGACGCGGTCGGCGTGCGCGCGTACCGCGGGCGCCACCCAGTCGTCGAGGTAGTTGCGCAGCGCCTGACCGTGCCGTGCGGGTCGACCGGGGTCGACGATGAACGACTGCAAGATGCGCAGCATGAACTCGACCAGCTCGTCGAGCCTACTATCGGCGAATCCCGCTGCGGCCCAGTCGACATCGAAGCGCTGCAGGATGCTGCGGCCGAATCCGATGGCGATATCGGAGGTCACCCCTGCGGTGAATGCGCTGGCCTTGCCGGGTTGGAGAACCAAGCCGAGATAGCGGTCGTGCGGCAACTGCTCGACGGTGTAGGCGATGCCCTCGACGACGGCCTCCGTCGGATCACAGATCGAACCCAATTGGGCGGCAAGGCGATCCAGGAATCCCGCCACGGATGCGACCGCTGTCGCGGCCATCAGCGTTTCCTGGGTGGGGAAGTACCGGTAGATCGTCTGACGGGTGACGCCCAGGGCCTGCGCCACCGCCGACACGCTCACCGTCCCTTGGGTGTCGATGGCGCGACGGGACGCGTCGATGATCCGGCCCACCGCTTCCTCGTCGTCGGACGGGATGTCGCCGGACCAACCGTGCCTGCGCATGCGTCGATCGTCGCACGAAACGGCGTGCGACCTTGACAATACACAAATGTATGGTCTAGGCATGGTTGCCCCGCCCGCGAACTGCACTGATGAGGCCCTGACCCGGCGTGCCCTGCGGCATGCGCTCGACGGCACCACCGATATGGCCGACGCCGTGCTCAAGGTGCCGTTGCACTACTACCGCGATCCCAAGATCACCGAAATCGAGGAGGCGCAGATTCTGCGCCGGGTGCCGTTGGCGATCGTCCCGTCCGCGCAGCTGCCCCAGCGCAACGACTACGTGGTGCGCTCCGTGCTGGGCGACTCGTTGCTGGTGACCAGGGACCGCACGGGCACCGCCCACGTTTTCTTGAACTACTGCCGGCACCGCGGAGCGATGCCGGCCTGCGGGTCCGGCAATGCCGCGCGCTTCGTGTGTCCCTACCACGCCTGGACCTATCGCAACACCGGCGAATTGTTCATGGTGCCCGGGAAATCGGGTTTCGACACGATGGACAATGCCGACTACGGGCTGGTCGAACTGCCGTCGCAGGAACGGTACGGCTTCATCTGGGCGGTGCTGACCGCCGACGCGACCATCGATGTCGACCACCACCTCGGCGGGCTGGGACCCGAACTGGCGCAATGGAATTACGAATCCTACGGCTATCACACCGATCGCGAGTTCTCCTCCGAGGTGTCCTGGAAGGGTGCGCTTGAGGCGTTCGCCGAGGGGTATCACTTCCCCTTCGTGCACGGCGAAAGTCTGATCGGGCAGAACACGCTGCCGAACACCTCGGTCTACGACGAGTTCGGCAGGCACCATCGGATCGGGTTCCCGTTCACCTGGATCAAGAACCTCGAGCAGGACGCGGGTGCGTCCCACGATCCCTCGGCGAACATGGGTGTCATCTACTGGGTGTATCCCAACCTCATCCTGGCCAACAGCCCGGTCGGGGTGGAGATCATCGACATGCTGCCCGAAGGGGAACCGACACGCTGCACGGTGCGGCACAGCTGGATGGGGCGCGTCCCCGCGGTCGACGACGAGATGCGGGCGGCCTACGACGCCGTCTACGACGCTGTGCATGCCGCGGTACGGGATGAGGATTTCGCGATGCTGCCGCAGTGCGGCGAGGGCGTCCGGCACGGCCAACACGACCACATGATCATCGGCCGCAACGAGATCGGCGTGCAGCACATGATCAAGGTGTTCGCCCAGGAGCTGGGGATCGCCCTCGGATGAGACGTGCCTGTTCAGCGGTAGTCATGCCGCTGAACAGGCACCGCTCGGCCTACTCGACGACGAAGACCGGGATCTGTCGGTCGGTCTTGGTCTGGTACTCGGCGTAGGGCGGGTAGGCCGCGACGGCCAGCTCCCACCAGTGCGCGCGCTCGTCACCCTCGATCTCGCGGGCGGTGCCCTCGGTGACCTTGTCGCCGTCCTGCACGGTGACCTGCGGGTGCACCTTCACGTTGTGATACCAGGACGGGTGGTTGGGGTCGCCACCCTTGGAGGCCACCATGGCGTACTTGCCGTTCTCCTCGACGCGCATCAGCGGCACATAACGCTTCTTGCCCGACTTCGCTCCCGTCGTGGTGAACAGGACGATCGGGCGATCCAGGACCTCGACACCGTCGGTGGTCCCGGTCTGCAGGATCTTCTCGGTCTGGGTACGGACCCAGTCGGTGGGGCTCAGTTCAGGCTGCTCAGTCACCTGCTGCGCAACACCGATCGGGGTGCGGATATTCCCGGCGTTCGTGATGCAACGTTTGCCGGTCGGCGGGTGTTCATCATGGCGTTCGTCATCGCCGACACGGAAGTCAGGGACGAGATATCCGCGGATTCGGTCCCAGGATTCAGTCTCGGTATGACCGAGGGTGAAGAATCACGGTATGCCCCGGACCTACGCCACCGCCGATACCGTCAGCCTCGAGCACCTGCTGGAGTTCGTCCGCCCACGTCATCGGATGGTGCTCACCACTTTCCGGGCGGACGGCTCGCTGCAGACCTCGCCGGTCACCGGTGGGGTGGACGACCAGGGGCGCATCGTGATCGCCAGTTACCCGCAGCGGGCCAAGTCGGTGAATATCGGCAGAACCCCGCGGGCCAGCGTGACGGTGTTGTCCGACGAGTTCGACGGCCCCTATGTCCAGGTCGACGGCGATGCCGAGCGCATCGACCTGCCGGATGCCGTCGAGCCGCTGGTCGACTACTTCCGGGCGGTCGCCGGTGAGCACCCGGACTGGGATGAGTACCGGCAGGCCATGGTGGATCAGCGGAAGTGCTTGCTGCGCATCACTCCTCGCCGGTGGGGGCCGGTGGCCACCGGAGGATTCCCGCCGCCTGGCAACTAGGCCGTGAAGGCCGCCTCGAAAAACCCCAACTCCAGTTGCATGGCGCGGCGGTAGGTGTCGTGCAACGCCGGGGTGTCGGCGTCCTGGCCGTCCAACAGTGTTTCCAACTGGACCGCCAGTGCCTCGAATCCTGGATCGGCGTAGGTCTGCACCCAGTCGGTGTACGGCCCGGCGTCCCCGCCCACCAGCGACCGACCCAGCCACGCGTAGAGCCGCATGCACGGTGTCATCGCCGCGTACACCGCGGCGGCATCCTGGGTGGACGCGGTGGCAAGCAGGAAGTCGGTGTAGGCCAGGGTCGCCGGCCAGGGCGTCACCCCGGCCATGTCGATACCCCACGAATCGGCATACGACGTATGCAGGCGAAGCTCGTCACGGACCCCGGCGAGCAGGTCCGCCAACGTCAGCAGGGTGCTGGTGTCGGTGCTGCGCACCAGTGCCAAAGCGTAAGCCCGCGCGAAGGATTCGAGAAAGAATGCGTCCTGGGCGACGTACCCGGCAAACAGCTCCCGCCGCAGCGACCCGTCGCCGACACCCTGCACGAACGGGTGCGCCAGGGTCTGCGCCGCGAGGTCGGCGTTCTCCGACCACAGCCGGGAGGACAGTGTCATGCGCCGGCCATCTCCCAGAAGTCCACCTCGTGCGAAAGTACCTCGTCCACCAGTGCGTTGTGGGCCTCCGGGGTGGCCAGCGTGCCGAGGGCGTCGACGTAGGACGCGAATTCCGGTGTGCTCCAATGTTCCACGAACTCGCGGAAGCGTGAACTCTCCGAGTGCGCGTGCTGCCATGCAAGCAGATACACCCGCTCCAGCGCCCACAACGCGGTGATGGCCGCGTCGAACGGTTCGGCATCGAGCACCCGGAGCAACTCCCGGTAGGCCAGGGTGGCCGGGAGCGGCTTGCCGTGCAGTTCGATACCGCGGCGAGCGGCCTGGTCCTCGAACCAGTCCAGTTCGGCGACCAATGCCGCGCAGCCGGAGACGAGCACCGCCTGCGCCGGCCGCGGCGAGCGGCCCAGCAGCCGTGCCTGGAACTTCAGCAGGTCGGCGACGAAGATGGCGTCCTGCACCAGCCAGCGGTCGAAGGCGTCATCGGTGATGGTGCCGTCGCGCACCGCATTCAGGAACGGATGCCGGGTGGCCGACGTCCAGAGCTCATCTGACACGCTCGAAGAATAGCCCGACCTCGTGGCCGCGCGGTGGCGCTCATTCGTCGTCGGTGAACACCGGGCGCGCCGGCGGAAACCGTGCGGCGACGGCCGGCAGGAAGAACACTTCGATATAGCGCCTGGCGGTTTCGGGGTCCTCCGAGCCGGGCACGATGCCGAGCAGCAGGCTCATGCTGGTGGCGATGACAAAGCGGGCGAGGTCCTTGCCACGCAAGCCTGGCCGCAACGAGCCACCGCCATCGGACTCGACGATGGCGGCCGTCCACGCCTCGACCATGCGATGCAGTTCGGCGTGGTTGGCCAGCATGTTGGCGACGGTCCGGTCGTCGGCCTGATCCGAGATGGACCGGACCAGCGGGTCGCGGTTGAGTTCGCTCGCGACGATCACCAGGCTCTCGACGATGATGTCGAGCGGCTCGGCATCGGCGGGTAATCGGTCCAGGATGCCGGCCATGTGCCGCGCGGTGGTGCGCTGCATGAGCGCCTCGACCAGGCTGTCCCGGGTGGGGAAGTGCCGGTAGACGCTGCCGCGCGAGTACCCGGCGGTCCGGGCGATGACCTCGATGGTGGTGGCCCGGTAACCACGGGTGACGAAGAGCCGCTCCGCCGTGTCGAGGAAGGTCTCCCGCAGTTCTTCTGCCACCGCGCCGCCGCCGGCCGGGCGGCCCCGACGGCGGCGTACCGGCTCCTCGCCCACTCGCGTGCCTGTCCTTCGTGCTGTGTCGTGACATTAAGACGCTACTCCGGATCCGCCGGCTGCTCTCGACACCTAAATATCAAATGGTCTAACTTGTTTAATTACGCTGTGGCGTGCGCGGAGGGTGGGGGACTCAGATGGTCGGTCGGTCGATGGCACGGCTGGGTGCAGTGTTCGCGATGACGGCGTTCGCCGTTGCGCTGATCGCCGGCGCAGCGACCGCCGCCGCCGACACCGATGCGGAGTCGCCCGGTGGCAGCGGCAAGCCGGCGACCGCGAGCCCGCGCGATACGAAGAAGCCGGACTCCGACGTGACGAAGAGGCCCGCCGCCGGGACCGGGCAAGAAGCTACGAAACCGTCGACGCCGAGCGACGAGAAACCGTCGACGCCGCGGGACGGGAAACCGTCGACGCCCAGCGACGAGAAACCGGCGTCCACCGAGAGTGGGAAGCCGAGCACTACCAAGAAGAAGGGTTCGACCACCCGGCAGTACGGTGCCACCGAGGCCGTCCGCCGCGCCGTAACGGCGCCGGCCACCACCAAGACCGCACCGGCGCAGGAGCAGACGAAGGACACCGCGGTGCGCGCGAAGGTGGCGTCGGCGCCGGAGGCGCCGGCGGCGAGCGCGGATGCACCGCAGTCGATCAGCGTGGCCGCGGTCACGGCTCGCCCGGCTGACCCGGTGGTGGCCCAGGCTGCCGCCTCGCGCCGGGTGACACCGGTCGACGCCATCGGATCGGCCATCCTCAACGCGGTGATGGGTCTCGTCCAGTTCTTCGCGGGGCCGCCGGTACTGCCGGCCGATGCCAACGTCACCGTCCGGACGTCGACACTGCGCATCCCGGTCGCGGGCGGGCGCACCGTCACAGCCGACTGGTATTTCCCCAAGGATCCCGACGACCAGGCACCCACCCGGCTGATCTATCTGCAGCACGGTTTCGGCGCCGTGGGCTCGATGTACAGTTTCACCGCGGCTGCGTTGGCCGAACGCACCAACAGCGTCGTCGTCGCACCGACCATCACCTCGAATTTCCTTGCCACTGATGGCGCCTGGTTGGGTGGCACGGCCATACAACAGGGCGTCGCGGACCTGTTCGCCGGGGACCGGTCGGCGCTGACGGCGAGCGCTTCGGCGGCGGCCGGGTACGAGGTGACCCTGCCCACCCGCTTCGTTCTGGTGGGCCATTCCGCCGGCGGCAGCCTGGTGATGGGTGCGGCGGCCGACATGATCGACAACGGAGCATTGGCCGACCTGGCCGGCGTGGTTCTACTCGATTCGGTGGACATGAACGGCACGGTGCCCAAGGCGTTGGCGCGGCTGACCGGCGCGAATTATCGCCCGGTGATGGATATTTCGTCGGAGCGCTACGTGTGGAACATGTTCGGCGCGGTGGGCGACGAACTGGAATCCGCTCGTCCCGGCCAGTTCAACGGTGTGATGCTGACCGGTGGGCGGCACATCGACGCCCTGCTGGGTGGCAACAAGCTCGTCCAGTTCGCCGAGTACCTGGTGGCCGGCTTCTCGACACCCCAGAACGTCCAGGCCGTTCCGACGATCGCCGCCGGCTGGATCAACGACCTGTTCGCCGGCACCCAGGGCGGGTACTACCCCTCGCCGGGACAGAGTGTCGAGATCCCCACCTCGGCGGGGGTGGCCACCGCGGTCGCGCTGCCGTTCGCCTCCGACAAGCGCATCCAAGCCACCCCGCTGGACGGCTTCTTCGAACTGCTCCTCGGTCTGATCACCCGGGTGGCATTTTTCGATACGCCGGATCAATTGCGGCTCTTGGATCTAAGGGCGTGACCATGCATTAGCATGGCGGACATGAGGCTGGACGGTCAGCAGCTGACCGCCTACGCGGCCGTCATCGAACTGGGCAGCTTCGACGCCGCCGCGACTCATTTACACATCACGCCATCGGCGGTCAGCCAGCGCATCAAGGCGCTGGAGCAGCGGGTCGGCCAGGTCCTCGTGGTTCGTGAAAAGCCTTGCCGAGCAACACAAGCCGGCGTGCCGCTGCTACGACTGGCTGCCCAGATGGCGTTGCTGGAGGCCGAGGCGCTGGCCGAGACCGGTGACGGGCCGCGGGAACCCATCAGGGTTGCCGTCGCGGTGAACGCGGACTCCATGGCGACGTGGTTCTGCGGAATCTTCGCCCGGCTGCCGGGCATACTCTTCGATGTCCGGATCGAGGACCAGGACCATTCGGCCCGGCTGCTGCGCGCCGGCGAGGTGATGGGGGCCGTCACCACCGAGCGAACCGCCGTCTCCGGATGCCGGGTGCAATCCCTCGGCGTGATGCGCTACATCCCGGTGGCGAGTCCGGACTATCTGCGGCGGCACCTGCCCGGCGGTTTCACTGCGAAGGCGGCTGCCGAGGCGCCGTCGCTCGCCTGGAATCGCGATGATGCGCTGCAGGACAACCTGGTGCGCAAGGCATTTCGGCGCGATGTGCGTCGACCGGTGCACTATGTCCCGACCGCGGAGGGGTTCCGTGCGGCGGTCCAGGCGGGACTGGGGTGGGGCATGTACCCCGAGCAGCTGGTCGGCCCGGACTTCGTCCGGATCGCCGAGATCCATCTCGACGTCCCGCTGTACTGGCAGTGCTGGAAGCTGGACAGCCCGGTGGTGGACACCGTGACCGATGCCGTGCGGAGTGTGGCCGCGACGTTGGGGCCCAAGCTGGCGAAACGGCGGTCAACGTAGTCTATGACGGCTGTAATAAAGCCTGGTGACGCTACACTATGACAATCGTCATAACGTGGAGGGTGAATGGTCGGCAGTGACGGGGACGCTCGTGCCAGGATGGTGGCCGGTGCGGCCGAGATGATCCGGCACCGTGGCGTGCACGCCACCAGCGTGCGCGAGCTGGCCAAGCACACCGGCGCCCCACTCGGGTCGACCTATCACCATTTTCCCGGTGGCAAGAGCCAGCTCGCCGCCGAGGCCGTCCGGTGGGCCGACGACCTGACCGCGCGCAGGCTGACCGAGGCGATGGCGGCCGGGCCGGCCGACGGGCTGCAGGATTTCCTGGCGATGTGGCGACAGATCTTGGTGGACAGCGATTTCCAAGCCGGTTGTCCGGTGCTGGCGGTCGCCGTCGAGGAGATGGCCGACGGCGATTCCGCGCCGCGCGATGCGGCGGTGTTCGCGTTCGGGAACTGGACGACGATCCTTGCCGGCGCATTGCGCGAGAGTGGCGTGACGCCGCACCGAGCCACCGGGACGGCCACTTTGATCGTCGCGGCGGTGGAGGGCGCGGTCGCGATGTGCCGGGCGGAGCGGGCCACCCAACCGCTGGACACCGTTGGCGAGCAGTTGCACGATGTGCTGCGGGCGGTGCTCGGCTGAGGCCGACTAGGGCAAGGGCACGTGCCAGCGCAGGACGGTTCCGCCGCCGGCAGCCCCGCTCACGGCGAGATCGCCACCGTACTCCTGGGCCCGCAGGCGCAGGTTCGCCAGCCCGCTCTCGGTGACCGGTCCGTCGAATCCCCGTCCGTTGTCAGCGATCTCGACGGTGAGATCGTCATCGACCCGCACCGATACCGTGATTTCGGTGGCGCGGCCGTGTCGCACCGCATTACTGACGGCCTCGCGCACCACGGCCTCGGTGTGGTCGGCGATCGCCGGCTCGATGACCGACAACGGGCCGTTGTATTGCGCGGTGGTGCGGACGTCGGCCGAGGTGAACTGGGCCAGCGCGGCGTCGAGGCGTTGGCGCAGCCGGGTGCTCCCCGCTGACCCGCTGTGCAGATCGAAGATTGCGGTCCGGATCTCGGAGATGACGTCCTGGAGGTCGTCCACGCATTTCTCGACCCGCTGTGCGGCGTCGGCCGGGCGGATCCGGGGGATGGCCCCTTGCAGAGCCAGCCCGGCGGCGAACAACCGCTGGATGACGTGGTCGTGCAGGTCCCGCGCAATGCGGTCGCGGTCGGTCAGCACGTCGAGTTCGTGCATCCGCCGCTGCGTGGTGGCCAACTGCCAGGCCAACGCCGCCTGGTCGGTGAACGCCGCTGCCATCGACAAGTCGTCCTCGGTGAACGGCGCGGCGCCCGCCTCGCGTTGGGTGATCACCACCCCGGCAACGGTTTCGGTGGTGCGCAGGGGAAGTACCAACGCGGGGCCCGCACTGCCCGCCACCTCGAGATGGGCCGCACACAGCGGAACTCGCCGGGCATACGCCGCACCGATCGGGCCGTCGGCCACCGGGATGGGCGCCAGGGCCGCGATGTCGACTGGTTCGGCGCCGGTGACCTCGGCCACCAGAAGCTCGCCGACCGCCCCCGGCTCCTCGTCCTCGTCCTCGGCGATCGCGACGACGGCGACCGCCGACGAGGTGAGCTGACGGGCGCGCTCGGCGATGACCCGGAACACCGCGGCCGGGTCGGTGCCGGACAGCAATTCGGTCGCGATGTCCCGGGTGGCCTCGATCCAGGCCTGGCGTTGTTGCGATTGCTGGTACAGCCGGGCGTTCTCGATCGCGATGCCGGCGGCTGCGGCCAGGGCCTGCGCGAGCACTTGGTCGTCCTCGCTGAAGGGCTGGCCCGAGTTCTTCTCGGTGAGATAGAGATTGCCGAAGACCTCGTCCCGAATCCTGATCGGGACGCCCAGAAACGTCGTCATGGGCGGGTGGTGCGGCGGGAAGCCGACCGACGCCACGTGGTCCCGGATGTTGTCCAACCGGATCGGGCGTGGATCGTCGATGAGCACACCGAGCACACCGAGGCCCTGCGGCAGATTGCCGATCTGGTGACGGGTGGGCTCGTCGATGCCCTCGTAGACGAATTCGACGAGTTCGTGCCCGTGGCCGCGCACGCCCAGTGCCCCGTACCGGGCGTCGATCAATTCGATCGCGGTGTGCACGATCGTCCTGAGCGTCGCGTCGAGTTCCAGGCCGGCCGTGACCGTCAGCATCGCGTCGACCAGCCCGTCCAGCCGGTCCCGGCCCTCCACGATCTGCTCGACCCGGTCTTGCACCTCACTGAGCAGCTCTCGCAGCCTCAACTGCGACAGCGTCTCGCGCAGTGGGCGGTTGCGTCCGTCATCCGGTCCAGGCACAGCTGGATTCTATTGTCCGCGCTGGACCGGGCGATCGAGCTTCGAGACATAGACAGCGGCCTGGGTGCGGCGCTGCATGCCCAGCTTGGCCAGCAGCCGGGACACGTAGTTCTTGACGGTCTTCTCCGCCAGGAACATCCGGGCGGCGATCTGCTTGTTGGTCAAGCCCTCACCGAGCAGGTCCAGCAACACCCGTTCCTGATCGGTCAGTCCGGACAGCGGATCGGAATGGTCGCTCGAACCGCGCAGCTTGGCCATCAGGGCTGCGGCGGCCCGGTTGTCGAGCAGGGACCGGCCGGCTCCGACGTCCTTGATGGCCTGCGCCAACTCCATCCCCTTGATGTCTTTCACCACGTAGCCGCTCGCACCGGCCAGGATCGCGTCCAGCATCGCCTCGTCGGAAGTGAAGGAGGTCAGCATCAGACAGCGCAGATCGGGCAGTTGGGACAGCAAGTCACGGCACAGCTCGATTCCGTTTCCGTCGGGCAGCCGGACGTCGAGCACCGCCACGTCGGGGCGCAGCGCCGGTATCCGGGCCAGAGCCTCGGACACCGACCCGGCCTCGCCGATCACATCGAGATCGGCGTCCGACCCGAGGAGGTCGACGAGCCCACGGCGCACCACCTCATGGTCGTCGACGAGGAACACGGAGACCATGGGCGGACCTTTCGCGAGAGGATCTGTCCTCACCATTGTGGACGCATGGCGCGGGCAGCGGCAGCCGAAGCGGGCATCAGATCTCGACCCGCAGCACGTCGTGCAGCGGTCGGCGGGGTGTCGGCGGGGGCACCTCCTCCAGCGATGAGGCGACCCCCAGCCGCACCACCACCTGCGGCGCGGCGCGTCCGACGAGCGCGCTGATGATCTCCCGGCTGACGGGCACCTCGGTCAGATGGCTGAGCGTGCACGACGACAACCCGGCCATGGTGGCGTCCAGCAACACCGACGACAGCGCCTCGCCGGCGGCCACGATGCCCTCCCGGCTGTCGTCGGGGGCGGAGATGACCAGCAGCCGGGCCTGATCCTCGCCGACGTCGAGCCGGCGCTCGCGATTGCCCGTGACCGGGAAGGTCCGTCCGACATCGACGCGATCGGCTTCCTGCGCCGATATCAGCGCGGTGTGTGGGATGCCATCGCTCACCTCGTAGGGGGTTGTCCACCAAGTGATCTCGTGGTGGTACTCGGAATCGTAGAGACGTACCGCGTCGGTCAGGGCGGAGGCCTCGGCGAGGGCCGGGCGGTCGGCGGGGTCGACGACGTCGACGGCGCAGCCGAAGTGCTCAGTGGTGCGCAACATGCGCTCGAACGCGTCCCAGTCCGGTGGTGCCGCGAACGGCAACCGGTCGGTGCGTCTGCGCAGGATGGCATCGGCACGCTGCCGCTGGTCGTCGGTGACCTGTGCCAGCTTGCTCAGACCGATGTCCGCGACGTGATACCGGTCTTCGGCGTCGGGATACAACGCCACGTGCGCGGTGTAACCGGCCGCGGCGACGGCCACCCGGAAATGATCGAGGGCGGCCCCACAACTGATCAGGGCTTGCCGGCCACCGGCATCCGAGGCGACCAGATGATCGGGATCGATGAACAGCGATATGGTGCCGGACCGGATCACCCAGCGCCACGGCTGGCTGTTGTGATACGACGGGGCGCGGCACGCCAGGTGTACGGCATCCTCGACGAGCGTGACGGGGACGAGTGTCGTCGGCATGTGTCGATCCTGCGCTGCGGACCGGTCGGCAGGGCAGGGCCAGAAGTCCCTAATCGGATGTGAGGTGCGCCGGTGATCCGGCGCCCCGGGCGGCGGTTTCACGAACCCGGACGGGAACCCTCCAGGTAGGCCACGATGGCGTTGGGCAGACCGCGGCGGGCTTCACGGCCATCCGGAAATGGGCGGTTCAGTTCCATCCCGACGGTCTGGGTGGTTCCGCCGCGGACCTGGCACACGGCGGCGCGGTCGCATACCGGATTGCATTGCTACTCGCCGGCCGGTTCAGGTGACCTTGAGCGCCGGTCCGATCCACCGCCGTAGGTAGGCCCGCAGCCGGGCGCCGGTCCGCGGTGGATCGGTCGGCGCGACGATCATCGACTGGATGTTGCGCAACAGGAACTCGACCAGCTCGTCGAGGGTGTCATCGTCATAACCCATTGCCGCCCAGTCGATATGGGTGTGGCGCAACATCGTCCGGCACCGGGCGATGACGTCGGCGGTGAGCATGCCACGGCTGAAGCTGCTGGTGCGGTCGCTGTCCAGCAGCAATTCCAGCAACGGCTCGTGGGGGAGTCGTTCGATGATGTAGGCGACCACCTCGACCAGTTGGTCGGTAGCGCTCAGGTTCGCCGTCCGGATACCGACCTGGGCAACGAAGCCCTCCAAACTCACCTCTGCCACCGCGGTGAACAGTTCTTCGGTACCGGTGAAGTAGCGGTAGATGGTCCTGCGGGTGATCCCGAGCGCCTCGGACACGTCGGCCAATGCGGTGCGGCCGGCGCCCCGCTCGTCGATCATCGCCCTGGTGGCGTCGATGATCCGCTTGCGCGCCTCGGCATCGTCGGTCGGTGGCGCGCCGCCCCATCCTTTGCGTCCCACACCCGCGACTCTTCCAGATGGCGACATCGGCGTGCACGCAGCATCACGGGCACTGTCCGTTGTTGACGCACGTCGGTGCCGCGGTCGCCTTGTAGGTCGGCGCCGCGAACGTTGTGGCCGGCATCGATTCGGGCACCTGGGCGGTGGCCGTGGATCCCAGCTTCATGGCCGCGGTGGGGTTGATCAGCATGGCCGGCACGGTCGGTGACGAGTAGGTGCCGGTGGTCGAGGAATCTCCCGATCCGCCGGCCACCGTTGCGCTCGGGCCGCCGCCGCCGATGATTTCGATCAGGAGCGCGACGACGACGGCCCCGCCGCCGACCACGGCACACACTCTCTTCTGCAGATCCGCCATCGTCGCTCCTCCACGGACTCGGCGTCGTTTGATGCGAGGAACAAGCACGACTGGGGTTCGTGAATTCCCGAAAATGACTGTCTCAGCAGGCTTTACGAGCATCCACATGTGACAGGCAGCCCACAGCTGGGCGCGCAGGCCGCAGATCTGGGGCCGGTCAGGCGCCGTGCCGGCCACCATCCATCAGATCGTCTACGACAAAGGTCGAACGGCAAAAGGCCCGCCCGGTGAGTCGAGTGACTCGCCGGGCAGGCCTTGTGCGGTGGAGTTAGTGAGCCGGCTTGCGGTGACGGCGTACGAGAGCGGTCAGCCAGCGAACGTCGAGCAACATGTGATCCGCCTTTCCTTGTTATGCGGTCTTGTGCAGCAGTGGGAGCAGCCGCCGACGGGCGAGGGTGCCCTCGGCGAAGTGATGCAGCGCCTCGGGAACCGACGCGGTGATCGGGAAGGCGTCGTCGAGCAACCGCAGTATGTCGAGCACCTGCGGGCTGGCCACCAGGGCCCATTCCACCCCGGCCAGATCGCACTCGTCATCGAGTCCGTACAGCAGGGACACGCCACGGGCGGACAGTCCGGTCACGCCGCTGAGGTCCAACACGAACGGCTTCTCGGTGAGCACCAACTGCCGGACCCGGTGAGTGAGTCGATCGAAGTTGGCGTCGTCGATGACGCCGGTCAGTGTTGCGACGGTCGCCAGATGGCGGCACTGCGCACGCAACTGGGCACCGTCACACTCGACCGCCGGATTGCCGTACCGGAATGCGATCGTCATGTTGGGCCTCCCTTCGGTGTCTCTCACGTCGGTGAACGTGATACCGAAGTTATCCACCGAATTTAAGGTACCTGGGAGTACGCATTAATACTTTGCTAAGAAGTGCTCCTGATACGCACGTAAGGGTTTGCTGAGAAAAACGTATAGCGTTGTGTTGCAACATATTTCGCTAAAATAAGACAATCTCTCAGTAATTGACGCCAACTTACCGTGCAGTAGCCTAAGTGTATTCTCAGCGTCGAAACTGGCCGCCGGTGTAACCGATCCACGGCGAATAATCGGCGATCAACGCATCCTGGGCAGGGCGTTCCTCCTCGGGAACGTGCTGCAGGTTGATCCGCACCCGGTACCAGATCGAGCTCGGCCCGCGCATCCCGTCGATGAGCACATCCACCGGGGCCAGCCGTTCGGCCGCGCCGGGATGGCGGTCACGCCATACGTCGAGCGCGGCCAGCGCCTCGTCGCGGGTCTTGGTCCGGGCGACCTCGATGAGCGGCATGGTCGATTGCCTGCGTCCGTCCTTGGGCGCCTTGCCGCGCTTCTCCATCGGCCCGAGCTGCTCGGCGAGCTCCAGCAGCGGCTCCAGCCGACCAGCGGAATTGTCCATGCCTTCCCACGGATCACCCATGTCGGCGAACCGCGCAGGCACGGTGGCGATGGTGTACGCCTCGGCACGGCAGCCGGCAACCTCGTCCCAGCGCAGCGGTGTCGACACCCTGGCGTCCGGCGTGGCCCGCACCGAGTAAGCCGAGGCAACGGTGCGGTCCTTGGCGTTCTGGTTGAAATCCACGAACACCCGCGCGCCGCGTTCCTCTTTCCACCAGCGTGCGGTGGCCAGGTCGGGGGCGCGCTGCTCGACCACCCGGGCCACCGTCTCGGCGGCCAGCCGGACCTGTTTGAACGGCCAGTGCGGATGGATGCGGGCATAGATGTGGAAGCCGCGCGACCCCGAGGTCTTGGGCCACGCCGTCAATCCGTGATCGGCGAGCACCTCGCGGGCCACCTGGGCCACCGCCAGGATCTGCTCCCACTGCACGCCCGGCATCGGATCCAGGTCGACCCGCAGTTCGTCGGGATGGTCCAGGTCGGCGGCGCGCACCGGGTGCGGATTGAGGTCGACGCAGCCGAGGTTGACCGCCCAGACCAGTCCGGCGGCGTCGGTCAGGACGGCCTCCTTGGCCGAGGTGCCCGAGGCGTACTTGAGCTCGGCGACGTCGATCCAGTCGGGCCGTTTCTCGGGGGCCCGCTTCTGGAAGATCGCTTCGGCGGTGATGCCCTTGACGAAGCGCTTCAGGATCATCGGCCGGTCTGCGACACCGCGCAGCGCGCCGTCGGCAACGGCCAGGTAGTAGTCGATCAGATCCCGCTTGGTCACGCCGACATCGGGGAAAATCACCTTGTCGGGGTGGGTGACGGGCACCCGCCGGCCACCCACCTCCAGTGCGACCGTGTCGGCCATAGCGCCATCCTAGTTAGCTCTCCGGCTGCGACCTGAGTCACATATTGTGGCCGTATGCCCAGTCTCTTCGACCTGCCTGCGCAGGCGGTGGCGAAAGCCCAGCAGTATTTCGACCGCGGCTCGGCGGAGCTGCATTACGCGCGCAAGATGTTCGAGGCCGGTGCCTTCAAGCTGGAGCCACCGCAGAACTTCGTCGCCATGCTGGCCGATATCCGCCGCTGGGGCGAATTCGGGATGATCCCGGCGCTCAACGCGCGGCGCTACCCGGACCGGACCGCCGTCATCGACGACGACGGTGCCATCACCTTCGCCGAGCTGGACCAGGCTGCCCACGCGGTGGCCAACGGCCTGCGCAATATGGGTGTCAAAGGCGGCGACGGTGTCGCCCTGCTGGTCCGCAACCACCGCTGGTTCCTCATCGGGCTGTACGGCGCGGCCCGGGTCGGTGCCCGCGTCATCCTGCTCAACAGCGAGTTCTCCGGTCCACAGATCAAGGAGGTCTCCGAGCGTGAAGGCGCCAAGGTCATCATCTACGACGACGAATACGCCGGTGCGGTGGCGCTGGCCGAACCGCCGTTGGGCAAGCTGCGTGCCCTGCCCACCAACCCCGACAAGCCCGATGGGCCGTCGGGCACCGATGACACGCTGGCCGACCTGATCAAGCGCAGCAGCAAGAAGCCCGCGCCGAAGGCCACCAAGCACTCCTCGGTCATCATCCTGACCAGCGGCACCACCGGAACCCCCAAGGGCGCCAACCGCAGCACCCCGCCGTCACTGGCCCCCATCGGCGGTGTGCTGTCCCACGTCCCGTTCAAATCCGGTGAGGTCACCTCGTTGCCGGCGCCGATGTTCCACGCGTTGGGGTTCCTGCACGCCACCATCGCGATGATGCTGGGCACCACGCTGGTGCTGCGCCGGCGCTTCAAACCGGCGACCGTGCTGGCCGATATCGAAAAGCACCGGGTGACCGCGATGGTCGTGGTCCCGGTGATGCTGTCGCGCATCCTCGACGAACTCGACAAGACGCAGCCCAAGCCCAACCTGTCCAGCCTGCGGATCGTGTTCGTGTCCGGCTCGCAGCTGGGCGCCGAGCTGGCCACCCGGGCGCTCAAGGAACTGGGTCCGGTGATCTACAACCTGTACGGCTCCACCGAGATCGCCTTTGCCTCGATCGCCCGGCCCAAGGATTTGTCCGTCAATCCGGCTACGGTCGGACCGCCGGTCAAAGGCATCACGGTGAAGATCCTCGACGACAACGGGGTCGAGGTTCCCCAAGGCGAAGTCGGGCGCATCTTCGTGCGGAACACCTTCCCGTTCGAGGGCTACACCGGCGGGGGCGGCAAGCAGATCATCGACGGCATGTTGTCCTCGGGCGATGTGGGGTACTTCGACGAGAACGGACTGCTGTACGTGTCCGGCCGCGACGACGAGATGATCGTCTGCGGCGGCGAGAACGTCTTCCCCGCCGAGGTCGAGGACCTCATCAGTGGCCATCCCGAGGTGATCGAGGCCACCGCGCTCGGCGTCGAGGACCTGGAGTTCGGTGCGCGGCTGCGTGCCTTCGTGGTGAAGGCCGAAGGGGCCACCATCGACGAGGACGCGATCAAGACGTACGTCAAGGAAAATCTGGCGCGCTACAAGGTGCCCCGCGACGTCGTCTTCCTCGACGAGTTGCCGCGCAACCCGACGGGCAAGATCCTCAAGCGCGAGCTGCGGGAATTGTGATCGCGGAATAGACGGCGATGCCCGCGGGTAGTAGCTGCTTGTGAATATCGACCTTTCCGGAAAAACCGCACTCGTCACCGGTTCCACCCAGGGCATCGGCCTGGCCATCGCCGAAGGTCTGGCCCGCAGCGGGGCGCGGGTGGCCGTCAACGGCCGGACCGCGTCGCGCGTGGACGAGGCGGTGGAACAGCTGCGGACCACCGGCGGTGACGCCTTCGGGGTGGCCGCCGATGTCAGCACCGCCGAGGGCACGACCCGGCTGCTGGCCGAACTGCCCGAGGTCGACATCCTGGTGAACAACCTGGGCATCTTCGGTGCGGTGCCGGCCCGCGAGGTCACCGACGAGCAGTGGCGCACCTATTTCGAGGTGAATGTCCTTGCCGCGGTTCGGCTTATCCGCGCCTACCTGCCGGGCATGACCGAGCGCGGCTGGGGCCGGGCGATCCAGATCGCCAGTGACTCCGCCATCGTGATCCCCGAAGAGATGATCCACTACGGCGTCTCCAAGACGGCTCTGCTGGCGGTGTCACGCGGCTTCGCCAAGGATGCCGCCGGCACCGGGGTGACGGTCAACTCGGTGATCGCCGGGCCGACGCGCACCGCCGGCGTGGAGGATTTCGTCTACCAACTGGTGGACAAGAGCCTGCCGTGGGACGAGGCGCAGCGCGAGTTCATGCGCAAGCACCGGCCGCAGTCGCTGCTGCAACGGCTCATCGAACCCGCCGAGATCGCGAACATGGTCACCTATCTGGCGTCGCCGCTGGCGTCGGCCACCACCGGCGGGGCGCTGCGCGTCGACGGCGGATACGTCGACGCGATCCTGCCCTAGGGGTTGTTGACGTAATAGGACAGGCAGACCGGGTCGTGACGGCACGCGATGATCGCCCCGGCATCGGGTGCCGAGCCGCGGATCTTGGGCGGCCGCGGGCCGAGATTGCAGTTGACGACGTAGGGATTGAGCGGGACGACGCCGTTGACGCACGGCTGCGCCAGCGTGTGGACGGCGTTGTCCTCCGACGTCGCGATGACGGCCGCCGGGGCGAGCAATGCCAGACCCGCGACCGCGGTACAGAGAGCGCGGACGACGCGATGGTGTGAGGTACTCACTCTCTCAACCAACGGGTCCCGACGGCGGACTGATTCCCGTCGGGCCCGTTGTGTCCGAGATCATGGCGCGCCGTTACGGGTCGCGGGGCAGGCCCAGCAGGCGTTCGGCGATGATATTGAGCTGCACCTCGGTGGTGCCGCCGTAGATCGTCGTCGCCCGGCTGAACAGCAGGTAATCGGCCCACTTGCCGGTGATCTGCTCCTTGTCGCCGATCACGGCGTCGGTGCCGAACGAGGACACCCCGAACTCGGCGTATCCCTGACCCGTCTTCATCGAGAGCAGTTTGGAGATGGCCGCGGCCGGCATCGGATCACCACCGGCCAGGGTCAGCAGCGTCGAACGCAGGTTGAGCACCTTGGCGGCGTAGCCCTCGGCGATGAGCTTGCCCGCGTGGTTCTGCTCGATCTGGTCGAACTGCCCATCGGTGAGGAACTGCACGAACTGGTCCAGGCTGGCCAGAAACGGTGGCTCGCCGCTGCCGATGGACACCCGCTCGTTGGTCAGGGTGTTGCGGCTGACCTCCCAGCCGCGGTCCACCTCGCCCAGCACCATCGCATCCGGCACGAACACGTCGTCGATGTAGACGGTGTTGAACATGGCGTCGCCGGTCAGCTCGCGCAGCGGCTTCACTTCCACGCCAGGGGATTTCATGTCCAGCAGGAAGTAGGTGATGCCATTGTGTTTGGGCGCGGCCTGGTCCGTTCTGGCCAGCAGGGCGCCCCACTGCGAAAACTGTGCGCCGGTGGTCCAGATCTTCTGCCCGGTGATCCGCCAGCCGCCGTCGACCTTGGTGGCCTTGGTGGTCAGGCTGGCCAGGTCCGAGCCGGCGCCCGGCTCGGAGAACAGCTGGCACCAGATCATCTCGCCGCGGAAGGTGGGCGGCAGGAACTGCTGTTGCTGCTCGTCGGTGCCGTAGGCGACGATGGACGGGATGATCCACGCGGCGATGCCCATATTGGGACGCGCGACCCGCCCGGTGCTGAACTCCTGCGCGATGATGATCTGTTCGACCGGGCCCGCGTCGCGCCCCCACGGCTTGGGCAGGTGCGGCTGCACCCAGCCGCCTTCGGCAATCGCGGCGTTACGCTCCTCGCGCGCAATGGCTTTCAGGGCGGCGACCTCGGCCCTGATCTCCTCGCGCAGCTTCTCGGTTTCCGGGTCAAGGTCGATGTCCAGCTTGCGCAGACCGCAGCTGGTGGCGGTGTCCACCACCAGCTGCGGGTAGTCCGCGGCGCGACCGAAGCTGGCCGCGAGCACCAGCGCCCGGCGGTAGTAGACGTTGGTGTCGTGCTCCCAGGTGAACCCGATGCCGCCGTGCACCTGGATGCACTCCTGTGCGCAGTGCTGCGCGGCGACCGGGGCCAGCGTGCCAGCGACCGCCGCGGCGAACTCGAAGTGCGAATCCACTGTGCCACCGGTGAACTCGTCGAGCGCGCGGGAGGCATCCCAGACCGCGGCGGTGGCCCGTTCGGTCTCGGCGATCATGCCGGAGCACTTGTGCTTGATGGCCTGGAACTGGCCGATGGGCCGGCCGAACTGTTCACGGATCTTGGCGTACTCGGTGGCGGTGTCGGTGGCCCAGCGGGCGACACCGACACATTCGGCCGACAACAGCGTGGTGATGAGCGCGCGGGCATGGCCGCGGGTGAGGTTGGAAAGCACCTTGTCCAGGCCGATCTCGACGGCGTTGGCGCGCACATGCGCCACCGGGCGCAGCGGGTCGATGCTGGTGACGGGTTCGATCTCGAGCGCGTCGGCGTCCAGGACCACCCATTCCTCGCTGCTGTCGATCGACACCGGCAGCACCAGCAGTGACGCCTGCGCGGCGGCGGGCACCGCTCGCACCTCGCCGCGGATGGTGAGCGTGTCATCGTGGCGGGTGGCCGTCAGCCCCGAGTCGATGGCGTAGGCGGCGATGACCGCGCCCGAGGCCAGCCCGGTGAGCAGCGCGGACCGTGGGTCGTGGGCCGAGATCAGGGCGCCGGCGATGGCCGACGGCACGAACGGGCCCGGGACCGCGCCGTAGCCGAACTCGGCCAGGGTGATGGCCAGCTCGAGGATGCCGAAGCCCTGCCCGCCGACCTCTTCGGCGAGGTGCACGCCGGGCAGTCCCTGCTCGGCGGCGGCCTTCCAGTAGCTCGGCGGGTTGGCGATCGGGGTTTCCAGTGCCTCGTGCAGCACTTCGGAGGGGGCGACCTTGGCCACCAGGGACCGGACCGAATCGGCCAGGTCGTTGTGCTCAGGATTGATCGCGATCGGCATGTGCACCCTTCCCTAATAACCGGTCGGTTGGGACCGAGGTTACCCCCATCGTGACGCGCGCCACTCCCGGGGGCTATCTGACTTCGTTCACCAGGTGTACCAGCGGAGAGCCATCGTGGAGCCGCCGGCAGTTGTCCACGGCCATCTCCAGATAGCGGCGCATGGTGTCGACGGTGTACCACGTGACGTGTGGGGTGAGCACGACGTTGTCCAGCGTCAGGAGGGCGGCATCCGCCGGCACCGGTTCTTCGGCGAAGACGTCCAGCCCCGCCGCGGACAGGTGACCGGTGCGCAGCGCGTCGACCAGGGCCGGCTCATCGACGATCGGCCCCCGGGAGGTGTTGACCAGCACCGCACCGGGTTTCATCGCGGCGATTTCGGCGGCACCGAGCAGCTGGTGGGTGTGTTCGGTCAGCGGGAGATGCAGCGAGACGATATCGCTGGACGCCAGCAGGTCGGGCAGGCTGCGCCAGCCGCGGGTGCCGTCGTCGCGGGTGCTGGTGTGCACCACGTCGGCGCCCATCGCCGTGACGATGGTCTCGACCTGTTTGGCGATGTTGCCGTAACCGATCAGCCCGACCGTGCACCCGCCGATATCGCGGACGGTCTCACCCAGGCTGGGATCGGACGGCCAGCCGCGGCCCGCTCGGGTGGCCCGGTCCAACGTCGGTAGCCGGCGCAGCGCCGCCAGCATCAGCAGCAAGGCGCCCTCGGCCACCGAGGGCGCATTGGCGCCGGGCATGTTGGCCACCGCGATGCCCGATCCCGTGGCGGTGGCCACGTCGATGGTGTTCACGCCGGCACCGAGCTTGTGGACCAGCTTCAAGCGCTTGCCCTGCCGCAGATCCGATCCCGAGATGGGCCGCAGCACATGCCAGATCACCTCGGCATCGGGCAGTTCGCGGTAGAACGTCGCGTCGTCGTCCTCGGCGCACCACCGGATGTCCAACCAATCAGATTCCGGTGCAACGAATTCCAGCACCTTGGCTCCGGGGGTGAAGTGCGCGAGAACCCGCACCGGCGAGTGCTCGAGCGAGGAGTCGTCGGCTAACGCCACCGCTTCGCGATCCATTTGGCGATCGTATCGGCCTGTTCGCTACGGGCGCCCGGGGTGGTGAAGTAGTGATCCGTGTCGATCGAGCACTGCGTCTTGTCCTGGGACGCCAGGGCGGTGTAGATGCGTTGTGCGTCCGACGGAAACACCCCGGTGTCCTGGTCGGCATTGATCACCAGGGCCGGGCAGTCGATGAGCGCCAGGTGTAGCTCGGCCCTGGTCTGCGCGTGGCGCAGGCTCCACATGCTGAGCCAATTGCGCAGTGTGCATGCAGCCGCGATACCGCGCGCGGAACGGTTGGCGTGCACGGGAATTCCCGCATAGCACAGGTTGCCCTGGCGTCTGGTGGGTTCCAGCGTGGGGTCCACCATCCGGGGATCGGCCCAGGTGCGCAGCACCGAGAACGGCCGGTCGCTGAAGCCGGCCGCGCGTACGCGGTTGAGCTCGGACTCGGCCCAATCGGTGATGGACTCGTTACGCGCGACCTGTGCCGCGCGGTACCGGGTCACGAAGTCCTCGGAGTACGGCGGACCGTTCCGCTGGTGGAACAGGTCCAGTGCGAGATCGGTTGCCACCGGGTCGTTCTCGTCGACAACCGCGGCATCCATCCAGGCCGTCAGCACGTCGGGTCTGCCGGGGTGCGCGGCGCTGGCGACGTAGCCGTCGGCAGGGAGCAGGTCGGACACGCCGGCCGCGGGGCGCATGCCCTCCAGCGCCGGCCGGACATGGTTGTGCAACGCCTGTGCCTGATAGGCCGCCATCAGCGACCCACCGCCGGAATTGCCCAGCAACACCACGGTTTCGATGTTCTGCACCTCCCGCAACCAGCGCATGCCCACCCCGATGTCGACGAGCGCGTGGTCGAGCAGGAAGCTGCTCTCGAAACCGCGGAACCGGGTGTTCCAGCCCAGGAACCCGATGCCCCGGGTGGCCATGTAGTCGGCGAGATAGTGTTCGGAGAAGTCGATTTGGTAGTGCGTGGCGATCATGGCGATCTTGGGCTTTCGCCCGACACCGCGATAGTAGAGCCCCTGACACGGGTGGCCGCCGGCGCCGGCGCGCAGGGCCGTCGGTGAGTCCATCCCGACGAACTCACGGGTCACACCGGCTGCTGCGCTCCTGCTCATGGTGCGGCGGTCTCCTCGTGGTAGATCGTCCGGTGGAAGATGTTGGCCAGTGTGGCGATGCAGGCGTCGTCGTCGACGGTTGCCGCGCCGTCGCCACTGAGCTGGGTGTAACAGAACTGGTTCAGCATGGACACCAGTGCCACCGCCACCAGCTGCGGGTCGTCCTTCGGGCAGAACCCTTGGCGCTGAGCATCTTTGACCATGGTGGTGATGAGGCTGATGGGGAGGGCGCAGATGTCGCGCCAGTACTGCGCGAAGTCGTCGTTGATCATGGCCAGCTGCGAGACGCTGATGATCTCGGCGAGCCGATGCCGGTAGGTGTTCCAGTGCGCGGCGGCCGCGGCGTGCGCCCGCTCGGCGTTGCTCAGGCCGGGTTCGGCGGCCGCCCGTGCTCGGTCCCGGGCCTCATCGCGGAACCGCAGCGCCCACTGCCGGACCATCGCCTCCTTGGAGTCGTAATAGTTGTAGAACGACGCGGTGGAGCGCCCCGCCTCGGCTGCAATGTCGGCGATGGTGGCGGCCAGGATTCCCTTGCGGGCGACCACATTTCGCGCCGCGGTGTCGATCGCTGCCTGCGTCTGGCGCCCGCGCTCGGTCGGGAGTTGCACGCGTGCGGCCACCGTGTTCCCCTCGTCCGTCCGGGCGTTGATCCAAACTGAATCTGATGTTAGATTCAGTTTCGGATCTGCGCTAGAGGTGGGAGATCGTCATGATCAAGCCGGACAATCCGAATCCCGAATTCCAGCTCGGCGGAATCAACCACGTCGCGCTGGTGTGCTCGGATATGCAGCGCACCGTGGATTTCTACTCCGGGGTGCTCGGCATGCCGCTGATCAAGGCGATCGACCTGCCCGGCGGCATGGGGCAGCATTTTTTCTTCGACGCCGGCAACGGTGACTGCGTCGCGTTCTTCTGGTTCACCGACGCGCCCGATGGCGTCCCGGGGATCTCCGCGCCGATCGCACTACCGGGTCTGGGGGAGATCACCAGCGCGGTGTCGACCATGAACCACCTGGCCTTCCACGTGCCGCCGGAGAAGTTCGACGAGTACCGGGAGAAGCTCAAGGCCAAGGGCGTGCGGGTCGGACCGGTGCTCAACCACGACGAGAGTGAGTGGCAGGCATCCCGGACCCTGCACCCGGGCGTCTACGTGCGGTCGTTCTACTTCCAGGACCCGGACGGCATCACGCTGGAATTTGCGTGCTGGGTCAAGCAGTTCGACCGGGGCGAGGCCAAGGTGGCACCGCGGACCGCGGCCGACCGCCGCGTCACGGTCTGACTTCGCGACCTCTTGACACCTGTTCAGTTCGGGCGGCAATATCAGGAAACAACCGTTCGCACATTTGGGTAGGGGTGTCCATGACCATCGCCGAACGCCCGGTCGACGAGACCGCTCGCGCCGCGGTGCGCCGGCCGCGCTGGGGTGCCGGCTTCGACGACGGGCTGATGGGGGTGGCCCTGCTGGCCGGTCCGGCGAACGTGATCATGCAGTTGGCCCGCCCCGGCGTCGGCTACGGCGTGATGGAGAGCCGGGTCGACAGCGGCCGGGTGGACCTGCACCCGATCAAGCGGGCCCGGACCACCTTCACCTATCTGGCGGTCGCCGGCCGGGGCAGCGACGCGCAGAAGGCGGCCTTCCGACGCGCGGTCAATCGGGCGCATGCCCAGGTCTATTCCACCGAGGACAGCCCGGTGCAGTACAACGCCTTCGACAAGGATCTGCAGCTGTGGGTCGCGGCGTGCCTGTACAAGGGTGCGGTCGACGTGCACCGGCTGTTCGTCGGGGAGATGGATGAGGAGATGGCGGATCGGCACTATCGCGACGGCATGACACTGGGCACCACGCTGCAGGTGTCGCCGGAGATGTGGCCGGCCGATCGTGCGGCCTTCGACAAATACTGGACCGAATCGCTGGAACAGGTGCATATCGACGACGCGGTGCGTGAGTACCTGTACCCGATCGCGGTGGCGCGGTTACGCGGTTTACAACTACCCGGCCCGCTGCAGCGGTACGCCGAGGAGTGGGCCGGATTGATCACCACCGGATTCCTGCCGCAGCGATTCCGCGACGAGATGCGGCTGCCTTGGGATGCCCGGCGCCGGCGCCGGTTCCACCGGTTGATGACGGTGCTACGGACGGTCAACAACACCATGCCCGGTTTTGTCCGGCGGTTCCCGTTCAACGTTCTGCTCAAGGACCTCGACTGGCGTATCCGCACCGGCCGCCCTTTGATCTAACCAAGCTCTAGGCAAGCTCTAGCCAACTTGTGGCGCGTGTGGCAGGACCACGCCGGGAACCGGCCGAATCACGCAAATCACAAGGTCGCGGGGCGGTGAACGTCTCGACAGTTAGTTTATGCAATGCTAACTTCAGCGGAGTTAGCATAGGCAAACTTAAGGAGACGGCGGGCGGCGTTGTGCCCCGCGATGGCATATGGATACGGTCAGTGGCACGCTCACGCCGAGCGTAGGAGGAGCGCGCGTCGACCGCGACGTCGCAAGCAGGTTCGCGACGTGTTGTCGCGCCCTGGGACTGTCGGTCCACGATCGGCAGCGTCCCGCCGACCTTGCCGCCGCGCGATCGGGCTTCACCGAGCTGACCCGCATCGCGCGGGAGCACTGCGACGGGTGGGTGGGCCTGGCCGCCGCCGGAGCCGGAACCGGCGAGCAGGCCGGGCGGGTCATCGAAACCATCTGGCGCACCGCCGCGACGCTGGGCGCCCTGCAGCGCGATATCGAGCTGAGCCCCGGCGCGCTGGGTTTCACCTACGACACCGGGCTGTATCTGCAGTTCCGGGCGATCGACCGGGACGATATCCAGCTCGCCTATGCCGCCACCCTGGCCGATTCCGGTGACTTCGCCACCGCCGACAGCCTGGTCGCCGAGCTCGTCGAGCGCAGGCCCCGCTGGCTGCAGGCGCGCTGGGTCCGGGTCGCGATCTTCCACCGCACCCGTCGTTGGGCCGACGTGGTGCGCCTGCTCACCCCCGTCGTCAACGATCCCGACCTCGACGAGCACTACGCGCATGCCGCCCGAGTGACGCTGGGTATCGCGCTGGCCCACCTCGGTATGTTCGCCCCGGCGATCTCGCATCTGGAGAACCCGGAGGGCCCGGTCGCGGTGGCTGCCGTCGACGGCGGCCTGGTCAAGGCGCTGTCGCTGCGCGCCCAGGGCGAGACCGAGGAAGCGGCCGATGTGCTGGCCGCGCTGTACGCCGCCAACCCCGAACACGCGGGAATAGAAGAGGCGCTGCAAGATTCGTCGTTCGGGCTGGATACCACCACCGCGGCGCGCATCGATGCGCGCACCGATCCCTGGGATCCGGGCACCGAACCGGGTGAGGGCGATTTCGTCGACCCGGGAGCCAAGGAGCGCAAGGCGCACCTGCTCACCGAGGCCGAGGCCGAACTGGCCGAGTTCATCGGCCTCGACGAGGTCAAGTACCAGGTGGCCCGGCTGAAGAGCTCGGTCGCCATGTCGATCCGCCGGCAGGAGCGCGGCCTGGCCGTCGCGCAGCGCACCAATCACCTGGTGTTCGCCGGCCCACCGGGTACCGGTAAGACCACCATCGCCCGCGTCGTCGCCAAGATCTATTGCGGTCTTGGACTTTTGAAGAAGGAAACGGTTTGCGAGGTGCACCGCGCCGACCTCATCGGTCAGCACATCGGCGAAACCGAAGCCAAGACCAACGCCATCATCGACAGCGCCTTGGACGGCGTGCTGTTCCTCGACGAGGCCTACGCGCTGGTGTCCACCGGCGCCAAGAACGACTTCGGCCTGGTGGCCATCGACACCCTGCTGGCCCGGATGGAGAACGACCGCGACCGGTTGGTCGTCATCGTGGCCGGCTACCGCGCCGACCTGGACCGCTTCCTGGACACCAACGAGGGCCTGCGCTCCCGCTTCACCCGCAGCATCGACTTCCCGTCCTACAGCGCACCGGAACTCGTCGAGATGGCGATGCGGATGGCCGAGAAGCGGGACAGCGTGTTCGAGAACGCCGCACACGACCAGATGGAGAAGCTGTTCGCGCAACTGGCGCAGGGAACCACCCCGGATGCCAACGGTGTTCCGCGGCGCAGCCTCGACATCGCCGGCAATGGCCGCTTCGTCCGAAACCTTGTCGAACGTTCCGAGGAGGAACGTGAGTACCGATTGGACCACTCCGAGTCCGACGAGTTCACCGATGACGAGCTGATGATCATCACCGCCGATGACGTGAGTCAGTCGGCCGGCCCGCTGCTGCGCGGCCTCGGATTGACGGTGCCCCAGTGATGGCCGGCAACGACCCGACTGCCGGGAACGCCGGCGAGGACCGGCGCGAATTCGCTTCGCGCACACCGGTTAACGAGAACCCGGACCAGATCCGATATCGGCGTGGCTTCGTCACCCGGCATCAGGTGTCGGGCTGGCGGTTCATGATGCGCCGCATCGCCTCCGGGGTCGCGCTGCACGACACCCGGATGCTGGTCGATCCCTTGCGCAGCCAGAGCCGTGCGGTGCTGGTCGGGGCCCTGGTGCTGGTCACCGGGCTGGCCGGCTGCTTCGTGTTCTCGTTGATCCGGCCCGCCGGGGACGCCGGCACGGCCACCATC
Organism: Mycolicibacterium canariasense; assembly: GCF_002101555.1. Lineage (GTDB taxonomy): Bacteria > Actinomycetota > Actinomycetes > Mycobacteriales > Mycobacteriaceae > Mycobacterium > Mycobacterium canariasense. The sequence continues at coordinate 116,970 of NZ_LQOL01000056.1, forward strand.
CTGGCCGACCGGGACACCTCCGCACTGTATGTGCGCATCGGGGACGTGGTACATCCCGCCCTCAACCTCACCTCGGCCCGGTTGATCGCCGGCCGGCCGGACAATCCGACGCTGGTCAAGAGCAGTGAGATCGACAGGTTCGCCCGCGGCAACCTGATCGGGATCCCCGGTGCTCCGGAACGCATGGTGCAGAACACCTCTCGTTCGGCGGACTGGACGGTGTGTGATGTCACCACGTCGTCCGCCGGCGCCCCGGCGGGCGTCACCGTGCTGGCCGGGACTCCGGACCAGTCCGGCGAGCGGGCCGCCGCGCTGCCGTCCGACCGCGTCGTCCTGGTGCAGAACGTCGGCGGCGTGCACGCCGGGACATGGCTGTTGTGGAACGGCAAGCGCAGCCCCCTCGACCTGGGTAACCGGGCCATCACCGACGCGCTGGGCCTGGGCACCGACATGCCCGCCCCGCGGGTCATCGCCCCCGGCCTGTTCAACGCCATCCCGGAATCGGCACCGCTGGTGGCGCCCGCCCTGCCTGGCGCCGGCGCCCCGCCCCGCTTCGCATTGCCGGTCCCCGTCCCGGTCGGTGCCGTGGTCGCCGCCTACGAGGCCGACAACAGCATCCGCTACTACGCCGTCCTGGCCGAAGGCGTGCAACAGATCTCGCCGGTGCTGGCGGCCGTCATGCGCAACACCGACTCGTACGGCCTGCAACAGCCGCCGCGGCTCGGTGCCGACGACGTGGCCCGGTTGCCGGTGGCATCGGGTATCGACACCGCCGCCTACCCGTCCGAGAAGGTGACCGCGGTGGACGCCGCCGCCGACCCGGTCACCTGCGCGTACTGGTCCAAACCGGCCGGCGCCACCGAAAGCTCGCTGACCCTGCTGTCCGGGGCCGCGCTGCCGCTCCCGGACGGGCTGCGCACGGTCGACCTGGTGGGAGCCGGCTCCGGCGGTACCGCCGACCGTGTCGCCCTGCCGCCGGGCCGGGGGTACTTCGTCCAGTCGGTGGGCGCGGAAGCCGGTGCACCACAAGCGGGCTCAGCCTTCTGGGTGAGCGATACCGGCGTGCGTTACGGCATCGACACCGTCGGCGACACCAAAGCTGTCGAGGCGCTCGGCCTGACCCCGCCCCCGGTACCCATCCCGTGGTCGGTGCTCACCCAGTTCGCGGCCGGCCCGACGCTGTCGCGCACCGACGCGCTGGTCGCCCACGACGCCCTGCCCGCCGACCCCAAACCTGGCGTGGTCAACACCGCGCGCGAGGGAGAGAACTGATGAGCCGCTTGATCTTCGAGGCCCGCCGGCGCCTGCCAGCGCCGGAGGTCCGTAAGGGGGCCATCACCATCGAGGCGCCGCCCACACTGCCGCGGCTGGTGCCACCGTCGCTGCTGCGCCGGGTATTGCCGTACCTCATCGTCATCCTGATCGTGGGCATGATCGTGGCACTGGTCGCCACCGGCATGCGGTTGATCTCCCCGACGACACTGTTCTTCCCCTTCGTGCTGCTGCTGGCCGCCACCGCGCTGTATCGCGGGTCGGACAACAAGCTGCGCACCGAGGAGATCGACGCCGAACGCGCCGACTACCTGCGCTACCTGTCGGTGGTGCGGGACAACGTGCGGGCCCAGGCCCAGGCCCAGCGCGCGGCGCTGGAATGGTCGCACCCGGAACCCGAACTGCTGGCGGCGATCCCGGGCACCCGTAGGCAATGGGAGCGCGACCCGCACGACACCGACTTCCTGGTGCTGCGGGCCGGTTTGCACGATGCGCCCTTGTCGGCCGCGCTGCGGGTCAAGGACGTCGTAGACGAGGTCGACCTGGAACCGGTCTCGCACACCACGCTGCGCGGTCTGCTCGACGTGCACCGCACCGTCCGCGCGGTGCCGGCCGGGATCCAGCTGGCCAAGGTTTCCCGGATCACCGTGCTCGGCGATCGCGGCGAGGTCCGTGGCGCGGTGCGGGCCTGGCTCGCGCAGGCGGTCACCTGGCACGATCCCGCCGTCCTCGGGGTGGCCCTGGCCACGCCCGACCTGGAGACGCCGGACTGGTCGTGGCTGAAGTGGTTGCCCCACACCGATGTTCCCGGCGAGGCCGACGGTGTCGGACCGGCGCGCTATCTTGCGACCGGCGCCGACGAGCTGCGCGCGTTGCTGGCGCCGGCGCTCACCGACCGTGGCCCCTTCACCGGCGAAGCCACGGGCAAACACCTGCTGATCGTGCTCGACGATCCCGAGATCGACCCCGACGACATCCTCGGCCGGATCGGGGCCGCCGGTGTCACCCTGGTGCACTGCGGCACCAAAGAACCGCACCGCGAACAATATTCGGATCCGGAGCGGCCGATCCTCAAGGTCGCCGACGGCACGATCGCGCGGTGGCAGAGTGGGGGCTGGCAGCCCTACATCGACGCCGCCGACACATTGTCGGCCGCCGCGGCCACCCACCTGGCGCGCCGATTGGCCCGCTGGGACTCCAATCCCGATCAGGCACGCACCGCAGCCTCGGGCGCGTCGACGTTCACCACACTGTTCGGTATCCCGGATGCCTCCGCGCTCGATGTCGCGAGCCTGTGGGCGCCACGCAGCCGCGAGGACGAACTTCGGGTACCGATCGGCGTGACCGCAACCGGTGAGCCACTGATCTTCGACCTCAAGGACGAGGCCGAGGGTGGCATGGGCCCGCACGGCCTGATGATCGGTATGACCGGATCCGGCAAATCGCAGACGTTGATGTCGATCCTGTTGTCGCTGCTGACCACCCACCCCGCCGACCGGCTCATCGTCATCTACGCCGACTTCAAGGGCGAGGCCGGCGCCGACATCTTCCGGCACTTCCCGCAGGTTGTCGCCGTCATCTCCAACATGGCCGAGAAGCGTTCACTGGCCGACCGGTTCGCCGACACCCTGCGCGGTGAGGTGGCCCGGCGTGAACAGTTGCTCAGGGAGGCCGGCCGCTCGGTGCAGGGCAGCGCGTTCAACTCGGTGACCGAATACGAGGCGGCGATCGCGGCCGGGCACGACCTGGCGCCCATCCCGACGCTGTTCGTGGTGGCCGACGAGTTCACCCTGATGCTGGCCGAGCATCCCGAATACGCCGATCTGTTCGATTACGTGGCGCGCAAGGGCCGGTCGTTCCGGATCCACATCCTGTTCGCATCGCAGACCCTGGACGTCGGCCGGATCAAGGACATCGACAAGAACACCTCCTACCGGATCGGCCTGAAGGTGGCCAGCCCGTCGATCAGCCGGCAGATCATCGGCGTCGAGGACGCCTTCCACATCGAGGCCGGGCGGGAGCACAAGGGCGAGGGCTTCCTGGTGCCTGCCCCCGGCGCGACGCCCATCAAATTCCGCAGCACCTACGTCGACGGCATCTACGACCCGCCGCGCACCGCTCGGTCCGTCGTGGTGCAGTCCCTTCCGGAACCGCAGCCGTTCACCGCGGGACGGGTGGAGCCGGCTGTCGAGACAGTGATCCTGTCGAATGAGCCGGACGAGGCACCGATCCCGCGCAAGCTGATCACCACCATCGGCGACCAACTGGCTGCCTACGGTCCGAAGGCGCCGCAGCTGTGGCTGCCCCCGCTGGAGGAATCCATCCCGCTGGCCGACCTCCTGGGCCGGGCACATACTGACGAGCACCAATTCCGTTGGCCGCTGGGCGAAATCGACAAGCCGTTCGAGATGCGCCGGGACACACTGATGTTCACGGCCGATTCGGCGGCGGGCAATGTCGTGGTGCACGGCGGGCCGAAGTCCGGTAAGTCGGGCGCGCTGCAGACGTTCATGCTGTCGGCGGCCGCCCTGCACGCCCCGGGTGAGGTCAGCTTCTACGTGCTGGATTACGGCGGTGGGCAGCTGGCGCCGATGGCCGACCTGGCCCACGTGGGTACGGTCGCCACACCACTGGAGCCCGAGCGGATCCGCCGCACCTTCGCCGAACTGGAACAGCTGCTGCGGGCCCGGCAGGAACGCGGCGCGGCGGCCGGTGCCGCCGGCGGATACACCGACGGCTACGGTGAGGTCTTCCTGCTCATCGACAACCTGTACGCGTTCAGCCGCGACAACGTCGACACGTTCAACACCCGTAATCCGTTGCTGGCCAAGGTCACCGAATTGGTCAACAGCGGGCTGGCGTACGGAATCCACGTGGTGATCACCACGCCGAACTGGCTTGAGGTGCCCCTGGCCATGCGTGACGGGCTGGGTATGCGCCTGGAGCTCAAGCTCAACGACGCGCACGACAGCAATGTCCGAGTGGTCGGAGCGCTGCGCCGCCCCGCCGAGGCGGTACCCGCCGACCAGCCCGGCCGCGGCCTGACCATGGCCGCCGAGCACTTCCTGTTCGCCGAGCCCGATCTGCGCCTGATTCCCGCGATCAACGCCAAGTACCCGGACCGGCGAGCCCCCGAGGTGCGGCTGCTGCCCACCCAGCTGTACCCGGATGCGCTGGGCCCGTTGTACACCGGGCCCGAGCAGGTGGTCATCGGCCAGCGCGAGGAGGATCTGCGCCCGGTGGCCGTCGACTTCGCCCGCCACCCGCTGATGATGGTGTTCGGGGACAGTCGTTCCGGTAAGACCACCCTGTTGCGGCACCTCATCCGCACCATCCGGGACAACGCCACCGCGGGAAATGGTATCGCGTTCACCGTCGTGGACCGCCGGCTGCAACTGGTGGACGAGCCGTTGTTCCCGGACAACGAGTACACCGCCAACATCGACCGGATCACGCCTGCGATGCTCGGCCTGTCCGCGTTGATCGACAAGCGCCGACCCCCGGCCGGACTGTCCCCGCAGGAGCTGCGCAACTGGACGTACGCGGGGCACACCCACTACCTGATCATCGACGACGTCGACCAGATCCCGGACGGACCCGCCGTCAGCGGACCGTACATCGGGCAGCGGCCGTGGACACCGCTGCTGGGATTGCTGTCCCAGGCCGGTGACCTGGGCCTGCGGGTCATCGTCACCGCGCGGGCCAGCGGGTCGGCGCATGCGGTGATGACCGCGCCGCTGTTGCGCCGGCTCAACGACCTGCAGGCGACCACGGTCATGCTGTCGGGCAGCCCGGCCGACGGCGGCAAATTGCGCGGGCACCGGTTCCACCGGCTGCCTCCGGGCCGGGCAATGCTGCTCGGCGACGACGCCGATGCCATCCACGTGCAATTGGTGAACCCGCTGGTACCAGAACATGTTTCGGCCAGTACGAACGGAAAGGAATACAGCTGATGACGCTGCGTGTCGTTCCAGAAGGTCTGACTGCGGCGGCCGCCGCGGTGGAGGCGCTCACCGCCCGGCTGGCCGCGGCGCATGCCGCCGCCGCCCCGGCGGTCAACGTGGTGCTGCCCCCGGCCGCCGACCCGGTGTCGCTGCAGACCGCCGCCGGTTTCAGCGCTGCGGGCAGCGAACACAACGCGGTCGCCGCGCTGGCCGTGGAGGAGCTGGGCCGCTCCGCCGCCGGGGTGGCCCAATCCGGTGCCAGTTACGCCGCCGGCGATGCGCTCGCCGCCTCGTCGTACCTGATCGCCCGCGGCTGACGATGACCGCCCCCATCTGGATGGCGCTGCCACCCGAGGTGCATTCGGCACTGCTCAGCAGCGGTCCGGGCCCCGGGCCGCTGCTGGCTGCCGCGGGGGCATGGCAATCGCTCAGCGCCGAATACGCCTCCGCCGTCGGCGAACTCACCGCCACCCTGGGCACCGTCGGCGCCGGTTCGTGGGAAGGCCCGAGCGCCGAACAGTACATCGCCGCGCACCAGCCGTACTTGGCCTGGCTGGCCCAAGCCGGCGCCAACAGTGCGATCGCCGCAGCCCAGCACGAGACCGCGGCGGCCGCATACAGCACCGCGCTGGCCACCATGCCGACGCTCGCGGAGCTGGCGGCCAACCACGCCATCCACGGAGTATTGCTGGCCACCAACTTCTTCGGCATCAACACGATCCCGATCGCGGTGAACGAGGCCGACTACGTCCGGATGTGGATTCAGGCGGCCACCGTGATGAGCACCTACCAGGCGGTGGCGGCGGCGACCGTCGCGGCCACGCCCACGCTGCCGCCGGCGCCGATGCTGCTGAAGCCCGGAGTCGGCGAGGCCGGCAACGCCACTGCGACGGCCACCCAATCAGTCGCGCAGGCGCAAGCACTGAATTCCGGTACCGCGCTGGACAATTCGAACTCGATCCTGAGCTACCTGGAGTCCTATATCAAGTCGCTGCCGGGCGGCGACCTCATCTGGGACTTCCTGCAGAACCCGATCGGGACGACGCGGCAGATCATCATCGACTTCCTCACCAACCCGTCCGCGGCGCTGGTGCAATGGGGACCATTGCTGGCAGCGCTGTTGTACCAGGCGATCTTTCAGCCGGTCGGTTGGGGAACCTGGGGCGCGCTGCTCGTCGCACCGTTCCTGCTTCCGGTTCTGGCCGGCGTCGGCCTCGGCATGCTCGGGCTGCTTGCCCTGCTGCCGCAACCCGAGGTACCCGCCGAGGCGGCACCCGAGGCACCCGCGCCGCAGCGGGCCGACCAGCCCAACGTATGGCCGGTCGCCAGCGTCGCCCCGACCATCGGCACCCCCGCAGGGGCGCCGGCAGGCGCGCCCGCCGGAGCTGCCCCCGCCGGGGCGCCTGCCGCCACGCCGGTGGCGGCCACCACCGTCGCCTACGCGGTGCGTGGCGGCGATCCCGGCGAGGGTTTCACGCCGGTGATCCGGGACCGCACCGCGGCCAAGGCGCCGGCCTCCGGATCGGCGGCCGCGGTGGGATCGGCGGCGGCGCTGAGTGCCGCGGAACGCCGGAAGCGGCGCCGCAAGAAAGCCGCCGAGATCCAGGATTTCGCGTACGCCGACGCGTACATGGACTACGACGAGAACGACGACCGTCCCCCGGTGCCGCACGAACAGGAGCCCGCGGTCACGGCCTCCACCCGCGGGGCGGGAACGATGGGCTTCACCGGCGCGGTGAGCGGTGACGCCGAGAACACCACCGCCGCCGGCCTGACCGAGCTGACCGGTGACCAGTTCGGCGGGGGACCGGTCAATCCGATGTTGCCGGGTAACTGGCCATCCGATGGAGAAGGGGGACAGCACAACTGAACGCAGCACCGAATGTGACCGCCACTGATCGACACATCGAGAAGGAAATCCCATGAGCATGCTCGACGCCCACATCCCCCAGATCGTCGCCTCGGAGACCGCTTTCGGCGCCAAGGCCGCACTGATGCGCAGCACCATCGCCCAGGCCGAGCAGGCCGCGACGGCCTCGCAAGCCTTCCACATGGGCGAGGCCTCGGCCGCGTTCCAGGCCGCGCACGCCCGCTTCATCGAGGTGGCCGCCCGGGTCAACGCGCTACTGGACATCGCCCAGGCCAATCTCGGCGACGCAGCGGGCACCTACGTGGCGCAGGACGCCGCCGCCGCCAGCAGCTACACCTCCATCTGACCTTCCACCAGGAGAACACCATGTCGCAGATCATGTACAACTACCCGGCCATGCTGGGACTCGCCGGTGAGATGGCCGGATACGCGGGCGCACTCAACGCGGTGGGTGCGGATATCGCCGCGGAGCAGGCCGCGCTGGGCAACGCCTGGCAGGGCGACACCGGGATGACCTACCAGGCCTGGCAGGCCCAGTGGAACACCAGCATGAGCGAGTTGGTCCGCGCGTACCAGGCGATGGCCAGCACGCACGAGACCAACACCATGGCGATGAACGCCCGCGACCAGGCCGAGGGCGCCAAGTGGGGCTAGATGGTTGCTAACGCGGTCGAGCTGACCGTCGAGCAGGCCTGGTATCTCGCCGAGTTGACCGGCTCCGGCTCGTTCCCGTGGGTACTGGCGATCACGCCGCCCTACAGCGAGCCGTCCGCCGGTGCTGCCTTCGCGGCCGACCGCACCGCCGAGCTGAGCGAGCTGGGCGTGCTGTCCGGGAATGGCAGCGTCAATCCTGCTGTCGTCCGGTGGATCCGGTCGACCTGCCTGGCCCGGCAGTGGCTGGAGCTGCGCGTGGTGAGCCCCGGCGGTGACATGTTGCGGGGCGTGGTCGGCCGCCGGGGCGAGCGAAGCGACGGGAAGACGGCACAGGGCGAGCGAAGCGACGGGAAGACGGCACAGGGCGAGCGAAGCGACGGGATCGTCGTCGTCGCGTTGCGCAGCGGGGGACTGGTGACGTTCACCGAGGTGGACCTCGCCGACCCGCGCGATGTGGTGCCGGTGGTCACGGCCGGCCTGCAAGGACGGCGGCCTGCCGACTTCGACGAGTTCACCCTACCCATGCGGGCCGGGGCACGCGCCGACGAAAAGCTGCGTGGCGGCGCTGACCTCGCCGAAGTCGTGGCGCACCTGGGCATCCCGGCGTCGGCGCGGCCGGTGGTGGAGGCGGTGTTCACCGGACCGCGCAGCTACGTCGAGATCGTGGCCGGTGAGCACCGGGACGGCTACCGGGTGAGCACCGAGGTCGGGGTCAGCGTCGTCGACTGCGGTGCGGGACGCATCCTCGTGCACCCGCAGCGGGCGTTCGACGGCGAATGGGTATCGACCTTCACCCCGGGTGCCGCCCCGGCGATCGCCGCCGCGGTGGACCGCCTGACAGCAAGCCTGCCGGACGGCTCGTGGTTCGCCGACGCGAGGAGCGCTCGACTTTCAGCCGCACCGTCCGACCGAGATTTCGAACAGAGAACGGAAAACCGATGCCCGACAACACTGTGATGCCGATCGTGCGGGTGGCCGTGCTGGCCGCCGGCTCCGATGAGGAGTCCGGCCGCGCCGCCGGCCGGCTCACCGAGCTGGCACTGCCGGCCGAACTGCCGCTACGCGAGATCATCCCGGCCGTACAGCGCACCGTGCTGCCCGCCGACGACGGCGCCGATCTCGACGGCACGCCGGCCAGGCTGAGCCTGGCCCCGATCGGCGGCGCACCGTTCAGTCTGGACGCCACGCTGGACACCGTCGGGGTGGTCGACGGCGATCTGCTGGCGCTGCAGGAAATCCCGGCCGGCCCGGCCGCACCGCGCATCATCGAGGACATCGCCGACGCCGCGGCCATCTTCTCCACCGCCCGTGAACGCGCCTGGGGAGTCGGCCAGATCCAGCGAGGTGCCGTCGCGGCGGTGATCGCCTTCCTGCTACTGGCCACCGCGCTGGCGGCAACCTTCCGGGTCGGTACCGGCCATGCGGGCGGGCTGTTCGCCCTCGCCGGAGTCGCCGTCGTCGCGGTGGTGGCATCGCTGGCTGCCCGACCCAGGTCGGTGTCGCTGGGTACGGCTCTGGCGGTGACCGCACTGGCCCCGGTGGCCGCGGCGTTCGCGCTGGCCGTCCCCGGTGACTTCGGTGCCGCGCAACTGCTGCTCGCCGCGGCTGGGGTGACCGCATGGTCGATCATCGGCATCGTCGTGTTCGAACGCGCCATCGCGACCTTCACCACGACAGCGGTTACCGGACTCGGTGTGTTGCTGTTCGCCGCGCTGGCAACGGTGTGGGAGCTGACCGAGATCCGGATCGGTTGCGGCTTGATCGTTTTCGCGCTCTTGGTCACCGTGCAGGCCGCCCAGCTGTCCGCACTGTGCGCGCGGCTGCCCGTGCCGGTCCTCCCCGCACCGGGTGACCCGACCCCGTCGGCACAACCGCTGCGGGTGCTGGAGGATCTGCCCCGCCGCGTCCGCGTCACCGATGCGCACCAGACCGGTTTCCTGGCTGCCGGGGTTCTGCTGTCGGTCGCCGGTTCGGTGATCCTGGTCGGTGGACCCGTGGTATCGCCGTGGGCGTGGGTTCTGGTGGTGGTCGCGGCGGTGGGCACGGCATTGCGTGCCCGCGTGTGGGATTCGGCCGCCTGCAAGGCGTGGCTGCTGAGTCATTCGTTCCTGGTGACGGCCGCGCTGCTGATCGTGCTGCTGGTCACCGACCGCTACACCGCGGCCTGGTGGGCTTTGGGTGTGCTGACCGTGCTGGTCGCCGGCTGGGTGCTGGTGGCATCGAACCCGCGGATCGCCGCGCCGGACACCTACTCGTTGCCGGCGCGGCGCCTGCTGGGCTTCGTTGCGGCAGCGGTGGACGCATCGGTGATCCCGCTGGCCGCCTATCTGCTCGGCCTGTTCGAATGGGTGCTGAATAGGTGACCGGATCCCGTTGTGGGTGTGCACTACTCGGCACCGTCGGTGCCGTGGTGCTGCTGAGCTGCCCCGCCGCGGGCGCCGTCACACCGCCGGTGGTCGACGCCCAGGTGGCGCCACCCACGGGTGCGGCGGGTCCGGTGCAGCCCATGGCGCTGCGCACCCCGTGCGCAACCACCGGTGTGCTGCCCGGCACCGACGCGGCGGCGGTGAACCCGAACCAGTTGGTGCTCGATCTGCGCGGTGCCTGGCAGTACAGCCGGGGCGAGGGGCAGACCGTCGCCGTCATCGACACCGGCGTCCGCCCCGGCCCGCGGCTACCGAATGTGGAACCCGGCGGTGATTTCGTCGAAGCGGGTGACGGGCTGTCCGACTGTGACGGTCATGGCACGCTGATCGCCGGACTGATCGCCGGACAGCCGGGGGCGGACGGGTTCTCCGGTGTGGCGCCCGGTGCCACGTTGGTGTCGATCCGCCAGACCTCCGCGCACTACTCGCCCGCACAACAGGGTGCCGACCCGGTACTCACCCGCGCCGGTATCGATATCGCGACACTGGCCCGCGCGGTGGTGCGGGCGGCCGACCTGGGCGCCCGGGTCATCAACATCTCCGCCGTGACCTGCCTACCCGCCGACAGCACCGTCGACCAGTCCGCCCTCGGTGCGGCCCTGCGCTACGCCGCGGTCGACAAGGACGCCGTCATCATCGCGGCAGCCGGTAACAGCAGTTCCACCACAGCGGCCGGAACATCCTGTGCGGCAAACCCACTCGCCGATCCGGTACGCCCCGGGGACCCACGCAACTGGGGTGGTGTCACATCGGTGTCCATCCCGTCCTGGTGGCAGCCGTACGTGCTGTCGGTCGGCGCGCTGACCCAGCAGGGTGAGCCCGCACCGTTCACCATGGCCGGACCATGGGTCGGTATCGCCGCGCCGGGACAGGGCATCACGTCGGTGAGCAACGGCCCGGACGGTGGACTGGCCAACGGATTGCCCAATGCCAGAGGCGAACTGGCGCCGGCCAGCGGGACCAGTTACGCCGCGGCGTACGTGTCCGGTGTGGCCGCGCTGGTGCGGTCCCGCTTCCCGGAACTGACCGCCGAGCAGGTGGTGCGCAGGCTGACGATCACAGCGCACGGTGCCGACCGGTCGCCGTCGAATCTGTTGGGTGCGGGCAGTATCGATCCCGTCGCCGCGCTGACCTGGGATGTTCCCGGGCCGGGCGGTGCGGCAGATACGTCGAAAGCGGTTGCCGCACCGCCGGTTCCGGTGCCCGAAGACTCCACCCCACGGACCGTCGCATTCATCGGCACCGGGGTGCTCGCGCTGGTGGTCGCCGCAGTAGCCGCGATCACCGTTCGTCGACGGAAGGACACAGCCGCATGACGGCCCGACTCGCCCTGGCGTTGCTCTTCATCATCCCGGCCGCGCTTGCCTATCCCTGGCCGACGGTCACCTCGCGGTGGGTGCTCGGGGTGGCGATCGCCGTCGTCATCTTGGTGTTCGCATGGTGGCGCGGTGAATTCGTCACGACGCTACTGGGGCGTCGGCTGGCGATTCTCGGCCGTAACGCCCGCAGGTCCGGGACCGGCCCGCAGCCGGCCGATCGCGCGTCGGCGCTGCTGCGGATCGACGGCGCGGGTGAGCTACCGGTACCGCTGATCGCCGGGTACGTCGACCGCTACGGACTACGCTGCGACAAGGTCCGGATCACCAGTCGCGATCACGGTGGTGATCGGCAGACCTGGGTGGGTCTGACCCTGGCGGCCGAGGACAATCTGGCTGCCCTGCAGGCACGTTCGGTGCACCTTCCGCTGCACGACACCGTCGACGTGATCGGCCGCCGGTTGGCCGGTCACCTGAGGGAGCATGGTTGGACGGTCACCGCTGTCGATGGTGGTCAGCCGGAGCCGGTTCGCGATGACGCGCGCGAATCTTGGCGTGCGCTGACCGACGATGCCGGATTCGTTGCGGCCTACCGCATTCCGGTGCAGGCGCTGCCGGAGATGCTGGACGCCGTGTGGGCAAGTCCGGCCCAGGAGACCTGGACCGCCGTCGAGTTCGGCGTACGCAGCGTCGCGGCCGTGGTCGCGCTACGTACCGTCGAGGCTCCGGGCGCCGCGGCACCGGTGCCGGGGCTGACCCGACTGGGCGGGCGGCAGCGGCCCGTGCTCGATGCGCTCAAACTGTCTGCCGCGCAGCGTCTGGACGGTCACGAGCCGGTCACCCCGGACCTGCTCACACGGTTGGCTTGGCCGGTGGACGCCGCCCAGCTGCCGGTCAAGACGTAGGACGCACACCGGTCAGTTCAGCCCGAACAAGGCCGCACCGTTGTGGTGGAACACCGCGCGCAGCCAGTCGTCGTCGACGCCGGGCAACCGGGTCAGCGCCGTCATCGCATCCAGGTAGCCATAGGGGATGTTGGGGAAGTCGCTGCCCCACAGGATGCGGTCACCGAGCGCGCGCAGCCGCGGGTACTGCGTGGCGGGAAACGGCATGGTTTCCTCGGCGAACCCGGTGAAGGCCATCGTGGTGTCCAGGGCCACGTCGTAACGTTCGGCCAGATCCAGGAATTCGGTGTATTCCGGCATGCCCATATGCGCCACGATCAGCCGTAACCGTGGGTGCCGCCGCAGCACGGCACCCACCGGCCCCGGTCCGGTGTGGTTGCCCGGCTGCGGACCCGACCCACAGTGGATGACGATCGGGATACCGGCCTCTGCCACCATGCCCCAGACATTGTCGAGCAACGGGTCGGTGGGGTCATACCCGCCGACCTGCACGTGCACCTTGAACACCCGGGTGCCGCCGGTGATGGCCGTCTTCACGTATTCCGCGGCGCCCGGTTCGGGATAGAACGTGGCCGTCGACAGGCAGTCCGGGGTGTCCGCGGCGAACCGCGCCGCCCACTGGTTCAGCCACGCCGCCATGTCGGGCTTGTGCGGGTAGACCAAGGACGTGAAGGCGCGGACGCCGAACGCGCGCAGCGTGTCCAGGCGGGCCTGTTCGTCGCTGCGGTAGGTGATGGGCCAGGGCCGGCCCACCAGCGGGCCGGCCGCGTCGAAGTACTGCCAGACCTTGTCCATCACGTTCTTGGGCATGAAGTGGGTGTGCACGTCGACGATGCCGGGCAGCCCGAGGGATTCCCAGATCCGACGCACCGAAGTCGGTTCGTCCATCGTCACCGAACATACTCACAGCCTTGGGGAGGACAATCACACGCGTGTGGAATCCCGATGTATACCTCGCGTTCGCCGATCACCGCGGACGCCCGTTCTTCGACCTGCTGTCGCGGGTGGCCGCCGACGCGCCCCGCCGGGTGGCCGACCTGGGCTGCGGCCCGGGCAACCTGACCGTCACGCTCGGCCAGCGGTGGCCGGGGGCGCACATCGAGGCGTGGGACTCGTCGCCGGAGATGGTGGAGAAGGCACGCGAGCGCGGCCTGGACGCCACGGTCGGCGGCATCGAGGACTGGACCCCGCGCCCCGATACCGATGTGGTGGTGTCCAACGCCGCGCTGCAGTGGGTGCCGGGGCACCGGGACATCGTGCTGCGGTGGGCCCGGCAGCTGTCTCCCGGATCGTGGCTCGCATTCCAGGTGCCCGGAAACTTCGATGCGCCGTCGCACCGGGCGATCCGAGAGGTGGCGCGTCGTGAACCCTTCGCCGAGCACCTGCGCGAGATGCCATGGCGGGAGGCCGATGTCGTGGGCAACCCGGAGGACTACGCCGGGCTGCTCACCGACGCCGGGTGCGCGGTGGATGCCTGGGAGACCACCTACATCCACGAACTACGCGGTGAGACACCGGTATTGGATTGGATCACCGGGACGGCGCTGACCCAGGTGAAGGCCCGGCTGTCCGAGGAGCTGTGGCAGCAGTACCGGCGGGCGATCATCCCGGTACTGGCGCAGGAGTACCCGGTGCGCGCCGACGGCAGCACGTTCTTCCCGTTCCGGCGGGTGTTCGTCGTCGCCCAGATCCGGTGATTTGTGGAGCCGTAACCGGAATGATTACGGGTGCGGCTCCGCAAATCGCGCCTTGTCTGTACTCCCGCGGATCGGATCGAAGGAGTCGTGGAAGGTCGACCCGCTGAACATCTCGTCACCGAGGTGATCACTTCCAGGCGAACACCGGTTGTTCGAGATCGTCGACTCGGTCGGCTCTACCCTCCAGGCCCAGCCGGCGCAGCTGCAACAGGACGGCACCCGTCGGCGCGTGGATCAGGTCGTTACCCAGCGGGATCTGCACCACCGGCCGCGGGCTTTCCGGAATACTGATGTAGCGCGGTGAATCATCACGCAGCAGCTGGTGCAGGCCCACCCGGTAAGCGGCGACCACCTCGTCGGGTTGTGGCCGCAGTTCCAGCCGCCCGCCACCCCACAGCACCACCGGGGTGATGACGTACCCGGAGCGGGTCGGATAGTCGTCGAGCAGCCCGAGCACCGAGGACCCGGGCAGCTCGACACCGACCTCCTCATGGGTCTCGCGCAGTGCCGCATCGACCGCCGTCTCGCCGGGGTCCAAGCGTCCGCCGGGCAGGGCCCATTGCGCCGCATGGGAATTGAGCCGTGCCGCGCGCCGGCACAGCAGGAAGGCGGCGCCGCCGGACACGTCGACCATGCGTCCGTCCAGACCGGCGTCGGGCATCGGCCGGCCCGCGATCCATTCGTCGACGGGGGCCGGATCCACCCGGTCCTCACCGAGTTCGGAATCCACCAGCACGATCGCGACCGCGGCGTGCCGCTTGGTCGGGTCGGTGACAGTGCGCCGGTCGTGGCCGACCAGGTTGGCCCGGATCCGTTCCCGCAGTTGCGCGTCGTAGGCGATCGTCCCCGTCACGAGGTGCGGAGCAGCGCGACGTCGGACACCATCCGGATGTGTTCGGCCATCGCCTGACCGGCGCCGACCGGATCCTGCCTGCGCACGGCATCGGCGATCTTGCGATGACCTTCCAACGAGGCGCGCGGGCGCTCGGACTGCGACAGCGACTCGATGCGCGTCTCGCGGACCAGTTCGGCGATCTCGCCCATCAGGCGGGCCAGCAGGGGGGAGTGGGCGGCGGCGGTGATCGCGGCGTGGAAATGTTCGTCACCGGACACCCCGCGCTCACCGCCGGTGATCTCGGACTCCATGATCGCGAGCGCGTCGTCAATGGCGGCCATCTCCGACTCGCTGCGGCGCTGCGCGGCCAGTTCGGCGAGTTTCACCTCGAGCGCCTCGCGCGCTTCGATCACCTCGGGCAGTCGGTCGGCGTGTTCACGCAGGGCGCGCACGGCCGCGTCCTCGACCGGGCGGCGGACCAGGACGGCGCCGTCGCCGTGGCGCACGGACAGGATGCCCTGCACCTCAAGGGCGACCAGTGCCTGGCTCAGGGAGGCCCGGCTCACGCCGAGTTGGGCGGCCAGTTCCCGTTCCGGTGGCAACCGCTCGCCGGGTTGCATGTCGCGGTCTGCCATGTGCTTACACAGTTGCTCCACGATGACCTCGTAGAGCCTCGGTCGGGCTACCGGGCGAATTTGCTCAGCCACTGGGTCACTCACACTCCGTTCCTTCGAGCCAAGGATAGCCGCCGTGGCAGCATGATCTCGGGCACATCTGGGGTTGACAGTGATCTGTTTCACTGCTTCACTGCCTAGTGACTTAGTGGCTAGGCCAATTAGCCATAGGGAGAGTGGAGTTCCGATGCCTGTAGAAGTGATTCCGATCCTGGCGTTGGTCGTCATGTTCGTCGCCGCCACGGTCCTGCCGGTCAACATGGGTGCGCTGGGCTTCGTGGCGGCGTTCTTCGTGGGGACCATGGCCGTGGGCATGGACGCCGACAAGATCATCGGCGGTTTTCCGAGCGGCCTGTTCCTCACCCTGGTGGGCATCACCTACCTGTTCGCGATAGCGCAGAACAACGGGACGGTCGACCTGCTGGTGCGGGCGGCGGTGCGACTGGTCCGCGGCCGGGTCGCGCTGATCCCGTGGGTGATGTTCGGCGTCACCGGCCTGCTGACGGCGATCGGGGCGCTCGGTCCGGCGGCGGTCGCCATCGTGGCCCCGATCGCGCTGGGCTTCGCCGCGCGCTATCGGATCAGGCCCCTGCTGATGGGCATGATGGTGGTGCACGGTGCCCAGGCCGGCGGCTTCTCGCCGATCAGCATCTACGGCGTCACCGTCAACAACATCGCCGACAATGCGGGGCTGCACAACAGCCCGCTGACCTTGTTCTTGGGCAGCTTGTTCTTCAACGCCGCCATCGGCGTGCTGCTGTTCGTCTTCCTGGGCGGGCGCGACCTGATCGGCCGCAGCGTGCACGACGACGACGAGACGCGGCCCGAGGGTGACACCGGCGCCGTCGGCGGAGGCCGGTCCCCGGCCACCGTGATGCGGGGCTTCGGCACCACGACCACCAAGGCCCGATCCCAGGCGGTGACGGCGGAGAACGCCCCGCCGTTGGCGACGGCGGTCAAGGCGATCACCTTCGACCAGATCCTCACCCTGGTCGGCCTGGCTTCGCTGGCGGTGTTCGCGTTGATCCTCGACCTGGACGTGGGTTTCGTGTCGATGACCGTCGCCGTCGTCCTCGCGCTGGCCTCGCCCAAGGCGCAGAAGGGCGCCATCAACCAGATCAGCTGGTCGACGGTGCTACTGATCGGCGGGGTGCTGACCTTCGTCGGGGTGCTGCAGGAGGCCGGCACGGTCGAATGGGTGGGCAACGGCGTCGCGGCACTCGGCGCGCCGCTGCTGGTGGCCTTGCTGCTCTGCTACATCGGCGCCATCGTCTCGGCCTTCGCGTCCTCGACGGCGATCCTCGGGGCCACGATCCCGCTGGCGGTGCCGTTCCTGATGGCGGGCGAGGTCGGGGCGGTGGGCGTCATCGTTGCCCTGTCGATCGCCTCGACCATCGTCGACGTCAGCCCGTTCTCGACCAATGGCGCTCTGGTGCTGGCGAACGCGCAGGGCATCGACCGGGACGCGTTCTACAAGCAGATCCTCAAGTACAGCGGGCTCGTCGTCGCGGTCGGGCCGTTCATCGCCTGGGCGGTGCTCGTCCTTCCCGGGTGGCTATGACCGCATGACACCGGCCGGCAGCGGCGACCACACAACCGTGCGGTCGCCGCTTCCTGCTGCCTGCGACACCGTTTGACCTGCGCAGATGACCCATTGACAGGGGGCGGACCGAATGCTGCAATGAATTGGCTAGGCCACTAGGTCACCAATCCATAGGAGTCGCGCTGATGACAAGCACACTGAACACGACGGGTCGCAGCGGTCCACTGAACGGGACCGTGGTGGTCGACCTCACCAGGGCACTGGCGGGACCGCACGCCGCGATGATGCTCGGCGATCTGGGCGCCGACGTCATCAAGGTCGAGAGCCCCAAAGGCGGCGACGACACCCGTGGCTGGGGCCCGCCGTTCGTCGAACCCGCGGGTGCCGAGCGGGAGTCCACCTACTTCCTGTGCGCCAACCGCAACAAGCGCTCCATCACCCTGGACCTGAAGACCGACGACGGCCGTCGCGCGCTGGAGGAGATGGTCGCCAAGGCCGACGTGCTGATGGAGAACTTCCGCACCGGCGTCCTGGACCGGCTTGGCTTCTCACCGGAGCGCCTGGCCGAGCTCAACCCCCGCCTGGTGATCCTGTCGATCAGCGGTTTCGGTCACGACGGCCCGGAAGGCGGCCGAGCCGGCTACGACCAGATCGCCCAGGGCGAGGCCGGCCTGATGTCGTTCACCGGCTCGGGCCCCGACGATGTGCAGCGGGTGGGCGTCCCGATCGCGGACCTGCTCGCCGGCATGTACGGCGCGTTCGGGGTGCTGGCCGCGCTCCGGCAGCGTGACCGCACCGGGACGGGCACGGTGGTGCGCACCTCGCTGCTGGCCAGCGTCGTCGGCGTGCACGCGTTCCAGGGCACCAAGTGGACGGTCGCCGGCGAGATCGGCGAGGCCCAGGGCAACCACCACCCGTCGATCTGCCCGTACGGACTCTTCCCGACCGCCGACGGTGCGGTACAGATCTCCGTGGGCAGTGAAGGTCTGTGGCACCGGTTCTGCGCGGGTTTCGGCGTCGACCCCGACACCGAGGGCATGGCGACCAATCCGCAGCGGGTGGCCAACCGGTCCGAGGTCATCGCCTTGGTCTCGAAGCTGTTCGCCGCGTACGACACCACCTCGCTGCTGCGGCTCCTCGACGAAATCGGTGTTCCCGCAGGGAAAGTCCGCAACGTGCGGGAGGTCTACGAGTGGGAGCAGACCCGGTCGCAGGGACTGCTGGTCGACGTCGAGCACGCCACGCTGGGTCCGGTCACCCTGCCGGGGCCGCCGCTGCGGTTCTTCCAGCCCGACGGCACCGAGGTCACCGAGACCCGGCACCTCGCACCGCCGGTCCTCGGCGCGGACGAGGACCTGGTGCGGGCCTGGCTCAAGGAAGCGGTCTGATGCGCCGGCTGTCCGCACGCGAGGTGCTCGACATCGTCGCCGACGCCGACAGCTTCGAGTGCTGGGACGCGCCGATCCCCGAGTACGCCGTGGATGCCGGCTATGCCGAGGAACTCGCGGCGGCCCGGAATGGGACGGGTCTCGACGAATCGGTCACCACGGGTGCGGTCACCATTCGCGGCCGTCGGGTCGCCGTCCTGGTGAGCGAGTTCGGGTTCCTGGCCGGCTCCATCGGGGTCGCGGCGGGGGAGCGGCTGGTGACCGCCATCCACCGCGCCACCGCCGAGGGATTGCCGTTGCTGGCCCTGCCCACCTCCGGCGGCACCCGGATGCAGGAAGGCACGGTGGCCTTCTTGCAGATGGTCAGGATCACCGTCGCGATCACCGCGCACAAGGCGGCCCATCTGCCCTACCTGGTGTATCTGCGGCACCCCACCACCGGCGGCGTGTTCGCGTCCTGGGGCTCACTGGGGCATCTGACCGTCGCCGAGCCGGGCGCACTCGTCGGATTCCTCGGGCCCCGGGTCTACGAGGCGCTCTACGGCGACCGCTTCCCGGCCGGAGTGCAGACGTCGGAGAACCTGCAGGCGCACGGCCTGATCGACGCCATCCGCCCGCCCGAACAACTCGGCGAAATCGTCGACCGCGCCCTGCGCATCATGACCGACAGCCCGCGCAGTTGCCCGCACGCGGTGGACGTACCGGACTGGGCGGTCGACGACGTCCCCGCCTGGACCTCGGTGCTGGCCTCCCGTCGGCGGGATCGCCCCGGCGTGCGGGAACTGCTGTTCCACGCCGCCGCCGACGTGCTCCCGCTCAACGGAACCGGGCAGGGCGAATCGGACCCCGGACTGATCCTGGCGCTGGTGCGCTTCGGCGACATGCCCTGCGTACTGCTCGGGCAGGACCGCAGCGGTCAGACCCCGCTGACGCCGCTCGGTCCCGCGGCGCTACGGGAAGCACGACGCGGGATGCGCCTGGCCAACGACCTTCGGCTGCCGCTGGTCACCGTCATCGACACCGCCGGTGCCGCGTTGTCCAAGGACGCCGAGGAAGGCGGGCTGGCCGGGGAAATCGCTCGCTGCATCGCCGACATGGTCGATCTGGACACCCCGACGGTGTCCCTGCTGCTGGGACAGGGCACCGGTGGTGGGGCGCTGGCACTGGTACCGGCCGACCGGGTGCTCGCGGCCCAGCACGCGTGGCTGTCGCCGCTGCCCCCGGAGGGCGCCAGCGCGATCGTGCACCGCGATGTGGAGCACGCCCCGCAGATGGCCGTGCGTCAGGGCATCCGTTCCCTGGATCTACGCCAGGCCGGCATCGTGGACTTGATCATCCCCGAGCTGCCCGACGCCGCCGACGAGCCACGGCAGTTCTGTGAGCGCGTCGGCGCCGCGCTGCACCGTGCGCTGAGCGAGCTGATCGCCCAGGACACCGATATGCGGCGTATCGCGCGCGGGAAGCGGTTTCACCGGGTGGGGCACGTCGCGCCGATGGTCGACGCGTGACGACGCTGTCGTTTCTGGTGACGCTGGAGGCGCGGCCGGGCCGCGAGCCCGACGTCGCGGCCGTTCTCCGGGAGGCCAACAAGCTGGTCGGCGCCGAACCGGGCGCCCATATCTGGTTCGGATTCCATTCCGGGGGAACGACTTTCGGCATTTTGGATGCCTTCGACGCCGATTTCGAGCGGCATGTACGGCTGCACGGTCGGGTCCGGGCGGCGGTCGAGGCGCACGCCGAGCTGTTCGCCACGCCGCCCGTCATCACCGTCGTGGACGGGCTGGACGCACCGCTGGGACGCGATCCGGCCTAGGGGTGATAGGGCACGCCGACGGCCCGGAACACCCACTCCGGTGGCACGTCATAGGCCAGGTGCAGGGTGGGTAGCTGCGCCAGAACCTCGGCGGTCAGCGGCTCCTTGTAGTGCAGCGACAGCTGTCCGCTGCAGCGTGGATCGACCCGGCCGACGTCGACCTCGATGTGCAGTCCGGTCTCCGAGATGTCGGCGGTCACCGCACCGGATTGTGGTGCATCCCAACGCTGATCGATCACCCGGCCGGCCAGCTTGGGCACCGAGGACAGGGTGCCCAGCACGCGCTGCGAGGTCAAGACCAGTGACCCGGTGTAGCTGCTGACGCTGCCGGCCGAGCGCAACCCGGGAACACGTCCGGAAAAGTGCCGGGTGACGGCCACGTATTCGGCCAGGTGGATGATGCCCTCGGCTTCCACCGCGGCACGCAGATCATCGGGCAGCTTGCCGATGCCGAACAGTTTGCGCAGTAAGACGGCCATGACCACACAGTACGACGACTTGTGCACGTTCCGTCCCGCTTGGCGTGACGGAACGTGCACAAATCACCCGTCGTCAGGCGGGGAGTACGTGCTCCCCGGTCTTGTCGGTGCTCAGGCAGAGCGAGCAGATGAACCCGTTGCCGGTGGCCGATGCGATCATGTCGGGCCGTTCGTAATCATGATGGCAGACATGGCATTTCAGGTGGTCGTCGGCGGGGTTGCCGTGTTCGTCGAACATCGGCAGGTCGATGCCGTCGTCGGTGCGGCGCAGGTAGTACTTGCCCTTGGTGGCGATCGCGATGATCGGCGGCAGCACCACCGCCAGACCGATGGCGACCAGCGGCGAGTACGGCCGGATGGCCTCACCCAGGCCGCCGAAGAAGGCGATGACCGACAGGCCCGCGGCGATCAGCATCGAGCCGAAGCCGACCGGGTTGAACGCGTAGAGCATGCCGCGCCGGAACTCCGGCACCTTCGGCGACAGCTTCAGCAGGTATTTGTTGAACACGATGTCGGAGGCGACCACCACCACCCACGCCATGCCGCAGTTGGCGTAGAAGCCGAGGATGGTGTTCAGGAAGTCGAACATGTTGGCTTCCATCAGGATCAGCGCGATCAGCAGGTTGACCCCGAGGAACACCAGCCGGCCCGGGTAGGTCTTGGTGACCCGGGTGAACGAGTTGGTCCAGGCCAGCGAGCCCGAGTAGGCGTTGGTCACGTTGATCTTGATCTGGCTGATGACCACCAGCACCACGGCCAGGGTCATCGCCAGCCAACCCGGCAGGAAGTTCTGGTAGATCTCCAGGAACTGGTGCACCGGCTGGTTGGCGATACCGGCACTGTCGGCCACGTTGGCGATCAGGTAGACGGCCAGGAACAGGCCGACGATCTGCTTGATGGCGCCGAAGATCACCCAGCCGGGGCCGGCCAGGAACATCCAGGTCCACCAACTGCGCTTGTTCTCCGGGGTTTTCGGCGGCATGAAGCGCAGGTAGTCGTTCTGTTCGGCGATCTGCGCGATCAGCGACAAGCAGACGCCCGCGGCCAGCAGGGTCGAGCCGATGTCGAAGCCCTTGACCCCGTTCTCGCCCTGATAGGCGAAGAACTGGCCGACCGATTCGGGATGGCTGAGCACCAGGTAGATGAACGGCGCCACCATCAGGATCAACCACAGCGGCGTCGTCCACACCTGCAGGGTGGACAGCACTTTCATGCCGTAGATGACCAACGGGAAGATGATCAGGGTGGAGGCGGCATACCCCAGCCACAACGGGATACCCAGCCCGAGCTGGAGGCCCTGGGCCATGATCGAGCCCTCGAGGGCGAAGAAGATGAAGGTGAACGTCGCGAAGATGACGTTGGTGACCACCGAGCCGTAGTAGCCGAAACCGCTGCCGCGGGTGACCAGGTCGAGGTCGATGTTGTACCGCGCCGAGTAATACGCCACCGGGAAACCGGTCAGCATCACCACGACGGCGAAGATGAGGATGCCCCACAGCGCGTTGGTGGTTCCGTACGAGATGCCGATGTTCGCGCCGATCGCGAAGTCGGCCAGGTAGGCGATACCGCCGAGGGCGGAGATACCGACCACTCTGGTGGACCACTTGCGGTAGCTGCGCGGGGCAAAGCGCAGCGTGTAGTCCTCGAGGGTCTCCTTGGTGGCGGTGAGCCGGTCATCCGGGTCGACGGTGGCGTCGGCCGGCTCGCCCGTGAGCTCTTGTGTCATGGTCAGCAAACTTATGGGGGCTATGTTTCCGCGGTATCACCACGGCGTTGCCCTCAGGCTGCGTCCAGCTGTGGATGGTAGGACTGATTCGGTGACACGCAGGACACGGTGGGCGACCGTACTGGCGATCGTGAGTGCCCTGGTGTTCGTCGTGCTTCTGGTCGCGGTGCTGACCCACGCCGCCTGGCTGGCAACGGCGGACGCGGCGATCCTGGATCCCCTGCACAGTTACGGTCTGGACCATCGGGGCTGGGTCCGGGGCTGGAAGATCTTCTGCGACGT
The DNA here is from genome assembly GCF_002101555.1 of Mycolicibacterium canariasense. Lineage (GTDB taxonomy): Bacteria > Actinomycetota > Actinomycetes > Mycobacteriales > Mycobacteriaceae > Mycobacterium > Mycobacterium canariasense. The sequence continues at coordinate 139,794 of NZ_LQOL01000056.1, forward strand.
GTTCCATCCCGGAGTGTTCCGGGTCGTGGGTGCAATCTGCATCGTCGTCGCCCTGTTTCGGCGGCAGTTTCGGGTGGCGCTTTTCCTGACGCTGTCGGTGGAGGCGTCCGGTCTGCTGGTCGCCGCGTTGAAAATCGCGGTGCGCCGGCCGCGCCCGTCCTTCGATCTCGCCTACGAACCGTCCTGGTCCTTTCCGTCCGGGCATGCGCTCGGGGTGATGACCGGTGTGCTGGCTCTGACGATCGTGGCGGTGCAGATGCTCCCCGGCGCGGCGCACCACAGCTGGCGGACGCCCGTGATCGTCGCGGGCGCGGTGATCGTCCTGGGGATCGGAGTGGGGCGGGTGGTGCTCAATGTGCACAACCCCTCCGACGTGCTGGCCGGCTGGGCACTGGGCTACCTGTGGGTGCTGGCGTGCTTGCCGGTGCTGAGCCGGGAGTCGATCAGGCCAGCGGCCGGAACACCGGCAGCGCACGGTAGCGCACCTTGAACGTCGCCTCTCGGCAGGAATTCTCGACCTCTCCGTCGTGGGCGACGGGTGTCGGCCCGTCCACCGCGACGAAGCTGAATTCGGGCACCCGTAGTTCGTGATACAGCGGGCAGCGCACCAGGCGGCCCAGCGCGAGCGATACCAGGATTCGGGTGCGACTGAACCGACGCCCGGTCTCCAGGATGCGGACGTCGATCAGCCCGTCATCCATCCGGCTGCGCCGTGACGGGGCGAAGCCCGACGGCGCGTACACCGCGTTCCCGAGGAAGAACAACGACGTCTGCACGGTCTTGTTGTCGTAGGTGATCCGGACCGCGGCATCGCTGCGTAGCGTGCGCCACAACGCGTATGCCCCGGCCAGCGGTTTGCCGATGCGGTGTTCGAGCTTCTCCCGGATCCGCACGAACGCCGGGTAGGCGCCGATGCTGGCGGTGTTGACGATGGTGTCGTCCTCGTTGAAGCGGATCACGTCCACATGGGCGCCGTGTCCGGCGCGGATGGCCGCCACCGTGGCGGCCACGGTGTCGCAGCCGATGTCCTTGGCGAAGTGGTTGAACGTTCCGCCCGGGAACACCGCCAGCGGCACGCCGGCGTCGACGGCGATCCCGGCGGCGCACGACACCGTCCCGTCCCCGCCACCGACGGCCAGCACCTCGGCGCGGGCGGCGGCGCCGCGCAGCACCTCGGCGATATCGTCGTGTTCGCCCACCTCGACGATCTCGGTGCGGGGTAGTGCCCTGTGCACTTCGTCGACGACGCGGGCCCCGGTGCCGCTGCCCGAGGCGGGGTTGATGACCAGCACCACTCCTTCGCCGTCGGGGCGTGGCGGGGTGTCCAGTCGCAGCAGTTCCGACGTCGGGGGCGGGGCCTCGACGATGGGCGGAACGATGCGGGCCCCGAGCACCGCGACGGCGGCGCCGATGCCGAATCCGGCGAAGACGTCACCGGGGTAGTGGGCGCCGGTGGCGACCCTGGACAGGCCGACCAGCCCGGCCAGCAGGGCCAGACCCAGCCCCACGGGTGGGCTTTCCAGGCCGACCCCCACCGCGAAGGCCGCCGCGCTGGCCGAATGCCCGGATGGCAGCGAATTCGATGTCGGGGCGCGCCGGGATCTGCGGATCAGGGGAACCGGGGTGCGGTCCGGCCGGGGTCGGCGCCACAGCCGTTTGGCGCCCTGGTTGGTCACCAGGCTGGTGATGGCGAGCGTCACCAGGCCGCGCGCGGCGCCGCGTCGCATCGACGAGGTGCCCGCGGCCGACAGGGCCACGCCGATGGCGATCCACATCTTGGAATGGTCGGCCGCCGAGGTCAGTCGCGGCATGAGGGAGTCGAGCAGCGGGCTGGGTGATTCGGCGACCGCCTCGAAGATCTCACGGTCGAGGGTGCCCAGGCCCCGACCGATCTGCTGGAGTCCGCGTGCCCGTCGTCCGATCATGTGTCCAACCTACTGAGGGCACCGCCGGCGGCCGGAAGCTCGCCGTGGTCTCGTGTCCAAACCTTGACTTGACCCCGCCCGGCCCCGCTGCCGACGATGGTGTGATGCGCCGACTGGTCCCGTTGCTGTGCGCGGTGATCCTCCTGTGCGGTGCTGCGGTGGGCTCACCGGTGGCCCGCGCGGTGGAGACACCGTGGTTCGCCTCCGCCGTCGGTGCCGCCACCCAAGTGATTTCCGTTGTGGGCGTGGGTGGTTCGGCGGCGAAGATGGATGTCTGGCAGCGCACCGCCGCGGGCTGGGAACCCATCGGTGTGGGTATTCCGGCGCATATCGGGGCCAACGGCATGGCACCCCAGACTCATGACGGTGAAATGAAAACGCCGATGGGCATATTCACCCTCGACTTCGCGTTCGGCACCAAACCCAATCCCGGGACGGGGCTGCAGTACGTCCAGGTCGGGCCCGACCACTGGTGGGACGGCGATATGAAGAGCCCCACCTACAACACGATGCAGGTGTGCAAGAAGGCCCAGTGCCCGTTCGACACCGACCCGAGCAGCGGCACCGAGAATCTGCAGATTCCGCAGTACGCGCATGCCGTGGTCATGGGTGTCAACAAGGCCAGGGTGCCGGGCAACGGGGGCGCGTTCTTCCTGCACACCACCGATGGCGGCGCGACGGCGGGCTGCGTCGCCATCGACGATGCCACCCTGGTCAAGATCATGCAGTGGCTGCGCCCAGGTGCCCTGATCGCGGTCGCGAAATGATCAGATGTTCAGTGCGCGACCGGGTTTCAGATTGAAGTTCAGGTTCTCCAACGACATGGTGGCGTCATAGGTGCGGTCATAGGACGTCGCGCTGATCCGCCAGCCGTCCGGCGTGCGGCGGTAGCGGTCGTGGTAGAACGCGGCGCCGATCAGCATGAAGTTGAAGTCGGGCGCGATGACGCGGTCCTGTAGGTACCAGGTGGCCGAGGCTTCGTCGGGGCCGTCGATGGTGATCTCCGGATGGTCCACTCGATGCTCGGTGATGATGGACGGACCCAGCGATGTGCGCATGAAATCCACCAGCGCGTCGCGGTCGGTGAAGTGCAGTTCGTTGCCCAATGACGGGCCGTAGTCGCCCTTGACGTCTTCGACCAGGGTGTCGGCGAAGTCGTCCCAGTGTTTGGTGTCCAGCGCCCGCAGGTAGCGGTACTTGACCTCTTTGATGGCCTCGATGTCGCGTGCGTTATCACTCACAGGCGACATTGCAGCATAAATGTCTCCTCACGCAGGCCGATCCAGAGCAGTTGGGTCGGGCCGCCTGCTGACGGCAACGTCAAAAATGACGTGCCGCCGGGGCGGCGTGCTGCAAAGCGGACACACAACGGATCCAAAAGTTCAGCGGCGGAACGCAGTTCGAATCGGTGCGGTGTGTCCGTTCGTGTCGGCGGTCCGATGGCGGCTAAGGTGTGCTCAATATGAGCGACCCGTTGGGGTTGTCGATCGGGACGACCAACCTGGTCGCGACGAGTGTCGGCGGCCAGTCTGTCACGCGGCGCGCTGTGCTGACGCTACCCACGCACGGTGCGCCGGTCGTCGGCGTGCCCCCCGGAGACGGTCTGGTGTTGGCCGGATTCGTGGACCGGGTGGGTGATCCGGTGCCACTGGTGGCGACGGACGGATCGTCGTACGCCGCCGAGGACCTCCTGGTCGAGGCGCTGGAAGCGATGGTCGGCGTGGCCGGCACGGGACCGGCTCCGCAGGCCGCCATCGCCGTCCCGGCGCACTGGACGGCCGCGACGGTGCGGACCTTGCGCGCGGCCATCCGTACCAACCCGGTGCTCGCGCCGAACGGAACTCCGCCCCGGTTGATGTCCGACGCCGTGGCCGCGTTGACCTCGCTGCGCACCAATCCCGGCCTGAACGGTGGCGGCCCGGTGGCGCTGCTCGATTTCGGTGGTGGGGGTACGAGCATCACGCTCGCCGATGCCGGGGCCGCCTTCGACCCGTTGGACGAGACGCTGCGGGTGGCCGAGTTCTCCGGTGACCTGATTGATCAGGCAGTGCTGACCAAGGTGCTCGGCGGCTCCGCCGGCACCGATGCCGATGCCACCGCCGCGGTGGGTCTGCTCGGCGCGCTGCGTGAGGAATGCCGGCAGGCCAAGGAGCGGTTGTCGTCGGTCACCGCCACCGAAGTGCCCCTGGCGCTACCGGGCCGGCCGCCGGTGGTCCGCCTCACCAGAGCGGAATTGGAGGAACTGCTCGACGAGCCGTTCGCCGAGGTTCTGACCGCTTTGGATAGCCTGCTGCAGCGCAACAGGATCACCTTCGCGGATCTGTCCGCGGTGGCTGTCGTCGGCGGTGGTGCGAGTATTCCGCTGATCACCCAACGGCTTTCCGCGCACACTCGGCTCCCGGTGGTGAGCACCGCCCAGCCTGCGCTCGATGCGGCCACCGGCGCAGCACTTTTCGCGGCGTACGGAGCCGAATCCGACCTGCGTACCGGGCTGGCGCCGATAGCCCCGGACGCGCCGACCGGCCTGGCGCCCGCCGCGGCCGACGCACCGACGGGTCTTGCGCCCAGCGCCGCCGACACCCAACAGGGGCCCACCGCGGAGGGCGCGGTCGGTGCGCTGGCCTGGTCACAGGACGACGCCGCCGGTGCCGACCCGGTCCCGTACGCCGGGCCGGAGATTCCGTACGCCGCGGACAACCCGTACAACCTGGACAATCCGTACAGTCTGGACACCGCCACACGTGCTGTGGCGCAACATGTTCCGCGTACCTATGACGAACCGCCGCGAGCCTGGCAGCGACTGCCCATCTTGGTCTTCGCCGGTGCGGGTGTGCTGACCCTGGTCGCGCTCGGCGGGGTCGCGGTCGCGCTGACCGGCAACTCGGAGCGCCCCAGCCCGGCACCGTCGACCGCGCCGGCCACCCATGCGATCACCCCGCCGCCGGCCGAAACGCCGCCCGCCGCGATCGCGCCGTCGCCGGTGCAGGCCCCGCCGCCGGTGGTCACCGTCACCACCGAACTGCCGCCCCCGCCGCCGACGCAAGCACCCGAACCGGTGGTCACCGCGACGCACACCGTCACCGTCACGACCACCACCCAGCCGACCACGACGACGACCACAACGACGACCACGACCACCACCACGACGCCGAGTACCACCACAACCACCCCGCCGACCACCACCACGACCGAGACCACCACGCCGGCGATGACCACGACCTACATCAAGGTGCCGTTGATCCCGGTGCCCATCCCGATCCAGGTGCCCAACCGCGGCGAACCGACTTATCCCACCCCGGCGCCCTACCCGGGCGCCCCCGGCTTCCCGCAATGACCCGGTAACGAGGACGGCAGCAACCTCACAGCCAGGGTCCAGCCAGTCTGAGGTTGGCCACAGCACGATCTGGGGCATGAACACACAACCGCCATCGCGCTCTCGGCGCGCGATTCTGGGCGTCGTCGGTGCCGGCGCGCTGATCACCCTCGGTGCACTCAGTGCCGCGCACAGTGCCGGAGGTTCGGCAAGCATGTTGGCGGGATCGGGTGACGCCCCCGCCAACACCACCTACTCCTCGCCCGTCGTGGAGCCCGCCAACATGGGAGCGACCGCGACGTGGACAACCCCCGCGACGGTGGAACCCACCACCATGGCCGTGCCGAAGCCTTCCGCGTCAGAGATCGGTAACCAGGACTCGGTTTTAATTCTCCGCATTTTTGCTGGTTCGATCACCGGACCGG
>NZ_LQOL01000057.1 GCF_002101555.1 Mycolicibacterium canariasense
TCATTTTCGAGAGACCTCGACCTCTATCCCGGCAACGACGCGCCAACCACCTCTACACCCTCATCTGTGAAGAGCCCGTCATTCCATCGACGCGAGCACGCATTTGATAAACATTTGCAAGCAGCGAAATGATTAGCCGCGCTCCGCTTCTGGGTGCATATTCGAGCCTCTCCGCGGTCTGCTTTTCGTTTTTGCTGTGCGGTTGGCGCCGTAGCGATTCGGGGTGTCGTTCGTGTTTTCGAGCGCCGTGCCGCCATGGCTTGGGGTGGTCTCCTCCGAGGTTGACACCAACCAGTCGGATGTCCAAAGATCGACGTGGGGGACGGGTTTCGATCAGGTCGAGGGGCTTGATCGAGACCCGCAGGAGCCAGGTGTCGGCAGGCGCACCGGGCGTCGGGTGCGATCGGAGGAATCGGTGGTGTGCATCGGGTACCGGTCGGGGGATAAGGTATTTCAATCGTTAACTGCTGCGCATACCGGTGGCGAGCAGCACGACACCGGAATATCCGATTCGGGGAAAGGCACACAGGCCCGCGGCTGACATTGATCAGCCGCCAGGAATGACAGGTGAACTCTGGTGACCGCTCAGGAAATCGTGGATGCCGACACCGACGGCGACGACAACGACCGTGACGGAGGACTCGCCGTCAACGTGCGGGTGCTGGTCCACCCCGACACCGCCGAGGAGGCACACGGCGTCGTCGTCGACGACTTCGGTGACGCGGCCGGTTACGCGGTGTCCGTCGGCGACAATCACATCGCCGATCCGGCCCGCCGCTGGGCGGTCCAACTCGACAGCGGCTGGCTGACCTTCGTCGACAGCGCCGATCTGCGCCCCGAGTAATCGGTTCAGGCGGGGTTGGGCAGTTCGCCCAGCAGCTCGTCCAGGAAACCGCCGGCCTCCCGCGCGGCGCGCTCGACATCCTGCGCATCGATCGCCTCGACCAGACCGCGGTGCCTGATGTGGGCGGCCGCCGCGGTCTCGTGGGTGGTGGTCGCCACGCTGGCGAGCACCACTTCGGTCAGGCCGCGGTACAGCTCGGTCAGCACCGTGTTGTGGGAACTGCGCACCACGGCGAAATGCAGCTCGGCATCGGCGCGCGCGAAATCCTCCAGGTCAGGCTCGTGCTGAAGTTCGTCGCGGCGCCGCAACAACTGCCAGAGTTCGGCAAGGTCGGTGTCGGTGCGGGCGGTGGCGGCCAGCCGTGCGCCCTCCACCTCCAGGCACCTTCGGACCTGCAGCACCTCGCGTAGTTCGGATCCGCAGAGCCGGCGCAGTGCCCCGGACACCTCGCTGGTGGCGCGGACATAGGTGCCGTCGCCTTGGCGGACCTCCAGGATGCCGCCGTGCGCCAGGGCGCGGACCGCTTCCCGCACGGTGTTGCGACCGACACCCAGCGTCTCGGCCAGGGCCGGTTCAGTGGGGATCTTGGTCCCGATCGGGTACTCCCCCGCCGTCACCGAAGCGCGGAGCTGGTCGATGACCTGATCGACGAGTCCGGTTCGACGTGTTGTGGCTAATGGCACACAAGACCCCTTTCATCCAATCATGGGATGTATGGCATGCTAACGCCGGTGACCGACTCCCGCCACAGCAGCACCATCGACCTTCCGCCCGTCGCGGGCACCCTTGGGTCGCGACCGGCGGCCGGCGGCGTGCTGTTGACGGTGGCTGTCGTACTCACTGCACTCAATCTTCGCCCGGCGATCACCAGTGTGGGTCCGTTGTTGGGCGATATGCGCGATTCGATGGGTGCCTCCGCGATCTGGGCGGGGGTGTTGACCACCTTGCCCGGGCTGTGCTTCGCCGCTGCCGGTCTGGCCGCGCCGCGGTTGGCGGCCAGGGTCGGCGTGGACCGCGCGATCGCCCTGGCCCTTGTCGTGCTCAGCGTCGGGCTGGTGCTGCGGGTGGTCGACGGACCGTCGGTCGTCATCGGTGGCACGCTCGTCGCGACCGCCGGGATCGCGTTGATCAACGTGCTCATCCCCGTCGTCATCAAGGAATCGTTCCCGGCCCGGATCGGCCTGATGACCGGCGTGTACACCGCCGCCCTGCAGGGCGGCGGCGCGCTCGGCTCGGCCGTGACACCGGCGATCGACGCGCTCTCCGGGTGGCGTACCGCACTCGGCGCGTGGGCGGGGCTGGCCGCACTCGCCCTGGCGGCCTGGCTGGCGGCGACCGGCCGCGGCGGTTCGGCCTCGGCGGCCCGACCCCAGGTCGACACCGACGCATTGCCGTCGCGCCGATCGATGCTCCGCAATCCGCTCGCGTGGACCATCACCCTGTTCTTCGGCTGCCAGGCGTTCCTCGCCTACGTGGCGATGGGCTGGCTGCCCGCGGTCTTCATCGACGGCGGCATGAGCAAGGGTGCCGCCGGATTGCTGCTCGGGCTGGTCTCCGTGCTGGCCGTGCCGGTGAGTGTCGTGATCGCGCCGGCGGCCGCCCGCAAGCCCAGCCAGAGTGGCTGGATCGTCGGCCTCGGAGTGCTCGGCATCGCCGGCGTTATCGGCCTGGCCGTGGCGCCCGATGTCGCCCCCTTGCTGTGGAGCATCTTGCTCGGCCTCGGGATGAGCGTGTTCTCGCTGGCCCTCACGGTCATCGCATTGCGCTCGCGCGATGCCGCCGACACCGCTCGGCTCTCGGGCATGGCGCAGGGCATCGGCTACCTGCTGGCCGGGGTCGGTCCGTTCTTGTTCGGTCTGTTGCACGAGGTCACGGGTGGCTGGACGGTGTCCTGGGGCCTGGTCCTGGCGGTCTACGCGATCCAGATGGTGACCGGCGCGCTGGCCGGTCGCAACCGTTACGTCTAACCGCTCAGACCGCCACGTCGGCCGGAGCCGGGAGTTCGGCGGCGGGCGGCGGGGGTACGTCGGCCGGGGCCGGCGGAACGAAGTCCACGGGTGCGGGCGGCGGCACCTCGGCGGGAGCCGGGGGCAGGAACTCAACGGGAGCCGCCGGCGGCGCATCGACGGGAGCGTTCGGATCCGGCGCGTCGGCGGGCATCGGCAGGTACATGTGATGGGTGAACTGCGGCTGATAGGCGCCGCCGCCGCCGACGCGGACGCCACCGCCCTCGCCCGAGGAGACCGCTGTGCCGTCGGGCAGCGCGCCGTTTCTGAGATAACTAACCAGTTCGGGGTTCTAAATGTCCTCATCTGAGCTGGTGGGCTTGGGGTGAGTGG
>NZ_LQOL01000058.1 GCF_002101555.1 Mycolicibacterium canariasense
CTCATTTTCGAGAGACCTCGACCTCTATCCCGGCAACGACGCGCCAACCACCTCTACACCCTCATCTGTGAAGAGCCTCTTTGCGCCCGACCTGATTGCGGCGTAGTGGAGCCAGAAGTCGTCGGCGCGAGGGCATACAGTGGTGAATTCGTCGCCACGGACTCTGAGCGTGTGGAGCACTTCCGGCGCGTATGCCACACCGGAGGTACCCGTTGCGAATACGGTGTCCGCGGGTTCGGTTGTGGAGCACATCGGCCAGTCGCGATACGGCCCCTCCGTGCGAATTCGTGCGCGGAAAGCCGTCACTTGTTTCGAGCTGTGCGCGGCGAGAAGCTCGCTGAGCCAATTCACCGGGTAATAGACGTCGTCGTCAGCGGTGACCAGGGTGCGGTCGGGCTCGTCCGGCAGGATCTCATTGACATAGGGGAAGTACTTCTTGTGCGGCCCGTAGTCGGCGCATCTGCGGACTTCCAACCCGCGTGCCTGTAGGCGCTTCAGCGCCGGCGGCAGATCGGCAATAGCCGCGGCCTCATCCAGCCACAGGATCAACCGGCGGGGTTTGACGGTACCGGCACCGATGGTCTCGATTGTCTGCCATACGGTGGCAATTCGTTTGCCGTAGCTCGTCAACGACACGTTGACGTCAGCATCCCCCAGGATGCTTGCGGTGGACGTGCGGTTCGTGCGGCGTAGTTGCGCCGCCTGACGAGCATATTCGGCGACTGCAGCACACCACGCAATCGGCGTAGTCGGGAAGGTACCTGTGTTTCGGGTAGCTCGCTTCGGCCGCGCCGGAACGGGTTCGAGTCCCGTCACCGGGGGTGTGACGGCCACCGCTGTCCTCGCATGCCCCGATGAACGTAGCCCGCTCGCCAGCCCCCACATAGCCATGCGCCGGACCTTAACAATCTAAAGTGCCTGGTACCAGGCACTTTTGCAGACTCGACGGGGAGCGCCGAACACCGCGCACCCATGAGAATTTGCTGTTCCGCCGATTAGCTTCGGATATACGCGCCGTGCGGCTTCCCAGTGGTCCACCTCACATTTGCCCCGGTGTGTGCGCGCAAGCCAAAGAATTTCGTGTTAACACCCCGAGGCCGCATCGCCGGACCCGCCGACTCATCGCGCGCATGTCACCGCCGGTTCATCGGCCCGTCGGACCGTGTTCGCAGTGTGCACGACGTTGCGTGCGGGTGTCCGCCCGTAGCGAGAGCGGTGGTGATGAGGTGTGGTGTACTTAGCTGCGACCGAGCAAGGAGAAGTATTGGCGGGCAGACTCGATCCGGCCTCGATCGCGCTTCGCGACAATCGGCCGATGGCCCCCGTGCGGTCGCAACATACTGCGAGAGCCTGGAGTTCAGCTAGATGAGAATGAGCGTCATTGGAACGGGCTACCTGGGTGCCGTCCACGCCGCCTGCATGGCGCATATCGGGCACGAGGTCGTCGCGTATGACACCGACGCGGCCAAGATCGCCGCGCTGGCAACCGGCACCTCCCCGTTCTACGAACCGGGATTCGACGAACTGCTCACCGAGGTGCTCGGCACCGGCCGGTTGCGGTTCACCCAGTCCGTGCAGGAGGCCGTCTCCGGAGCCTCCGTGCACTTCGTCTGTGTCGGGACGCCACAGTCCTCGGGTTCGGACGCGGCCAACGTCGCCTACGTCGACAGCGCGTTCCGGTCGGTTGCCGTCAACGCCGATGTCGACGGATTGATCGTCGGCAAGTCCACCGTCCCGGTGGGCACGGCGCAGCGCCTCGCCGCCGAGGTGGCCGCGACGTCGTCGCCGCACCGCCTGGAGGTGGCGTGGAATCCCGAATTCCTTCGAGAGGGCAAGGCGATCGAGGACACGCTGCAGCCGGACCGCCTGGTTTTCGGAGTCACGTCCGAGTATGCCGAGAAGACGTTGCAAGAGGTGTACGGCAGTCTGCTGGATGCCGGGACGCCGCATCTGACGGCTGACCTCGCGACCTCGGAACTGGTCAAGGTCGCGGCCAACGCCTTTCTGGCCACCAAGATCTCGTTCATCAACGCGATGGCCGAGGTGTGCGAGATCGTCGACGCCGATGTGGTGACGCTCAGCCGCGCGCTGGGCTACGACGACCGGATCGGTAAGCGATTCCTCAACGCCGGCTTGGGTTTCGGCGGCGGGTGTCTGCCCAAGGACATCCGCGCCTTCAGCGCCAGGGCCGGTGAACTCGGTGCCGCCGACGCACTGCGATTCCTGCATGAGGTCGACAAGATCAACCTGCGCCGGCGCGAGAAGGCCGTCTCGGTGGCGCGCGCCGTCGTCGGTGGAGAATTCCTGGGCAAGAGCATCGCCGTCCTGGGTGCGGCGTTCAAGCCCAACAGCGACGACGTCCGCGATTCGCCGGCGTTGAACGTGGCCGCCGCCATGCATCTGAAGGGCGCGGACGTGCGCGTGCACGACCCGAAGGCGATCGACAACGCGAAAGCCCGGTTCCCCACGCTCGGATACTTCGCCAGTGTCGAGGATGCCTGCCGCAACGCGGATCTGATCGTGCTGGCCACCGAATGGGACGAGTACTGCAACATCGACCCGGTGGCGTTCCGGTCGGTGGTGAAACAGCCGCGCCTGCTCGACACCCGCAACGCGATCGACCGGGAGTACTGGTCCGGCGCCGGATGGCAGGTGTACAGCCTCGGCCGGGGCGGACTGAACGTCTGATGACCAAGCAGACCATCGAGGTCATCATCCCGGTCCGCAACATGGCCGACCATCTGCCGAAACTGCTGACGCCGGTGCTCGACCAGCTGGCCGAGGGAGACCGGGTGACCGTCGTCAACGACGCGTCCACCGACGAAACCGAAGCGGTGGCACGGTCCTTGGGTGCCAACGTGGTGACGGTGACCGACAGCCGGGGCCCGTACTACGCCCGGCAGGTCGCGGCGAGCAAGTCCACGGCGGACATCCTGCTGTTCACCGACGGGCGGTGCCGGCCGCTGCCGGGACTGATCGAGGCGCACCGGGCCCTGCAACAGAAACCGGGAGTCGCGCTGTCCTGCACCAACGTCCGCACGGTCTCCGGGGCGACGCTGGCGGCCAGGATGGCGGCCGCGATGCAGCCCTTCATGCTGCCGCGCGGGGGCGGGGCGATGAAGGCCACCATCGGGATGGTTCCGCCCAAACCGGATTACTATCCCACCGCCAACCTCGGCATCGACCGGATCGCCTTCGCCAAGGTGGGTGGTTTCCGGTCGATGCGCGGCGGGGGAGACCTCGACATCTGCTGGCGCATCCAGGAACAGGCGCTGGGTACGATCGCCACCGACACCCGGGTCCTGATGGAGTGGGAGCCGCGCACCTCGATGCGGGATCTGGCCAGCCAGTGGAAGCGCTACGGGCACAGCAACGCCTACATCCGGTGGGCCAGCCGCAACGACGCGGGCGCGGGCGGGCACGCCGCGCCGCGGCATTCACCGGTGCAGGCCTGGGCGACGTTGCGTACCGAGTTGCGCCGCCCGCCCGCCGAGTTGGCGGCCAACGCGCTCGTCGGTCTGGCCTTCCAGTACGGCTACCTGACCGCGACGCTGAAACGTTCGGAATTCGAGATGCCGGCACGCTTCGAGATCGCGCCCGACCTGGATTCGGTGTAGCCGAGCGGGTCATACCGACGGCTCAGCCACCTCTGTTCGATCGACGGCTCAGCCACCTCTGTTCGATCGACGGCTCAGCCGTCCTGTTTGCCGCCTTCGACCGCCGCCCGGTATCCGCGCACGGCCACCGGGACGAACAACGCCGCGATCACCACCGCCCACAGCAGCGTCAGCAGGATCGGCTGCCACAGCCCGCCGCCCGAGGACAGCGCACGCATGGCCGCCGCCGGCGGCGCGACCGGTTGGTACTCGGCCAGCGGGCGCAGCACCGCCGGCAGCCGGTCCAGCGGGATGAGCGTCGCGAATGCCAGCCCCATGCACGCGGTCTGGGTCCAGGTCAGGATGATCCGCCCCTGCGGACGCAGCGCAAGCGTGATCACCACCGTCGCGAAGACCACGACCACGACCACCGGCATCAGCAGGTAACCCAGCAGCTCGATCCAGCCTCCGCCGAAGCGGAACCCCATCACGTAGCCGGTGGCCACCACGACTGCCGACCCGGCGAAGGTGCGCACCGCCTCGGCCAGCAGCGCGCCGGTCAACGGCGCCGTCCGGTGCACCGGCATCAGCCACAGCCGGGTCAGCAGACCGCTGTCCCGGTCGTACGGCACCGCCAGGCCCGCCCCGACGGCGCCCGACATGGCGCCGGCCAGCGTGCACACCGGGATCAGCAGATCCAGTCCGCTGTTGCCGGTCAGCCGGACCATCGACTTGCCCACCAGCGCGCCGTAGATGATCAGCAGCAGCGTCGGGAACAGCAGCGCCTGCAGCGGCACCATCGGATAGCGGCGCCATTGCACGAACAGCCGGCCCGCGAAGATCCAACTCTCCGCCAGCAGCGAATGCCGATGTGCTGAACTCGTGGTCACGACGTGCGCCCCTGAAGTCGGATGGCGATCGGGCCGAACACGGCCAGCATGCCGATGCACCATGCCAGGCTGGTCGCCAGGTTGGCCGTCGTGACGTGGCCGCTGGTGAAGCCGCGCAGCGTCTCGGTGATCTGCGAGATCGGCTGGTAGCGCACGAAGCCCTGCAACCAGGACGGGAACGCCTCCACGGGGGCGAGGCCGGTGGACAGCATCACCAGCAGCAGCTGCGGGATCAACAACAGCTGGCTGGCCACTTCGGTGCGGCCGGCCTTGGCTCCCGTCGCGTCGGCACCGAACGACAGCGCCAGCGTCAGCGTCAGCGCCAGCAGCACAAACGCTGCGGCATAACCGAATCCGGTGGTCAACCGGAAGCCGAACAGGTAGGCCGCCAGGAACGACGCCACCAACGCCAGCACGCCGCGGATCAGGCAGTAGGCCATCCGGGCCATCAGCGGTGCGTAGGGCGAGATGGGCAGGGTGCGCATGCGCGCGCTCAGCCCGCTGGCCTTCTCCCAGGCCGCGCGGTCGGTGGTGGTGAGCGCGCCGAACAGCATGGCCTGCACCACCACCGCGGGCAGGATGTACTGGGCGTAGCTCATCTGACCGGTCGGGATGATGTCGCGCAGCAGGAACGTCAGACCGATCAGTCCGGAAATCGGTACCAGTGCCGCGAAGGCGAGATCCATCCGACCCTTCTGCACGATGCGTGCGGTCAGCAGTGCGAACGGCGTCACTTCGAGATGACCGGGGTGGTGAGGTGCAGGAACACCTCGTCGAGGGAGGGCCTGCGCAGCGAGATGTCCAGCAGTTCGACACCGAGCCCGTCCATCCGGCGGAACACCTCCGACAGCGTCGCCACGCCCTGCGGGGCGGGCACCGACACGGTGCTGGTGTCGGCGTCCACCTCCACCTCGTGGAAATCGGCGAGGGCCGCGGCGATCCGCGGCAGATCGTCGGAGTTGAGCGCGGTCATCTCGCAGTAGCTGGAACCGGTCTGGCGTTTGAGTTCGTCGGCGGTGCCCTTCGCCACGATCTGGCCGTGGTTCAGGATCACGATGAAGTCGCTGAGGATATCGGCTTCCTCGAGGTACTGGGTGGTCAGCAGGACGGTGATGTCCTGAGCCGCCATCGAGGACACCAGATTCCAGACGTCACGCCGGCTGCGCGGATCCAGCCCGGTGGTCGGCTCGTCCAGGAACAGCACCTTGGGCATCACCACCAGGGAGACGGCGATGTCGATGCGCCGCCGCATGCCGCCGGAGTAGCCACTGACCTGTCGGTCGGCCGCGTGGCCCATGTCGAATTGGGTGATGAGCTCCTCGGCCCTGGCGCGGGCCTCGGCGCGCCGCAACCCGCGCAGCCGCCCGAACAACACCAGGTTCTCCCGGCCGGTCAGCCGCGGATCCAGGGCGGCGTCCTGACCGGTGACACCGATGCTGCGGCGCACCATGGCCGGTTCGGTGGCCACGTCGTAGCCCGCGACGATGGCCTGACCGGAGGTCGGCTTCAGCAGTGTGGAGAGGATTTTGACCGTCGTCGTCTTCCCGGCGCCGTTGTGCCCCAGCAACGCGCACACGGACCCGGTGGGAACGGAAAAGCTCACGTCGCGCAGGGCGGGGACGTTGCCGCCGAATGTCTTGGCGACATTATTGAGCTCGATCACGGAGTCATACGATACAGCCGTTGCCGGGTATGTGAGACCTACGGTCGCAGGGTCACACCGGGCCCGCCGCCGGGCTCCACGCCGGGTGAGCAGACACGTCGCGCGACACGCCGAGAACTGTCGGTGGGCACCCATAGACTGGCGTTCCTATGAGCTCTCACCGGTCCTTCGTGCACTTACACAACCACACCGAATACTCCATGCTCGATGGTGCGGCGAAGGTCAAGCCGATGATCGCCGAGGCGCAGCGCCTGGAGATGCCCGCGATCGGGATGACCGACCACGGAAACATGTTCGGCGCCAGTGAGTTCTACAACAAGGCGACCGAGGCGGGCATCAAGCCGATCATCGGCATCGAGGCCTATATAGCGCCGGCGTCGCGCTTCGACACCAAGCGCGTCACATGGGGTGATCCCAGTCAGAAGGGCGACGACGTCTCGGGTAGCGGTTCGTACACCCACATGACGATGGTCGCCGAGAACGCGACCGGGCTGCGCAACCTGTTCAAGCTGTCCTCGCTGGCCTCCTTCGAGGGGCAGCTGGGCAAGTGGTCGCGAATGGACGCCGAGATCATCGCCGAACACGCCGCGGGCATCATCGCCACCACCGGCTGCCCGTCCGGTGAGGTGCAGACCCGGTTGCGGCTGGGTCACGAGAAAGAGGCGATCGAGGCCGCGGCGAAGTGGCAGGACATCTTCGGCAAGGAGAACTTCTTCCTGGAGCTGATGGACCACGGCATCGACATCGAGCGCCGGGTCCGCGAGGGACTGCTCGAGGTCGGGCGCAAGCTGGGCATCCCGCCGTTGGCCACCAACGACTGCCACTACGTCACCCGCGAGGCCTCGCACAACCACGAGGCGCTGCTGTGTATCCAGACCGGCAAGACCCTCTCGGATCCGGCCCGGTTCAAGTTCGACGGTGACGGCTACTACCTCAAGTCCGCCGAGGACATGCGGGCGCTGTGGGATCCGCAGGTTCCCGGGGCATGCGATTCCACCCTGCTGATCGCCGAGCGGGTGCAGTCCTACGCCGACGTGTGGGCCCCGCGCGACCGGATGCCCGTCTTCCCCGTCCCCGACGGGCACGATCAGGCCAGCTGGCTGCGCCACGAGGTGCACGCCGGCCTGAACCGGCGTTTCCCGGACGGCGTGCCGCAGGAATACCTCGACCGCGCCGACTACGAGATCAAGGTCATCTGCGACAAGGGTTTCCCGTCCTACTTCTTGATCGTGGCGGACCTGATCACCTACGCGCAGTCGGTCAACATCCGGGTGGGCCCCGGCCGTGGTTCGGCGGCCGGCTCGCTGGTGGCCTACGCCATGGGCATCACCAACATCGACCCGATCCCACACGGCCTGCTGTTCGAGCGGTTCCTCAACCCGGAGCGCCCGTCGGCTCCCGATATCGACATCGACTTCGACGACCGTCGCCGCGGCGAGATGGTGCGCTACGCCTCGGAGAAGTGGGGCAGCGACCGGGTGGCCCAGGTCATCACCTTCGGCACCATCAAAACCAAAGCGGCGCTGAAGGATTCGGCCCGCGTGCACTACGGCCAGCCCGGCTTCGCCATCGCCGACCGGATCACCAAGGCGCTGCCGCCGCCCATCATGGCCAAGGACATCCCGCTGTCCGGGATCACCGACCCCAACCACGAGCGGTACAAGGAAGCCGCCGAGGTGCGCGGGCTGATCGACACCGACCCCGACGTGCGCACCATCTACGAGACCGCCCGCGGCCTGGAGGGCCTGGTCCGCAACGCCGGCGTGCACGCCTGCGCGGTCATCATGAGCTCCGAACCGCTCATCGACGCCATCCCGATGTGGCGGCGGGCGCAGGACGGCGCCATCATCACCGGGTGGGACTACCCGTCGTGTGAGGCCATCGGCCTGCTCAAGATGGACTTCCTTGGCCTGCGCAACCTCACCGTCATCGGTGACGCGCTGGAGAACATCAAGGCCAACCGCGGCATCGACCTGGACATGGATCACCTGCCGCTGGACGACCCGGCCACCTATGAGCTGCTGTCCCGCGGTGACACCCTGGGCGTGTTCCAGCTCGACGGCGGCCCCATGCGGGACCTGTTGCGCCGCATGCAACCCACCGGCTTCAACGACATCGTCGCCGTGCTGGCGCTGTACCGCCCCGGCCCGATGGGCATGAACGCGCACAACGACTACGCCGACCGGAAGAACGGCCGGCAACCGATCAAGCCGATCCACCCCGAGCTGGAGGAACCGCTCAAGGACATCCTGGCCGAAACGTACGGCCTGATCGTCTACCAAGAGCAGATCATGTTCATCGCCCAGAAGGTCGCGTCGTACACCATGGGCAAGGCCGACGCGCTGCGCAAGGCCATGGGCAAGAAGAAGCTCGAGGTGCTCGAGGCCGAGTACAAGGGCTTCAAGGAGGGGATGACGGCCAACGGCTTCTCCGAGGCCGCGGTGAAGGCGTTGTGGGACACCATCCTTCCGTTCGCCGGGTACGCGTTCAACAAATCGCACGCCGCCGGCTACGGGCTGGTGTCGTTCTGGACGGCCTACCTCAAGGCCAATTTCCCGGCCGAGTACATGGCCGGGTTGCTCACCTCGGTCGGTGACGACAAGGACAAGGCCGCGGTGTACCTGTCGGATTGCCGCCGGCTCGGGATCACCGTGCTGCCACCGGATGTCAACGAATCCGTGCACAACTTCGCCTCGGTCGGCAACGACATCCGGTACGGCCTCGGTGGTGTGCGCAACGTCGGCGCCAACGTGGTGCAGTCGATCATCGCCGGGCGCCGCGACAAGGGCAAGTACACCGATTTCTCCGATTACCTGAACAAGGTGGACATCACCGCCTGCAACAAGAAGGTGACGGAATCGTTGATCAAGGCCGGGGCCTTCGACTCCCTCGGCCATCCCCGCAAGGGCCTGTTCCTGGTGCACGCCGACGCCGTGGATTCGGTGCTCGGCACCAAGAAGGCGGAGGCCATCGGTCAGTTCGACCTGTTCGGCGGGGGCGACGGTGATGCCGGCATCGAATCGGTTTTCACCATCCCGGTTCCCGACGGTGAGTGGGACGACAAGCACAAGCTGGCGCTGGAACGGGAGATGCTGGGCCTGTACGTGTCCGGCCATCCGCTCGACGGGGTGGCGCACCTGCTGACCGCCCAGGTGGATACCCAGATCCCGGCGATCCTGGAAGGCGATATCGCCAACGACACCCAGGTGCGCGTCGGCGGCATCCTGGCCTCGGTCAACCGTCGCGTCAACAAGAACGGCCTGCCGTGGGCCTCGGCTCAATTGGAGGACCTCACCGGCGGTATCGAGGTGCTGTTCTTCCCGCAGACCTATTCGGCGTTCGGAGCCGATATCGCCGACGATGCCGTGGTGCTGGTCGGGGCCAAGGTGGCCAAACGTGATGACCGGATCTCACTGATCGCCAATGACCTTGTGGTGCCAGACTTTTCGAACGCGCAGCCGGATCGGCCGCTCGCGCTGAGCCTGCCGACCCGGCAGTGCACGCACGACAAGGTCACCGCCCTCAAGCAGGTGCTGGCCCGCCACCCCGGCACGGCGCAGGTCCACCTGCGGTTGATCAGTGGGGAGCGGATCACCACGCTGGAGTTGGACCAGTCGCTGCGGGTGACGCCGTCCTCGGCGCTGATGGGTGACCTCAAGGCCCTGCTGGGCCCCGGCTGCCTGGGGGGATAGCCGGGGTACGCCGATCGGGCGAAAACGAGGGCTCGCCCTGCCACGGCCCCAGAATTGGGTTTACCGTGCCAACGGTGGTGTTCAGCAAACCCTTTGGGCGTCGCCATGATGCGGCGGAGGGCGCAGTGAGGCCGGCTAACAAGCGCACGGTGCGGATCGTCTTCGGGGCGACGGTGCTGTGGATCGTCGTGCTGCAGTACATCCCGTTCGCCGTGTGGCGCGCGGAACCCTATCCGGCACTCGTGCTGCCCGGCTTCCCTGCGCAATGCGCGGGGTGCCTCCTGGAAACCGGGGTACCACGGACGAAAGAGCCGGCGGTGGTGGCGCGGTTCACCGACGGTGCACCGCGACGGGTGCCGTTGGACAGCCTGCTTCCCGCCGGCCCGTCGGTGCGCCTGATGGTCTTCACCGCCGCGTTCAGCGACGGCAGCGTCGCCACCGATCCCGATGCCGTCGCCTGGCTGCGCTCCAGGACGGCCCAGCTCTTCCCCGGCTACCAGCCGACCGGACTGGACATCGTCTGGCGCACCGCGACTTACCGTGCCGCGGACGCATCCGCGGTGGAGTACCAGCCGCTGCGCACCATTCACATCGACTTCGGGAACCCGACGTGACGATCGCCGAGAGGTTCGACCGCTGGGTCGACAGCGGGCCGTTCACCCCGGCGGACCTCGGGATCTACCGGATCATCTATGCGATCAGTGCGCTGTTCATCGTCCCGGACATCGCGTGGCTGGGTCGGTACCCGGATTTCATGTTCCACGCCCCGCCGGGGCCCCTCCGGTTGTTCGCAGGCTTCCCTTCGCCGGGCGTGCTGATCGGGCTGGAAGTGCTGCGCTCGCTCACGCTGATCCTGCTCGGCCTGGGCCTGTGGACGAGGTACGTGTCGCTCGCCGCCGCGGTGATGCTCTTTGTCACCTATGGCTTCATGTATTGCCTCGGCAAGGTCGACCACACCATCCTGTTGCTGCTGGCGCCGCTGGTGCTGGCGTTCGCGGACTGGGGGAATCGCTACTCCCTCGACGCCTACCGACGCGGCGGTGCGCCTGTGCCGCAACGACAATGGCCGTTACGCCTACTCGCCCTCTTGATCGGGTGGGGATTCTTCACCGCGGCCCTGACCAAGTTGCTGACCGGTTGGCTTTCGTGGTCCAGCCAAGCGGCACGGGGGTACTTCGTCCTCGGCTTCCTGACCGAGGGCCGGACGTACTGGCTGGCCGAGTGGCTGGCCGCGCACGACATGCGCGCGATGTGGGAACTGGCCGACTGGCTGACCGTCATCTTCGAATTCGCCATCCTGCTGGCCATGCCCTGGTGGCGCGCCTTCCGGACGGTGCTCGCCGTCGCCACCGTTTTCCACCTGGGTGTGCTGCTGACCATGAGTATCGATTTCAGCAGTGCCGTGGTGGCCTATGGCGCGTTCGTGTCGTGGGGCGTCATCGCGCGGCGGATCGGTGATTCGGCCGCCGGGAGATTCGTCGCCACGACGGGCTTCGCGCGGCTCGGCCGATCCGGCGCGGTCGCCGCGTCGTGGCTGTGCGCCCTCGGTATCGGCGCAGCCGCGTGGGTTCTCATGGTCAGCCCGGCGGGGCGGATCTCGACCGGGCTCATCGCCAGCAATGTGGTCATCGTGCTCGCGGCGGCCATCGGGCTGTCATACCTCGCGCTGCAGGCCGGTCACGCCGAGCGGGCCCTCGCCCGGTTGCTGCCAGCCGTCCGAGCGAGGTCGAAGGCTCGCGCTGCCGCTCGCCCGATGATCGATTAACCTGCATAAAGGTGGTGGGGACCGCCCGTAGGGGGCAAGATGCGCAACACAGGGGTTCTTCCCGGAAACGGCATGCAATTGGGCATGGCGCTGGTCGAATTCGCGACGCTGAACATGCGCCTGTGGCTGCGGAATCGGCGTTGCGACACCCCGGTCGTCGGCGACGGTGCCGCCGACGTGTCGCTGACCAGCCACGGTCACCGGATCGGCACGGTGTGGCGGACGATCGAGACCATCGGCGCCGGTACCGTGAAACCGCGCCGGCTGATCCTGTGGCTCGACGACCCGGCCGCCATGGCGGCGCTGCCGGCATCGCTGGTCCGGCTGCGTACGCGCGGCTTGGAGATCAGGCTGTGTCGCGGCTACGGGCCGCACACCAAGTACTATCCGTACGTACGCGAAATTACTTGTGACGGCGAAGATTTCACGCTGGTCACCGCCGATGACGATGTCTACTACCCACCGACGTGGTTGGAAGAGCTGCTGCGGGCCCACCGGCCGGGTCAGGTCACCACGTTCCGGGCCCGGATACGGTCGGCGGAGCCGTACGTCAGCTGGCCGACGTGCACGACCACCGAAACCTCACCGCGGGTGTTCGCCACCGGTGTCTCGGGTGCGGCGTACCCCCCGGAGCTGCAGCGCACCCTGCGCGACCGCGGTGACGCGTTCATGGCGGTGTGTCCCCGTGCCGACGACTTCTGGCTGCACTATGCCGCCGTGGCGACGGGTATCCCGGTGCATCAGGTGCGCGACACCGCCGCGTTGTGGTGGTCGATGCCCGTCGCGTCGAAGCGCGGGCTCTGGGACGGCAAGGGCACCGCCAACGACGCGATCGCCGCGGCCACGGAACGGGCCTGGTTGTGAGCACTCACTTCAGCACGTTCACCGCGCGGGCGATCACCAGGGCCACCGTCGACATCGACACCAGTGCCTGCACCATCATGAGCATCTTGGCCCACCGGGCCAGTGGCATGGTGTCGGTGGGGGAGAAGGCCACCACATTGGTGAAGCTGACGTACAGATAGTCGACGAAGGTCGGGCGCCAGCCGGGTTCGGCGGTGTTCGGGTCCGACATCTGCGGGAACAAGAAATCGGGGTAGGGCTGCTCGCCGGCGCGCCGCGCGAATGGTCCACCGCGATCCAACTCCCAGTACCACAGCGCGAAGGCCAGCACGTTGGTGATGAAAATGGCCCCACCGCTGCCCAGCAGCACGGCCGCGTCATTGCTGACGTCCCCCGAGAGGATCCGGTAATCGAGAACGACGGCCGAGGCGGTGTTGTCGACGGTGATGGCGATGGTGAGCACCAGGCTGCCCCAGCGTGCCGCGGTGGTCCGGCGGGTCAGCCGCAGCGGGTTGATCGCCACCAGGACGACCAGCAGCAGCAACTCCATGACGATCAGCGGCCAGCGGGGCACCACGGTGTAGCGCTCGGGTACCGCGCGTTGCAGGGCGACGGCCACCAGGATGGCCGCGAGCACCGGCAGCCGGTTCTCGGGCTCGCCGGGCCGTAGCCAGGACGGCACCCGCTGCTCGGCGCGTTTGACGAACGCTTCGGCCGGCGTCTCCCGATTGGGTTCCATCGGCCCAGTGTGGCGGCCTGTGCTGCCTATCGACTGTATGTGCGGCGGCGCGCCGTGTCGGCTATCGGCGGGTTGCCGCGCCGAACACGGCCCAGGTCACGGTGCTGATCGCGGCGGCGCTCAGGACGGCGGTGGGGGCGCTGGCGGTGAGGACACCGACGACGATCAACGCGAGCGCGCCGACGATGAGCGCGATCACCTTGTACGTCGGCCACGGGACCCCGGCAATCCGTACTTCGGTGGGCGTGGTCATAGTTCAACGATAGCGCGTAACCCAGAGTTCGGACAACCGAAACTCCGATAGCGGCGCCCAGATTTTTCGTCGTGGGGACCGATGGTGGCACCATGAAGCGGTGTCTGCCGAACTGAGCCAGGATCCCCGAAGGACGCAGCTGACCTCACCCGTCTCAGCTGCCGATATCGACGAGGCCGCTCAGCGAATTTCCGGCGTGGTCACCGCCAGCCCGCTGCAGTTCAGCGAACGGCTGTCGACCCTGACCGGTGCCCAGGTCTACCTCAAGCGCGAGGACCTGCAGACGGTGCGCTCCTACAAGCTGCGCGGCGCCTACAACCTGCTCATGCAGCTGTCCCCGGAGGAGCTGGCGGCCGGGGTGGTGTGCTCCTCGGCCGGAAACCACGCCCAGGGCTTCGCCCTGGCATGCCGCTCGATGGGTGTGCACGGCCGGGTGTACGTCCCGGCCAAGACCCCC
Source organism: Mycolicibacterium canariasense (assembly GCF_002101555.1). Lineage (GTDB taxonomy): Bacteria > Actinomycetota > Actinomycetes > Mycobacteriales > Mycobacteriaceae > Mycobacterium > Mycobacterium canariasense. The sequence goes on from NZ_LQOL01000058.1 coordinate 13,899, forward strand.
AAGCAGAAGCGGGACCGAATCCGCTATCACGGACGAGAGTTCATCGAGGTCATCGTCGGCGGCAAGACCTACGACATGGCGGCCGAGGCGGCCCTGGAGGACGTCGCCAGGACCGGCGCCACGCTGGTGCCCCCGTACGACGACCCGCGCACGATCGCCGGCCAGGGCACCATCGCCGTCGAGATCCTCGATCAACTGCCCACCGAACCCGACCTGGTCATCGTGCCGGTCGGCGGCGGTGGGTGCGTCTCGGGCATCACGACCTACCTGTCGGAACGCACCGCGGGCACCGCGGTGCTCGGCGTGGAACCCGCCGGCGCGGCGTCCATGATGGCCGCGCTCGCCGCCGGCGGTCCGGTGACGCTCGAGCACGTCGACCAGTTCGTCGACGGCGCCGCCGTGGCCAGGGCCGGCGTCAACACCTATGCGGCGCTGGCCGCCGCCGGCGACATGGTGTCGATCACCGCGATCGACGAGGGCGCGGTGTGCACCGCCATGCTCGACCTCTACCAGAACGAGGGGATCATCGCCGAGCCCGCCGGTGCGTTGTCGGTGGCCGCACTGCGCGAGACCGATATCGAGCCGGGGTCGACGGTGGTGTGCATCGTCTCGGGCGGCAACAACGACGTGTCCCGCTATGGTGAGGTGCTGGAGCGCTCCCTGGTGCATCTTGGCCTGAAGCACTACTTCCTGGTCGACTTTCCGCAGGAGCCGGGCGCGCTACGCCGCTTCCTGGACGGCGTGCTCGGACCCAACGACGACATCACCTTGTTCGAGTACGTCAAACGCAACAACCGCGAGACCGGCGAAGCCCTGGTGGGCATCGAACTGGTGTCGGCATCCGACCTGGACGGCCTGATGGCGCGCATGCACAGCTCGGAATGCCACGTGGAACTGCTGGAGCCGGGCTCGCCGACCTACCGCTATCTGACCTAGGCGGTTTCGTCAATTTCCCCGTCGGGCACTACCCGGTGCGCAGCACCGCGAACGAATGTCCCGGCAGCCGGGTGCCCGAGCCGTCCGGCGTCGGGTCGTCGGACGCCAGCACCACGGTCCCGGTCACCGGAACCAGCACCGCTTCGGTATTCAGATTGCAGACCACCGCAAAGGCGCCGCGGTACATGACGATCCAGCGGGTGTTCTCGTCGTAATCGACGCGCAGATGCGGCAGCCATGGATCGGCGAAGTCGGATTCGTTGCGGCGCAGGCGGATCAGGCCACGATAGGTCTCCAGCAGCCGGGCGTGTTCGCCGTTGCCCACTTCGGACCAGTCCAGCTTCGAGCGCTCGAAGGTCGCCGGATCCTGCGGGTCGGGAATCTCGTCGGCATCCCAGCCGTGCGCGGCGAACTCGGCTTTACGGCCCTCCGCGGTGGCGCGGCCCAATTCCGGTTCCGGGTGCGAGGTGAAGAACTGGAACGGGCTCGACGATCCCCACTCCTCGCCCATGAACAGCATGGCCGTGTAGGGGGAGCCAAGGGCCAGAGCGGCTTTCACCGCAAGCTGGCCGAACGTCAGGTTCTGCGACGGGCGGTCGCCGACGGCCCGGTTGCCGACTTGGTCGTGGGTGAGGGTGTAGGCCAGCAGCCGGGTGGCCGGAATGGTGGTGACATCCAGCGGCCGCCCGTGCCGTCGGTGCCGGAACGACGAATAGGTGCCTGCGTGGAAGTAACCGTGCGTCAGCGTCTGCGCCAGGGTGGCCAGTGATCCGAAATCACCGTAATAGCCCTGCCGTTCGCCCGACACCGCGGTGTGGATGGCATGGTGGATGTCGTCGTCCCATTGGGCGGTCATCCCCAGACCGCCCTGGGCGACGGGGGTGATCAGCCGCGGGTCGTTGAGGTCGCTCTCGGCGACCAGCGACAGCGGCCGTCCCAGTTCGGTTGCCAGCGCCTCGGTTTCGGTGGCCAGCTCCTCGAGGATGTGAATGGCGGTGGTATCCACCAGCGCGTGCACCGCGTCCAGGCGCAGCCCGTCCGCGCCGAAATCACGCATCCAGCGCAACGCGCAATCCAGGATGTAGCGGCGCACCTCGTCGGCATCGGCGTCGGCGATGTTGATCGATTCGCCCCACGGATTGCTGCCGCGCGACAGGTACGGCCCGAACCGGGGCAGGTAGTTCCCGGAAGGTCCGAGGTGGTTGAAGACGGCGTCGACCAGCACGCCGAGCCCCCTGGCGTGGCAGGCGTCCACGAAATGCAGCAAGCCGTCCGGCCCACCGTAGGGTTCGTGCACGGCGTACCACAGCACCCCGTCGTAACCCCAGCCGTGCGTGCCGCTGAACGCGTTGACCGGCATCACCTCGACGAAATCGACACCCAGGTCCACGAGGTGGTCGAGTTTCTCCACCGCTGTGTCGAAGGTGCCCCCGGGGGTGAAGGTGCCCAGGTGCAGCTCGTAGATCACCGCACCCTCGACGGACCTGCCCGCCCACGGCGCGGGCGCCGTCCGCGGCTCCCACACCGCCGAGCGGGCGTGCACGCCATCGGGTTGGCGGGCCGAGCGCGGGTCGGGCAGTACCGTCTCGTCGTCGTCGAGCACGAAGCCGTACCGGCTGCCGGGCGCCGCGGGCACGTCGGCCCGCCACCAGGCGTCCTCGCCGCGGGTCATCGGGTACAGCGTCCCGTCCACGTCGAGGCGTACCAGCTCGGGGCGCGGGGCCCACACCGCGAAGGACGTCACGACAGCCGCTCCAGCAGCGCCACGGGCAACTGCTCGAACAGATCGCCTGCCGGCACCGTGCCGGTGAACGTGCGCCCGGACAGCCGGTCCGACCAGGTGCCCGCGGGCACGTCCACGGTGGTGTCACCCCAGCCCGTCTCGTTCAGCCGGACGGTCCAGCGTGCCACCGCCACCACGACGTCGGCCCCGCGCCCGAACGCCACCACGTGCTCGGCCGCGGCACCGGATGCCGACAGCGGGTGATACCCGCCGGACAGGAATGTGTCCGGTTTGTCGCGACGCAGTCGCAGGGCGGCGGCCACCACCCGAATCTTGGGATCGCTGCCGGCCGCCAGTGCGGCCCGGCGGGCCGCGTAGTCGACGAGGCGACGGTTGTCGGGGTCCACGAGGCTGTCGTCGGGCAACTCGGTGCCCTGGTAGACATCGGGGATGCCGGGCACAGTCAGGGCCAGCAGCTTCTGGCCCAGTGCGTCGCCGGTCGCGTGCGGGTGCACCTGCGCCACCAGTGCGGTCAGTTCGGTGGCCACCGGTCCGTCGATGATCGCGTCCAGCCAGGCGTGTACGGCCGTCTCGAAATCGCCGTCCGGGTCGTTCCACGTGGTGTGCGTGGCGGCCTCCCGGATCGCCTTCTCGGCGTATCCGTGCAGGCGGGCGCGCAGCTCGTCGGACACCTCGCCGTCGACCGGCCACACACCGAAGATGTTCTGCCACAAGAACAGTGCGGTGTCCTCGTCGGGGGCCAGCACGACGTTCGACCAGCGCCGCACCCGGTCGGCCCACAGCGCGGGAATCTGGGACAGCACCCCGATCCGGGCCCGCACATCCTCGCTGCGCTTGGTGTCATGGGTCGACGTGGTGACCATGGCGCGCGGCCACAGCCGGGCCCTGGTCGCCGAGCGCACGTGGAACTCGGCGACCGTGACGCCGAATCGGTCGGGCTCGCCGCCCACCTCGTTCAGTGACACCAGGCGGGCGTCCCGGTAGAACAGGCAGTCCTCGACGGACTTCGCTGTCACCGCGCCACACAGTTGCTGCAGCCGCTTGGCGCCCTCACCGCCGATGGCCAGCGACGTCGCGACGAGTTCCAGTGGTTGTGCAAGATCGCTTCGGGCAGCGGCGGTTTCGGCAATCGCGACGGGGCCGACGGCAGCCAGGCCCGGATAGTCGAACCGGTACACCCCGACATGGGTGAGCAACGCGGCCACCGCGTCGGCCAGCAGCGGATGATCGCTGCCGGCCTCGGCGGCAATGGTGCGACGCACCCGGGCCAGCTCGCTGCCGAGCGTCGAGGTCGCAGCGGCGGCCTTCAGCGCTCCGGTCGCCTCGGCGGTGTCCCGGTGATACAGGGTGCTCAGCTCCGATTCCCCGCTGGGGTCGACGAACACCCCGCCGATCTCGCGCAGCGCGTCGTAACCCGTGCCGCCGTCGACGGCCAGGCTGGTGTCCAGCGGCTCGTCGGGGGCCAGGATCTTCTCGATGACGATCCAGGCGTCCGGCCCGACCAGGTCGCGCAGCCGGGCCAGATAGCCGGGGGGGTCGGTCAGGCCGTCCGGATGGTCGATGCGCAGGCCGTCGACCAGGTGATCGGTGAACCAGCGCCGGACCTCGGCGTGGGTGGCGGCGAACACGTCGGGGTCTTCCTGCCGTAGGCCCGCCAGCGAGGTGATGGAGAAGAACCGCCGGTATCCGCACACGTTGTTGCGCCAACCGATCAGCTTGTAGTGCTGGCGGGCGTAGACGTCGGCGGGGGAGCCGGCACCGGTGCCCGGGGCGATCGGCCAGCTCCGGTCGCCCAGCCGCAGCACCTCGTCGTCGACGACCAGGTCGTCGACATCGGTGTCGGAGCCCAGGACCGGAAGCACGACCTTGCCACGCTCACCCTGGAACTCCAGGTCCCAGTCGATGTCGAAGAAACCCGCGTACGCCGAATCCCGGCCGTGCTTGAGCACATCCCACCACCACGCGTTCTGCGTGGGATCGTCCACCCCGACGTGGTTGGGCACGATGTCCACCACCAGGCCCAGGCCCCGGGCCCTGGCGGCCGCCGAAAGACGTTGCAGCCCTTCGGGTCCGCCCAGGGCTTTGGATACCGTCGTCGGATCGGTGACGTCGTAGCCGTGGGTCGACCCGGCCGCCGCGGTCAGGATGGGGGACAGGTACAGGTGTGACACGCCGAGCTCGGCGAGATAGTCCAGCAGGCCTTCGGCGTCGGCGAAGGTGAACGAATCACCGCGCAGCTGAAGGCGATACGTCGACAGGACAGCGCTGTTCCCGGTCACCGGCCGTCCGCTCAGTTCGTCTTCTGCAGCACCAGCAGGGAACGCGGCCGCAACGAGATCTTCTCGCCCGCCGCGGCGACGAGGTCGTTGGTGCCCTTCGGGTCGGCGGTGTCCAGCACCGCGGTCCACTGCTCGGCGTAGGCCTCGGCGGGCAGCACGAAATCCAACGCCTCGTCGTGGGCGTTGAAGCACAACAGAAACGAGTCATCCGTGACGCGTTCGCCGCGGGCGTTCGGTTCGGGGATGGCATCGCCGTTGAGGAACACCGCGATGCTCTTGCCGAAGCCCGAACCCCAGTCCTCCGGCGTCATCTCGGTCCCGGCCGGCGTCAGCCAGGCGATATCGCGCTCCTGCTCGGCGGTGCGGATCGGTGTGCCGTCGAAGAACCGGCGCCGGCGGAACACCGGGTGGTCCTTGCGCAGCGCCACCACCTTGCGGGTGAAGTTCAGCAGGTCGGCGTTGGTCTCGCACATCGACCAGTCCACCCAGGAGATCTCGGAGTCCTGGCAGTAGGCGTTGTTGTTGCCGCCCTGGGTGCGGCCGATCTCGTCGCCGTGGCTGATCATCGGGGTGCCCTGGGACACCATCAACGTGCCCAGGATGTTGCGCATCTGCCGGTGCCGCAACTCCAGGATGTCCGGGTCGTCGGTGGGACCCTCCACCCCGCAGTTCCACGACCTGTTGTGGCTTTCGCCGTCGCGGTTGTCCTCGCCGTTGGCCTCGTTGTGCTTCTCGTTGTAGGACACCAGGTCGTTCAGCGTGAAGCCGTCGTGACAGGTGACGAAGTTGATGCTCGCGCTCGGGCGCCGTCCGGTGGCCTCGTAGAGGTCCGAGGAACCGGTCAGCCGCGAGGCGAACTCACCCAGGGTTGCGGGCTCGCCCCGCCAGTAATCGCGCACAGTATCGCGATATTTCCCGTTCCATTCGGTCCATAAACCTGGGAAGTTGCCGACTTGATAGCCGCCCTCGCCGATGTCCCACGGTTCGGCGATCAGTTTCACCTGGCTGATCACCGGGTCCTGCTGCACCAGGTCGAAGAACGCACTCAGCCGGTCGACGTCGTAGAACTCGCGGGCCAACGTGGAGGCCAGGTCGAACCGGAAACCGTCCACGTGCATGTCCATCACCCAGTACCGCAGCGAGTCCATGATGAGCTGCAGGGTGTGCGGGTGCCGGGCATTGAGGCTGTTGCCGGTGCCGGTGAAGTCCTTGTAGTACTGCGGCTGACCGTCGAGCAGCCGGTAGTAGGCGGCGTTGTCGATACCACGGAAGTTGATGGTCGGCCCGAGGTGATTGCCTTCGGCGGTGTGGTTGTAGACGACATCGAGGATGACCTCGATCCCGGCTTCGTGGAAGGACCGCACCATGGCCTTGAACTCCGCGACGGCGCCGCCGGCGTGCTGGTTGGCCGCGTATTGGTAGTGCGGTGCCAGGAAGCCGAATGTGTTGTAGCCCCAGTAGTTTCGCAGTCCGAGGTCGAGCAGTCGGTGATCGTGCAGGAACTGGTGCACCGGCATGAGTTCGATGGCGGTGACGTTCAGCGATTTGAGGTGGTCGATGATCACCGGGTGCGCCAGCCCGGCGTAGGTGCCGCGCTGCTCCTCGGGAACGCCGGGATGGCGCTGCGTCATGCCCTTGACGTGGGCCTCGTAGATGACCGTCTCGTGATACGGCGTGTGGGGCGCGCGGTCGGATCCCCAGTTGAAGAACGGGTTGATCACCACGCTGGTCATGGTGTGGCCCAGCGAGTCCACCCGGGGCAGCGGGCCCGGAACATCGGGGTCCTCGGCGCTCAGGTCATAGGAGAACAGTGCTTGGGTGAAGTCGAAGTCGCCGTGGAAAGACTTGCCGTAGGGGTCCAGCAGCAGCTTGCTCGGATCACAGCGGTGACCGGCGGTCGGGTCCCATGGCCCGTGCACCCGGAAGCCATAACGCTGGCCTGGGCTGACGGTCGGCAGGTACGCGTGCCACACATACCCGTCGACCTCCTCGAGCGGGATGCGGTCCTCGGTGCCGTCCTTGGCGATCAGGCACAAGTCGACCTTCTCGGCCACCTCGGAGAACAGCGAGAAGTTGGTGCCCGCCCCGTCATAGGTGGCGCCCAGCGGATAGGCGGCCCCCGGCCACACCGCGTTCACCACCTCACCACCACCCGGTCGCGGCCGCCATCTGGCGTCCCAACTCGTTCGTCATGGTGCGCATGTAGGTGGTCGAAAGATGGTGAGAGTCGTGGTACATCAACACATTTCCCTCCACAACTCGACACACGTCTGGCCGGCACACCGCGTCGCTCATGTCGAGTGGCTTGAGGTTGGGAAACCTTCCTACGAAATCCAGGGTGGGGTTGTGGTCGGACAGTACCGCAGAGCGCTTCATGCCGCATGAGATGGCGTCCCCGCCGTCGGCCAGGCAGTCGGCGGCGAAGTACGGCTTGCCGTTGCGGACCAGCCACGGGGTGTCACGCATCGCCAGCACGTTGATCCCGGCGTCGGCGAACTGCTGCCAGATGCCGATGTAGAAGCCGGGCATCACGTCACCGTCCTTGATGTTCCAGGGCCGGGTCGACGTGGTGAACACGTAGTCGGGATGGTCGGCGAGCAGTTTGGGCATCACCTTCTGGTTCCACTCCCGGCAGTTCGGGTAGGGCCGGTTGTCGCCCATGACGAGGGGTTTCTCCTCGGTGGTCAGCGGACAGCCCATCTTCAGATAGGTGACGATCTTGAAGTGGTGCAGCCGGCCGAGCAGGTCCAGCGCGGTGATCCAGTGTTCGGCGTGCGAGCCGCCGGCCAGCGCGACGGTCCGGGTGGCGTCCTTGTCGCCGTAGGTGCAGTTGATGATGTCGACGCTGTCGAAGTCGGCGATACAGCCGTCGTCGGTGGTTTCCGGCAGGTCGTTCTTGGCTTCCAGCACGGTGGGCCGCATCGGCAGTTTGGGCACCTTGGCATGGTTGAGCAGCGCCCGCGCACCCGGGTAATCGCGGGCCGAGAGCCCGGACAGTTCCTTGCCGCTGGCCCGCTGCACGGTGACGTGTTCCCGCCAGGTGAACGATGTCGCGGTCAGCGCCACGCCCAGCAGGGTGACCACCGAGCCGAGCGCGATCGTCGGGCGGCGCAGCCGGGCACGCCACGGCAGGACGGGCGCGGTGCGGGCCGCCGGCGCCCGGTAGCGCAGCGGTGTCTCCACATACCGGGTGGTCAGCCAGGCCAGCACCCCGGACACCAGGAGCACGACGGAACCGTCCAACAGGCCGGCGTGCGGATCACCGCTGTAGGCCAGCCAGAAGATCAGCAGGGGCCAGTGCCACAGATAGAGCGCGTACGCCATCGAACCCAGCGACACGAACGCCTGGGTGGCCAGCAGCCGGTTGGGCACGGGCAGCGGCGCGTCGCCGCGGTTGGCCGCCGACAGGATGAACAGCACCGTGGCGCCGACGGGCACCAGTGCCCACGGGCCGGGGAACTCCCGCACCCCGTCGATGAGGGCACCGCAGCCGACGATCGCGGCCAGTGCCACGGTGGCGATCACCGTTCGCAGCCACATCGGCCAGTGCACCCGGGGCACCAGGGCACCGGCCAGGACGCCGGCGAGCAGCTCCCAGCCGCGGGCGAAGCTGTTGTAGTACGCGGTGGCCTGGTCGGTGTTGTGGGCGATGATCGCGTATACGAACGAGGCGACGGTCAACCCCGCGATGAGGATGATGAATGCGGCCCGCAGGTGCCGCCCCAGCCGGTTGCGCAGCAGATAAGCGAACCCGAACACCAGCGCCAGGAAGGCGATGTAGAACTGGCCCTGCACCGACATCGACCAGATGTGCTGCAGCGGGCTGACGGCCTCTCCGGCGCGGAGATAGTTGGCCGCGGTGGCGGCCAGCTCCCAGTTCTGGAAGTAGCCCAGGCTTGCCAGGCTCTGATCGGCAAACGTCTCCCAGCGAGTTTCCGGTTGCACCAGGATGGTCAGCACCGCCGCGGCGGCCAGCACCACCACCAGTGCGGGCAGCAGGCGCCGCACCAGGCGGATGACCTCGGGCACCGGCCGCAGTGCCGCGCCGGGCCGCAGCGCCATGCGCAGCAGCCGGCCGCCGAAGAAGAATCCGGACAGGGCGAGGAAGACGTCCACACCACCGGAAACCCGCCCGAACCAGACGTGGAACACCGCCACCAGAGCGATCGCGACCCCGCGTAACCCGTCCAGGTCGTGCCGGTAGAAACCCGATGTGCGGGTGCCCATTTCGGCGCGGTCGGCGGCACCGGAGGTGGTCCGGCTGGTGGTTGGGGTCTTCATGGTCGGTGACTCAATCTACCCAAGATCCCTGGAGACCTCAGGTCACGGTGACCGCCGCGTCGCCTGTGAGCAAAGCGATAGTGTCGGATCCCATGCCCGCGTTGACACCCGACGAGATCAGCGCGATCGACGCCGCGCATGTCTGGCACCCGTACAGCACCATCGGCGCCCAGGCGTTGCCGCCGGTGGTCGCCGTCGGCGCCAAGGGCGCCTGGTTGACGCTGGTGCACGACGGGGCCCGGATCCAGGCGCTGGACGCGATGAGCTCGTGGTGGACGGCGGTGCACGGGCACGGGCACCCGGTGCTCGACGCGGCCATCACCGCGCAGCTGGCCACCATGAATCACGTCATGTTCGGCGGGCTCACCCACGAGCCCGCGGCCCGGCTGGCCCAGCTGCTGGTCGAGGTCACCCCGGCCGGGCTGGAGACGGTGTTCTTCAGCGATTCGGGGTCGGTGGCCGTCGAGGTGGCCGCCAAGATGGCCCTGCAGTATTGGCGCAGCCGGGGCCGGCCGGCCAAACACCGGCTGATGACCTGGCGGGGCGGCTATCACGGTGACACGTTCACCCCGATGAGCGTGTGCGATCCCGACGGCGGCATGCACGAGCTGTGGACCGATGTGCTGACCCCGCAGGTGTTCGCCCCGCGGGTGCCGTCGGACTACGACCCCGCCTACAGCGCAGCGTTCGAGGCGCAGCTGGCCGAGCACGCCGGCGAGCTGGCCGCCGTCATCGTCGAACCCGTGGTGCAGGGCGCCGGCGGCATGCGGTTCCACGACCCCCGCTATCTGAGCGATCTGCGCGCGGCCTGTGACCGGCACGGTGTGCTGCTCATCTTCGACGAGATCGCGACCGGTTTCGGGCGCACCGGCGCGCTGTTCGCCGCCGACCACGCCGGGGTCACCCCGGACATCATGTGTGTGGGCAAGGCCCTCACCGGCGGATACGTCACCTTGGCCGCCACGTTGTGCACGACGGAGGTGGCACGGACCATCAGCTCCGGTGAGCCGGGGACGTTGATGCACGGCCCGACGTTCATGGCCAACGCGCTGGCGTGCGCGGTGTCGGTGGCCTCGGTGGAGCTGCTGCTGAGCAGTGACTGGCCGGCGCGGGTGCGCGCGATCGAGGCCGGTCTACGCGCCGGGCTTGAACCGGCGCGGGAACTGCCGGGGGTGACCGACGTCCGGGTGCTCGGGGCGATCGGGGTGGTCGAGATGGCCGAGCCGGTGGACATGGCGGTGGCCACGGAGGCGGCGTTGCGGCACGGGGTATGGCTGCGGCCGTTCGGCCGGCTGGTCTATGCCATGCCGCCGTTCATCTGTACGACCGACGAGATCGCGCAGATCGGTGCGGCGATGGTGGCGGTGGCGCGTGCGCTAGTCTGAGCGGGAATTGAACACCGTTCAGGAGGTCGTCGCACCCGTGACCCGCACCGGTCTTTCGCCGCTGGCCTGGCTGGCCGAGGTCGAGCAGCAGCGCCGCGCCGCCGGGCTGCGCCGCTCGCTGCGGGTCCGCCCGCCGGTCGGTGCCGAACTGGATCTGGCTTCCAACGACTACCTCGGGTTGTCTCAGCACCCCGCCGTGCTCGACGGCGGCGTGCAGGCGCTGCGCACCTGGGGGGCCGGTGCGGGTGGGTCGCGGCTGGTCACCGGCAACACCGAGCTGCACGAGGAGTTCGAGACCGAACTGGCCCGCTTCACCGGCGCCGAGTCGGCGCTGGTGTTCTCGTCGGGCTACACCGCCAATATCGGCGCCCTCGTCGCGCTGTCGGGGCCGGGTTCGCTGATCGTCTCCGACGCGTTGTCCCATGCGTCGCTGGTGGATGCCTGCCGGCTGTCCCGGGCTCGGGTGGCGATCGCTCCCCACCGGGACGTCGCCGCCGTCGAGACGGCGCTGGCCGAGCGGGCCGAGCAGCGGGCGGTGGTGGTCACCGAGTCGGTGTTCTCCGCCGACGGCGTGCTGGCCCCGCTGCGCGACCTGCACGACGTGTGCCGCAAGCACGGTGCGTTGCTGTTCGTCGACGAGGCGCATGGGGTCGGGGTGCGCGGTAGCGGTGGCCAGGGGCTGCTGTTCGAGACCGGGCTGGCCGGCGCTCCCGACGTGGTGATGACGACGACGCTGTCCAAGGCACTCGGATCGCAGGGCGGGGTGGTGCTCGGCCCCGCGGCGGTGCGGGCCCACCTGATCGACGCGGCCCGCCCGTTCATCTTCGACACCGGGTTGGCGCCGGCCGCCGTCGGCGCCGCCCTGGCGGCGCTGCGGGTGCTGATCGCCGAGCCGCAGCGGGCGGCCACGGTGTTGGCCCGCGCCACCGAACTGGCCCGGGTGTGCGATGTGCCCGACGATCCCACTTCGGCGGTGGTGTCGGTGATCCTCGGTGCGCCCGAGGTGGCCGTCGCCGCCGCGGCGGCCTGTCTGGACCGCGGCGTGCGGGTCGGGTGTTTCCGACCGCCGAGCGTGCCCGCCGGCACCTCCCGGCTGCGGCTGACCGCACGGGCATCGCTGTCCGCCGACGAGATGCAGTTGGCTCGCGAGGTGCTGACCGACGTGCTGGCATCGGCTCGATGAGGCCACGGTGAGCCTGCTGTTGGTGACCGGCACCGACACCGGTGTCGGCAAGACGGTGACCACCGCGGCGCTGGCCGGTGCGGCCCGGCAGGCCGGGCTGGACGTCGCGGTGTGCAAGCCGGTGCAGACCGGAACCGCCAACGACGACGACGACCTGGGGGAGGTCGGGCGGCTCGCCGGTGTCACCGCACTGCACGGCGGCTGGCGTTATCCCGAGCCGCTGGCACCGGTGGCCGCGGCGGCGCGGGCCGGTCTGCCGTTGCCCACCAGGGCCGAGCTGGTCGCGTCGGTGCGGGCGGTCGATGCCCCGGGCCGGCTGACCCTGGTCGAGGGTGCCGGCGGGCTGCTGGTCGAACTGGGGTCGGCCGGGGTGACACTGCGTGATCTCGCCGCCGATCTCGACGCCCCGGTGCTGCTGGTCGTCGCCCCCGGGCTGGGCACCCTGAACCACACCGCGCTGACGCTGGAATCTCTTGCCGCTCACGGTATTCCGTGCGCGGGATTGGTCATCGGGAGCTGGCCGACCGATCCCGGGGTGGCCGAACAGGGCAACCGGGAGGCACTGGCGCGGCTGGCGCCCCTGCGCGCCGTGCTGCCGGCAGCCGCCGCGTGTCGCGGCGATTTCGCCGCGTTGAGCGCCGCCGCATTCGACCGGGATTGGCTCGCCGGCCTGGTCTGAGATGGTGCATTCCGTCGAGCTGGTCTTCGACCCGGATACCGAGACCACGGTCCGGTCGATATGGGACGCCCTGCACGAGCACGGCATCCGGGCTCCATCGCCGGGGGCACGGCCGCACACCACCGCCATCGTCGCCGATCGGATCGACGCCGAGGTGCTCACGGCACTCGCCGGGCTGGCCGGCCGGTTCCCGTTGCGTGTCCGCATCGGTGCCGCGCTGGTGTTCGGTCGCTCGGCAGGGATCCTGGCCCGGCTGGTGGTGCCCAGCACCGAGTTGCTGGACCTGCACCGCGAGGTCGCCCGGCTCGCTGCGGCGTATCTGCGTCCGGGCCCCCTGCCGCACACCCTGCCGGGGGACTGGACGCCGCACGTCACGCTGGCGCGCCGCGTCGAACCGGCCCAGCTGGCCACCGCGCTGCACATCACCGGGCGACCTGCCGAGATCGAGGCCACCGCCATCGGGCTGCGGCTGTGGGACAGTGCCACCCGCACCGAGCGATTCGTGGAGTTCTAGGCGATCACGGCCGCGGCTCCGTGAGCCGCCCGGACACGATGGCATTCAGCGCGGCGATGTGCCCGCGGTACGCGATGCGCCCGGCGTCGGTGAGCCGGGCCCGCAGCTTGTGCCTGCTGCCCTCGAGCCGGCGTTCGGTGTGCAGGTAACCGGCGTCCTCCAGGACGGCGAGCTGTTTGGACAATGCCGAGTCGGACAGCCCGAGATGGTCTTTCAGATAACCGAATTCGGCCCAGTCGGCGGCGTCCAGGGTGGCCACCAAGGTCAGCCTGGTGCTGGGGTGGATCAGGTCGTCGAAACGCGCGGGGTCAGGCATGCGCCCACCGGCGGGTGACCCGCAGGATCTCCGGTCCGCCGAACCCGACCACCGTCGCCGCCAGGACCGCGGCCCACGTTCCGGCATGCCGGACGCCGTCGGCGTGCAGCGCGAAACCGGCCGCGACGGTCAGGACGACCAGGCTCAGCAGGATCCCGACCACCACCAGCGGTACCCGCTGACCCGCGGTGGCAGCGCTGACCTGCACCCGGTCCGACCGGTGCCGGCCACTGAGCAGCCGCGAGGCCACCGTGCTGTGCCCGATCGCGAACGCAATCGTCGCGATGGTGGTCAGCCAGTGCGGGCCGAGGTCGCCGAGCACGCCGAGCGCCACCCACGCCGCGGCCATCGCCCACCAGTACCCGCGTGGCAGGCCCACTTCGGCGGCCACCCGGCGGCGTGCGTGCTCGGCGGTCTCCAGTGCGTTGCGTGCCCCCTCGGGCGTGATGTCGTCCATGGCGCCTCCCCACTTTCCGGTATGGAAACAAGCCTTGACTTTCCGGCCCGGAAAGTCAAGGCCCTCTGGAATGCTTGGGGCATGGACCGTGCAGCGATCATCCGCGCCGAATCCCAACGGCTGGCCGAGGTGCTGGCCGCCACCGCCCCCGAGGCGACGTGTCCGACTTGCCCGGACTGGAATGCACTGGACCTGCTGTGGCATCTGACCGAGGTGCATTGGTTCTGGGCGCAGGTACTGGCACGCGGGGCCAGGACCGATGGCGACATCGGCGCCGTCGAGGCGGCCAAACCGCCGCGGCCCACCGATGTCGGCGAGCTGCTGGCGCTGCGGGAGGACAGCACCGAGGCGCTGTTGGCGGAGCTGGGGCGCCTCGACGACGCCGAACCGCGGTGGTCGTGGTGCAAGCCCGATCAGACCGTCGGTTTCACCCGTCGGATGCAGACCTACGAGGCCACCATGCACCGCGTCGACGCCGAACTGACCGCGGGTGTGCCGGTCGGGCCCATCGCCGCGGACGTCGCGGCCGGAGCCCTCGACCATGCCGTCGACGTGATGTGGGGTTGGCTGCCCGACGGCGTGCACTACGAACCGTCGGCCGTCGCGGAGTTCGTCGCCTCCGACGCCGACGCACGCTGGCTGGTGGAAGTCGGGCGGTGGAGCGCGCCGTCGGGCCGCGGCGCGCCGCGGGCGGTGCGGGCATCGGGCGGGCGGCCGGCGGTGACGGTCACCGCGCCCGTACTGGACCTCGCGTTGTGGGCATGGACGCGCGGCGGGTCGGTGGCGGTGACGGGGGAGCCGTCAGCCGAGGCGGCGTTGCGCGACGTCGTCGCCGCAGGCATGCCGTAGCACCGAATCACCTTGTGCGGCAAGGCCTTCGATGACGACGGTGAGGCCGAACGCGAACCGGCGGGACGGCTCGGCGGTCAGCACGGACTGGCCGTCGGGCAGGGTGGCGCCCGCGGCGTCCCACTGCAGCCGGGATTGCTCGTCGACGGCGAATCCGAGCACGTAGTAGATCACGGTGCGGGCCGCCAGTTCGGTGTCGGCGCCGGCGACGCCCGCGGCATCGGCGGCCGCGGACAGCCGGGCCACGATCTCGGTCATCGCGGCCGATTGCCCGGCGGCGAAGCTCGCCGACACCAGTTCGGCACCGTCGGTGTGCGAGAGCAGCGCGTCGCGCAGCCGGTGGCATTCGCCGGTGATCTGCTCGCGCCAGCCGGTCGCGGTGGACCGGCCCAGCGCGGGTTCCAGGATCCGATCGGCCACGGCGCCCAGGAGTTCCTGTTTGTTGGCGAAGTGCCAGTACAGGGCGCCCGGGCTGACGGTGAGTTCACGCGCCAGCCGGCGCATGGTGAGGTCGGCCATCCCGAAGTTGTCCAGGATGGCCGTCGCGGCATCGACTACGTCACGTTTGTGCAGCTGCACACCGTTACTCTAACCTGAACGGTGTTCAAGTCAGGTAGGGGTTGTCGGACTGTTAGGGAGATGTACCGGTGAGCGACATTCTGGTTCAGGCGCGTGAGCAGGTACTCGAACGCGGTGTCGGGCTCGATCAGGACCAGACCCTGCAGGTGCTGCAGCTGCCCGACGACCAGCTCGACGAGCTGCTTGCGCTCGCCCACGAGGTCCGGATGAAGTGGTGCGGACCCGAGGTCGAGGTCGAGGGCATCATCAGCCTCAAGACCGGCGGCTGCCCCGAGGACTGCCACTTCTGTTCGCAGTCCGGCCTTTTCGCCTCGCCGGTGCGCAGTGCGTGGCTGGACATCCCGAGCCTGGTCGAGGCGGCCAAGCAGACCGCGAAGACCGGCGCCACCGAATTCTGCATCGTCGCCGCGGTGCGCGGGCCGGACGAGCGGCTGCTGGCCCAGGTGGCCGCGGGTATCGAGGCCATCCGCAACGAGGTCGACATCCAGATCGCCTGCTCGTTGGGCATGCTCACCCAGGAGCAGGTGGACCGCCTCAAGGACATGGGCGTGCACCGCTACAACCACAACCTGGAGACCGCCCAGTCGTTCTTCCCGAACGTCGTCACCACGCACTCTTGGGAGGAGCGCTGGGGGACGCTGGAGATGGTGCGCGAGGCCGGCATGGAGGTCTGCTGCGGCGGCATCCTCGGCATGGGTGAGACGCTGGAGCAGCGCGCCGAGTTCGCCGCCAACCTGGCCGAGCTGAACCCGCACGAGGTCCCGCTGAACTTCCTCAACCCGCGTCCGGGCACCCCGTTCGGTGACCTCGAGGTGCTGCCCGCCGCCGACGCGCTGCGTGCGGTCGCCGCCTTCCGGCTGGCCTTGCCGCGCACCATGCTGCGGTTCGCCGGCGGCCGCGAGATCACCCTCGGCGACCTCGGCGCCAAGCAAGGCATTCTCGGTGGGATCAACGCCGTCATCGTCGGCAATTACCTGACCACGCTGGGCCGGCCGGCCGAGTCCGACCTGGAACTGCTCGACGATCTGCAGATGCCGATCAAGGCCCTCAACGCCACCCTGTAGAAACGGGTGGTGATGACAGACGAAGTTCCGGTGTTGCCCGCTCCCGTCGGGGCCGGGGTCTACAACGTCTACACCGGGGGTCCGGCCGGCAGCACCGTCCCGACCGCCGCCCAGCTCGGCCTGGAACCGCCCCGATTCTGCGCCGACTGTGGCCGCCGGATGATCGTGCAGGTCCGCCCCGACGGTTGGTGGGCCAAATGCTCGCGCCACGGGCAGGTCGATTCCAAGGATCTGGACACCCGGCGATGACCGTGCTGGACGCGGATATCGTTGCCGCCCCCAAGGTGTCGCGAGTCTCCGCCGCGGTGCGCGTGTTCGCCGGTGTGGCGTGCAGCGGTGTGCTGATCGGTGCGTTGTGGGCCTGGCTGGCACCGCCGATCCACGGCGTGATCGCGCTGACCAAGAGCGGCAACAGGACCACGGCCTACCTGGGTAACGAGTCCGACAACTTCTTCCTCGGCGAGTTCCTTTTGTTGGGGATGCTCTCCGGCCTGGCGGTGGTGGCTGCGGTGCTGGTGTGGCAGTGGCGTGCGCACCGGGGGCCCGTGCTGCTGGCCGCGCTGACCGCAGGTGCCGCCGGTGCCGCGGGTGCCGCCGTCGGCATCGGTGCGGTGCTGGTGCGCTGGCGCTACGGCGTCGTCGACATCGGCGCGGCGCCGGTCACCCCGGAACACCGGATCCACTACGTGACCGAGGCACCCGCGGTGTTCTTCGGCCACGGCGCGTTCCAGATCGCCGCGACCATCGTGCTACCCGCGGCCGTGGCCGCACTGGTCTACACGTTCACCGCGCTGTCCACCCCACGCGACGACCTCGGTGCCTGGCCGCCGGTGGAATATCCCGGCGGGCCGCAGATACCGCAAACGTAGCCCCCACAAAGCGCGCCTCCGCAGATACATTCGACAGGCTCACAGCTGAATCTCAGCAAATTGCAGCCACGAAAACATCTGAGTGAGGGTTTTGGTCATGCGCATCGTGTCGTTCGGTTTCCAGACGTGGGGAGTCAAGACGCTCCAGGCGTTGGTCGATCTCGGGCACGAGGTTGCCCTCGCTGTCACCCATCCGGGCAGCGACGACGCCTACAAGGGCATCTTCTCCGATTCGGTCGAGGAGCTGGCCGCCGGACTCGGCATCCCGGTGCACCTCACCGAACGGGTCGACAACGAGACCATCGACCTGGTCAAGCGGGCCGAGCCCGATGTGATCGTGGTCAACAGCTGGTACACCTGGATGCCGCCGGAACTGTACGAACTGCCGCCACACGGGACGCTCAACCTGCACGACTCCCTGCTGCCGAAGGGCACCGGTTTCTCGCCGGTGCTGTGGGCCCTGATCAGCGGTGAGTCACAGATCGGGCTCACGATCCACCGGATGGACAAGGACCTCGACACCGGGGACATCCTGGTGCAGCACGCCCTGCCGATCGGCCCCACCGATACCGGCACCGAACTCGTCGAACGCGGTATCGCGTTGATCCCCGGCGCATTGAAAGAAGCGCTGACCGCACTGGAATCCGGCACCCCGCAATGGCGGCCACAGAACAAGGCCGAGCGCACCTACTTCCACAAGCGCTCCGAACGCGACAGCCTGGTGGACTGGAACTGGCCGGCCGAGGCGCTCGAGCGGCTGGTGCGCGCGCTGTCGGAGCCCTACCCCCGCCCGTTCGCGTTCTACCGCGGTGAGCGGATCGAGATCCTGGAAGCCAAGGTGTCCCAGATCCGCTACGGCGGAACGCCGGGCCGGGTGATCGTGCAGGAGGACGGCGGCGCCGTGGTGTGCGGCCCCGAGGCATACCTGGGCGGCAACCGCGGGTTGGTGATCACCAAGGTGCGCTCCGCCGACGGTGCCGAGCACAGCGGAGACAAGTTCTTCCGGCGCGGCGGTTATCTCACCAGCCAGGCGTGATCTCATGCCGTTGCTGACCTACAAACAGACCCCGGCGTGGCTGCGATCCCCGCGCCGCCGGATGCTCGCGGCGTTACCGCTGCCGCTGCTGCGCCACGCTCTCTATCTCATGCTGATCCGCAGGCCGGGCAACTTCACCGACCCGAAGACCTTCAACGAGAAGGTGAACTGGCGGCTGTTCAACGACCGGCGCGACCGGATCGTCAAGGCCTGCGACAAGATGTGGATGAAGGAGATGGCGCGTGAGGCCTACCCCGGTGCCGATCTGCGCATCCCGGCCACCTACTGGTCGGGGACCGATCTGCGGGACGCCCCCGAGCTCGGCGAGTTGCCGCCGTGGGTGCTCAAACCCAACCACAGCAGCGGGCACGCATTGTTCGGCCCGGACCCGCACACCGATCTGGCCGCCCTGCTCGAGCTGACCGAGCACTGGTTCGACGAGACGCCGCTGGAACTCGGCGAATGGGGCTACAGCCAGGCCCGGCCGCGGCTGCTGCTGGAGGAGAAGATCCTCACCCCGGACGGCCAGGCGCCCGTCGACTACAAGTTCTTCGTCTTCGAGGGCCGCATCGAGCTGATCCAGGTGAACCGCGGACGGTTCGCCAGCGTGCAGACCGCCACCTTCCTGGACGCCGACTGGCGCCGGTTGCCGGTGCGGTGGCGGATCCAGCCCGTCGCCGACGAGCAGCGGCCCGCTGAGCTGGACAAGATGATGCACATCGCCAGCACCCTCGGGGCTGACTGGGATTTCATCCGCGTCGACCTGTACGCCGTCGACGGTGAGGTGTGGTTCGGCGAGTACACGCCGTACCCGGGCAGCGGCCTGCTGCGGTACAAGCCGATGAGCTTCGACCGCGAGCAAGGGGCGGTCTGGAACCTCCCGACGCTGGCGCAGGTGCAGCCCGGCCAACCGTGACCGGGCTGCCCCCAGGCAGACGCTAGGCCGTCGACCCGCCCGGGCTGCCGTTACCGCCGCCCGGGCTGCCGTTACCGCCGCCCGGGCTGCCGCCCTGGCCGCCGCTGCCGTCGGCGGAACCGCCGTTGCCGCCGCGCCCGCCCGGCCCACCGAGGTTGCCGTTGCCGCCGCGCCCGCCGGATCCGCCGGCCCCGGTGGCCGAACCGGTGTCGGAGATGCCGTTACCGCCGTTGCCCCCGCGTCCGCCCGGGGTGAGGACGCCGCGGCCGTTGCCGCCGGCACCGCCCTGGCCACCGGCCGAGGTGCCGCCGGCCGACGTGTGGGTACCCGTGCCACCGTCTCCGCCGCGGCCACCGCCGCCGACGATGCCGCTGGTCCCGCCGCCGCCACCGGTACCGCCGGTGCCGGCGCCGGTGCCGGACGTGCCCGAACCGCCGGCGCCGCCGCGCCCGCCGTTACCCGCGATGGCATTGTCACCGCCCGCTCCGCCGGTCCCGCCGGAGCCCTGGCCCGCGCCGGCGTATCCGTTACCGCCGGCGCCGCCCGAGCCGGCAACCCCGATCTCGACGACGCCGCCGCGCCCGCCGGCACCGCCGGTGGCGGTGTCGTCGGCTGAGTCCGATTCGGGGGTGTAGGCGTCGCCGCCGCGGCCGCCGTTGCCGGGCGCGTACAGCGACTGGGCGCCGTCACCACCGCGCCCGCCGGTGGCGGAGCTGCCGCCGGCGCCACTGACGCCCTGCGCATCACCACCGGTGCCGCCGCTGCCGCCGGCCCCGAGAGTCCCTGCGGTACCGCCGTTTCCGCCGTTTCCACCGACGGCATGCAGACCGGTGGCGTCCGCGCCGTCACCGCCGCGGCCGCCGTTGCCCGCGATCAGGCCACCGGCACCGCCGTTACCGCCATGGCCGGCGTTCTCCAGGCCCACCGTGTTGTCACCGTTGCCACCGCGACCGCCGTCGCCCAGGAAGCCGCCGCGCCCGCCGTCGCCACCATTCGGATTCAGCCCGGCACCGTCGCCGCCGCGGCCGCCGTTTCCGATCAACAGGCCGGCCGCCCCGCCGTCACCGCCGCCGGCACCGCCGGCACCGCCGTTGCCGACCAGCCCGCTCGCGCCGCCGTTGCCGTACAGCCCGCCGCTGCCGCCGTTGCCCAGCAGCAGACCGCCGCGGCCGCCGTTGACGCCCTCGGCGGTCACGTTGTAGCCGTTGCCGATCAGCAGGCCGGCGTCCGGGTTGGCGGCGGTGCCGTTGCGAACGAACACCGCGACGATCGGGATGTTGCCGCCGATATCGCCCAGCACCCCGGCGATCGCGCCCGGCAGGTCGGCGAGGCTGACCGTGGTGGCCAGGGTGGCCGCTCCCGCGGGTGCGACACCGGTGGCCGCGCCCAGCGCCGAGCGCCGGGTGCTCAGCGGATTACCGGCGTCCGGCGCCGAGAGGGCCGTCCGGCCCAGGGGCGAGCCGGGATCGGCCGCGGGGGCTGCCGGCCCGGCGCCCGTCCCGGCCAACGGGATCAACACCAGGGTGGTGTCGTTGCCGACGGGCAGGCTGATCGGCGGGATCGCGCCCGGCTCGGCCGGGTACGCCGAGCTGACGGCCGCCAGCAAGGTGGTCGGGGTGGCCAGCCGGGCAAGCGAGGCGGCCGGCGCCGGGATCGACTGCGCGGCGCGTGGGGCGGGTGCCGACTCGGCTTGTTGGACGGCGATCGCCGCGGTGCCGGCCAGGACCATCGCCCCGGCCGCGGCGGTTGCGGCCGTCTTCGCGGTGATTCCCGTCAGTCTGCCTGTCATCGGTTGACTCCCTGTTTGCTCGACCACTGCCGTCCGGCGGATGCCTTCGACATAGTGCCGGTCGCACAGCAATTTCGCAGGTGTTTCGCAACAGGTTGCTGAGAGGGATTCACAGCTCGAGTCGGCGCCGGGCGCCGGTTGTCAGCGGTCGAACACCGACAGTGGCAGATGCCGAATGCGTTGTCCCGTGAGGACTTTCGCGGTGATGACGGCGAGCCTGGCCATGCCGCGATAGGTCGACGGGTTCAGCAGGGTGGGCCATGTGGTGCGCCGGATATTGGCATCGAGCGGTCGGCCGGCGAATCGGTCGGCAAGCCACCGCAGCGCCATCGGGGCCGACATCGGGTGCAGCAGCAGGTGTTCGCTGAGCATGTCGCGGTGATAGGTCACGCTGGCCCCGCCGGAGGCATAGGTGTCGGCAAGTTCGTCGATGCCGCCGACCGAGATGATCTCGTCGTGCACGGCCTGGATGATCAGCACCGGCGGGCTGGGCACTGCGGCGCCGAGCTTGATCTCGTCGAACACGTGCCGCACCTCCGGGGTGGCCAGGATCTGTTCCAGCGGCTGGTCCAGCATGTCGCCCATATCGGTGCGCATCAGGCGCAGCACGGCCTCCACGGTGGTCATGTGGTGCAGCCGCTCGAGCAGCTCGTGGCCTTCGGAGTTGGCGTGCTCGTCGATGATCCGGCGCAGCCCCGGATAGACGTCGGCCAGCGCGGCCACCACCAGGGCCGGCAGTGCCGAGCCGAAGGTGCCGTTGAGCCGGCGGAAGGTGTGGCCCAGATCGCCGACGGGCGAGCCGAGGACGGCCCCGACGATGTTCAGTTCCGGCGCATAGCCGCCGCTCATCTCGGCCGCCCAGGCGGTGGCCAGCCCGCCGCCCGAGTACCCCCACAGGCCGATCGGCGCGTCGGGTGACAGCTCGAGGCGTTCGGAGCCGATCGCGGCCCGTAATCCGTCGAGGATGCGGTAGCCCGGCTCGTACGGGGTGCCCCAACTGCCGGCGCGACCCTCGTGGTCGGGCACCGACACCGCCCAGCCTTCGGCGATCGCGGCGGCGATGAGCAGCAGTTCGAACTGCGGTACCGCCCCCGGGGCGACGGCGCGGCGGCGCAGCGCATAGGACGGGAAGCATCGGGAGGTGATGGCGTCGATGGCGCACTGATACGAGATCAGCGGCGCGGAGCCGGCCAGGTCCCGGTCGGCCGGCAGCAGCACGGTGGTGGCGGCCGCGTCCGGCCTGCCCTTCATATCGGTGGTCCGGTACAGCAGCTGCACGGCCCGCACCTGCTGCGGTATCACGCCGAGGAATGCCACCTCGACGTCGCGGCTGCGCAGCACGGTGCCGGGCTCGGCGTGCTGGAAGCCGGTCGGTGCGGCGTAGAACGGGTCGTCATGCGGCAACTGGGGGCGGGCCCCACGGTCGAGTGGCTCGTGCGGCACGCACCCGATCCACTCGGCGCCGGTCGCGGTGGCCGCACTGCCCAGTTCCATCCGGGCATTCTTACTTAAGAATGGTCTAAGAATCCAGTCGACTCACCCGGGCGGGCGCAATGCGGCGAATTCGTCGGTGACCCGATAGCGGGACTCGGTGAACCGGTACAGCGCCGCAGGACGGCCGCCGCTGCGGCCGGAGCGGGCGGTGGTGCCGGTCCTGGTGATGACGTTCCGGCGTTCCAGTACGCGCTGCAGGTTGGTGGCGTCGACCGGGTGCCCGAGTGCGGCGCTGTAGATGTCGCGCAGTGTCGACAAGGCGAACTCTTTTGGGGCCAAGGCGAAGCCGATATTCGTGTAGGACAGTTTGGCGATCAGCCTGGCGTGCGCGTTGGTGACCATCGGCCCGTGGTCGAAGGCCATCGGCGGCAGCGCCGAGACCGGGTGCCAGCGGGTGTCCGGTGGCAGTTCCGGGGTGGCAGGAGAGGGGACGAGGCCCAGGAAGGTCGACGCGATGGTGCGCGGGCCGGGTACTCGGTCCGGGTCGGAGAACACGGCGAGCTGCTCCAGGTGGGCCAGTTCACGCAGGTCGACCTTCTCGGCAAGTTGACGACGGACTGAACTGGTCATGTCCTCGTCGTGACGCAGCCGACCGCCGGGCAGTGACCAGGCGCCGCGCTGCGGTTCCATTGCGCGCTCCCATAGCAGCACGCTGAGCTGCGGTTTCTTTGTCGACAGCTGGCGCACCTGGAACACGACGGCCAGCACTTCGTGCCCGGTGCTAGTATGTGACATGTTTTCGATTGTAAGTCGAAAACCGGGCTACACAAACTTGGCTTCACGAAGGAGACGGCCATGACGGTCCTGTATCGCACCGGGGCACCGACGGGGGAGCACGCCAGCGTGCTGGCGTCGCGCATCGTCGACGGTCCCGGCGGCTATGGGGGCGTTGTCGCCGACGGCCAGTGGGCCGCGGAGATCCGCAGGCTCGCCGATCTGCGCAACGCCACGGTGCTGGCGCACAACTACCAGCTGCCCGAGATCCAGGACGTGGCCGACCACGTCGGGGACTCGCTGGCGCTGTCCCGCATCGCCGCGGCCGCGCCCGAGGACACCATCGTGTTCTGCGGTGTGCACTTCATGGCCGAGACCGCCAAGATCCTGTCACCGGACAAGACCGTGTTGATCCCGGACCAGCGCGCCGGCTGCTCGCTGGCGGACTCGATCACCGCCGACGAACTACGGGCCTGGAAGGCCGAGTTCCCGGACGCCGTCGTCGTCTCCTACGTGAACACCACCGCCGCGGTGAAGGCGCTGACCGACATCTGCTGCACCTCGTCCAACGCGGTCGAGGTGGTCGCCTCCATTCCCGAGGACCGCACCGTGCTGTTCTGCCCCGACCAGTTCCTCGGCGCGCACGTGCGCCGGGTCACCGGCCGCAAGAATCTGCACGTCTGGGCCGGTGAATGCCACGTGCACGCCGGCATCAACGGTGACGAACTGGCCGCCCAGGCCCGCAGCCACCCGGACGCCGAGCTGTTCGTGCACCCCGAATGTGGTTGCGCCACGTCGGCGCTGTACCTGGCCGGTGAGGGTGCGGTGCCCGAGGACCGGGTCAAGATCCTGTCCACCGGCGGCATGCTCGACGCCGCGCGGGCGACGGACGCCCGTCAGGTACTGGTCGCCACCGAGGTCGGCATGCTGCACCAGTTGCGCCGCGCCGCACCGGAAGTCGACTTCCTGGCGGTCAACGACCGGGCCTCCTGCACGTACATGAAGATGATCACCCCGGCCGCGCTGCTGCGTTGCCTGGTCGAAGGCGCCGACGAGGTGCACGTGGACGCGGATGTTGCAGCGGCCGGGCGCAAGAGCGTGCAGCGCATGATCGAGATCGGACAACCCGGCGGCGGGGAATGACCGCGTGCGGTGGTGCCGGCTTCTGGCAACAGCGCGCTGACGTCGTCGTCATCGGCACCGGGGTGGCCGGACTGGTCGCCGCGCTGGCCGCGGTCCGGGCCGGTCGAAAAGTGATGGTGCTGAGCAAGATTGCCGAAACGGCCACTTTCTATGCCCAGGGCGGGATCGCCGTGGTGCTACCGGAGTCCCTTCGCGAGGACCACGACTCGGTCGAAGCGCATGTCGCCGACACCCTGGCCGCCGGCGGCGGGCTGTGCGACCCAGCGGCGGTGCGCTCCATCGTCGCCGACGGATACCGGGCCGTTGCCGACCTGGTGGCCGACGGCGCCCGCTTCGACGAGTCCACTCCCGGCCACTGGTCGCTGACCCGCGAGGGTGGACACACCCGGCGCCGCATCATCCACGCCGGCGGCGACGCCACCGGAGCCGAGGTGCAGCGCGCCCTCGACCATGCCGCCACCCATCTGGACATCCGGCGCAACCATGTGGCACTGCAGATCTGCCGCGACACCGACCAGGTGACCGGCGTGCTGGTGCACAGCCCGGACGGGCCCGGCCTGGTGCACGCGCCGGCGGTCATCCTGGCCACCGGTGGCCTGGGGCACCTCTACGCCGCCACCACCAACCCCGACGGCTCCACGGGCGACGGGGTGGCGCTGGCGCTGCGGGCCGGGTGCACCGTCACCGATCTGGAGTTCGTCCAGTTCCACCCGACGATGCTGTACGCCGGCGCCGCCGGCGGGCGCCGTCCGCTGATCACCGAGGCGATCCGCGGCGAAGGGGCGGTCCTGCTGGACCGCCGGGGACGTTCGGTGACCGCGGGTGTACACCCGATGGGTGACCTGGCGCCGCGCGACGTCGTGGCCGCCGCGATCGACGCGAGGCTGCGCGAGACCGGCGACCCGTGCGTCTATCTCGATGCCACCGCGATAGCCGATGTGGCGCACAGGTTTCCGACGGTCACCGCGGCCTGCCTGGCGGCCGGGGTCGATCCGGCCCGCCAGCCCATCCCGGTGGTGCCCGGCGCGCATTACAGCTGCGGGGGCGTCACCACCGACGTGCACGGCCGTACCGAACTGCCGGGGCTGTTCGCCGCCGGCGAGGTCGCCCGCACCGGGATGCACGGCGCCAACCGGCTGGCGTCCAACAGCCTGCTGGAAGGCCTGGTCGTCGGTGGCCGCGCCGGACGGGCCGCCGCCGCGCACGCGCTGGCGACCGGTCCGGTCCGGGCCCGGGTGCCGGAGGTGGCCGGGCAGCCCAGGCTGGACCGCGGTGCCCTGCAACAGGCGATGAGCCGGGACGCCGCCGTGGTCCGCGATGCCGACGGGCTGGCCCACCTGATCGCCGCGCTCGACGGGGCCGGGACACGCGTTGTTGCCAACCGCACCGATTTCGAGGATGCCGCTTTGACCATGACCGCACGGGCGGTGGCCGTGGCCGCCGCCGAACGCACCGAGTCCCGGGGCTGTCACCACCGCGTGGATCATCCGCAAACCGATGCCGCGCAGGCGAAGAGCATCGCCGTGCGGCTCGACGCATCCGGGGTGCCTGCCGTCCTGGCTTCCGCCGCCGTGTCGGTGGGTGCCCGGTGAAGCCGTCGGCCGACGAGCTGGACGAGGCCCGCACCGTCATCGCCCGTGGCCTCGACGAGGACCTGCGCTACGGACCTGACGTCACCACCGCGGCCACCGTGCCCGCCGACGCGATGACCACCGCGTCGATGGCCACCCGGGAACCCGGTGTGGCCGCCGGTGTCGACATCGCTTTACTCGTGCTCGACCAGGTGCTCGGTCCCGACGGCTACACCGTGACCGGCCGGGTCGAGGACGGCGCCCGGCTGGTGCCCGGCCAGGCCCTGCTGACTGTCCAGGCACCCGCGCGGGGCCTGCTCACCGCCGAGCGCACCATGCTGAACCTGGTGTGCCACCTGTCCGGGATCGCCACCGCCACCGCGCACTGGGTGGACGCCGTCGAGGGCACCCGCGCCAAGATCAGGGACACCCGCAAGACCCTGCCCGGGCTGCGCGCCTTGCAGAAGTACGCCGTGCGCGTCGGTGGCGGCGTGAACCACCGGATGGGCCTCGGTGACGCCGCCCTGATCAAGGACAACCATGTCGCGGCGGCCGGTTCGGTGCTGGCCGCGCTGAACGCGGTGCGTGCCGCCGCACCGGATCTGCCGTGCGAGGTCGAGGTCGACTCGCTGGAGCAGCTGGACGACGTGCTGGGCGCGGGCGTGGAACTGGTCCTGCTGGACAACTTCCCGGTATGGCAAACCCAGATCGCCGTGCAGCGCCGCGACAGCCGTTCGCCGGCAACACGATTGGAATCTTCCGGTGGGCTCTCGCTGGAGTCGGCGGCCGACTACGCGGCCACCGGCGTGGACTATCTGGCCGTCGGCGCGCTGACCCATTCGGTGCGGGTCCTCGACATCGGTCTGGACACCTAAGCGCGCTCGAGCAGAACGCGCGCCGCGGTCTTGGCCGCCAGCAGCGCGCTGGGTTCGCCCGATACCCGGGACAGCAGCAGGGCGCCCTCGATCAACGAGAGGACCGCCCGCGCCGTCTCGTCCGCGCGCACCGGGTCCCAGCCGTCGGCGCGCAACCGGTCGGCGACCGCGCCGAGCCAGTCGCCGAACGCCCGCGTCGCCGCGGCCCGCACCACCGGGCTGGCCGTCACCGCTTCGGTGGCGATCGGTTCGATGGGGCAGCCGTCGCGTTCGTCGGCGCGCAGGTTGGCGGCCGCCACGTCCACCCAGCGGTCCACGAGATCGGCGGCCGGTTCGTCGGCCGCCAGCATTTGGCGTAGCACCGCGCCGATTCCGCCGCCGACGGTGTCGACGACGGCGGCCGCCAGTTCGGCCTTGCCGTCGGGGAAGTGGTGGTACAGCGAGCCCGCCTTGACCTGAGCGACGTCGAGGATCTGGTTGATGCCGGTGGCCGCGTAGCCCTGCCGCCGGAACAGTTGTGCGGCGGTGTCCAGCAGGGCGGCACGACTGCGGTCGGGGCGAGGCATGGCTGCGATGCTACCGGCGATACCGGAACGATCGCTCAAGTATCAGGCCGGCACGCCCCTGCGTACGAACGACAGCACGACGGCCGCAGTGGCGAACAGGCCGGAGAACACCCGGTTCAGGATCGTCTGCTGCCGCGGGGTGTGCAGCCAGCCCACCAACCGCATCGCCAGGCCGGTGTAGAGGCCCATCACCACGCAGTCGACGACGATCATCGTCGCGCCGATTGCCAGATACTGCGGCAACAGCGGTGCCGTCGGCACCACGAACTGCGGCAGCACCGCCAGGAAGAACACCAGGCCCTTCGGGTTGGTCGCGTTCACCAGGAAGCCGCGGGTGACCAGGGCAACCCGGCCGCCGCCGTGGTGGCCGACCTTGCCGACGGTCTCGCGCAGGTCGGTGGTGGCGGTGCGCCATTGCCTGATGGCCAGGTACGCGAGGTAGCCGACGCCGATCCACTTGATCACGGTGAACGCGATGACCGACCGGGTGACCACCGCACCGAGCCCGGCGGCGACCAGGGCCAGCTGCAGCATCAGCCCGATCTCCAGGCCGAGGATGCTCCAGTAGCCGCGGCGCAGGCCGTGCGCCATCCCGGTCGCCATCGACTGCACCGCTCCGGCGCCGGGGGACACGCTGATCGCGATCGCGGCACCGAGGAATGCCAGCCATACCTGCCACGTCATGCGATCAGTCTGGCAGCCCCGGTCAAACCGATATCAGCTGATATCGGCCACGAAGACACCCGACTTGCGGGCGACCAGCCGGACCATCCGGGGCAGCGACGGATCGTCGGTGCCCGCGGGCAGCACCCGGGGGTTGGTGATGTGGATGTCGCCACTGAACAGGTGCACATCGGCCTCGCCGGCGGCCAGCACGTTCTTCACCCAGTTGGTCTTGCCGTGCATGAGGCCGATCGCCAAGGTGTCGCCCTTGCGGAAGCTGGTGACGGTCGTCTCGTACGGCGTGCCCGATTTGCGGCCGCGATGCTTCACGACGGTGAACCCCGGCAGCCGTTTGGCCAGCGGGGCGATCATCGGGTTGATGTATTTGATCTGGAAGTTCTCCAGCCACGGCGGGAAGATCATCGGCACCCCGGGCGCGTTGTTCGGATGCTCGTGCCTGGATTGTGCAGCGGACATGGCGTCTCCCATGGCTCGTGAATTCGATTTGGCCTGCTCTGGGACAATAGTCGGGTGAGCGCACCGCAACCCGTCATGGCCCGCATCGATCTGCGGGGCACCGCGCTGTCGGCGGCCCGGCTGCGGGGCGTCCTGCCGCGCGGTGACGTGGACGTCGACGCCGTGCTGCCCACGGTTCGCCCCGTCGTCGCCGACGTCGCCGAACGCGGTGCGCAGGCCGCGCTGGAGTACGGCCAGAGGTTCGACGGAGTGCGCCCCGAAACCGTGCGGGTGCCGGTCTCCGCGCTCACCGAGGCGCTGGCCGCCCTGCCCGTGGACGTGCGTGCCGCCCTGGAGGTGGCCATCGAACGGACCCGCGCGGTGCACGCCGACCAGCGCCGCACCGACACCACCACCACGTTGGCCCCGGGAGCGACGGTCACCGAACGCTGGGTTCCGGTGGAACGGGTCGGGCTGTACGTGCCCGGCGGCAACGCCGTCTACCCGTCCAGCGTGGTGATGAACGTGGTGCCCGCGCAGACCGCCGGGGTGGAATCGCTGGTGATCGCCAGCCCGCCGCAGAAGGAGTTCGGCGGGCGGCCGCATCCGACCATCCTGGCCGCCGCGGCGCTGCTGGGTGTGGACGAGGTGTGGGCCGTCGGCGGTGCGCAGGCGGTCGCCCTGCTGGCCTACGGGGACGCCGATCACCCTCCGGTGGACATGATCACCGGCCCGGGCAACATCTACGTCACCGCCGCCAAGCGCATCTGCCGCTCGCAGGTCGGTATCGACGCCGAGGCCGGTCCCACCGAGATCGCCATCCTGGCCGACCACACCGCCGATCCCGTGCACATCGCCGCCGACCTGATCAGTCAGGCCGAGCACGACGAGATGGCCGCCAGTGTGCTGGTGACCGACAGCGAAGCGCTGGCCGCCGCGTCCGACGCGGAGGTGCTCAACCAGCTGCAGACCACCGTGCACCGCGAGCGGGTGACCGCCGCGCTCACCGGCAGCCAATCGGCCATCGTGCTGGTCGACGACATCGATGCCGGAGTGAAGGTGGTCAACGCCTACGCCGCCGAGCATCTGGAGATCCAGACCGACGACGCTTCCGCGGTGGCCGGCCGGATCCGTTCGGCGGGAGCGATTTTCGTCGGCGCCTGGTCGCCGGTCAGTCTGGGTGACTACTGCGCGGGTTCCAATCACGTGCTGCCCACCGCGGGCTGCGCGCGGCACTCCAGCGGTTTGTCGGTGCAGACCTTCCTGCGCGGTATCCACGTCGTCGAATACGACGAGGCCGCGCTCAAAGACGTGTCAGGCCATGTGATCACGCTGTCGCAGGCGGAGAACCTGCCCGCGCACGGCGAGGCGGTACGACGGAGGTTCGAACGCTAGTGTCCCGCATATCCCTCGACGACCTGCCGCTGCGGGACACCCTGCGCGGCAAGAGTCCCTACGGTGCGCCGCAGTTGCAGGTGCCGGTGCGGCTCAACACCAACGAGAACCCGCACCCGCCGAGCCAGGCGCTCGTCGACGATGTCGCCGCGTCGGTGCGCGACGCCGCGTCGGACCTGCACCGCTATCCAGACCGGGACGCGGTCACTCTGCGCGCCGACCTGGCGGCCTACCTGACCGGCCAGACCGGTGTCCCGGTGGCCACCGAGAACGTCTGGGCGGCAAACGGTTCCAACGAGATCCTGCAGCAGCTGCTGCAGGCGTTCGGCGGACCGGGCCGCACCGCCATGGGCTTCGTCCCGTCCTACTCGATGCACCCGATCATCTCCGACGGCACCCAGACCGAATGGCTACAGGCCGCCCGGGCGCAGGACTTCGGCCTGGATACCGCCGTGGCGGTTGCCGCCGTCAAGGAACACCAGCCCGATGTGGTGTTCCTGGCCAGCCCGAACAACCCGTCGGGCCAGAGCATCACCGTCGACGAACTGCGCCAGCTGCTCGAGGTGGCCCCAGGGGTTGTCATCGTGGACGAGGCGTACGGCGAGTTCTCCTCGCAGCCCAGCGCCATCGGCCTGGTCGCCGAGTACCCGGCCAAACTGATCGTCACCCGCACGATGAGCAAGGCGTTCGCCTTCGCCGGTGGCCGGCTGGGATATCTGGTCGCCGATCCGGCCGTCATCGAGGCCCTGCTGCTGGTCCGGCTGCCGTACCACCTGTCCTCGCTGACCCAGGCGGCCGCGCGTGCCGCGCTGCGGCACGCCGACGACACGCTGGCCAGCGTGGCGCTGCTCATCGCCGAGCGCAACCGAGTGTCGAAGGCCTTGTCCGAGATGGGCTTCCGGGTCATCCCCAGCGACGCCAACTTCGTGCTCTACGGCGAGTTCGCCGATGCGCCCGCGGTATGGCAGCGCTACCTGGATGCCGGCGTGCTCATCCGCGATGTCGGCATCCCCGGCTACCTGCGCGCCACCATCGGCCTGGCCGAGGAGAACGATGCCCTGCTCGACGTCAGCGCCGAGATCGCCGAATCCGCTTTGTCCGCACAAGGAGCTTCATGAGCCGCCGCGCCAGGGTCGAACGTAAGACCAAGGAGTCCGACATCGTCGTCGAGATCGACCTCGACGGCTCGGGCAGAACCGATATCAGTACGGGAGTACCGTTTTTCGACCATATGCTGACGGCGCTGGGCAGCCACGCCAGTTTCGACCTGACGGTGCACGCCAAGGGTGATATCGAGATCGAGGGTCACCACACCGTCGAGGACACCGCCATCGTGCTGGGCCAGGCACTCGGCCAGGCCCTGGGGGACAAGAAGGGCATCCGCCGGTTCGGCGATGCCTTCATCCCCATGGACGAGACGCTGGCGCACGCCGCCGTCGACGTGTCCGGGCGGCCGTACTTCGTGCACACCGGCGAGCCGGATTTCATGGTGTCCTTCACGATCTCCGGATCGGGTGCCGGGGCCACGGCGCCGTACCACACCGTGATCAACCGGCACGTGTTCGAGTCGCTGGCGTTCAACGCCCGCATCGCCCTGCACGTGCGCACCCTCTACGGTCGGGACCCGCATCACATCACCGAGGCCGAGTACAAGGCGGTGGCCCGCGCCCTGCGCCAGGCCGTCGAGTTCGACCCGCGGGTCACCGGGGTGCCCTCGACCAAGGGCACTCTGTGACCCCCAAAAAGGTGGTGGTGCTGGATTACGGGTCCGGCAACCTGCGCTCGGCGCAGCGTGCGGTGCAGCGCACCGGAGCCGAGGTCGAGGTCACCAGTGACCCGGTCGCGGCCGCGAACGCCGACGGTCTGGTGGTGCCCGGCGTCGGCGCCTTCGAGGCCTGCATGGTGGGACTGCGCGGCATCGGCGGCGACGAGATCATCGCCAAACGGGTGTCCGCGGGCCGACCGGTGCTCGGCGTCTGCGTGGGCATGCAGATCCTGTTCGCCCGCGGTGTCGAATTCGGGGTGGAGTCCACCGGGTGCGGCCAGTGGCCCGGCGCGGTGACGCGCCTGGACGCGCCGGTCATCCCGCACATGGGCTGGAATGTGGTCGACGCGCCCGCAGGCAGTACCTTGTTCCGGGGCCTGGACGCCGACACCCGGTTCTACTTCGTGCACTCGTACGCCGCACAGCAGTGGCAGGGCCGGCCCGAGGCCCTGGTCACCTGGGCGACACACCATGTGCCGTTCATCGCGGCCGTGGAGGACGGCCCGCTGTCGGCGACACAATTTCATCCGGAGAAAAGCGGCGACGCCGGCGCGGCGCTGCTAGCGAATTGGGTTGAGGGACTGTGAGTTTGATTCTTTTGCCGGCCGTCGACGTGGTCGAGGGCAAAGCGGTGCGCCTGGTGCAGGGCAAGGCGGGCAGCGAAACCGACTACGGGTCGGCACTGGAGGCAGCCCTTGCCTGGCAGCGCGACGGTGCCGAGTGGATCCACCTGGTGGACCTGGATGCCGCGTTCGGGCGCGGCTCCAACCGCGAACTGCTGGCCGAGGTGGTCGGCAAGCTCGATGTCGCGGTGGAACTGTCCGGCGGTATCCGCGACGACGAATCGCTGCGGGCCGCGCTGGCCACCGGCTGTGCGCGGGTCAACATCGGCACCGCCGCGCTGGAGAACCCGGCCTGGTGTGCGGCCGCCATCGCCGAGTACGGCGACAAGGTGGCCGTCGGGCTCGACGTCCAGATCGTGGAGGGGCAACACCGGTTGCGTGGCCGCGGCTGGGAAACCGACGGCGGCGACCTGTGGGAGGTGCTGGAACGGCTTGAGCGCGAGGGCTGTTCGCGCTACGTCGTCACCGACGTCACCAAGGACGGCACCCTGACCGGGCCCAACCTGGATCTGCTGGGCGAGGTCGCCGAACGCAGCGGGGCGCCGGTGATCGCGTCCGGCGGGGTGTCCAGCGTCGAGGACCTGCGCGCCATCGCCACCCTGACCGGCCGCGGCGTCGAGGGTGCCATCGTCGGGAAGGCGCTCTATGCGGGACGTTTCACCCTGCCCGAGGCGCTGGCCGCGGTCGGCGGATAACGACCATGGATCCCATCCGGCTGGACGCGCTGGTCGCCACCGCGGCCGACGTTCTCGATGCGGCGTCGGCTCAGTTCATCGCGGGGCACCGCGCGGACTCGGCCGTCCGCAAGAAGGGTAATGATTTCGCGACCGAGATCGACCTGGCCATCGAGCGGCAGGTGGTGGCCGCACTGCAAGAACAGACCGGGATCGGCGTGCACGGTGAGGAATTCGGTGGCGAGCCGATCGACTCCGAGCTGGTGTGGGTGCTCGACCCGATCGATGGCACCTTCAACTACGCCGCCGGCTCACCGATGGCGGCCATCCTGTTGGGCCTGCTGCACAACGGTGTACCGGTCGCCGGGCTGACCTGGCTGCCGTTCATGGGTCAGCGTTACACCGCGCTGGATGGAGGTCCCGTCCGCGACAACGGCGTGGCGCTGCCGGCGCTGGACACGCCGACACTGGCCGACTCCATCGTCGGGATCCAGACGTTCAACATCGACTCGCGGGGCCGCTTTCCCGGCCGGTACCGGGCCGCGGTGCTGGCCAACCTGAGCCGTGAGTGCTCCCGGGTCCGCATGCACGGCGCCACCGGCGTCGACCTGGCCTACGTGGCGAGCGGAATCCTGGGTGCGGCCATCAGTTTCGGTCATCACATCTGGGATCACGCCGCCGGAGTGG
Source organism: Mycolicibacterium canariasense (assembly GCF_002101555.1). Classification (GTDB taxonomy): domain Bacteria; phylum Actinomycetota; class Actinomycetes; order Mycobacteriales; family Mycobacteriaceae; genus Mycobacterium; species Mycobacterium canariasense. The sequence goes on from NZ_LQOL01000058.1 coordinate 47,401, forward strand.
CGTTGGTGCGGGCCGCGGGCGGTATCGTCACCGACCTGTTCGGAGCGCCGTGGACCGCGGAGTCGAAGTCCGCACTGGCCGCCGCGCCCGGCGTGCACCAGCGCATGCTGGAGATCATCGCCGCCGCCGGTAGCCCGGAGGATCACCTGTGACCAGTGACCGTGACAGTAGGTTGGCCACCCGCGTCATCCCGTGCCTGGACGTCGACGCCGGCCGGGTGGTCAAGGGCGTCAACTTCGAAAACCTCAGGGATGCCGGCGATCCCGTCGAGCTGGCGGCGGCCTACGACGCCGAGGGCGCCGACGAGCTGACATTCCTGGACGTCACCGCCTCGTCGTCGGGCCGGTCCACCATGCTGGAGGTGGTGCGCCGCACCGCCGAGCAGGTGTTCATCCCGCTCACCGTCGGCGGCGGGGTGCGTTCGGTCGAGGACGTGGACACCCTGTTGCGGGCCGGTGCGGACAAGGTATCGGTGAACACCGCCGCCATCGCCCGCCCCGAACTGCTCGCCGAGTTGGCCCACCAGTTCGGTTCGCAGTGCATCGTGCTCAGCGTCGATGCCCGCACCGTCCCGGCGGGTTCGGCACCCACAGCGTCGGGTTGGGAGGTCACCACGCACGGCGGCCGGCGTGGCACCGGCATCGACGCGGTCGAATGGGCCCGGCGCGGGGCCGAACTCGGCGTGGGGGAGATCCTGCTGAACTCGATGGACGCCGACGGCACCAAGGCCGGTTTCGACCTGGACATGTTGCGCGCGGTGCGTGCGGCGGTGACGGTGCCGGTGATCGCCAGCGGTGGCGCCGGAGCGGTGGACCATTTCCCGCCCGCCGTCGCGGCCGGTGCGGATGCGGTGCTGGCGGCCAGCGTGTTCCATTTCCGGGAGTTGACGATCGGTCAGGTCAAAGAGGCCATGGCGGCCGAGGGGATCACGGTGCGATGAGCGCTTGCGCGAAGAGTGGACAATGCCGATGAATCTCGATCCCGGTATCGCCGCCCGGCTCAAGCGCAACGCCGACGGGCTGTTCACCGCCGTGGTGCAGGAGCACGGCACCGGTGACGTGCTGATGGTGGCCTGGATGGACGACGACGCGTTGGCCCGCACGCTGGAAACCCGTGAGGCCACCTACTTCTCACGGTCCCGCGGCCAGCAGTGGATCAAGGGCGCCACGTCCGGGCACACCCAGCACGTGCGCTCGGTGCGGCTGGACTGCGACGGCGACACCGTCCTGCTCGAGGTCGACCAGGTGGGCGGCGCCTGCCACACCGGCGATCACAGCTGCTTCGACGCCGACGAACTGCTGGCGCCCGAGGCCTGACTCAGCTGAACGGCAGGAATTGCCCGTTGACCCAGACGCCCCAGTGCCCGCCCGAACCCCAGTCCCACCAGACCATCGGGTGACCCTGCCACGCCTCGGCGGGCTTCTTGGGCGCGTTGGCCGGTGCCTCCAGAGCGGGACCGCCGGCATCGACCGGCGGCTCGGCGGCCGCCGTACCCATGCCGAGGGCGGACCCGAGGATTGCGCCGGCGGCCACCACGGTGGCCAAGACTGACTTCGACATGCCTGAAAGCTTAGCCAATCGAAGCGAATCGCGGGGAAGTGACCCTCGGCGCTGTCTTGCGCCGACTTGTCGGTGTCGTCGGACAGAATGGCCAGCGTGATCGATTCCGCCGGGGCCCGCAAAGCGCGCGGGGCGTTCTTCACCCCGCCGGAGATCACCCGCTATCTGGCGCAGTGGGCGGTCCGGGCGCCCGGCGACCGGGTGTTCGAACCGTCGGCCGGGGAGGCGGCATTCCTGGTCGCGGCGGCCCGCCGGCTGTCCGAGCTGGGCGCCGATGCCCCGGTACTCGAGGGGGTGGAGATCCATCCGGCCAGCGCCAGGGCCGCCCGGGCGCGCGTCGCCGAGGCCGGTGCCACCGCACGCATCCGCACCGCCGACTTCTTCGCCGTGGACCCGCAACCGTCGTACACCGCGGTGATCGGCAACCCGCCCTATATCCGTTATCAGGACTTCCGGGGCCAGGCGCGGGCCCAGTCCCGGCGGGCGGCCCTGCAGGCTGGGGTCAGCCTGTCCGGCCTCGCATCGAGCTGGGCGGCCTTCACGGTGCACGCGGCGCTGTTCCTGCAGCCGGGCGGCCGGATGGCACTGGTGCTGCCCGCCGAGCTGCTGAGCGTGAACTACGCGGCGCCGGTGCGCAAATTCCTGTTCGACAGTTTCGCGACCGTCGAACTGGTGATGTTCGACGAGCAGGTGTTCCCCGGGGCCGAGGCCGACGTGGTGCTGCTGCTGGCCGACGGCTTCGGCGGTGGCCCGTCCGGGCACGCGGTGATCCACCGGGCCCGTAACGCCCAATCGCTGACATCGGAACTGGCCCAACGTCATTGGGCGCCACTGGATCCGTCGGACAAGTGGGTCAGCGGGCTGGTCGGCGCGGCGCCGGTGGGTCAACTGCACGCGCTGCACGAGACCGGCCGGTTCGCCACCCTGGACCGCTGGGGTGACACCACGCTGGGCATGGTGACCGGGAACAACGGCTTCTTCGCGCTGTCCCCGGCGCGGGTGCGGGAGCTGGGCCTGCGGCCGGCCGATCTGTTGCCGCTGTCCCCGCCGGGCAGCGCACACCTGCGCGGGCTCACCCTCACCACCGCACAGTTGGACCGGCTGGGCCAGGACGGCAAGGCGACCCACCTGTTCCGGCCGGCCGGTGCCGGATCGACGGCCGCCCAGCGCTATATCGCGGCCGGCCATGCGGCCGGGGTGCACCTGGCCTACAAGTGCCGGGTGCGCAGCCCGTGGTTCGCCGTCCCGCTGTTGCCGCCCGCGCACCTGCTGCTGACCTGTATGAACGCCGACACCCCGCGCCTGATCACCAATCGTGCCGGGGCGCATCATCTCAACTCGGTGCACGGCGTGTATCTGCACGACGGGCTGGTCGGGCTCGGACAGGATCTGCTGCCGTTGGCGGCACTCAACTCGGCGACGGTGCTGCACGCCGAGATCGTCGGCCGTTCCTACGGCGGCGGGATCCTCAAGCTCGAACCGCGCGAGGCGGACCGCTGGCTGGTGCCGTCGGCCGAGCTGGTCGGTGCCCGCGCCGGCGAGCTGCGCGCGGCCCGGCGCACCGTGGCGGGTCTGCTGTCACGGGGCCGGTTGCTGGACGCCGTGCACGCCGTCGACACCGCGCTCGGTCTCGTTGACGTGGATTCGATTCGTGCAGCACGTGATTCACTGGCCACCCGGCGGGCGGTAAGGTCGCGGCGTGCCCGCTGAGCCAGCCGCGAAACCTCCGTCGAAACCTTCCGCGAAGGCCACCGCGTGGGCCATCTTCGACCGCATCGTCGCCGATGCCGCCCCGCACGGCGAGCACACCAGCCCGTGGCGCCGGGTCGACGACACCCTGGTGTATCAGCCCGACTTCCGGGTGTTGCGCCGCCTGCTCGGTGTGCCGCTGTACCTGGACGCGCCGTCCACCACCGGCGTACCCGCGCTGGCCCTGGACGTCTGGCTGTCCTACGAGCTGCGCCGCGCCGGATTCGATCCGAACGCGGTGTGGCCGCGGGCCACCGAACCGCGCATCATGCCCAGCGCCATCGCCAGCCTGCTCGAGGCGCTGCCCGTCAAGGAACGCCAGCTCATCGAGCACCGGCTGCAACGGTCGATGAAGGGGGTGGCCGGGTCCAGCGCCAGCGTGCTCGGCAAGCACTACATGAAGCAGGTCGACATCGTGATGTCGGACTGGGACACCGGCCCGGAACTGCTGATCAGCACCAAGCGGATGGATTCCAGTTTCGGCAAGAACGCCGCCAACCGGGTGGAGGAAAGCTACGGCGACGCCAAGAATCTGCGGCTGCGGCACCCGTTGGCCGCGCTCGGCTTCGTCTACGGTCTGCGCTCCACCATCCTGACCACCGAGCCGGACAAGGCCGAATGGCTGATCGACCTGCTGGCCAAACTCGGCACCGAGGACGACGCCTACCACGCCGTCGCGCTCATCATGATCGACTATGACAGCGACGGCGCCCCGCCCGCCGAGGACGAGGTCGACAGCCTGGAAAAGGCGGAACCCGACGTGCTTTTCGAGATCGTCGACGTCGAGACCGCGGCGGTGGACGAGGCGTTGGCGGCGCTGCCGGACATCACCATCCGCCACGACACCGTCCCGCCCGGGCTGGCGCCGGCGCGGTTCCTGGCGATCATGGTGAACCGGGTGCTGGACACCACGCCGGTGACTCGGCACCGCGAAGCGCGGCGCCGCCGCCGGGAGGCCTAGAGCACCTTCGAACTCGCCTTGGCCCGGGCCGACCAGCGGCCGTCTTCGAACCCGACGGTGACGGGGTGTTCGAAAGCCGTCGTCACATGATCGGTGGTGACGGTCTGGCGCGCAGCGCCGCTGGCCACCGTGCGACCGTGCCCGATCAGCAGCGCGTGGGTGGTGGAGGTGGGCAGCTCCTCCAGGTGGTGGGTCACCAGGATCGAAGCCATATCCGGATGTGAATCATCCAGCGTGTCAAGCGTTTCCAAGAGCTGCTCACGCGCGGCCACATCCAGTCCGGTGGTCGGCTCGTCCAGTAGCAGCAGCCGCGGTTCGGCGATCAGTGCCCGGGCGATCAGGGTGCGGCCCCGTTCGCCCTGGGACAGGGTGGGCCACACCGACTCCGCGCGTGCCGACAGGCCGACGGTGTCGATGAGTTCGTCGGCGCGGGCCAGCTGCGCGGCGCTCGGGCTCCAGCGGGCCGCGATATCGATGGTGGCGGTGATCCCGGTGAGCACCACCTCACGCACGGTCAACGGGTACTGCAGCCGGTGCCGCGGATTCACGTGACCGATATCGCGGCGCAGCACGGACAGGTCGGTCTTGCCCATCTGATTGCCGAGCACCCGCACCGTTCCGGAGGTCGGAAAGGTCACGGCCGCACAGAAACCCAGCAAGGTGCTCTTGCCTGCGCCGTTGGGACCCAGCAGCGCCCAGTGCTCGCCGGACCGCACGGTCAGCGAGATGCCGTCGATGATCTGTTTACCGTCGCGGCGGAACGTGACGTCGTCGATCTCGAGCACCGGTGTCATGTGAAGGACTCCATCAAAGCGGTCAAATGGGTACGGCTGGCGGCGGCAGCAGCCTCGGGGGAGCGGGCCGCGATGGCCTCGGTGAGTTCCTGATGGCAGGCGTGGTCGGCGGATTCGGAGAACGAGCCGGACGGTGCGATCTTGAGCATGTCGATCATGGCGGTACGCAGCCGGGGTAGGAACGCGTCGAACAACTGCAGCAGCACCTCGTTGTGCGCGGCGGCGATCACGGCGCGGTGAAACGCCATATCGGCGTCGACGTGGTCGGGCACCGATTGACCCGGTACGCCGCGGGCGGCCAGCGTCCGGCGGATATCGCGCAGATCGGCAGGCGTGCGCCGGGTGGCGGCCAGTGCGGCCGCCTCGGCTTCGATGGCGATGCGGGCTTCCACGACGGTGGCGATGGTGGTGCGCCGCAGCACGGTGTCCCAGTCCTCGGTGACATCGGTGGCGGTGACGAACACGCCGGCGCCCTGGCGGCTCTCCAGCACGCCCTTGCCGGCCAGCTCGCGGATCGCCTCCCGCAGCGTGGAGCGGCCCACGCCGAGCTGGGCCGCCAGGGTCGTCTCACCGGGAATGCGGTGGCCCAGCGGCCATTCACCGGCGCGGATCCGGGACAGCAGCAGCTCGGCCGCCTGGCCGGCCAGCGGATGGCGCTGCACCTGGCGAATCGGCGACGTCACCGTGAACCTCTCTACTTGTCTGAGGAGTTTCGTCCAAGTGTAGCCATCGTGACGCGGTCGGCACCGGCACGCCCACCTCGATCACCGCGGAGAGTGCCGTTACGGCAATGCCCTTGACCGGATGCACGGACCGGCGCCACGTACGGCCTCAACGCGCCCTGAGCACCTCCAGCGCCTTGTCGGCGTGGGTGTCCATGCTGAACTCGCTGGCGATCACCGCCAGGATGGTGCGGTCGGTGTCGATGACGAACGTGGTCCGCTTGACCGGCATCAACTTGCCGAGCAGGCCGCGCTTGACCCCGAACTGGGTGGCCACCACGCCGTCGGTGTCCGACAGCAGCGGATAGTCGAAGTTCTGCTGATCGGCGAAGCGGGCCTGCTTGTCCACCGCGTCGGCGCTGATCCCCACCCGGGTCGCGCCGACGGCGGCGAACTCGGCGGCCAGGTCGCGGAAGTGGCAGGCCTCCTTGGTGCAGCCCGGTGTCATCGCGGCCGGGTAGAAGAACAGCACCACCGGTCCGTCGGCCAGCAACCCCGACAGGCTGCGCACGGTGGCCGTCTGGTCGGGAAGTTCGAACTCCGCGACGGTGTCACCCGTCTTCAAGGCAGTCATGATTCATCACGCTACTGGGGCGAGCGACGCATGCCGAGGTCGCTGTCGTCCGTCTGGGAGGATTGCCCCGTGCAGACACTGGCATCAACCACCTCACGCGAGGATTTCCGGACACTGGCGGCCGAGCACCGGGTGGTCCCGGTGACCCGCAAGGTGCTCGCCGACAGCGAGACCCCGCTGTCGGCGTACCGGAAACTGGCCGCCAACCGCCCCGGCACCTTCCTGCTGGAGTCGGCGGAGAACGGGCGGTCGTGGTCGCGCTGGTCGTTCATCGGGGCCGGTGCGCCCTCGGCCCTGACGGTGCGTGACGGCCAGGCCGTGTGGCTGGGCAGCACCCCGCAGGGCGCCCCGTCCGGCGGTGACCCGCTGCAGGCGCTGCGCAGCACGCTTGAGCTGCTGGCCACCGCGCCGGTGCCGGGCCTGCCGCCGCTGTCCTCGGGCCTGGTCGGCTTCTTCGCCTACGACCTGGTGCGCCGGCTGGAGCGGCTGCCCGAACACACGGTCGACGATCTGCACCTGCCCGACATGCTGCTGCTGCTGGCCACCGATATCGCCGCCGTCGACCACCACGAGGGCACCATCACGCTGATCGCCAACGCGGTGAACTGGAACGGCACCGACGAGCGGGTCGACTGGGCCTACGACGACGCGGTGGCCCGCCTCGATGTCATGACGGCCGCGCTGGGTGAGCCGTTGCACTCGTCGGTGGCCACCTTCTCCCGGCCCGCACCGCAGCACCGCTCGCAGCGCACCGTCGCCGAGTACACCGCCATCGTCGACAAGCTCGTCGGTGACATCGAAGCCGGTGAGGCGTTCCAGGTGGTGCCGTCGCAGCGGTTCGAGATGACCACCACCGCCGATCCCATCGACGTCTACCGAATGCTGCGGGTGACCAACCCCAGCCCCTACATGTATCTGTTCAACGCGCCCAACGCCGAAGGCGGCCTGGACTTCTCGATCGTCGGTTCCAGTCCCGAGGCCCTGGTCACGGTGCAGGACGGCAAGGCCACCACCCATCCGATCGCCGGCACCCGGTGGCGCGGCGCCACCGAGGAGGAGGACGTCCTGCTGGAGAAGGAGCTGCTGGCCGACGACAAGGAACGCGCCGAGCACCTCATGCTCGTCGATCTGGGCCGCAACGACCTGGGCCGAGTGTGCGAGCCCGGCACCGTACGGGTCGAGGACTACAGCCATATCGAGCGCTACAGCCACGTCATGCACCTGGTCTCGACGGTCACCGGGCAGCTGGCCGAGGGCCGCACCGCCCTGGACGCGGTGACCGCCTGCTTCCCGGCGGGCACGTTGTCCGGGGCGCCGAAGGTGCGGGCCATGGAGCTCATCGAGGAGGTCGAGCTGACCCGGCGGGGGCTGTACGGCGGGGTGCTCGGCTACCTGGACTTCGCCGGCAACGCCGACTTCGCCATCGCCATCCGCACCGCGCTGATGCGCGACGGCACCGCCTACGTGCAGGCCGGCGGCGGCGTGGTGGCCGACTCGAACGGGCCGTACGAGTACAACGAGTCCACCAACAAGGCCAAGGCGGTGCTGGCCGCGGTGGCTGCCGCCGAGACGCTTCAGATTCCCCGGTCGCTGCGCTCCTGCCCGCCGGTGCAGATTCCCGAGGCGCAGACGCCGTGATCCGGATCGCGCAGGCCCTGCTGGCGCTGGCGGCGCTGGCGTTGTGGGGTGCGTCGCGGCTGACCTGGGTCCAGGTGCAGTCCTTCGACGGCCTCGGACAGCCCAAGTCCTCGACCCTGACGGGTGCCCAGTGGTCGACGGCGCTGGTGCCGTTGGCTCTGGTGCTGCTGGCCGCGGCGGTTGCGGCGCTGGCCGTGCGCGGCTGGGCGCTGCGGCTGCTGGCGGTGCTGGTGGCCGTCTGCAGCGCCGCGCTGGCCTACCTGGGGATCAGCTTGTGGGTGGTCCGCGATATCGCGGTGCGCGGCGCCGACCTGGCCCAGGTCCCGGTCGCCGCGCTGGTCGGTTCGTCGCGCCAGTACGTGGGAGCCGGGGTCACGGTGGCCGCGGCCGTGCTGACCCTGGCGGCCGCGGTGCTGCTGATCCGGTCCGCCGCGACCGCGCGCGCCACCAAGTACGTCGCACCGGCCGCCCGCCGGCAGGCGGTCAACAGCGAAAGCGCAGCGGACGGGATGTCGGAGCGGATGATCTGGGATGCGCTCGACGAGGGGTCGGACCCAACGGATCCGGACGCAGGTTCTGACTCGAAGGGTCGGTGATCGACGGTGTGGTGCAGGCGACTAACCTCTAGGCAGATCAATCCGGGAGCGTCCCGGCCGACGGAGAAGGACGAGGGCTCATGAGTTCGGGGACCGTGCTCGACTCCATCATCGAAGGAGTTCGCGCCGACGTTGCCGCCCGTGAAGCCGCGGTTCCGTTCGCCGACATCAAACAGCTGGCCAAGGACGCGCCGCCGCCGCTGGACGTGATGGCGGCGTTGCGGCAGCCGGGCATCGGCGTCATCGCGGAGGTTAAGCGGGCCAGCCCGTCGCGGGGTGAGCTGGCGTCCATCGCCGACCCGGCGGAATTGGCCAGGGCCTACCAGGACGGCGGCGCGCGGGTGATCAGCGTGCTGACCGAGCAGCGCCGGTTCAACGGTTCGCTGGACGACCTGGATGCGGTCCGCGCCGCGGTGTCGATTCCGGTGCTGCGCAAGGATTTCATCGTCGGGCCGTACCAGATCCACGAGGCCCGCGCGCACGGCGCCGACATGCTGCTGCTCATCGTCGCGGCCCTGGAGCAGGACGCGTTGGTGTCCATGCTGGACCGCACCGAATCGCTGGGGATGACCGCGTTGGTCGAGGTGCACACCGAGGAAGAGGCCGACCGTGCCCTGCAGGCCGGCGCCACCCTGATCGGGGTCAACGCCCGCGACCTCAAGACGCTCGAGGTCGACCGCGACTGTTTCGCCCGGATCGCCCCCGGGCTGCCCAGCAGCGTCATCCGGGTCGCCGAGTCCGGCGTGCGTGGCACCGCGGACCTGCTGGCCTACGCCGGCGCCGGGGCCGACGCGGTGCTGGTCGGTGAGGGGCTGGTCACCAGCGGTGACCCGCGCAGCGCCGTCGCCGACCTGGTCACCGCCGGCACGCATCCGTCCTGCCCCAAGCCCGCCCGTTAGATGGCGGATATCTCCGGCCCGCAACTGCCCCGCATGAGCGCGGCGGTGGCCGAACCCACCAGCCATGACCCTGACGCGAAGGGCCATTTCGGCGCCTACGGCGGACGTCTGATCCCCGAAGCCCTGATGGCCGTCATCGAAGAGGTCACCGCCGCCTACGACAAGGTGCGGCGCGATCAGACCTTCCTCGACGAACTCGACCGGCTGCAGCGGCACTACACCGGCCGCCCGTCGCCGCTGTACGAGGCGGCCCGACTCGGTGAGCACGCCGGCGGTGCGCGCCTGTTCCTCAAGCGCGAGGACCTCAACCACACCGGGTCGCACAAGATCAACAACGTGCTCGGGCAGGCGTTGCTGGCCAAGCGGATGGGCAAGACCCGCGTCATCGCCGAGACCGGCGCCGGCCAGCACGGGGTGGCGACCGCCACCGCCTGCGCGCTGATGGGCCTGGACTGCGTCATCTACATGGGCGCGGTGGACACCGCGCGGCAGGCGCTCAACGTGGCTCGGATGCGGCTGCTCGGCGCGCAGGTGATCTCGGTGGAGTCCGGCTCGAAAACCCTCAAGGACGCGATCAACGAGGCGTTCCGGGATTGGGTGACCAACGCCGATGACACCTACTACTGCTTCGGCACCGCGGCGGGCCCGCACCCGTTCCCGCTCATGGTGCGCGATTTCCAGCGCATCATCGGGCTGGAGACCAGGGCGCAGATCCTGGAGCAGGCCGGCCGGCTGCCCGACGCGGTGACGGCGTGCGTGGGCGGTGGGTCCAACGCGATCGGGGTTTTCCACGCGTTCATCGACGATCCCGGCGTGCGGCTGATCGGTTTCGAGGCCGCCGGTGACGGGGTGGAGACCGGCAGGCACGCGGCGACCTTCACCGGTGGCTCACCGGGAGCCTTCCAGGGCTCGTTCTCCTACCTGTTGCAGGACGAGGATGGCCAGACCATCGAATCCCATTCCATCTCAGCGGGTTTGGACTATCCAGGGGTGGGTCCCGAACATGCCCTGCTCAAGGACATCGGGCGCGCGGAGTACCGGCCGATCACCGATACCGAGGCGATGGACGCGTTCTCACTGCTGTGTCGCACCGAGGGCATCATCCCGGCCATCGAGTCCGCCCATGCGGTGGCCGGTGCGCTCAAACTCGGCGTGGAACTCGGGCCGTCCTCGGTGATCGTGGTGAATCTGTCCGGTCGCGGTGACAAGGACGTCGAGACCGCGGGCAAATGGTTCGGGCTATTGGACGGTGATTCGTGAGCCGACTCGGCACCCTGTTCGACACGTGCCGCGCCGAGGGGCGTTCCGCACTGATCGGCTATCTCCCGACCGGCTATCCCGATGTGGACACGTCCATCGAGGCGATGGTGGCGCTGGTCGAATCCGGTTGCGACATCGTCGAAGTGGGTGTCGCTTACTCGGATCCGGGAATGGACGGGCCGACCATCGCCAGGGCGACCGAGGCCGCGTTGGCCGGTGGGGTGCGGGTGCGGGACGCGCTGCGGGCCGTCGAAGCGATCAGCAACGCCGGTGGGCGGGCCGTGGTGATGACGTATTGGAATCCGGTGTTGCGGTGGGGCGTGGATGCTTTCGCGCGCGATCTGGCGGCGGCCGGAGGAATGGGGTTGATCACCCCGGACCTGATTCCGGACGAGGCGGGGGACTGGGTGGCGGCCTCCGAGCGGCACGACCTGGACCGCATCTTCTTGGTGGCCCCGTCGTCCACCCCCGAGCGGCTGGCCGCGACGGTGCAGGCGTCGCGCGGGTTCGTCTACGCCGCCTCGACGATGGGTGTGACCGGCGCGCGTGACGCGGTGTCCAACGCTGCTCCGGAGTTGGTGCAGCGGATCAGGGAGATCTCCGACATCCCGGTGGGGGTCGGTCTCGGTGTGCGCTCACGCGAGCAGGCCGCCGAAATCGGTGCCTACGCCGACGGGGTGATCGTGGGGTCGGCGTTGGTGTCCGCGCTGGATGCCGGCATTCCGGCGCTGCGGGCACTGACCGCGGAGCTTTCCGAGGGCGTGCGGCAGGGGATTCCCGCATGACCGAGACGATCCTGGCTTATATCCCGAGCCCGGCGCAGGGCGTGTGGCATATCGGCCCGGTGCCGATTCGGGCGTATGCGCTGTGCATCATCGCCGGCATCGTGGCGGCGTTGGTCATCGGCGATCGCCGGTGGGCAGCGCGCGGTGGTGAGCCGGGCGTCATCTACGACATCGCCTTGCTGGCCGTGCCGTTCGGGCTGGTCGGTGGCCGGCTGTACCACGTGATGACCGACTGGAAGACGTACTTCGGCGATGGTGGCGCCGGGTTGGGTGCGGCGTTCCGGATCTGGGATGGCGGCCTGGGGATCTGGGGCGCGGTGGCGCTCGGGGCCGTCGGTGCGTGGATCGGCTGCCGGATGCGCGGTGTTCCCCTGCCCGCGTTCGGTGATGCGATTGCGCCGGGCATCATCCTGGCCCAGGCGATCGGGCGGTTGGGTAACTATTTCAACCAGGAGCTGTACGGCCGTGAGACCACGGTGCCGTGGGGCTTGGAGATCTACGAGCGGCGTGACGCCAGCGGCGCGCTGAACACCCTGAACGGTGTTTCCGACGGCCAACTCGTCGCGGTGGTGCACCCGACGTTCCTGTACGAGTTGTTGTGGAACCTGCTGATCTTCGCGCTGCTGCTGTGGATCGACAAGCGGTTCAACATAGGGCACGGACGGTTGTTCGCCCTGTACGTTGCCGGATATTGCGTGGGCCGGTTCTGGGTCGAGTTGATGCGCAGCGACCCGGCGTCCATGCCCGTCGACGGTATCCGGGTGAACACCTTCACCTCGACGTTCGTCTTCATCGCGGCGGTGGTGTACGTCATGGTCGCACCGAAGGGCAGGGAAGCCCCGGAGACGTTGCGCGGCAAGCAGGATGCCGATGCGGAGTCCCCGGTCGACGACATTCTGGCCAAGGAGCTCGCGACCGTGGGCGCGACCACCGGCGTGGTGGCGGCCGCGACCGTCGCCGGTGATGCCGAGGACGAAGATGCCGCCGCGGTGGGTGACACCGAGGCTGAGGATGCCGCCGCCGAGGATGTGGCGGCGGAAGCCGAGGCCGCGGACGAGGCCGAGGAGCCCGTCGATGCCGGCACCCTCGAGGTGGCCGGGGAGCCGGTCGAAGAGTCGATCGAAGATTCGAGCGAAGGGGAGTCCGACCCGTTCGACATCGGGCACGAGTTGGAGGTTGCGGCGGAGTCGTTGGCGGCCGAGCGCGAGGCGGAGTCTCACGAGGCTGACGCTGCTGACGAAGGTGAGCCGGCCGCCGAAGACAGCGTCGAAGAGCCCGGCGAAGAGCCGGCGGAAGACGCCGTCGAGGAAGCGGAAGCCATAGACGCGGCCGAGGGTGAGGCCGAAGAGCCGGTCGAAGAAGAGTCCGAGCCGTTCGACATCGGGCACGAGTTGGAGGCTGCGGCGGAGTCGTTGGCGGCCGACCATGACGGCGGCGAGGACGAAGAGGGCGAAGCCCAGCCCGCCGCTGACGAAGGCGCTGATGAGGCGGACACTCCTGCAGAAGCTGAGGTTGCGGTCGAGGACGAGTCCGCCGACACTCCTGCTGATCCTGCAGCCGAAGTCGAAGCCGAAGCCGAAGCCGCAGAAGATGATTCGCCGGAGGAAGAACCCGCCGACGCGAAGTCTGAGCCGGCCGTCGAAACCCCAGCGGCGGTCGAACCGCCACGGCGCACCCCGCGCTGGTGGCGCCGAAATAACGACTGACACACACACCGGCGGCACCTCGGGTCGGGTGCACCCACAGCTTGTCCCGCGACCATTCGGTCAGGCGGAACGCACCGTCCCGAATGACCGCAATGGCAACGTCATCGGCCACGTAGCAGTCGCAAGGCAACGGAATCTGTGAACGGCCGCACTAAGACCAGGGCTAGGTAGGGGCGGAGCCCATCTGCTCGAGTGCGAGGAGTTGCCGAGCGCTGGCCATGATGTGGTCGTCTAGCGCCCGTCGACGACGCTCGGGCTCGTCGTGACGTATCGAGTCAAGGAGCACTCGGTGTTCCTCGGGGATGGCGAAGGGGGTGTTGTGGCGCTTGGCCAAGCGGTGGATCTGCATCCTGATCCGCGGCTGGACGCTTGCCCACAACTGCATTGCGTGCTCGGAATGAGCACTGCGCACGATCATTTCGTGGAAGGACACGTCGAGTTCGTTCAGTAGATCAAGGTCTTTACGCTCGGCGGCGGCATCCATGAGGTCGACCAATTCCTGCAAGTGGTCGATAGTGGCGGAGTCAGCGCTGGCCTTCTCGATGGCGAAGGATTCGATGGCCAAGCGCACGGGCAGTAGGACACCGAGAAGTTCTTCTGCACTCACCGCAGTGACGAACGCACCGCGGTTGGGGATGTGGTGGACCAAGCCCTCGCTTTCCATCTGACGCAAGGCTTCCCGAACGGGGCCCGGGCTGGTGCTGAGATGCGCGGCGAGAACGTCCTGCTTGAGCTGCGCTCCCGGTGCTAGCTGACCCTTGACGATCTGCTCTCGCAGCCAGTCGGCGATCTGGTGTCGGCGCGAGGGCGCCGCGAGGCCAGGCGCGACTGCCAACCCGTCAGCTTGGGTCATGCGCTCTTCTCTCTTTCCGTGTCAGTCGGATCGATCCTATGCATGCAGCGGTGTCTGCACTCGGCCTCTTGCGCACAGCTATAGATTATAGATAATCTTCAATTACGGCGATCGCGTCACATCTCAAGCGGTATCGCCCGTGTCATGGCCATAGCGGCCGCAGTCCCTACCGAAGGTTGAGGATGCGTAAAGGGGTACTCGCAGTGTTCGCTGCGTGGATGGTGGTGCTGCTTCTGTCGAGCTGTAGCTCGTCGGGGCAAGGGGGCGGTATGGCCGGCGGCGGCGCCGGCGTTCTGAACAAAGTGCTCCAGTCCAAGAAGATCTCGATCGGCGTCTTCGCCGACGCGCCGCCATACGGTGTCATGAACAGCTCGGGCCAGTACGAAGGCTTCGACATCGACAAGGCGCGCGCGTTGGCCGACTCCTTGGGCGCCGAGGTCGAATTCGTCAGTACTACCAACGCCAGTCGGATCCCCATGCTGGAGACCGGCAAGGTCGATGTTGTCATCGCGGCACTGACGAATCTCGACGAGCGCGCCCAGGTCGTCGCCATGACGCGGCCCTACGCCTCTGAGGGGCAACTCGTCGTCGTACCGGCCGACAGCGACATTCGGGTCTACGACGATCTCGCAGGCAGAAACGTCGCAGCGACCAGAGGCAGCGTACCGGCCACGATCCTGCAGACCCAGTTCCCCGCTGCGAAAGCCAGTCTCTTTGACGCCGTGGCGGATTCGATTCAGGCGCTGCGCAGCGGCAAAGTCGACGCATTGATGGAGAGCACCGCGGTCGTCGCCGACATCCGCAAGAGCGAGGGCAGCGCGGTGCGTGTTCTGGAAGCCCCCGCACTGGCCCCATCTCTCGTGTCCTTCGGCGTCAAGATGGGCGACCAGATCTGGCTGAACTACCTGAACAACTTCATCATGAACTACAACATCAGCAAGGCGGGGAACGACTCGTACAACCGGTGGCTCGGCATGGACGTGCCCGAACTGATCAAGTAGCGCAGGCCACCGTGCAGCTCTATTACGGAGATATCCTGCCGCACCTTCCTGCGCTCCTCACCGGTCTGGCGATCAGCATCGCGGTGAGCACCGCCGCCGCATTCGCAGGGGCCGCATTCGGCATCGTCCTCTACCTCGGCCGTGCATCACACGCCCGCGCGCTTCAGGCGTTGGCAGGAACCTACATCGAGGTCGTCCGGAACACGCCGCTGCTGCTCCAGTTGTATCTGGTCTTCTTTGCGCTTCCTCAGGTCGGCGTCAACTTGGACCCGGTCGCGGCGGGCATCATGGCCCTGACGATCAACAACGCCGCCTACATGGCCGAGATCTACCGTGCCGGCTTCGAATCGGTACCGAACGGCCTACGCGAGGCAGGGGGCGCGTTGGGTCTCAGTGGGCGCGACACCTTCCTGCGGGTGCTGTTGCCGCCGGCGGTGCGCAACGTCCTGCCGGCCATCACCAACCAGACGATCCTGCTGTTTCTCGCCTCCTCAGTCACCTCGGTGATCGCGTTGCCGGACCTCATGCACGTGATGCTGGGAATCACGTCGACCACGTTTCGGACCATCGAGACGTTGACCGTCGGCGGGGTGTTGTATTTCGGCGTCGCATTCCTCATCGCGAGCATCTCGCGGCTGGTGGAAACCAGAGTCATCAAATGGAAGGTGGCGTGATGTTCCAGGCGATCGGCTGGCAGCACCTGTCGTTGATCCTGCGCGGAGCCGTTGTCACAGTCCAGATCTGTGTGCTCTCGGTGCTTTTCGGCGGTCTCCTGGGGCTGTTCATCGGGTTGATGGCAGCGGGAACCGTGCGCACGTTGCGCTGGATCAGCGCCGTCTATGTCGCGGTCATACGTGGCGTGCCAGTGCTCCTGATCATCTTCTTCGTCTACTTCGGCATCCCACTGCTCGTCCCCGGCAGCAGCCTTGCCGAGTATTGGGCTGCGGTGATCGCGCTGTCCATTTTCGCATCCGCGTATGTCGCCGAACTGGTCCGCGGCAGCATTCAGGCGTTGCCACGCGGGCAGATCGAGGCGGCGGAGGCGCTCGGGCTGTCCTATGTGGATCGGATGCGGTGGGTCATCCTGCCGCAGGCGGCCCGAGTGATCGTGCCACCGGGCGTCGGGTTCCTCGTGGTGCTCATCAAGGACAGCTCACTGGTCGCAGTCATCGGCTTGATCGAGCTCACCAGGGCGGCCAACATCGTGAGCTCCCAGACCGCGGACCCGATCCTCGCGTACACCCTCGTCGGCGCGTTCTACTTCGCCATCTGCTATGTCCTGTCGGCTCTGTCCCGGCGCTATGAACGCCGCCTCGGCCGAAAAATGCCAGCGCCGACAGTCGGCGACGCGCTCACTACGTCGATAGGAGCAAAGAAGTGATCCAGATCAACGAGCTTCGGCTGAGCTTCGGTGACGTGGAAGTCCTCCGCGGTATCACGTGCACCGTGGCCGAGCGTGAGGTTGTCTGCATCATCGGCGCCTCCGGGTCGGGCAAGAGCACCTTGCTCAGGTGTATGAACGGGTTGGAGCGTCCATCCCACGGGAGCATCGTCGTCAACGGGCATCGTCTCGGGCCGGACGAGAAGCGTGCCGACCTGGCGGTGGTGCGACGCGACGTCGGGATGGTGTTCCAACACTTCAATCTCTTCCCCCACATGACGGTCATCGAGAACATCGCGCTGGCACCCCGGCGCGTACTCGGACGCACCAAAGCCCAGGCACACGAACGCGGACGCGCCCTCCTGGGCCGCGTCGGCCTGATCGAGAAGGCCGATGCGTACCCCGACGCCCTGTCCGGTGGGCAGAAGCAGCGTGTGGCAATCGCCCGTGCGCTCGCTATGGATCCGACCATCATGCTGTTCGATGAGCCGACCTCCGCCTTGGACCCGGAGATCGTCGGCGAAGTGCTTGCCGTGATGAAGGACCTCGCCGCCGAGGGCATGACGATGGTCGTCGTCACGCACGAAATGGGCTTCGCCAAAGAGGTCGCCGACCGGGTGATCTACATGGACAAAGGAAACATCGTCGAGACCGCCGACCCGAAGCAGATTTTCGGATCTCCCCGCGAGCCGCGGACTCGAGAATTCCTCAGCAAGGTGTTGTGAGATGCCAGATTTCGACACGCTGATCGTCGGAGCCGACGTCGTCGATGGCTCCGGGGCCGCGCCGAGCCGCTGTGACATCGGGATCGTCGGCGACCGGATCGCCTATCTCGGCTGCTCGGTCGAGGCGCGTGCTGCGCGCACCGTGCAGGCCGCCGGCATGCTGGCTACTCCGGGGTTGATCGACCCGCACAGTCACAGCGACTGGTCAGTGTTGGGTAACCGGTACGCGTTCAGCACCATTCATCAGGGCGTCACGACGGAAGTGGTGGGCAACTGCGGTGTGACATATGCGCCGTTGGGCGCCGCGGACGTCGAGTCGGCATGTAGTGCCCTGCGAGCGCTGGGTTACGACGGGCCCGTCGACTGGCGCAGTTTCGGCGAGCTGGTGGACACCGTCCATTCCGGTGGAACCGCACAGAACCTCGTGTGGTTCGTCGGACACACCGCGATTCGGTCGGCTGCCCGCAGCAACGCCGAAACCGGCAGGTGCGATGAAGCCCGCGAGCGGATTCGGCTCCTGGAGGAGGCTTTGGAGGCCGGTGCGATCGGTTTGTCGAGCGGTCTGGAATACGGGGCGGGCCGATTCGCCGACGCGGAGGAGCTCGCGGCTCTGACCGGTGTCGTCGGGCGGCGGGGCGGCCTCTACGCCAGCCACATTCGCAACCGCGACACCGCCCTCGGGGCGGCCGTGGACGAGTTCTTCCACGTCGTGCACCGGGGCGGCGGGGTACGCGCGCAGCTGTCACACCTCAATGTCCGATACGACACCGGAGCCGGCCGCGGTGCGTGGGAACAGGCGGCGCAGCGGGTGATCAACGAGCGGCAGCGGGGCACCGATGTCCTGGCTGACATGACCCCCTATCCACACGGAATCGGTATGGCGGTCGGTCTGCTGCCCGGATGGCTGGCCGTGCGACCGCCCGCGGAGGCCGCCGGCCTCCTCGCCGACACCGATGTCCGCGCCCGGGTGCGGCAGGACTGTGACCGCTACTGGCGGTTCGTGCACCGTGGCCAGTGGGACCGGGTACGGCTCGGGGTGTCGCCCACCCACCCACAGTGGGAGGGACTCACCTTCCCCGAGATCGCCGAGCGCCACGGCCGCGATGAATGGGACTGCCTTTTCGACATCCTCGCCGCTGCCGGCGCCGACCTCGGTGCAGTGCAACTACTCGGTCGGCTGTTTACCGACGACCACCTGGCCGACGCGATCAGCCACGATCACTTCCTCTTGGGTGTCGACGCCTTCAGCACCCGCCGGGAGGGCCCACTGCACGCGCGCACCCGCGATCCGCTGTTTTACTACGGGCACACGCACTACCTCAGCCACCATGTCCGGACCGGCACGCTGTCGCTCGAACTGGCCGTCCACAAGATGACCGGTATGGTCGCCGATCATTTCGGCATCCGCGACCGCGGATATCTCAGGGTCGGCCACCATGCGGATGTCGTGCTGTTCGACCCAGAGATGCTGCGCCAAGCCGATACCTGGTCGATGCCCGACGAGTACTCGCGGGCCGCGCGCCATGTCTGGGTCAACGGGGTCCCGGTGGTGAGCGATGGCCAACACACCCGCCGGCTCCCCGGCCACATGCTGCGCTGACCAACAACCGATTTCACAAAGGAGTACGAACAACATGCACATCACCCGCATCGAAACCTGCGGCCTGAGGGGCGCCACGCCGGAGGGCGGATGGTCGAACGAACTGCGTCCCGACGACGTCGTGCACACCCTTGTCGCTGTCCACACCGATACCGGTCACGTCGGTATCGGCAGCGCGTTCACCGCAGAGGGCTTGGTGCGCGCCGCGCTGGAGCTGCTGCGGCCGCTGATCATCGGCGGGAATGCGCTCGAGGTCGAGCGCCTCACGGAAACCCTGCACCAGAGCGCATTCTGGATGGGCAGGGGCGGCACGCTGACCCATGCCACCAGTGCCGTCGACATCGCCTTATGGGATCTGGCCGGGCAAGCACTCGGACAACCGGTCGGCCGGCTACTCGGGGGACGCTACCGCGATCGCGTCCGGCCGTACGCCTCTGTGCTCATGGACGAGGCGGCCGCCATGACCGACAACCTCCGCGCACTCGTCGACGAAGGCTTCACTGCGTTCAAGATCGGATGGTGGAAATTCGGGCGTGTCGATCAGGCAACCGACGAACGCACGGTCGCCGCGGCGCGAGCGGCGGTGGGGGATCGGCTGCTCGCCGTCGACGCCGGCGGATCCGAAGCGTTCTTCCCTGGAAATCTGTCCTGGGCCAAACGCACGGCCGACATGCTCGCCGGCTACGACGTCGCCTGGTTCGAAGAGGCGTTGGCGCCCGATGACGTCGATGGTTTCGTCGCGCTGCGCGCGCACTCGAAAGTCCCGATCAGCGGCGGCGAGGTCCTCACCCGGCGGCAAGCGTTCGCGCCGTACATCGAGGCGGGCGCCTTCGACATCGTGCAACCCGACACCACCAAAGGTGGTGGTCTGAGTGAGTCCCGTCGAATCGGTTGGGCTGCTCAGGATCGTGGCATTCGCCTGGTGCCGCACGGGTGGAACACCGGCATCGGTCTGGCGGCCGATCTGCAGTTGGCGTCGGCCCTCGCGGCGACCGACCTGGTCGAGTACAAGACAGGATCTGCCTACATCGACGAGCTCATTGCCGGTTCATGGAGCCTTGACGGCGACGGCCTGCTCACCGTGCCCGACGCACCGGGGCTCGGCGTCGTACTCGATTCGACTGCGCTGCAACGCTATGGCACCAACCCGTCGTTCGCGGAAGCCGCATGAAAGTTCCTCCCGGCCGGCTCGGCTGAGCAGTGTCCACAAGTACCCGCCAAGCGAAGCATCCACTGCCCAGCTCTCAACACCAGCGCACACGCTCCGCGCCCGATTTTCCAATCCCATGTAATTGGAGCCGGCCAGTGACGTCACCTGATCGAAGGTGATCGGCCGCGGCGTCGTGTGCTTGGCCAAGGCCAACAAGCGATTACGGGTCCTCCCCGCCCGGTGGGCGCAGGAGCTCTTCGGGGTGGAAGTGGTGGTTGGTGCGGTCTTGGCCGGTGTCGAGCAGTGGTGGTGGGTGCCATTGGGCACGGCCGGTGGTGGGGTCGATGGTGGTGGTCCAGCCGGTTCGGTAGGCCAGTCGATTGTCGGGGCCACAGCCCAGCACGATGGTGTCGGCGTTGGTTTTACCGCCGGCGGTCCAGTCGAGGTCGGCGTGGTTCGCCTGGCAGCGGTCGGCGGGGGCGAAGCAGCCGGGGCGCGTGCAGCCGCGGTCCCGGGCGATCGCGACCAGGCGTTGGGCTTTGGAGGCCAGGCGTTTGGTTCGGCCGAGGTAGAGCGGCTCGGCGGTGTGGTGCTTGAACACCAGCAGGTAGTGGTGGGCGTGGGCGGCCAGCCGGATGAGGTCGGGGATGGGGATCTTGACTCCGCTGCTGCTGCGCGCGACCCCGGCGCCCTCCTCCAGTTCGGCCAGCGTCGTCGAGACGACCACGGTGACCGGCAGCCCGTTGTGTTGGCCGAGTTTCCTGGACATCAGGATTTCCCGGCACAGGGTCTTGAAGGCGTCGTGGCTGCGGCGGGCCGGGGTTCGGGTGTCACGTTCGGCGGCTTCGGCCTGGCGTTGTTCGGCGTCCACCTCCGGCGGCGCATCGGGATCAGGCGGGTTGGGGGTGGGATTGGGGATGGGTTCGGCATCGGCGGGGTTGTTGATACCGGTGCGGCCCAGACGGATTCGATGGTCTTGATGTAGGCGGCGGCCTCAGCGTCGACATATCCCGACACGCGATGCAGCCCGTCGGCGTCCTGGGGTCCCAGGCGCAGGCCGGGCTGATGGGTGGCGAGGTCGGGACCGGACCCGTCCTGGTTGAGCAGGTACAGCATCTGGGCGCCGACGTCCTTGACCGTCTCGGGCGGGTTCGAGGCCGCGATGCGTACCAGGGTGCGTTCCCATTCGGCCCGGTCGGTGGCGGTGGTGTGACGCTCGGACTTGCGCAGCACGTCGCGAATGTGGCCGGCGTGTTCGAGATTGATCGCCCCGGATGCCAGCGCTTCGGCACACGCCGGCAGGACCGGCTCCAAGACGTCGCCGCCGATGACACATCGCGGTCCGAGGTGCTCGGCATCTTTCACCCTGGCCCTGGCCTCGACCTGACTGATACCCAGGCGTATGGCCAGGATATCCGGCCAGGATTTCCCGCCCATCTCACGCGCGGTGGCCTGGTTCTGCAGTGCGGCCAGGATCCGGTGGTCGGCACATGCGGCGATGCGGGCCTGGCGTTCCCGGCGTGATTGCAGCTCCAGCAGCTCGGCAACCGAGAAGGCAGTGAAGTCCGTGCGTGCGAGCTGCCCGGCTGCAGCGTCGAGGACATCGAAAGCTGCCAGCACAGCCTCTCGATTGCCCATCGTATTCGCAAGCATGTTCGAATACTATCGAGCGGCGGCGACAACGTCGGACGTTATCCACAGGGCCGAAAGATATCCACAGCCAATAACTTTCGGACTTGCGCAGAAGCTCAAAGAGTGATCCGGATCTGCCCGTTCACCTCGGCGACGTCGTAGCTGCGCACCGGAGCGCCACCGCCGGCTTCGGATCCGGTGCACAGGTCGAAGGTCGCGCCGTGCAGCGGGCAGACCACCACCTGGTCGTCGGCCAGTCCGTCGGCCAGTGGTCCGCCCTTGTGGGGGCACACCGCGTCCAGTGCCCGCAACGACCCGTCGCGCAGCCGGAACACCGCGATCTGGGCATCGTCGACGGCGAACGTGCGGCCTTCGCCGACGGGTATCTGGGAGGCCGGCCCCAAATAACTCATCGCACCGGAACCTGGGGGAGCGGTAACAACGGCAGCGCCGACCGGAACTGCCCCTCGCTCACCGGATCCCGGCCATCCAGCCACGGATCACGGTATGCGTCAACCGATTTCTGCATCCGCGCATCCAGTCCCTCGGCCCAGCCGTGCGCGTCGTCGACCACCACGGCGCGGATATGGTCGATGCCTACCCGCGGCACCCACGCGTACGTGCGCTCGAGCCAGTTGGCATTCTCCCGGTAGTACTGCAGGAAACGCCCCGTCAGCGTGATCACGGTGGCCGGATCATCCACCACCGCAAGCAGATCCCCTTTGCGGATATGCGCGCCCGCCGCCCCGCCGACGTAGATCTCCCACCGGCCGCCGTCGACCGCCACCACACCGAGGTCCTTGCACAGCGCCTCGGCGCAGTTCCGCGGGCACCCCGTCACCGCCAGCTTCATCTTCGCCGGGCTGGCCAGCCCCTGATAACGCTCCTCCAGCGCGATGCCCAGCGCAGTCGAGTCGCCGAGGCCGTAGCGGCAGAAGTCGCTTCCCACACAGGTTTTCACGGTGCGGAAACTCTTGCCGTAGGCATAGCCCGACGGCATGCCCAGATCGGCCCACACCGCGGGCAGATCCTCCTTGCGGACGCCCAACAGATCGATGCGTTGCCCTCCGGTGCACTTGATCATCGGGATCGCATACTTGTCGGCCACATCGGCGATCTTGCGCAATTGTTCGGAGCTGGTCACCCCGCCCTTCATCTGCGGCACCACCGAAAAGGTGCCATCCCGTTGGATATTGGCGTGCACCCGGTCATTGATGAACCTGGCGTCCCGCTCGTCGACGAACTCCTCGGCCCACATCATTTCCAGCAGCGACGCCAGCGCCATCTTCGACCCGGCGTCGACACGGCCGTCGGGCGCCAGCGCGGCGAATACCGACGACACCGAATGCAGCCGCAACTCCCGGATCAACGCCATCAGCGACGGCTTGTCGTACGGCACCCCCGGCACGTACCAGGACGCCGACGGATCCTCGGTGACCGCGCCGCCGGCCGCCCACTCGACCACCTGCCCGACGAGCTCCTTGCACGAGCCGCAGCCCTTGCCGGCCTTGGTCTTGGCCATCACGCCCGACACCGTGGTCTCACCGGACTGCACGCACGCCACCAGGGCGCCCTTGGACACCCCGTTGCAATTGCACACCTGCGCATCGTCGGACAATTCCGCAACACCCACGGCCACCTCGGGTGTACCGATGTCGAACATCAATGAGACACGCTCATCGGGCAGCGGCAACCCACTGTCGAAGGCCTGCGTCAGGAAGGACACCTTGGACATGTCGCCGACCAGGGTGGCGCCCACCAGCTTGCCGTCGCGGATGACGATCGTCTTGTAGACGCCGTGCCGCGGCTCGGAATACTGCACGAACTCGTCGTCGGGCAGTTCCGGCGCCTTGATGCCCATCGACGCCACGTCGACGCCGGCCACCTTGAGTTTGGTCGCGGTTCGCGACCCGCGGTAGGCCGCGGTGGTGTCGGTACCGGTGAGGTGGTCGGCCAGTACGGCGGCCTGCTCCCACAGCGGTGCCACCAAGCCGTACACCTGACCGCGGTGCTGGGCACACTCGCCGACGACGTAGACGCGATCGTCGTCGACGGAGCGCATATGGTCGTCGACGACGATGGCCCGCTCCACCGTGAGCCCGGCCCGTTGTGCCAGGCCGACATTGGGCCGGATCCCGGCGGCGATGACCAGCATGTCGCAGTCCACGGTGCTGCCGTCGGAGAATACGATCCCGGTCAGCTTGCCGTCGTCGCCGACCAGCACCTCGGTGGTGCGCTTGTCGGTGTGCACGGTGATGCCGATGCCCTCGACGGACCGGCGCAGGATGGCACCGGCCGCATCGTCGAGTTGCGCGTTCATCAAGGTGGGCCCGGCATGCACCACCTCGACCGCCAGCCCGCGATTCTGCAGTCCCCGTGCGGCTTCCAGGCCGAGCAGCCCGCCGCCGATCACCACGGCCTTGGTCCGGTTGGCCGCCTCGGAGATCATCCCCATGCAATCGTCGAGGGTGCGGAACCCGAACACACCGTCGGTCAGCGTCTTGTCATCGGCCCACAGGCCCGTCATCGGGGGGAAGAACGAACGGCTGCCGGTGGCCAGGATCAACGCGTCGTACCGCATGGTGGTTCCGTCGTCGGCGTGCACCAGCCGGGCGTAGGTGTCCAACCGCACGATCCGCACCCCGGCCCGCAGATCGATCGCGTTGTCGGTGTACCAATCCAGCGCGTTGAGATAGATCTCGTCCGAATCGTCGCTGCCGGCAAGCACATTGGACAGCAGGATCCGGTTGTAGTTGCCGTATGGTTCGTCACCGAAAACGGTGATGTCGAACGATTCGCCACCGCCGCGGGTCAGGATCTCCTCGATTGCCCGGACCCCGGCCATCCCGTTGCCGACGACCACCAGTCGCCGCTTCACGGGATCTCCACCAGCCCGAGATCGACGACGACCGTCCCGGACACCCCGGCCGGCGCCGCGACGTACAGTTCCAGCACGGTGTCACCCAGCAGATCCTCGACCACCCGAAGCGCCACATGGGTGGCCCCCTTGGCGGCGACGGGAAAGTAGCGCATCGGGGCGCCGTCGCGGAACAACACCACCGTGATCAGCTCGTCGGTCGAGTTACCGCCCCGGAAATACACCGGCTGGGTGACCGCACCCGCCGGCACCACGTACCTCAGCGGCGGGTCGAGCGGTTGCGGTTTGTCCAGACCGACACCCTCGAATGCGAAGGCGCCCTGCAGGAAACGTGGTGCACTGCCATCGCTCATGCCTCAGCCAACGTAGGGCCCGTTTGTTTCGTGGTCGTTTCCCCGGTGCAACACCGGTGAATACCGTTGCGCACCGCGGGTGCCCCTCGAGGTGTGAGTAGGTGTTGACAGACCCGACACGGTGGTGCAATCGGTGCGGAATGGCGCGGGCCTACTTTTCTGGGCAACCGATCCACACTTGGGAGGAACCTCCGTGACCATTCTTACCCGCGACCGTGACATCGAGCACTGGGACGCCGAGGATGTCGAAGCCTGGGAGGCCGGTGGCAAAACGACCGCTCGACGCAACCTCATCTGGTCCGTCGTCGCCGAACACGTCGGCTTCTCGGTGTGGTCCATCTGGTCGGTGATGGTGCTGTTCATGCCGCAGAACGTGTACCACATCGACGCCGCGGGCAAGTTCTATCTGGTGGCAGTCCCGACGCTGGTCGGTGCCTTCATGCGAATCCCGTACACCGTCGCCCCGGCGCGCTTCGGCGGGCGCAACTGGACGGTGGTCAGCGCACTGCTGCTCCTCATCCCGACGCTGCTCACCTGGTGGGCGATGAAGAACCCCGGCACCACCTACACCCAGTTCCTGGTGATCGCGGCGTTCGCCGGGTTGGGCGGCGGCAACTTCGCCTCGTCGATGACCAATATCAACGCCTTCTACCCGCAACGGCTCAAGGGCTGGGCGCTGGGCTTGAACGCCGGCGGCGGCAATATCGGTGTCCCGGTGATCCAGCTGATCGGCCTGCTGGTGATCGCCACCGTCAGCAATACCGCACCCGAAATCGTCTGTGCCATCTACCTTGTGCTGATCGCTGTGGCCGCCGTCGGCGCCGCCCTGTTCATGGACAACCTGCGCAACCAGAAGTCCAACATGGGCGCCATGATCGAGGCGATGCGGTTCAAGCACTCCTGGGTGATGAGCTTCCTGTACATCGGCACCTTCGGCTCGTTCATCGGGTTCAGCTTCGCCTTCGGTCAGGTGCTGCAGATCAACTTCCTCGCCGGCGGATCCACTGCCGCGCAGGCCTCGTTGCACGCCGCGCAGATCTCCTTCCTCGGACCGCTGCTCGGCTCCATCTCCCGGCCGTTCGGCGGCAAGCTCGCCGACCGCATCGGTGGCGGCAAGATCACGCTGTACACGTTCATCGCGATGATGTTCGCCGCCGGCATCCTGGTCACCGCAGGCATGCTGGACGACGCCCACAAGGGTGCGCCCACCGGCGGACAGATGGGCGCCTACGTCATCGGCTTCATCCTGCTGTTCATCCTGTCCGGTCTGGGCAACGGCTCGACCTACAAGATGATCCCGTCCATCTTCGAGGCCAAGGCGGCCGACCACGACGAGTGGAGCCGTGAGGAAAAGGCGTCCTGGTCACGCCGGATGTCCGGGGCCCTGATCGGATTCGCCGGTGCCATCGGCGCCCTGGGCGGCGTGTTCATCAACATCGTGCTGCGGGCCTCGTACGTGAGCGACGCGAAGTCGGCGACCAACGCCTTCTGGGTGTTCCTCGGGTTCTACGTCGTCTGCGCGGTCGTCACATGGTTCGTCTTCCTGCGCATCGCGCCGGTCAAGGGAAAGGTTGCCGACGGCCTTCCGGAGTCCGTCGCAACGGCCTGAACTGGAAGAACTCGACCTCACAGTGTGCCAACCGGGCTGTGAGGTCGAGTTTTCCTCACGCTAACGTCGACTCAAAAGAACCGGAACAGTGGCAGCACACGATGGCACCATGTCGGTGCAAACGCGGACCGCGTGCTCGTACTGCGGGGTCGGCTGCGGCATCGAGGTCACCACCAAGGCCGACCCGGTCAGCGGGTTACCGGTGATCGCACGGGTCAGCGGCGACAAGCTGCACCCGACCAACTACGGCCGGTTGTGCACCAAGGGCGCCACCCACGCCGAACTGATGGCCGCTACCGACGGTCGGCTCACCACCGCGCTGGTCCGCTCGGAGCGGGGCGCCGAACCGGTTTCCACCCCGGTCGACGACGCCATCGCCGAAGCCGGCCGCCGGCTGCGCGCCATCGTCGACGAACACGGTCCCGACGCCGTCGCGCTGTACGTGTCCGGCCAGATGTCGATCGAGGCCCAGTACCTGGCGACCAAACTCGCCAAGGGGTATCTGCGCACCGTGCACATCGAGTCGAACTCGCGGTTGTGCATGGCCAGCGCGGGCACCGGCTACAAACAGTCGCTGGGCGCGGACGGCCCGCCCGGTTCGTACACCGATTTCGACCACGCCGACCTGTTTTTCGTCATCGGCGCCAATATGGCCGACTGTCACCCGATCCTGTTCCTGCGGATGGCCGACCGCATGAAGGCCGGGGCCAAACTCATCGTGGTCGACCCCCGGCGCACCGCCACCGCGGACAAGGCCGACCTGTACCTGCCGATCAAGCCGGGCACCGATCTGGCCCTGCTCAACGGCTTGCTGCACGTGTTGGTCGAAAATGGGAATATCGACCGGACATTCATCGCCGAACACACACAGGGCTGGGAGGCGATGCCGGCCTTCCTCGCCGACTACACCCCCGAGCGGGTCAGTGCCATCACCGGCATCGCCGAGGAGGATATTCGCGCCGCGGCAACGATGATCGCCGCGGCGGGCGACTGGATGACCTGCTGGACCATGGGCCTGAACCAGAGCACCCACGGCACCTGGAACACCAACGCGATTTGCAACCTGCACCTGGCAACCGGCGCCATCTGTCGGCCCGGCAGCGGGCCGATGTCGCTGACCGGTCAGCCCAATGCCATGGGCGGCCGCGAAATGGGTTATATGGGAACGGGTTTGCCCGGCCAGCGGTCGGTGCTGTCGGCCGAGGACCGTGCGTTCTGCGAGGACCAGTGGGGACTGGAACCCGGCACCATCCGCACCGACGTCGGGCCAGGGACGGTCGCGATGTTCGAGCAGGCGGCCGCCGGAGATATCAAGGCGTGCTGGATCATCTGTACGAATCCCGTCGCCTCGGTGCCCAACCGCAAGACGGTGATCACCGGACTGGAGACGTGCGAACTCGTCATCACCCAGGATGCCTACCAGGACACCGCAACCAACCGGTATGCCGATATCGTGCTGCCGGCCACGCTGTGGGCCGAATCCGACGCGGTGATGATCAACTCCGAACGCAACCTGACGCTGCTGCAACAGTCGGTGCCGCCGCTGGGTGACGCGCGCCCGGACTGGGAATTGATCTGCGGGGTGGCCGAACACCTGGGCTTCGGCGACCATTTCGACTACAAGTCCAGCTCGGAGATCTTCGACGAGATCCGCCGGTTCGCGAACCCGCGCACCGGGTATGACCTGCGCGGCGCAAGCTACGACCGGCTGCGCGAGGCCCCGCTGCAGTGGCCCTGCCCACCGCAGGACGCCGCGGACCGTCACCCCATCCGGTATCTGAACGACGGGGTGTCCCAGACCTTGTTCGTCGACGAGAACGGTCACCGGCCGCGGTTGGCCTTCGCGACTCCGTCCCGCAAGGCGGTTTTCCTCGCCCGGCCGCACATTGACGCCCAGGAGCTGCCCGACGAGGACTACCCGATGGTGCTCAACACCGGACGGCTGCAGCATCAGTGGCACACCATGACCAAGACCGGTCGGGTGGCCAAGCTCAACAAACTCAACGGTGCGCCGTTCGTCGAGATCCATCCCGAGGACGCCGCCGCGGCGGGTATCACCGAGCACTGCCAGGTGGAGCTGACCTCGCGGCGAGGCCGGGCGGTGCTGCCACCGATCATCACCGACCGGGTGCAGCCGGGCAACGTGTGGGTGCCGTTCCACTGGAACGACGAACACGGTGAGTACCTGACCGTCAACGCGCTCACCAACGACGCCGTCGACGCCGACTCGCTGCAGCCCGAACTGAAGGTCTGCGCGGTCGCGCTGCGGCCCATCGCGCCGGCGCTACCCACCGCGGCCGCTCACCCGCTCGCCGAGGCGCTCGGATTGCAGGGTTTCACCATGGACCTCACCGACGACGAAAAGGTTTATATCGCAGGGTTTCTGGCCGCGCTCGACGGTGGCGCCGACGGCGTTCCGGTGCTGCCGGGCAGCGCACCGGTCCGCCCGCAGGCCCGGTTGTGGATCGACGGGCTGCTGGCCGGCAGGTACTCCCGGGCCGGGGGAGCGGCGCCGGAGCCGGCTGCGCCCGGCCCGTTGGTGCTGTGGGCGTCGCAGACCGGCACCGCCGAGGAGTTCGCGGCCACGGTGGCCGGCCGGCTGACCGGTGCGCGCCTGGCGACCATGGACGACGTGACCCTGACCGAGCTGGCGGCTGCCACCGAAATCGTCGTCGTGACAAGCACCTTCGGTGACGGCGGACCGCCGGACAACGGTGCCGACTTCTGGCAGCGGCTGGCCTCCGCCGAGGCTCCCTCGCTGCCCGGTCTGCGGTACGCGGTGCTGGGGATCGGCGACAGGTCCTACGACAACTTCTGCGGGCACGCCAAGGCGCTGGACGCCAGGCTGGCCGCCCTCGGAGCGACCCGGCTGCTGGGCCGGGTCGACTGCGAGGCGTACGACGGCGAACCGATGACCGCGTGGGCCGACCAGATCGCCGGCATCGTCGGCGCCGCGGTCGAAACTGGCAGCGGGGCCGAAACCGGCAGCGCGCCTGCCCTGGTCGTGCGGTCAGCCACGGCACAGCCGCTGACCCGTAACGCACCGCTGCTGGCGCCACTGTGCCGCAATATCCGCCTCACGCCCGAGTCGGCACAAAAAGAGGTGCGCCAGTTCGGCTTTGACATCTCCGAGCACGTCGCCGAACACGGGGCGAGCTATGCGGCCGGTGACTCGCTCGGCGTGTTCGTCACCAATTCCGACGATGCGGTGGCCGGCTGGCTGGCCTGCACCGGGCTGACCGGCAACGAGATCATCGAGGTCGACGGTGCGGACGCCGACCTGCGCAGTGCCCTGACGTCGTGTTACGACATCTGCCGGATCACGCCCAACCTGCTGCGCTTCATCGCGGACCACCGGCCCAAGGCCGCCAAGCGGCTGCGCGGGCCGAGGGCCGAGCTGGACTCTTGGCTGGACGGGCGCAACGCGCTCGACATCGTCGAGGAGTTCGGGGTGCGGGCCGCCCCGGAGGAGTGGCAGGACGCGTTGGTGCGGCTGACCCCGCGGCAGTACTCCATCAGCTCGAGCCCACTGGTGAGCCCCACCGAAGTCCAACTGACGGTGTCGGTGGTGCGCTACCGCAGCGCCCGCGGCGCGTTGCGGCACGGAGTGGCCTCGACCTTCCTGGCCGACCGCGCGCACGCCGCGCCGGTGTTCATCCAGCGCTCGCCGAACTTCCGGCCGCCCGCCGAATCGCAGACGCCGATGATCATGGTGGGGCCGGGCACCGGGATCGCGCCGTTCCGCGCCTTCCTGCAGGAACGGCGTGCGCTCGGTCACACCGGCCGCAACTGGCTGTTCTTCGGCGATCAGCACCGCTCCGAAAACTTCTACTACCGCGAAGATTTGGAGCACATGCTCGCCGACGGGCTGCTCAATCACCTGGACCTGGCGTTCTCCCGGGACCAGGCCGAGCGGACCTACGTTCAGCACAAGATGCTCGACGCCGGCGCCGAACTCTGGCGGTGGCTGGAGGATGGCGCACATTTCTACGTGTGTGGTGACGCTGCCCACATGGCCAAGGATGTGGACAGCGCGCTGACCGCCATCATCCGCCGGCACGGCGGCCTGTCTGACGAGCAAGCACACGATTACAAACGCGAACTGGTAGCCGAAAAACGTTACGTACGTGACGTCTACTGAGCCGGCACCTGCAGAATAAATCGCTCGCCCCGATTGTTACTACGACGTAACAATGAACTATGCCCGCACCGCGAGGGCGGAACGGGGAAGGGGAGAGATACCGATGAGTTGGCATCGAGGCGACGTCGTCACCGCCTGCCGGCAGATCGAGGAGATGGATGTTCCGGCAGTGCCCGAGGGCACCGAGGGCACCGTCGAGAGCACGACGGTATTCGGCCGGCCGAAGCGAGTGTGCTTCACCGTGCGCACGATCTGGGGCAAGAAGCGGGCCTGCGTGAACGTGCACCGCGGAGACGTGGGCTAACACCAAAAACGAGAGAGGTACCTGATCGGCAACGGCGCCGGTCGGGTACCTCTTCATATATCGGTTGTGCTCACCGCTTCGCGGCTCAGCACACTCCATCGGCTCGGAAATGAACGTGGGGCGTTCTTTTCTCTCGTCTCAGTCGTGTGTGGTCGCCGCTTCGCGGCTCAGCACACTCCATCGGCTCGGAAATGAACGCGGGGCGTTCTTTTCTCTCGTCTCAGTCGTGTGTCCGAGGGGGGACTTGAACCCCCACGCCCGTTAATAGGGCACTAGCACCTCAAGCTAGCGCGTCTGCCATTCCGCCACTCGGACCAGCCCACATCCATCGGGTGGGGCGCTTAAGGCTAACGGATGGTGGCTGCCCCGACAAAACCATGCCCGGCGTTCCCTCCACGGCAGGTGGTAGGAAAGGGACGTGACATTGCCCCACGGCGAGCGAAGCGACGGGATTCGACCAGAAGACGAAGTGGTCGACCTCGTCAGCAGCCTCATCCGATTCGACACCTCCAATACCGGGGATCCCGAGACCACCAAGGGGGAGGCCGAATGCGCGCATTGGGTGGCCGCCCAACTCGAAGAGGTGGGGTATGAAACCGAGTACGTCGAAGCGGGTGCACCCGGCCGCGGGAACGTCTTCGCCCGCCTCAAAGGCGCCGACCCCACTCGGGGCGCCCTGCTGATCCACGGCCACCTCGACGTGGTGCCCGCCGAACCGGCCGACTGGAGTGTGCATCCGTTCTCCGGGGCCGTCGAGAACGGCTATGTGTGGGGCCGCGGCGCGGTCGATATGAAAGACATGGTCGGGATGACGCTGGCCGTAGCCCGCCATCTGAAACGTGAGGGCATCGTCCCGCCCAGGGATCTGGTGTTCGCCTTCGTCTCCGATGAGGAACACGGCGGCACCTATGGCTGCCAGTGGCTGGTCGACCACCGGCCCGACCTGTTCGAGGGCATCACCGAGGCGATCGGTGAGGTCGGCGGGTTTTCGCTGACCGTGCCGACGCGCGATGGCGGCGAGAAGCGGCTCTACCTCATCGAGACGGCCGAGAAGGGGCTGTCCTGGATGCGGCTGGAGGCCCGCGGGCGGGCCGGCCACGGCTCGATGGTGCACGACGACAACGCCGTCACCACCATCGCCGAGGCCGTCGCCCGGCTGGGTAAGCACCAGTTTCCGATCGTGCTGACGCCGTCGGTCGCCGAATTTCTCACCGCGGTGTCGGAGGAGACGGGCTACGAGTTCGACCTCGGCTCCCCGGACCTCGACGGCACCATCGCCAAGCTGGGCGGCATCGCCCGCATCGTCGGCGCCACGCTGCGCGACACCGCCAACCCCACCATGCTCAAGGCCGGCTACAAGGCCAACGTCATCCCCGCCACGGCCGAGGCGATGGTGGACTGCCGGGTGCTGCCCGGCCGCAAGGAGGCCTTCGAGCGCGAGGTCGACGAGCTGATCGGGCCCAACGTGTCCCGCACCTGGGAGCGTGACCTGCCCTCGGTGCAGACCACCTTCGACGGCGACCTGGTGGACGCGATGAACGCCGCGCTGCTGGCCGCCGACCCCGGTGCGCGCACGGTGCCCTACATGATGTCCGGCGGAACCGATGCGAAGGCCTTCTCGCGCTTGGGAATTCGTTGTTTCGGGTTCGCGCCGCTGCGGCTGCCGCCGGATCTGGATTTCGCGGCGTTGTTCCACGGTGTCGACGAGCGGGTACCCGTGGACGCACTACAGTTCGGGTCGAAAGTCCTGCATCACTTCTTGACGAATTGCTGAAAGGGTGCGATGAGCACGTCACCGTATGACAACCTGCCGCAGCTTCCGACGTTCACGCTGACGTCCGAGTCGGTGACCGACGGTCAGCCGCTGGGCAACGACCAGGTCAGCGGGATCATGGGGGCGGGTGGCTCCGATGTGTCACCGCAGCTGAGCTGGTCCGGTTTCCCGGCGGAGACCCGCAGCTTCGCGGTGACCGTGTACGACCCGGACGCCCCGACGGCGTCGGGTTTCTGGCATTGGGCGGTGGCCGATCTGCCGGTCGAGGTCACCTCGCTGCCCGCCGATGCCGGCAACGGTGACCCGCTGCCCGGCGGCGCGGTAACCCTGGCCAACGACGCAAGCCTCAAGCGTTACATCGGCGCGGCCCCGCCGGCCGGTCACGGCCCGCACCGCTACTACATCGCCGTGCATGCGCTGCCCGTCGAATCACTCGGGCTGCCCGACGGCGCCACCCCGGCCTATCTCGGCTTCAACCTGTTCGGCCAGGCCATCGCCCGTGCCGTCATCTACGGCACGTACGAGCAGAAGTAAGCCTACCGCGCGGCCGACCCGACCGCCTCGGACAGGGACCCGAACCCCCCGGCCCGCAGGCGCTCGGCGATGCCGTCGTGGATGTGTTTGGCCCACAGCCCGCCGCCGTAGATGAACCCGGTGTAGCCCTGCAGCAGCGAAGCGCCGGACACGATGCGCTCCCAGGCGTCGTCGGCGGTCTCGATTCCGCCGACGCTGATCAGCACCAGGCGATCGCCCACCCGGGCGTGCAGCCGGCGCAGCACCTCCAGCGCGCGCGCCTTCACCGGCGCACCGGACACCCCACCGGGCCCCAGATCGGCCACCCCCGGGGTGCGCAGGCCGTCGCGGGAAATCGTGGTGTTGGTGGCCACGATGCCAGCCAAGCCCAATTCGACTGCCAGATCGGCGATTTCGTCGATATCGGCATCGGAGAGGTCCGGCGCGATCTTCACCAGCACGGGTGTGTCGGTGGCGGCCCGGACCGCGGTCAGGATCGGCCGCAGCGACGACACCGCCTGCAGATCGCGCAGCCCGGGGGTGTTCGGCGAGCTGACGTTGACTACCAGGAACGCGGCCAGCGGGCCCACCAGCCGGGCGCTTTCGGCGTAGTCGTCGACGGCCCGGTCGGCCGGGGTCACCTTGGTCTTGCCGATATTCACCGCGATCGGCACGTCGGGGGTGTGCCGGGCCAATCGCAGGGCCAGCTCGGCGGCTCCGCGGTTGTTGAAGCCCATCCGGTTGAGCAGTGCCCGGTCCTCGGGCAGCCGGAACAGCCGGGGCGCCGGATTGCCCGGCTGCGGTTGTGCCGTCACCGTGCCGACCTCGGCGTAGCCGAAGCCCAACGCGCCCCAGACCGCCATCCCGCGGCCGTCCTTGTCGAATCCGGCGGCCAGGCCCAGCGGCCCGGGGAAGTGCACACCCAGCACCGTACTGGCCAGGATCGGATCGGTCGGGGCTAGCAGGCGGCGCAGCGCCGTGCGGCTGACGCCGACCGCGGTCGCCGCCCGCAGGGCCGCGAACACGTACGTGTGGATGCGTTCCGGATCGACGAGGAAGAACATCCGGCGCAACAGGTGGTAGATCACAGCGCCGGCTGATCCCCGAGTGCGGTTTTCTTGCGGCGCAGCAGCACCCGGCGGCTGCCGTCGGTGTACAGCCGGACCCGGGTCAACTCCCAGCCGCGGTATTCGGCCTCGATCGACAACCGGATGGACGCCGAGAGCCGGGTCACATCCGGTGGTAGTCGCAGCGGCACCCACTCGTACTCGTCGGACAGCTCACCGGCCCAGCCGGCGGGCATCCGGCCTCGTTGCACGCTCATCGGGCAGCCTTCTCGATCACCTGCACCCCACCTCCGGATCCGGACACCACGTACAGGGTGCCCGACGCGTCGTCGTAGGCCAGGGTGTCGGGTTGCTGCACGGTCCTATAACGCACCTTCTCTACGGGTATTCCGGTGCTCAGATCGTAACCAACGACCGTGTTGGTGGCGGTTTGTGACACCCAGGCCAGGGCACCCGAGCCGGCCAGCCCGTACGGCGCGTCGTGCACCGGGTAGGCCTGCCGCAGGATCAGCGGCTCGGTGCCGTAGACCAGCAGCGCGCCACCGCGGGTGTCGGCGACCAGCACCCGTCCGGCACGGTCGGCGGCGATGGTGGTCGCCCCCTCACCGGCGCGCAGGGCCTGCTCGGCCTTGGTGCCGTCGTCGTCCACCTCCGTCACCGAGGTTTGCCCCCGGTCCAGCACCACCACCGAGTTGCCTTGCGCGGCAAGTCCGTCGACATGGGCAAAGATTTTCAGCTGCGCACTGACGGCGTTGGCGGACTCGCCCGCCGCCAGCGTCAGCACGGCGCCGTCGGCGCTGCCGAGGACCAGGCGGCCGTCCGCCCGCACGGCGATCGCGGTGAAATCGGTGTCGGCCTGGCCGGTGACGTCCACCCGGGTGGCCGCGCCGGTGCCCAGATCGACGCGCAGGTACCCACCGCGGGTGGCCAGATAGGCCCGTCCGGCGCCGTCACCGGTCAGCGCGCGGGCCGGCGACGGCAGCGTCACGGTCCGGGGTTGCGCGCCGAACACGGTGAGCCGGTCGGCCGGTCCCAGTACGGTCAGCGCCGCGGTCGCAGGGTCGAACACCACCGCCAGGCCGGGCGCCGGCAGCGGGCGTACAACCCCGGGGACCGCGCCGGCGACCGGCGGTGACACCGCGGCGGAGGCCGGTGTGATGGTGGGCGGTGGCGAATCCGCGGGGTTCTTTGAGCATCCCGCAGAGAACGTCACAACCAGGGCGAATGCGCCACTCAACAGCGACAGCGCAGCGGATTTCGTGTGCAAAGCCCCGTTCGACTCCTCTTTGCGTGGTGCATATTGTTTCGATTTCAATTTTCGGGCAAACGCTCGGTAAGGCCGGACGAGTTCGTCGGTATGGCGGTAGGGTGCCGGTATGGCTCTCGTGCCGGACTTCCTGATTGACCATGAGTTTGCCATCGAGGACATCTCGACCGGCGTGCACGCAAGCGGTTTCGGCATGCTCGCTGGTGGCCGCAGCTTTTCCTTCCACGTGCAGGAACGTCAGTCGTTGGTGGTCGAGGTCTACCGGCCGCGACTGAGCGGGCTCGTCCCGCTCGAGGAGGACATCGTGGCGGTGGCCACCCACAGCCTCACCGACGTCGACCTGTCCGATGAGCGAAGCCTGGCCGCCGCGGTCCGCGACGCCGTGGCGACCGCCGAGCCGGTGGAGCGCAACGCACGCTGACAACGGACCCACGGTACGGTCGTCCGCGTGACTGACGTGTCGTGGCTCCAGGTGGTCGTGTTATCGATAGTCCAGGGCCTGACCGAATTCCTGCCGGTGTCCTCGTCCGGGCATCTCGCGATCGTCTCCGAGGCGTTCTTCGGCCGCGACGCCGGGGCGTCGTTCACCGCCGTCATCCAGATCGGCACCGAGATCGCGGTGCTCATCTACTTCGCGCGCGATATCGGCCGGATCCTCACCGCGTGGTTCGGCGGCCTGTTCGACGCCGGGCGCCGCACCGCCGACTACTGGCTGGGCTGGTGGGTGATCCTGGGCACCATCCCGATCGGCATCGCCGGCCTGGTGTTCAAGCACTACATCCGCGACGACATCCGCAATCTGTGGATCATCGCCACCGCGCTGGTGGTGTTCTCGGCGGTGATCGCCGCCGCGGAGTACTTCGGCAGGCAGACCCGCGAGATCACCCAGTTCACCTGGCGGGACAGCCTCATCGTCGGCACCTCGCAGGCGCTGGCGCTGATCCCCGGCGTGTCCCGGTCCGGCGTCACGATCAGCGCGGGACTGTTCCTCGGCCAGAAACGCGAGGCCGCGGCCAGGTTCGGCTTCCTGCTCGCCATCCCAGCGGTGCTGGCGTCGGGACTGTTCTCCCTGCCCGACGCCTTCCACCCCGAGGGTGCCGGGCAGAGCGCGACCGGGCCGCAACTGCTGGTGGGCACCGTGATCGCGTTCGTCATCGGCTACGCCGCGATCGCCTGGTTCCTGAAATTCCTGATCCGGCACAGCATGTACTGGTTCGTCGGATACCGGATCATCGTCGGGGTGACCGTGTTGATCCTGCTGGGCACCGGCGTGATCGGGGCCCAGTGACCGTCATCCTGTTGCGGCACGGCCGTTCGACCTCCAACACCGCGCACACGCTGGCCGGTCGCTCCGAGGGGGTCGACCTCGACGAGAAGGGCCGCGAACAGGCCGCCGCGGTGGTCGACCGGATCGGCACGCTGCCGGTCAAGGCGATCGTGCGCTCACCCTTGCTGCGCTGCGCCACCACCGTCGCGCCCCTGGCCGCCGCGCTCGAGCTGCAGCCAACCGTCGACGACCGCATCTCCGAGGTCGACTACGGCGCCTGGACCGGCCGCAAGATCGCCGACCTGGTCAAGGAACCGCTGTGGGCGGTGGTGCAGCAACAGCCCAGCGCCGCGGTGTTCCCCGACGGTGAAGGCCTGGCCCAGGTACAGGCCAGGGCCGTCGAGGCCGTCCGGGAGCACGACCGCCGGCTGGCCGCCGAGCACGACGGCGATGTGTTGTGGGTGGCCTGCACCCACGGCGATGTCATCAAGGCGGTGCTGGCCGACGCGCTGGGCACGCACCTGGACAGCTTTCAGCGCATCACTGCCGACCCGGCGTCGATGAGCGTCATCCGCTACACCGACACCCGGCCGTTCGTGCTGCACGTCAACCACACCGGCAGCGGCCTGACCGCCGCCCTGACCCCCAAGCCCGCCGGCGAGCCCGGTGCCGAGGCCGCGCCCGCCACGGATGCGGTTGTCGGCGGCTCCACCGACTGAGTCCTGGCCCGTACCGGTATTTTGAAAGGTGCCATGGCACGCGCAATTCACGTCTTCCGCACACCCGACCGCTTCGTGGCCGGGACCGTCGGGCAGCCCGGGAACCGCACGTTCTACCTGCAGGCGGTGCACGACAAGCGGGTGATCTCGGTGATGCTGGAAAAGCAACAGGTGGCCGTGCTCGCCGAGCGCATCTCGGCGCTGCTGGTCGAGATCAACCGCCGTTTCGGTACCCCGATCCCGCCGGACACCGGCGAGGTGGACGACCTCAACCCACTGGTCACTCCCGTGGACGTGGAATTCCGGGTGGGCACGATGGGCCTGGGCTGGGATTCCGAGGCGCAGACGGTGGTGGTCGAGCTGTTGGCGGTGTCCGAGACCGAGTTCGACGCGTCGGTGGTGCTCGACGACGCCGAAGACGGGCCCGACGCCGTGCGGGTGTTCCTCACGCCGGAGTCGGCGCGAGAATTCGCCAACCGGTCCAACCGGGTCATCTCCGCGGGCCGGCCGCCGTGCCCACTGTGCGATGAACCGCTCGATCCGGAAGGCCACATCTGTGTCCGCACCAACGGCTACCGGCGCGGCGCGTTCGGCGGAGCCGATGATGACACCGAATCCTGACCGGGAGCGGGCGCACCGGGTTCTCGCGCACGGCGACCTGACCGTCATCGGACGGATCCGCTCGGCCAGCAACGCGACCTTCCTGTGCGAGGCCCGGCTCAAGGACGGCCTCGAGGACCACCAGGAACACTGTGTGTACAAGCCGGTGGCGGGGGAGGCCCCGCTGTGGGATTTCCCGGACGGCACGCTGGCCGGCCGCGAGTTCGCCGCCTACCTGGTGTCCGCCGCCCTGGACTGGAACATCGTGCCCTACACCATCATTCGGGACGGGCCGGCCGGCCCGGGGATGGTGCAGCGGTGGGTGGACCAACCCGGTGACGCGTTGTCCGAGCAGGACCCCGCCGAAGACGCCGACAACCCCGACACCGCCGGCCCGGACCTCGTCGACCTGGTGCCCGCCGGGCAGCTACCGCAGGGCTACCTGCCCATCCTGCAGGCCTACGACTACGCCGGGGCCGAGGTGACCCTGGTACACGCCGACACCGACGCGCTGCGGCGGATGGCGGTCTTCGACGTGGTGATCAACAACGCCGACCGCAAGGGTGGCCACATCCTGGCCGGCGTGGACGGCGGCGTGTACGGGGTCGACCACGGGGTGAGCCTGCACGCCGAGGACAAATTGCGCACCGTGTTGTGGGGCTGGGCCGGTAAGCCGGTCGAGGACGCCAACCTGACGGCCGTCGCACGGTTGGGGCGGCGTCTCGACGGTGAGTTGGGCGCCCAGCTGGGTGCGCACATCACCGACCGTGAGGTTGCCGCCTTACAGTCGAGAATCATTGCGCTACTTGATAATCCGGTGATGCCGACGCCCGATCGGCACCGGCCCATCCCGTGGCCGGCGTTCTAGTGGGTTCCGCCCCGCTCACCGATGCCGACGTCGCCGCCACCGTTGCGGCCGAGGCCGGCCGTCTGCTGCTCGCGGTTCGCGACGAGGTCGGCTTCTACGATCCGTACGACCTCGGCGATGCCGGCGACCGCCGGGCCAACACGTTGATCCTCGACCGGCTGCGGGAACTGCGCCCGGGCGACGCGGTGCTCTCCGAGGAGGCCGCCGACGACCTGTCCCGCGTGCACGCCGACCGCGTGTGGATCGTCGACCCGGTGGACGGTACCCGCGAATTCTCCCTGCCGGGGCGGGCGGACTGGGCAGTGCACATCGCCCTCTGGCAACGCGACACGCCCGCAGCCGGAACTGCGGCAACCGGCACCGACGCCGCCGGTGCCATCACCGACGCCGCGGTGGCACTGCCGGCCATCGGCCAGGTCTACCGCACCGACACCGTCACCCCGCCGCCCCCACGCGCCGACGGACCGATCCGCATCACCGCCAGCACCTACCGGCCGCCCGCGGTGCTGTGGTGGCTGCGCGACCATCTCGACGTCGAGCTGGTGCGGATCGGCTCGGCCGGCGCCAAGGCGATGGCGGTGGTGCGCGGCGACGTGGACGCCTACATCCATGCCGGCGGGCAGTGGGAGTGGGATTCGGCCGCACCGGCCGGGGTGGTGCAGGCCGCCGGCCTGCATGCCACCCGGCTGGCGGGGGAGCCGCTGGTGTACAACCGCCGCGATCCGTACCTGCCCGATCTGCTGATGTGCCGGCCGGAGCTGGCCGGGATCCTGCTGGACACCATCAGGTCCGCACACTGATCCGGGAATGGAATGCCCGTCGATGTTGTCGGTATTCGTCAGCACCGCGATGTCGGCACCACCGACGGGCCCGACGGGAGAGCACGCTGAGCGCACACCTTAGAGTCGACGTCATGCAGTCGTGGCCGGCGCCGACCGTTCCCAAGTTGCCCGGTGCGGGCGTACCGTTGCGGCTGTTCGACACCGCCGACCGCCAGGTCCGTCCGGTCTCGCCGGGACGGACCGCCACCATGTACGTCTGCGGGATCACCCCGTATGACGCAACACATCTGGGGCATGCGGCCACCTACCTGACCTTCGACCTGGTGCACCGGTTGTGGCTGGACGCCGGGCACGGCGTGCACTACGTGCAGAACGTCACCGACGTCGACGACCCGCTGTTCGAACGGGCCGCCCGGGACGGCATCGACTGGCGCGAGCTGGGCGACCGCGAGACGCAACTGTTCCGCGACGATATGACCGCGTTGCGGGTGCTGCCCCCGCGGGATTACGTCGCCGCCACCGACACCGTCGGCGAGGTGGTCGAGCTGGTGGAGAAACTGCTGGCCTCGGGTGCGGCCTACGTCGTCGACGACGCCGAGTACCGCGACATCTATTTCCGCGCCGACGCCACCGAACAGTTCGGCTACGAATCCGGGTACGACCGGGACACCATGCTGCGCTTCTTCGCCGAACGCGGTGGCGACCCGGACCGGGCCGGCAAGGCCGACCCGCTGGACGCCCTGCTGTGGCGGGCCCAGCGCCCCGGCGAGCCGAGCTGGCCGGCCTCGTTCGGGCCGGGCCGGCCCGGCTGGCATATCGAGTGTGCGGCCATCGCGCTCAATCGCATCGGCAGCGGATTCGACATCCAGGGCGGCGGGTCGGACCTGATCTTCCCGCATCACGAATTCTCGGCCGCGCACGCCGAATCCGTCACGGGCGAACGCAGATTCGCCCGGCATTACGTGCACAGCGGCATGATCGGCTGGGACGGGCACAAGATGAGCAAGAGCCGCGGCAACCTGGTGCTGGTGTCTCGGCTGCGTGCCGACGGGGTGGACCCGGCGGCGGTGCGACTGGGCCTGTTCGCCGGGCACTACCGGGCGGACCGGTTCTGGAGCGCCGATGTCCTCGACGATGCGCAGGCCCGGCTGGCCCGATGGCGGCAGGCCGCGGCACTGCCCGCCGCTCCGGATGCCACCGATGTGCTCAGCCGGGTCAGGCACTACCTGGCAGATGATCTCGATACGCCGAAAGCCCTTGCCGCCCTGGATGGTTGGGTCACCGACGCGCTCACTTACGGCGGTGCCGACCCGAGCGCGCCCCGCCTGGTGGCCGATATCGCCGACGCGTTGCTCGGAGTGGCCCTCTGACCCCATTCCCGTGACCGCGGGTACCGGGTAGCTTGGACGCATGTCCGCAAGGTATGCCGTCGACGGCAAGGTCGTGTTCATCACCGGGGGCGCCCGCGGCGTCGGCGCCGAGGTCGCCCGCCGGCTGCGCGCCAAAGGGGCCCGGCTGGTGCTCACCGACCTCGACGAGGCTCCGCTGGCCGACCTGGCGGCCGAACTCGGCGGGGCCGACCACGTGCTCACCGCCCTCGCCGACGTGCGGGACCTGCCGGCCATGCAGCGGGCCGCGGACGCGGCCGTGCAACGATTCGGCGGTATCGACATCGTGCTGGCCAACGCCGGCATCGCCAGCTTCGGGTCGGTGCTCCAGGTCGACCCGGAGGC
The DNA here is from genome assembly GCF_002101555.1 of Mycolicibacterium canariasense. Lineage (GTDB taxonomy): Bacteria > Actinomycetota > Actinomycetes > Mycobacteriales > Mycobacteriaceae > Mycobacterium > Mycobacterium canariasense. The sequence goes on from NZ_LQOL01000058.1 coordinate 88,862, forward strand.
GTTCAAACGCGTCCTCGACGTCAACGTGGTCGGGGTGTTCAACACCGTGCGGGCCACGCTGCCTGCGGTGATCGCCCGCCGTGGTTACGTGCTGGTGGTGTCCTCGTTGGCGGCGTTCACGTCCGCACCGGGGCTGTCGGCCTATCACGCCTCCAAGGCCGGCGCCGAGTACTTCGCGAACACCCTGCGCCTGGAGGTCGCCCACCTCGGGGTGGACGTCGGGTCGGCGCACATGAGCTGGATCGACACCCCGCTGGTGCAGGACGCCAAGGCCGACCTGTCGGCGTTCCAAGAGATGCTGTCCAAGCTGCCGCCCCCGCTGAACCGCACCACCACCGTGCAGGCCTGCGGCGCGGCATTCGTCAAGGGCATCGAGGGCCGCCGCAAGCGCATCTATTGCCCGGGCTGGGTGGGCGCGTTCCGCTGGATCCGGCCGCTGGTGTCCACCGACGTGGCCGAACGCGATATCCGCAAGATGACCCCGGAGTTACTGCCCAAGCTGGACGCAGAGGTCGCCGCGCTGGGCCGGTCGCTCAGCGCGCGCACCGAGGCGCTGGAGAAGCCTTAACGCCTGTGTCTGATGTGGCCGCTCAGCGCCTCTGTCTGATGTGGCCGCTCAGCGGCCGCGTCTGCGCAGGTAGCGCTCGAACTCCGCCGCCAGCGCATCCCCGTCGATCTTGCCGAGCGCCTCGTTCATGTCCACCTCGGCATCCCCACGTTCCTCCAGGGACTGCACATACTCGGCGATCTCGTCGTCCTCGGTGGTCATCTCGGTGACCGCCTGCTCCCACTCCTCGGCCTGCGTCACCAGATCGCCCAGCGGAACCTCGATGTCGAGCACGTCCTCGACCCGCCGCAGCAGCGCGACGGTCGCCTTCGGGTTGGGCGGCTGCGAGACGTAGTGCGGCACCGCGGCCCAGAACGTCACCGCCGGGATCCCGGCCTGTACGCAGGCGTCCTGGAACACTCCGGCAATGCCGGTCGGGCCCTCGTACCGGGTTTCCTCCAGGCCGAAGAACTTCGCCGAATCGGCGGAGTAGGCCGCCCCGGACACCGGAACCGGCCGGGTGTGCGGCGTGTCGGCCAGCAAGGCACCCAGGATCACGACGGTGTCGACGTTGAGCTTGTCGGCGATGGCCAGCAGCTCCGCGCAGAAGGTGCGCCAGCGCATATTGGGTTCCACACCGTGCATCAGCACGATATCGCGGTCACTGCCGGGTGGGCGGCAATGCGAGATCCGCATCGACGGCCACACCAGTTCCCGGGTCACACCGTCCACCTGGCGGATCACCGGGCGATTCACCTGGTAGTCGTAGTAGGCCTCGTCGTCGATCTCGACGATCGTCTCGGCTTCCCACATCGCGTCCAGGTGTTCCAGTGCGTCGCTGGCGGCATCACCCGCATCGTTCCAGCCTTCGAAGGCCGCGACGATGATGGTGTTGCGCAGATCGGGCAGGCCATCCGACGGGGTCACACCTTCAGCGTAAGCCCTGCACCGGGTGCAGGAGCGGCATCGCCCCGCCAATGAATTTGGCTAGACGGACTACTCTGTTGGTGTGACCGCCCGTACCGAACGGCCCTATGCGACCGACCTGCTCGACGTGCTGACCCAGCGCGCCATGGCGGGCCTCGGCGCCCTGGGCACCCGAATGTGGGCTGGGGCCGCGGTCGACACGAAATACGTTCGGCTGCAATCTGGTTAGGGTTGTAACTACGACAGTGCCGTCGAAATCCGCGAGCCGTCGGCCGCGACGATGAAGTGGGCGTCCAGACGTCGACCCTGTGACGACGTAGACTTTTTACCGCCGAGAGGCGTTGCAACGGTTGCTGGAGGGGATCGCCGGGTCCCGCCCGGGAGCCGCCACGCTCGGCGAAGTCAAGGACGCCTTCCGCTACGGAAGGAACACACGTGAGCGCTGACGTGACCGCCTCGAACTTCGAACCCAACATCCGTCCCGACTGCACCGACGAGCTGACCGCCGAGCTGCGCCGGCGGATCGTCGTGATCGACGGTGCGATGGGCACGGCGATCCAGCGCGACCGACCCGACGAGGCCGGCTACCGCGGCGAGCGGTTCAAGGACTGGCCGAGCGACCTGGTGGGCAACAACGACCTGCTCACCCTCACACAGCCGCACATCATCTCCGGCATCCACCGCGAGTACCTCACAGCGGGCGCCGACATCATCGAGACCAATACGTTCAACGCCAACGCGGTCTCGCTCGCCGACTACGGTCTGGCCGAACTCGGCTACGAGCTCAACTACGCCGGCGCGGCCCTGGCCCGCAGCGCCTGCGACGAGTTCGCCACCCCCGACAAGCCCCGTTATGTCGCCGGGGCGCTCGGGCCGACGACGCGGACCGCGTCCATCTCGCCGGACGTCAACGATCCGGGGGCGCGCAACGTGTCCTACGACCAGCTGGTGGCCGCGTACTCCGAGGCCGCCAGGGGCCTCGTCGACGGCGGTGCCGACCTGCTCATCGTCGAGACGATCTTCGACACGCTGAACGCCAAGGCCGCGATCTTCGCGATCGAGTCGCTGTTCGAGGAGCGCGGCCGCCGCTGGCCGGTGATCATCTCGGGCACCATCACCGACGCGTCCGGACGCACGCTGTCCGGACAGGTCACCGAGGCATTCTGGAACTCGATCCGGCACGCCAAGCCGCTCGCGGTGGGGCTGAACTGCGCCCTGGGCGCCCCGGAGATGCGGCCCTACCTCGCCGAGATGTCGCGCATCGCGGACACCTTCGTCTCGTGCTATCCGAATGCCGGTCTGCCCAACGCCTTCGGTGAGTACGACGAGACCCCGACGCGGCAGGCCGGCTACGTCGCCGAATTTGCGCGCGCCGGTCTGGTCAACATGGTCGGCGGCTGCTGTGGCACGACACCGGCGCACATCGCCGACATCGCCGAGGTCGTCGAGGGCGTGCGGCCGAGGGACGTACCGCGCATCCCGGTGGCCACCCGGCTCGCCGGCCTGGAGCCGCTCAACATCACCGACGAGTCGCTGTTCGTCAACATCGGCGAGCGCACCAACATCACCGGCTCCGCCCGGTTCCGCAACCTGATCAAGGCGCAGGACTACGACACCGCGCTGTCGGTGGCCCTGCAGCAGGTCGAGGTCGGTGCGCAGGTCATCGACATCAACATGGACGAAGGCATGATCGACGGCGTCGCCGCGATGGACCGGTTCACCAAGTTGGTCGCGGCCGAGCCCGACATCAGCCGCGTCCCCGTGATGATCGACTCCTCCAAGTTCGAGGTCATCGAGACGGGCCTGAAGAACGTGCAGGGCAAGCCGATCGTCAACTCGATCTCCCTGAAGGAGGGCGAGGAGAAGTTCGTCCGCGAGGCCCGGCTGTGCCGTAAGTACGGCGCCGCGGTGGTCGTGATGGCCTTCGACGAACAGGGGCAGGCCGACAACCTGGAGCGCCGCAAGCAGATCTGCGGGCGCGCCTACCGCATCCTGACCGACGAGGTCGGCTTCCCGCCCGAGGACATCATCTTCGACCCGAACTGCTTCGCGCTGGCCACCGGTATCGAGGAGCACGCGACGTACGGGATCGACTTCATCGACGCCTGTGCGTGGATCAAGGAAAACCTGCCCGGGGTGCACATCTCGGGCGGTATCTCGAACGTCTCGTTCTCGTTCCGCGGTAACAACCCGGTCCGCGAGGCCATCCACGCGGTGTTCCTGTTCCACGCCATCAAGGCCGGCCTGGACATGGGCATCGTGAACGCCGGTGCGCTGGTGCCCTACGATTCGATCGACCCCGAGCTGCGCGAACGTATCGAGGACGTCGTGCTGAACCGGCGCGAGGACGCCGCCGAGCGGCTGTTGGAGATCGCCGAGCGGTTCAACAAGACCGAGAAGGCCGACGATGCGGGTGCCGCCGAATGGCGCAGCCTCCCGGTGCGGGAACGGATCACGCACGCGTTGGTCAAGGGCATCGACGCGCACGTCGACGATGACACCGAGGAGCTGCGGGCCGAGATCGCCGCCGCGGGCGGACGGCCGATCGAGGTGATCGAGGGCCCGCTGATGGACGGGATGAACGTCGTCGGCGACCTGTTCGGTTCCGGCAAGATGTTCCTGCCCCAGGTGGTGAAGTCCGCGCGGGTGATGAAGAAGGCGGTCGCATACCTGCTGCCGTACATCGAGGCGGAGAAGGCCGAACTCTTACCCGGCGAAACGGCCAAGAAGGACACCAACGGCACCATCATCATGGCCACCGTGAAGGGCGACGTCCACGACATCGGCAAGAACATCGTCGGGGTTGTCCTGCAATGCAACAACTTCGAGGTGATCGACCTCGGCGTGATGGTGCCCGCGAGCAAGATCCTGGACGCGGCCAAGGAGCATGACGCCGACATCATCGGACTGTCCGGCCTGATCACCCCGTCACTGGACGAGATGGTCAACTTCGCCGTCGAGATGGAACGCGAGGGCCTGCAGATCCCGCTGCTGATCGGCGGCGCGACCACCTCGCGGGCGCATACCGCGGTCAAGGTGGCCCCGCGCCGGTCCGGTCCGGTGGTCTGGGTCAAGGACGCGTCCCGGTCGGTGCCGGTCGCGGCCGCGCTACTGGACGACAAGCAGCGCCCGGCACTGCTGGAGGCCACCGAGAAGGACTACGCGTCGTTGCGGGAGCGGCACGCCCAGAAGAACGAACGGCCGATGCTCACGCTGGAGAAGGCGCGGGCCAACCGCACGCCTGTCGACTGGGACGGCTACACACCGCCGGTGCCGGCCCAGGGGCTCGGGGTGCGAGAGTTCACCGATTACGACGTCAGCGAGTTGCGCGAGTACATCGACTGGCAGCCGTTCTTCAACGCCTGGGAGATGAAGGGCCGCTTCCCCGACATCCTGAACAACCCGGCGTCGGGCGAGGCCGCCCGCAAGCTGTACGACGACGCCCAGGAGATGCTCGACACGCTGATCAAGGAGAAGTGGCTGACCGCCAACGGCGTGATCGGTTTCTTCCCCGCCAACGCCGTCGGTGACGACATCGAGGTGTACGCCGACGAGACGCGCACCGAGGTGCTGACCACGCTGCACAACCTGCGCCAGCAGGGCGAGCACCGCGACGGCATCCCGAACCGGTCGCTCGGCGATTTCGTCGCGCCGAGGGAGACGGGGATCCCGGATTTCATCGGTGCCTTCGCCGTCACCGCGGGGCTGGGGAGCGCGGACAAGATCGCCGAGTTCAAGGCCGATCACGACGACTACAGCGCCATCCTGCTGGAGTCACTCGCCGACCGGCTGGCCGAGGCGTTCGCCGAGCGGATGCACGAACGGGTCCGCAAGGAGTTCTGGGGTTACCAGCCCGACGAACAGCTGGACAACGAGGCGCTCATCGCCGAGAAGTACACCGGCATCCGCCCGGCCCCCGGCTACCCGGCCTGCCCGGAGCACACCGAGAAGGTCACGCTGTTCTCGTTGCTGGAGGCCACCGAGCGCACCGGCATCGAGCTGACCGAGTCGATGGCCATGTGGCCGGGCGCCGCCGTCAGCGGGTGGTATTTCTCGCACCCGCAGTCGCAGTACTTCGTGGTCGGGCGGCTGGCCCAGGACCAGGTCGCCGACTACGCCAAGCGCAAGGGGTGGACGCTGAAGGAAGCCGAGCGCTGGCTGGCGCCCAACCTGGGCTACAACCCGGAGGACTGAACCTCAGGCGAACACCTCACGATGGCGGGATGCCCAGTGCGCCATGGTTTCGGCGGGTGTCCCGGTGAGCACCTCGACGTTGTCGTTGGCGGCCTGCGGTTCCGGTTCGCCCTCCCACAGGTCGAGGTACCACCCCGCGCCGTCGCCCATGACCGGCCGCAGCAGCGCCTCGGCTTCGGCACGGCTGCACCTCCGCGCCTCGACGGGCATGCCCAGGCCGAGACCGATCTGCCGCGCGATCTCCGCGCGGCTGATCGCCACCGGTCCGGTCAGTTCGTACATCCGGCCCAGGTGCGCGTCGCGTGGGTGGGCCAGCAGGTGGGCGGCGACGCGGGCGATGTCGTCCATGGACACCGGCGCCTCGACGGCGTCGGGCGCCACGTCGCGCACCAGGCCCGTGCGGATCTGGGGCGCCCACATGGCGAAGTTGTCGCAGAACTCGCCGGGCCCGAGCTGCGTGCTGGGGACCGGCGCGGCGGCCACGGTGTCCGCGTGCTGCTGCCAGTGCGCGCCGCCGGACAGCGCCACCAGGTACTCGACCCCCGCCGCCGCAACGTGTTCGAGGGCGATATCGAGGGTGGGCGGGTGCGGCGCGAGGTAGACGCTGTGCACCCCGGCCAGTGCGGCGGGCAGCGTGTCAGGCCGGCCGAGGAAGCCTGTGACGACTTGCACACCGTCGGGCAGGTTCGCCTTGGCCGGGTTGGTGGTCAACGCGCGGATATCGCGGACGCCCAGGTCGAGAAGCCGGTCGACGACCTTGCGGCCGATATTTCCGGTGGCGCCCGTCACAAGGACCGTCATGACGACCACCCTAACCACGGCGACCGACAGCCCCGGATTTTCGGCGGCTCCCTCGTCGATGACAGAATCGAGCACATGCATTCGCCGCTGCGGGCCGTCCTCTTCGATATGGACGGCACCCTGGTCGACAGCGAGAAACTGTGGGACGTCGGCATGCACGCGTTGTACGCCCAAATGGGCGGAGTGATGTCCGAGGAGTCCCGGGCGGCGACCGTCGGCGGCTCGGCCGAGAGCGTGATGGTGCACACCTACCGGGATCTGGGGCGCGAGCCCGACCCGGCGGCGATGGCCGCCTCCATCGACTGGCTGCACGTGTACGTGGGGGAGCTCTTCGAGGGCGGGCTGCCGTGGTGCGCCGGTGCCCGCGAACTGCTGGACGCGCTGCTGGCGGATGACGTCCCGATGGCGTTGGTGACCAACACCCGCCGCGACCTCACCGAGAAGGCGCTCGAAAGCATTGGCCGGCACTACTTTTCGGTGACCGTATGCGCCGACGAGGTGCCGCACGGCAAACCCGCCCCGGACCCGTACCGGCGGGCCGCGCAGTTGCTGGGGCTGGCCCCGGCACAGTGCCTGGCCATCGAGGACTCGATCACCGGCACCACCGCCGCGGAAGCGGCAGGTTGCCCGGTGGTGGTGGTGCCCAACGATATTGCGGTACCCACCAGCCCACGACGGCACCTCGTCTCGTCACTACAGGATGTCGATGTCGCCGTGCTGCGGGATATCCACTCGGGACTCGCCACGGAAGTGGCCTGACGACGGTCCCGGCTGTGCGATGGTGAGGACACACCGATCACGCATTGCCGCGGGAAAGGACTTTTCATGTCTCATGGTCCGGTAGCCGGCGACGGTCCGTCCGTCTTCGGCGACGAGAGGCACACGTCGGGCACCAGCGCGGTGCGCATCGCCTCGGTGGCGGCTCTGGGTGGTCTGCTGTTCGGCTACGACAGCGCCGTCATCAACGGCGCCGTCGCGTCCATCTCCCAGGACTTCGGTGTCGAAGGCCTCACCCTGGGCAACGCGGTCGCCTCGGCGCTGCTCGGCGCCGCGGTGGGCGCCATGACCGCCGGCCGGATCGCCGACCGCATCGGACGAATCACGGTGATGAAGATCGCGGCGGTGCTGTTCTTCATCAGCGCCATCGGCACCGGGCTGGCGCCGAACGTCTGGGTACTGGTCTTGTTCCGCATCGTCGGTGGCATCGCGGTCGGCATCGCCTCGGTCATCGCGCCCGCCTACATAGCCGAGACGTCGCCGCCGCGGATTCGCGGCAGGCTGGGCTCGCTGCAGCAACTCGCGATCGTGTCCGGCATCTTCCTGTCGCTGGCCATCGACTACGTCCTGGCCCAGATCGCCGGTGGCGCCAACGAGACCTTGTGGCTCGGCCTCGATGCCTGGCGCTGGATGTTCCTGGTCATGATGGTGCCTGCCGTCGTGTACGGGCTGCTGACGTTCACCATTCCCGAGTCGCCGCGGTATCTCGTTGCCAGCCACAAGGTTCCGGAAGCCCGCAGGGTGTTGAGCATGCTGCTGGGCGAGAAGAATCTCGAGATCACCATCGACCGGATCAAGGAGACGCTGGAGCGCGAGGACAAGCCGTCCTGGCGTGACCTGCGCAAACCGGGTGGCGGGTTCCTGCGCCTCTACGGCATCGTATGGGTGGGTCTGGGCCTGTCGATCTTCCAGCAGTTCGTCGGCATCAACGTGATCTTCTACTACTCCAACCTGCTCTGGGAAGCGGTCGGATTCTCCGAAGGCGACTCGTTCCTCATCACGGTGATCACCTCGGTGGTGAACATCGTCACCACCCTCATCGCCATCGCCCTGGTCGACAAGATCGGCCGCAAGCCGCTGCTGTTGATCGGTTCGACGGGCATGGCGGTCTCGTTGATCACGATGGCGGTCATCTTCGGTACCGCGTCGCTGGACGCGGCGGGCAAGCCGTTCCTGGGTGATGTGGCCGGACCGGTGGCGCTGGTCGCCGCCAACGTGTTCGTGATCGCCTTCGGCATGTCGTGGGGTCCGGTGGTGTGGGTACTGCTGGGCGAGATGTTCCCGAACCGCATCCGCGCGGCGGCGCTCGGCCTGGCCGCGGCCGGGCAATGGGCGGCGAACTGGTTGATCACCGTCTCGTTCCCCAAGCTCAGCGACCACCTGGGCGTGGCCTACGGGTTCTACGGACTGTGCGCGGTGCTGTCGTTCGTGTTCGTCCTGCGCTGGGTGCGGGAGACCAAGGGTGTCTCACTGGAAGACATGCATGCCGAGCTGCTGCACGACGGCAAGGGTTAGAGCAGCCGCAAGCCACCGGTGATCGGGTCGAGGTTGTCGGCGGTGTCAGGCCCGATCGCCGCGCACGTCGGGGTGGGCACCCCGCCGAATTCGGTTCGGCCCGAATCCACGATGCCGCGCGCGATCAATCCCGCGGCCTGCGCCCTGGCGACGATCTCGGACAGTTCCTGCTCGCCGTCCACCCCGACGCAGATCTTGGTGAAGTGACCGTCGAGCCACTCGACCACACGCGGGTCGGTCAGGTTCTCCACGACGGCGGCGACCGCCGCGTGCGCCCCCTGGGCGACCATCTTGCCCTTGCGCATGTTCAGATCGGTGCGCATCACGATGATCTGTTTCACGTGCCCATCATGACCACCCGTGCAAATCGGCTGGGGCCCACGTGAAAGAATCGCAGGTCGTGAAGACCTTCGACGGCCTGTTCGCCGAGCTCAGTGAGAAAGCACAGACCCGGCCCGCCGGCAGCGGAACCGTTGCCGCGCTGGACGCCGGGGTGCACGGGCTGGGCAAGAAGATCCTCGAAGAGGCCGGTGAGGTGTGGCTGGCCGCCGAGCACGAGGATGACGACGCGCTCGCCGGGGAGATCAGCCAGCTGCTGTACTGGACGCAGGTGCTCATGCTCGCCCGTGGTCTCACGCTCGACGACGTCTACCGGAAGCTGTGAGAGAGAATGCTCCGTATCGCCGTGCCCAACAAGGGCGCGCTCAGCGAATCCGCCGCCGAGATCCTCTCCGAGGCCGGCTACCGGCGGCGCACCGATCCCAAGGACCTCACCGTCGTCGACCCGGCGAACAACGTCGAGTTCTTCTTCTTGCGGCCCAAAGATATTGCCATCTATGTCGGGTCCGGACAGCTGGACCTCGGCATCACGGGCCGTGATCTGGCTGCCGAATCCGACGCCCCGGTGCGTGAGCGGCTGGCCCTGGGTTTCGGCTCGTCGACCTTCCGCTACGCGGCCCCGCGGGGACAGTCCTGGACCGAGGACGACCTGCAGGGTAGGCGGATCGCCACCGCCTACCCGAACCTGGTGCGGAAAGATCTTGCCGCCAAGGGAATCGAGGCGACGGTCATCCGGCTCGACGGCGCGGTGGAGATCTCCATCCAGCTCGGCGTGGCCGATGTGATCGCCGATATCGTCGGCTCCGGTCGCACCCTTGGGCTGCACAACCTGGTGGCGTTCGGGGCGTCGCTGTGCGATTCCGAGGCAATCCTGATCGAACGCGCGGACAGTGCGCCCGATCCGGCGCGCGACCAGCTGGCCGCCCGGGTACAGGGCGTGGTGTTCGGACAGCAATACCTGATGCTGGACTACGACTGCCCGCGCAGTGTGCTGGAGCAGGCCACCGCGGTGACACCGGGACTGGAATCGCCGACGATCGCCCCGCTGGCCGACCCGGACTGGGTGGCCGTGCGGGCGCTGGTGCCGCGGCGTGAGGTCAACGCGATCATGGACCGGTTGGCCGCCATCGGGGCCAAGGCGATCCTGGCCTCCGATATCCGGTTCTGCCGATTCTGATTCACCCCGCCACCAGCGCCTGGGCCGTGTTAGCGTCCCCGGTATGACCGTGGTGGTGGTGCTGCTGCTCGCGTTGTTGATCGGTGTGGTGGCCGGGCTCCGGGCGCTCACCCCACCGGCGGTGGTGGCCTGGGCCGGGGCGCTGGGCTGGATCAACCTGGACGGCACCTGGGTTCAGTGGCTGACCCATCCCATCACCCTCACGGTGTTGACCATTCTGCTCGTCGTCGAATTGGTCACCGACCAGCTGCCGTCCACCCCGAGCCGAAAAGTGCCGCCACAGTTCGGCGCCCGGTTGCTGACGGGTGCATTCGCGGCCGCGGTATTGGTCACCGGCGCCATCTACCAGGCCAAGACGGGAACCATCGTCTCCGGTGTCGGTGCAGGCATCATCGGCGCCGTGCTGGGCACCCTGGGCGGGGCCGAGGCGCGTACCCGGTTGGTGGCCCGCATCGGCGGACGTGACCTGCCGATCGCACTGACCGAGGATGTCGTTGCCGTCGCCGGCGGGTTCGCCGTCGCTGCCGCTGCCTCGCTGCTATGACCATGGCAAGCGACACAACGTCTTTCGACGCGATCATCATCGGCGCGGGCCAGGCCGGCCCGCCGCTGGCAGGGCGGCTGACCGACGCGGGACAGCGGGTGGCCGTCATCGAACGTCACCTGGTCGGCGGCACGTGCGTCAACAGCGGATGTATCCCCACCAAGACGCTGGTGGCCAGTGCCTACGCCGCACACCTGGCCCGGCGTGGCGCGGAGTACGGCATCGGTACCGGCGATATCACCGTCGACATGACAAAAGTGAAGGCCCGCAAGGACAAGATCATGCTCGACGACCGCGCGGGCGTCGAGAGCTGGATCGAGGGCATGCACGGCGCCACCCTGATCCGCGGGCACGCCCGGTTCGTCGATCCGCACACCGTCGACGTCGACGGACGGCTGTTGCGCGCCGACCGGTTCTATCTGAACGTCGGCGGCCGCGCCGCGGTACCGGACCTGCCCGGCCTGGACGGCATCGACTATCTGACCAACGTCTCGATCCTGCAGCTGGACGCGGTGCCCGAGCATCTGGTCGTGATCGGCGGCAGCTACATCGGCCTGGAGTTCGCGCAGATGTACCGGCGGTTCGGCGCGCAGGTCACGGTCGTCGAACGCGGGCCGCGACTGGCCTCCCGGGAGGACGAGGACGTCTCGGCCGCCATCCGCGACATCCTGGAGGCCGAGGGCATCACGGTGCACACCGATGCGGCGGACATCCGATTCGAGAAGCGGGACAACGGAATTGCCGTCACCCCGAACGCGGGGGTTGCCCCCGTTGTCGGCAGTCACGTACTGATGGCCGTCGGACGGCGGCCCAACACCGACGATCTGGGACTCGAGCACGCCGGGGTGCAGACCGACGCCCGCGGCTACGTCGTCGTCGACGACCAACTGCGCACCAGCGCCGAGCACATCTGGGCGATGGGGGACTGTAACGGCAAGGGCGCGTTCACCCACACGTCCTGGAACGACTACGAGATCGTCGCCGCCAATCTGCTCGACGACGATCCGCGCCGGGTCAGCGATCGCATCACCACCTACGGGCTGTTCATCGACCCGCCGCTGGGCCGGGCCGGCCTGACCGTCGAGCAGGTGCGCCGTTCGGGCCGAAAAGCCTTGGTGGGTAAGCGCCCGATGACCCGGGTGGGGCGCGCGGTGGAGAAGGGCGAAACCCAGGGTTTCATGAAGGTGGTCGTGGACGCCGAAACCCAGGAGATCCTGGGCGCTGCGATTCTCGGGGTGGGCGGTGACGAGGTGGTGCACCTGATTCTCGACGTGATGACCGCCAAACTGCCCTACACCGCCATCTCGCGCACCATGCACATCCACCCCACGGTGAGCGAGTTGGTGCCGACGATGCTGCAGGAGCTCAGACCGCTGCAGTAGCGGCCCGGCCGGCCTTGAACTGAGCGGTGACCACCGCGACCCGGTGGCCCAGATGCTCGCAGGTGGCCAGGTCGGCGGGATGCACCTGGTCGGGGTCGGCGTCGACATCGGTCTGGGTGCCTGCGCCGAGCCAGAAGCCGAGCCGGTTGAGGTCGTACTCGCTGCCGCCGGCGCTGTTCCAGCCCGCGCCCAGACCCAAACTCACCCAATGCATGTGGTGCTGCGCGGCGAACACCGACAACGAGATCAGGGCGGTCATCTTGTCACCGCTCTTGGCGCCGGAGTTGGTGAATCCCGCCGCGATCTTGTCCCGCCAGGCGCCCTCCATGCAGCGCCGGCCGGTCCGCTCGGCGAAGGCCTGGAATCCGGCCGAGACGTTCCCCATATAGGTGGGCGTCCCGAAGATGAGCGCATCGGCGGCGTCGATGGTGTCCCAGTCCGCCGGGGTCAGGGTCTCGGCGGGAAACAGCCGGACCTGCGCGCCGCCGCGTCGCGCACCCTCGGCGACCGCGTCGGCCAGGGTGGCGGTATGCCCGAAACCCGAATGGTGGACGATGCCGATGTGTGGGAAGAGGTTGGGGGACATGACATCTCCTTCAGGGCGTGATGGAGTCTGCGATTTCGCGGTAGCGCTGCTGCCAGTCCGGCAGCGGCTGCCCGGCCAGATGTGCGGTGAGCCGGTCGAGGAAGGCGTGGGTACCGGGACGGAAGCCCTTGGCGCCGGGAACCGACAGACCTCGGTGGGTGAAGCGCAGCAGGGTGCCGTCGACGTCCGGGCTCAGCTCGTAGCGCACCACACCGCCCTTGACGCCCAGGATCTGTTGCTGCCATTCGTGTTCGAACACGTGCGGTGGATCCCAGACCAGGATGCGGCCCGAGACCCGGGTGCGCTCGGGCGGATACGGCGGCCCGTTCGGAATCATCTCGATCAGTCCGCCCGGGCGCGCGTCGATGGTGGTGGCACCCATCCACCGGGTGCGCTGGGCCGGCTCGGTGATTGCCGACCACACCGCCTCCACGGGGTAGGGCAGCCGGCGTTCGAAACGCAGCGTGGCCAGCTCGCCCTGGACGATGAGTTCCCCCTCGTGCCGGCTCATCTCATGCCAGACCCTTCTCCCGTCGCTTCGCTCGCCCGGGCGTCCAGGTGCTCCTCGAGCGCATCGAGGTGCGCCGACCAGAACTGTCGGTACTGCTCGATCCACCGGTCCATCTCGACCAGGCCGGCGGCGCGCAGGGCGTAGACCCGCCGCTGGGCGTCGGCACGGACCTCGACGAGCCCGACCTCGCGCAGGATGCGCAGGTGCCGGGATACCGTCGGCTGGGTCAGCCCAGGCAGGGCGGCGACGAGCTGGCCGGCGGTGCGTTCCCCGGTGCGCAGCGCGTCGAGCAGGGTGCGCCGATTCGGCTCGGCGACGGCCTCGAACGCGTCCATGGTCCGAGTATTGCAATTGATCTATATAGACGCAAGAGCATATAATCGGGTCATCGACGCTGCACGAGCAGCGTCTGCGCCGATGTGCCGATGAAACCGTGCCGGTCGAAGATCTCCGCGCTGGTGACGCCGATCCCGTCCGGGCCGATCGAGCCACGCGAGCGCAGCGCGAAATCGGCCCCGACCGGTGCGCGGTGCAGATGCACGGCGGTGTCGGTGTTCATGAACACGAACTCGTCAGGGTCGAGCGCCGCACCCACCCCGTTGGCCGAATCGACCACCAACGCCAGCCGCTGCAGATCCGTCAGCGGTTCCGTGTCGACGAGCGGCACCAGCGGGCTCATCCAGGTCACCGCGGCCTGAGCCGGATCGGTGTGCTGGGCGCGCCAGCTGACCGTCTCCAGGTATCCCGGGACGCCCATCCAACCGTGCGGGGCGTCCCTGGCCGGTCCCTCGGTCAGTGGTGGGTAGCGGTCGGTCACCGCGTCGTGGGTGTCGCTGGTGGCCAGCAGCCAGGCGCTCACCGTGGCCACCGCGCGATCGGTACCGTCCGGGCGGGTGGCCAGCATCTCGGCGTCCACCTTGGCGATCCGGGCGCCGGGGCGCACCACCCGGGCGCGCACCTTCACCGGTGCCACCGGGATCGCGCCGAGGATGTCCAGCAGCAGCCGGCCGACCCGCAGCTCGGGCCGATCGGCACACAGCTCCTCGATTGCCTTGGTCAGCAACGCCAACGGCGGCGAACCGTGCTGGATCGCGGGATCCCAGTTGCTCGCGGTGCCGACGGTGGACTCGAACACGGCGAGGTCACCGTCGGAACCCGTCCGGCGGTAGTAGCAGTCGATCATGCAGGGGACTCCGCAGGTCCGGTGGACACGGGCCAGCCGGGATACGGCGGGGGAGTGCCGCCGAACTCCGGACAGCGGTCGCGGTGGCTGCACCAATCGCACAGCCGCGACGGCTGCGCCCGGAAATCGCCTGTCACACCGGCGGATTGGATGGCCCGCCAGATCGCCATCAAGGTGCGCTCGAAGCGCTCGAGCTCATCGCGTTCGGGGGTGTAGTCCAGTACCTCACCGTCGGCCAGATACAGCAGCCGCAGCCGCGCGGCCAGCACACCCCGCGAGCGCAGCAGCGCCACCGCGTAGAACTTCATCTGGAACAGCGCCTTCGCTTCCGCGAACGGCACCCGGCCGGTCTTGTAGTCGACCACCCGCAGCTCCCCGGTGGGCGCGACATCGATGCGGTCGACGAAACCGCGCAGCAGCGTGCCGTCGGCCAGCTCGACCTCGACCCGCTGTTCGCAGCTCTGCGGGTCGAACCGGGTCGGGTCCTCCAGCCGGTAGTACCCGGCCAGCAGCTTGCGCGCCTCGCCGAGCAGGTCGTCGCGCAGGCCCGGTTCGAGCTCGCCGAGTTCCGGCGACTCCGAGAGCACCCGCTCCCAGGCCGGACCGATCAGCTCCAGGGCGGTGTCCTGGCCGCGCTGCTCGGCGGGCAGGCCGTAGAGCTGCTCCAGGGCGGCGTGCACCACCGACCCGCGCACCTGGGGGATGGACGTCGGCTCCGGCAGCCGGTCGATGGCGCGGAACCGGTACAGCAGCGGACACTGCTTGAAATCGGCGGCGCGCGACGGCGACAGCGCCGGCCGTCGCAAGGTCAGGGGCACGCTCATGACGCTCAGCCTAGGTTCCGGTACCGACAGCGGTTGGCAGCCGCGACGGCGTTTCTGGCAGGCTGACGTTCCGTGTCTACTACCGGTCCTTTCGTCGTCGGCGATCGTGTTCAGCTCACCGACGCCAAGGGGCGGCACTACACGATGGTGCTCGAACCCGGCGCGGAGTTCCACACGCACCGCGGTGCGCTGGCCCACGACGACGTGATCGGGCAGCCCGAAGGCAGCGTGGTGAAGTCGGCCAACGGCGATCAGTTCCTGGTGCTGCGGCCGCTGTTGATCGACTATGTGCTGTCCATGCCGCGCGGCGCGCAGGTGATCTACCCCAAGGACGCCGCCCAGATCGTGCACGAGGGCGACATCTTTCCCGGCGCGCGCGTGCTCGAGGCGGGGGCCGGTTCGGGCGCCCTGACCTGCTCACTGCTGCGCGCAGTCGGCCCGCAGGGGCAGGTGATCTCCTACGAGGTGCGCGACGACCACGCGGTGCATGCCATCCGCAATGTCGAGACGTTCTTCGGGGAACGCCCGGCCAACTGGGAGCTGGTGATCGCCGATCTGGCCGAGTACGCCGGTCCGCAAGTGGACCGCGTGGTGCTCGACATGCTCGCGCCGTGGGAAGTGCTGCACGCGGTGTCGGAGGCGCTGATCCCGGGCGGCGTGCTGATGGTCTATGTCGCCACCGTGACCCAGCTGTCCAAGACCGTCGAGGCGCTGCGTGAGCAGCAATGCTGGACCGAACCGCGGTCATGGGAGACCCTGCAGCGCGGCTGGAACGTGGTGGGCCTGGCCGTCCGGCCGCAGCACAATATGCGCGGGCACACGGCGTTTCTGGTCTCCGCGCGCCGGCTGGCACCCGGGACCATCACACCCACACCGCTGAAGCGGCGCAAACAGCAGGTCTGAAACCGCCGACAGCGATCAGCGGGGCGGGACCGGGGCGGACGTGTCCTGGCCCATGTCCAGCAGCTGATCGGCGGTGGCCCGGGTGAGCTGCCAGCCGCTGCCGGCGGGCGTGAACTGCATGGGATAGACGAACGGTTTCGCGTCGGGGGCGGCCGACGTGATCCTGATGGTGGCCACCACGTCGCCCGGTTGGCCGGGCGCCCAAGCCAGGTCGGTCGCCCGGATATCGAGCGGGGGCAGCCGGTTGTCGGCCAGCGCGTGACCGAACTTGTCCAGCGCCGGGGCCTCCTCCGGTGTGGCGTACTGCACCAGGGTCACCTTTTGTTCGGCAGGAACCGAGATATCGGCGAGTCGCGCCAGCACATCGGTGAGCGCCTCGGGTGCGGGCAACTGGGCCTGGGCGGGCGGGGCCGCCACCGAACTGATGGTGGCGGTGGGCGCCGGCGGTACGGGTTCCGGGCTGCACCCGGACAGTCCGAGCGCCGCCATCGCGATGGCGGCGCCGCGAACTGTTACCGAATGGCGGGACACCGGCCCGATCAGACCGCCGACAGCAACGCCAGGGCCGAGTCTTTCGAGATCTGCCAGCCGGTGGGGCTCGGGCCTGCGACGAAGGTCACAGTCTGCGAGGCCGACGCGCCGGTGGCGGCCGTGGCCGTCACGTCGGCCGTGGCGAAGCCCTCACCCTCGTCGATGGCCGACAGCGCGAAGGTGAGTGGGAACTGGCCCTTGGCGGCGGCGTTGCGGTACGCGCGATCCGCGGCGATGGTCTCGATGCGGCCGAGGCCACCCTGGATGTAGGCGGCTTTGCCGGAGAACGATCCGGGACCGGCAAGGCCGTTGAGCGTCTGCACCAACGGCGCTTCCAGCTGCGGCGCCGGGGTCTGCGGCAGCGGGGTTCCCCACGCAGCCGGGGTGATGGCGGGCGCGCCGCCCGATGCAACCGATGTCACAGTCCCCGTCGCGGCGGCGGCCACTACCGCGGCGGCGGCCATACCGGTAATGAGGGATTTCTGGATCACAGTGGTCCTTTCAATTGGGCCAGCTCATCAAGAGGTTAACAACCGTTGCTGGTGTGTCGAATTCCTAGACCGCACACAAAGGCTGAATCGCCGGTAGCGTTGAAGTTGTTACTGCGCCAACATTCGGTGCGGGAGGGAGCGCAACATGAGCGAGTCAGAGCGTTCAGAGAATTTTCGCGAGGATCTGAACACACCACTTTCCGACGATGACGCTGCCGAACTGGAGCGGCTGCGCCGCGAGACCGCGGCGCTGCGCGAACAGCTCGAAGATGCCGTGGGTGCATCCAGCGGATTGCGGACCGCCCGTGATGTACACCAGCTCGAAGCACGCATCGACTCCCTGGCGTCCCGCAACGCCAAGTTGATGGACACCCTCAAAGAGGCCAGGCAGCAACTGCTGGCCCTGCGCGAGGAGGTCGACCGGCTGGGCCAGCCGCCCAGCGGCTACGGGGTGCTGCTGGCGACCCATGACGACGACACCGTCGACGTCTTCACCTCGGGGCGCAAGATGCGGCTCACCTGCTCACCCAACATCGATACCAGCACGCTCAAGCAAGGTCAGACCGTGCGGCTCAACGAGGCCCTCACGGTGGTCGAGGCCGGCACCTTCGAGGCCGTCGGCGAGATCAGCACACTGCGCGAGATCCTGTCCGACGGTCATCGTGCGCTGGTGGTCGGGCACGCCGACGAGGAGCGCATCGTGTGGCTGGCCGAACCGTTGGTCGCCGCCGAGTTCCTGCCCGAGGGTGTCGACATCGCCGCGCCCGACGACCTCAACGGACTGGACGACCAGCCCCGCAAGCTGCGTCCCGGCGATTCGCTGTTGGTCGACACCAAGGCCGGCTACGCGTTCGAGCGCATCCCGAAGGCCGAGGTCGAGGATCTGGTGCTGGAGGAGGTGCCCGACGTCAGCTACGGCGACATCGGCGGCCTGACCCGCCAGATCGAACAGATCCGCGACGCCGTGGAGCTGCCGTTCCTGCACAAGGACCTGTATCGCGAGTACGCGCTGCGCCCACCCAAGGGCGTGCTGCTCTACGGTCCGCCCGGGTGCGGTAAGACGTTGATCGCCAAGGCGGTCGCCAACTCGCTGGCCAAGAAGATGGCCGAATTGCGCGGTGAGGAGTCCCGGGAGGCCAAGAGCTACTTCCTGAACATCAAGGGCCCCGAGTTGCTCAACAAGTTCGTCGGTGAGACCGAGCGCCACATCCGGCTGATCTTCCAGCGGGCGCGCGAGAAGGCCTCCGAGGGCACCCCGGTGATCGTGTTCTTCGACGAGATGGACTCGATCTTCCGCACCCGCGGCACCGGTGTGAGCTCTGACGTGGAGACCACCGTGGTGCCGCAGCTGCTGTCGGAGATCGACGGTGTGGAAGGTCTGGAGAACGTCATCGTGATCGGCGCCTCCAACCGCGAGGACATGATCGACCCGGCGATTCTGCGGCCCGGCCGCCTCGACGTGAAGATCAAGATCGAGCGCCCGGATGCCGAAGCGGCACAGGACATCTTCAGCAAGTACCTCACCGAGGACCTGCCCGTCAACGCCGATGATCTCGACGAGTTCGGCGGCGACCGCGCACTCACCATCAAGTCGATGATCGAGAAGGTCGTCGACCGGATGTACGCCGAGATCGACGACAACCGGTTCCTGGAGGTCACCTACGCCAACGGGGACAAGGAGGTCATGTACTTCAAGGACTTCAACTCCGGCGCCATGATCCAGAATGTCGTGGACCGGGCCAAGAAGTACGCGATCAAGTCGGTGCTGGAGACCGGGCAGAAAGGTCTGCGCATCCAGCATCTGCTGGACTCCATCGTCGACGAGTTCGCCGAGAACGAAGACCTGCCCAACACCACCAACCCGGACGACTGGGCCAGGATCTCCGGCAAGAAGGGCGAGCGGATCGTGTACATCCGCACGCTGGTCACCGGCAAGAGTTCGTCGGCGAGCCGGGCCATCGACACCGAGTCCAACCTGGGTCAGTACCTCTAGGCACCGCAGGCGGTTTTCGGTGGTTGACTCAGGCGCCGACTCGATGGTCGGTGATGTGTTCGGTCTGCGCTACGGCGAGGTCCTGTTGGTCACGAACGGCGAGTCGGGCCCGGAGGCGACGGTGTACAACACGTTTCCGCTCAACGACTGCCCGGCCGAGTTGTGGGACCAGCTGGACGCTGCGGACATCGCCGCACGCAACGGTGCGGTCGCGGCGGTGCTGAACGGGCCCCGGTACTGGTTGATGAGCAGCATCGACAAGGCGGCCGGTGCAGCGCTGCCGCACAAGACCTTCGGCGGTCTGGATATGCTCAGGCAAGCCACGGTGCGACTGTCCTCGATGAACCCGGCGCCCTACGGTGTCAACACGGTCGACCGGCAGGCGGTATTCGTCTTCGACGCCGGGCGGGAGGTGTACGAACTCCTCGACCCCGACGGCCGGCGCTGGATCATGCAGACCTACAGCCAAACGGTCGACAAGCATCTGCGCCTGGCCGATCTGCCCGGCCTGGGCGCGCGGTTGTCCCTGCCGCCGGGATGGCGGTACCGGGCGCACACCCCCGAGCAGACGATCGTCGTCGACACCCGCCAGCGCGACGCGACCGTCACCCAGGACGACCTCGCGAACACCTACTCGCTGATCGGGTGAGCGATCCCGGCGGCGACGGTGCACAGTTCGTCGAGCACCGCGGCGACGGCCGGCCGCGCCGCGGCCCCGGCGCGGGTGACCGCCTCGACGCGGCGTGCCACGGTGATATCGCTGATCGGCAGCCGGACCAGCGGACGGTTCAGCCGCACGAACCGCGGCATCAGCGCGATGCCCAGGCCGGCGTGCACCAGTTCTTCGACAACCCGGAAGTCGTTGACCCGCTGGGTGATCCGTGGCTGCACGCCGGTCAGCAGGGCCAGCGAGTTGAGTACGTCGTCGACCATCAGACCGCCCTGAACCCCGATCCACCGGTCGTCGGCAAGTTCCGCCAGCCGCACCCGGTCGTGGCGGGCGAGTCGGTGGCCGGCGGACATCACCACGTCGAGCGGTTCGCGTAGCAGGTGCGTCGCGGCGAAACGTGGCCCCCAGTCGGTGGTGTCGCGGTCGTCGCGGTGTACCACGACGATGTCGAATTCGGCCAGTTGCTGCGATGCCTGGGATGCGGGCACGTCGATATCGCGGCCGACGACGTCCACGCCGCGGGAGTGCGCGCGGACGATCAACGGCGCCAACAGCATTGCCGCACCGGATGGGAAGAAGGAGACGCCGACCTGTCCACGTTCGGTGCTGCGGTAGGCCGCCATCTCGGCGGCGGCCCGGTCCAGGGCGGCCAGCACGACATCGGCGTGGTCGACCAGCACGCGTCCGGCGTCGGTGAGCCGCAGCCGCCGTCCCGCCGGCTCGAGCAGGGGTACGCCCGCTTCCCGGGCCAGGACCTTGAGCTGTTGACTCACCGCCGATGGCGTCATCGACAGGACGTCGGCGACGGCGGCCACCGTGCCGTGATCGGCGAGTTCGCGCAGCAGCCGCAGCCGGTGAACATCCATGTAGAGATGCTACATCTATAGCTTAGAATCATTAGATTGACTGAATCTTTCGCCCTGGCCAGGCTTGCCCCATGCGTCTCGTCGATTCCGCCCTGCTCGCCGTGGCCGTGGCATGGGGTTCCAGCTATCTCGCTGCGAAGGAAATCGTCACGCCGGACTCTGTGTTGAGTTTCCTGGCGGTGCGTTTCGGCATCGCCACGCTGGCGCTGGCACTGCTGATGGGCCCGCGGCTGCGTCGGATCGGGCGCGCCGAGATACGGTCCGGTGTGCCCTTCGGCGCCATCCTGGCCGCCGTCGTGGTGTGCGAAACCTACGGCGTCACCATGACATCGGCCTCCAACGCCGGGCTCATCATGGCCCTGGCCATCGTCATCACGCCGATGCTGCAACGCGACGCGGTCCCGCCGGCCTTCTACCCGGCGGCGGGCACGGCGGTACTGGGCTGTGTCCTGCTGACCCAGTCGGGCGGCTTTGCCGCCCCCGGTGCCGGTGATGTGCTGGTGGCAGCGGCCGCCGTGCTGCGGGCGGTGCACGTCACGGTCATCGACCGGACCGCGGTGCGGCGGCAGACCGATGCGGCGGCCACGACCTTGGTCCAGTTGGCAACCGTCGCCGTCCTCGGCGCGGTGGCGGCAAGCCTCGGCGGGCAGTTGGGGTCGGCCGTGCGGATGTCGGGATCGGACTGGGCGCTCACGCTGTATCTGGCACTGGCCTGCACCGTCTTCGCGTTCGCGGTGCAGATGTGGGCGTTGCGACGGACCTCGCCGGCTCGGGTGAGCCTGCTATTGGGCAGCGAGCCGTTGTGGGCCGTGCTCGTCGGGGTCGGGTTGGCCGGCGACCGGCTGACCACTGTCGGCGTGGCCGGTGCCGCCCTGCTGCTGGCCGGAACCTGCTGGGGTCGTGTGCTTCTCGCCCGCTTCCAGCTCGAGATAAGCGTCCCGGCCGGCGAGGCTGACCGCGACGTCGGCGATCAGCGGGTCGAAGAAACGCTGGCGATACAGCGGGTCGACGCTGGTGCTGACGGTGAAGTAGAGGCCGGACAGCACCGCGACGAACAGCGAGGTGTGCACCACGGTCTGCGGTATCGGGATGTGCACCCCGAACCACGTTCCGGCACAGGGCGGCTCGCCTGCGCTGAATTCCCCCTCGCGTCCGGGGACGGGACAGTTCTCCTCGGCCGACCACAGCACCGTGACGTCGTCGGGGATCGCGATGACGCCCAGCGCCAGGAAGAACGCGAACAGCCCGGCGGTGAACAGGACCACCTGAATCGCCTGTGACACCACCATGATTGCCACCACGTTCAGATTCTCGGCCCGCGACAGCTGCGTCCGGGCGGGTTGGCGACCCGGTGCCGGCTGTAGTGGGGTGCCGGCCAGCAACCGGGCCGGATCGGTCTGTTCGGCGCGGCCGTCGCGCAGCGCCTGCACCTCGTCACGGATGGTGGCGATCACGAACACCAGCGCCACCAGCGCCAGGAAACCGATTGTCTGCCAGAGTCGTTGGCGCGTCATCCGGGCGGCCAGCTGCCACAGCTCACCGGTGAAGTACACGACCACGGTCAACATCAGCAGCGGCAACGCGCGGCTCATCAGGGTGCCCAGCGCGCCCAGCTGCACCCAGGCGAAGCGGAAGGCCCACGCCGCGATGGACCCGAAGCCCAGATACGTCAACCAGATCGCCAGCAGCGAAATCAGCACGAACACCGGAGCTTCGGCGGCCGCGGCACCCGTCCAGCCGCTGACCGTCACCGGCATCACCACCACGAAGATCGCCATCACCACCCAGGCACCGGAACGCCGGCCGGTCTCGCCGAGCCGGCTGTCCAGCCGGTGCAGCAGGGTGAGTGCGAACGGCGCCACGAGCAGAACCACCGCGATCACCCCCAGCCGCACGGCATACCCGTAATCGGGCCGCTCGTCGGTGACCTCGGCGAGCAACATGGTCACCGCCGTCAGCGCCCCGACCGCCGAGATCATCGGGGCGGACCGTTCCACCAACGCCCGGGAACGCACCCGCCGGGTCAGCACCAGCGGCAACCCACGATGCAGGAACCATTCATGCACGGCCGATACGTCGGCAGCCACCACCCGGGACACCGCCATATTGTCGGCGATCTGGTGCAATCTGGGGGAGATGCGACGAGAACTGCTGCGACCCGCAAACTGGGGAATCTCGGCCCGGTCGGCTTTCGTGGCGGCCAGTGTGGTGTTCGTCGCGCTCGGCATCGCCGGGATGGTGCTCTCGGCGGTGCTGTACCGGTCGATGCTCAGCGGTGTCGACAACGCCGCCGCGGCCCGGGTCACCGAGGTCGCCACGGGTATCGCCCGCTCCGGACCGGCGGCGCTGGACGACGAGCTGCTGGCCACCGACGAACGCATCGTCGCCGTGCAGGTCATCGTGCACGACGGGCCGGGCGGCGGCCGGGTGGTGCTGCGCTCGGCGTCGGCGCCCGACACGCCGCTGATCCCGGTCGGCGAGCTCGGTACCGGCACCCGGATCGGGCTGCCCGATGTGGCCGCGCAGTACGGCCACATCCGGTTCAGCGCCCAGTCGGTGGACGACCCGGCCGGCCACAACTACACGGTGCTGGTGGGCGAGGGCAGCCGGGTCGTCACCGCCACCGTGAGCACGGTGGTGGTGGCGCTGGCCGTCGCCGCGCCGGTGGTGATCGCCGTGTCGGCGGCGGCCACCTATCTGCTGGTCCGGCGGTCGCTGCGATCGGTGGACGAGATCCGTGCCCATGTCGACGCCATCACCACCTCCGATCTCACCGGCCGGGTCCCGGTGCCCGACAGTCGCGACGAGATCGCCGCGCTCGCGGTGACGATGAACGAGATGCTGGCCCGCGTCGAGGCCGGGCACGCCGCCCAGCAGCGCTTCGTCGGCGACGCCTCCCACGAACTGCGCAGTCCGCTGGCCACCATCATCTCCGCGCTGGAGGTCGCCCAGGCGCACCCCGACCTGCTCAACACCGATCTGGCCGAGCACACCCTGCTACCGGAGGCCCATCGGATGGCGTCGCTGATCGACGACCTGCTGCTGCTGGCCCGGGCCGACGAGCGGGGGCTGACCACGCGCTCGGCCGATGTCGACCTCGACGACCTGGCCATCGGGGCGGCCGAGGCGGTGCGGCACACCACCGCCATGGAGGTGCGCTGCGAGGCGCAGCCCACCCGGGTGGTCGGTGATGCGGCGGCACTGACCAGGGTGCTGCGCAATCTGCTCGACAACGCGGCCCGGCACGCGGCGTCGCTCATCGAGATCACCGTCGGCACCGACGACGGGCACGCGGTCCTGACGGTCGCCGACGACGGTCCCGGGGTGCCGGTGGCGGATCGGCGTCGGGTCTTCGACCGGTTCGTGCGGTTGGACGGTGACCGGTCCCGCAGCGCCGGGGGGACCGGCCTCGGGTTGGCCATCGTGGCCGAAATCGTTGCCGCCCACCATGGTCGGGTGTGGCTGGAGGGCCGGCCGGGTGGCGGGGCGCGGGTGGTGGTGACGCTGCCGCTGGACGCGGCCGAGGTCGATCAGGCGGTGGTCAGCCGGTAGCCGACACCGCGGACGGTTTCGATGGTGTTGGTGCCGAACGGTGTGTCGATCTTGCGCCGCAGATAGCCGACGTACACCTCGACGACGTTGTCCGGACCGTCGTAATGGGTGTCCCAGACATTCTTCAGCAGTTCGGCTTTGGTGACGGCGGTGTCCTTGTTGCGCATCAGGTACTCGAGCACGCCGTACTCGCGCGGCGTCAGCGAGATGAGGGTGTCCGCGCGCGATACCACCCGGTGGATCGGGTCCAAGGTGAGGGTGCCCGCGGTGATCACGGCCGGCCGCTGCGCGGTGCTGCGCCGCACCAGGGCGCGCAGCCGCGCCACCAGCACGATGAACGAGAACGGTTTGGTGAGATAGTCGTCGGCGCCCAGCTCGAACGCGTCGGCCTGGTCGTAGTCGCCGTCCTTGGCCGTGAGCATCAGCACCGGCGTCCACACCTCACGTGCACGCATCCGGCGCAGCACCTCGTACCCGCTGAGCCCGGGCACCATGATGTCCAGCACGATGACGTCGAACTGGTTCTCGGTGGCCTGGCGCAGTCCCTCGACGCCGTCGCCCGCCTCGGTCACCGCGAAGCCTTCGGCGCGCAGCCCGACGGCGAGGGTCGACCGGAGCCGCGTTTCGTCCTCGACGATCAGAAGTTTCATGACGCTTTCATGTCTACCGTCCGACACCGGGCCGGGTGTACAGCCGGTACCGGTCGCGGGCGTCGAGGGTGAGCGTGAGGTCCTCGATCAACGGATCGAGGAACCGGGTCCGGTAGTCGGCATCGCCGGCCGCCCGGGCGCTGATGTACATGAACGTCATCGCGCCCAGGAACATCGCGGTCTGGATCAGCGCCTGCGGGATGGGCAGCGTCATCCCGAGGATCACCCCGTCGCTGGCCCCGTTGCGGGTCCATTCGGCCAGCAGCCGCGGGGTCAGCAGGATCAGGCCGAGCACCCCGAAGATCAGCGTGGTGACCACGGCAACCGCCAACACCTGCAGCACCTGGGACAGCACCAGCACGAACACCACGTTGACCCGCTCCAGCCGGGACAGCCGGGTCCGCTGCGCCGGCGCGGGCAGGCCGTGGAACGGGGTACCTAGCAGCGCGCCGTCCACCATCGGCGGCCGCGTCGACGATATGAGGGTGGGGCGCACCCGGTCCACGGTCGCCGAGGCGACGAAGGCGACCGCGATCCCGCCCAGGAACAGCAGCGCCAACCACAACCGCGACCGGGGGACATAGGCCGCCATCAACCACACATAGGTGTTGAAGAACACCAGGACCGTCAGCAGGATCACCGGCAGTGCCCGCGCCAGCAGGCCGCCGACCAGCGACAGGTTGTGCAGCATCGAGCGCAGCGCCAGCCCGAGGATCGACCCGATGCCGCACGCGGTCAGCGCGACGATCGCCGCGATCAGCCCGGCGACCAACAGCAGATCGGCCAGCACGTACACCGACGGTCCGCCGAAGACCGCGCCGAGCACGCACACCAGCACCGACACCGCGGCCGCCGCCGCGCGCCCACCCAGGCTGCCGATCCGCGACACCGCCCAGCCGACGGCCGCGGCCACCGGCAGCACCAGGACCAACAGCACCAGGATGAACCACTCGTTGCGGGTCGGCGAGCCGTCGATGTCGATGGTGTGTTTGCCGGTGATGGCCACGACGGCCACCGAGTTGGCCATGAACACCGCCAGCACCGCCAGTGCGGGTGCGCTGCGCTGCCAGAGATGGCGGGCCAGCACGCCCGGGCGCAGCACCGTGGGCAGCCCGCGCCGAAGAAACCAGGCGTGCGCCTCGACCAGGTCCAATTCGCCTCCCAATCCGGGCGGGTAATCCGGCCGGCACCGGGCCCTACCTGACATGGGCCGGGCACCCGTCGCTAGGGTTGCAACTTATGCAACGGATTATCGGAACCGAGGTGGAATACGGCATCTCGTCGCCGTCGGACCCGACCGCTAATCCGATCCTCACCTCCACCCAGGCGGTGCTGGCCTACGCCGCTGCGGCCGGTCTGCAGCGGGCCAAGCGCACCCGGTGGGATTACGAGGTCGAATCCCCGTTACGGGATGCCCGCGGGTTCGACCTGTCGCGTTCCTCGGGCCCGCCGCCGATCGTCGACGCCGACGAGGTCGGCGCGGCCAACATGATCCTCACCAACGGCGCCCGGCTCTACGTCGATCACGCCCACCCCGAGTATTCGGCGCCCGAGTGCACCGACCCGCTGGACGCGGTGATCTGGGACAAGGCCGGTGAACGGGTGATGGAGGCCGCGGCCCGCCACGTCGCCAGCGTGCCGGGGGCGGTCAAGCTGCAGCTGTACAAGAACAACGTGGACGGCAAGGGCGCGTCCTACGGGTCGCACGAGAACTACCTGATGAGCCGGCACACCCCGTTCTCCGCGGTGATCGCCGGACTCACACCGTTTTTCGTCTCCCGTCAGGTGATCACCGGGTCCGGACGCGTCGGCATCGGGCCCTCCGGCGACGAGCCGGGTTTCCAACTGTCCCAGCGTGCCGACTACATCGAGGTCGAGGTCGGCCTGGAGACCACACTCAAGCGCGGCATCATCAACACCCGCGACGAGCCGCACGCCGACGCCGACAAGTACCGTCGGCTGCACGTCATCATCGGGGACGCCAACCTCGCCGAGACGTCGACCTACCTCAAGGTGGGCACCACCTCGCTGGTGCTCGACCTGATCGAATCCGGCGCCGACCTGTCGGATCTGGCGCTGGCCCGCCCGGTGCACGCCGTGCACGTGATCAGCCGGGACCCGTCTTTGCGCGCCACCGTCGCGCTGGCCGACGGTCGCGAACTGACCGGTCTTGCCCTGCAACGCATCTATCTGGACCGGGTGGTCAAACTGCTGGATCAGCGCGATCCGGATCCGCGCGCCCAGCACGTCGTGCAGACCTGGGCCGAGGTGCTGGACCTGCTGGAGCGCGATCCGATGGAATGCGCGGAGATCCTGGACTGGCCGGCCAAGCTGCGACTGCTCGAGGGTTTCCGCCATCGGGAGAACCTGGCCTGGTCCGCACCCCGGCTGCACCTGGTCGACCTGCAGTACTCCGATGTGCGCCTGGACAAGGGCCTGTACAACCGGTTGGTGGCCCGCGGGTCGATGAAACGCCTGGTCACCGAGCAGCAAGTGCTCGACGCCGTGGACAATCCGCCGACCGACACCCGGGCCTACTTCCGTGGTGAGTGTCTGCGCCGGTTCGGTGCCGATATCGCCGCGGCCAGCTGGGACTCGGTGATCTTCGATCTGGGCGGCGATTCACTCGTCCGGATTCCCACCCTGGAACCGCTGCGGGGCAGCAAGGCACATGTGGGTGCGTTGCTGGATTCGGTGCACAGCGCGGCCGAATTGGTGGAACAGCTCACCACGTAAGTACTTGCTATGCCGGGCAGGAAGCGCGTTGACCGGTAGTGTGAAAGAACCGATCGAGCAATCAGGAGGCGGCGATGGCTCAGGAACAGACCAAGCGTGGCGGTGGTAGCGGTGAGGACGACGATCTCACCGGTACGACGGCCGCCGGCCAGGAGCGTCGCGAGAAGCTGACCGAGGAGACCGACGACCTGCTGGACGAGATCGACGACGTGCTGGAGGAGAACGCCGAGGACTTCGTGCGCGCATACGTCCAAAAGGGCGGCCAGTGACGGGCCGGTTCGACAAACCCCTTGCACCCTTCGCAGACCCTCTGGACATTTCTTCCCCCTACCTGCACCTGTCGTCGTTCAGCGATTTCCTGGGCCGACAGGCCCCGCACCTGCTGCCGATGGCCGCGGGCGTGAGCGGTAACGGTGCGGCCGACCTGCCGCACGGCACCACCATCGTGGCGCTGAAGTATCCGGGCGGGGTGCTCATCGCCGGCGACCGGCGGGCCACCCAGGGCAACATGATCGCCAGCCGCGATGTCGAGAAGGTGCACATCGCCGACGATTACACCGCCACCGGTATCGCCGGTACCGCGGCCATCGCCGTGGAGTTCGCCCGGTTGTACGCCGTGGAGCTCGAGCACTACGAGAAGGTCGAAGGCGTGCCGCTGACGTTCCGCGGCAAGGTGAACCGGCTGGCCATCATGGTGCGCGGCAATCTCGGTGCGGCCCTTCAGGGTTTCGTGGCGCTGCCGCTGTTGGTCGGCTTCGACGTCGACGATCCGGATCCGGTGAACGCGGGCCGCATCGTGTCGTTCGACGCGGCGGGCGGCTGGAATCTCGAGGAGGAGGGGTATCAGTCCGTCGGTTCCGGATCGCTGTTCGCCAAGTCCTCCATCAAGAAGTTGTATTCCCAAGTGACCGACGGGGATTCGGCGTTGAAGGTGGCCATCGAGGCGCTCTACGACGCCGCCGACGACGATTCGGCCACCGGCGGACCGGATCTGGTACGCGGTATCTACCCGACCGCGGTGCTGATCGGGGCCGAGGGCGCTGCCGAGGTCACCGAGGAACGGATCGCCGAGCTGGCCCGTGAGGTCATAACCGGCCGGACCCGGGCCGGAGGCAACGCCTGATGAGCTTCCCGTATTTCATCTCACCCGAACAGGCGATGCGTGAGCGTTCCGAGCTTGCGCGCAAGGGCATTTCGCGTGGCCGCAGCGTGGTGGTGCTGGCGTACGACGGCGGTGTGCTGTTCGTCGCCGAGAACCCGTCACGCTCGCTGCAGAAGGTCAGCGAACTCTACGACCGCGTCGGCTTCGCCGCGGTGGGCCGCTTCAACGAATTCGACAAGCTGCGCGTGGCCGGGATCCAGTACGCCGACACCCGGGGATACGCCTACGACCGGCGTGATGTGACCGGACGGCAGCTGGCCAATGTGTACGCGCAGGCGCTCGGCACCATCTTCACCGAGCAGGCCAAGCCGTTCGAGGTGGAACTGTGCGTCGCCGAGGTCGCGCACTACGGCGAGACCAAGGCGCCCGAGCTGTACCGGATCACCTACGACGGGTCCATCGCCGACGAACCGCATTTCGTGGTCATGGGCGGCACCACCGAGCCCATCGCGACGGCGCTCAACGAGTCCTACACCGAGAACGCCACGCTGACCGACGCCGTCAAGATCGCCGTCGACGCGTTGCACGCCGGCGGAAACGGTACCGAGCAACGGGTTCTCGGGCCGGCCACGCTCGAGGTGGCCGTCCTGGATACCAAGCGGCCCCGCCGCGCGTTCCGTCGGATCACCGGTTCGGCGCTGGAAGCTTTGCTTCCGTCGGCAAGCACCACCGAGTAGTCGGCGGTCGACGCCGGCCGGATCGCCAGCGGGCGGCCGGTGTTGAGGTCATAATCACTCCAACCATCGCTGTTGGAGGGAACCGGCACCGAGATGAGTACGTCCCGTACCCAAGCCTCGGTGCCGTGGTGGCCATGGCTGCGCCGGTTCTTCGGCACCACCCCGGGCGTGCTCAGCCTTGTCGTGCTGGTGGTGGTGACCGGTGCACTGCTGGCCGCGATCATCTCGGCTGCCCAACTCAACGGCCGGATCGCCGAGCGCAACGCGATCCTGGAACGGTCCGAGCCGCTGGCGTATGCCGCGCACAACCTGTACGCGGCGCTGTCGGCAGCCGACGCCGCGGCGGTATCGGCGTTCCTGTCCAACGAGATCGACACCGGTCCGATGCGCAAGCGCTACCAGCAGGCCCTGGCCGACGCCTCGGCGGCGCTGGCCGACGCGACCGCCGGCGTCAGCGATGTGCCGACCCGAACGGTCATGGCGCAGATCGCGGCGCAGCTGTCCGCCTACACCGGACTGGTGGAGGCCGCCCGGGCCAATGACCGGCAGGGTTTTCCCGTCGGCTCCGGCTATCTGCGTGAAGCGTCCACGCTGATGCAGACCGCCATGCTGCCCGCGGCCGAGCGGGTCTACACGACGGACACCTCGACCGTCGAGGACGACCAGCGTGCCGTGGGCGCGCTGCCCGGGCTGGGGTTGTCCCTGATGGTCGCCGGCCTGCTCGCGATCGTGGTCGGGTCGGTGGTCGTCTACCGCCGGACCAATCGGATGTTCAACATCGGTCTGGTGGTCGCGGCGGTCGCGGTGCTGCTCGCCGGCGGCTGGCTGGTGGTGGCCACCCGGCTGGCCGCGGTGGACATCGATCAGAGCAGGTCGGCGGGCACCGAACGGTTCGCCCAGCTGGCGAAGGCCCGGATCCTGGCCCTGCAGACCAGGACCGGCGAGACCCTGCAACTGGTCGCGCGCGGTGACATCGCCGCCAGCAACACCGCCTTCGACCGCCACATCGACGACCTGAACCGGTTGCTCGTCGACGGGCCCCCCGCCACGGTCGACGGCGTCCAGAAGTGGACCGCGAGCCACCGCAAGCACGCCGAGATCTACCGGTCCGGCGATTATCCGGGCGCGGTGGCCCAGGCCATCGGTGCCGATCCGAATGCCTCGGCCGCCCAGTTCGACATCGTGGATTCCAGCTTGCGTGCCGAGTTGGAGTCCACCCGCGCAACCCTGCGCGGTGAGGTCGCCAGCGCCGGGCACCGGCTGGCGTGGAGCCCGACCGGGTCGCTGTTGCTGCTCGGGATCGCCGCTGCCGCTGTCGTGATCGGTCTGTGGCCCCGCCTCAAGGAGTTCCTATGAGGGCGCGAATCATCTTGGTGCTGGCCATGATCGGGATCGTGGTCGGGTGCGGCTCGGTCAGTGAGCCGGTATCGGTCAGCGTCGCCCCGGTCGACGCCAGCCCCGCCGGTGTCACGGAGGCCACCGCGGCACCGGCCGTCGCGGGCGACAACTGCGACACGGAGGCCAGCCTGCGCCCCGGTCGGCAGGCCGCGCCGGGTGCCATGCCGCCCGGCTCGACGATGGCGGCCATCGCGGCGCGCGGCAGGTTGATCGCCGGGGTGGACCAGAGTCAGTTCCTGTTCGGCTTCCGCAACCCGGCCACCGGGGCGCTGGAGGGCTTCGACATCGACATCGCCCGCCAGATCGCCCGCGCCATCTTCGGGGATCCGAACCGCATCGAATTCCGGGTGGTCGAAGCCGGCCGACGGGAGGCGGTGCTGCAGTCCGGCGAGGTCGACGTGGTGGTGCGCACCTTCTCGATCAACTGTGCGCGCAGGCAGAATGTCGAGTTCTCCACGGTGTACTTCAACGCCGATCAGCGCATCCTGGTGCTCGAGGGTTCCGGAATCGACTCTGCCGCAGCTCTTGCCGGCAAACGTGCCTGCGCGGTGTCGGGCACCACCTCGCTGGCCAAGCTCTACGGGCTGGACCCCAGGCCCATCGTGGTGGGGGCGCCGACCTGGACCGACTGCCTGGTGATGCTGCAGCAGGGTCAGATCGATGCCATCGGTACCGACGGGGTGGTCCTGGCCGGCCTGGCCGAACAGGACCCCAATGTCCGGATCGTCGGCGGCAGTCTGGGCGTCGAGCCCTACGGTGTCGGGATCAAGAAGGAAAACCAGGATCTGGTCCGGTTCGTCAACGGCATGCTCGAGCAGATCCGGGCCGACGGGACCTGGCAGCGCCTGTACGACGCCAGCCTGCAACCGCTCGGGCCGTCACCGGGCCCGCCTCCCGCGCGGTATCAGGATTGAGATGACCGCACTCAGTACCGACGCCATCGACCGCGAAATCGACACGCGGACTGTCGAAGTCGCGGCGATGTCGACGACGATGGTCGAGCTGGACAGCCATCCGGGGCTGTCGCACGTGCGGCTGTACCCGCCCACCGGCGTCACCGCGCGACACTGGACCGCGGTCGAGGCCGCGATTGCGCAGCTCTGGGAGGACCTCGGCCGGATGACCGCGATCCTGGACGGTACCCGCGCGATCCGGGCCCGCCGGTCCAAGCCCTCGGAGGCCGACCGGGCCGAACTGACGCACTGGCTGCGGGAACGCCCGCTCGAGGTGTCCAGGGAACGCGTGCCGCTGGCGCGGCGGTCGCTCACCGGATCCGGCGAGGTGATCGAGTACGTCGGCCTGGCCGATACCGCCGATCGGATGCGAGCCGCCTATCCGGCGGTGGCCGAATTCCTCGACGAGGTCGACCGGGTCAACACGCTGGTGGTGCACGGTCTTGCGGCCGTGCAGGACAGGGTGGCCGCCACCGGCGCACCCGAGCCCGCCGGTGTCGCCGACCTGCTGGCGGTCGCGGCGACCGATCCGCTGTCGCTGTCCGCCGGTGCCGTCGAGACGCGGGTACGTGCCATCACCGTCGCTTTCGAGAGGCAGGCGGCCGAGCTTGTCGAGCTCGCCGAGCTGCGCTCCCATTGGGCTGCGGCCGTGCAGAAGACGTCGGGCACGCTGGACGCCCTGCGTGCGTCGGCGGCGCGCGCCGGCGAGGTCCGGGAGCGGGCCCGGCGGCAGGTGCTGTGCGGGCCGCTGCCCGCGCACCCGGACGCCGAACCGGGTCTGCGCGCCGAACTGGCCCTGCTGACCGCCGACGATCCGGCCGCATTGCGTGCCCTGCAGCGGCGAATCGACGAAGCCCAGCGCGTGCTCGACGAGGACGAACGACTGGCCCAGGGGCTACTGGACCGGCGCGCCGAACTGGCCGGCCGACTGGAGGTCTACCAGACCAAGGCCGCCCGACTCGGCCTGGGGGAGGACCGGGATCTGTTGGCGTCGGGCCGGATCGCGGCCGGACTGCTGTCGCGGCGCCCGTGCGATCTGCGTGAGGTGACCCGGGCGGTATCCGCTTTCCAACAGATCCTCGCCCAGAAGCGGGAGGCGGCCAGATGAAGTGTGCCGAGCCGGGTTGCGGCGGTACCGTCACCGACGGGTACTGCGATGTGTGTGGCAGCGCACCGGTACCGCAGCAGCAACCCGCTGCCACCGCGGCAGCCACCCGCGGCAGCACGTCCGCGCGATCGGCCCGCACCGCGCGGACCGGCTCGTCACGATCGACCTCCAGCGCGCGGGGCCGGCTCGGTGCCGGGGTGGTCACCATGCCGCGGATCCCCAAAGGTGATCCCGCCGCGGCGATCATGGCCGATCCCAAGGTGCCCGAGGGGAGCCGTTTCTGCGGAAATCCGGACTGCCGCAAGCCGGTCGGGCGTGGCCGCGATGGTACGCCGGGACGGCCCGAGGGGTTCTGCACCGCCTGCGGAAGCCGCTATTCGTTCGTGCCCATGCTGTCCCCCGGTGATCTGGTCGCCGGCCAGTACGAGGTTCAGGGCTGCCTGGCTCACGGCGGGCTGGGCTGGATCTACCTGGCGATCGACCGCAACGTGCACAACCGCTGGGTGGTACTCAAAGGGCTGCTCAACTCGGGCGACAAGGATGCGATGGCCGCCGCTGCCGCCGAGGTGCTCGCCCTGGCCGAGGTGGAGCACCCGAGCATCGTCCGGATCTACAACTTCGTGCAGCACCCCGACCCCTCCGGGGTGCCGGTCGGGTTCATCGTCATGGAATATGTCGGCGGCACCTCGCTCAAACAGATCCGCAAAGCGCACAACGGGCCGCTGCCACCGGATCAGGCGGTCGCCTACATCGTCGAGATCGTGCCGGCGCTGGATTTCCTGCACGGTCAGGGCCTGGCCTACTGCGATTTCAAACCGGACAACGTGATGCAGACCGACGAGCAGCTCAAGCTCATCGACCTGGGCGCGGTCATCGCCATGGATGATCAGGACAGCGCGATCTACGGCACCATCGGCTATCAGGCGCCCGAGATCGCCAGGACCGGGCCGACCGTCGCCAGCGATGTCTACACGGTGGGCCGCACGCTGGCCGTACTGGTCATGGACGTACCGCAACAGAATGGGCATTTCGCGGCCGAGTTGCCGGGTCCGGAGACGGTGCCGGTGCTGGCCGCACACGAGTCGTTGCACCGGGCGCTGCTGCGCGCCACCGATCCGGATCCGGCGCGCCGATTCTCCTCGATGGCGGAGCTGGCCGACCAGCTCACCGGGGTGTTGTACGAGATCGTGGCGGCCGGGGGAGCGCCCCCGGAACCCCGGGTCTCGCTGCACTTCAGCCAGCAGCGCGGCGCTTTCGGCATCAGCAGGGTGGCCCCGGCCGACCGGATCGAGGTGATCGCCGCACTCCCGGTACCCAGCGTCGACCTCACCGACCCGGGCGCGGCGGTGCTGGCCACCACCAGTGGCACCCCACCGGCCCAACTGGAGCAGGCACTGCAGCTGGCCGGTGGCGCAGCGGCATCGGTGGAGATCCCACTGCGCCTGGCCCGCGCCGATTTGGAGACGCGCGCGCCGGCGGCCGCCCGCAAGCGGCTGGTCAGGCTGGACGCACTGATCCCCGGCGACTGGCGACTGGCGTGGTATCGCGGCCAGTGCGCCCTGCTGGAAGGTAATTTCGACAGCGCCGCACAGGAATTCGAGACCGTGCTGGCCACCCTGCCCGGCGAGCTGGCACCGAAGTTGGCGCTGGCAGCGGTCGCCGAACTCAGCGGCGCCCTGGACACCACCGCGGCCAGGTACTACGACACCGTCTGGCGCACCGACCACGGCTACGTCAGCGCGGCATTCGGGCTGGCGCGCCGGCGCGCCCGGGCCGGTGACCGGGCCGCGGCGATCGCGGCCCTCGACGAAGTCCCTTCCACGTCGGCGTATTTCACCGCCGCCGGCGCCACCGCCATCGACATCTTGCTGGACGGCCGCGACGGCGCGGATCTCGACGAACCGACCCTGGCCGACGCCGGCGCCCGCGCCGCGGCGCTGACCGTGGAGTCGGCCACCAAACGGGCACAGATCGACCTCCAGGTGCTGGGTGCGGCCCTGAGCTGGTTACAGGCCGGCCACACCGGGTCTACCGCGACGTTGCTCGGGTACCCGTTCGACGTCCCCGGGATCCGGCGCGGGATGGAGCAGTGCTACCGCGACCTGGCGCAGGGCAGCCGAACCATCTGGGACCGAATAGCGTTGGTGGAGCAGGCCAATGCGGTCCGGCCGAGGACCCGGGTATGACGGGGGTACTGCCCGGCACCGGCTGCCCGCGCTGCGCGCAGCCCACCCATCCTGCCGACCGGTTCTGTGAGAGTTGTGGCGCGGCACTGGCCGACGCCACCACCGTCGTCATCCCGCGTCCCGGCCGCGGTGTCGGGCCGTGTGCCGACTGCGGCGCGTCGGTGGGTGCCGACGGCTACTGCACGACGTGTGGTCAGCTGCGGTCCGAACCGGACCGCGACGAGGCCGAACTCGGCGGTGTTGCGATGGTCACCGACCGCGGTATCGAGCACGCCCGCAACGAGGACGCCGGCGCGGTGGGGATTCTGGCTCCCGCCGACGGGGGCCGGCCGCATGCGATCGCGGTCGTGGTCTGCGACGGCGTGTCGACGTCGATCAATCCTCACGTGGCGTCGGGCGCGGCGGCTCGGGCGGGTGTGGCGCAGATACTGGACGCCCTGTCCGGTTCGCGCGACGCGGTGGCCGCCATGTATGCCGGGCTGGCCGGTGCCGCGGCCGCACCGACGGCCGGTGCCGGGATCCCCGGCTCGTGTACGTTCACCGCGGTCATCGTGCTGCCCGGCGACGGCAACACCCAGGTGACGGTGGGCAATGTCGGCGACAGCCGGTCCTACTGGCTGCCCGACCCGCCCGCGGTCGGGCGGCAGCTCACCGTGGACGACTCGCTGGCCCAGGAGCTGATCGCCGCGGGCGCCGCGCCGCAGTCCGAGGCGGTGCTGCGCGGCGCCCACACGCTGACCCGCTGGCTCGGTGCCGACGCCGAGCCCACGCCCTGGACCGAGCGCAGCGTGCACATCCTCAGCGTGACCGGGCCCGGCGCGCTGGTGGTGTGCAGCGACGGATTGTGGAACTACCTGCCCGAGCCCGACGCGCTGCGGGAGTTCTGTACCCGCACCGACGCGGTATCGGCGGCCCGGGCGCTGACCGACCGTGCGTTGCACGCCGGCGGCGCCGACAACATCACGGTGGCCGTGATCCCGATCGGAGGAGCCTCATGAGTGCCGCTGGGCCGCAGTCTATTTCGGTTGACGTAGACCACAACCACTACATCGCCGAGGGTTCCGGGACGGTGGATGCCATCGTCAGCGTCATGGTGCCAGAGGGTGTCGCCGTCGCCGACGGCACCGACCGGGTCGAGGCCATCATCATCGACTGCTCCACCTCGATGCGTTCGCCGGCCACCAAATTCGACGAGGCCAAACGCGCCACCGCGGCGGCCATCGGAGAACTGGTCGACGGCACCTATTTCACCATCATCGCCGGCACCGAACGCGCCACCTACGTCTACCCGCTGGACGGGTGGCCGGTCCCCGCGTCGGCGGCGACCAGGGCCGAGGCGTTACGGGCGGTCGATGCGTTGCGGCCCAAGGGCGGTACCGCGATGGGCACCTGGCTGGCGCATGTGCGCGGTGTGGTCGCCGCGCATCCGGGCGCGATCATCCACGCCATCCTGCTGACCGACGGGAAGAACGAGCACGAAACCCCGGAGGCTCTGGGCGAGCAGATCGGGCTGTCCGAGGGCGAATTCACCTGCGACTGCCGGGGTGTGGGCACCGATTGGCAGGTCGACGAGCTGCGCGCGATCTCCTCGGCGCTGCTGGGCACTGTCGACATCGTGGCCGACCCGGAGGATCTGGCCGAGGATTTCGCCGCCATGATGCGCACCTCGATGAGCAAGTCGATCGCCGGGCTGACGCTGCGGTTGTGGACGCCGGCCGGGGCCAGGGTGGCCTTCGTCAAACAGGTGGCGCCCACCGTGGAGGATCTCACCGCGCGCCGGGCCGAGGCGGGCGCGCAGGCGGGGGAGTATCCGCTGGGGTCCTGGGGCGCCGAGGAACGCGACTACCACATCCAGGTGGAGGTCGAGCCCGCCGACGTGGGCCGGGAGAAACTCGCGGCGCGCGTGAGTGTCGTTGCCGGTGAACAGATTCTGGGGCAGGGACTGGTGAAGGCGGTGTGGACGGCCGATACCTCGCTGTCGGCGGTGATCAGCCGCCGGGTGGCGCATTACACCGGTCAGGCCGAACTCGCCCAGGCCGTGCAGGAGGGGCTGAGCGCGCGCAAGGACGGTGACGTGCAGACCGCCACCGCCCGCCTGCAGCGGGCCATGGACCTCGCGGTGGAGTCTGGCAACACCGGTACCGCGAAACTGCTGCGTGGCGTCGTCGAGGTGGACGAGCGCACCGGCACCGTGGCGCTGCGGCGCGAGGTGGCCGCGGCCGACGAGATGGCACTCGATGCGCGGTCGACCAAGACCGCGC
Source organism: Mycolicibacterium canariasense (assembly GCF_002101555.1). Lineage (GTDB taxonomy): Bacteria > Actinomycetota > Actinomycetes > Mycobacteriales > Mycobacteriaceae > Mycobacterium > Mycobacterium canariasense. Next base: position 126,306 of record NZ_LQOL01000058.1, read on the forward strand.
GGGTACGCAAGGAAGCGGGGGACAGCTGATGCCGACCTGCGTCGAGGGACATACCTCCGCCGCCGCCGATTTCTGCGATGTGTGCGGATCCCCGATCGGGGACCCGGTCGCGCCGCCGCCGCCGGCCCCTGCGGCGCAGTGCCCGGCGTGTGGGGCGGCGATCGGCGGCCGGTTCTGTGAAGCCTGCGGCCATGATTCGGCGCTGCCTGCACCCGATGCGGCGCCGCCCGGTACGGCACCGCCCGCGGTCACCTGGACCGCCGTCGTTGCCGCCGATCGGGAGTTCTATCAACGGGTGCTGGCCCGTGAAGGCCCGGACACCGTCGACTTCCCGGACTATTTCCCGCACCGCCGCATCCCCCTGGACCAGGACGTCACCCTGATCGGCAGACGCAACCCGGACAAGGGGGTCGACCCCCAGATCGACCTCGCCCTGCACCCGACCGACCGCGGGGTCTCCACCCAGCACGCCGTGCTGCGGTTGCGCGACGGCGCCCTGACCATCACCGATATCGGGTCCACCAACGGCACCAGCCTCAACGGCAGCGACGACCGACTGCCGCAAGGGCAGGAGATCCCGCTGGCCGACGGGGACCGCATCCACGTCGGGGCGTGGACCACCATCACCGTGGTGCACACGGCTTAGCGGTGGGGACGACTCAGCGGTAGGACGACTTGGGGAGTCTTACCCACCTTTACCGAGACCCACCCCGTAAGCTCGATTGTGTGCAGCGACGGATCATGGGTATCGAGACCGAATTTGGCGTGACCTGCACTTTCCACGGTCATCGTCGGCTCAGCCCGGACGAGGTTGCCCGCTATCTGTTCCGGCGGGTGGTGTCGTGGGGCCGCAGTTCCAACGTCTTTCTCCGCAACGGGGCCCGGTTGTACCTCGACGTGGGATCGCACCCGGAGTACGCCACCGCGGAGTGCGACAACCTGGCCCAGCTGGTCACCCACGACCGTGCGGGTGAGCGCGTGCTCGAGGACCTGCTGATCGACGCCGAACAGCGGCTCGCCGACGAGGGCATCGGCGGCGATATCTACCTGTTCAAGAACAACACCGACTCCGCGGGTAACTCCTACGGCTGCCACGAGAACTACCTGATCGTGCGCGCGGGCGAGTTCTCCCGGATCTCCGACGTGCTGCTGCCCTTCCTGGTCACCCGCCAGCTGATCTGCGGTGCCGGCAAGGTGCTGCAGACGCCGAAGGCGGCGACGTTCTGCCTGAGCCAGCGCGCCGAGCACATCTGGGAGGGCGTCTCCAGCGCCACCACCCGCTCCCGGCCCATCATCAACACCCGCGACGAGCCGCACGCCGACGCCGAGAAGTACCGCCGGCTGCATGTCATCGTCGGCGACTCGAACATGAGCGAGACCACCACCATGCTCAAGGTGGGCACGGCCTCGCTGGTACTGGAGATGATCGAGGCGGGGGTGGCGTTCCGGGACTTCTCGCTGGACAACCCGATCCGGGCCATCCGTGAGGTCAGCCATGACCTGACCGGGCGCCGGCCGGTGCGCCTCGCCGGTGGCCGGCAGGCCAGCGCGCTGGACATCCAGCGGGAGTACTACGGCCGCGCCGTCGAGTATCTGCAAACCCGGGAATCCAACCCACAGGTCGAGCAGGTCGTCGACCTGTGGGGGCGCCAGCTGGATGCGGTGGAGAGCCAGGATTTCGCGAAGGTGGACACCGAGATCGACTGGGTGATCAAACGCAAGCTGTTCCAGCGCTACCAGGACCGCTACGACATGGAGCTGTCCGACGCGAAGATCGCCCAGCTCGACCTCGCCTATCACGACATCAAGCGCGGCCGCGGGGTGTTCGACCTGTTGCAGCGCAAGGGGCTGGCGGCCCGCGTCACCACCGACGAGGAGATCGAGGCCGCGGTCAACACCCCGCCGCAGACCACCCGGGCCAAGCTGCGCGGCGAGTTCATCAGTGCCGCACAGGAAGCCGGCCGGGACTTCACCGTCGACTGGGTGCACCTCAAGCTCAACGATCAGGCGCAGCGCACGGTGTTGTGCAAGGACCCGTTCCGGTCGGTCGACGAGCGGGTCAAGCGGCTGATCGCCAGCATGTAGGGCTCAGCCCGAGTCGCGCACCACCAGGGTCGGGGTCAGCCGCTCCGAGTCGGGCGTGCCGCCGCCGAGGATGTCGATCAGCAGTTCGACCCCGCGGCGACCCATCCGGTGCATGGGCGAATGCACGGTGGTCAGCGGTGTCGGCAGTTCGGCGGCGATCGGTATGTCGTTGTAGCCGATCAGCGCAACGTCTTCGGGGACCCGCAGGCCGCGGTCGCGCAGCACGCCGAGCGCGCCGATCGCGGCGAAGTCGTTGGTGGCGAAGATGGCGTCCGGGTAGGGCTCGCCGGCCAAGAGTTTCTCCGCGGCTTGCCGGCCGCCCGCGGCGTCGAACGGCCCCCACACGACGCGGTCGTCGGGCACGTGGAGGCCGGCCTCGGTGAACGCGTCCACCGCACCCTTGGTCCGTTCGATCGCCGTGGACGTGAACGGCAGCCCGGCCAGCACGCCGAGATCGCGCCGGCCCGCGGCCACCAGCCGGCGGCCCACCAGCCGGCCGCCGAGCAGATCGTCACAGGTCACCGAGACATGCTCACCCGAGTGGCGGGACACCAGCACGAACGGGACACCCCGGGCGGCCAGATCGGCCAGCAGGGGATCGTCGCGATGGGCGTCGCCGAAGATCATCCCTTCGACGCGGCGCTGCAACATCATGTCCGTCCGGGACACCTTGTTGGCCGGATCGTCGAGTGAGTTGGTGACGAACGTCGAGTAGCCGTTGTCCGTCGCGGCCTCTTCGATGCCTTCGTAGATGGTGGCCAGCACGAAATCCTGCAGGCGGGGCACCAGTACGCCCACCAGACCCGATTTGGCGGTGCGCAGGCTGGCCGCGTGCGGATTCGGCCGATACGCCCTGGATGCGGCGCATTCCCTGATCCGCGCCACGGTCCGGGCCGAGGCCCAGCGGTGGGCGGCGTCCCCGTCGGCCTTGAGCACCCGCGACACCGTGGACGCGCTCACACCCACCTCTTCGGCGATCATCCGCAAGGTGACGGGGGCGAGCCGGCCCGCGGCCGATGCGGCTGGGTCGGTCATCGCTACCTCCTTGAGCGCCGGCTCGGCCCGTCGGTCCACTGTGCAGCTCACACGGTGCAGCTCACACCTTAACGGCGGCGGTTCACCATGTTTCACGGAGTTTACACAAACGATTGGCCCAAACGATTGTGTAAAGGGCGGGGGTGGTGTTTCATTGGCCGGGAACTGGCCCACCGCCGGTTGTCTGCCCACTACGAATCGAGTCTGCTGAGTTGCCCCACGTCGTTGTCCTCACCACCGGCGGCACCATCTCGTCGCGCAGCACCCCGGACGCCGTCGTCGCGGTGGACGACGCGACGGCCGTGCTGTCCGGTATCGAACCCGGCGACGGCATCACCATCGAGGCGCGCGACCTGCTGCGGGTCGGCTCGTACCGGATGTCGCTGGCCGATATGCGCCGCGTCGCCGACGAGGTGGCCCGCGCCTCGGCGCGCGACGACGTCGACGGTGTGGTGATCACCCACGGCACCGACACGCTGGAAGAGACGGCGATCCTGCTGGATCTGCTGCATGCCGACGACCGGCCGGTCGTCCTGACCGGCGCGCAACGTGCCGCCGATATCGGCGACACCGACGGGCCCCGCAATCTCGGTGACGCGGTGGCCGTCGCCGCGGACCCGGCCGCGCGCGCACACGGCGTGCTGGTGGTGTTCGCCGGGGCGGTCTTCGCCGCCCGCGGTGTGCGCAAGGCGCACACCGTCGACCTCGCGGCGTTCGGCAATCCAGCCGGCACCGCAGGCGTGGTGCATTCCCGCGCGGTCACCATGCACAGCGTGCCCACCCGGCCACCGGTACTGACCCACCCCGGAGCGGCGTTCGACACGGTCAGGGTCGACATCGTCGCGGCGTATCCCGGTGGTGACGGGACCCTCCTGCGGGCCGCCGCCCAGGCCGGTGCCCGCGGAATCGTGTTGGCCGGCATGGGAATCGGCAATGCCCCACCCGGTGTCGCCGACGCCGTGGCCGAACTGGTCGCCGACGGTGTCGTGGTGGCGCTGGCCACCCGGGTTGCGGCCGGACCGGTGTTACCGGTGTACGGGGCCGGCGGTGGCAGCGATCTGGTGGCCGCGGGCGCCGTCGCGGTGGGACTGCCGGCATCACAAGCCCGGATCGTGCTGGCGCTGCTGCTGTCGGGGGATCGGTCCCCGGCGGCGGTCGGGGCGGCGCTTCGGACCTACGCATAACCGTCATCGTCGAAAGGAATCACCAACATGACCAATGGATCCGGCAAGAACATCTTCGTCGCCTTCGGGGTCGACGTCGACGCCGTGGGCGGCTGGCTCGGCTCGTACGGCGGCGAGGAGTCACCCGGTGACATCTCCCGCGGCGTCTTCGCCGGTGAGGTCGGGGTGCCCCGCCTCAACCGGCTGTTCGACCGCTACGGCCTGCGCACCACGTGGTTCTGGCCCGGCCACTCGATCGAGACCTTCCCCGTGCAGTTCGACGAGGTGGTGGCCGCGGGGCACGAGATCGGGCTGCACGGCTACAGCCACGAGAACCCGATCGCCATGAGTCGCCAGCAGGAGTCCGACATCCTGGACCACTGCATCGATCTCATCACCACCAGGGCGGGACGGCGGCCCACCGGGTATGTCGCCCCGTGGTGGGAATTCAGCAGGGTCACCAACGAACTGCTGATCGAGCGCGGTATCAAGTACGACCACTCCCTGATGCACCGGGACTTCGAGCCCTACTACGTGCGTGTCGGTGACCAGTGGGCGCCGATCGATTACGACAAACCCGCCGCGGCATGGATGAAGCCGTTGACCCGCGGTACCGAAACCGACCTCGTCGAGATCCCGGCCAGTTGGTACCTCGACGACCTGCCGCCCATGATGTTCATCAAGACCAGCCCCAACAGCCACGGCTTCGTGAACCCCCGGCACATCGAGGAGATGTGGCGCGATCAATTCGATTGGGTGTATCGCGAATCCGATTACGCCGTCTTCACTTTCACCATCCACCCGGATGTGTCCGGCCGTCCGCAGGTGCTGCTCATGCTGGAACGCCTGATCGAACACATCAACACCCACGCCGGCGTCACCTGGACCACCTTCGACGCGATCGCCGACGACTTCCTGGCCCGCCGGCCACGAAACCCGGCCGCCTAGTCCGAACACCCGAGCCGGGGTGGCGATTGCGACCCGACACCCCGACCCGGCCCCACCGATGAAGCCACACCATCCGCACGACCCACCGGAGGACCTCCAGTATGAACCCCGCACCCGAAGACACCCAAAAACCGACACTGCGGCGGGTTTCGGCCCGCGAGACCCGCCGCGCCAGCGGTATCGCGTTCCTGGCCTGGACCATCGCCGTCTACGACTTCATCCTGTTCGGTACCCTGCTGCCCAGGATCGAGGAGTCGTTCGGCTGGAGCACCAGCTACGCCCTGCTGGTCTCGACACTGGTCAGCGTCGGAACCGCCGTCGTGGTGCTCGGCGTCGGTCCCATGGTGGACAAGCTCGGCCGGCGCCGCGGGATGATCATCTCGGTCGCCGGCACCGCGGCCTCCTCGGCGGCCACCGCAGCCACCGCCGGGGCCGCCTCGCTGATCGGCGTGCGCTCCATCAGCGGCCTCGGGCTGGCCGAACAATCCGTCAACGCCACCTATCTCAACGAGCTCTACGCCGTGACCGAGGACGAAAAGGTCCGGCGCAACCGGGGATTCGTCTATTCGATGGTGCAGACCGGATGGCCCATCGGCGCGCTGCTGGCGGCCGGTTTCGTCGCGGCCGTCAGCGCGGTGTTCGGTGCCGACGCGTGGCGGCTGGCCTTCCTGCTGGCCACCGTTCCGGCGATCCTGGTCGCGCTGTTGTGCCGGACACTGCGCGAGAGTCCGCAATTCGAACTGCAACAACGCATCCGCAAGCTGCGCAAGGGCGGGGACGCGGCGGGCGCGGCCCGGCTGGCCGCCGCCTACGACGTCGACCACGAGACCGCCGCACCGTTCCGGCGCATCTTCCACGGCGTCCACCTACGCAACACCATCGTGCTGTCGGTCGCCTGGTTGTTCAATTGGTTTGCCATTCAGACGTTCTCGGTGCTCGGGACCACCGTACTGGAAACCGGGAAGGGCATCGACGCGTCGAACACCCTGCTGATGGTGGTGGTGTCGAACCTGGTCGGCGCGCTGGGCTACCTCGCCCACGGCTGGGCCGGTGACCGGTTCGGGCGGCGCAACACCATCGCGGTCGGCTGGTTGCTGTCCGGGGGCTTCTTCGCGGCCATGCTGCTGGGCCCGAGCACGCCGGTGTACGTGATCGTCACCTACATGATGGGGCTGTTCTTCCTGCTCGGCCCGTACGCGGCCATCCTGTTCTTCCAGGCCGAGTGTTTCAGCGTGGAATGCCGGGCCACCGGCAGCTCGTTCATCGGCGCGATGAGCCAGCCCGGGGCGATCGTCGCCGGCTTCATCCTCACCGCGCTGACCGCTGCGGCGGTGCCGTATTCGGCCGCCGCGCTGTACGTCGGTGCGGTCGGCGCGGTCCTGTCCGCGGTCGCGGTGCTGTTCGCCCGCAGCGTGGCACCGGCCGGCGACACCGACAAGGCCGCGGCGTGACCGCCGCCGCGGCGCCGGTCGCCGTCATCACGGGTGCCGCATCGGGTATCGGCGCGGCCACCGCCATGGCGCTGGCCCGGTCCGGATACCGGGTCGGTATCGGCAGTTTCCCCGGTGATCCGCACGACCCGCAACGCACCCTGGCCGCGGTGCAGCGGGCCGGCGGTGTCGGCGCCGTCATCGAGGTGGACGTCCGCGACACCGCCTCGGTCGAGCGGTTCGTCGAGCAGGCCGTGCAGCGGTGGGGACGGCTGGACACCGCGATCGCGAATGCCGGCATCCTGCGCGCCGCCCCGTTCACCGCGATGACCGACGACCAGTGGGAGGACGTGCTGTCGGTCGATCTGCACGGCGTCATGCGCACTGCGCGGGCCGCGGTACGCCACCTCGGTCCCGGTGGGTCCATCGTGGCGGTGTCCTCGATCGCCGGCGGCGTCTACGGCTGGGGCGAGCACGCCCACTACGCCACCGCCAAGGCCGGTGTCATCGGGCTGGTGCGCAGCCTGGCCGTCGAGTTCGGCCCGCGCGGTATCCGTGCCAATGCCATCATTCCGGGGCTGATCGAGACACCGCAGTCCCTCGATGCCGTGAATTCCCTTGGGCCGGAAGGCCTTCGGCAGGCGGGTGGCTACATCCCGGCCGGGCGGGTGGGCCGGCCCGAAGAAGTCGCCACCGTTGCGGCCTTCCTGGCCGGCGACGGTGCGTCCTATGTCAACGGTCAGGCGATCATCGTCGACGGTGCGCTGACCGTCGCCATGCGCGACTGACCCGACTCCAGGAGAGACCTATGAGCATCCCGCACACCGACCTGCTGAGCGGACGGACGGCCGTGGTCACCGGCGCCGCCAGCGGTATCGGGCGCGCCATCGCCGCGCACTATCTGGCCGCCGGCGCCCGGGTGATCCTCGCCGACCGCGACACCGCGGTCGGCGATGTCGCGACCGAACTCGGCGCCGAAGCCGGCCTGGTCCTCGATGCCACCGACGAGGATCAGGTGACCACCGCGATCGCCGGTGCCGAGGAGACACTGGGCCGAATCGACATCCTGGTCACCTCGCACGGCATCCTCACGCAATCCCCGCTGGCCGACATGACATTGGGCCAGTGGCAGGAGACCCTGCACATCGACCTCACCAGCGTCTTCCTGCTCAACCGCGCGGTGCTGGCCGGCATGCTAGGCCGTGGCGGCGGCCGCATCGTCAACGTCGCATCGCAGCTGGCCATCAAGGGCGGTGCATCGTTGGCCCACTACGCTGCCGCCAAGGCCGGGGTCATCGCGATGACGAAATCCCTTGCGCTGGAAGTCTCCGCACGCGGGGTCCTGGTCAACGCGATCGCGCCCGGGCCGATCGAGACGCCGCTGCTGGCCGGGATCGACGACGACTGGAAGGTGGCCAAGCGAGCCGATCTGCCGCTGGGCCGGTTCGGCACCCCCGACGAGGTGGCGCCCACCGCCGTGCTGCTGGGTTCCGATCCGGGCGGCAACCTGTTCGTCGGCCAGGTGCTCGGGCCCAACTCCGGCGACGTGATGCCCTGATGTGCGGCGGATGCGGCGGCGGCCCGCACGACCCGATGCAGGCGCGGATGTCCGGTCCGCGGCGCCGCGCCGCCGTGGCAGCGACGGCGGCGCGGCTGCGCCCGGGGCTCACGGTCCGGGTGGCCGAGCGCGCGTGGACGGTGACCGACCGCACCGGACGGGTCACCGTCTGCCGCACCTTCGGTCAACTGGTCGACGTCCTGCACCGGCACGGGGTGGCACGCACCGTCGCGCAGACCCGCCTGCTGGATGCCGCGGCAGCGGTGGACCGGAGCGCCGCACCGGAAGCCGGGTGAACCCCCGCTAAGCTGTGCCGAGTGGCGACATCCAAGGTCGAGCGGCTGATGAACCTGGTCATCGCGCTGCTGGCCACCCGTAACTACCTCACCGCGGAGAAGATCCGCAGCTCGGTCGCCGGCTACGCGGACAGCCCCAGCGATGAAGCGTTCTCCCGGATGTTCGAGCGGGACAAGAACGAGTTGCGCGATCTGGGCATCCCGCTGGAGACCGGCCGGGTGTCCGCCTTCGACCCCACCGAGGGGTACCGCATCAACCGGGACGCCTACGCGCTGCCGCCGGTGCAGCTGACCGCCGACGAGGCCGCCGCGGTGGCGGTGGCCACCCAGCTGTGGCAATCGCCGGAACTGGTCACCGCGACGCAGAGCGCGGTGCTCAAGCTGCGGGCCGCCGGGGTGGACGTCGACGCCGATGCCGATGTCGCGATCACCTCGACGGCCAACCTGCCCGGACTGCGCGGCTCCGAGGAGGTGCTGCGAGTTCTGTTGTCCGCCATCGATTCCGGTCATGCGGTCCAGTTCGATCACCGCCCGGCGCGCAGCGAGCCGTTCCTGACCCGCACCGTCGAGCCGTGGGGTGTGGTGACCCACCGGGGCCGCTGGTATCTGGTCGGGCACGACCGCGACCGCGACGACACCAGGACCTTCCGGCTGTCCCGGATCGGCAGTGTGCCCGTGCCGGTCGGCCCGCCGGGCGCGGTGCACAAACCGGCCGGGGTGAATCTGCGCGAGCTGGTGGCTCGGGCGGTGTCGGAGGTCCCGACGGGCGAGCAGGCCCGGGTGTGGATCGCCGACGGCCGGGCCACGGCGCTGCGCCGGCAGGCCACCCACACCCAGCCGCAGAGCTTCGGCGGCCGGCCCGGTGAGGTGATCACCGTCGATATCGGCATGTCCGACCGGCTGGCCAGGGAGATCGCCGGCTACGGCGCCGACGCGGTGGCGCTCGAGCCGCAGGCGTTACGCGAGGATGTGGTGAGCCGGTTGCGGGCGGGGGCCGGCGCAGAGGTAGAGGCGGATCGCGCATGAGCCAAGTGTCCGAGCGGCTGGTCCGGCTGCTGAACATGGTGCCGTACTTCAAGGCCAACCCGAAGGTGACCCGGTCGGAGGCGGCCGCGGCGCTGGGCGTGTCCCGCAAACAACTCGACGCGGACATCGCGCAACTGTGGATGTGCGGTCTACCCGGGTACAGTCCCGGCGACCTCATCGACTTCGACTTCACCGACGACACCGTCGAGGTGACGTTCTCCGCCGGGGTGGACCAACCGCTGCGGCTGACCTCGCCCGAGGCCACCGGCATCCTGGTTGCGCTGCGGTCGCTGCTCGACGTGCCCGGCATGGTCGACCCGGAAGCCGCGCGCAGCGCCATCGCCAAGATCGAATCGGCGGCCGGTGAACAGCTCACGGTCCCCGGCACACATCAAGACCCGACGCCGGTGGAGAGCGCCGCCGCGGCGGCGGTGCGGGCGGCGGTACGCACCGGGCGGGCGCTGTCGATCGAATACCACTCGGCCTCCCACGACGCGGTGTCGGTGCGCATCGTCGACCCCATCCGGGTGGTGCTGGTCGGCGACAACAGCTACCTCGAGGCCTGGTGCCGGTCCGCCGAGGGGGTGCGACTGTTCCGGTTCGACCGGATCGTGCGCGCCGAGGTGCTGGACGAGCCGGCCACCCCGCCTCAGCCGGCGGTGGCGGCCGAGCCCGACACCTCGCTGTTCGACGCCGACCCGGCGCTGCCGTCGGCGACACTGCTGATCGACCGGTCGGCCGCGTGGATGTTCGACTACTACCCGCTGCGCGTGCTGCGGGAGCTGCCCGGCGGGTCGTTCGAGGCGGCCATGACCTACGCCTCGGACGCGTGGATGGCCCGCTTCGTGCTGGGTTTCGGCTCGGCGGTGCGGGTGCTTGCGCCCGAGGCGCTGGCGGCGCGGGTACGCGAGTCGGCCGCGGCGGCACTGCGCGCCTACGAAGACGGGTAGACTCGGCCTCAATCTTTTGGAGGTGACTGAATGGGCGGTCTTCAACCCTGGCATTGGTTGATCGTCATCGCGGTGTTCGTCCTGCTGTTCGGCGCCAAGAAGCTGCCGGACGCGGCGCGCTCGCTGGGCAAGTCGATGCGGATCTTCAAGTCGGAGATCAAAGAGATGCAGGCCGAGTCGCATTCCGACTCCACCGAGCCGGCCAAGCCGATCACCTCGGAGCGTGTCGACACCCCGGCGCCCGAGCAGACCTCGGACAAACGGCCGGCCTGACGCCATCGCGCCTGCCCGCCGCGGCCTGATGCCGCGGCTTTAGGCGTGTCCAGACATGTCACCGAAGCCCGGAATATTCAAGAAGCTCGACCCGCGGCAGCGCCGAGCCCGGGTCAACCCCGACGGCACGATGTCGCTCGTCGACCATCTGACCGAACTGCGCAACCGGCTGCTGATCGCGATGGCGGCCGTCGTCCTCACCACCACGCTGGGATTCTTCTGGTACTCGCACGGTTTCTTCGGCTTCCACAGCCTCGGCGACTGGTTGCGCGGCCCGTACTGTGCGCTGCCGCCGTCGGCGCGGGCCTCGATCTCGGCCGACGGCGCGTGCCGGTTGCTGGCCACCGCACCGTTCGACCAGTTCATGCTGCGCCTCAAGGTCGCGCTCACCGCCGGCGTGGTGCTGGCCTGCCCGGTATGGCTGTACCAGATCTGGGCCTTCATCACCCCCGGCCTGTACAAGAAGGAACGCCGCTTCGCGATGCTGTTCGTGGGGTTCGGCGCGGCCCTGTTCATCACCGGGGCAGTGCTGGCCTACGTGGTGCTGGCCAAGGCCTTGGACTTCCTGCTGACCGTGGGCAGCGACGTGCAGGTGACCGCGCTCAACGGCGATCAGTACTTCGGCTTCCTGATCAACCTGCTGCTGGTGTTCGGCATCAGCTTCGAATTTCCGCTGCTGATCATCATGCTCAACATGATCGGCGTGCTCAGCTACGACAAGCTCAAGGCGTGGCGGCGCGGCCTGATCTTCGGCCTGTTCGTCTTCGCCGCCTTCGCCACCCCGGGTTCGGATCCGTTCTCCATGCTGGCGCTGTCGTGCGCGCTGTCCGTGCTGCTGGAGCTCGCCATCCAGATCGCCCGCCTGCACGACCGGCAGAAGGCGCGGCGCGCGGCGCTGGAGGAGGTCCCCGACGACGAGGCCGCCCCGATCGGTGCCGCCGAACCCATCGAGCCGCCGACCGCCGTGTCCTCGGCATCCTCACCGGTTGATGACGACGCCACCTGAGCTGCGTGCGTTCGCCGCACAACTGCCTTTCGGGCTGGACGAGTTCCAGGTCAAGGCCTGCACCGCGCTGGAGGCCGGGCACGGTGTGCTGGTGTGCGCCCCGACCGGTGCAGGTAAAACCGTGGTGGGCGAGTTCGCGGTGCATCTCGCGCTGGCCGCCGGGCGCAAGTGCTTCTACACCACGCCGATCAAGGCGCTGAGCAATCAGAAGCACGCCGATCTGGTGCAGCGCTACGGAGCGGAACGCATCGGCCTGCTCACCGGGGATCAGGCGATCAACGGTGACGCACCGGTGGTGGTGATGACCACCGAGGTGCTGCGCAACATGCTGTACGCCGATTCCCCTGCGCTGCAGGGTCTTTCCCACGTGGTGATGGACGAGGTGCACTTCCTCGCCGACCGGATGCGCGGCGCGGTGTGGGAGGAGGTGATCCTGCACCTGCCCGAGGAGGTACGGTTGGTCAGCCTGTCGGCGACGGTGAGCAATGCCGAGGAATTCGGCGGCTGGATCCAGACGGTCCGTGGTGACACCACCGTCGTGGTCGACGAGCACCGCCCGGTGCCACTGTCGCAGCACATGATGGTCGGGAAGCGGTTGTTCGACCTCTTCGAGGGCACCGACCACGCGCTGGTGGCGCCGGAGCTGCTGCGGCACATCGCCCACCGGCGCGAGGCCGACCGGCTTGCCGACTGGCAGCCGTCCCGCGGACGCGAGCGATCAGGTGGGCGGCGGCAGAACGCCCGGCCCAGCCTCAGCCGGATGCCCACTCGTCCCGAGGTGATCAGCACCCTCGACGCCGAGGGCCTGCTCCCGGCGATCACGTTCGTGTTCTCCCGGGCCGGCTGCGACGCCGCGGTGAAACAGTGCCTGCGCTCGTCCCTGCGCCTCACCGACGAGGAGCAGCGGGCCCGGATCGCCGAGGTCATCGACCGCCGGTGCGCCGATCTGGCCGAATCCGATCTGGTGGTGTTGGGCTATCACGAATGGCGCGAGGGGCTGCTGCGCGGGCTGGCTGCCCACCACGCCGGCATGCTCCCGGTGTTCCGGCATACCGTCGAGGAGTTGTTCACCGCGGGCTTGATCAAGGCGGTGTTCGCCACGGAGACACTGGCTTTGGGTATCAACATGCCGGCGCGCACGGTGGTGCTGGAGCGGTTGGTGAAGTACAACGGCGAGCAGCATGCGCCGCTGACACCGGGGGAGTACACCCAGCTGACCGGCCGGGCCGGACGCCGCGGGATCGACGTCGAGGGTCATGCCGTGGTGCTGTGGGATCCCCGCGACAGTGCCGCCGAACCCGCGGAGGTCGCCGGCCTGGCCTCCACCCGAACCTTCCCGCTGAAGAGCTCCTTCGCCCCGTCGTACAACATGACGATCAACCTGGTCAGCCAGCTCGGCCCGGTGCAGGGCCGCAAGTTGCTGGAACGTTCCTTCGCGCAGTTCCAGGCCGACCGTTCCGTGGTCGGCCTGGTCCGGGGTATCAGCCGCGGCGAGAAGATGATGGCCGACATCGCCAAGGAGCTGGGCGACGATCAGGTGCTGGAGTACGCCCGGCTGCGGGCGGACATCTCGGCCAGGGAGCGCGCCCAGTCCCGGGCGTCGCGGCTGCAACGCCGCAAGGCGGCCGACGACGCGCTGGCCGAACTGCGCCGCGGCGACATCATCACCATCAGCCAGGGCCGGCGCGGCGGCCTGGCCGTCGTGCTCGAGCCTGCCCAGGACACCGACGACCCGCGCCCGCTCATCCTCACCGAACACCGCTGGGCGGGCCGGATCTCGTCGGCCGACTATTCGGGAGCCTCGGCACCACTGGGCTCGATGAGCCTGCCCAAACGCGTCGAACACCGTCAGCCCCGGGTGCGCCGCGATCTGGCCTCGGCGCTGCGGTCGGCCGCGGCCGGGCTGCGGATGCCATCGGACAAGCGCCGCGCGGCCGGCGAACGGGATATCGATCCCGAATTGACCGCCCTGCGTGAGCAACTGCGCCGCCACCCGGTCCATTCGGCGCCGGACCGCGAAGAGCGGGTACGGGTGGCCGAACGCTACCTGCGCATCGAACGCGACAACGCACAGTTGCAACAAAAGGTCTCCGCGGCGACGAATTCACTGGCCCGCACCTTCGACCGCATCCTGGTGCTGCTCACCGAACGCGGCTTCATCACCGGCCGTGGTGCTGCGACCGCGGTCACCGACGACGGCCGGTTGCTGGCCCGGATCTACAGCGAGAGTGACCTTTTGGTCGCCGAATGCCTGCGCTCGGGCACCTGGAACGGCCTGGACGCCGCCGAACTGGCCGCGGTGCTGTCGGCGGTGCTGTTCGAATCCCGTGGTGACGGCCCGTCGCCGCAGGGGTTCGACATCCCGACGGCCGCCCTGCGCCGCGCACTGACCAGCACCCGGCGGGTCTCCTCGGAGCTGCGCGCCGACGAGACCCGGCACCGCATCGCCCCCAGCCGGGAAACCGACGACGGATTCGTCACCGCCGTCTATCGGTGGGCCACCACCGGCGACCTGACCGCCGCGCTGCTGGCCTCCGACGTCAACGGCAACGGATCACCGCTGTCCGCAGGCGATTTCGTGCGTTGGTGCCGTCAAGTGCTCGACCTGCTGGACCAGGTCCGCAACGCCGCACCCGATGCGGCCCTGCGGGCCACCGCCAAGCGTGCGATCACCGCGATTCGCCGCGGTGTGGTGGACATCGACACCGCTTAGCTGGGACACAACGGTTCCGCCTGCTCACCGACCCGAAACGGTACTGTGTTGCCAACGGACCTCAACCAAGGAGAGACATGAGCGGACCGCAGGGATCTGACCCGACGCAGGCGTGGCCGGGTCAGCAGCCGCAGTCCGGCGGAGCGCAGCCGCCGAGCGAGCAGCACGCTTGGCAGCCGCCGTCCACGCCCGAGCAGCAGCCCACCACCGAGGCACCGGCCTGGCAGCCGCCGGCATACCAAACCCCGCAGTACCCCCAGTACCAGCAGCCCGCCCCGCCGGTGCCGCCGCAGTACAACCCGCAGCAGTACCCGCCGCAGCCCGACCAGTACGGTCAGCCCACGGCCTACGCCCCGCAGGGCTACCCGCAATACGGCCCGCCCCCCGGCCAGCCGCAGCCGTACGACCCGGCCGCACAGCAGTACGGACAGCCCCAGCCGTACGGCCAGCCCGGTCCGTACGACCAGCAGTACTCGCCGTACGGCGCGCCGGTCCCAGCCGAGGAGAGCTCCAAGAAGTCGCTCGCCGTGATCGGCGGGGTCGTCGGCCTGCTCGCCGCGATCATCGTCGCGGTGGTGCTGGTGCTCGGCTTCTGGAAGCCGGGCTGGTTCGTCACCACCAAGCTCGACGTCAACGCGGCCCAGACCGGTGTGCAGCAGATCCTGACCGACGAGGCCAACGGGTACGGCGCCAAGAACGTCAAGGATGTCACCTGCAACGACGGCAACAGCCCGACGGTCAAGAAGGGTGACAGCTTCGAATGTGTCGTCAGCATCGACGGCACCAAGCGTCAGGTGACGGTGACCTTCCAGGACGACAAGGGCACCTACGAGGTCGGCCGACCGAAGTAGGCCGGCACCGCCCACGAACAGACCACGAACCGACACTGACTCCCGCATTCCCGTCGAGGAATGCGGGAGTTGGTGTCTGCTCGGCAGCTACAACCGATCCAGCGCCTTCTGCAGTCGCCCGATCGATGACGTCACCCCGAACTCGCCGGCCAGCTCGGCCACTCGGGCCGGGTCGGCCGCCGCGAGCGGCAGCGTGTCGGTCGGGGTCGACATCGTCACCGCCGCGTCGGTGGCGACCCGCACCACCGGCTCGGCCGCGGTGATGTAGTCGGTGGCCGCCAGCAGTTTCTTGCGCGCTGCGGCCGGCAGCGTCGAGCGCGGATCGGTCGCCGCGGCCAGGATCGCTGCCAGCGACCCGTATTGCGCCAGCAGGGTCGCGGCGGTCTTCTCGCCGATACCGGCCACCCCGGGCAGCCCGTCGGAGGCGTCACCACGCAGCAGCGCCAGTTCGGCGTACGCCGGTCCGGCCCGGTCGATCGGCACGCCGTAGGTGTCGGCGACCTCGGCGGGGCCGAACAGTGTGGCCTTGGCCAGTCCCCGCCCGATGTAGAAGACCCGCACCGGGACCGGGTCGTCGCCGACCAGCTGCAGCAGGTCGCGGTCGCCACTGACCACGGTCACCGCGTCCCGGCGCTCCCGGGCGGCCAGGGTGCCCAGCACGTCATCCGCCTCGTACCCGGCCGCGCCCGCGGTGGCGATCCCGAACGCGTCCAGCATCGCCATGATCATGTCGACCTGCGGGGTGAGCTCGTCGGGCACTTCTTCGATGTCCGGGGTGCCCGCCGGCTCCGGCACCGCGACCCGGTGCGCCTTGTACGACGGGATCAGATCGACGCGCCACTGCGGCCGCCAATCGTCGTCACGGCACACCACCAGTCGCCGCGGCCGGTGGGCGGTGACCAGTGCGGCGATGTTGTCGAGGAAGCCGCGCAGCGCGTTCACCGGCCGACCGTCCGGTGCGGTGATCGAGGATGGCACCCCGAAGAAGGATCGGAACCACATGCTGGCGCCGTCGAGCAGCAGGACCGGGCCGGGATCTTCGTCGTGCAGCACGGCCTGACAGTAGCGTGAGGTATGACCTTCACCGTCGATCGCGTCGACCACGTCGTGCTCAACTGCCGTGACACCGCCGCCACCATCGAGTGGTATGTCCGGGTGCTGGGGATGCGCCGGGAAGAGTTCGGCGAGGGCCGGACCGCGCTGGTGTTCGGCAGCCAGAAGCTCAACGTGCGCCCCACCGGCGCACCGAACTGGGTGACCGCGCACGCCGATGTGCCGGGCTCGCTGGACCTCTGTTTCATCGCCGACGCCGACGCCGCCGAGATCGGTGCGCACCTGCGCTCCTGCGGCGTCGAGATCACCGAGGGGCCGGTCGCCAAGACCGGCGCGCTCGGGCCGATGACCTCCCACTACTGCCGCGACCCGGAAGGCAACCTGGTCGAGGTCGCCACCTATCGGGCCGCCCACTAACCTCGACGCCATGCACTCCAGCCGCTTCAGCACCGACGTGTACGCCCAACGGCTGCGGATCGCCGCTGCCGGTGCCGCCGAGGCCGGCCTGGCCGGGCTGGTCATCACCCCCGGCTATGACCTGCGGTACCTGGTCGGATCGCGCGCGCAGACGTTCGAACGGCTCACCGCGCTGGTGCTGCCCGCCGACGGGTCGGTGCCGACGATCGTGGTGCCACGCCTGGAGCTGGCCTCGCTCAAGGAGTCGGCCGTGCCGGATCTGGGTGTGACGGTGCGGGATTGGGTCGACGGCGAGAACCCGTACCGGCTGGTCGCCGATGCGCTGCCCGGCTCGATGGCCGCGGTGCCCGATGGGCGGCTCGCCGCCGTTACGGATTCCATGCCCGCCCTGCACCTGCTACCCCTGGCCGACCTGCTGGGGACCGTGCCGGTGCTGGCCACCGACGTGCTGCGGCGCCAGCGCATGATCAAGGACGCGGCCGAGATCGGCGCGCTGCGCAAGGCAGGCGCGGCCATCGACCGGGTGCACGCCCGGGTGCCGGAGTTCCTGGTGCCGGGCCGCACCGAAGCCGATGTCGCCGCCGATATCGCCGAAGCCATTGTCGCCGAAGGCCATTCGGAGGCTGCATTCATCATCGTGGGCTCCGGGCCCAACGGCGCGGACCCGCACCACGAGTGCTCGGACCGGGAGCTGCGCGCGGGCGACATCGTCGTGGTGGACATCGGCGGACCATATGAGCCCGGCTACAACTCCGATTCCACCCGCACCTACAGCCTCGGCGAGCCGCAGCCGGAGGTGGCTCGGCAGTACGCGGTGCTCCAGCGGGCCCAGGCGCAGGCCGTCGCGGCGATCCGGCCGGGCATGAGCGCGGCGGCCGTGGACGCGGTGGCGCGCGACGTGCTGGCCGACGAGGGGCTGGCCGAGGTGTTCGTGCATCGCACCGGGCACGGCATCGGCCTGTCGGTGCACGAGGAGCCCTACATCGTGGCGGGCAACGACCTGACGCTGGAACCGGGGATGGCCTTCTCGGTGGAGCCCGGAATCTATTTCCCGGGCCGATGGGGCGCCCGCATCGAGGACATCGTCGTCGTCACCGAACAGGGAGCCGAGTCGGTGAACAACCGCCCGCACGAGCTGATCGTGGTGCCCGTCTGACCGACCGGCCGCGCGCCGCGGACGGTTCAGTCGGACTCGGTGTCGCCGCGGTCCAGCAGACCCGAGGATCCCAGTACGCGCTGCACACGCACCTCGATGACCACCCGGCGCGGGTTCACCCGCGGGGTGCGGTACCGCTGGGCATAGCGCAGCTCGGCATCGCGGACATCGTCGGGATCGGCGCTGACGGTGGACGTGCCCTCCAGGGACAGCCAGCGTGCGCCGTCGACCTGGCTGAGCACCGCCACACCGCGCTCGGCGGCGTTGACGGCCTTCTGCGAGCCGCCGGTGGTGATGACCCGGGCGATGTGGGTCTTGGGGTCGAAGGTGAAGCCGACGGCCACGACGTGCGGTGAATTGTCCCCGCGCAGGGTGGTCAGCATGGCCAGATGCCGCTCGGTCAGAAACGCCAGGGCATCGTTGGTCAGTCGCGTCGTCGCCTTACGACCGGAAGTAGCCATCGGGGTCCACGCTAGCGCAGGCCATAATCGCTGCCATGAAGGACACACCGGCGGCCTGGGGACACCTCCCGCTTGCGGGGGAGAGCGAAGCGACCCGGCGGGCCACCTCGGGTCCCGTGGTGATCTTCGGCGGCCGCAGTGAGATCGGCCTGGAGCTGGCCACACGGCTGGCACCCGGCAACACCGTGGTGCTGGCCGCGCGGCGCGCCGACCACCTCGGCGAGCAGATCACCGCGCTCGAGGCGGCCGGGGCTACCGACGTCCAGGTGCGTGAGTTCGATGCCGACGACACCGCCGCGCATCCGGCGCTGGTCGCCGCGATCGAGGCCGAGGTCGGTCCGATCGGCACCGCGGTGCTGGCGTTCGGTGTGCTCGGGGACCAGCAGCGCGCGGAAGCGGATCCGGCGCACGCGGTGGCCGTCGTGCACACCGACTACGTGGCTCAGGTGAGCCTGCTCACCGTGCTGGCCGCGGCGATGCGGGCCCGCGGCAGCGGACGGCTGGTGGTGTTCTCGTCGATCGCCGGCGCCAGGGTGCGTCGCGCCAACTACGTCTACGGGTCGGCCAAGGCCGGCCTGGACGGGTTCGCCAGTGGCCTGGCCGATGCGTTGCACGGCACCGGCGTCCACGTGCTGATCGTGCGTCCCGGATTCGTGATCGGTCACATGACCGCGGGCATGGAGCCGGCCCCGCTGGCCAGCACGCCCGGTCAGGTGGCCGAGGCGACCGCCCGGGCGCTGGCCCGGGGCAAGGGCGCGGTGTGGGTGCCGGGGGCGATCCGGCCGCTGATCTTCGCGACGCGGCTGGTGCCGCGGGCCGTCTGGCGCAGGTTGAAGCGATGAGGGTTGTCGTCGTCGGCATCGGCGCCGACGGGATGGCCGGGCTTTCACCGGCATCCGCCGCCGAATTACGCAGGGCCACCGTCATTTACGGCGCATCGCGGCAGCTGGGGCTACTCGACGACAGCATCACAGGGCAACGCCGGGAGTGGCCGTCGCCCATGCTGCCGGCGCTGCCCACCCTGTTCGACGGGCTCGACACCGCACACGTGGTGGCCTCCGGTGACCCCATGCTGCACGGTATCGGCGCCACCCTGGTTCGCATCTTCGGCGCCACGGCGGTCCGGGTGCTGCCGCACGTGTCGTCGGTGACGCTGGCCTGCGCCCGGCTCGGGTGGTCGGTGCAGGACACCGAGGTGATCAGCCTGGTCACGGCCGACCCCGTCACCGCGGTGCGCCGGGGCGGGCAGGCGGTGGTGCTCAGCCGCGACGGGGACACACCCGCGGCACTGGCCCGCCTGCTCACCGAAACCGGCCGCGGTGCATCGGAATTCACGGTGCTGGAGCAGCTCGGCGGGCCGCGGGAACGGGTGCGGCACGCGCCGGCCGAACGGTTCGCCGACACCGTGGACGACCTCAACGTGATCGCGGTGCGCTACCTGCCCGACGACCGGCGGCTTCACACATTGCCCGACAGCCAGCTGGCCCACGACGGGCAGATCACCAAGCAGGGCATCCGTGCGGTCACGCTGGCTGCGCTCGGCCCGCGGCCGGGTGAACTGTTGTGGGATGTCGGCTCCGGGTCGGGCAGCATCGCCGTCGAATGGTGCCGCAGCGGGTCCGGTCTGCGGGCGGTGGCGTTCGAGCGGGATCCGCAGCGCCGTGACCGCATCGCCGCCAATGCGCGCGCCTTCGGTGTCGGCATCGACATCCGCGGGGCGGCGCCCGACGATTTCGGCGACGCACCGGCCCCGTCGGCGGTGTTCGTCGGTGGCGGCATCACCACACCAAGCTTGCTCGACGGGTGCTTCGAACACCTGGCGCCGGGCGGCCGCCTGGTGGCCAACGTGGTCACCGCGGAATCAGAAGCCGTTGTCATCCAGTGGTATTCGACGTTAGGTGGACAGTTGCACCGGTTCCAGCACTACCGAGGAGAGCCCGTGGGCGGGTTCACCGGCTTCCGGCCGGCCTACCCGGTGACCCAGTGGTCGGTGAGCAAGCCGTGACGGTCTACTTCATCGGTGCCGGCCCCGGTGCGGCCGACCTGATCACCGTGCGCGGGCAACGCCTGCTGCAGAACTGCCCGGTGTGTCTCTACGCCGGCTCGATCATGCCCGCCGACCTGCTCGGGTACTGCGCGCCGGGCACCAGGATCGTCGACACCGGCCCCCTCACGCTGGCCCAGATCATCGACGAATTGGTGGCCGCCGACCGCGCGGGTCTCGACGTCGCGCGGCTGCATTCCGGTGACCCGTCGATCTACAGTGCGCTCGCCGAGCAGTGCCGCCACCTGGACGCCCAGGGTGTCGAGTACGAGATCGTGCCCGGCGTACCGGCCTTCGCCGCCGCGGCGGCGGTGCTCGGGCGTGAGCTGACGGTTCCCGGTGTCTCGCAGACCGTCACCCTGACCCGGGTGGCGACGCTGTCGACGGCGATGCCGCCGGGAGAGGACCTGCGCACGCTCTCGGCACCCGGGGCCACGCTGGTGCTGCACCTGGCGGCTGCACAGATCGAGACCATCGTCGCCGACCTCACCGCGGGCGGCTACACCACCGATACCCCGTGCGCGGTGGTGGCGTTCGCCAGCTGGCCGACCCAGCAGGTGCTGCGCAGCACGCTGGGGGAGATCGCCGGACAGCTGCGCGACGCGGGGATCACCAAGACCGCGGTCATCTTCGTCGGCGATGTGCTGGCCGCGGAGGGATTCACCGACAGCTACCTGTATTCGGCGGGCCGACGACGCGGGAGCCGGCACTAGTGCGGGTGCTCATCCTGGGCGGCACCGGTGAAGCCAGGGCGTTGGCCGCCGCGCTGCACCCGCGCGTGCAGGTGATCAGTTCACTGGCCGGCCGGGTCCCGGATCCGGCGCTGCCGGTGGGCGAGGTGCGGGTCGGCGGGTTCGGCGGCACCGCCGGGCTGGTGCACTGGCTGCGCGAGACCGGGGTGGACGCCGTGGTCGACGCCACCCACCCCTTTGCCGCGACCATCACCGCCCACGGCGCCCAGGCGTGTGCCGAAACCAGCGTGCCGCACCTGGTCCTGGCCCGTCCGGCCTGGCCCACCGGCAGGGCCATCGTGGTGGGTTCGGATACCGAGGCCGCACAAACCGTTGTCCAACACGGCTTTTCGAGGGTTTTCCTGACGACGGGCCGGTCCGGCACGGCGGCGTTCGCCGGGGTGAACGCGTGGTTTCTGATCCGTGCCGTCACCGCACCGGAGCCCGCGACGCTGCCGCCCGATCATCGACTGCTGTTGTCGCGCGGACCGTACGACTATGACGGCGAACTCGCGCTGCTGCGCGACCACCGGATCGATGCACTGGTCACCAAGAACAGTGGCGGTGCCATGACCGAGGCCAAGATTCGGGCCGCCGAGGCCGCGGACGTCGCGATCGTCATGGTGGACCGGCCCGCCCTACCGGCCGGGGTGCACACCGTGGCCACCGTCGAGCAGGCGGTGGCTTGGCTGGCCGGCCTGTCGTCCTAGATGAGGGCGAACGTATCGAGTTCGCGGATGGCCGCGCAGGAACGCTTCGCCATCACGAGCATCATCTCGTCGCCGCGGTCGGTCGCGGCGGCGAACGCGGTGCCGAACGCGATGATCAGCGGCGCCTGCAGCATGCCCAGACGGTAATCACGCCAACAGGTTTCGCGGTCGTAGCCGGTGACCCCCAGGCTCAGTAACTCGGCGTGGTAGGCATCCACCAGCTGCGCCTCGGCGTGCGCGCGCACGTCGGGATCCAGACTGGTGCCGGTGAAGTAGGCCAGGTCTCTGGCCGGCAGACCGGACCCCAGCGTCTGCCAGTCCACGATGGTCACAGCGGTGTGACCGGGATCGAAGAGCATGTTGTCCAGCCGGTAGTCGCCGTGCAACAGCGCGAACCGTTCGGGTTCGGCCAGCAGCCACGGCGTCACCATGCTCAGCGCCGCTTCCAGCGTCTCCCGGTCGACGGCGCTCAGCCGCGGGCCCAGCTTCTCCACTGTGATCCCGCTGGCCATGGTGGCGACCTCACCCATCCCGGAGGCCATCGCGCTGTCCGGCCGCGGCATCGCGATTCCGGGGAAGTCGGTCCACTTCGGGTCACACCAACTGGGCGCGTGCAAGCCGGCCAGCGCCCGCACCGCCAGCAGCGCGTCCCCGGCCGAGCAACCGGCAATCTGGTCGCCCTGCCGGGCCGGAGCCAGATCGGCCAGCAGCAGCACGAATTCGGCGCCGTCGTCCTCGATCTCGCAGTAGTAGCTCTGCGGCACCGGCACCGAGACCAGGTCGGCGATGTCGTTGTAGAAGGCGTGTTCGGACCGATAGCCGATCGCGACGCGGTCGCGCACGGTGTCGTCCTGGGCCGGCAGCTTGACCGCAAAGCTGGCGGGCAGCCCGGTCTCGTCGGTGTACTCGACCGTCAACCGGTAGGTCGCACCGGTTTGACCGGTCCCGATCGGCGTCACCCGGACCGCTTGTACCTCGGCACCCAGAACACCGGTGAGCCAGTCCGCCGTCACGTCACCGGGCGTCCGCGGGATCATGCGCGGACCCTAAGCCGGGTACTGACGCGTGTCAACGATCGTCGAGCAGCGTCAGCCGGGGTAGTAGCGGGGCGTGAACACCCGGTCACCGTGCCACTGCGTCTGCGACGAGCCGATGATCAACATGCAGCGCATGTCGATCTCGGCGGGATCGAGCTTCCCGAGTGTCACCACCCGCACGTTCTCCTGCGGGCCCGCGACATCCCTGCCGATCACCACGGGCGTCGCCGGGTCGCGGTGCCCGAGCAGCAGCTCTTTCATCGCACCGACCTGCCAGGTACGCGTCTTGGATGCCGGGTTGTAGACGGCGATGGCCATATCGGCCGCCGCGGCCGCGCTGATCCGCTTGGCGATGATCTCCCACGGCTTGAGTCGATCCGACAGCGAGATCACGGCATAGTCGTGCCCCAGCGGTGCACCGACCCGGCTGGCGACCGCCTGCGCGGCCGTCATTGCCGGAATCACCCGCACCGGCACGTCCGGCCAGGCCTTGGCTTCCTCCAATACGGCGGTGGCCATGGCGAAGACGCCGGGGTCACCGGAGGAGACCACCACCACGGCCTTGCCCTGCTGGGCCAACTCGCAGGCCAGCCGGGCCCGCGCCGGTTCGTCGGTGTTGTCGCTGGGATGGCGGGTCTGCCCGGTGCGCACGCCCACCCGCTCCAGATAGGGGAAGTACCCGATGAGATCGGTGGCCTTGGCCAGCTCGCGGCGCGTCTGCGGGGTGATCCAGTCCAGGTCGCCGGGGCCGAGCCCGACCACCGCGACGCTGCCTTTCGGCGTCGGCGTCGGCGTCGGCGTTGGGGCGAGCGAAGCGACGGGGGAGTGACCCGGGGCGAGCGAAGCGACGGGGGAGTGACCCGGGGCGAGCGAAGCGACGGGAGAGCTACCGTGCCGCGGCTGCGCCGCCTCACCGGGCAGCATGACGATCGAGAAGTACGGCACCGATGCGTCGTCGACGTCCCCGGCAGCGAGCACCCGTTGCTGCTCGGTGCTGGCCCGCTCCACGTAGAACGCCCGATCGAGGCTCTTGGTGGCCGAAAGTGCCTGCCGCACTTCGGGATATGACTTGCCCAGCTTCATGATCACGGCGGCGTCGGTATCGGCCAGCCGCCGGGTCAGTTCGGCGGCCGGCAACGTTCCCGGCAGGATGGTCAGCACCTCGTCGCCCTGCACCAGTGGGGTGCCGGTGGCAGCCGACGCCGCGCTCACCGACGTCACGCCGGGCACGATCACGGCGTCGAACCGTTCGGTGAGTCGGTTGTGCATGTGCATATAGGAGCTGTAGAACAGCGGATCGCCCTCGGCGAGCAGGGCGACGTCGCGCCCGGCGTCCAGGTGGGCGGCGATGCGGTCGGCGGCCTGGGTGTAGAAATCCTCCATCGCCCCGGCGTAACCACCCGGATGTTCGGTGGTCTCGGTGGTCACCGGGTACACCAGGTGCTCCTCGAGCTGGCCGGCGCGCAGATACGGCTCGGCGATACGCCGCGCGATGCTGCGGCCGTGCCGGGCGCTGTGATAGGCCACCACGTCGGCGGCCGCAATCAGCCGCGCCGCCTTGACGGTGACCAGCTCCGGGTCACCGGGGCCCAGGCCCACGCCGTAGAGGATGCCTTTGCCTTCGCTCATTCGTGTTCGCTCGCAATCGCATTCACCGCCGCGGCGGCCATTGCACTGCCGCCTCGGCGGCCCGTCACCACCAGATAGGACATCCCGCGCGGGCGGGCGATCAGCTCATCCTTGGACTGCGCCGATCCGACGAACCCGACGGGTCCGCCGAGCACCGCGGCGGGCGTCGGGGCGCCCTCGTCGATCAGCTCGAGCAGCCGGAACAGTGCCGTCGGCGCGTTGCCGATGGCCAGCACGGCGCCGTCGAGGCGGTCGGCCCACAGGTCCACCGCGGCGGCGGACCGGGTGCTGCCCAACGTGGCCGCCAGTGCCGGCGCGCGCGGGTCGGCGACCAACGACACCACCTCGTTGTCGGCGGGCAGCCGCGACCGGGTGATACCGGCGGCCACCATCGAGGAGTCACAGAGGATGGGCGCGCCGGCGGCCAGGGCGGCGTGGGCCCGGGTGACGACATCGGGGCTGAACGCCACATGCTCACCGAGATCGACCTGGCCGCAGGTGTGGATCAGGCGGACGACGACACGCGCGATCTCCGCGGGGAACCGGGTCAGGTCGGCCTCGGCGCGGATGGTCGCAAACGATTGCCGGTAGATCTCCGCGGCGTCGCGGACGTAGTCGAGCACCAGATCACCCTACGGGTGACGCCCCTGGTAGCCGTTCCCGGTGGCCACCAGCACCTGCGCGCCCGCCGGACTGCCACAGGCCCGTGGGCAGCCAACGAAATGCCGATGTACGCCGGGCGCCCCGTCGTGGAGCGCCGCCGCGGCATCCGAGCGCACATCAGTGAGAGATTTGTCACATCCCGGTCGTCCGGTACAGGCGCTGACCCGCAGCCACGGCGAGTTCTCGTCGAACACCAGACCCAGCGGGGCCAGCACCCGCAGCGCCGTGTCGGCCACGCTCTCGTCGAGATCGCAGATCAGCACCGATCGCCATGGCGTGATGAGCACCGGCGCCTCGATGGCGGCCAGGTATTCGGCGACCCTGGCGCGCAGCACGCCCAGCGGCACCACCGCGCCCAGGCTGACGTTCCCGTCGTCCTGGGTGATCCAGCCAACCGGTGGGCACGATATCGCCGGATAACGCGGGCCGGTCGCGGCACCGTCGAGCAGCACGGCGGGGTCGGGCAGTTCGCTCACTCGCCATGCGGTGCCCCTGATCCCGACGAACCGGCGGGCGACCGAGAGCAGCGTCGCAACCGTCTCCGCGGGCGCGATGCGCACTCCGCTGTCCCGGCCGGCCAGGATCACCGCGAAGCTGTCGGCACCGTCGGCGTGCACGCCGACGTCGGGTCCCAGCCCGGCCACGTCGCCGCGGCCGTCGTCGAGGGCGAACAGGAAGCGGCCCGGCAACGCGGCCAGGTCGGGCGAGTCGCACAGCGCCGCATCCAATTCGGCCGCCAGGGTCCGGACGTCGGCGCGGCCCCCGCTGCGGCCGGAAAGCGGCGAGGCCACGATGTTGCGGACCCGCTCATGGGTGGGCGAGGGCAGCAGCCCGGACGCGGCGACGGCGGCCGCCACCGCATCGGTATCGGTGATGGCGCGGATCTGCAGATTGCCGCGCGAGGTGAGTTCCATTGCCGGCGAGGCGAACTGATCGGCGGCCTGCGCGAGTGCGATCAGCTGCGCGGCCGTGATCGCACCCCCGGGCAGCCGGATGCGGATCAGCGCACCGTCGGCGGCCCGGTGCACCTGCAGCGCGCCGGGGCACGCGTCGTCGTCACGGACCCGGATCATGCACCAACCGTACGGCCTGCGTAGGGGTGGCGGCACGGGACCGCAGAACAGGTACCCGCCTACGCAATCGGCCAGGCCCCCGCGCTTCTAGATTCGGGGCATGCCCGCAGTTTGGGCAAATGTTGACGGGAAGTGATCGACATGACCAGCTTGGCCATCCGCCTACCTCACCCCAGCATCCACCTGGTCAGTGACGCGGCACGCGCAACCACAGCAAAGCTCCATGCGGCTTATGAACGGCGTGAACACCACGAGTGCAAACGGTACGAATTCCTCGAAGACGCGCTGCTGTCACGGGAGATGAAGCGGCTGTAGCCACTCAGCCGGCCAGCGGCACCGGCGTCACCACCGCGGAGTATCGCGACGGGTCCCCGGCCACCACCCGACTGGACTACCCGTGCACGTCCGGCGTCCAGGTCCACCGAACGGTGTTCTCCAGCTTGGTGACTCGAGCCTGCAGCAGAGCGAACAGGGTCGCCGACTCGGTGGTGCCGAGTCCGCGGAACCGTTTGACGAAGTGGCCCAGCAGCACCCGCTTGCCGGTCTCGGGGTGCACCCGCACCACCGGGTGCCCGGTCTCGAAGTACTCGGACACGGACTCGGCGCGGTACTCGCGGTTGTTGTCCGACACCTGATCCAGATCGGCGGACAACCGGACGCCGTCCACACGCGCGCCGATCCGAACAGCAGTTCAACGGGCATTCCGCGGGCGGTTCTGTGATGTGGCTCACGTCGGCGCGCGGGCTGTCTCGTCCGGCACAGAAACCCGGTACCGGCGGTCCGGGGAAGTAGATTTCAGCCAGAAGAAAGGGGCGAACAATGGCGTCACTCATTGCCATCGGAATCGGCGTCGCGTTGGTGTTCGGCGCCCTCGTGACACCGTACCGGGATTCGTGGTACGGCCGCTGGAGCCGTTCGGACCGCTGACGGCGCTCACCTGAGCACCCGGTACGTGCGGTACGAATAGACGGTGCCGTCCGTACTGCTGTTGTCGACATCCGACACCGATCTGATCACCGCCCGCGCGTCCGGGGCCGACTATCGGTGGGCCAACCCGTCGCGGTTGGTCGACGACGAGCTCGAGCGGGAGCTGGCCGGCCTGCTCGACGGGATCGATATCGCCGTCGTGCGCATCCTCGGCGGGTACCGCAGCTGGCAGCACGGGATCGACACCGTCGTCGCCAGCGGCGTGCCGACCATCGTGCTGTCGGGTGAACAGACCCCCGACGCCGAACTGATGCGACATTCCACCGTGCCCGCCGGGGTCGCGGTGCAGGCGCACATCTATCTGGCCCAGGGCGGCACGGCCAACCTGCGCGGGCTGCACGCCTTCCTGTCCGACACCCTGCTCATGACCGGGTTCGGCTTCGAGCCGCCGCTGTCCGTCCCCACCTGGGGGGTGCTCGAACGGACCACCGACGCAACGGGTGCAGCCACATGCTCTTCGCGCGAGCGCTCATCGACCGTGGCGGTGCTGTACTACCGGGCGCAACACCTGGCCGGCAACACCGGCTACGTCGAGGCGCTGTGCGACGCCATCGACGCCGCAGGCGGTACGGCGCTGCCGGTCTACTGCGCCTCCCTGCGCACCGCCGAACCCGAACTACTGCAACTGCTCGGCACCGCCGACGCGCTCGTCACCACGGTGCTGGCCGCAGGCGGGGCCACGCCCGCGGCGGCGGCAGCGGGTGGATCCGACGACAGCTGGAACGTCGCCCACCTTGCCGCCCTGGACATCCCGATCCTGCAGGGGCTGTGCCTGACCAGCTCCCGGTCCCGCTGGTCGGACAACGACGACGGCCTGTCCCCGTTGGACGTCGCGACCCAGGTGGCGGTGCCCGAGTTCGACGGCCGCATCATCACGGTCCCGTTCTCCTTCAAGGAGATCGACGACGAGGGCCTGATCACCTACGCCGCCGATCCGGAGCGATGTGCGCGCGTCGCCGGCCTGGCGGTCCGGCATGCGCGGCTGCGTCACATCGCGCCCGCGGACAAGCGGGTGGCCCTGGTGTTCTCGGCGTACCCCACCAAACACGCCCGCATCGGCAACGCCGTCGGGCTGGACACCCCGGCCAGCGCGGTGGCCCTGTTGCGCGCCATGCGCGAGAAGGGCTACGACATCGGCGACGTCCCGGGGGTGGACGCAGGCGACGGCGACGCGCTGGTGCATGCGCTCATCGAACGCGGGGGACAGGACGCCGACTGGCTCACGCCGGAGGCCCTGGAAGCCAACCCGATCCGCGTCTCGGCCGCCGACTACGCGAAGTGGTTCGCGACGCTGCCCCACGACTTCGCCGACGCGATCGTGCGGCACTGGGGCCCGCCGCCGGGCGAACTCTTCGTCGACCGCAGCCGTCATCCCGAGGGCGAGATCGTCATCGCCGCCATGCAATCGGGCAACACCGTGCTGCTGGTGCAACCGCCCCGCGGGTTCGGTGAGAACCCGGTGGCCATCTACCACGACCCCGACCTGCCGCCCAGCCATCACTACCTGGCGGCCTACCGGTGGATCGACACACATTTCGGCGCGGACGCCGTGGTGCACCTGGGCAAGCACGGCAACCTGGAATGGCTGCCCGGTAAGACGCTTGGTCTCAGTGCCGGTTGCGGTCCCGACGCCGCCCTGGGCGACCTGCCACTGATCTACCCGTTCCTGGTCAACGATCCGGGGGAGGGCACCCAGGCCAAGCGCCGTGCCCACGCCACCCTGGTCGACCACCTCATCCCGCCGATGGCCCGCGCCGAGACCTACGGCGATATCGCCCGGCTGGAGCAGCTGCTGGACGAGCACTCCGCCGTGTCCGCCCTGGACCCGGCGAAACTTCCGGCCATCCGCCAGCAGATCTGGACGCTGATGCGCGCGGCGAAGATGGACCACGACCTGGGTCTGGAGGATCGGCCGGACGAGGATTCCTTCGACGACATGCTGCTGCACGTCGACGGCTGGCTGTGTGAGATCAAGGATGTGCAGATCCGCGACGGCCTGCACATCCTCGGTCAGGCACCCGCCGGCGAGGCCGAACTCGACCTGGTGCTGGCCGTCCTGCGGGCCCGGCAACTGTTCGGCGGCGAGCAGACCGTGCCGGGCCTGCGCCAGGCGCTGGGCCTGGCCGAGGACGGCAGCGAGGCCTTGGCCCGTGTCGACGCCGTCGAGGCCAGGGCCCGCGAACTGGTCGCAGCCCTGCAGGACAGCGGCTGGGACAGCGCCGCCGTCGACGGGCTGACCGACGACCCGGTCGTCGCGGACATCCTGCGGTTCGCCGCCGACGAGGTGGTGCCCCGGCTGCGCGGCACCGCCGGCGAGATCGACGCGGTGCTGCGGGCATTGGACGGGCATTACATTCCGGCCGGCCCGTCGGGCTCGCCGTTGCGCGGCTTGGTCAACGTGCTGCCGACCGGGCGCAACTTCTACTCGGTGGATCCCAAGGCCGTGCCGTCCCGGCTGGCCTGGGAAACCGGTGTGGCCATGGCCGATTCGCTGCTGGAGCGGTACCGCACCGACTACGGCCGCTGGCCGGCTTCGGTCGGGCTGTCGGTGTGGGGCACCTCCGCGATGCGGACCTCCGGCGACGATATCGCCGAAGTGCTTGCGCTGCTCGGTGTTCGGCCGGTGTGGGATGACGCGTCGCGCCGGGTGGTGAGCCTGGAACCGATCTCGCTCGCCGAACTGGGCCGGCCCCGCATCGACGTGACCGTGCGCATCTCCGGCTTCTTCCGGGACGCCTTCCCGCACGTGGTCACCATGCTCGACGACGCGGTCCGGCTGGTCGCCGGCCTGGACGAGGCGCCCGAGGACAACTACGTGCGGGCGCACAGCCAGGCCGACCTCGCCGAGCACCGCGACGAACGGCGCTCCACCACAAGGATTTTCGGTTCCAAACCGGGTACCTACGGGGCGGGCCTGCTGCAGCTGATCGACAGCCGCAACTGGCGTGACGACAACGACCTGGCACAGGTGTACACGGCCTGGGGCGGATTCGCCTACGGTCGCAACCTCGACGGCGCGCCGGCGGCCGACGACATGAACAAGGCGTATCGCCGGATCGCGGTGGCGGCCAAGAACACCGACACCCGCGAACACGACATCGCCGACTCCGACGACTACTTCCAGTATCACGGCGGCATGATCGCCACCGTGCGGGCGCTCACGGGTGCGGACCCGGCCGCCTACATCGGCGACAACACCCGCCCCGATGCGGTGCGCACCCGCACCCTCAGCGAGGAGACCACCCGGGTGTTCCGGGCCCGTGTGGTCAACCCGCGCTGGATCAACGCCATGCGCCGGCACGGCTACAAGGGCGCCTTCGAGATGGCGGCCACCGTCGACTACCTGTTCGGCTACGACGCCACCGCGCACGTCATGTCCGACTGGATGTACGAACAACTCTCGGCCTCCTATGTTCTCGACCCGGAAAACCGCAAGTTCATGACGGAGTCGAATCCGTGGGCGCTGCACGGGATGGCCGAGCGGCTGCTCGAGGCGGCCGGCCGGGGGATGTGGTCGCAGCCGGAAGCCGACACCCTGGACCGTCTGCGGCAGGTGCTGCTGGAGACCGAAGGCGATCTGGAAGGCTAGATTCACACCATGGCTCTCACATTCGCCGATGTCGCCAAGGCCGAGTACATCCTGCTGACCACCTTTACCAAGGATGGCAGGCCCAAGCCGACCGCCATCTGGGCGGCCCCGGACGGGGACCGGCTGCTGGTCATCACCCAGGGAAAGTCATGGAAGGTCAAGCGGATCCGCAATACCCCGCGGGTCACGGTGGCGGTCTGCGATCGCCGGGGTAACCCCAAGAGCGAGGCCGTGGAGGCCACCGCCGCCATCCTGGACCAGTCCGAGGTGGGCCGGGTGTACGACGCCATCGGCGCGCGCTACGGGCTGCTCGGCAAGACCTTCAACCTGTTCTCCAAGCTCCGTGGCGGCATGAAGAACAATGTCGGCCTGGAACTCCGTGCAGCCGTCTAGACCCGCCACGGCCCGACAGACCGATATCGGCCGGCTGCTGCTGACCTGCCCGGACCGGTCCGGCATCGTTGCGGCGGTCTCGACCTTCCTGACCCGCTCGGGCGCCAACATCATCTCGCTGGACCAGGATTCCACCGAGTCCGAGGGCGGAACATTCCTGCAGCGCACCGTCTTTCACCTGCCCGGACTGCCCGCGGCGGCACCGGAGCTGGAACGCGAGTTCGCCGCGCTGGCAGCCGAATTCGACATCGACTACCGGTTCACCGAGGCGGCCAAACCCAAACGGGTGGCCATCATGGCCTCGACCGCCGACCATTGCCTGCTGGACCTGCTGTGGCGCAACCGCCGCGGCGAGCTCGACATGACCGTGGTGGTGGTGATCGCCAACCACCCCGAACTGGCCGAACAAGTACGCGCCTTCAACGTGCCGTTCGTCTACATCCCGGCCACCCGCGACACCCGGGCCGAGGCCGAACAGCGGCAACTGGAACTGCTCAAGGGCAATGTCGACCTGGTGGTGCTGGCGCGCTACATGCAGATCGTCACCCCGGAATTCCTGGACGCGATCGGCTGCCCGCTGATCAACATCCATCACTCGTTCCTGCCCGCTTTCGTCGGTGCGAACACCTACCGGCGGGCCAGGGAGCGCGGCGTCAAACTGGTCGGGGCGACCGCCCATTACGTGACCGCCGATCTGGACGAGGGCCCCATCATCGAGCAGGACGTGGTGCGGGTGGACCACACGCACACCGTCGAAGACCTGGTCCGCCTCGGCGCCGACGTCGAACGGGCGGTGCTGTCGCGGGCGGTGCTGTGGCACTGCCAAGACCGCATCCTGCGCCACGACAACGAAACCGTGGTCTTCTGAGCCGTACAGATCCGCACAGGAGGTGGACAGATCCATGGCCCCGACATTCGACGACGTCTATCGCGAGCAGTACCTGCTGCTGACCACCTTCACCAAGGACGGCCGCCCCAAACCCACCCCGGTGTGGGGCGTGCCGCATGAGGGCAAGCTGCTGATCAGCACCGACGACGGCTCGTGGAAAACCAAGCGGATCAACAACACCCCGCGAGTGACCATCCAGAAATGTGGGGTGCTGGGAAAGGTCAAAGGCGAACCCGTCGAGGCGGTGGCCCGCAACCTGCCCAAGTCCGAGACCCGGCGGGTCTTCGACATGGTGACCAGACGGTACTGGTGGCACGCCTGGTGGTGGATCCCGCAGGCGATCCTGCGCGGTGGCATCGGCAAAGTGCACGCCGCCATCGAGATCCGCCCCCTCGACGCCGCCCACCAGGCCCCGTAGCGATCCAGGAACCCGAGCGCCGTCCCACGCGTTGACCCGGTATGGCATCACGACTGTTCCTCGTCTACGTCCTCGTCGAACTGGCGGTCGTCGTGGGCCTGATCTCGACCATCGGGTTCGGCTGGACGGTACTGGCGCTGCTGGCCGCGTTCGGCCTCGGCCTGGCGCTGGCCGGCGCCCAGTTGACCCGTCAGCTGGCACGCCTGCGGGGCGCGGTGAACACCAGGACCGGCGATCCGTCGCTGGCCACCGACAGCCTGCTCGTCGCGCTGGGCACGGTACTGGTCGTCATACCGGGTCTGGCCAGCTCCGTCGTCGGTGCGCTGCTGCTGCTGCCGCCGACCCGAGCGGCGGCGCGACCGCTGGCCACCCGATTGGTCAACCGACAGCTGAACCGCGCGGTGCCGGTCATGGTGTTCAGCAGCACCACAACCACCACCCACAAACGCGGTGACTACGTCGACGGCGAGGTCATCGACGTGGTGGACGAGGTGGTCACCCCGGCGCCGCTGCCGCCTCGGCAGGTCTGAGCGCCGACTACTGTTTGTCCCTCGTGACCACACTTCTGCTCAACGGGCGTGTGTACAGCCCGGCCGCCCCCGATGCCACGGCCATGGCCGTGCGCGACGGGATGGTGGTGTGGCTCGGGTCCGACGACGCCGCCCGTAGCGAATTCCCGCACACCGAGTCGGTCGATCTGGACGGTGCCTTCGTCGCACCGGCGTTCGTCGACAGCCACGTCCACGTGACAGCCACCGGGTTGGCCCTGACCGGTCTGGACCTCCGCTCGGCGCGCTCGCGCGAGCACTGCCTGCAGCTGGTCGCCGACTACGCCGCGACCCATCCGGACGGCATCGTCTGGGGACACGGCTGGGACGAGACCGGCTGGCCCGAGCCGGAGCCGCCGGCCACCGCAGAACTCGACACCGTCCTGGGGCAGCGGCCCGCCTACCTGAGCCGGGTCGACGTGCACTCCGCGGTCGCCTCGACCGGGTTGCGCGGGACGGTCGCCGAACTGGCGGCCGCGACCGGATTCCATCCGCAGCGGCCACTGACCGCCGATGCCCACCACGCCGTACGGGCCGCGGCCCGTGACCTGCTGACACCGGCGCAGCGCCAGGCCGCGCAACGTGCCGCCCTGGATACCGCCGCCGCGCTCGGGATCGCCGCCGTGCACGAATGCGCCGGACCCGACATCGGCGGGCTGGACGACTGGCAGGCGCTGCACGCCCTGGACCACGGTGTCGAAGTCGTCGGTTACTGGGGCGAAGCGGTGGGGTCGGTAGGACAGGCCCGCGACCTCGTCCAGCGCACCGGCGCCCGCGGGCTGGCCGGCGACCTGTTCGTCGACGGCGCGCTCGGCTCGCGGACCGCCTGGCTGCACCAGCCGTACACGGACGCCCCGCACACCTGCGGCAACACCTACCTGGACGCCGACGCGGTCACCGCGCACCTGCTGGCCTGCACCGAGGCGGGGATCACCGCCGGGTTCCACGTCATCGGCGACGCCGCCGTCGCGACCGTCACCGACGCGCTGCAGGTGGTGGCCGACCGGTTCGGCGGGCCGGCGGTGGCCCGCTGTGGGCACCGGCTCGAGCATCTGGAGATGGTCGAGCCCGATCAGGCCGAACGGCTCGGCCGCTGGGGTGTCATCGCGAGCATGCAACCCAACTTCGACGACCTGTGGGGCGGGCCGACGGGCATGTATGCGCAGCGGCTCGGGGTTGACCGAGCCGGCAAACTCAACCCCTTCGCGCTGTTAGCATCCCAAGGCGTGCCGCTCGCCTTCGGATCCGACAGCCCGGTCACCGGGCTGGACCCGTGGCAATCCGTGCGGGCCGCGGCCGAACATCGCACCCCCGGCAGCGCGGTCTCGGCACGCGCGGCGTTCGCCGCCGCCACACGGGGCGCCTGGCGGGCAGCGGGGGTCCGCGACGGGGTGACCGGCACGCTGGTCCCGGGCGCGCCCGCCTCCTACGCCATCTGGGACGCCGGTGATCTCGAGGTGAGTGCCCCGGCGGCCGACGCCGTCCAGCGCTGGTCCACCGACCCGCGGTCACGGGTGCCCGCACTGCCGCGGCTGACACCCGACCGTTCGCCGCGCTGCCTGCGCACCGTCCACCGCGGCGTGGTGCTGTATGGCTGACGCCGAGCCCGACACCGACACCGGACCCGAAACGGACACCGAGCCGGAAACCACCCCCGAGGCGGAGCCCGCCGGCCCTGGTCGGCTGGCCCGGTTCGGTGAGCGGCTGCGCCGGACACTGATGCCCCGGCTGACACGCCTGGTGGTGTCGGTGCTCGCGGGCGCGCTGATGTGTGTGAGCTTCCCGCCGTGGGGATGGTGGTACTGCGCGTTCCTGGCCCTGGCGGCATTGGGTTGGGTGCTGACCCGCACGCCGACCACCCGGGCCGGTGGGTTCGGCTACGGCCTGGTGTTCGGGTTGGCCTTCTACATTCCACTGCTGCCGTGGATCGGCAACCTCGTCGGCACCCTGCCCTGGCTGGCCCTGGCATTGCTCCAGGCACTCTTCCCTGCGCTGTTCGGGCTGCTGGCCGTGCTGGTTCGGGGCCTGCCCGGCTGGCCGGTGTGGTTCGCCGCCGAGTGGGCGGTCGGCGAGTGGCTGAAATCGGTGGTGCCGTTCGGTGGCTTCCCCTGGGGTGTCGTCGGCTTCAGCCAAGCCGGAGGCCCGCTGCTACCGCTGGCCCAGATCGGCGGCGCACCGCTGGTGTCGGTCGCCGTGGCGTTGGTCGGGTTCAGCCTGACCGCCATCGGCCTGGAGATCGTGCTGTGGTGGCGGCACAGCCACCCCGATCACGCGGCCACCATGACCGACGCCGCGCGACCCGAGGTCGTGCTGCCCGGGGTGTGCATCTGCGTGGTGCTGCTCGGCACCGCGCTGGTGTGGCCGGCGGTGCGTCAGGCCGGGGCCGGGGCCGGCACCCAACCTTCGATCACCGTGGCCGCGGTGCAGGGCAACGTGCCGCGACTGGGGCTGGATTTCAACGCGCAACGCCGCGCCGTGCTGGACAACCACGTCTCCGAGACACTGCGGCTGGCGGCCGATGTCCAGGCCGGCCGCGCGCCGCAGCCCATGGTGGTGGTCTGGCCGGAGAACTCCTCGGATATCGACCCGTTGCTCAACGCCGACGCCGGTGCCGAGATCGCCCAGGCCGCGCGGGCCGTACATGCACCGATTCTGGTCGGCACCGTGCTGCGGGCGCCCGGCTACACCCCGGAGAATCCGGCGGCGACCAATACCGTGATGGTCTGGGATGACGTCACCGGTCCCGGTCAACGGCATGACAAGAAGATCGTGCAGCCGTTCGGCGAGTACCTGCCGTGGCGCAGCTTCTTCCGCCACATCTCGTCCTATGCCGACCGTGCCGGGTTCTTCGTGCCGGGCGCCGGGGACGGCGTGGTGCAGGCGGCCGGCGTCCCGATCGGCGTCACCACCTGCTGGGAGGTCATCTTCGACCGGGCCGCACGCGAGGCCGTGCGCAACGGCGCGCAACTGCTCACCGTGCCCACCAACAACGCCACCTTCGACGAGGCGATGAGCGCTCAGCAGCTGGCATTCGCCCGGCTGCGGGCGGTCGAGCACGATCGCTACGTCGTGGTGGCCGGAACCACCGGGATCAGCGCCGTGATCGCACCCGACGGGCGGGAGCTGGCCCGGACGAAGTTCTTCGAACCGGCCTATCTGGACACCTCGGTGCGGCTGAAATCCGGTCTGACCGTCGCCACCGTGTGGGGCCCGGCCATCCAGATCGGACTGATCGTGATCGGCGTTGCCGCTGTGATCGCGGCCATGCTGCACAATGGGAGCTTCGTGCGAAGGCGCCGGACGGCCGCCTCCGCCGGCTCGGATTTGCCCGACGCGGGCACAGCAGGACAGCCCGACGCGGGCAGTTCGGAGAAGCCCGACGCGGGCAGTGAGGACAAGGGAAGCACATGACCACTCCTGGGGCAGGAGCGGACCGACCGGGCGTTCCGGCGTCGCCGAGCCGGCGCACGCTGGTGATCATCCCGACGTACAACGAGCGGGAGAACCTCCCACTGATCGTGCGTCGCGTACACGCCGCCCGGCCCGACGTGCATGTGCTGGTGGTCGACGACGGAAGCCCCGACGGCACCGGCCAGCTCGCCGACGAACTGGCCCTCGCCGACCCCGACCGGGTGCACGTGATGCACCGAATCAGCAAGGACGGACTGGGTGCGGCTTACCTCGCCGGGTTCGCCTGGGGTCTGAGCCGGGAGTACTCGGTGCTGGTGGAGATGGATGCCGACGGCAGCCATGCCCCCGAGGAGCTCAGCCGCCTGCTCGAAGCGGTCGACGCCGGCGCCGATCTGGTGATCGGTTCGCGGTATGTGCCGGGCGGGACGGTGCGCAACTGGCCGTGGCGCCGGCTGGCGCTGTCCCGGACGGCCAACACCTATTCGCGGGTGCTGCTCGGGGTGGATATCAACGACATCACCGCCGGGTACCGCGCCTACCGCCGCGAGGTGCTGGAGAAGATCGACCTGGCCGCGGTGGAGTCGAGGGGTTACTGCTTCCAGATCGACCTGACCTGGCGCGCGATCAACGCCGGATTCACCGTCGTAGAGGTACCCATCACGTT
Source organism: Mycolicibacterium canariasense (assembly GCF_002101555.1). Lineage (GTDB taxonomy): Bacteria > Actinomycetota > Actinomycetes > Mycobacteriales > Mycobacteriaceae > Mycobacterium > Mycobacterium canariasense. The sequence goes on from NZ_LQOL01000058.1 coordinate 163,513, forward strand.
CACCGAACGGGAACTGGGCGTATCGAAGATGAGCGGATCGAATATCCGCGAGGCGATGTCGAAGGTCGCCGAATGGGGCATCCGGGGGCGGTTGGACCGCGCCCGCGGTGTCACGCGCTGAGCGAACGGAGTGATCGTGCCCGCCCCGGTTCGGGACGGGCACGTCTCACCGTGATTCAGGACCCGCGGCGACGGGTCTTGATGATCTCCAGGCGCTCCTTGAGCAGTTCGTCGAGTTCCTCGACCGAGCGGCGCTCCAAGAGCATGTCCCAGTGCGTGCGGGGCGGCTTCACCTTCTTGGGCTCGGGCACGTCACCCTCGATGAGGGTCCCTTCCAGGCCGTTACGGCACAGCCAGGTGCCGGGGATCTCGGCGTCGTCGGCGAAGGGAACGTCGAATTCCTCGCCGTTCTCGGTGCGGTAACGCGCGACCTGACGGGGCGCCAGGTCATGGTTACGATCGGTCTCGTAGCTCACTGCTCCGAGGCGACTGCCTCGCAGGACACGGTCGGCCATCGTCCACACTCCTCTTACCGGCTGAATTTCGTCCGCAGTTTCAACGCGGATGCTGCCCGCGAAGTTCCCGACTCGACCTACCAGGATACCGCCTGCCCCGCGCCGCTACCGGGGACGCCGCCCGCGCAGGTCTACAGTCGTGTGTCGTGACCGCAGCCGTGCCCTCCCCGACGCGCCGCCGAACCCGCCCGCAGCCCTGCCGCTGGTGCGGCCGGGAGGTCGCCGACGCCGGCATGGGGCGCCGTCGGCAGTATTGCCGGCAGTCCTGCCGGCAGCGTGCCTATGAACAGCGCGCACAGGTCAAGGGCACATCGCTGGCGCCCGACGCGGTGGTGTTGACGGCCGACGAGGCCGCCGATCTGGCCGACCGGGTGTACCAAGTGCGCTGCGCGGCCGAGGACATCGCCACCGCCGTCGCGGAGGGGGCGCAGGGTTCCGAGCTCCGCGCCCTGTGTGACGTGCTGGTCGAGGCCGCCAAGGCCGCCGACGGTTGGCGCTGAAACCGGCCGTTCTCCGCGCAATCTCCACGGAATCTCCAAGTGCGGCTGCGTGTCGGCGACCATGCTGATCGCATGACAAAGTTCACCCGCATCCTTTTCGCCGGCGCCGCCGCGATGCTCGCATTGGGCACCGTGGCCTGCTCCGGTGGCGCGCCCACCCAGGCCGGATCCAGCGCGGCCACCGCAGCATCGTCGCCCAGTGCGACACCGTTTCCGCAGTCGGCCCGCTACATGGCCGACACCGTGAAGGACGGCAAGAAGATGGCGATCGGCATCTCCGTCGACGGCGACTCGGTGACCGCCTACGCCTGCAACGGCGTCGACGACGAGGCCTGGTTCTTCGGCAATCAGACCGCCGGCAGCATCGACATCACCTCCAAGTTCCGGGACACCCTCGACGCGTCGTTCACCGGCTCCGACGTCAAGGGGTCGCTGACCATGAACGGCATCACCTACGACTTCACCGCCGCACCCGTCTCCGCACCGGCCGGCATGTACTCCGCAGCGCTCGACGGTGTCCGCGCTTCGTGGATCGTGCGGCCCGACGGATCGGTGACCGGCGTGCAGTTCAACGGGGGCATCACCGGCCGCGATTTCGAGCAGGCCGAACTGCAGCAGCTCAATGCCGCTCAGTTCCAGGCGCAGGTCCGCAACAAGCGCAAGCTGCAACAGGCCGACCAGTCCGTGAAATTGGCCAACAACACGCTGAGCTCGCGGATCAACGGACGCGAAGTGACCGGACAACTCGTCACCGGCACCACCCGGTTCGGCTGACCGCGCGAGGCGATGGCCCCGGCAACCATGGTGCCGGGGTCATCGCTCGTGTCCGGCCTCTCACTCGAAATGACTACGAAAGCACCTGCACTACAAGAGAATTCAGCACCGGAGGGTCAGTGCAGCATCCGGGCGGCCGGGCACCACCGGTCAGCAGGACAGCCTGATCCCGATATCGGGCGGGGCCTGCGCCGGCGCCAGGCAGCCGAACCCGTCCACTCCGGCGGGTCGCATCCGGGCCGCCGTCCGGCGGGCGTAGTTCACGCACACCACCGCGTCACCGTCGGCGCGGCAGGCGAAGTCGCCGAACTTCACCGTCTCGCCGGCGCCCAGCCGGGGCCCACTGCCGTTTCCGAACGGCCCCGGATCACCGTGCAGCGAGCCGATATTCACGCTGGTGCCGTCGAAGTCCACCCAATTGCCCTTCCACATCGTGTAGGCGTCGGGGGGTTTCGGTGGCGGGTTGGTCAGTTTCACCAGGCAGGCCAACGCACCGTCGTTGTACTGGGCGCTGCTGATACAACTGACCGTCTCGGTGGTGAAGGCGACACCCTGCACATCGGTGCTGACACCGTCGCGGGTGGTGGAGCCGAATTTTGCGGCCGGCACCGCCGTGCCCGCATCCACCCACCGGGCCACATCGGCGATCGGCGCACCGGCCGACGGCGCATGAGGCGCGGCCGACGACGTCGCCGGGGGACCGGTCGGCGCCGGACGGGAAGTGCCCGGGGTGACGGCCGTCAGCGGCGGTGGGGCGGACACCGCGGCACCCCTCATATCCTGCGAGCATCCCGCGAGCAGGGCGGACGCCACCACCAGCACTGCCATCCGCATGCGGCCAGGGTAGTCGTTCGCTACCGTCGGGCCATGCACGAACACACCGTCCGCGTGAAGATCGGCAGCGGGACGATCGAGGGTTTCACCCGCGACGGAGTGCACCGCTGGCGCGCCATCCCGTACGCGAAGGCGCCGGTAGGCGCCCTGCGGTACCGCGCACCACAGCCCGCGGAGCCGTGGCCGGGAGTGCGCTACTGCCACGGGTTCGGCAACTGCGCCCCGCAGCAGCGCCGCTACACCATGCTCGGCATCGGCAAATACCAGCCGACGAGCGAGGACTGCCTGACGCTCAACGTGGTCGCCCCCGAACAACCCGGCGCCGAGCCGCAAGCCGACCGGATGCCGGTGATGTTCTTCATCCACGGCGGCGGCTACATCATGGGCAGCTCGGCCACGCCGCTCTACGACGGTGTCGCGCTGGCGCGCCGCGGTTGCGTGTACGTCTCGGTGAACTACCGGCTGGGTGCGCTGGGGTGCCTGGACCTGTCGGCGCTGTCCACTCCCGAGCATCCCATCGAGGACAACCTGTACCTGCGTGACCTGATCCTGGCGCTGAAGTGGGTTCGGGAGAACATCGCGGCGTTCGGCGGTGACCCCGACAACGTGACGATCTTCGGGGAAAGTGCCGGTGCGCACGCGGTGGCCACGTTGATGGCGGTGCCCGACGCCGAAGGGTTGTTCGCACAGGCAATTTCGCAGAGCGCAGCCAGTGGCATGGTCCGCAATCCGGAACAGGCGGCCATCTTCGCCGAGCAGTTCGCCGGCTTGCTGGGCGCATCCCGCGCTGACGGTGCGGCCGCCGCGATGGCGGCCCGGCCTGCCGAGCTGCTGACGGCGCTGGACAGCCTGATCTCCCGGGCCGGCAAGGAGATGCCGGGCGCCTTTCCGGTCGGGCCGACCTCGGGCACCGAGTTGCTGCCCGAGGACCCGGTGCAGGCCATGCGCGCCGGCCGGGCGCACCCGATCCCGCTCATCGTCGGCAGCAACGCCGACGAGGGCAGGCTGTTCACCCGGTTCATGCAGCTGTTGCCGACCACCGAACAGAGCATCGAGATGCTGCTGGCGGCCACCGGCACCGAAACCCGCGACCGGGTCATCGCCGCGTACCCGGACTATCCGGGGCGGGCCGCCTGTATCCGGCTGGGCGGCGACTTCGCCTTCGGCACCGCCGCCTGGGATATCGCCGAGGCGCACAGCCGACATCGGCCGACCTACGTCTACCGCTACGACTATGCGCCCCGGATCCTGCACTGGTCGGGGTTGGGCGCCACCCACGCCACCGAGTTGCTCGCGGTGTTCGGCGTGTACCGCACCCGATTGGGCGGGCTGCTCACCGCCGCCGCAGACGGCGCCTCGGCCCGCCGGGTGAGCCGTCAGGTGCAGGCCCGCTGGGGTGGCTTCAGCCGGACCGGCAACCCGGGTGAGGGCTGGCCCCGCTACGACGAGGGCATGCGGGCCGTGCTGGTCTTCGACCGCGATACCCACCTCGAATACGATCCGGCCGCCGAGCGGCGTCGGGCCTGGGCGGGTTTCACCCTCGCGGTCGGTTGACTTGACACCTGTCACATGTGATCCGCGCCACTGCTAGGTTCACAGGGGTGCAGAGTCGACCCATCGAACGCCCCGCCGATCTGACCGATGACTGGCTGACCGCGACGGTGGGCGCCGGCCGGATCATCGACCACGACGTCGAACGGATCGGCACCGGCCAGATGAGCGAGTGCTACCGGCTCCGGCTGCGGTATGCCGACGGCGAGAGCGGCCCGGCCTCGGTGGTGCTCAAAGTCGCCGCCACCGACCCGAACAGCCGCGCCACCGGGCTGGCGATGGGTCTCTACGAGCGCGAGGTCCGGTTCTACGCCGAGATCGCGCCGAAGCTGGGTGGGGCGGCGGTGAACCCGTTCGCGCCGTGCTTCCACCATGCCTACGATCCCGAGTCCGGGTCGTTCGATCTGCTGCTGGGTGATGCCGCACCGGCCACCGTGGGTGACGAGATCCGCGGCGCCACAGCCCACCAGGCGACGCTGGCCGTGCACCAGCTGGGCCTGGTGCACGGCCCCCTGCTCGGCGATCCGGAGCTGGCCGGCGCCGGCTGGCTGAACCGGGACGCCCCGCTGAATCAGGCGCTGATCGCCGGGCTGTACGCGGGTTTCACCGAACGGTACGGCGACCGTATCGACCCGCGGCACCGGCGGGTGTGCGACCGGTTGGTGGCCGCGTTCGACGGGTATCTGGCGCAGGAGTCGGCGGCGGCCAAAGGCCTGGTGCACGGCGACTTTCGGCTGGACAACCTGCTGTTCGGCGCTCCCGGGGCGCAGCGCCCGCTGACGGTGGTGGACTGGCAGACGGTGACCTGGGGCCCGGCCCTGACCGACGTGGCCTATTTCCTCGGCTGCGCCCTGGAACCGGAGGTGCGGCGCGCGCATTACGACGATCTGCTGGCGACCTATCGCGGTGCGCTCGGTACCGATGTGCTCGGTCTCGACGAGGTGCGCGACGGCGTGCGCAGGCAGAGCTTCTTCGGGGTGATGATGGCGATCGTCTCCTCGATGCTGGTCGAACGAACCGATCGGGGCGACGAGATGTTCATGACGATGCTGTACCGGCACTGCGAGCATGTGCTGGACACCGACGCGCTGGCGGTGCTCCCGGAACCGGCTGTACCGCAGGCACTTACACCTGCCCCGGGGGACGAGCACCCGCACCCGCCGACCGATGAACCGCTGTGGAGTGAAAGCTGGTACTTCGACTTCGTCGACGCGTCGCAAGGCATCGGCGGGTGGGTGCGGCTGGGGTTGATTCCCAACCAGCACACCGCGTGGGTCAACGCGCTGGTGTGCGGACCGGACATGCCGACGGTGGCCGTCAACAATTTCCAGGTCGCCCTGCCCGCCGAACCCGGCCACATCGGCACCGCCGGGTTCGAGCTGCGGTTGAGCCCCAGCGATCCGCTGTGCAGCTACCGGGTGAGCATCCGCGGGCGCGGCGAGTCCTTCGGCGACCCCGCGGACCTGCTGCGCGGCACGGCGGGTCGGCCCACCGATCTCGCGCTGGCACTGGACTTCACCACGGCCGGAACGCCCTACCAGTACCGGATCACCCCGCGTTACGAGATCCCCTGTACCGTCAGCGGAACGGTGACGGTGGGCGGCGCGCAGTACCGGCTGACGTCCGTTCCCGGACAACGGGATCACTCCTGGGGTGTGCGGGATTGGTGGAGCATGGACTGGGTCTGGAGCGCCCTGCACCTCGAGGACGGCACCCACCTGCACGGCGTCGACATCCGCATTCCCGGCGTGCCCCCGGTCGGCATCGGTTATCAGCAGCGCGCCGGTGAACTCGTCGAGCTGCAGTCGGTACATGCCGCGAACACGTTTGCCGACAACGGTTTACCGCTGTCCTCGACGCTGACATTGGCACCCGGAGACCTCGAGGTGCAGGTGCACGTACGGGGCCACGCACCGGTACTGCTGGTCGCACCCGACGGCAGGGTCAGCCAGTTTCCCCGCGCGTGGGCGACGATCACCACCGCCGACGGGCGCGCGGGTACCGGCTGGGTGGAGTGGAACCGCAACCTCTGAGCGGGCAAGCTTGGTCAATGCTCGCAGTGAAGTCCGTCGCCTTGTTCGTGCTCGCCGCGGTGCTCGAGATCGGCGGCGCCTGGCTGGTGTGGCAGGGCGTGCGCGAGCACCGCGGCTGGTGGATGGTCGGCGCCGGGGTGATCGCACTGGGCGCATATGGATTCGTCGCGGCATTCCAGCCGGATGCACAGTTCGGTCGGGTGCTGGCCGCCTACGGCGGCGTGTTCGTGGCGGGCTCGTTGGTATGGGGGATGCTGGCCGACGGGTTCCGGCCGGACCGCTGGGACGTCACCGGGGCGCTGGTCTGTCTGGTCGGGGTCGGGCTCATCATGTACGCCCCGCGCTAGAGGGCGTCGTCGTCCAACTCGTCGCGGCGCAGGCCCATCGGGGTGGCGGCGGGCACGTCGCCACCGGCCACCACCCGCCGGGTCAGCGGCGTCAGCGCGGCGAACAGGGCGGCCAACTGCTCGTCGTCGAGCACATCGAAGGCGGCCAGCGCCAGCCGGTCGGTGCCCTCCTCGATCCGGGCCTTGAGTTCGGTTCCGGCCGCCGTCAACGCCCCGGTTCCGTCGAGCAGCCCCCGGGTGGCCAACCGGTCCACCTGCTCCTGCCAGTCGTCATCGTCGTAATCCCTTGAAGGCGCGATCATCTCACGCGGTACCCGGCCGGCCGCGGCGTGCAGAACATTGCATTCCCGGCCGCTTATGCCGTGCGCGGCCAGCACCGCATTGTGGCCGTCACCGCGGTGCTCCCGCAGCAATGTGGTGGCGTGCCAGAGTTTGGCCACCGGCTCCTCGGGCCACGGCAGTGCGACGTTGGCGGCGAACAATGCGCGTCCGTCGGCCGTGGCGGATCGGGCGGCGGTCTCCAACACCCCGGCCGCGGTGCGCACGGGCTCGTCATCGGTGATGCCGTAGCGGTGAAGTGTCGCCACCGCCCCGTCGGCACGGGCGGTCAATGCGGCAGCCGGTGCGGCGATCTCCCACGCCGCGGGCAGCGCCTTGTGCACCTGACGCACGGAGAAGTTGTAGAACAGCGCCGCGACCACCTCGGGGGCCACCCGCCCCAGGGGTGCCGACCGCGCGGCGAAGTACCCCATCCAGAATCCGCGATAACCCAGGCCGGCCAGCGCGGCGCGCGGCTCCGGCGCGAAGTAGGTGACTGCGTGCACGGGTTCCAGCCGGTCGAACAGTCGGCGGGCGACAGAGATCGGTCGAATCATGCCGTCAGTCAAGCACCACCGAATCCGCGGTGGCCGGCGGCCGCCCCGGTAGGGTTTCGGCCATGCAGGATGCGGCGGGATCCAGTTCGTCCCCGCAGGCTGATTCGACCATGGTGGAGCGGATCCGCGACACCGCGATGGCGTGCATCGCCGAGCGGGGTGTGGCGGGTACGTCGCTACGCACCATCGCCGACGCGGCCGAGGTGAGTGTGGGCCTCATCCAGCACTACTTCGGCAGCAAGGCGAATTTGATCGCGGCGATCGACGAGCACGTGCTGCAGGTGTACGGCCGGTTGCTCGAGGAGCCCGAGCCGGCACCGCAGGACGACCCGGACATCTATCGCGGCGGGACGGCACGGTTGTTCATCGAACGTCCGGACGTGGTGGATTATGTCGCCCGGGTGCTCACCGAGGAGGGACCGACCGGTGCCACCATCTTCGACGGACTGGTCAAGATCAGTGCCACCCAGGGCGAGACGTTCACCGCCCGAGGGCTGGCCAGGCCCGATCTCGATCCGGTGTGGTCGGTGCTCAACCCGGTGCTGGTGCGGGTCGCGGCCAGCGTGTTACGCAGGCACGTCGAACGGCACATCCCCGGACCGCTGTACAGCCCGGAACAGACCGTGCGCTGGGACGAGGCCACCACCAACCTGATCCGCCACGGTCAGCTCCGCCCCGGCCCGGAGCCGACTGAGGACTGAGCCGGCGTCAGCCATCCTCGGCGACCGCGCGGGCCGCCTCGTCGATGATGGCGCGCATCGCGCTTTCGGCACCCGCCTCATCGCGCAGCCGCACGGCGCGGGCCACCTCGTCGTGCAGCTCGATGGCCGCCGGGTTGGGCAGCTCCGGCATCATCCCGTGGTGGGTGCGCCCGGTGAGCACCTCGGCGACGACGGCGTTGAGGGCGCGGAACATCTCGTTGCCGCTGGCTTCCAGCAGGGTTTGGTGAAAGATCTTGTCCGCCTGCAGGTATGCCACCAAATCACCGGACCGGCCATGGACCACCATGTCGGACACCGCGGCGGCCATGATGCGGCACTGATGCGCGTTGGCCCGGCGCGCCGCGAGCGCCGCTGCCGCCGGCTCGAACCCGCGGCGTAGCTCCGACAGCGAGACCAATTGGGCGGCCCGGTCCCCGGATTCGAGTCGCCAGCGAATCACCATGGGGTCGAACACATTCCAGTTTGCGGCGGGCTGGATGGTGATGCCGACCCGGCGGCGCGAGGCCACCAACCCCATCGACTCGAGCACGCGAATCGCCTCGCGCGCGACGCTGCGGGACACGCCGTGTTCGGCGCTCACCCCCTCGAGTGTGATCACCGCGCCGGGTGGGTACTTCCCCGACACCACGGCGGCGCCCAGAGCGGTCAGCACGTTGTCGTGCAACGCGCTGACGTTTGGCGAGGCACTCACGGTTACATCGTGTCATAACTTCGTCGGTCGAGATTTAAAGCAGATCTATCTGTGATCTTCTTGCAATAGTCATATCTTTGCGGCAAGCTATGTGAGGTCAACCACAGCAAGGGCAGGTAGCAATGGTTCTCAGGCCGGCGTCGCCGATCGTCGTCATGGGCGTCTCGGGATCCGGGAAGTCGACGGTCGGCGCGGCTCTGGCGCAGCGGCTCCGGGTGCCGTTCGCCGACGCGGACGACTTTCACCCGGCCGCCAACATCGAGAAGATGAAGGCGGGTCATCCCCTCGACGACGATGATCGTCGTCCGTGGCTGGAGGCCATCGGCCAATGGCTGGGGGAGCACTGCGGCGACGGCGGGGTGATGAGCTGCTCGGCGCTCAAGCGCCGGTACCGCGATCAGCTGCGTGAGCACTGCGCGAGCACCGAGTTCCTGCACCTGAGCGGCACACCGGAGATCATCGGTGCCCGTCAGGCCAGCAGGCCGGGCCACTTCATGCCGGCCTCGCTGCTGGCATCCCAATTCGACACCTTGGAACCGCTGGAGCAGGACGAGGCAGGTGTCGTCATCGACGTCGGCCGCAGCATCGACTCCATCGTCGACACCTACATCTCACTCACCGGAGGAGAGCCCCGATGATCGACACCGTCACCCTGCTGGCCGACGCCCCCAAGCTCGTGGAGCCGGTTGCCGCAGCGCCGCAGCTGATCCTGGCCTTCCTCGTCGGCATCGGCGTCATCGTCGTGCTGATCACGGTGGTCAAGCTGCATCCGTTCCTGGCGCTCATCTTCGGCGGGCTGACCGTGGGATTGGTTGCCGGCGAGAATCTCACCAAGGTGCTGAAATCGTTCACCGACGGTTTCGGGTCGACAGCGGCCAGCGTGGGCATCCTCATCGCGCTCGGCGCCATGTTCGCCAAACTGCTCGCCGACTCCGGCGGCGCCGACGAGATCGTCGACACCATCGTGGGTGCCGCCTCACCGCGCATGTTGCCGTGGGCCATGGCACTGGTCGGTGCGATCATCGGCCTGCCGATGTTCTTCGAGATCGGTCTGGTGCTGTTGATGCCGGTCATCTACCTGGTGTCCCGGCGGTCGCAGCAGTCGCTGATCACCATCGGCATCCCCGCCCTGGCCGGCCTGTCGGCGATGCACGGTTTCGTGCCGCCGCACCCGGGGCCGCTGACCGCGGTCGGCCTGCTCAACGCCGACCTGGGCATCACCCTGGGTCTCGGTGTGCTGGTGGCCATCCCGACGATCATCGTGGCGGGCCCGCTGTTCGGCCGGCTGGCCGGAACCTGGGTGGTGGTGGACGCACCGGACACCTTCGACGCCGACCCGCAGGCCGAGGGCGCCCAGCAGCGACATCCGTCATTCGGCATCACCCTGTTCTCGGTGCTGCTACCGGTCGCGCTGATGCTCGGCAAGGCGCTCGCCGACATCTTCATCGACGACGAAAAGCAATGGCTCCGACAGATTCTCGACGCCCTGGGCACTCCGCTCGTCGCGCTGCTGCTCGCCGTCGTCGTCGGGATCTTCACCCTCGGCAAGGGCGCCGGCATGAGCCGCGCCGCGATCACCGGTTGCATCGAATCGAGCCTGCCCCCGGTCGCGGGCATCATCCTGATCGTCGCCGCGGGCGGCGGCTTCAAGCAGGTGCTGGTCGACAGCGGCATCGGCACCATGCTGGCCCGGTGGGCCGAGGGTGTGCACATCTCGGTGCTGGTACTGGCCTGGGTGCTGGCCGTGCTGATCCGGTTGGCGACGGGCTCGGCCACGGTGGCCACCATCACCGCGTCGTCGTTGATACTCGGCCTGGTCGAAGGCATGAGCACCGGCCAGGTATCGCTGGTGGTGCTGGCCGTCGGCGCCGGATCGCTGTTCTTCTCGCACGTCAACGACGCCGGATTCTGGTTGGTCAACCAGTACTTCCGGCTCAGCGTCGGTCAGACCATCAAGACCTGGTCGATCATGGAGACGGTGCTGTCGGTCAGTGGTCTGGCGGTCGTCCTGATCCTGGATATCTTCGTGTAGCGCTGTGTAGCGCTAGGGGCTCTGCCTGGGGCGGGTGTCGACCTGCGGCACCTTCACCCAGCCCGGGTTGTTCACGAAGTCGGCGAGGCACCCGGGCAAACCGCGGCACGCGATGATCGCCCCGGCACTGGGCGCGGCCCCGATGGCCGGCGGCGGGGTGACCACCAGATCGCAGTTGGTGGTGTAGGCGCCGACCTGCTGCTTGCCGACCAGCACACCTTGATTCGGACACGTCGCCACCGCTGCCGCGGGTTCGGACAGCACGGCCGGGCCGACGAGCGCGGCGACCGCACCGCCGGCGATCAGGCCGGCGGCCGCCCAACGCGACACCCTGTGCATGTTCTGAGAATACGCTGGATGTCACGCCGATTTCGGGCCCGGCGCCGGCCGCGGCCAGTCACGCACGGGCAGCGGGCCCGCCGGTGGCCGAAGCCGGTCCAGCACCGCCCGCAGCGGCGGCCACCCGGCGCGGCCGCGCCGGGTGACCGCGTACGTGGTCAGCACGACGCTGGGGTCGGCGAGGTGCATCACCCTGACTCCGGGCATGGTGGGGCGGCCCACCGGCAGGAGCCCGACACCGTAGCCGCCGATGATGAGGTCCTCCACCAGGTCCAGGCTGTCGATCTGATGGGCGATGCGCGGTGTGAAGCCGGCCAGCGCACCCAGCGCGCGCAGCGCCACCTCGTCGGCGGTGTTGCGCGAGTTGACAATCCACGCGCGGTCCGCGTAGGCGCTGATGTCGACCGGTGCATCGGTATGTCCGGCTTGCTCCGGAACGCCCAGGCCCCACGGGATCGACCACAGCGGCACCGTTTCCAGCACCGGGCTGGGCGCCGCGGGGGCGAGGTTGTAGTCGTAGGTGAGCGCCAGGTCCAGATCATCATCGGTGAGCAGACGGAACGCCTCGATCGGTTCGTACTCGCTGATCACGATGTCGATACCGGGATGGTGGGCCGTCAGCTCCGGCACGATGGGCAGCAGCGAGACGCGGATCCCGGTCGCGAAGCCCCCGACCCGCAGGGTTCCCGCGGGTTCGGCGTGCGGATCGAGATCCAGTCGGGCCGCGTCGAGGGCGGCCAGGATCGTCACGGCGTGATCGGCGAGGCGCCGACCGGCCGGCGTGAGCCGGACCCGCCGGCCGTCCGGTTCGATGAGCGTGGCACCGGTTTCCTTGGCGAGCGCGGCCAGCTGCTGCGAGACCGTCGACGTGGTCAGGTGGTGGGCATCGGCAACCGCACGCATCGAACCGAGCCGCGACAAGGTCAGCAACAGTTGTAGTCGGCGGGGATCCATCCGCCCATTGTGCGGCCCCGAACCACGGCTTCGTCGCGCCGCTGTGCGACGATGCGCCGATGGCACGTCCGTTTCATTTCAGCCAGGTCGAGGAGGGCACCTTCGTGCCCACCGAGTACGCGCAGAGCCACTGGGGTCCGGACCACCTCAACGGGCCGGCGCTCGTCGGTCTGGTGGCGCGCGCGCTGGAAACCGCGTTCGGGCGTCCCGAATTCCTGCCGGCCCGGCTGACGGTCGATCTTTTCAAGGCCGCCCGCGGTGTACCGACGACCGCCAAACTCGCCCTGGTCCGCGACGGTCATCGCGTCCGCAATGCCGAGTGTGAGCTGATCCAGGACGGCGTGCCGGTGGTCCGCGCGGTCATGGTGCAGTATCGCCTCTCGGCGCCGCCGCGCGGCCGGGAATGGGTTCCGTCGACGAGCTTCACGGGCCCGGTCCAGCGGGACGACACCAGGGGAATCGGCATCTGCAGCGATGACGTCGGTTGGACGGGCGCCATCGCCGATCACCAGAACACCTCGCGCAAGCGTTTCGTCAACCGGACCATCGCCGTCGTCGAGGGCGATACGAACTCGCCGTTCGTGCGAGCCGCCATGGCCGCCGAGGGCACCAGCCTGGTCACCAATCTCGGCACGGCGGGCGTCGGGTACATCAACGGCGACCTGACCGTGGCGCTGTCCCGGCTACCCAGCGACGAGTGGATCGGCGTTCAGGCCGACTCGCACTGGACCTCGGACGGCATCTCGGTGGGCACGTCGACCCTCTTCGACGGTGTCGGCCCGGTCGGGACCGGCATGGTGACCGCCGTCGCCAATCCGGCCGCGCAGATCGACTTCGCCAACGACCCGTTTCCCGAACGGACCCGCTGAGACTGCCTCGATCTCAATCCGGCAGGCAGTTCGCACAATCGGTGACGGCGGCTCGCATATTGCGCTGCATCATGGCCAGCGCTGCGCGCCCCAGATCCGCGTCGATGTGGGCCACCGCGTCGGCAGGTATCACGATGTCGAAGTGCCGGACATAGGCATCGAGGGCGCTGTACATGATGCATTGCTCGGTGACTTGCCCGGTGAGGATGACCATCTTGGTGCCCAAGCGCTGCAGCAGGTAATCCAACGGTGTGGCGTAGAAGACGCTGTGGCGGACCTTGGTGACGAACAACGCGTCGGGCGCCGGCACCAGCGGCTTGACCAGGTCGGGGCGCCGGCCGTGCACCGCGCCGCGCACGATGTCGTCGGTGCTCGCGGTGAAATCCCCGCGATTGTCGTTGACGTACACCAGATCCACTCCGTCGTGGTCGCGGGCGCGCTCGGCCAAGGCGGCCAGCGGCGCCACGATGGGCCCGACGTTGTCGGCCAGCGCGTCGGCGTCTTCGTGCCGGTAGTCGTTGAACATGTCGACCACCAGTAGGGCGCAGTCACTCATCCGGCCTGGGTACCCGCATAACGATTGGGTCACGCCTTCGATCGCGATCTGCTAAGAAAACCCGGCAAACCTTGAGATTGATTCAGGAATTCTCGGCCATTCTGGATCACTCCTCAGCGGTGCCCACGAAATTGCGAGACATCTCACGCCCGGTGCGTGTAACGCCCGAAACCGTGGGCCGCCAAGCGAGTTCGCGGCTCTCGACTGGTTTCGATGGTCACGTACGGTGGAATCCGGGTCGGGGAATCCACATCTGAACGACTCGAAGGAACACCCGATCATCATGAATTTCATGCCGAATCCCCGAATGACCATCGTCGCACTGGCCGCGGGAAGCCTGCTAAGCGCGGGCGCGGCCGCCTTGGCACCGACGGCTTCTGCCGCACCGGTCGACTGCAGCCGCCAGGCGCTGGACGCGACGGTGCAGCAGACCACCGGTGCTGCGCAGGGCTACCTGAACGCCCATCCGGGCGCCAACCAGGCGGTGTCCGCCATCTACACCCAACCGCGTGACGTGGCCTCGGCGAACATCCGGGCCTACTTCAATGCCAACCCGCAGGAGTACTTCGACCTGCGCGGCATTCTGGCGCCGATCGGCGACAAGCAGCGTGCGTGCAACACGCAGGTGTTGTCACCCGAATTGGCTTCGGCGTACCACGAATTCATGGCAGGTTGACGATGCTCGGTTTCGTCGGCCACCCAGGTACGGGTGGCCGACGAAACCGTTTCATGTCCTGACGACCTGCGTACCACCGGCCAGATCGTCGTGTGTGCCTTGGCGCCACGGACTGTTCTTGATCGACACCGCGATGAGCACGTAGGCGATGAAGGCCAGCAGCCAGCCCACGTACGGGATCATCGCCAGCAGGGTGAACGAGTTGCGGATTGCCGACTGTTTGAGGTCGGGATGCGGGCGGCCATGTGGCCCGCGAACCTCCAGCCCCAACAACTTCTTGCCGGGCGTCCAGCCGACGGCCACCTCGAACGCCACGAAGTAGATGAATGTCAGTAGGCCCGAAAACAGGCCAGTGACAAGGATATTCGACAGCCCGTCCAGTGACACCACGGCGAAGACGCTGGCGATGTTGACGATGACACCGTCGATGACGCGGGCGAAGAAGCGCCTGCCGAGATTGCCCGCCACGGCGGGTGTGGGCGCCGGTGACCGCCATCGCTGCGGTCCGTAATCACCAGTGGTCATGGCGCCAATCTACGCATGAAAGCATTGTTTGGTTTTCATGAACGATATATCCGCACATATCACGTGGACGTGAACATTGCGGCTGCCGTTCAATGCAGAGGTGACCACCACGACCGCCCGTGACGGCGCCCTCATGGCCATCACCGCAATGTGTTCGGTACAGCTCGGTGCCGCGATCGCGGTGGGGCTCATCGACGATATCGGCGCCGAGGGCGCGGCGTGGTTGCGTCTGATGTGGGCCGGTGTGTTGATGCTGATCCTGGTGCGCCCTCGACCCTCGGCGTTCAGTCGATCGGCATTCGGAACCTGCGTCGTGCTCGGAGTGGTGACCGCCGGTATCACGCTGCTCTTCATGATGGCGCTGGCTCGTATCCCGCTGGGGGTCGCCAGTGCACTGGAATTCCTCGGGCCGCTCGCCGTCGCGGTGGCCAAAGGCTCCGGCCGGTACCGGCTGCTGTGGCCCGGACTGGCGGCCGGCGGGGTGCTGCTGCTGACCGAACCGTGGACCGGATCGGTCGACCCGGTGGGCGTGCTGTACGCGCTGGGTTCGGCGGTGTGCTGGGGGCTGTACATCCTGTTGACCCAGCGGGTGGGGGATGCGGTGGCCGGCATCACCGGCCTGGCGGTGTCCATGCCGGTGGCGGGCCTGGTCGCAACCGTGGTGGCAGGTCCGGCGGTGTTCGGCCGGGTCACCCCGGAGATCCTGCTGATCGGCGTCGGCCTGGCCATCCTGTTGCCGGTCATCCCGTTCGCGCTGGAACTGCTGGCGCTGCGCCGGCTCACCACGGCCTCGTTCGGCACGCTGATGAGCCTGGAGCCGGCTTTCGCGATGCTGATGGGCTTGATCGTCCTGCACCAGGTACCGGCGCCGCCCGCCGTGCTGGGCATCATCACCGTCGTCGCGGCCGGGGTCGGCGCCGCCCGCACCGGCGCCCGGTCCGCCCCACCCGTCCCCGCCGAGGCCATGACGTGACGGTTCCCCGGCGAGCGCCGATACCCTCGGAGGAATGGCTCAGGGTTTCTCCGCTTCATCGTTCGTCCGGGCATTCAACACCGGATTCGTCGCATTGATGCATGCCCCGGTGGTCGGCGGCCTGCTGCGCCGCGGCACCGTCGTCATCCGGTACCAGGGCCGCAAGTCCGGCCAGACCTTCGAACTGCCGGTCGGCTACCGACGCTCCGGTGACACCGTCACCATCGCGGTCGCCCTGCCGGACAGGAAGAACTGGTGGCGCAATTTCACCGGCGAGGGCGCACCGCTGGTGTTCCTGGGCCTCGACGGCGCAGACCGCCCGGCGCACGCCGTGGCGACCCGGGATGCCAGGGGAGCGGTCTCGGTCACGGCGACCTTGAGCTGAACCCTGCCGCGAGCGTGCGCATGTGCACGCGTACGACGGCGTGTCGGTGTGCAGACACGCACGCTCGCGGACGATACGTCAGGCGTCGATGCGCTTGCGGCGGTACAGCGTCCCGACGCCGAGCAGGACCAGGCTGATCAGCAGGATCGCGGTGGCCAGCACGTTGATCTGAGGTGGCACAGCCGCTTTCACCGCCGCGTTGACGTACAGCGGGTAGGTCACGGTGGAACCGCTGACGAAGTAGGTGATGATGAAGTCGTCGAGCGACAGCGCGAACGACAGCATGGCCGCCGCGACGATGCCCGGGACGATCAACGGCAGAGTCACCTTGAAGAACGTCCGGGTGGGGCTGGCGCCCAGGTCCATCGACGCGTCCTCCAGCGTCCAGTCGAAACCGCGTACCCGGGCCCGGACCGTCATGGCGATGAAGCTCACCTCGAACGCCACATGTGCGATCACGATGGTGGTGTAGCCCGCTGCCCAGTGCAGGTCGAGGAACAGGGTCAGCAGCGAGGCGCCCATCACCACCTCGGGGGCGGTCAGCGGCAGCACCATGAAGGTGTCGACCGCTCTGCTGCCGCGGAAACGCTGGCGCACCAACGCGATCGCGATCAGCGTGCCCATGACCAGCGCGATCAACGTGGACACGAACGCCACGTTGAGGCTGAGCTTGAGCGCGTCCACGAGGGCGGGATATTTGAACGGGTGCAGCCAGTTGTCCAGGGTGAAGCCCTGCCAGCTGTAGTTGAACTTGCCTGCCGGATGGTTGAACGAGAACAGCACGATCACGAAGATCGGCAGGAACAGGTACAACAGCACCAGACCGGCGATGATCCGCAGCACCAGATCGCCCCACTTCGGGCGGGCCCGAACGGGTTTGACGACCGACGGTTCGAGGGTGGCCGTCATACCAGGTCCTCGGTACCGAGCGCGCGGGTGTACAGCAGCACCCCGATGAGGATCAGCACCATCAACCCGAGGCTCAGCGCCGCGGCGACGGGGTAGTCCTTGACCACCAGGAACTGTTTCTGGATGACATTGCCGATCATGGTGGTCTGGGTGCTGCCCAGGTAGTCGGCGTTGATGAAATCGCCGACGGCCGGGATGAAGACGAGCATGCTGCCGGCCAGCACCCCGGGCAGCGAGAGCGGCAGGATGACCTTGCCGAAGCTGCGGGTGCCCGAGGAGTACAGGTCGCGGGACGCTTCCAGCAGTCGCGGGTCGATCTTCTCCAGGCTGACGTACAACGGCAGGATCATGAAGATGATCCAGTTGTAGATCAGGCCGCCGATCACCGCCCAACTGGTCGAGAGCAGCCTGCCCTCACTGGGCAGCAGGCCGATCGTGTTGAGCAGCCCGACCACCCAGCCGTCGTCGGCGAGAATGGTCTTCCAGGCCAAGGTCCGGATCAGGAAGGTGACGAAGAACGGCAGGATCACCAAACCGAGGATCAGATTCTTGAATCTGCCTGCCTTGAAAGCGATCACATACGCCAACGGGAACGCCAGCAACACGCAGACCACCGTCGCGACGGCGGCGTATCCGAACGAGCGCAGGATTTGATCCTGATACAGCTGGAACGCCTTACCGAAGTTGCCGAAGTTCCAGTCGAAGGTCAGCGTCGGCAGGTACACCGACCCGCCCGAACTGGACAGCGAGGTCCTGGCCAACGAGAACAGCGGCACCACGAAGAACACCGCGAGATAGGCCAGCCCTGGCAAGATCATCAGGTACGGAGCGATCTTGCTGCGCTGCCTGCTGCTGGAGGCGACGCCGGCCATCTACGCTCCTCTCCTCTTCAAGACCATCCGATCAGCCGCCGGTGACCGCGGCGTACAGGTTGTTGAACTCCTGCGTCTGCTCGTCGGTCAGCGATGCCCAGCTCTTCAGCCGCGCCTGCACGTCGGCCGGCGGGTTGATCAAGGGGTTGGCACCGAGCTTCGGATCGATCTTGTTCAGTTCGTCGGTCATATCCGAGAGCACCGGCACATACTGCGTGAACGCGACCAGCTTGGCGTAGTTGGCGCGGTCGTAGACGTAGTTGATCCACGCCTCGGCGGCCTTCTGATTCTGGGTGGTGTACGGGATCACCTGGGTGTCGATGAACCAGTCGCCACCGGATTCGGGCACCACGAACTTGAGGTCGGGATTGTCGGCCTGCAATTGCACCACGTCACCCGAATACGCCTGCGCGACGGCGATATTGCCGGCGGCGAGGTCATCGGAGTAGTCGTTACCGGTGAAGCGGCGGATCTGCCCCTTGTCCTTCTGCTCCCGCACCAGATCCACGGCCTTGGTCACCGTCTCGGTGGTCGGGTTCTCCGGCGAGTTGCCCTGGGCCTGCATGATCATGCCGAGGGCGTCCTGCACGTCGGAGAACAGGCTGACCCGGCCCTTGAACGCGGGATCCCACAGGTCGTCGATCTTGGTGATGTCACGCTTGGTGGCGGCCTTGTTGTAGGCCAGGCCGACCATGCCCGTCATGTACGGCGCGGTGTACTTGCGGCCGGGATCGCCCGACGCGTTGAGCAGGTCCGGACGCAGGTTCTTGCGGTTGGGCACCCCGGCCTCGCTGATCTCGTTGAGCCAGTTCAGACCCTTGAGCCGCAGCGCCATGAACTGGGTGGGCACCACCAGGTCCGCGCCGATGTCCTGCTTGCGTGACAACGGCTCCTTGACCTTGGCGAACCACTGCTCGTTGTCGTTGAAGTCCTCTTTGTAGTCGACGGTGATGCCGGTGGCCTTCTGGAACGCGGCCACGAAACCGTCGGCCATGTACAGCGGCCAGTTGGAGATGCGCAGCGTGCCCGACGCGGGGCCGCTGTCCTGGGTGGTGCTGGTCGACGACGAGCCACCGCCGTTGGAGCCGCAGGCTGCCAGGAAGGACGGGCCCAGGATCGCCGCCGCGGCCGCGGCCGCACCGCCACCGATGAAGCGGCGCCGGCTGGTCCGGTTGGCGGCCAGACGCGAGAACAGGCGAGGGTCGATCTCGTTGGACATGCGGGACCTTTCGTGAAAGCTGGTCAAGTTGGGGGACAGGAGAACTCGCGACCCGTTCAGGAGTCGTCGAGCATTTCCTCGAGGTCCTCGGTGGTGGGGATGTCGGCGGCCGGCAGCACCAGCGAGGAGTCCGGTGTCCAGCTGACGAACACCTGGTCACCGGGCCTCAGCAGGGGCAGATTCTGTTCGGGGCCGACGTGGGCGACGACGACGGAATCATCGGGGGCCACCACGGCCAGCCGCACCACCGGACCCTGGAAGGTCATGTCGCGCACCGTGGTCGGCACCGAGACCACGTCACCGGTGGGGGCTTCGGTGGACACCCGGACCCGTTCGGGTCGGATCATCAGGGTGGCCTGGCCGCCCGGCTCGATGGCGGTGTCACCCGGGCGGGACTTCAGGGTGGACCCGAGCACCTCGATCTCGACGAAATCACGGTTGGCACGCCCGGTCTGGCGGCCGGCCCACAGGTTGGCCTGCCCGATGAACCCGGCGACGAACACCGTCGCGGGCCGGTCGTAGATCTCGGTGGGGGAGCCGATCTGCTCGACGTTGCCGGCGTTCATGACCGCGATGCGGTCACTCATGGTCAACGCCTCCTCCTGGTCGTGGGTCACGTAGATGAAGGTGATCCCGACCTCGCGTTGGATGCGTTTGAGTTCGAACTGCATGGCGTGGCGCAGCTTGAGGTCCAGCGCGCCCAGCGGTTCGTCCAACAGCAGCGCGCTGGGGTAGTTGACCAGCGCGCGGGCCAGCGCCACCCGCTGCTGCTGGCCGCCGGAGAGTTGGCCGGGCTTGCGCTTGGCGAAATCGGTGAGCCGGACGATCTCCAGGATCTCGTCGACCGAGCGCTTGATCTCAGCGGTGTCTTTGCGCTCGGACTTCTTGCGGCTGCGCGGTCCGTAGGCCACGTTGTCCCACACCGTCATGTGCGGGAACAGAGCGTAGTGCTGGAAGACGGTGTTCACGTTGCGCTTGTGCGGCGCAACCTTGGAGACGTCGACGCCCTCGAGGCGGATCGCCCCGGAGGTGGGCGTCTCGAATCCCGCGATCATCCGCAGCGTCGTGGTCTTGCCGCACCCCGACGGGCCCAGCATGGAGAAGAACTCCCCGGAACCGATGGTGAAGTCGGCGTCGGCCACCGCGACGTAGTCGTCGAAGCGCTTCGTCACGTGGTCGATCTCGATGACCGGGGCCGCCTTCTCGATGGCGGCTCCGTCCTCGCCCGTCGCGTTGCCAGCGGCGGTGATATTTGTGCCGGTCAGAGCCCGTCCTCCCTCAGCGTCATGATCGATGCGCTCCCAACCTTGGTCCATCGTCGGGGTCTTCGCAAGCGATTCCGCAACGAATTTACATTTTGACAATGGAATCCATAGGCAAGATGCCAAATATCGGCAGAATCCGCCGCGCCGATGGGTTCAAACCCCGTCGTCGGTGGTGAGGCGTGAGGCCGCTGTTCTCGACCGTGATCGAATGGTCGCATGACAAGTGGGACCACAGGCACGTTCCGCGGACTCGATGCCGAACCGTTCACCGGCCGCACGCCCAGCGGCGCCGGCGATCTGTCGGTGGAGACGCACGGCATCGCCCCGGTGCCGGCCGACCGTCGCTACGGCACCCCGGGGCGGCTGTTCACCGTGTGGTTCGCACCGCAGGTCAACATGACCGGGGTGTTCACCGGGACCCTGGCCATCACCCTGGGGCTGGGATTCTGGCTCGGCCTGATCGCGATGATCATCGGCACCGTGCTCGGCGGGCTCGTGGTCGGCTATCTTTCGACCTGGGGTCCGCGCACCGGCACCGCGCAGCTTCCCGCGTCGCGGCTGGCGTTCGGGCGCGGTGTTGCCCTGCCTGCCGCCTTGCAATGGCTGTCGTCGATCGCCTGGGACGCCCTGGTGGGGCTCTTCGGGGGCGAGGCGTTGTCCGTGCTGCTGGGCATCCCGTTCTGGGCCGCGGTGCTGATCGTGTTGGCGGTCCAGGGCGCCGTCGGATTCTTCGGCTATGAACTGATCCACCGCCTGCAGGCCGTCCTCACGGTGGTGCTGTTGGTGACGTTCGTGGTGTTCGCGGTCAAGCTGGTGGCCGGCCACGACGTGGTGACGGCGGCGACGGTGGCCGGCCCCGATCTGGTCGGCGCGTTCGTCTTCGAGGTGACCATCGCGCTCAGCCTGTCCATCTCATGGGCGAGCTATGCCGCGGACTTCAGCCGTTACCTGCCCGCACAGTCATCCCGACCGAAGGTGTTCGGCTACACCTTCGGCGGTGTCGTGCTGGCCTATGTCTTCGTCCAGGCCATCGGTATCGCGGCGGCCGGGGTGATCGGCGACCAGACCGCCGCGGGGGTCCGCGACGTGATGGGCGGGGGCGTCCTGGGTGCGCTGGCGTTGCTGATCATCGCGCTGGCCTCGATCGGATCCGGCGTGATGAACGACTACAGCGGGTCGCTGGCCCTGCAGACCCTGGGTGTGCGGATGCGCCGGCCGTACTCGGCCGCGCTGGTCACCGTCGTGGCCTTCGCGCTCATCTTGTGGCTGCACGGCGGCAACACCGCCACCCGATTCCAGAACGTGCTGCTGCTCGTCAGCTATTGGATCCCGGCGTTCGTCGCCATCGTCGTCATCGACTGGCTGCTGCGCACCAGGGGCCGCACCACCCTCACCGTCGACGTCACCGCCGAGCCGACCGGCCGCGGCGACGCGCTGGCCGCGCTCGTGGTGTTCGTCGTCTCCTATGCGGCGGCCATCCCGTTCATGAACACCACGCTGCTGCAGGGGCCGATCGCCGTGGCCTGGCACGGTGCCGATATCGCCTACTTCGTGAACTTCGCCGTCGCGGCCTTGCTCTACGGCGCGTACCGGTTGGTCAGCGGACCGTCGCGAAAAAGCTCCTGACGTCGGCCACGAACAGGTCGGGCTGCTCGAACGCGGCGAAGTGACCACCGCGCGGCATGGCGGTCCAGTGGGTGATGTTGTAGCCGTCCTCGCACCAGCTGCGTGGGGTCCGCGTGATCTCCTTCGGGAAAGCCGCGACGCCGGTGGGTTTTTCGACACGCTCGCCTGCCCCGAAACTGGTGAAGCTCTCCCAGTACAGCCGAGCCGACGAGGCGCCGCTGCCGGTGATCCAGTAGAGCATCACGTTGTCGAGCATTTCGTCGCGCGTCAGGACGTTCTCGGGGTGTCCGTCGCAGTCGGCCCACGCCCAGAACTTCTCGACGATCCACGCCAGTTGGGCCACCGGTGAATCGACCAGGCCATAACCCAGCGTCTGCGGCCGGGTGGACTGCTGCTTGGAGTAGCCGGTGCCCCATGTGCGGTGTTCCTTGAGGACGGCGAACGCGGCGAGGTCCTCTTCGGTGGGGGACTCCACGCTGGCGGCCGGCGGGCGACCGATCGGCATGTTGATGTGGATGGCCAGGCACCCGTTGTCGCCGTTGCGCCCGATCTGCGTGGTCACCGCCGCACCCCAGTCCCCGCCCTGCGCGCCGTAGCGGTCGTACCCCAGCCGGCGCATCAGCGTGTCCCAGGTTTCGGCGATCTTCGGTACGCCCCAGCCGGTCGAGGTCGGTTTACCGGAGAAGCCGTAGCCGGGCAGCGACGGGCACACCACGTGGAAGGCGTCCTCGGGGCGGCCGCCGTGCGCAGTGGGGTCGGTCAGGGGGCCGATCACCTTGTGGAACTCGACCACCGACCCGGGCCAGCCGTGCGTGATGAGCAACGGCAGCGCGTCGGCGTGCGGTGAGCGCTGATGGATGACGTGGATATCGAGGCCGTCTATCTCGGTGATGAACTGTGTGAAGCGGTTGAGTGCGGCCTCGCGTGCCCGCCAGTCGTAGTCCTGCGCCCAGTACCTGGCCAGTTCCCGGGTATAGGCCAGGGGGACGCCCTGACTCCAGTCGTCGACGCATTCGGCCTCCGGCCAGCGGGTGGCGGCCAGCCGGCGCCGCAGGTCGTCGAGGTCGTCGTCGGGAACGGCGATGCGGAAGGGCCGGATATCACTCACGATCCCCATCGTGGCATGAACACCTACGTCGGCTCGGCCCGCCCGCCCGGCGATGCGGTGGTCAGGCCTGCGGAACGTCGGTGTAGGTCAGCTGGTAACCGTCGGCGGCGAAGGTGAATCCCTTGCCGCTGGACTCACTGCCACACGACACGCCGGTCGCCTCCTGCACGTTGCAGCGGAACCCGGCGACGGCCAGCACGGTGCCGAACGGCAGCGTGGCCGCCGGACCGGGCTGCAGGCTGAACGGGTCGCCTTGCAGCGCAACGAATTGCGCATCATCGGTGCGGTCGATTACCAGCGCGGTGGGCTTCACCTGGGTGCCGTCGGCGGCCGGCACCGCCGTCGGCGCCCCGGTGATCGGCAATGCGGTGGAGCTGGCCGCCTGGCATCCGGCCTGCGCGTGCGCGACGATGGCGCAGTGCCACCGCCCGCTGGGGGTGGCGAAGTAGTACGCCTGTTGGTCACCCGAGGTCGCGTAGAACTCGTCGGCGTTCGCCAGGTGGGCGTTGGTGGCATACGGCGGCAATCCCGGTGGCGCCGCGGGGGTGGCCACCGGAGTGTGCGGTTCGCCGGTGTTGACGACGGTGGGTGTGCCGCAGGCCGACACCATGAGCGCCGCCGTCAACGAGAACCAACCGATGGCGGGTGTGCCGCGTGCCATGTGCACAGCGTAGGGGATCGGCTGGCGCTCGATTGGCGCACGCTGAATGCAACCGGTGACCGCGGATCCGATCTCGGGGAGGCTTCCGGCGTGACCCGCGTAATTCGATTCAACGCCTTCGACATGAACTGTGTCGCCCATCAGTCGCCCGGTCTGTGGCGGCACCCGCAGGACCAGTCCTGGCGTTACAAGGATCTGCAGTACTGGACCGAGTTGGCGAAGTTGTTGGAACGCGGCAGATTCGACGGCGTGTTCATCGCCGACGTGCTGGGCACCTACGACGTGTACGGCGCCAGTGACGAGGCCGCCATCCGGCAGGCCGCGCAGATCCCGGTGGGCGACCCGCTGCTGCTGGTTTCGGCGATGGCACTGGTCACCCAGCATCTGGGCTTCGGTATCACCACCGGAACCGGATTCGAACACCCCTATCCGTTCGCCCGCCGCATCTCCACCCTGGACCATCTGACCGGCGGACGGATCGGATGGAATGTGGTCACCGGTTATCTGCCGGCCGCCGCCCGCAACATGGGCCAGACCGATCAGCCGGCCCATGATGCCCGCTACGACCATGCCGACGAGTACCTGGAGGTGCTCTACAAGCTCTGGGAGGGTTCCTGGGAGGACGGCGCGGTGATCCGCGACCGGGAACGCGGGGTGTTCACCGACCCCGACAAGGTGCACCACATCGGCCACGAGGGCACCCACTTCAGCGTGCCGGGCGTGCACCTGGCCGAACCGTCGCCGCAGCGCACGCCGGTGATCTACCAAGCCGGTTCGTCGCCGCGCGGCGTGCGCTTCGCCGCCGAGAACGCCGAAGCCATCTTCACCGCGGCGCCCACCAAAGCGCTGCTGCGCGAGACTGTTTCGACCATCCGGTCCGAGCTCGAGTTGGCCGGGCGCGATCCGTACTCGGCGAAGATCTTCAACCTGTCCACCATCATCACCGCCCCGACCGACGAGCAGGCACACGCCAAGCACGCCGAGTACCTGTCCTACGGCGACCCCGAGGGTGCGCTGACGTTCATGTCCGGCTGGATGGGCGTGGACCTGTCCCGCTACGGGCTCGACGAACCGGTGGGCAACGTGGACTCCAACGCCATCCTGTCTGCGGTCAAGGCCTTCCAGTCCGCCGACCCGGACGGCGGCGAGTGGGCCGTCCGCGATATCGCCGAATGGGGCAAGATCGGTGGGATGGGCCCGCGGATCGTGGGTTCGGGTGCACGGGTGGCCGACACGTTGCAGGAATGGGTCGAGGAGACCGACGTGGACGGCTTCAACCTGGCCTATGCGATCACCCCGGGTTCGTTCGCCAATTTCGTCGAGCATGTGGTGCCGGTGTTGACCGCGCGCGGCGCCTACCAGCAGGAGTACACACCCGGCACGTTGCGCAACAAGCTCAACGGCAAGGGTGACCGGCTCCCCGAGGAGCACCGCGGGGCCAGTTACCGTGTCGGAGGCCGGAATTCGACGATCATCGAGCGGCCGTCGACGCGGCCGTCGTCCTCGGCGTCGACGGCCGCGCAACCGACTCGAGGCCGGTAGCCACGTAGAGTGGCCCGATGGACGCTGCACCCATCCGGCCGGCCACCGGCGCCGATCACACCGCGGTCAACCGTGTCGTCGCGGAGGCGTTCGAGAAGTACGTCGACCGGATCGGGCGCCGACCCGCGCCCATGGACACTGATTTCACCGCGGCACTTGATGATTCGCGGGTCTGGGTGATCGAGCACGATGGCGGGCTGCACGC
Organism: Mycolicibacterium canariasense; assembly: GCF_002101555.1. GTDB lineage: Bacteria > Actinomycetota > Actinomycetes > Mycobacteriales > Mycobacteriaceae > Mycobacterium > Mycobacterium canariasense. The sequence continues at coordinate 189,071 of NZ_LQOL01000058.1, forward strand.
CGTGTTGGTGATCGAGTACCACGACGACCATGTGCTGATCGACACCGTCGCCGTGCATCCCGCAGCGCAGGGCCGCGGTCACGGCGCGCGGCTGCTGCGGCGGGCGGAGTCGCGGGCCCGCGAACTCGGGCTGGCCGAGGTGCGGCTCTACACCAATGAGGCGATGTCGGAGAACCTCGCGTACTACCCCCGGCAGGGCTACCAGGAGACCGCACGTCGAACCGAGAACGGATATCGACGGGTGTACTTCCGGAAGCAGATTTCCCCCGCCCCTTTCAAGATATAGCCGACCCGGGGGCTTGCCGCAAGGCCCCCGGTGTGTCGCACAATCGTCCCTCCATGCCTGTTCGACAGGCCGATTGGATTGGGGGATTGCATGTTTGACGTGATCATCATCGGTGCGGGGCCGACCGGATTGATGCTGGCCGCCGAACTGCGCCTGCACGATGTGCGGGTGCTGGTGCTGGACAAGGCGGCCGCGCCGACCCCGGTGGTGCGGGCACTGGGGTTGCATGTGCGCAGCACCGAGATCATGGACCAGCGCGGCGTGCTGGAGCGCTTCCTGGAGCTGGGGCGGACATTCCCGGCCGGCGGGTTCTTCGCGGCCATCGACAAACCGGCGCCCAGCGGACTGGACACCGCGCATGCGTACACCCTGGGTATTCCGCAGCCGGTCATCGAACGGCTGCTGGGCGACCGGGCCGGACAGCTCGGCGCGCAGCTGTGCAGGGGCGTCGAATTGGTGGGGCTGGCGCAGGACGTCGATGGGGTGACGGCGCACCTGGCCGACGGGACGCAGCAACGGGCCGCTTTCCTGGTCGGCTGCGACGGTGGGCGCAGCGCGGTGCGCAGCCTGACCGGTATCGCCTTTCCCGGCGAGCCGGCCAGCGCCGAGACCCTGCTCGGTGAAATGAGACTGTCGGCCGACCCGCAGGTCATCACCGCGACGGTGGAGCGGATCCGGCAGACCCAGAAGCGGTTCGGTGCCGGACTCCTCACCGGGACGGACGGTGTGTACCGGGTGGTGGTGCCGGCGGCCGGGCTGACCGACGACCGTGGGGTGCCGCCCACACTCGAGGAATTCCGGCAGCAGCTCCGGGCGGTCGCCGGCACCGACTTCGGGGCGCATGCACCGCGGTGGTTGTCGCGCTTCGGTGACGCCACCCGGCAGGCCGAGCGCTACCGCTGCGGGCGGGTGTTCCTGGCCGGCGACGCGGCGCACATCCACCCACCCGCCGGTGGCCAGGGACTCAACCTGGGTGTCCAGGATGCGTTCAACCTGGGTTGGAAACTGGCCGCACACATCCGGGGCTGGGCACCGGCGGGCCTGCTGGATACCTATCACGACGAGCGGCACCCGGTGGCCGCCGACGTCTTGAACAATTCGCGCGCGCAGATGGAGTTGATGTCCACCGCCGCGGGCCCGCAGGCGGTGCGCCGGCTGATCTCAGAGCTGATGGACTTCGACGAGGTGAACCGCTACCTGGTCGAGAAGATCACCGCCATCGGCGTGCGCTACGACGTCGGCGACCACAGGTGGGGACGCCGGTTGCGGGACATGCCCGTCGGGCGGGGACGGCTGTTCGATCTCACCCATCACGGCCGCGGCCTGCTGCTGGACCCCACCGGTGCACTGTCGGTGGCCGGATGGGCCGACCGGGTCGATCACGTCACCGACAGCGCTCCGGAGCTGGACGCCGGCGCGGTGTTGTTGCGCCCGGACGGGCACATCGTCTGGACGGGTGACGATCAGCCCGGCCTGGCCGACCGGCTGGCGGCCTGGTTCGGTGCCCCTACAGCGGCAGCAGGATGTTCTTGACGTTCGGGTCCGTGGCCAGGAACTGTTGCACGGCAGAATCTTTGAACGTGTCGACAAGTTTCTTGATGTTCTCGGTATCGGCCCACTCAGTACCGATGGTGAGCTGGCCGGCGAACTCGTCGGGGGCCGGGGGTGCGAAGATCTGCTGGCTGATCGGTACCTTGGCGGCCGGGCATGACGCTCACTTGGTCCCGAAGATGCGGTCACCGACATCGCCGGCGCCGGGCACGATGTAGCCGTGCTCGTCGAGGGCACGGTCGACGGCGGCGGTGAAGATGGGCACATCGGGATGGGCGCCGTGCAGCGCCGCCACACCTTCCGGGCAGGTGAGCAGGCAGACGAACTTGATCGACCTGGGGGAGTACTCCTTGAGCCGGTCGACCGCCGCGATGGCCGAGTTGCCGGTGGCGAGCATGGGATCTACCACGACGATGTCCCGCTCGTGCAGGTCACTGGGCATCTTGAAGTAATACTCAACGGCGATATGCGTTTTCGGGTCGCGATAAAGGCCGATATGACCCACCCGGGCGCCCGGCACGACATCGAGCATCCCGTCGAGAATGCCGCTGCCCGCCCGCAGGATGGACACGAACACCAATTTCTTACCGTCGATGACACGCCCGGTCGTGACTTCCAGCGGGGTCTGCACCTGGACCTCCTGGGTGGGGATGTCCCGCAAGACGTCGTAGGTCATCAGGGTCGCGATCTCGTGCAGCAGGGTGCGGAAACTGTTGGTGGAGGCGTCGTGCCTGCGCAGCAAGGTCAGCTTGTGCTGTACCAGAGGGTGGTCGATCACGTGCACACCCGTCATGTGTCTAGAACACCGTCCCGTCACTGATGATGGCCAAAGGGGGAAGACCGCCGCGCAGCCGCTGTGCGGTGGCGCGGCCGGCTTGCCAGGTGCCGCCCTCCAGGACGCACGCCAACGGCACGTCGGCGCCCAGTTCGGTGCGTACCAGCGGGGCGAGTTCGTCCAGCAGCGCGACGGTGAGTGCCCGCCACTCCACCACCAGCTCGTCGCCGACGGACCAATCACGTTGGGTGACAGCCGTATCCCGCAAGCCGAGTACCCCGGTGTCGATCAGCAGACCGCCGTTGCGGTATTCCGGCAAGCCGGTCAGCTCCTCGATACCGGTCACCCGGACACCCGCCCACCCGAACGGTTCCAGGAGTGAATAGGTCAGCCATTGCGACAGTTTGTGGAACGGCATCCAGCCCGCACTCGCGCCGGGGCCGGGCACCGCGGGATGTCGCCACACGTCGCCGAGTGCCTGGTCGCCGATCGTGTTCCCGGACGGCCAGACGCTGGACAGGGTGGACAGCAACACCGACAGGATGGCATGCGCGGACACCGCTTTGTCGGGCCCGACGAGTGCATCGAACATCGCACCCGGGCGCCCGTCCGGCCCGTAGACCGCAGCGTTGTCGGCCAGCGCGGCACCGAGCCGGCGCAGCAGCCGAGCCCGGCCGTCCAGACCGACCAGCGGATTGTCGGGAGCGACCTGGAAGGCCGCGGCCAGTGCCTCGGTTGTCATGGCGCGCAGCCCGGCGGCGTCGGCACGCAGGGGGTGATCGGGATCGCCGGAGAACACACCGTCGGTGAAGGCATGCCAACTGGCCACCCCCAATCCCTCGGAGCGGGTGAACGACAGTCCGGTGGCATGCTCGGCGTAGCGCCACTGCGCTCCGGCGCCGGCGTCGAGCAGCACGCTGACCACCGTCAGATCGATCATCGCGGCGGCGTCCAGCCCGGCGACCCGCGTGATCCCGCCGGCCTCGAAGTGGCGCCACCGGCTGTGGAACGGAACGTCCAGATCGGGGTAGCGGCTCCGGGTCACCGTCGCGACCTCGGCGGCGGTGGCCGGTAACGCGTCGTCGTCGACGGTGAACCAGGCCGACTCACCGGCGCGGGCGCGGGCCAGCAGAAAGCGGGCGCGCTCGCGGATGGCAGCGGTGGTGCGCAGTTCGGCAATCGGGTCGGTCACCCGTCGAGCCCCCGACCCTTGACCTTGCGCAGTTCGTCGGCATCGGGGATGTCACCGGGGGTGAAATAGCCGGCGGCCATCTTGGCGTCGATCTCCACCCGGGCGTCGGCGGGCACCAGTTCGTCGGGGATGTTGACCCGTTCGCCGACCTCGATGCCCGACCCGGTGATGGCGTCGTATTTCATGTTGCTCATCGACACCAGGCGATGGATCTTGCGGACGCCCAGCCAGTGCAGCACGTCCGGCATCAATTCCTGGAAGCGCATGTCCTGCACGCCGGCCACGCATTCGGTGCGGGCGAAATACTGGTCGGCGGTGTCACCGCCCTCTTGACGTTTGCGGGCGTTGTACACCAGGAATTTGGTGACCTCGCCCAGCGCCCGGCCCTCCTTGCGTGAGTAGGCGACCAGTCCGACGCCGCCGCGCTGAGCACCCAGGATGCACTCCTCGATGGCATGTGTCAGATAGGGGCGGCAGGTACAGATGTCGGACCCGAACACATCGGAGCCGTTGCACTCGTCGTGAACCCGCGCGGTCAGCTCGACCGATGGGTCGGCCAGATCTCGTGCCGCACCGAAGATGTAGAGGGTCTGCCCTCCGATGGGCGGCAGGAACACTTCGAGGTCACCGCGCGTGACCAGCTCCGGGTACATCCCGCCGGTTTCCTCGAACAGCACGCGCCGCAGTTCGGTCTCGCTGCATCCGAATCGGGCCGCCACGCCGGGCAGATACCACACGGGTTCCAACGCCACCTTGGTCACCACTGCGGCACCGCCTTCGAGCAGGTGTCGGCCGTCCGGGCGCAACCTGCCCTTGGCGATCGCGTCGGCGATCTCGGGCAGGATGACGTGCGCCTTCGTCACCGCGATGGTCGGACGGATGTCGAATCCGGCGGCCAATTCGGCGGCGAAGACGTCGGCGACGGTCGCGCCCCAGGGATCGAGGCTGACGATCTTGTCCGCGTCGCCCCACTGTTCGTATGGGCCGATCAGGTCGGTGGGGGCGGTGTTGGTCAGGTCCGCGCGGTGGGCACGCGACAAGGCACCCGCGGCCACCGCCAGCGCGCGGTACACGCTGTAGGAACCGCTGTGGGTGCCGATGACGTTGCGGTGGGCCCGGGTACCGGTGGTGCCGACCACGGGTCCGCGTTCGGCGGCGGTGGCGGCACCCCAGCGGATCGGCAGCGCAGCCGAACCACCACTGTGCGAGGTCAGCCGGATGTGCCCGGGCTTGGGTGTGGCGGTGTCCGCCATCGGCGCTCCTCTCCTCACTGGTGACCCCAGCAGGGGAAGGCGCCAGCTTAGCGACTCCAGCTGGGCGGCGCCGCGCTACACCACCGACACCGGGCCCGACCTGCGGCACAGTTCCGTCATGAGCAGTCGTGGGTGGCCGGAACCGGGTCCCGGGCGGACGCCGGCTCCGCCCCTGAACCGGGAGTTTCCCGGCCGGACACGTCCACCGGGAAGTCCGTCCTCAGGCGATCGGAGCCGAATCCCCGGACACCGGCTTGACCAGGGTCCGGCGCCGTTGCCGGCGTGCACCGATCGCGCCGAACCGCATCTTCAGCCCGTCGATGAACGCGGTGAGCGCCAGTTCGAAACTGGCCGTGTCGATTTCGTCGGCCTTGCCGCGTAACAGGTGCGCCTGGTGCATGTGCGGATAGCGGTCCCGGTAGACCTGCACGTCGTCGGCGAACCCTTGGGAGAACGACCCGACGGTGGATCCCAGCACCAGTGATCGGGTGGCCGCGCCGATCAGCGTGGCGTCCCGGGGCGGCCACCCCGCAGCCACCAGTCCACCGTGCACGGCGTCGGCGATCCGCAGGCTGGCATCGCGGCGGCCGATGCCACCCGCCAGATAGGGCACCAGGTTGGGGTGGGCGGCCAGTGCGGCCCGGTACGAGCGGGCCCAGTCGGCCAACCCGGCCGGCCAGTCCGCGCCATCGTCGAAGGCGGTGGTTTCGACGTCGCTGACCACCCGGCTGGCGACATCGTCGAGCACGTCGTCCTTGGTGGGGTAGTGCTTGTAGAGCGACGCGGCTTGCACCCCCAGCGCGGTCGCCAGCTTGCGCATGGACAGCCCGTCCAGACCGTCCCGGTCGATCATCTCCAGCGCCGCATCGCGGATGCGCTCGCGGCTGAGCAGGGGCACGCGCGGCCGTCCCATGACGCGCCTCACTTCCCGGCAACCTTGCCTTGGCTAACACCGTTAGCTTAAACTGGTGGACATAAGCTAACACTGTTCGCTATTGGGCGCCAGCCCAGAGGAGACACCGATGCGCAGGACCGTTTTCACCGAAGAGCACGAGGACTTCCGATCGATGATCCGCGCGTTCATCGAATCCGAGGTCGTGCCGGTCTACGACAAATGGTTCGAAGACGGCATCGCGCCCCGGGACTTCTACTACAAACTCGGCGAACTGGGCATCTTCGGGATCGAGATCCCCACCGAATACGGCGGCGCCGGGCTCGACTCGTACAAGTTCCAGGCCATCATCACCGAGGAGTGTGCCCGCGCCGGCGTGTCCTTCGGCGGCTCCAGCGTGCACGTCGGCCTGTGCCTGCCCTACCTGAAGGCACTGGCCACCGAGGAACAGAAACAGCGTTGGTACCCGGGCATGCTCAGTGGCGAGACGATGTTCGCGATCGCGATGACCGAGCCAGGAACCGGCTCGGATCTGGCCGGAATACGCACCACGGCAAAGCCTTCCGGTGATGGAACGCACTACGTGCTGAACGGCTCGAAGACCTTCATCACCGGTGGCGTGCACGCCGACCGGGTCATCGTGTGCGCCCGCACCGCACCGCCGCGCGAAGACGACCGCCGGTTCGGCATCACCCTGCTGGTGGTGGACACCAAGTCCGCCGGGTACCAGGTCGGCCGCAAGCTGGACAAGCTGGGCCTGCGGGTGTCCGACACCGCCGAGCTGAATTTCACCGACGTGGTCGTGCCCGTCGAAGATGTGCTCGGCGAGGTCAACATGGGATTCTCCTACCTCGGACAGAACCTGCCGCGGGAACGCCTCGGCATCGCCGTGGGCGCTTACGCCCAGGCCAAGGCCGCGGTGCGGTTCGCCGCGCAGTACACCAGGGACCGGACGGTGTTCGGCAAGCCCGTCGCGTCATTCCAGAACACCAAGTTCGAGCTGGCCGCATGCCAGGCCGATGTGGATGCCATGGAGGCCGTTGTCGACCGGGCCATGGAAGCACACGATCTCGACGAGCTGACCCCGGCCGATGCCGCTTCGGCCAAGCTGTTCTGCACCGATGTCGCCTCCCGCGTCATCGACCGCTGCCTGCAGCTGCACGGTGGGTACGGGTACATCAACGAGTATCCGATCGCCCGGCTCTACGCCGACAACCGGGTCAGCCGCATCTACGGGGGGACCAGCGAGGTGATGAAGATGATCATCGCCAAGAACATGGGGCTGTAGCGCTCAGGGCGTCCAGGTTCCGTACGGGACAAGGGGATTCGTCCCGTACGGAATGTGCGGGTTCGCCCCGCCGACCGACTGTTCGCGCGGGATCACGATGGTGGGCACATGCTGGTTCGGGCTGCCGGCCGCAGGTCGCGGCGCCAGATCGGCCGGCACGTGGGGTGGCAACACCACCGCGCCGCCCGGCCCGGCATCGGATACCGCGGCCGGACCGGGCGGAGCGCTCGGGTCGTTGAGGGGCAGCGTGTCCGCACCCATGAAGGTGCCCACTCCGACAAGAATTTTCGCCGCTCCCGCGGTCAACATTTCGATCATGTGTTCCACGATGCCGCAGATGTGCGCCACCGGCCGCTATCTCTAAGCGACCTCATATCAAAGCATCACGGGTGCAAGACGACTTTCACCGCGCCGTGTTCCTTCTTTTGCAGTGCTTCATAAGCCCACGGCGCCTGCTCGAGCGGCAGCACATGAGTGGCGAAATCCTCGACGCCCAAGGGGTCGTCGTCGACCAGCAACGGCATGATGTCGGGCACCCAGCGCTTCACGTTCGCCTGCCCCATCCGCAACTGCACCTGCTTGTCGAACAGCGTCAACATCGGCAGGGGATCGGCGGCGCCGCCGTAGACCCCGATGATCGAGATGGTGCCGCCACGGCGCACCGCGTCGATGGCGGTGTACAGCGCGTCCAGCCGATCGATCCCGGCCTTCTGCATGAGTGGCTTTGCCACGGCGTCGGGAAGCAGTGCAGTCATCTGCTGCAAGGCTTTTGCGACCGGAGAGCCATGTGCCTCCATGCCCACCGCGTCGATCACCGAGTCGGCACCGCGTCCGTCGGTCCGGGACCGGATGACCTCGCCGATCGGCGCATCCGTGGTGCCGGCGTCGATCACCTCGACGCCCCGTGCGGCCGCCCGGGCCAGCCGTTCCGGAACCAGGTCGACGGCGATCACCCGGTAGCCCAGCTGCGCCGCGATGCGGGCCGACATGTCACCGATGGGGCCGAGCCCGATGACGGCCACGGTACCGCCGTCGGGAATGTCGGCGTAGGCGACGGCCTGCCAAGCGGTCGGCAGCACATCGGACAGGTAGACGAAGCGGCTGTCCGGCGGTCCCTCCGGCACCTTGATGTGGGTGAATGCTGCGTGCGGCACGCGCAGGAACTCGGCCTGCCCACCGGGCACCGAACCGTAGAGCTCGGAATAGCCGAACAGGGCTGCCCCGGTACCGTGTGTGCGCACTTGGGTGGTTTCGCATTGGGTGTACAGCTGCCGGTCACACATGAAGCAACTGCCACAGGAGATTTGGAACGGTATCACCACACGGTCTCCGACCGCGAGGTTCGTCACGTCGGCGCCCACCTCGCGCACGATGCCCATCGGTTCGTGTCCGAGGATGTCACCCGGCCGCATGAATGCCCCGAGGACCTCGTACAGGTGCAGGTCGGAACCGCAGATATTGGTGGAGGTGACTTCGATGATCGCGTCGCCGGGCTCCTGGATCTTCGGATCAGGGAAGGTCTCCACGCGGACGTCCCGTTTTCCTTGCCAGCTCACCGCTCGCATCTGAGGCTCCTTCCGCGCCGCGCGGCGCATCATCGATTGGCGAAAGTCCCTTGGTAGCAGTACCTTCCAGTAACGAGCCGTCGGGCGCGAAGCGTGAACCGTGCAGCGGGCATTCCCATGCCTGGTCGACGTTGTTCCACCCCACGATGCCACCGAGGTGCGGGCAGACTGCCGACACCGTGCGCCGGCTCCCGTCCACCACAGAGGTGGCGTGTGGCCTCCACAACGGGCACGTGACCGCACCGCCACTGTCGTGTGGTGCCGATGCGCTCGAAATGACCGGCGTCAACCAGCCTTTCGCGAGATTGATGCCGACTTCCACGTTGTCCTTGACCGCCGTGGTGAGCCCGGCCAGCTCGTGAGTGCTCCAGCTGCCGAACGCTTGCGCCCAATCCATCCGCCCGCCGAGGATGCGCGCGGACAGCGCCAGTGCGGCCGCCACCCCGTTGGTCATGCCCCATTTGTCGAATCCGGTCGCGACGAAAATGCGGTCGGTTTTCGGCAGCAGCGGTCCGACGTAGGGCAGTTCGGCGGCGGGGTGGTAGTCCTGCGCAGACCAGCGATGTGTCTGGACCGCGCCCGGGTAGTGCACCGCGGCCCAGCGGGCGAGTTCGTCGACGGCGGCGGCCTCGTCACCACCGCGGCCCACCGGATGGCCGGCGCCGGCCACGATCAGCTTGTCACCCTCAGGGCTGGGGGCATAGCGCACCGATCGGGTGGGGGAGTCCACCGAGATGTACATCGACCGGGTGATGTCCCCGGGAACGTCGAAAGCCATGCAGTACGAACGTTGCGCCTTGAGACGCGCGAAGAAGCCGCCCCGGTCCAGGATGGGTGTCCCGGTGGCCAGGACGCAGCGGTCGGCCGTGACGGAGAAGTGTCGGTCCCGGGTGTCGTCGGCGGCATGGCTCATGCGCAGATCCACCCGCAGCGGTCCGGTGCCGGATATCGACGTGGCGCGCACGCCCTGCAGCACGGTGCCGCCGTGTGTTTCTAGTTCCACCACCAGGCTGTCCAGGAAGGGGATCGGGTCGATCTGGGCCTGGTCGCGTAGCCGAACACCGCCGGCAAACGGGAAGGGAACGTCGGCCGAATCCAGCCACTCGGGATCCAGACCGCCGCCGCGGCAGGCATCGAACACCGCTCGCACGGTCGGCAGGCCCTGGGCGGTCTGGGCGTAGGCGTGATCGTCCTCGCGCTGCGTCGACAGGCCATGGTCGGCGCAATGGCGCAGCAGCCAGTCTCGCCCTTCCTTGTTGCCCGCGACATAGGCTTCCAGCACCGACGTGCCGTGTTTGGCCGCGAGGCGGGCCAGCTTGCTGCCCTGCAGCAGGGTCACCTTGCCGGTGGTGTTCCCGGTGGCGCCCGCGCCGATGTGCCGGGCTTCCACCACGGTCACCCGCTTGCCGGCGCGGGCCAGCAAGACCGCCGTGGTCAGGCCGGTCAAACCCGCGCCGACGACGATCACGTCCGCGGCTTCCGGTGTGGCTGTCAGAGCCGGTGCCGGTGTCGCGGCCTCGATACGGTCGGTGGTCCACAGCGACGACATGCGGTGTGGCTACCCTGTCGCGGCGTCGTCAAACCCGCCGGTCAGCATCGCAACTTGTGCGCCGCGGTGGAGACCGATCGTCGTCCCGGAAGGAGCCGTCGCATCGAGGCGGCCACGGCCGTGGTCCGGCCGTCGGCTTCGAGCATGGTGACGTCCCAGCCGGCGGCCACCAGGGCGGCCGCTGCGGTGACGCCGTTGCGTCCGGTTCCGATGACGACGGCATCGGGTGTATCGATCGGTGGCAAGGGAGAACGCTTTCTCATCGGTGTGTGCACATGTGGCTGGGCCGGAAAATCGCCGCAGGCCATCGCCGTGGCGAGCACCCGTGGTACCTCGTGTCGGCGGCGCTGAAACCGCCGCACACCGGTGTGCTACCTCACACCCTGGTGGTGAGCTGCCCTCCGGCGGCGCGCCATTGGATCAGCCCACCGCTCATGTTCACCGCCTCGAAGCCGTTCTCTACCAACAGGTTCGCCGCACCCGCCGAGCGCAGGCCGCCGGCGCAGAAGGTAATGTGCATCCGGTCCTCCGGCAACTCCAGCCAGCGCTGCGGCAAGCGCCTCCAGCGGAATGTGCACGGCGCCAGGAATGTGCACCCGATTCCATTCGAACTCGCGACGGACATCGACCACGAGCGCCCCCTCGGCCACCAACCGGACCGCCTCGGATGCGCTGACCGCCGGCGGCCGTTTCAGGAAGTGGCGAAAGCTCATCGGCTCCTCGCCTCCCACCGCACGTTCATCATGGTGAGGACGACGACGATCGCCTACAGCAGGTTGAAGATGCCGGCCAGCATGCCGAGCCGCCGCAACGCGGCAGCGGCCTGCGGCGCGTCGAGTGCCTCGAGCTGTCGGGGTGCGATCTGCAGTGCGAGCAGGCCGCCGGCGGCCGCCGTCAACACCATCGCGACGATGGTCCAGATTTCGGTGGCCCGGCCCTGCACCATCGCGAGCAGTACCCCGACCAGGGGCACGACCAGCGCGAGGGTGCCGTAGAGGCGGGTGATTTAGTGTTCCGGTGACCGTTGCAACATTGCGCTGTTCGGGCCACCGGTGAGCGCACGCGGCTGGGTGCTGTTCGCGGCGATGAGCGTGATCTGGGGCATCCCGTACCTACTGATCAAGATTGCGCTGGAGGGACTGTCGGTGCCCGTGCTGGTGCTGGCCCGCACGTTGATCGGCGCCGCGGTGCTGTTGCCGCTGGCGGTGTCCCGCACCAACATCGCAAGCGTCATCGCGCATTGGAAGCCGTTGCTGGCCTTCGCCTTCTTCGAGATCATCGCGGCGTGGCTGCTGCTCTCCAACGCCGAGCACCACCTCAGCAGCTCGACGACGGGGCTGCTCATCGCCGCGTCACCGATCATCGCCACGGTGCTGGACCGGATCACCGGAGGTACCCACCGTCTCGGTGCCGGCCGGTGGGCCGGACTGGTGGTCGGCATCGTCGGCGTGGCCGTGCTGGCGGGGCCGGGTCTGTCCGGCGGGGGAGCATGGCCCATCGCACAGGTGCTGCTGGTGGCCACCTGTTATGCGATTGCCCCGCTGATCGCCGCGCGGCGCCTCACCGGCGTCCCGGCCTTGCCGTTGACCGCGAGCTGTCTCGCCGTAGCCGCACTGGTGTACGCCGTGCCGGCGGCGTTGCGGTGGCCGACCGAAATGCCCAGTACACGCGTGCTGGTGGCGACCGTCCTGCTTGCCGTGGTCTGCACGGCACTCGCCTTCATCGTGTTCTTCGCCTTGATCCGCGAGGTCGGCCCGACCCGCGCCCTGGTGTTCACCTACGTCAACCCGGCGGTGGCCCTGGCCGCCGGCGTGGTGATCCTCGCCGAACCTCTGACGGTGTTCAACGTGGCCGGGCTGGCGCTCATCCTGGTCGGCTCGGTGCTGGCCACCCGCCGCTCGGCCGGAGAGCCGGTGCCCGCGCCGCCGGTGGTGGGTGACGGCGCGCCGGACTACGGTTGCGGCGTCACCGATGGACCTGCAGTCGGCAGGTCTCGATGTGGGCGACGACGGTGATCGGATCGGCTCCGTCGGGGCCGCCTCGACCACGTGGACGGTCACCGTGTCGGTGCGCTGCACCGGGGCCCACGGCGGCGCCCCCGTGACGACGACAGCGGCGTTCCGACGGTGTGGAGCAAGTGCCGCGGCGCCGATCAGCGTGAATGTGGCGGCCTTCATCGTGGTCATGAAGCGAGCGATGGCCGTCGGGCCGGCTACCGATCGCAAATGACCGATACGGCCGGCGGCCTCAGACCGCTTCGTCGTCGGGGGCCGACGTGAGGCGCTCGACCAGGCGGAGCGCCACCGCACGCAGCGGGATGTTCGTATTCTGGCTTTCGCGGCGAAGACGCTCGAAGGCTTCGTCGGCGTCGATGCCATGAATGGCCATCAACATGCCCTTGGCTTGTTCGATCGGTGCCCGCGTCTCCAACGCCCGCTGCAGGCCGGTGGCGACGTCCTGGGCCGACCGGTACCGCGCGAAGTCGCCGATGGCGCGCGACACCGATTCAGTCAGCAGGTCCAGGATCTCGGCATCGAAGCTGTCGAACGCCGATCGGGATCGGCCGTAGAGGTTGAGCGATCCGAGGGTCTGATCCGCGGTCACCAGCGGTGCGGCCAGGAAGCTCCGGATGCCTTCGGCGCGGGCGGCGGCGGCGAACTGCGGCCAGGTGGCGGCTGCCTCCTCCGCGTCGACAAGCATGATCTGGCGGGTCCGCGCGGCCTCCAGGCACGGGCCTTCGCCGCTGTCGTACTGCTCGCTGTCCACCCGAAGGGTGCGCTGGTCGGTGTGTACGGCGGTGTACGTGTGTCCGCCGAGGTCGATGGTCACACCGGTACTGTCGGCTCCCGGAATGGCCTCTTGCGCGATCTGGGCGAGATTCTGCAGCAGGCTCAGCAGTTCGTCCTCGTCGACGACGCTGCGGTTGACCGCCAGCAGCATCCGGCCGAGTTCGGTGGCGCTGACCTGCTGCACGCCGACGGCCGCCGCGACCACCAGGTCCGCCGCTTCGGCGGCGTCCTGGTCCGCCGCCGCCGCCGGCAGTGAGGCATCGGTGCGCCGATCTGAGGACGTCATTCAGTCAGTGTGGCACAGTCTCCGCCGTCGGATGAAGCCGCATTTCGTGGTGCTGACCTGCAGCGGCCCGGGCTCCAGGAGCGGCGTCGGGGCGGGGATACGCCTCGAGGTCACGAACCCGGCGTCGCCCCCTTCTGGCGTGACCGAATCGGCCGCCGTCGTCCGCTATCCCGAGGCAATCGGCCATTCGGCGCAGGCAGGCCAAGCAGCGCCCAAAGCTCTTCTGGCCAAGCACCATTCGACCTTGGCCGACGTTCTGACATGATGGGCGGCAAGGAAGTTCCACCAGAAGTTCTGGTCCGGTGGTGTGGATTCTCTATGAGTCTCGGCAATTTCGCTGATTCTGACCATAGGGTTGATGGTGACAAACCGAACGGCAAAGGAGACCTGTTCAGTGAGAAACGTGTTGGTGCACATGGGCTTGATCGCCGCGGGGCTTGGCTTGGGGCTGCTCGCCAGCGGAACAGCTTCTGCCGCACCGTCTTCAGAGATCTCCGCCCAGGAGACCATCAGTCAACTGGAGAGCGAGGGTTATCGGGTGATCGTGAGTCGCGTGGGCAGCGGATCGATCGACGATTGCACGGTCAGCGCAGTCCGGCAGGGCCGCTCCGTGACCGGCCCGCAACCGCCATCACCGACTGCCAGTTGGACGCTCATGGGGCCCGGACAAGTGCTGCAGTACACGACCATGCATGTCGATCTGGTGTGCAAGCGATGAGGTAACCCGCGCTGCGCCAGCATCTCGCCCAGTATGACGTCGATTAACTGCGTTGTCGCCAGATCGGGGTCATCGATGCGGAAGCCACGATCCTGGCCGAGTCGTCGCACATAGCCATTCACCGCACGTCGCGCAGGACTTCGACCGCAGTCCATCAGGCCGTGGCCGAGTTCGGGGAACCGCGGGCCTTCCCAGATGATCAACCGCAAGAACGCCACGGCTTCCGCCGGCGACCAGAAGTCGGTGATCGCCCGGCCGATGCCGTACACCACCTCCTCAGTCACTTGACTCGCCGCATCGACAATGGCGTCCAACGGCATGCGGTTCCACAGCTGCGTCATCGTTGCCTCGAAGAGGCAGCTGTTTACCCGGCGAAGTGGTTGTACAACGTGCGTCGAGCCAGCCCGCACTCGAGTGCAATCTCATCCATGCTCGAATGGCCGTAGCCGTGGGCGAGGAACACCTGACCGGCTGTGCGCAGAATCAAAAGCCCCAGCAGCGCTTCCCGAGCCCTGACGAGATGGCCATCTGACAGGTAAGCGCGCCCCGGCCCGGTACCCTTCGCACCAACGTGTTTAAAGGCAGTAGGAATGGGTGGCGTAGTCCAATCCACGCTGGTACAGCTCGTCGAGCTTTCGACTCTCAACGACAGCGGCTTTCGCGGCCGCCAGGGTGGGTGCACAGCCGGGTCCCTGCAGCAGCGTCCACTGGGCTGCGAATTGATCCACGATGGCGCGATTGAGCCGATCAATCTCGCTGCGCGAGGCCGATAGGTCTGGCGCCGACCTCGGGGCTGCGGCGCGATCGGTCTTCCAGATGCTGAAGAGGCCGTATTCGACGGCGACCGTCGCGTCAATCTGGTCACGGAAGGCTCCGGCGACGAAAGCCGTATCCACGGCACGATCTTTCGCCGCCGCGGTTACCGCATCGAGCACTTGCTGTTCCCGGGCTGAGTCCTCGATGGAGCCGCCAGTCGTCCATTTCGACGCCGCCACATCTGCCGCCGTCTGCAATCGCTGAGCCGCGGCATCGACCAAGGCGGCGAAGGGGCCCGTCATGTCGGCTCGCGCGGAGGACGTCACGAACCCCTGCCCGAGCAGTACAGCCGCGGCAAAACCGGCGCCCATCAGACCACGCACGGTGTTGTTGAAAGTTTCCACACCATCTCCTATCAATTGTCCGGCTATCCGTCCGGTCATTTTTGTGGCTCAGATATTCCCCTCCGCTTGCGATTCGAGGTTCTCTCACGTCAAGGCGCTCCGGCGCATCAGCCGACGCCCAGCTGGCGCCAGCGGGACGATGCCATCGATACCAACGATTCTCTCGAAACGTTTCCGACGATAACATAGTCTCGAAGTCTGCTTGCGCATACTCCCACAAGCACTCAGGATGCCTAACTGTTGGCCATCTCTGACTAGGGCCCGCCGCCAAGTCGAACGCAACTCACCGTCGGTTCGTCTCAATCATTGGTGGACCTAGACCGTGACCTCCGGGACTCGGCCGCGTCTGAATCCGGTGGCGCAATCACCGTTACCGGATCGGTGTTACCGTGCTTTACATGGCGATCGATACGGGAACATCTGCGTCGGACCGATTGCTGGAGGCCGCGGCCGAACTCCTGGCCTCAGGAGGTGTAGAGGCGGTGTCCACACGGGCAGTCGCGGCGGCCGCAGGCACGCAGCCACCAATTCTCTACCGTCGCTTTGGGGATAAGGACGGCTTGCTCGAAGCCGTCACCCTCCACATACTGCAGGGCTATATCGCGCGGAAGCGTAAGTTGCTGAGACAGTCCGATGACCCGGTAGCCGATCTGCGTCGCTTGTGGGACTTGTTCGTCGCGTTCGGGTTCTCGCAGCCCGAGTGCTTCGCATTGATCTATGGTCATCCGCGACGGGGTGGCCCTGTTTCAGCGGCAGCGGAGACAACGGTGTCGATGCTGCACACCGCAATCGCCCGGATTGCCGACGAAGGGAAGCTGCGCATGAGTGTCGAGCGCGCAACGGACCTTTTCCGATCCTGCGGTGTGGGATTCGTCATCACCCAATTGACCGTCGCCCCACGAATGCGCGACCCCGAGTTGAGCGACATAGCACGGGAGAACGCGCTTGCGAGCATCATGGTGACCTCGGGAGCGGGAAAAGCCCGTAGCACATTGGCCGGACGGGCAACGGCGCTCCGGCAAGCCATCGGCAATGACGAAGTACCGCTGACCGCCGCTGAACGAGATCTGTTGTTCGAATGGCTGGATCGCATCGCCAACAGGCGGGCCCGGTAACGACGGGCGAGCCGGCGACCTCGCGGCTGGCGCTACCAGCTGGCCGATGGCAGAGTCTCCGCGCGGCTGTTGATTACCCGGTAAGCCTTGCACCAGCACTTTTCAGCGCCATCCGTAATTCGCCGACTATCCGGCACTGACGAGCCGACGCGCATAGTCTTCGGCCGCGACATAAGGCGTGAGAGCCCCGTGGCGGCTGCCGATCGCCAAGTCGCGCCACATCCGCTGCAGCGGGTTGGAGACGGCGAAACCGCTCGACCCGTGTAAATCGAGCAGCAGTTCAACGGCCTGTCGGCACTGCCGCAGGGCAGAAATTACTTCCACCAGCATCTGCGCTTCTTTGACGGTGGTCTGCTCGGCTCCGCCCGAGCGCAGGGCGGCGTCTGCCCTAGCAGCGACGTGCAGTACACGTCGGTGCGCATCCTCCACCAGCATGGACGCCCGTGCGAAGGTCTCTCGTGCAGCGGGAATCTCGGCAAGGTTCGTGTAAGTCGATCGCGGCGGACGCCGGGTGGCCATGATCGCTCCGACGAGGTCCAGGGCGCCCTGTGCGACACCGAACAAGGGGGCGCTTCCCAACGCGTTCAGGCGCGTGAGCAGGCCTGTCGGCACCGAGTTTGACAGGTCGAGTTGCACTACATGCGATGCCGGGACGAACACGTCCTCGGCCACCAGGGTGTGGCTACCCGTTCCGCGCAGACCCGCGACATCCCATGTCCGATCGATCCGAAGGCTGGAGGTGCGGACCAACGCCATTTCGTTGCCGCCCGCCGACCGGTTGCGGACGCGATCGCCGTCGACCACCGGGGCGGCGAGCAAGGCCCACTGGGCATCTTCGCATCCCGAGGCGTAGTTCCACCGGCCCGACACCCGCAAACCACCCGGGACCTCAGTGGATCGCCCCGTGGGCAGCATGGAACCGCATATCCGGACATCGGGTTCGGCGAAGAATTCATCGCGGGCCTCCTGGCCCATGAAGGGCGCGAAACCGTATTTCACACCTGCTGAAATCGCCGCCACCCAGGCGGTCGAGCCACATCCGCGGCCGAGTTCGATCAGCACCTGGACTGCGGTCGCGGTGTCGGCATCGATGCCACCGAAACGGCGGGGCGTGGTCAATGCGAACGCTCCGGCCTCGGCAGCTGCGGCCACGCTCTCCGGCGCCATACGCAAGGCACGTTCGGTCTGTTCAGCGTACGCCGCCAGCGTAGGCACTGCGGCGCGCGCCCGCGCCACCACAGCTTCCATCGCCGCCGCATTGGATTGGTCAATCTGTGTCATGCATCCTCCGATTCCCGTCTACTGCACTGCCGGTCGACAGGCGCAGGCATCCCTCGTCCTGCAACCGACAGCCGCCCCGTCGAAGTCCCACACCAGAGTTCACGCTCCGGGGACTCCGTCGGATGCCATCCAACTGGTTCACTTCCGATAACGTCGATTGCCGGTGATCGGTTCGCCGGCCGAAGCGGTAGCTGCTCCGCTGCCGAGTCGCACGCAGGGCGACCGGATCTAGATCGCGATCGGCGTCGGTGACACCTTCGCGGCGATCGACGACCTGATGGGTTTCATCGTGGCCGAGCACATTCCGGCTGGCGACGATCGGCGATCGCCGGGCTCGCGCTCGCCCCCGGCTTCCTCCGTCAATACGTGACCCCGCCGCACGAGAGCCTGTGCAGAACGCTTCAAGACAGCTGCACGTTGGGATCATTGGACGTGTCAGTCAGAACTGCTCACCCCGTAATCGCATGTAAATAAACGACTCGAGAGGATCTTCCTTGACCGCCAACGCACCGACATACCGAGATGACGACGCCCGACCTACGCCAGGGGCGCTAAGGGACCTCATGCGGCTCCTCCCCGGTCGAGTACATCTGCCGGGTGCGCAGCCTTACGTCGGCGCCGTCGCCGTATGGAATGGCGCTGTGACAGCGCGCCCAGCCGTTGTGGTCCAGCCCCGTTCGGCCGAGGAGGTGCAACTAGTCGTACACGTCGTCCGCGATCACGGCCTGACCGTCACCGTCAAAGGGGGCGGGCACGACTGGGCCGGCCGGGCACTCAACGACGGCGGCCTGGTGATCGATCTGTCAGCCATGTGCGAAGTCCACATCGACCCAACGAAGCGCGAGGCCGTTGTCGACGGTGGGGCGACCGCGAACGACGTGGTTCGTGCCGCGGAACTGCACGGACTGACCGCCGCGACGGGATCCGTCGGAGACGTCGGCATGGTCGGATTCACCTTGGGCGGGGGATACGGTCCGATCAACGGCGTGGCCGGGATGGGTGTTGACAACCTCATTGAAGCCGATCTCGTCCTCGCCGATGGGCGCCTCGTCACCACCAACTCAGCGATCGAACCGGACCTGTTCTGGGCTCTGCGCGGCGGCGGCGGCAACTTCGGCGTGGTGACCCGTATCCGGATCCGCCTGCACGCCTGGGCCGAAGTGACCACCGGGGTCATTACGTTTCCTTGGCAACAAGCGGCTGACGTCCTGCAAGGATACGAAGCTCTGTCGCGGTCGATGCCCGACCATCTCACCGTGCAGAGCGGTGTCATCTCCGGAGCCGATGGCCAGCCAACAGTCTTTCTGGCGCCCACCTGGGTTGGCACCACCCGCGACGCCGAGCAGTGGATCAGCGAGTTGCGCCGACTCGGCAGCCCGTTGCTGCAGCAAGTAGGCCCACTGGCCCCCAGCGCCCAGTTACACCTACTCGACAGTCTCGTCCCACCGGCACTCCGGTACGAGATGCGCACTGTCAACATCGCCTCTCTGTCGACGAACGTCATCGACGCGGTGGTGAGGGCGGGATCGACACGCACCAGTCAGTCGAGCGCAATCTCACTCCACCACTTCCACGGTGCCTCGACCCGCGTCGGTCCGACAGATACGGCGTTCGGCATCCGCGTGCCGCACCGCATGGTCGAGATCATAGGCGCCTGGGAGACGGGCGACGGTGCCGAGCACAGACGTTGGGCCCAAGCGTGCTTGGACGATTTGCAACCTCATTCCCTCCCGGGTGGCTACCCCAACCTCCTGGGCCCCCTTCAACGCGCGCAGGCCGATGCTGCCTACGGGCCGAACGCCGAACGCCTGGTCGCCTTGAAACGTCAGTGGGACGGCGAGAACATGTTCGCTGCAACCCTGTTGCCCGCAGTCCCCCCTCGCTGACAGTCAGCACCAGCGTGAGCGACTGTCCTTGCTAGACGGCACGCAATCAGGGTCGTCGGGGAGGCGCCGCACCTTCTCGATGCACGTTTTTCGGGCGCGACTCAGTGGCAGATTGATGGTCCGAACTCATGAGTCGCTCTTATGTTCTTTTGGATTGTCGGGGAATAAAGATCAAGTGGGAGAGCCGTATGGGCAGGCCCTACTAGCTTGGCATCGAAACCGTTGCGCAGCCGGCCCTATGGTCGCCATGAGGTGGAGGATGGCGCTGTCACAGTGCGGCGCAGCACATGTCGACCGACTTGTTCGCGTCGCGGTGCATCCGACCGGCCCAGCATCACCACGTGACTGATCACGAAGGAAGCAGTGTTTGACGTGACGGGACTTCCGCCCCTGGGCTGCACGGCTCAATCTGTCACCTCACCCTGGAGGAGGGTGGTTCTCACAGACCTGGCGTAGCGATCTGACTATCCCTGCAGAGGTGTTGCCGCCGATGTCCGCAAATCCACGGGGTACTGGGATACACGGTTTTCGCGCAATGGGGGGCGCCGAGTCGCCCAGTCCTCCCAGAATTCGGGTGTACGGCCAGCGCCGGGAATGGGCTTCTCCCTGGCTGCAACGACCACGAAAAACTACACCGGATCGAGACGTGTTACCGTCGATAGCGATAGATCAGGAACGACGGAAACGCAGAGTCGCGCCTTCCTACCCGTCTTCACCTGAGCAGCTCTCGAAGAACGGAGATGCTCGCTGATGGTCATCCACCGCCGGCACGAGCTTCATGTCGTCCACGCCTCGGGCACACACTTCTACGCGTGTCGATACCGACTGGCGGCCAGGCGCGCATATCGCAGGTACCCGTATGCCCGTCGCCGGTCGCGAGCGACTCGCTTCGTAGTTCCAGCAATCGAGGGACCAACAGTCTCAGTGTGATGGAGCAATCACTCCAGTCGCCCAGCCTTCGCAGTCGTGCCGGATAGTTCACCCTTCTCCCGAAATTCTGACGGCATCGGACATTAGCCGCATGGACACGTATACCACAGTGGCACAACCAATTACATTGACACATTGCGCCTGGTACTGGCTATGAACGCAAAAGTTGCGATGCGGGGACCGTGTGCAGATCTCGACCTGACATTCCCTATGGCAAGCCGGCGACCCGGCCCAGACACCCGCGATCAAGGAGATTGATCCTATGCGCGAAACGGGACAAGCTGATCAGCAACTAGCGGCTAGCGGCGACACCGCTCACCTATGCCCAGTCGAACTCTCCCACCCCCGCGGTGTTCCTCGTGTACCGCGGGCACCAAGGCACCGCCCCGGCGGAGCGCCGTCTCGCTATCGCGACCTGGATCTCGACGACGAGCGCTTTACACGCGAAACCGCTGATATCCGTGACTATCTCATCCGCTATGCGGCCCGGTTGACCCATCAACGTGCCGATGCCGAAGACCTGGTGCAAGAGACCCTCCTCAAAGCGTACTTGTCTTTCAATAGTTATCGCGAGGGGACTCATCTGAAGTCCTGGTTGGGCCGGATCATGTCCAACACGTGGATTGACAAGCACCGATCGACACAGAGGCGGCCCGCGGAGCAGCTGAGTGCCGACGTCAACGACAGCTGGCTGGCCATCGGGGGATCAACGGTCACAAACGGGAGTACCGAATCCGCGGAGGCCGTAGTGCTTCGCCTATCTCCAAGCGACGCAGAACGAGCACTACACGATCTGCCGGAGGACCTACGCGAAATTGTCTACTATGCCTGCATCGCCGGCTACCGCAACACCGAGATAGCCGATCTGCTCAAGATGCCGGTAGGGACCGTAGGATCGCGGTTGCACCGGGGTAAGGCTCTGCTTCGGCTCTCCCTTACCAACCCCGCTGCCAGTTAGCGTGCCGAGCCTGCAATCACGCCATCGTGACGATCAGAAGGTGGATGCAGGACGGGGTTGCGACGTCGACTAGCACTCACCCCGGAGCGACTTGCTCACTTTCGATTGGAGCTGAGATCATTTCACGATAGGTAGCCGCAGCGTGCATCACAACTCAGTACCGTGAACCCGGCGGCCGCGGAAATACGTTTGAAGAACTTCGGTTCGGTGAATGGCAGACGTGTCGACATCGAACAGGTTTTGGTCCAAGACGATGAAGTCTGCAGACCGGCCTGGCACCAGTGCTCCGATGGTGTCCGCCATCCCCATAGCTCGGGCGCCGCTGCTGGTGAACGCCATGATCCCCTCGCGCAGAGTGATCGCGCCTGCTGGGTTGGTCCGGCCACCGACCCGTGAATCGGGGCTTGCGCGGGTAACCAAGGTTTCCAACGCATTCCACGGGTTGGGCGTGGGGACGATGGGCCAATCGGATCCCGCGGCCAGTAGGGCGTTGTGATCGAGAAGCTCTCGGAGCGGCCAGGACCGATCGAATATAGACGGCGGGACCTGGTTCTTGATGCTCCCTTCGAACGGCGTGGGAAACCAGATGTAGGGTGACGCATCAGCGACGACGCCCAGGGCTGCAAAGCGGGAAACATCAGCGGGCGCGACGTACTCCACGTGCGCGATGTGGAAGATCGATTGTGTGCCGTGGCGTTGCCGCATGACCTCGAACGCGTCGAGGGCTTGGCGAACGGATCGATCCCCGGTGGCGTGCAGCTTTGCCCCTAGCCCCGCCTCCTGACACAGCTCAAGTTCGGCGATGAGTTCGCTGTCCGTCCAGAACAGGGGACCGGTGTCGGCGGGATCCTCGTGGGCACCGTGGCAGATATAGGGTTCCAGGAGAGCGGACGTCCGGGTTGTCGGAACCCCGTCGAGGAAAAGCTTGGCGAAGTCGGGTCGTACCTGTGCGCGCCGGTGCTGCACAGCGGCGGCGTACAACTGCGGCCCCACTGTGGCATCACTCATCCAGGGCCGCGCCGGCAGGGAGGCCACAATCCATGAAGTCAGCCCGTTTGCGTCATCGAGTTCGCTGAGGGCGCGCAGCGAAGGCTCTAGTGTGGCTGCGTCCTGAACCGCGGTGATTCCGAAGGAATTCATGTGCTCGATCGCATTGCGCATTGCCACCCGATCGCGGGCGGCAGGATCGCTGATCGACGCGGTGGCCGCTCGCTCGGCCACCGTGCATGCCGACTCATAGAGAACACCGGTCAGGCCTCCGTCCCTGTCTCGCACGATGGTGCCGTCGGGCGGATTGGGAGTATTTCGATCAACACCCATCAATTGCAAGGCCTTCGAGTTGACCCAACGATTGTGGTAGGAGTGGTCACGCAGCAGTACCGGCCGGCCTCCGGCGGCCGCATCAAGTGCTGGCAGGTATCCGCCCTCGGCGAGTCGATCCATTACCGAGCTGCCGACAACACCACCAATGATCCACTCGTCTGGGGGTGTGATCTTTGCGTGTGCTCGTACGGCAGTGAGGATGTCATCGAGAGTGTCTTCGGGCTGTAGCGGCAACTCCCAGGTGATTGCGGTGCCGCCCGTCAGCAGATGCGCGTGGATGTCGATCAGGCCGGGCATCACCATGCGGCCGCCGACGTCCACGACGTCAGTGCCACGCGTCGCGAGCGCAGCGACGTCGGCGGCAGCGCCCACCGCCGTGATCAGCCCACCCGACACCGCGACCGCTTCCGCCCGACTCGACGTCGAGTCACACGTATGGACGTCTGCGTTGGTGATGATCAGATCGGTCGATTCGCTCACGATGAGCCCTTCTACTCGATTGTGTATGGACTGCTGCCGGGCGCCGGGATGCTGAATGGGCACGCCGGTTCGCCGCACACACAGTCAACGCCTCTCTTACACAGAGCATTCCAACGTGGAACTCGACCATCAACCTGCTTCGGGCAGGCCCGGCGCTCGCGCACAGTCTGTTATCGTCGTTATCACTGTATGACTCTCACCGGAATCGCGGAATGGTTGGGCCCTGCGTGGTCAGGACCAGCCTCCCGTTCACCGCCGCCGCTGCTGCTGGTTGACCGCTACCGCTCGCTCGACGATGGCCGTAGCAGAGAGCGTCGACGGGTGGGCGAGCATGGCCATCACCGCGCTCGACGCTTCGGCCAGCGTGCGGTCGATCTGGGCGGCTTGCATCACTTGATCCAGGGCCCACCGACGACGTCTGACGTCGTCGGGCACCTCGATGCCGTTGATGGCGTCCAGCCGGGCCGCGTCTGCACCTGCAGACACGGCCCATGCCGCATCGACGACAACCGACTGCAGTTCGAAGAAGCCCGTCGCCATGCTGTTGAGTTGCGGAGAAGAGCACAGATATTCGGACAGTGCGCTGGCTTGCAACGCCGCCGACGACATGCCCTGGCCGTAGACCGGGTTGAAGGATGCCACCGCGTCACCGACGCTGACCAGACGGCTCGGGTATCGCGTGAGTTCGATGAACTCACGGCGGCGGCTGTCTGCAAGCCGGTACGTCTCGACGTCACGCGTCACCTTCCCAGCGACCGCGCGTCCGAAGATTGCGGGAAGCGACGCACACACCGACCGGAACGCGTCGATTGTCTTGGGGGGCCGGACGTCCCCATACTCCATGAGAAGCACCATCCATTGATGTCCTTCGACTGGGAACGCGAAAGCGTGCGGGCGTTCAGGCCTCAACAAGTCAGCGGGGTGTGCGTGAGCACCGAGGACCGGCTGCTGTTCGGCATCTCCAGACCGCTTGAACATGGCTGTCGCATAGTTGATCTCGGCTCCGATGCGCTCAAGGGGCGGACGCTGGTAGCCGGCCTGCTCGACCCAGGAGCCCACCTTGCTGGACCGTCCCATCGCGTCTACTACAAAGTCGACGTCGAGGGTCTTGCCGCCGCCACACTCATGGTATCGAACGGCACGGACAGCATTATCACGTATCTCCAGGCCGGTAGCGGCCGCCGATATCGAGTGCACGTTCGGCAGTGCGAGAACTCTGCTGCGGATCAATGACTCCAGGAACGGGCGCGTCCCACCCAGTATCGACGAACCGCGGCTGCGCACCTGCTCATTGCCGCCGACGTAGTAAGCGACCCGGTCCGGACCGATCAACACCCCGCCGCGCTCCTGTGCTTGGCGGGTGAAGCCCGGAAGCCACCGATCGAGAAAGGAGCGTCCAGCGGGTAGCAGCGCGTGCTGCTGTCGGTCGTGGGGGACGCCCGCGCGCGAACGTCCCTCCCCATCGACCTCGTCGCGCTCGATCACCATCACCGTGCGTGCGTGATCGGCGAGTACACGCGCTGACAAGAGTCCGGCGATGCTGCCACCTAGCACGCACGCCGTGTCGATAGTTGTGGGTGTCCTGGTGGGTGGGCCGGTGCGAACCAATCGGTCGAAGGTGTCGCGGGGGTTGTCGGTGGTCGTAGTCATGCGGTCTCCTCGTCGAAGGTCGGGGCCGGTCACGTCGTCGCCTTGCCGACGGCTGATCAGCGGGTCCGGTAGCCCCTGGTGGCGGTGGTTGGTCGACCGAAACCGCGTGTCCGTGATTTGAGGCCGTGATGGCAGGTCGACAGTCGAGCACGTGGCTCCCACCGTTCCTATGGAAGGAACGGCACCGCTGCAGAATTGATTCGCCGCGCCCTGTGACGGCGCCGTTTGCGCTGCCGGCGGACGCACGAATCGTGGATGAAACTTCGATGCGAAGAGTGGTAACCGGGGGATCGCGGGTATCGGCGCTGAGATCATCACCCGACTGGGCGGATTGGACATCGTGGTGAACAACGCCGCTGTTCTATACCGGGCGCCGCGCGACGATTACTCTCAGGAGCAGTACGACCGGATGATTTCGATCAACATCGGTGGGCCGTTCTGAACGGTTCACTACGCGCTCAAGCATCTGCGCAGCGGCGAGCGCATCATCAACATCGGTAGCATCAACGCCGACCGGGTCTCGGCTCCTGAGCTGGCTGTGTACGCGCTGATCAAGGGGGCGTTGTCAGCCTTTAGCCTTGGGATCGCCCGCGAGCTCGGGTCGCGTGGCGTCACATATGGCTGCGACGAGGAGATCTCGCGCGTGCCGATACAGAGTGGCGGGTGCAAGAAGGCGTCGACGGATACCGAGCACATCGAAGAGTCGCCCTCACTTTGCAGTCGGCGAGTTGCTCGTTGCCGAACACCAACCGCTTGACCAAAATAGAACACCACAGAAAGGAACACCTCGATGACCAAGATGATCGTTGTGTGTGCTGGCGATTCCAGTACTTGGTTCGACCGAAAGTACTACGCGACTGAACATTTTGCGTTGGCGATGGCATGCTGGGGCAAGTATGGACTCCAGGCCGCCGAGGCCTTCTATCCTGTTGGCGATGGCGACGGATGGGTGTCCATAGGTGTGTACCGGTTCGCCGAACCCGGCGACGTCGACCGGGCGCTCAACTCGGCGGAAACCGAGCGCGTGATGGCGGACGTGAAGAACTTCACCGACACCACGGTCGTGATGCGTCATGTCTTCGATCCGCGCTGAGGCATCCTTGGGCCGACCGTTGCACAGCGTTTCTTGGTGGATTGCGTTCGTGTGTATCGACACACCACGCGCACATCGACGATCGTCGTGACAGACGGGGGGACTGCCCCGGTTTGGTTGACTCCTGACCGGTGAGGATTCGTCCTTGCTGGAAGGATCAACCTCGTGTCGACACCGTTCCCTGCCGAGTTAGGCATCCGCCATCCGGCTAGGCCTGTGGCGCCTCGAAATTCTCTACGCGCGATCGAAAGTAGACCGTCTCTCGACAAAATGCTGTCTTCCGCCCACTTTTCAACGCTGCGCGACACGACCTCTCCCACTTCACCATCTGACAGTGTCGGGGGCGACGCCCTCCAAACGGCTCGACACCGCCGCCGCAAGGTTGATGGGGGCCTTCCGCGTCAGAGATCGGTAACCAGGACTCGGTTTTAATTCTCCGCATTTTTGCTGGTTCGATCACCGGACCGGA
>NZ_LQOL01000059.1 GCF_002101555.1 Mycolicibacterium canariasense
ACACACCCAGCCAACCAGACACCCCAATCACAGGCCGACAGCAGCTGACCGTTCTACACCCTCAATCATGAAGAGCCGGTAATGCACCTCCGGATAGCCCAGCGGGGCCTGCGCGTCGTGTTCGTCGATGAAGCGGTTGCGCAACCCGCGCGCGTATCGCCCGGAGAAGGCTTTGGTCACAACGGTTTCGGTGAACGCCGGGTCCTGCAGTGCGGCACGGTGCACCGGACTGCTGCCGGCCTCGTCGGCCAGCAGGAACGCGGTGCCCAGTTGCGCGGCGGCCGCACCGGCGTCCAGCACCCGCCCGACGTCCTCGGCGGTCATCAGGCCACCGGCTGCCACCACCGGAACCTCGGTGGCCGCCAACACACCGGTCAGCAGCTCATCGAGGGGTTGGGTGGCCGGCCGGGCGGCGGGGTCGTAGGTGCCGCGATGACCACCGGCATCGGGTCCCTGCACGGCCAGGGCGTCGACACCGCGACCGACGGCTTCGCGCGCCTCTGCGAGCGTGGTCACGGTGGCCACCGTCGTGATGCCGGCGGCTTTCAGCCGCGCCGTCTCCTCGGCGCTGGGCGCCCCGAAGGTGAAGGACACCACCTCCGGCCGCAGATCGAGCACGACGTCGAGTTTGGCGGCCCAGTCGTCGTCGTTGAACTTCGGCTCGCCGAGGTCCACCCCGTACCGCTGTACCTCACTGGACAATGCGGCGATGTAGCGGTCGATATCGCCTGGCTGCACGGCACTGGGTTGGGG
This sequence comes from Mycolicibacterium canariasense, assembly GCF_002101555.1. Taxonomy (GTDB): domain Bacteria; phylum Actinomycetota; class Actinomycetes; order Mycobacteriales; family Mycobacteriaceae; genus Mycobacterium; species Mycobacterium canariasense. The sequence goes on from NZ_LQOL01000059.1 coordinate 754, forward strand.
TGCAAAGAGATTCACGCCGATCGGTTGGGTGGTGAGCTTTCGGGTGGCGGCCAGTCGTTGGGCGAAGGCGTCCGCCGACAGGTAACCGGCCGCGACGAATCCGAGGCCACCGGCCTCCGAGCCGGCCGCTGCCAACTCCGGGGTGGACGGGCCACCCGCCATCGGTGCCACCAGGATCGGGGCCGTCAGATCCCGCAGACTGAATTCACCCATCGCACACCGCCTTCATCCGTTGCACCGTGGAAAACCCCACCGGATACCGTGATCATCCCATCCTGACTCGCGCCGCCAGCTCGGCGGCCCCGTCTCCGGTGAGCGCACCGAGCATGCGCGGGCGGTTGCCCAGCACGGACACCAGCTCGGCGGCGAGCCCTGAGACCGTCGGCCCGCTGCCATGGGTCCAGTCGGCATCGCCGGCCACCAGGCGTAGTCCGCGGCTGTTCCGGTACGCCGGGACAAAGGGGTTGGGCACGGTGACTTGGGTGTTGAGGACGGCGACGACGGCGTCGGTCGGGATGTCGGGTTGCCTGCCGAGGGCGTAGAGGATGTCCAGCTCGTGGGTGACATGGTCGCCCAGCAGCAGGGTGCGCGGGAACATCCGGCCGAGTCCGGACGGCTCGGCGATCAGCCGGGCCAGGTCGTCCAGCAGCTGGTCGGGTGTCCGAGCCGCGGCGAGCCTGACGGCGAGCGCGGTGTTGGCCGGGTCGAAACCGCGATACCGCAACAGGGCCGCCCCGAATTCGCCGACGCCGCAGCTGTATCCGACGACCATGTGGGCGAGCACCTGGTGATTGGACCACTCGGCGCACAGGCTGGGCGCGGCCCACTCCCCTGGCCCCAGGCCGGCGAACACCGCGAGCAGGCGTTCGTCGTTGGCCCTCAGCGGCTCACCCGCCGACACGAAGATGCTCCTGCAGGAAGGCCGTCTGGTCGGCCAGCACCTGACCGACCAGCGGCGCATGGTAGATGGCGAAGTGGTCCGAATCATAATGCCTGGCAACGCCGTTGGGTGCTCGGCGGGCGACGGCCTCGGCATACCGCGGGTGCATCAGGTTCTCCCGGTCGCAGACGCAGACCAGCAGCGGCGCCCGCACCCGGCGGGCGCACCGTAACGCCGAGGTGGTGATCATCGTGACGGCGTCGGCGCCGACGATGCGGTTGTCGAACGTCGCCCCGGCGGGCACGGTGGAGTTCCATCCGGCCTCGGCGCCATCGGCGGTGACGAGGGCGAATCCGCCGGGCGGGCCGACGATCGGGATGTGCCTGCGGTCATCCCCGAAGACCGGGCGCAGCGCGGCCCGCAGTAGGTCTTCGGCGATGGCGGGCGCCGTGCGCAGCGCGGCACGCACACCGAGGGCGCGCGCCGCACCCGGTCCGTGCACGATCGGGCATTGGACGACGGCGGCGGCGATGTCGGCGCGTTGCGCGGCCACCCGCACCACGTTCATCGCGCCGAGGCTGGTACCCCACAGGCCGAGCCTGGTGCTGTCGATCGCGGGATGCGCCCGCAGCGACGCTAGCGCGGCATGCACGTCCTGGCCTTGGCGCCGCAATGAGATGCGTTGCCGTGGTTGCCCTTCCGAGGATCCGGTGTAGCGATAATCGAAGGCCAGGGTGGCGATCCCGGCAGAGGCGAAGTGCTGCTCGTAGCCCGGCAGCATCATGTCGCGGACAGCGCCCAGGCCGTGCACCAGCGCGACGGCCGGATGCGGCCCCGCGCCGGCGGGCAGCGTCAGCCAGGCCGCGCACCGGGTGCCACCGGAGAAGAAGTCGAGTCGTTCGGTCGGAATTGTCTGCATGATGGACCACCCTTGACATAAGTACGGTGTACGTATGAGCTAGGCTGCAACACGTACGTCGTACTTGTCAAGGGGGTTGGTCGATGCGAGCGAGATTCACGGTGCAGGACATCGCCGGCGCGGCGCTGCGCATCGTCGACGAGCAGGGCCTGGCCGCGCTGAGCATGCGGTCACTGGCGAGCGCGCTGGGAACCGGCCCGATGACCGTCTACAACTACGTCGCCGACAAGACCGCGCTGGAGGAGTTGGTGGTGGCGGCCGTGGTCGCCGAGATCGCGCTGCCGGCCCCCACCGATGACTGGCGCAATGACGTGCAAGCCATAGCCGTCGCCTTGTGGAAGGGCGTGCGGGCGCATCCGGCCGCAGTACCCCTGGTGCTCACCCGCCGGCTGTCCTCGCCGACGGGTTTCGCGATCGTCGACGCGCTGGTCGCCGCCCTCGGTCGCGGCGGTCTCACCGGCACCGCCCTACTCGCGGCCTTCCACGGCCTGCTCGGATTCGTCATCGGCGCGGCCCAGACCGAACTGGCCGGCCCGCTGACCGGCAGTGCCGCCGAAGCCGCCGACCGCATCGGCTCCCTGGCCGGGGCCGAGCACCCGCATATCGCGGCCTTGGCGCAGGTAGCCATCACCACCCCGGTCGAGCGTGATTTCACCACGGGCCTGGCCATGTTGATCGACGGGATCGCGCTGCACGCTCAGGCGTGACCGCGTTCGGTCTCCTGGCCGAGGTAGTCGCGGGCCAGGGTCGCCACGTGCGCAGGCAGCTCACCCGCGGCCACATCGGCGAGGCTGGTCTGTTCCAGCACCGAGCGCATGCTGGCCCGTAGGGCGCGCCAGACATCGGTGAGCGCCGCGGTGGGACCCGAGTACGGCAGGTCGCCGAGGCCGATATCGCGCACACTGGCCAGTGGTCCGTCGATACAGCGCAGCACGTCCGCCACGCTGATGGCCGACGCCGGGCGGGCCAGCTCGTAGCCGCCCTCGCGGCCGCGGTGGCTGCGCACCAACCGGTCGGTGCGCAGGTCGGACAGGATGTCCACGAGGAACTGCGCCGGGATGCCCTGGGCCTTGGCCAGGTCGTCGGTCTTGACCAACTCACCGTCGCCGACGGTGGCCAACTGCACCATGGCGCGGACGGCGTACTCCGCCTTCGCCGACATCCGCATACCGCGGATTCTGCCAGGCGCGCCGCTCAGCTCACGGGCGGCGCCACGTTGCGCACCGTCCCGGTCATCCCGCGCACCGAGTCCGGCACCGGAACCGCGGGGTCACAATCGGGTGCCGTCTCCGGAGTCCCATAGCCCAGCACCATCGGGACCACGCCGGCCCATCCGCCTGCCTCGACGTCGGATTCGGCGTCCTCCGGCCAGCCCGCGCTGACCTTGAGCGACCAGTTGTCGGTGCCGATCGGCATCCGCAGCGCCATGCTGGCCACCAATTCCTTGCGGGTGCTGGGCCGCAGTTCGGCGACCCGGCCGGGGATGAAGGTGTCGGTGAGCGCGTTCAGATACGCGACCTTACGGTCCTCGGGAACCGGCTCGAAGCTGCCGAACAGCACCGCCGAGCGATAGCGGAAGGACGACTCGAAACTGCTGCGGGCCACCACGACCCCGTCGAGCGTGGTCACCGACACCGCGGCCGGGGCGCCCTCGGACAAGGCCCGCAGCCAGGGTGACCCGGTCGACCCGTGAATCACCAATTCGTCTGCCAGCCGGGCGAATCCGATCGGAAAGGCCACCGGATGCCCGTCGCGCACCAGTGCCACGGTGGCCAGCGGGGTGCTGTCCAGCAGGTGGTCCAGCATCGCTCGGGAGGTGTCCTGCTTTTCGCGCAGCCGGGTGACGCTGGTGGACGGCCTGACCGGTTCCGTCATGGGATATCAACCGCCCCCGGCACCACCACCGCGAAGAGATCGCTCAACGCCGCCAGGCTGGCGGCCTGCACCGTCGCCGCGGCCACCGGCCCGTCGGGACCCGGCAGCGCCCGGGTCGCGGTGGCAGCAGCCACCACGGTCGGCGCGAACCCGAGGTTGAACGCGCCACGCGCGGTGGAGTTGACGCACATGTGCGTCATGAATCCCGCCAGGATGAGGTTCGACGCGCCGACGGTCTTCAGTTCGGCCTCGAAATCGGTCTCTACGAACGAGTTCGGGTAGTTCTTCACGATCACCGGTTCACCGCCGCGCGGGGCCACCTGGGCGGCGATGGCGCCCGACTCGCCGGTGATGTCGTACAGCGAACCGGGTCCGTCATCGTGCTGGATGTGGATCACCGGGATGCCCGCCGTCCTGGCGCGCTCCAGCAGCAGCGCCGTCTCGTCCAGCGCGGCCTGCACGCCGTCGAGCTCCATCACGCCCTGGGTGTAGGTGTTCTGGCAGTCGATCAGGACCAGGGTGGACTCCGTGAGCGGAGCCGGGGTTGCGGGCAGGCTGGCGAGTTCACGCAGGGTGGGTCGGGTCACTCCATGCAGCCTAGTCAGACGCCGATGAGTTCCGCCGGTCCTGGCAGTCTGTTCAGACATGGGACCACTCGACGGCAAGGTCGCGTTGATCACCGGCGGTGCGCGTGGTCAGGGCCGCGCGCATGCCACGACGCTCGCGGCGGCAGGTGCCGATATCGTGCTGTGCGACATCGCGGCGCCCGTCGAGGATGTCGCCTATTCGGCCGCAACGCCGGACGATCTCGCGGCGACCGCCGCGGCGGTGGAGCGGCTCGGCCGGAGGTGTCTGACCGCAACGGCGGACGTGCGAGACCTTGCCGCGTTGCAGACCCTGGCCGACCGGGCGGTCGAGGCGTTCGGCCGCCTCGACGTGGTGATCGCCAACGCCGGCATCGCTACCGGCGACCCGGTCGCCACCATGTCCGAACAGCGGTGGCGCACCATGCTCGACGTCAACCTGACCGGCGTGTTCAACACGTTCCGCGCCACGGTGGGCCATCTCATCGACCGGCGCGCGGGCCATCTGGTGGCCACGTCGTCGATCGTCGCGACGACCGGCGCACGCAACGCCGGCCACTACGCCGCGGCCAAGGCCGGGGTGGTGGCCCTGGTGAAATCGCTGGCCTACGAGGTGGCCGAGCACGGCATCGTGGTCAACGCCGTGCTGCCCGCGGGGGTGGACACGCAGATGATCCAGCACGACGAGATCTACCGGATGATCCGGCCCGACCTGGACAATCCCGGCCGCGGCGATGCCGAAGAGGTGTTCGCCAGGGGCAGGCCGCGCCCGGGCCTGCTGGATCCGCAGGACGTCGCCGACACCGTGCTCTACCTGGTGACCGACCGGGTGAAATGCCGGTCCGGAGAATCGATCACGCTGGCCAACGGGATGGACTAGGGCGACTCAGACCACTGGGTCACTTCGGAAGAGCGATACCACCGGTGATATCGCTCTTCGGAACCGACCGGCAGCCCGCTCGGAGCGCCGGGTGCGACGTCAGGCGGCCGTGACGGCCAACACCGCCCGCGCCAGTTCCGGGCGGCACACCACCAAGTCGGGGAGCAACACATTGTCCTGGTTGTAGACCAGCGGCGAGCCGTCGATCCGTGAGGTGTGCAACCCGGCGGCGCGGGCCACCGCGACCGGCGCCGCGGAATCCCACTCGTATTGGCCGCCCGCGTGCACGTACACGTCGGAAACGCCTTGCACCACCGACGCGACTTTGGCTCCGGCCGAACCCATTTCGACCAGCGTGCCACCGAGGGCATCGCGCACCGCCAGTGCCACCGCGGGCGGGCGGGTGCGCGACACCACGATCCGCGGTGCGGCCGGTGCAGCGGGCGGGGCGGCCACCGTCGGGGTGGCCAGCGTGGCACCCTGGGCCGGCAGCGCCACCGCGCCGGCCACCAACTCCCCCGCGTGCCACAGCGCGACATGCACGGCCCAGTCCGTGCGGCCGAGTTCGGAGAACTCGCGGGTCCCGTCCAGCGGGTCGACGATCCAGACCCGATCGGCGCCCAGCCGCACCTTGTCGTCGGCGCCTTCCTCGGACAGGACCGCATCGGCGGGCCGGTGCTGGGCCAGGGCGGCCATCAGGAAGTCGTGGGAACGCTTGTCTCCCGCGGCTTTCCGCGCCGCCGCGTCGGCATCGGCCAATTCGTCGCGGACACCGAGCAGCAGCTCACCGGCTTCGGTGGCCAGTCGGGCCGCCAACTCGTGATCGCTCATTCACGAGTACCCAACAGATCGATCACCCGTTGCGCCAGGTCGTCGGCGGACTGATCGGGCGTCAGACGCAGATCAGGGTTCTTCGGCCGCTGGTAGGGGCTGTCGATACCGGTGAAGTGGGTGATCTCACCACGGCGAGCTTTGGCGTAGAGCCCCTTGGGATCACGGCGTTCGCAATCCTCCAGCGGGGTGTCGCAGAACACCTCGAAGAAATCGAATCCGCGCTCGGCGTGCACCCGGCGCGCCAGCTCCCGGTGCTCCTCCAGCGGGCTGATGGCCGGCACCAGCACGATCTGTCCCGAGTCGGCGAGCAGCGTTGCGATATGGGCCAGCCGGCGCAGGTTCTCGGCCCGGTCGTCCATCGAGAACCCGAGGTCGGCGTTCAGGCCGTGCCGCAGGTTGTCACCGTCGAGCACATACGCGGGCCGACCGGCGGCCAGCAACTTCTGCTCGACAAGCATTGCCACCGAAGACTTTCCGGATCCGGACAGCCCGGTGAACCACACCGTGGAACCCTTCGACAGCCGGTCGGCGGCGGTCACCAGGTTCTGGTGGCGTACCGCGTTCGGGCTGGCCGCCCGCGTGGCGGCGGGTTCGGTATCGCGCACCATGCCGGCGGCGACGGTGCCGTTGGTGTCCGGGTCGATGAGGATGAACGAGCCGGTCACCGAGTTGCGCGAATACTCGTCGAGCAACAGCGGGGTCTGGGTGCGCAGCGTGACCCGGCCGAGCTCGTTGAGCTTGAGTGCCGTCGCGCTCTTGTCGCGGTGCAGGGTGTTGACGTCCAGCCGATAGTCCAGCGCCGCCACCCGCGCCCGGGTGGTCCGGGTGGTGTGCTTGATCAGGTAGTCCCGGCCCGGCTCGAGTGCCGACCCGTCGGCCATCCAGCACACCGTCGCGTCGAACTCGGTGCTGGTGTGCGGCTGGTTGTTGGCCCGGGCGATCATGTCACCGCGCGAGATGTCGATATCGTCGGCCAGGCTGATGGACACGGCCATCGGCGGAAACGCCTCGGTGACAGGGCCGTTCGGGCCGTCGATGGCGGTGATGTTGCTGGTCTTGCCCGCCGGCAGGACCACCACCTCGTCGCCAGGGCGCATGACCCCGCTGGCTACCGTGCCCGCGTAGCTGCGGTGGTCGGCGTGCTCGTGGGTCTGCGGCCGGATCACGTACTGCACCGGGAAGCGGACGTCGACCAGGTTGCGGTCGCCGGCGATGTACACCTCTTCCAGGTGACTCAGCAGCGCGGGACCCTCGTACCACGGTGAGGCAGCCGATTTGGTGACCACGTTGTCGCCGTTGAGCGCCGACAGCGGGATGGTGGTGACGTCGTGCACGTCCAGACGGGCGGCGAATTCGTGGAATTCGTCGCGGATCGCCTCGAAACGCTTCTGGTCCCAGCCGACCAGGTCCATCTTGTTGATGGCCAGCACGATGTGCTGGATGCCGAGCAGTGAGGCCAGGAAGGCGTGCCGGCGGGACTGCTCCAGTAGACCGTGCCGGGCGTCGACGAGCACGATCGCCAACTGCGCGGTGGAGGTGCCGGTCACCATGTTGCGGGTGTACTGCACGTGCCCCGGGGTGTCGGCGATGATGAATTTCCGCTTGGCCGTGGCGAAATAGCGGTAGGCCACGTCGATGGTGATGCCCTGCTCGCGCTCGGCGCGCAGCCCGTCGGTGACCAATGCCAGGTCGGTGTAGTCGTTTCCGCGCTCCTTGGAGGTGCGCTCGACGGCGGCCAGCTGGTCCTCCATGACGGCCTTGCTGTCATAGAGCAGCCGGCCGATCAGGGTTGACTTGCCGTCGTCGACCGAACCGGCGGTGGCGATGCGCAACAAAGTAGCCATCAGAAGTAGCCTTCCCGCTTGCGGTCTTCCATACCGGCCTCGGAGATCCGGTCGTCGGCGCGCGTCGCTCCGCGCTCGGTGAGCCGCGACACCGCGGTCTCGGCGATCACCTCGGAGACGGTGCCCGCCGATGATTCCACGCAGCCGGTGCACGTCACGTCGCCCACGGTGCGGAACCGGACGGTCTTCTCGATGACCGGTTCGTCCTTGCGCGGCTGCATGTACTTGTGCACGGCCAGCAGCATGCCGTCGCGCTCGAACACCTGACGCTGGTGTGCGTAGTAGATGGACGGCAGCTTGATCTTCTCGGCGCCGATATAGGACCAGATGTCGAACTCGGTCCAGTTCGACAGCGGGAACGCCCGGATGTGCTCGCCCTTGCGGTGCCGGCCGTTGTACAGGTTCCACAGTTCGGGACGCTGGTTCTTCGGGTCCCACTGGCCGAACTCGTCGCGGAAGCTGAACACCCGCTCCTTGGCGCGGGCCTTCTCCTCGTCCCGGCGGGCACCCCCGAAGGCGGCGTCGAACTTGTTCTCCCGGATGGCGCGCAACAGCGTGAATGTCTGCATCGGGTTGCGCGACGGGATGGTCTCCACCACCCGCCCGGCGTCGATATCGTCCTGCACCTTGGCGACCACCAGGCGGACCCCGTGCTCGGCGACCAGTTCGTCGCGGGCCTGGAGCACCTCGTCGAAGTTGTGCCCGGTGTCGACGTGCATGACCGGGAACGGCAGCCGGCCCGGCGCAAATGCCTTGATGGCCAGGTGCAGCATGACGATCGAGTCCTTGCCACCGGAGAACAGCAGCACGGGGCGTTCGAACTCGGCGGCCACCTCGCGGATGATGTGGATGCCCTCGGCCTCCAGGGCACGCAGGTGGCTGAGCTCGTAACGAGCGGCGGCAGGATCCAGCTCGGCGGGGGCGCTCATCGCATCTCCATAAAGTTGGTAGAGATGACCAAGATTGCAAACATGATCAGAAATGTAATCGCGGGTGGGTGGCGGTGTCAATGATCGACGGTCAGCGTGAGCCGCTGACCTGCGCGCCGGCATCCCCCGGCAGGCGCAGCGTCTCCACCAGCGTCACCGCCATCAAGGCGCCCAGCACCAGGAACGCCAGCGCGTACGACGTCAGCAGACTCAACAGCAACGCGGCCAGCGCGATACCCAAACCCGCGGCCAACTCCTGCACGGACGCGTTGAGGGTGTTGGCGTGGGTGAGCTCGTCGCCGTCCACATCGGAGAACGCCAGGCTGTTGTAGGCCGTGAAGCCGATGGAGCGCAGCGCCCCACTCAGATAGAGCACCACGGCGATCAGTGCCACCGGCATTCCCGGCCGCAACGCGGCCAGCAGACCGAAACACCCCACCGACGCCACCCCGTTGACCAGCAGCACCGAGCGGATACCGAATCGGCGCATCAGCGGTGTGGTGAACGGTTTGATGGTGAGGTTGCCGGCGAACAGGGCGGCGACCATGAGCCCCGCCGCGAACGGTGTCCAGCCGAACTGCAGCTGGAACTGCAGAGGCAACAGAAACGGCACGGCGGTGATCACCAGGCGATACAACGAGCCCGCCGACACCGTGATGCGCAACGTGCGCAGCCGCAGCACCCGTAGTTCGACCAAGGGTGTCGCGCTGCGCAGCAGATGCCGGACCGCCGCGGCCAGCAACACCACCGCACCGGCCCAGCACACGCCGACCAACAGCCAGTCGGTGCCCGTCACCCGAATGTGTTCCAGCGCGATCAGTGCGGCGGCGATGCCACCGCCCAACGCAAGGATGCCCGACCAGTCCAACGGTGTGCGCCCGCGCGCCGGCCCGCCCCGAATCAGCTTGAGCGACAGCAGAAAACCGATGATGCCCAGCGGAATGTTGACCAGGAAGATACAGCGCCAGCTGCCGACGGTCGCGATGGCACCACCGAGCACCGGAGCCAGCACCGGCGCCGCGAGTGCCGGCCAGGTCAGCACGGCGATCGCCCGCACCAGGTCGGCCTTCCCGCTGAAGCGCAACACCGCCAGCCGGCCGACGGGCACCATCATGGCGCCGCCGACCCCCTGGGCGATGCGCATCCCGACCAGCATGGGCAACGACACGCTCAGCGCACACCCCACCGAGGCCAGGGTGAACACCGCGATGGCAGCGATGAACACGCGCCGGATGCCGAACCGATCGGCCATCCAGCCACTGGCCGGAATCAGCACCGCCACGGTCACCAGATACGCCGTGATCGCCACGTTGACGTCCACGGCCTCGACACCGAACTCTCCGGCGATCGCGGGGATCGCCGGGGTCAGGATGCTGGCGTCCAGGATCTCCATGAAGAACGCGCCGGCGACCAACAGCGCCACATTCCGGGGAAACGGCGGGTTCTCGGGTGCGGCCACACCGGAAAGGTAGTGAGTTCAGCTGCGCATGACCAAGTCGATTCGCTGCGATGTGTGGAGCGGCAACCGTAATGAGTACGGGTGCCGCTCCACACCTCGCTGGTTAGGCGAGGGGCTTGCTCAGGTCGTAGACCGTGGTGCCGCCCACGTCGAGCTTGGCGTAGTGCTGCTGCACCCATGCCGAGATCTGGCTGCCGGCACTGTCCTTGTCCGACCCCGGTCCGCCGTGGCCGCCCGGGCCGCGGTCGGCGGCGATGAAGTATCGCACCTGCCCGTCGGTCACATAGTGCTGGAACTGCTCAAGGGTGGGCGAGTTGTCCCCGCCGGCGAACCCACCGATCGACATGATCGACGCACCGGTCTTCAGCTCCAGACCGCTGGCCTGCATCGAGCCGATGGTCGCTGCGGCCCAACGGTAGTCGAGACCGGTGATGAGTGCCTGCAAGGCGGTGTCATCCCGGTCCTTGCCCCAGCCGCCGGGCGGGCCGAAATCGCCGAAGCCGCCGCCGGCGCGAGCCGGACCCGACGTCGGCATCGGTCCGCCGGAGTGACCGTCGGCGACCGTGGAGATCGAGTACACGGCGCTGCCCGCCAAGCCGAACAGCACAGCCGCGGCGGCCACCGCCGCGGTGGCCCGGCCCAGCTTGCCCACCCGCACCGCGAGCACCACGGCCAGCACCACCGAACCGACCAGCACGATCCAGCGCACCGCCGGCCACCAGTCGGGGTTGCGATCGAGTAGCACGAATGTCCACACGCCGGTGCCGGCCAGCATCACGGCCAACACCAGTCGGGGTACCAGGAGCTGTCGGCGCTGCCACAGTTCGGCCAGCGAAATACCCAGCAGCGCTGCCACCGCGGGGGCGAGCGCCACCGCGTAATACGGGTGCACGGTGCCGTCCATGAAGCAGAACACCGCACCGGTGACGATGAGCCAGCCCGCCCACAGGATCAGTTGTGCACGCACGCTGCCAGTGCGCGGGCTGCGCCGAGTGAACCACAACGCGGCGACCACACCGATCAACGCGGCGGGCAGCAGCCAGGACACCTCGGTTCCCATGAAGTCGTTGAACAACCGCCCGAGCCCGGGTTCACCGCCGAAGAACACGGGGCGGCCGCCGGGACCACCGCCCGGGAAGTGCCCACCCCCACCGCCAGGCTGGCCGCTTCCGGTGATGCGCTGGATCCCGTTGTAGCCCAGGGCAAGCTGCAACAGGCTGTTGTCGGTGGAGCCGGCGATGTAGGGCCGGGCGTCGGCGGGCCACAGACTCACCAGGGCGATGTACCAGCCGGCCGAGAACACCATCGCCACCACGCCGACGACGACCGCACCCACGCGCTTGCCCAGCGTCGCGCCACCGGCGATCAGGAACGCCAGCCCGAGGCCGGGCAACACCAGGAACGCCTGCAGCATCTTCGTCAGGAAGGCGAAGCCGACCGCACCGCCGGTCAGCGCCATCCATGTCGTCATATTCGCCACCGATGCGGTGCCGATGGCCCGCACCGTGCAGTACGCGGCGATCACCAGCAGCAACACCAGCAGCGCGTCGGGGTTGTTGTAGCGGAACATCGACGTCGCCACCGGGGTCAGCGCCAGCGCGGCACCGGCGAGCAGTCCGGCGCCCGGCCCGCTGCACCGCCGCACCGTGGCGTAGAGCACGGCCACCGCCGCCACACCCATCAGGGCTTGCGGCAGCAGCATGGTGAACTCGTTGAAGCCGAACAACCGGCCCGACAAACCCATCACCCACATCGCCGCGGGCGGCTTGTCGACGGTGATGGCGTTCCCGGCGTCGAATGAGCCGAAGAACAATGCCTTCCACGACTGGGTGCCGGCCTGCGCGGCGGCGGCGTAGTAGCTGTTGGCCCACCCGTTGGAGCCCAGGCCCCAGAGATAGAGCACCGCGGTGGCGGCCAGCAGGGCCAGCAGGCCGGGCCGCTCCCAGCGGGCCCGGGTGGGCTGGCCCAGCGGCGTGGCGGCCGGCCGGGTATCGGTCACAGTCATGTCAATCCTCGATTGGCGGAACGGTCTAGGAGGCGCGACGCGGATGGAACACCCAACCGCGCAGCAGGACGAAGCGGACGGCGGTGGCCACCAGATTGGCCAGCACCAGCACGGTCAATTCGACCAGCTTGTGTGGCTGCGCGACGAAGGCGTGCAGGCCGGCCAGTGACCCGCTGGTGATGGCCAGCGCAATGCCGAACACGATCAGACCCTCGAACTGATGCCGCGCCGCCCCTGCCCCGCCGCGCACCCCGAAGGTGAACCGACGGTTGGCGGCGGTGTTGGCCACCGCGGTCACCAGCAGCGCCACCAGGTTCGCGGCCTGCGCGCCGATGGACGCGTGCAGCGCCATGAACAGCAGCAGGTAGGCGATGGTCGAGGCCACACCGATGGTGCCGAATCGCACCACCTGGCGCAGCAACGAGCGCGGCGCCGCCGCCCGGCGCGAACCCAGTTGGGCGGCAATGGTGTTGATCGGAATGGAACCGTTGGCGAAGCCACGCAACAACCGGCCCACCCCTTTCAGGTCGGCGGTGGCGGTGGCGACGATGTCCACCCGGCTGTCCGGGTCGTCGACCCAGTCCACCGGAACCTCGTGGATGCGCAGACCGGTCCGCTCGGCCAGCACCAGCAGCTCGGTGTCGAAGAACCAGCCGGTGTCCTCGACGTACGGCAGCAGCTCGCGGGCCACGTCGGCACGGATGGCCTTGAATCCGCACTGGGCGTCGGAAAACCCGGCCGCCAGGGTCGATTTCAGGATGAGGTTGTAGCAACGGGAGATGATTTCGCGCTTGGGCCCGCGTACCACCCGGGAGTTGCGCGACAGCCGGGTGCCGATCGCGAGGTCGGAGTGTCCGGAGATGAGCGGGGCCACCAGCGGCGCCAGCGCGGCCAGATCGGTGGACAGGTCGACGTCCATGTAGGCCAGCACGGGCGCATCCGAGCACGACCACACATGGCGCAGGGCCCGGCCGCGGCCTTTCTGCTCCAGCCGCACCACCCGCACGTCGTCGAGTTCGGCGGCCAGCGCGGCAGCGATCTGGGGCGTGTCGTCGATGCTGGCGTTGTCGGCGATGGTGATGCGCACCGGGAACGGGAAGTTCTCCCGCAGGTGCCGGTGCAGCCGGTGCACCGAGTTGGCCAGCGCGGCCTGTTCGTTGTACACCGGCACCACCACGTCGACCACCGGCACTGCTTGGGAGCGAGCGGTCTGTACGGCGTTGGGCCGTGCGGCGAAGGCGATGTCTGTCATGAGATCCATGGTTGGCTGCCGCGGTATGCCGGTCGTTTGCGCACGCTATGTGAAACCTATGAATCCAGGGGGCGGGTCAGGTCGTACACCGTCACCCCGGTCACCGGGACCGCGGCGAAGTGACTCTGCACCCAGGAGGCGATATCGGCGGCCTCCCGGCTGCCGCTGTTCTGGCCACGCCAGTTGCCCATCAGCGCGGCGTGGATGAAGTAGTGAATTTTCTTCTGCGCCACCATGTCCTGAAACTCCGACAGGGTCGGTGCCGGGTCGGTGCCGTTGAATCCGCCGACCGCCAGCACGGGTGCGCCGGTGGCCAGTTGATAGCCGGCGGCATTGGTGGAGCCGACCGTCGCGGCCACCCAGGTGTAGTCGGCGGCGTTGGCGCTCAGCAAGGCCGTCAGAGCCGGTTTCGGCGTGGGCGCGTCGAACGGACCACCGGAAAAGCCGCGTCCGGGCCCCACCGACGGGATGGCCCCGCTGTGCGGATTGGCCGCGGTGGCCACGGCGTAGGCACCCGGTCCGGCCAGACACGCCGCGGTCGCCAGCGCCGCCGCAACCGCCGTCACCACCCGCGGCAACCGGCCGGCCGCCAGCAGCAGTACCGCCGCGCCGATCCCGACGACCGGCACCGCCGCACGTAGCCACGGCATCCAGCCGGCCTCCCGCCCGAGCAACACCGCGGCCAGCACGGCGGTGACGGCGACCGTGCCGGCCAGCGCCGTCGCACACCGCACATCGGACCGGTTGCGCCACAACAGGTTCGCACCGATGCCCAGACACGCACCGATCGCCGGCGCAAGGGCGACGGTGTAGTACGGATGCAGGATGCCGTTGGCATAGCTGAACACCACGGCCGTCACCACCAGCCAGCCGCCCCACAGGATCAGCGCGGCGCGGGTGGCATCGGTGCGCGGGGCGCGCCGGGTCAGCACCACCCCGGCGACCAGCCCGATCAGCGCGGCGGGCAACAGCCACGCGATATGGGTGCCCATCTGAGCGCCCAGCAGCCGACCCCAGCCGACGTCGTGGTTCATGTTGCCAAGTCCCCCGACCTCGTCACCGGTCAGCCGGCCCAGGCCGTTGTAACCCAGCGCCAGTTCGACGATGCTGTCGTGTTGCGACCCACCGATATACGGCCGCGACGCCGCCGGCCACAGCTCGACCAACAGCAGATACCACCCGCCGGAGACCACCATCGCCAGCGTCGCGGCGCCCAGGCGCAGCAGCCGGGTGCGCAGCGGCGCCGCGGCACAGATCAGATAGGCCGCGGCGAAGGCGGGCAACACCAGGAACGACTGCAGCATCTTGGCCAGGAATCCGAATCCGACGGCCACGCCGACAGCCACCGTCCACCACCGGCTGCTGTCCGGCTCGCAGGCCCGCTGCACGCAGTAGGCGCCGATGACCAGCAGCAGCACCAGCAGTGCGTCCGGGTTGTTGAACCGGAAGATCAGGGCGGCGGCCGGCGTCAGCGCCAGGACGGCCCCGGCCAGCAGCGCCGCCCCCGGACCGCTGACCCGCCGCACCGCGGCGTAGAGGACACCCACCGCCGCGATACCCTCCAGAGCCTGCGGTAGCAACACACTCCACGGGTGTAAACCGAAGAGCCGCACCGAGATATCCATCAGCCACAGCGCCGCGGGGGTCTTGTCGACGGTGATGGCGTTGGCGGCGTCACTGGATCCGAACAGCATGGCGGTCCAGTCGCTCGCCCCGGCCTGCGCGGCCGCCGAGTAAAAGCTGTTGGCCCAGCCGCTGATCGACAGATTCCACAGGTACAACACGGCCGTGCCGGCGAGCAACACGGCCAGCCCCACCCGCTCGCGGACCACCACGCGGCGGGCGCTCGGCGCGGGCACGGCTGCGGATACCTCGGGAAGCACGGCGGTCACTTCGTCGATCCTGGCAATGCCCGCTACGAAGCGGTTTTGTCGGCGCTGTGCGTCGGCTGTGGATTTCCTCCGGGCAGAACGACCACGAACCTGGTGTCGCCGGGAACGCTGTGCAGGTCGATCCGTCCGCCGTGTGCACGGATGACGGCGGCCACGATCGCCAAGCCCAGGCCGGTGCTGCCCATCCGGCGCGACCGCGACGAGTCGCCGCGGGCGAACCGCTCGAACACCTCGGGCTGGAGTTTGGCCGAGATGCCGGGACCGTCGTCGGCGACGGTCAACTGCACGTCGCCACCGGGCAGCACGCTGAGCGAGGTGACCACCGAGGTGCCGGCCGGTGTGTGAGTGCGCGCGTTGGCCAGCAGATTGGCCAGCACCTGATGCAACCGGGCCTGGTCACCGGTGACGAGCACCGGCTCCTCCGGCAGGTCCAGTGACCAGATGTGGCCGGCCGCGGTGGCGTGCGCGTCGCTGACCGCGTCGACCACCAGTTGCGACAGGTCGACCTGGGCGCGGTCCAGTGGGCGGCCCTCGTCGAGGCGGGCCAGCAGCAGCATGTCCTCCACCAGGGTGGTCATCCGCTGCGCTTCGGATTCGACCCGGCTCACCGCGTGCGCGACGTCGGCGGGCAACTCGTCGCGCTTACGTTGGGCCAGTTCGGTATAGCCCCTGATCGCTGCCAGTGGCGTCCGCAATTCGTGACTGGCATCCGAGACGAACTGCCGCACCCGGGTTTCGCTGGCGTGCCGGGCCGACAGCGCCCCGGCGATCCGGTCCAGCATCCGGTTGAGCGCGGTCCCGAGCTGACCCACCTCGGTGTGCACGGTGTCGGCGTCGACGGCCACGATGTTGGTCGGCAGGTTGACCTCACCGCGGTCCAGCTCCAGGTCGGCGACGTCCCTGGCGGCGGCCGAAAGCCTTGACAGCGGCGCCAATTGGCGACGGATGATCCAGATGCACGCGACGATCGCACCCGCCAGGGCAATGGCGGCGACGACGCACAGCATCGCCAGCACCCACAACAGGGTGTCGTCGACGACGGTGGTCGGCAGGCCGACCACCACGACCCGGCCGCTGCGGTGGGCGTGCAGCGCCAGCACCCGGTAGGAGCCCAGACCGTCGAGGTGCATGCCGACGGCAGTGGGCGACGGGGGCACCGAAGCCAACTGCGCGGCGGCGGTGGAGCTGATATCGGCGGTGGCGCCCTCGGAGGTGATCACCCCGGCGTCCAAGGATCCGTCGTGCCCGATGATCATGCCCACGGTACGGATGGCCTGCCCCGGCGCGTTGAGGAATCCGGGGCCGGGACCCGCCTCCGGGTCGAACCGGAACAACGGCGGGCCGCCATTGTGCTGCGGACCGTCCAACGGCGGGGGCGGCGGCGACAACGGTGGTGGCGGCGGCAGGTCCGCGATGGCCGCCGACCGACGGCCCGCCTCCAGCAGCTGGGTGTCGAGTTGGTGCACCAGGAATCGCTGGAGCGCGAACTCGGTGGCCGCGCCGATGCCGATGCACAGCAGCGCCAACAGCGTGACCTGGGTGACCAACAGCCGCATCCGCAGCGACCAGGTCCGGGGTGCCAGGACGCGGCTTCTCACCTCAGCGCGGCGGTCGCAGCACGTATCCCGCGCCGCGCAGGGTGTGGATCATCGGCTCGCGGCCGCTGTCGATTTTCTTGCGCAGGTAGGACACATAGAGTTCGACGATATTGGACCGGCCGCCGAAGTCGTAGCTCCACACCCGGTCCAGGATCTGCGCCTTGCTCAGCACGCGCTTGGCATTGCGCATCATGAAGCGCAGCAGCTCGAACTCGGTCGCGGTCAGGGTGATCGGATCGCCACCCCGGGTGACCTCGTGGCTGTCCTCGTCGAGCACCAGATCGCCCACCACGATCTGGGCGCCGCCGGCCTCGTTGGCCACCCCGGTGCGGCGCAGCAGTGCCCGCAGCCGCAGCACCACCTCTTCCAGGCTGAACGGCTTGGTGACGTAGTCGTCGCCGCCGGCGGTCAGTCCGGCGATCCGGTCCTCGACCGAATCCTTGGCCGTGAGCAGCAGCAGCGGCAGGCCGGGCTGCTGGTCGCGCAGTTTGCGCAGGACGTCCAGGCCGCTCATGTCCGGCAGCATGACGTCGAGCACCACCACGTCGGGCGGGTTCTCCTTGGCGAGCTCGATGGCGCTGGCACCGTCGCCGGCGGTCTCGATATCCCAGCCCTCGTAGCGCAGGGCCATCGATACCAGTTCGGCGAGCACCGGTTCGTCGTCGACGACGAGGACATTGATCGGCTTGCCGTCGGCCCTGCGCATCACCACGCGCGCCGGGTCTGATTCGTTAGTCATCCCGTTTGCCAGCCCATTCGTCACCGTCGTCACATCGTTCAGTATTCAAACAACGAATAGGGAGGCACTGTGGCATTCCTATGCGCAAGCTATGAATGTCGCCCGGCCTGGACACACCCGGGGGATTCACAGCGTGCGCATAGCCAACACGGTCACAGTGGGCGCCATGACGCAACAACGACCATGGGGCAAGCGGGTGACCCTCGCGGCGGTCGGGGTCGCCGCACTGATCGGTGCCCTCGGCGGTGGCGCGGTATACGCCGCCACCGAGGGTGGCGGCCACGGCGGTGGCTTCGGACCTGGTTTCGGGCCCGGTTTCGGGCCTGGCGATTTCGGCCCGCCCCCGGATGGCGGGCCGTTCGCGGGTCAGATCCACGCCGGAGCGGGCCACGCCTCCCCCGACCCGGCCACCCTGCACGGCGAGTTCGTGGTCCCCGACGGGCATGGCGGGTTCCAGACCGACATCGTCCAGGTCGGCACGGTCACCGCGGTGTCGCCCAGGTCGATCACCGCCCGCAGTGCAGACGGTTTCACCGCGACCTACGTGATCCCGCCGACCGCCGCGGGCAGCAGCGTGCCGTTCGGGGTGGACGCAAAGGTGAGCATCCGCGCCACCCGCACCGGCGCCACCCAGACCGTCACGACGATCGGGGCGCCGTAGGACGGCCACTAATGCGGCACGGCGAAGCCGGACGGTGTGGTGAACGTGATCGGCGGCTCGTACACCGTCGGCTCCGGCGACTCCACCGCCGTTGTCTCCGTCACGGTTTCACCGATGGTCACCGGCGTCGTGGTGACCGGCCCGGGTGGCAGCGGGTCGGCACGACTCACTTCTCCGCCGCCGACGGCGAGCACTCCCATCGCGACGACGGCCCCACCGCCAACCCCTGCCGACAACATCTTCAGTCTCGATACGTTCACGGCTGAACCCCTGTTGGTGCGCGTTCCGATCGGTGCGGGCGCGAAGCCCGTACCCAGCGGGTAGCCGTGAACCCGCTCCGCGAAACCTGGGAGCCGGGGCGCGGACGCTCAGCCTTGCGGATCCGCGTTGGGCGCCTGCCCCGGATACAACGGGACCTTGCCGCGGATCGCCGGAACGGCCATGGTGGTGGCCTCGACGGTCGGGTCGAGCGAGGTGGTGGTGGCCACTCCGCCCGACGGGCCGGACGCCAGGTCCGACGGTGCGGCGGTGGCAACGATGACCGCCCCGATGAGCAACGCGGTTGTAGCAAGACAACCGGTCAAAAGGAGGATGAGTTTCATGCCTCCAGCGAACGCCGCCGCGCTGGAAACCGGCTCCAGAGGTGGTATGAACTACCTCGATATGAGCGTGCTATGGCGCCCCTGAGCAGCGATTACTTGGCGGGGCCGCGGATGGCGGGCACGGCCCGGGTCACCCCGGGGGCCGTCGGGGGTGTCGGTTCCAGCGTCGTGGTGACGCCGATCTGCATCGTCGTGTTGTCCGCCATCGGCGTCGCGATGTTTCCCGAGGTGAGCAGTGCGCTGAGCAGGCCGATCACCAGGAAGGCGGCGGCGCCGATCGCGGCGGCCCAGATGTGAAGAGTCTTTGCGGCCCGTGAGTTCATGCCGTGAAAGTGAAATGCATCACCCTGTGAACAACCTGACATGCGGGTGTCAATTGGCCGGTAACGGGCTTGCGGCACGGTCATCTCCTACCCTGTGCGTCATGCGGGTGGTTCGATGACGCGGTTCTTGGCGCGACGACTGTTCAACTACATCGTGCTGCTGTTGCTGGCGTCCTTCCTGGCGTTCACGCTGGCGTCGCTGACCTTCCGTCCGCTGGAGAGCCTGGAGCAGCGCAACCCCCGCCCACCGCAGGCCGTGATCGATGCCAAGGCCGCCGAGCTGAATCTGGACCAGCCGATCCCCCAGCGCTACGCCACCTGGCTTTCCGACACCGTCCGCGGCGACTTCGGTACGACGGTGGCCGGCCAGCCGGTGAGCGACGAATTGTGGCGCCGAGTCGGGGTCAGCCTGCGGCTCGTGGTCATCGGTTCGGTCGCCGGGGCCATCCTCGGCGTCGTGGCCGGCGCGTGGGGCGCCATCCGGCAGTACCGGTTCTCCGATCGGGTGATCACCGCCCTGTCACTGCTCATCCTGAGCACCCCCACCTTTGTGATCGCCAGCCTGCTGATTCTGGTTGCGCTGCGGGTGAATTCGGTGTTGGGCGTGCGGATTTTCGAGTACACCGGCGAGACCTCACCCGATGCCATCGGCGGGACGTGGAACATCTTCGTCGACCGGATCCAGCATCTGGTGCTGCCCACCCTGACGCTGGCGCTCGGATCGATCGCCGGGTTCAGCCGGTACCAGCGCAACGCGATGCTCGACGTGCTCGGCCAGGATTTCATCCGCACCGCCCGGGCCAAGGGCCTGACCCGGCGCCAGGCGCTGGTCAAACATGGCCTGCGCACCGCGCTGATCCCGATGGCCACGCTGTTCGCCTATGGGGTCGGCGGCCTGGTCACCGGCGCGGTATTCGTCGAGAAGATCTTCGGCTGGCACGGGATGGGTGAGTGGTTCGTGCAGGGCCTGGCCACGCAGGACACCAACATCATCGTCACGATGACGGTCTTTTCGGGTGCGACGGTGCTGTTGGCCGGGGTGCTGTCGGATCTGATACTGGCGGCGCTTGACCCCCGCGTGCGGGTGGCCCGATGAGCGATCCGAGTTCGACGACCGCGAAGTCCGGTGTCGACGTCCAGGCGTTCGCCTCGCGCCGCACGCTGGTGTGGCGGCGCTTCCTGCGCAACCGCCCGGCCGTCGTGGCGCTGGTCATCCTGGCCGTGCTGTTCGTGGGTTGCTACGCCCTGCCCCCACTGCTGCCCTACAGCTACACCGATCTCGATTACTACTCCTTGCAAACCCCGCCCAGCCCGAAACATTGGTTCGGCACCAACGCCCTCGGTCAGGATCTGCTCGCGCTGACGCTGCGCGGCATGCAGAAGTCGGTGCTGATCGGTTTGTGCGTGGCGTTCATCTCCACGTTCATCGCCGCGGTCGTCGGCGCGGTGGCCGGCTACTTCGGCGGCTGGCGCGACCGTGCGCTGATGTGGATCGTCGATCTGCTGTTGGTGGTACCCAGTTTCCTGCTGATCGCCATCGCGACCAGGGGCACGCAGGGTTCCGGCGCGCTGCTGGTGCTCATCGTGCTGCTCGCGTCGTTCTCCTGGATGATCAGTTCGCGGATGGTGCGCGGACTCACCATGAGCTTGCGTGAGCGTGAATTCGTCACCGCCGCACGGTATATGGGGGTCAGCGATGCCCGGATCATCGCCCGCCACGTGCTGCCCAATGTGGCGTCCATCCTGATCATCGACACCACACTGAACGTCGGCGTCGCGATCCTGGCCGAAACCGGCTTGAGCTTCCTCGGTTTCGGCGTCAAGGCGCCGGATGTCTCGCTGGGCACCCTGATCGCCGACGGCACCCCGTCGGCCACCACCTTCCCGTGGGTGTTCCTGTTCCCGGCCGGGGTGCTGATCCTGATCGTGATGTGCGCCAACCTGGTCGGCGACGCCTTGCGCGACGCCGTCGACCCGGGTTCACGCCGGCTGCGGGGGCGAGCGAAATGAGCCTGCTCGAAGTCCGCGATCTGACCGTCGAATTCCCCACCGATACCGAGCGGGTACCGGCCGTGCGCGGGATCTCGTTCGACATCGCACCGCGCGAGGTGGTGGCACTGGTGGGCGAATCCGGTGCCGGCAAGTCGGCCAGCGCGATGGCCGTCGTCGGCCTGCTGCCCGAGTACGCCGAGGTCGGCGGTTCGGTGCGGCTGCACGACACCGAACTGCTCAACCTCGGCGATGACGAGATGTCGCGCATCCGTGGCCGTTCCATCGGCACCGTATTCCAGGACCCGATGTCCGCACTGACCCCGGTCTATACCGTCGGCGACCAGATCGCCGAGGCGCTGCGGATCCACCAGCCGGGGCTGGATCGCCGGCACGCCTCGACTCGGGCGGTCGAGTTGCTCGAGCTGGTCGGTATCAACAACCCGGGCCAGCGCGCACGGGCGTTCCCACACGAATTGTCCGGTGGCGAACGGCAGCGGGTGGTGATCGCCATCGCGATCGCCAACGACCCGGATCTGATCATCTGCGACGAGCCCACCACTGCGCTGGATGTCACGGTGCAGGCCCAGATCCTGGACCTGTTGCGCACCGCCCGCGATGTCACCGGCGCCGGTGTCCTGATCATCACCCACGACCTGGGCGTGGTCGCCGAGTTCGCCGACCGTGCGCTGGTCATGTACGCCGGTGCCGTCGTCGAAAATGCTTCGGTGACAGAGCTTTACCGCAACCGGGCGATGCCCTACACCGCCGGGTTGCTGGGCTCGGTGCCCCGGCTGGACGCTCCGCGTGGGCAGCGACTGGTGCCGATCCCCGGCGCCCCGCCGTCGATGGCCGCGCTGCCGCAGGGCTGCCCGTTCGCCCCGCGTTGCCCGCTGGCCGCCGACGACTGCCTCGCCGCCGAACCGCCTCTGCTCGAGATCGGGCCCGCGCACGGCGCGGCCTGTATTCACACCGACGGCGTGATCGGGCATACCGCGGCCGAGATCTACGGCGTGCAAACCGAACCGCACGATTCCGAGGACGCCGCCGATTCGCCGGTTGTCCTGCGGGTCAGTGATCTGGTGAAGACCTACCCGCTGACCAAGGGGCTGCTGCTACGCCGTCAGGTCGGCGAGGTGCGTGCCGTCGACGGCATCAGCTTCGAGCTGCGCCAGGGCCGCACGCTGGGCATCGTCGGTGAATCGGGTTCCGGGAAGTCGACGACACTGCACCAAATCCTGGAACTGAAGGCGCCACAATCGGGTTCGATCGAGGTGTTGGGCAGTGATGTCGCCACACTCGACCGCGGTGCCCGCCGACAACTGCGCACCGACCTGCAGGTGGTGTTCCAGGACCCGGTGGCGTCACTCGATCCCCGTCTCCCGGTATCCGACGTGCTCGCCGAACCGTTGTCCGCCAACGGTTCCGACAAGGCCACCATCGCGGCCCGCACCGCGGAGCTGCTCACCACGGTCGGGCTGCGGCCGGAGGACGCCAGTCGCTATCCGGCCGAGTTCTCCGGCGGGCAGAAGCAACGCATCGGCATCGCCAGGGCGCTGGCGCTGCAACCGAAGATCCTGGCACTGGACGAGCCGGTGTCGGCGCTGGATGTCTCCATCCAGGCGGGCATCATCAACCTGCTGCTGGACCTGCAACAGCGCTTCGGCCTCTCGTATCTGTTCGTCTCGCATGACCTGTCGGTGGTCAAGCATCTGGCCCACGACGTGGTGGTGATGCACCGTGGCGTCGTCGTCGAACAGGGCCCCGCCGACACGGTGTTGACCGCCCCACAACACGAGTACACCCGGCGGTTACTGGCCGCGGTTCCGCAACCGGAGGATAAAGTCGATCGCCATGAAGATCCGTAGCCTGACTTACGGGCTGGCTTCCGTCCTGTTCACCACGGCCTTGGTGCTGTCCGGCTGCTCCGGCGGCGAGCAGAACATCCCGCCGATCGGCGGTGACGCCACGCTGGGCACCACCAACGACATCAATCCGCAGGATCCCAACACGCTGCAGCAGGGCGGCAACCTGCGCCTGGCGCTGCCCGCGATGCCGGCGAACTTCAACCCGCTGAACATCGACAGCGAGGGCACCGGCGCAGCCATGCTGCGCGCCACGCTGCCGCGCGCCTTCTTCGTCGCCCCCGACGGTTCGGTGTCGGTGAACCACGACTACTTCACCAACATCGAACTCACCAGTGAGAACCCCCAGGTGGTCACCTACACCATCAATCCCAAGGCGGTGTGGACCGACGGCACCCCGATCACCTGGGAGGACATCGCCTCGCAGATCCATGCCACCAGCGGCAAGGACAAGCGCTACCTGATCCCCAGTTCGGCCGGCCAGGACCGGGTGGCCTCGGTCACCCGGGGTGTCGACGACCGGCAGGCCATCGTCACCTTCGGTCAGCACTACACCGACTGGAAGGGCATGTTCGCGGGCAACACCACGCTGCAGCCCAAGAAGATGACCGAGAACCCGGACGTCTTCAACAAGGGCCAGCTGAACGGTCCCGGACCGTCGGCGGGCCCTTTCATGGTGTCCAATATCGACCGCACCGCCCAGCGCATCACGCTGGTGCGCAACCCGAAATGGTGGGGCACCACGCCCCGGCTGGACAGCATCACCTATCTGGTGCTCGATGACGCGGCCCGCGTCCCCGCGCTGCAGAACAACACCATCGACGCCACGGCTATCGCCTCGCTCGACGAACTGCAGATTGCCCGCAACACCCCGGGGATCTCGATCCGGCGGGCGCCGGCGCCGCAGTGGTACCACTTCACCTTCAACGGCGCGCCGGGATCCATCCTGGCCGACCCGGCGCTGCGGGTGGCGGTCGCCAAGGGCATCGACCGCCAAGCCATCGCCAATGTCACCCAGCGCGGGCTGGTGGACAATCCCGTCCCGTTGAACAATCACATCTTCGTCGCCGGCCAGCAGGGTTATCAGGACAACAGCGCGGTGGTGGCGTTCGACCCGGAGAAGGCCAAGGCCGAACTCGACGCGCTGGGCTGGAAGCTCAACGGCCAGTTCCGCGAGAAGGATGGCCGCCAGCTGGTCATCCGGGATGTGTTCTACGACGCCAAGAGCACCCGCCAGATCGCCCAGCTGGCGCAGAACAGCCTGGCCCAGATCGGGGTCAACCTGCAGCTGGAGGGCAAGCCTGGCGACCGCTTCTTCACCGACTACATCACCGTGGGTAATTTCGACATCGCTCAGTTCTCTTGGGTCGGTGAAGCGTTCACGCTGTGTTGCCTCAGCCAGATCTACACCACCGGCGCGGAGAGCAATTTCGGCAAGATCAGCACACCCGAACTGGACGCCAAGGTGAACCAGGTGCTCGACGAGCTGGACCAGGCCAAGGCGCGGGATCTGGCCAATGAGGCCGACAAGCTGATCTGGGCGGAGGGTTTCAGCCTGCCGCTGTTCCAGACGCCGGGCAATGTCGCGGTGCGCAGCAATCTCGCGAACTTCGGCGCGGCCGGGCTGGGCGACCTGGACTACACCGCGATCGGTTTCATGAAGCCCTGACCCGGCCCGGTATCGCCGATTCGGCGACGGTCGCCGCGGCCAGCGCGGAAATGGCCAGGCGCACAAGAGCGTTCGCCGGCATGGCGTCGAGCTCGGCGGCGCGGCCGGGCAGTGCGGACGCGTCGCCGGCCCGAACGTCGGCGATCACCGCCAGGGCGGCCCGCTCGCGGGTGTCCAGCACACTGTGCCCGGCGTTGGGCAGTTCCACGAGCACCGCGCCCGGAATCAGTCCGGCCACCCGACGGGCCAGCGCGGGCGGGGTGACCAGGTCATGCCCGCCGGACAGGACCACCGTCGGCCAGCCGAAGCGGGGCATCTCGGCGGTCAGGTCGAAGGGTTCGCCCTCGAAGTGCAGGCGGTCGGTGTTGGCCTTGCCCAGGCTGGTCGAGGGGTCCAGCGGGAGGCCGTCGGGCACCCCCGCGAAGTCGAGTTCCCGGAACGCGATCCGGTTCACCAGGTCGTCCTCGCTGTGAAACGGTGCGGTGTGGTGCGTCATCCGCCGCACGATCTTGAGCGCGGACCAGACCCAGGTCCGCCCACTGAGCAACAGATCGATCTGGCGCCCCAACAGCCCGGCGCCGCCGTAGCCGTACAACGCGCCGGCCACCTGCCCGTCGGCGTCGCGCAGGACGCGCTCGTCGAGCAACTTGCGCACCTTGGGTGCCAGGTCTGCGGTCTCCGGATCGGCACCGTGGAGCAGCAGGCCACGGATCGCGGCCCGCATGTACTCGATGTCGTGCGCCGACAACACCGGCGAATCGAGCACCATCTGCGCCACCCGGTGCGGATGGCGTGCGCCGAGTCCGGCCGCCAGGTACGTGCCGTACGAGGTGCCGTACACCAGCGCCGAACCGACGCCGGCGTCGTCGAGCACGGCGGCGATATCGTCGATGACCTGCTCGACGGTGATCGCCTCCGGTGGTAGGTCGGCACCGGCGTCGTCGTGCCGGGACAACCCCACCCCGCGGTGCTCGACCATGATCACGTCCAAGCCGGCAGCCGCGGCGTGCCGGCGCAGCCCCCGGTACGGCGCCACCGACGCCATTCCCGGTCCGCCGGGGATGACCAGCAGCGGATGCGCCGACTTCAGGCCGGTGCGCACGTAGTACAGGTCGAACTCGCCGGGCTGCCCAGGCGCGATGGGCCGGCGCACGGGGCGCACACCGGGCAGCCCGGCGAGCCTGTCGTGGGCCCGGCGGCGTTTCGCGGTCATGGTCATCGTGCCTTATTGTGCCCTGCCGTCATTCTTAGGTTCGCGGTGATCGCAAGCAGTGCGGCGAGGCCGGTTCACTCGGTACTACTTGTCGGCATGACCACCGTGGAAAACACCTCCCGGATCCTGCCCGGATCACCCGAATGGACCGAGTTGCTCACCCGCATCGGTTCCGGCGCCAAAGACCGAGACCTGAACGACGAGAATCCTTTTGACCAAGTCGCCGCCCTGAAGCGGGCCGGATTCGGCACACTGCGCCTGCCCGCCGAACTCGGCGGTGCCGAATTGACGGTGCCGCAACTTTTCTCCGCCGTCATCGACGTTGCCCGCGCGGATCCCATTGTCGCGCACATTTTCCGGGCGCATTTCTGGTTCGTCGAAGAGCGGTTGCGTTCCCAGGACCTGCGCTGGCTGGACCGGGTCGCCGAGGGCAAGACGTTCGGCAACGCGTTCAGCGAGAAGGGCAGCCTGGCGGTCGGCAGCCTGGTGTTCAACACCCGGCTGCTGCCCGCCGCCGACGGCCGTTACCGGCTGGACGGCGAGAAGTACTACAGCACCGGCTCACTGTTCTCCGACTATCTGACCGTCACCGCGACCACCGATCACGATTCGGTGGCCACCGTGGTGCTGCCCACCGACCGTGCCGGCGTCAAGCTGATCGACGACTGGGACGGGTTCGGCCAGCGCCGCACCGGTACCGGCACCACCACGTTCAGCGGTGTCGCGATCGCCGCCGACGAGGTGCTCAGCGACACCCCATACGACGCGCAGCCCACGCCGACGGTGCAGTACGCGTCGCTGCAGCTGTACATCCACGCCATCGTCGCCGGCATCCTGCAGGCCGTGGTGGACGACGGTGTGGCCCTGCTGCGGTCACGGGCGCGCAGTTTCAGCCATGCGGTGACCGATAAGCCGATCGACGATCCGCTGTTGCAGCGACAGCTCGGCGAACTGGCCAGCACGGCGTACATCGCGCGGACCGCGGTGCTGGATGCGGCCGCCGCGATCGCCGCGGCCAACGCATCCGAGGTCGACGGGGTGCCCGACGCCGATCTGGCCGCCGAGGCTCAGCTCAAGTCGGCCAAGGTGAAGGTGCACCTGGACGACGTCGCCCCCGAGGCGGCCACCCGGCTGTTGGAGCTCGGCGGGGCCAGCGCGTCCAGCCGGGCCCGCAACCTCGACCGGCACTGGCGCAACATCCGCACCATCACCTTGCACAACCCGGTGGGCCTCAAGGCCCGCGCCATTGGCCAGCAGCTGCTGCACGGCACCCCGGTCCCGGCCAACGCGTACTTCTGAGAGCGATTTGTGCACGTTTGGTCACGCCAGGCGTGACCAAACGTGCACAAATCACTGGGAAAGGACCCCAGCACCACCATGACCCGGCAGTTGCACCTCGGCGGCTTCCAGATCGCCTCGCAGGTCACTCACAGTCACGCCGCCTGGCGGCACCCAGGCCACCGCCACCCTGGATCCGTCCATCGTGGCGGCCAGCATCGGCGCCGTCACCAGCAAGCTGGGCGTGGCGATCACCAAGTCCGCCACCTACTTTCACCCGTACCAGCTAGCCCGCATCTTCGCCAGCCTGGACCACATCACCCGGGGCCGGGTGATGTGGAACATCGTCACCTCATTGTCCCAGAGCGAGGCGCAGAACTTCGGCCAACCGGGACAACCTGACGCTGCGCGATATCGGCAAGTGGTACGCCCAGGGTGTGCTGCTGCCGCAGTACGTCGGCACGGCCGCCCAGGTCGCCGATCAGATCGAGGAGTCGTTCCGCGCCGGTGAGGCCGACGGGGTCATGGTGTCGGCGGCCCAAAGCCCGGGCACCTTCAACGATTTCGTGGACTACGTGGTGCCGGAACTGCAGCGCCGCGGCCTGTTCCGAACCGAGTACCAGGGCGATACGCTGCGCGATCACCTGGGCCTGAGCTCGACCACCGAGCGCGTGGCGCACGCGGTCGCGTAACCGGCGGGGACGTCAGGCGGTCAGTTCGATCAGGTGCGAGTCGGCGATGCCGGCGTACCGGTCCGGGTCGCAGGTCAACACGATCACCTGACCGTCGCCGGCCACCGAATCGAAAACCGCCGCCATCTTGGTCAGCCGGTCGGGATCGCTGAAGCCCAGCGCGTCGTCGATGACCACCGGCACGGTGTCCTCCTTGGCCACCAGCGACGCGCACGCCAGTCGGGCCACGATCCCGATCTGCTCCTTGGCGCCACCGGACAGGGATTCGTAGCCGACGGTCCGGCCGCCCACGGTACGGCTGCAGATGCGCAACGAGCTGTCGATGTCGACCTCGAAGTCGGCACCGAACACCATGCGGCCCAGTCGCTCGATCTCACCGCGGAACGGCTCGATATAGCGCAGCCGTGCCGACTCCCGATGCCGCATCATGACCGAGCGCAGCAATTCCGCGGCCCGGGCCCGGCGCTCGATGCGCTGGTACTCCGAGTGCGCGTAGGCACGTTCGGACTCGGCGGCGTCGAGGGCACCCTTGCGTCCCTGCGTGCCGTACAGCCGCAGGGCGGTGGCGACGTCGGCCAGTTCCGCGGCCGCGGCCGCCCGGTCCCGCTGGGCGGCCTGCGCGGCGGCGGTGGCTTCGGCCAGCGCCGTGGTCACCGCATCCGGTTGGGCCGCAGCGAGTTCGGCGTCCAGGGTGGCCACCGCGGCCGCCGCCGCCCTGGCGTGGTCGGCATCCGCCTCGGCGCGCTGACGCAACACGTCGTCGGCGGCCAGCACGCGCTCGCCGGCGAGGCGTTCGGTCGCGGCGGACAGTTCGGCCTGCGCAGCGGCCAGCTTCTCGCGCAACACACTGGCCGCGACCGTCGCGTCGTGCAGGCGGGTGCCCAGCCCGGCCGCCAGGCCGCGTAGTTCCTGGGCCGTGCGTCCGGCTTGTGCAGCCGCCGCCACCGCGGCGTCGAGCTCGGCCCTGGCCGCGTCGATATCGCCTTCGGGATGCGCTTCCCCGGCACACAGCGCCCGGTGCCGGGCCCGCAACTGCTCCGGCGTCTCGTCGCCGGTGAGCGCATCCACGGTGGCGCGCAACCGGTCCCGCGCGGCGGTGAGTTCGGCGCGCCGAGCGTGCAATGCACGGGCGGCCGCGGCGTCCGCGGCATCGCAACGCCGCAGCACCTCGGCCAGCGCCGCGCGGGCTGCCTCGAGCGCGGCCGCGGTGTCCACCGCGTCGGCGCCCGGGACCACCCGTGCCGACAGCACCCCGGCGACGTCGATCTCGGTCGGCTCGGCGATGCCCGCCGACCACCGCTGGCCCGCGACCAGCACCATGCTCTGCTGGCCGGCGCGCACCTCAAGGTCGGCCAGCGCGACGAGTTCGACATGGGCCGAAGCGAGTTCGGCGCGGTCGGCCGCGCGTTCGACGGCCCGTTCGGCGGCCTCGACCTCACGCAGCAGGGCGTCGGTGATGACGATCGGCGCCAACTCGGTGCCGAGCTTCTCCAGTTCGGCCGCGGCGGCGTCCAGGCGAGCCAACCGGGTGGCCAGCCGCGCCGCTTCGTCACGCGCGGCGAGCGCCGCCACCACGCCCCGAGCGGCCTCCAGCCGAGCCCGGCCGGCCTCGGCCTCGGCCTCCGCGGCGACCGCGGCCTGCTCGGCATCGGCGTGTTCGTCGCGCAGCGCGGCCTGCGCCCGGGCCGACTCAGCCGCGGTGGAGATCAATTCGGCTGCCGCGACGGATCTTTCGTCGATTTCGGCGCGCAGCCGGTCACGCTCGGCGACTGCGGCGGCCGACATCCCGGACGTCGCCTTGGCGGCGTCGGCGATCAGCGCCGCCTTGTCCCGCGCCGCGGAGAGCCGCTGCACGACCGCCGCGGCCTCCCGCGCTGCGGCCAGTCTGGTCTCCGCGGCCTCGACCTGAGTTGTCCGTTCGGCCACCGTGGCGGTGAGCGCCTCGTGCCGGCCGACGGCGTGGTCGACCTCGGCCACCGCGGCGGCACAGCTGGACACCGCCTCATCGGCCTGGCGCAGTCGGGCGATGGCCGCCGCCCACTCCCCGGTCGGGCGGCCGGTCTGGGTGAAATAGGCGAGGTATTCGGCATCGATGCGGTCGACGAGCAGCGGGTCGGCGTCCCCGGCGGGCCCGGCGTCGTCGCCGGTACCGGCCGCCACATCCAATGCCCGCGACAGCGCGTCGCAACCGGACAGATCCACCGGTGCGGTCGCGGTCGCCTGCAGCACCCGCTGCGCCTGCCACAACGCGGTGTCCACGGTCTCGTCCAGCATGGCCAGCACCCGCTCGTGTGCCTCGTCGCCGGTGAGCTGCTCACGGCGCGGGGACAGCACGGTGAGCTCCGTCTCGGCACGCTTGTGGAAGCGTTTGCGGTAGACGAAACGATATGACCCGGTGGAGATTTCGGCGATCACCTCGGATCCGACGTCGGCGTGCGTGGGTTTGACGGCCTTGACCTCTTTCTTGGCCGACCGATCCTTGGCCATCAGCAGCAGGTCCAGTGCCTCGATCATCGAGGATTTGCCGATCTCGTTGGCGCCGCTGATCACCACGACGCCGCGGTCGGGGAACTCGATCTCGCGGTGCGCCACTCCGCGGTAATTGACGAGCGTCAGCCGGTGCAGCTTCATGCCGCGCTCCCCTGCCCACCGGGACCGGCCAGGCGCAGCAGCAGGGCCAGCGCCGAGCGGGCGTCATCGGCGTCGGCGCCGTCGGTGCGGGCGGTGGCCATCAGCTCCTGCACCGCGCCCGCGGCGAAGCCGCCGATAGACAGGTCGTCGAATTCACCATCGGCCGGAATCACCGCGATGTCGGTGTGCCGCTCCCACAGTCGCAGTGACGCGAACAACCGGGCGTAGCGGTCCAGGCAGGCGTCGAGCTTGGCCTTGTCGGTGACGGTGAGAGAACCGGTGAGCACCATCCGCACCACGGTGCGGTCCTTGTCGGGCAGCTGGTCCAGGTTGATGTCCAGTCCGGCGATATCACGGTCGTCGTCCACCTGGTGGCGCAACGTGACGAAGCGCCACCGCCCCACCCGCCGGGCCTGCACGCGGGCTTCACCCCCGTCGAGGTCGACCACCAGCACGTGGCCCGGGTCGGCCTCCACGTCGTCGTAGTTGGTGACCTCCGGCGACCCGGAGTACCAGACCCGGCCGGTGTCGCCCACTCGGGTGCGGGAGTGCTTGTCCCCCAACGCGACATAGTGCACCGCACCGCGATCCAGCGCGTCGTGCAGGCCGGCCAGCCGGATGAGCGACGGTTTGGCCGGGTCGGGATCCAGGAGGTCGACCCCGCCGTGCGCGACGAGTACCCGCAGCGTGCCGTCGGCAGGCAGCGACTGCAGCACCGCACCGGCCAGGTCGGTGGTCGGTGCCTTGGAACGCCAAGGGGCCGCGACGATCTCCAGACCGGGCCGCACCTCGAACACGCCGTCACGGTCGAGCACCGTGACATTGTCCGGGCGCTCGGCGAGGAACAGTTCGCTGGTGTAGACGGACCCGGCGTCCAGCGGGTCGTGGTTGCCCGGCAGCAGATAGACCGGAACGCCGATGGCCCGCATGGCCTCCAGCGACTTGCTGACCTCGGCGGGAGCGAGCTGGTTGTGCTCGAACACGTCACCGGCGACCACCACGAACTCCGCGCCCGTCTCGGCGGCCAGCGCACCGAGTCCGGCCACGGCCTCCCGGCGCGCCGCGGAATAGCGGTGCTGGGCGTCGGCGCCGCCGGCATTGAGGAAGTGCCGGGTCATACCGAGCTGCCAGTCGGCGGTGTGGATGAAGCGCATGACGGGAGTCTAAGTTCGACCGCCGACAAGTCCGGGGATGCGCGTCGGCATGGTTAGGGTGAACCCGTGCGAACCCTCATCCTGCTGCGGCACGCCAAGTCGGATTACCCGTCCGGGGTGCCCGACCAGGACCGACCGCTGGCGCCGCGCGGTATCCGCGAGGGCGCGCTGGCCGGGGACTGGCTGCGCAAACACGTCCCCGCCGTCGACGCGGTGCTGTGCTCCAGCGCGACACGGACGCGGCAGACCCTGGCCCGCACCGATATCGAGGCGCCGGTGCAGTACGTCGACCGGCTCTACGACGCCACGCCGGGCATCGTCCTGGCCGAGATCAACCAGGTCGAACAGACCTTTCCGGCCGAGGTACGGACTCTTTTGGTGATCGGGCACGAGCCGGTGATGTCGTCGCTGGCGCTGGGCCTGGCCGGGGACGGCAGCGCACCCGAGGCGGTCGAGGCCATCGGGCACAAGTATCCGACATCGGCGATCGCCGTGCTGCGCACCGAAAAACCATGGAGCGCGCTGGAACTGGACAGCGCCGCGCTGGTCGCGTTTCACGTGCCGCGCTAGCGGCGTGTGTGCGGACTCATCCGGCGCGACCGGCGCGTCGCGGATGACACCGCACAAACCCGGCTCTACGAACTGGTCGCGAGCGTCAGCTCCATCAGCTTGAGCGCCATCGCGCACGCGTCGATGCCGGGGGTCTGCGGGTTCACCCACCAGCCGACGACACCGCTGGCGTCGCTGGCCACCCCGCAGGCGCCGTTGGCGGCCGGGTTCCTCATCACGATGGACGGCACCCCGGCCACCGCGCGGCTCTCCACCTGGTACTTCAGCTTGTCGGCGACCTGCTTCTCGTTGTCCAGGCTGCCCTGCTCGAACCAGAACCGGGTGATGTCGATGAGGCCGGCCGGGTTGGCGGCCTGCCAGCGGCAGACCGCGCCGACGAAGGTGCTCTGGATGTCCAGCGGGTCGGCGCCGACCGTCTTGGCCAGGATGTCCTCGGTGAGGACCTCGCATTCCTTGAGCAGGTTCGGGTAGGTCTTCTGCGAGTCGTTGTTGCGCGGCACGTCACCGGCGCCGGCCTTGACGGCGGTGCCCTCCACGGTCGACGAGCAGCCGGCCAGCAACGCGGTTGCCGCGGCGAGCACGGCCAGTACGCGACGGCTCATTTGGCGTTCACAATCGATTGACGGGTCAGTTCCTTGGCGACGTCGCACGGATCCGGGTACGGCTTCTCGGCGAAGCTGACGGACCACTCGATGAAGTCGTCGTCGAACTGGATGCCGATCTCACACAGGCTCTTGCCGAGCACCGGGTCCTCCCCGACCGCGATGAAGCCGTTACGCCCCTCGATGGTGATGTCGTCGACACTGGCCCGGGACAGTTCCTCGGTCTTGCGCTCGCGCCCGATCGGGCTGCCGCGGAAGCTGGTGAAGGAGAAGTGCGGGCCGACGATGCCGCCACCGGCCAGCCACTGGCAGCCCACCGAGTTGCGGGCGGTGTTGACCAGGCCGGTCACCTTGGTCAGCTGTGCGACGGTCTGATCGCTGATGCCGCCGCACTCGGGAAAGATCGGGCCGTGCTTGGCCGCGGCTGCCGACGCCGTACTGCTGGACGGCACCTGAGGTGAGCTCGGGGCGTCCGAGTCGGAGCAGGCCGCCAGCGCGGCGACGGCAGCGGTCGCCACGACCAACGTCTTCGCGGGACCGCTGAATCGGCGGTGGCCTCGTCTGGGGGTCACGACATGCACTGTAGCGGCAGCCGGCGCCGAACCGCTGTCATGCACATTGACCTGCCCTTTCGTGTCCCACGCCCATGACGGGCGGGCACAGGGTGATGTGCGACAGTAGCCAGATGCTCTGGGCGTTGCTGCGGCGGTACGTGCGGCCCTACCGCGGGCTGCTCACCGTGGTGGCCCTGCTGCAGGTGATCAGCACGCTGGCGTCGTTGTATCTGCCGACGATCAACGCCGACATCATCGACGAGGGCGTGGCCAAGGGCGACACCGAAGCGATCGTGCGGCTGGGGGCCGTGATGCTGGGGGTGACCGCCCTGCAGGTGCTGTGCGCGGTGGGCGCGGTGTTCTACGGATCCCGCGCCAGCGTCGGCTTCGGCCGCGATCTGCGCTCGGCGATCTTTCACCACGTGCTCGGCTTCTCGGCGACCGAGACGGCCCGCTTCGGGGCGCCGACGCTGCTGACCCGCACCACCAACGACGTCCAGCAGATCCAGCTGCTGGTGCAGATGACGTCGACGATGCTGATCACCGCGCCGATCATGGGTGTCGGCGGTATCGCCATGGCGGTGCACCAGGACGCCGGGCTGTCCTGGCTGCTGCTGATCAGCGTGCCGGTGCTGGCCCTGGCCAACTATCTGGTGATCCGCAAGCTGCTGCCGATCTTCCGGTCCATGCAACGGCTCATCGACGGGATCAACCGGGTGCTGCGCGAGCAGCTGTCCGGCATCCGGGTGGTGCGCGCCTTCGCCAGGGAAGCGCTGGAACGCGGCCGGTTCGACGAGGCGAACCGGGCGCTGACCGACACCGCGATCACGGCCGGGCGCTGGCAGGCGATCATGCTGCCGGTGACGACGCTGGTCATCAACATCTCCAGCGTGGCGCTCATCTGGTTCGGGGGCATGCGCATCGACGCCGGCCAGATGCAGGTCGGGTCGCTGATCGCGTTCCTGGCGTACTTCATGCAGATCCTGATGGCGGTGCTGCTGGCCACGCTGCTGCTGGTGCTGCTGCCGCGGGCGTCGGCCTGCGCCGACCGGATCACCGAGGTGCTGGGGACCTTCCCGCAGATCACCGATCCACCCCATCCGGTCCCCGTCCAGGCGCTGCGCGGTGAGATCGAGTTGCGCGGCGCGACCTTCAGCTACCCGGGCGCGGATCGGCCCGTGGTGCAAGACGTTTCGCTGACCGCGGGTCCGGGCACGGTGACCGCGATCGTGGGCAGCACCGGTTCGGGCAAGTCGACGCTGGTGTCGCTGATCTGCCGGCAGTACGACGTCACCGCGGGCGCGGTGCTGGTCGACGGCCACGACATCCGCGCATACGGCACCGAAACCCTGTGGTCGGCAATCGGATTGGTACCCCAACGCGGCTACCTGTTCTCCGGCACGGTCGCCGAGAACCTACGCTACGGCCGCGCTGACGCCAGCGAGGACGACATGTGGGCGGCGTTGCGGGTGGCCGACGCCGAGGAGTTCGTCCGCGCCGACGCCGACGGCCTGCAGATGCGGGTGGCCCAGGGCGGTATCAACTTCTCCGGCGGGCAACGGCAGCGGCTGGCCATCGCCCGCGCCGTCATCCGCAGGCCCGCGGTGTATCTGTTCGACGACGCGTTCTCCGCGTTGGACGTCCGCACCGATGCCCGGGTGCGGGCCGCACTGCGGGCCGTGTCGGACACCGCGACGGTGATCATCGTGTCCCAGCGGATCTCGACGGTGACGGCCGCCGATCAGGTGATCGTCGTGGACGCCGGCCGGGTGGTGGGCACGGGAACCCACGAGTCGTTGTTACGGGACTGCCCGACGTACGCGGAGTTCGTCGACTCGCAGACGGTCGCCATATGACGCGACCGATGCGCGGGATGCCGCAACCGCCGGCCGCCCGGTCCCGGGATTTTCGCGGCTCGGCGATCCGGTTGGTGAAAAGACTGACGCCGCAACGCGGTCTCGCGCTGGCGGTGATCGCGCTGGGCGTGGTCGGCATCGCGATCGGTGTGATCGGCCCGCGCATCCTCGGCCACGCCACCGACCTGCTGTTCAACGGGGTGGTGGGACGCGGCCTACCCGCCGGGATCAGCAAGGACCAGGCGATCGAGGCGGCCCGCGCTCGCGGTGACACCAGGTTTGCCGACCTGCTGTCCGGCATGAACGTGGTCCCCGGCCACGGGGTGGACTTCGGCGCGGTGGGCCGCACCCTGCTGCTCGCACTGGGCTTGTATCTGGTTGGTGCGCTGGCAATCTGGATCCAGGCGCGCATCCTCAACGTCGTCGTGCAGCGCACCGTCGCCGCACTGCGGGCCGAGATCCAGGACAAGGTGCACCGGCTGCCACTGTCCTACGTGGACGCCCGCCAGCGCGGCGAGTTGCTCAGCCGGGTGACCAATGACGTCGACAACGTGCAGTCGTCGTTGGCGATGTCGATCAGTCAGCTGCTCACCGCGGTGTTGACGGTGCTGGCAGTCCTGGTGGCGATGCTCACCATCTCGCCGCTGCTGGCACTGCTGACCGTACTGACGGTGCCGCTGTCGCTGCTGGTGACCCGGGCCATCACCCGCCGCTCGCAGAAACTGTTCGTCGCGCAGTGGACCAACACCGGCCGGCTCAACGCCCATATCGAGGAGACCTACAGCGGTTTCACGATCGTCAAGACCTACGGGCATCGCGAGCACGCGTCGGCGCAGTTCGCCGAGTTCAATGCCGATGTATACCGGGCGAGCACGGGCGCGCAGTTCCTGTCCGGTCTGGTCGGGCCCGCCACCACGTTCGTCGGCAATCTCAGTTATGTGGCCGTCGCGGTGGTGGGCGGTGTGCAGGTGGCGACGGGCCAGATCACCCTGGGCAGCATCCAGGCCTTCATCCAGTACGTCCGCCAGTTCAATCAGCCGCTGACCCAGGTGGCGGCGATGTTCAACACGCTACAGTCCGGGATCGCCAGTGCCGAGCGGATCTTCGATGTGCTGGACGCGCCGGAAGAGTCCCCCGACCCGTCCGGCGCGGTGCCGCCACCCGCCGCCGGCCGGGTGGAGTTCGACCGGGTCAGCTTCGGGTACCGGCCCGACACCCCGGTGCTGCAGGACGTGTCGCTGGTCGCCGAACCCGGGATGACGGTCGCGATCGTCGGGCCGACCGGGGCGGGCAAGACCACGCTGGTGAACCTGCTCATGCGGTTCTACGACGTCGATTCGGGCCGAATTCTGCTGGACGGCACCGATATCGCGGCGATGCCGCGGGAGGCGTTGCGATCGCGCATCGGCATGGTGCTGCAGGACACCTGGCTGTTCGGCGGCAGCATCTACGACAACATCGCCTACGGCCGGCCGGACGCGACACCTGACGAAGTGCATGACGCCGCGCGCGCCGCCTACGTCGATCGGTTCGTGGCTACCCTGCCCGACGGCTACCAGACCAAGATCGGTGAGGACGGCGGCCGGCTCAGCGCCGGGGAGCGCCAGTTGGTCACCATTGCCCGCGCGGTGCTGGCCAGACCACAGCTGCTGATCCTGGACGAGGCGACCAGCTCCGTGGACACCCGCACCGAGCTGCTGATCCAGCAGGCTATGGCCGAATTACGCAGGGAACGCACCAGTTTCATCATCGCGCACCGGCTGTCCACCATCCGTGACGCCGATCTGATCGTGGTGCTGGAGCACGGGCGGATCGTCGAGCAGGGCACCCACGCCGAGCTGCTGGCGCGCGGCGGCCAGTACTGGGCGATGGCCCGACTCTGAGCGCATCTGCGCCGGGCGTTCAGACCTGCGGACCCTCGGCCCGCAGGTCGTCCACCGCCGTCATCGCCGCCCGCAACTTGGACAGCCACTCATCGGTGTGCTCACCGACCAGCCGCACCGACCAAGCCAGCGCGTCGGAGCGCGAGCGTGCCACACCGGCGTCGACCAGCGTGTCCAGCACCTGCCGTTCGGGCTGCCGCAGTCGCGTCATCACCGGTACGGCCAAGTGGGTGAACAGGATTCGCTCCTCGCCGGCCCGGATACCCCAGGAGACCTTGCGGCCGAAGCGATCCTGCGCCTCGTCGGCGATCCGCATCCGCTCGCCGCGGGTTTCCTCGCGGAACTTGGCGGCCCGCCCGGATGCGCGGGAGGCACTCTCCTCGGTGTCGGCGTCGGGCAACCGGCCGATAACGGTGATCTCTTCGCGGTCGACGGTGACCTCGGGATCACCGTCGAACCAGCCGTCGGGGAGCCGGCCGGCGAACCAGTCGGCGGCTTCGGCGGCATCGTGGGTGGCGCGCCGCGCATGATGATGTGTCTTCATGATTACATGATTACACCGTTACAGCTGCCATAGAACGCACTTCACCCACGGCGAACATGCTCCATCCGGCTGCTACCGCTTGAGCAGCGCCGCCGCACCGCCGCCCAGCACCAACGCGACCACCAGCAGCGCCGCCCATCCCGCACCGACCAGCCACCACACCGCGGCGACGGCGATGATCGCCGGCGAGAGAAGGAACAGCACCATGCCCGGGTGTTGCCTGACGACCGCCAGGGCGCTCTTGGCCCGCACCCGATCGAGCTCGTCATCTGCCATACGAAAAAGCATGCCAGCCTATGGTGGCTCTAGCACGTACCAAACTCTTGAGACCCGAGGAGACACGGTGAGTGGTCAGTGGCTGAGGGATCCCGAAGGCCGGTTCGAATACCGGTGGTGGGACGGGCAGAGGTGGACCGACCAGGTGTCCCATCAAGGGCAGGTGCACGCCGTGCCACTCGGTGCGCCGCCCACGCAGCAGCAGCCGCCGCAACCTCAACAGTTGGCGTCGGCCGGTGACGGCTTCACCGGCATCACCGGCGATCTGGTCGACGGCCGGTTCAGCGAGAAGGAATCCGCCGCCGTCGCGAAGCAGAACCGGAAGCTACTGCGGGTGCGCGTCGGCGATCCGTTCCTGGCCCGGCAGGGTTCCATGGTGGCCTACCAGGGCAACGTCGACTTCGCCTTCGAGGGCGGCGGGGCCGGCAAGTTCCTCAAGAAGGCGTTGACGGGCGAAGGACTGCCGCTCATGCGGGTGTCCGGCCAGGGCGATGTCTTCCTCGCCGAGCAGTCCTTCGACGTGCACCTGCTGCACCTGGCCAATGCCGGGCTGTCGATCAGCGGCAAGAACGTGCTGGCCTTCTCGTCGAACCTGGACTGGAACATCGAGCGGGTCAAAGGCGGCAGCATCGCCACCGGCGGACTGTTCAACACCACGCTGCGCGGCAGCGGGTGGGTGGCGCTGACCACCGACGGGCCGCCTGTCGTGCTCGACGCTGCCGAGGCGCCGACCTTCGCCGACACCAATGCGGTGGTGGCCTGGTCGGCCAACCTGCAGACCTCGCTGAAGACCAGCTTCAAGGCCGGGTCGCTGATCGGGCGCGGCTCCGGCGAGGCGCTGCAGGTGGCCTTCGCGGGTCAGGGCTTCGTGATCGTCCAGCCGTCGGAAGGCATTCCCGTCCCCACGCAATGACCGGGCGTCACAGCGTCGCGAGCATCGCCTTCATGGTGTCGATCTCCTTCTGCTGGGTATCGACGATGGCATGGGACAACTCGATCGCCGGGCCGTACTGCCCCTTGGCGATCTCGTCCTGAGCCATCGCGATCGCGCCCTCGTGATGGGCGATCATCTGGGTGACGTACAGCTTGGCCGCCGCCGGGCCCGGGGCGTTACGCAGCGTGTCGATGTCCTGGGGGGACACCATGCCTTGCATCCCGTGGTCCATCGGCGCCATCGCGGGACTGCCCCACGATGTCAGCCAGCCCTGCATCTGTGCGATCTCGGGCGCCTGCGCAGCCTTGATCTCGGTGGCCAGCTGAACGACCCGAGGGTCGACCCCCTGCTTGGCCAGCAGGATGTCGCTCATCTCCACGGCCTGGGTGTGGTGCGGAATCATCATCTGGGCGAACATCACGTCGGCATCGTTGTGCGCCGTGGCGTCGGCGGTAGCCGACGTCGACCCGGCAGCCGGCGCGGAGCTCTGATGTCCACTGTGATCGGCCTCCTCGGTCGCACCGGACTGATTGCTACAGCCCACCACCAGAACGGCGACCGCCGCCGCGATCGCTGCCGCTGCCTTCTTCATGTCTCTCCTCACATCCGGGTCGGATCATTTACCCATACCCCCTACCGGTATATCATGGGCTCATGAACATCGTTCTCCGTGTCGAGGGTATGAGTTGCGGCCACTGCGTCTCGGCGATCACCGCCGCGGTGCAGCCGCTGCCCGGCGTCGCCTCCGTCGCCGTCGACCTCGCGGCCGGCACCGTCACGGTGGCCGGCACGGCCGACCCCGCCCTTGATCCCCAGGCCGTCACCACCGCCATCGAGGACTGCGGGTACGACGTCTCCCGCGCGGCATGAGCACCTTGACGCTCGACGTCGGCGGGATGACGTGCGCATCCTGCGCGGCGCGAATCGAGAAGCGGCTCAACCGGATCGATGGCGTGCACGCGACCGTCAACTTCGCCACCGAGCAGGCCCGGGTCGACTTCCCCGACACCGTCAGCCCCGACGACCTGGTCGCCGCGGTGGCCGCGACCGGGTACACCGCGACCGTGCCCACACCGGAGCCGGCACCCGAGCCCGAACGTGACGAGGCCGACGGGTGGCGGCAACGGCTGCTGGTCAGCGCCGCGCTGAGCGTGCCGGTGGTCGCGCTGTCGATGATCCCGGCGTTGCAGTTCACCAATTGGCAATGGCTGGCGTTCACCCTGGCCTCACCCGTCGTGGTGTGGGGTGCATGGCCGTTCCACCGGGCGGCGTGGACCAACCTGCGGCACGGCGCCGCGACCATGGACACGCTGATCTCGGTGGGAGTGACCGCGGCCTACCTGTGGTCGGTGTGGGCGCTGTTCTTCACCCATGCCGGGATGCCCGGCATGAAGATGCCGTTCGAGTGGGTGTCCCGCGGCGGCGCGCCGCACCTGTACCTGGAGGTCGCCGCGGCCGTCACCACCTTCCTGCTCACCGGGCGGTACTTCGAGGCGCGGGCCAAGCGCAAGTCCGGTGCGGCCCTGCGGGCACTGCTGGATATGGGCGCCAAGGACGTGACCGTCATCCGGACCGGGGCGAGCGAAGCGACGGGGAAAAGTACCGGGGCGAGCGAAGCGACGGGGAAAAGTACCAACGGCGAGGTGCGGATCCCGATCGCCCAGCTGGCCGTCGGTGACGTGTTCGTGGTGCGCCCCGGGGAGAAGATCGCCACCGACGGCACCGTCACGGCCGGCACGTCGGCCGTCGACGCCTCGATGCTGACCGGAGAGCCGGTGCCGGTCGACGTCGGTCCCGGCGACACCGTGGTCGGCGCCACCGTCAACGTCGGTGGCCGCCTCGAGGTGCGGGCGACGCACGTCGGCGCCGCGACCCAGTTGGCCCAGATGGCTCGCCTGGTCAGCGACGCCCAGAGCGGTAAGGCCGAGGTCCAGCGGCTGGCCGATCGCGTCTCGGCGATCTTCGTGCCGATCGTCTTCGGTCTGGCCGTGCTGACGCTGGCCGGGTGGCTGCTGACCGGTAATTCGGTGGCCGCGGCGTTCACCGCCGCCGTCGCGGTGCTGATCATCGCGTGCCCGTGTGCGCTGGGCTTGGCGACGCCGACTGCGCTGCTGGTGGGCACCGGCCGCGGCGCCCAACTCGGCATCCTGATCAAGGGGCCACAGGTGCTGGAGTCGACCCGCCGCGTGGACACCGTGGTGCTGGACAAGACCGGAACGGTGACCACCGGCCGGATGGCGGTGGTCGGCGTGCATGTCGCCGACGGCGAGTCCGAGGCCGAAATCGTCCGACTGGCAGGTGCTTTGGAGCACGCCTCGGAGCATCCGATCGCCAGGGCGATCGCCCAGTACGCCGGTGCTGCGTTGCCGACGGTGACCGGGTTCGAGAACCACGGTGGCCGCGGGGTGACCGGTGTGGTCGAGGGCCGCACCGCCGCCGCGGGCCGGGCCTCCTGGCTGGAGCTGCCGGTTCCCGCCGGGCTGCGCGCCGCGGCCGAGGCCGCCGAAGCCGAGGGCCGCACACCGGTCTGGTTCGCCGCCGACGGGCGCATCCGCGCGGTGATCGTCGTGTCCGACACCGTCAAGGACACCGCGGCCGAGGCGATCGCCCAGTTCCGTGACCTCGGCCTGACGCCGGTGTTGCTGACCGGCGACAACCGTGGCGCCGCGGAAGCCGTTGCGACGCAACTGGGTATCGAGAAGGTGGTGGCCGAGGTGCTGCCCGCGGACAAGGTGGCCGAGGTGAAGCGACTGCAAGCCGACGGCGCGGTGGTGGCGATGGTCGGTGACGGCGTGAACGACGCCGCCGCGCTGGCGCAGGCCGATCTCGGATTGGCCATGGGCACCGGCACCGATGTGGCGATCGAGGCGTCGGACCTGACCCTGGTGCGTGGTGACCTGCGGGCGGCCGCCGACGCGATCCGGTTGTCCCGGGCCACGCTGCGCACCATCAAGGGCAACCTGTTCTGGGCATTCGCGTACAACGTCGTCGCGTTGCCGCTGGCCGCGCTGGGGCTGCTGAACCCGTTGATCGCGGGAGCCGCGATGGCGTTCAGCTCGGTGTTCGTGGTGACGAACAGCCTTCGGCTGCGCCGCTTTTCACCGATCCGCTAACCGCGCCCGGAACAGTTTGGTGTCATCTTTGATGCCTTTGAGCCGGCGTGCGCCGGCGAAGGACCACTCGAACCCGGCGTCGTCGCCGATCGCGTCACGAACGGCCTCGGATACCAGTACCGAGCCCGGCCTGGCCACCGCGGTGACCCGGCTCGCCAGGTTGACCGGGCTGCCGAACCAGTCCCCGCTGCGGTTGACGGCCAAGCCGGTGGTCACACCGGCGCGCAATCGCAGGAAGTCGTCACCGGCCTCGGTGGCGTCGACGAGTGCCAACATGGTGCTCAGCAGCGGTGCGGGCTCGGGGCTGACCAACATGACGGCGTCGCCGATGGATTTGATGAAGCGCACCGGCGGGACCACGACATCGCGGGTCAGGTCGACCAGCCGGCGGGCGAGGTCCTCCAGCTCCTCCGGGGGCACCGCCTCACCGAGCCGGGTGAAGCCGACCAGGTCGGCGAAGGCGACCGCCACCGGCCGGGCCCCCGGCAAGGGCAGACCGGCGGCGCGCTCCCCCGCGGTGACGGCCTCGGTCTCCATCGTGTGGCGCAACTGCAGCCGCAGCATGTCCTGGATCATCGGGCCGAGCAACGGCTGGGCGGACAGCAGCAGCGCCTCCGACGCTCTGGCGATGTCGAGTTCGGTGGTGCCGCCGTCGGAGATCATCGCCGACAGGGCCGTGAACCGCAGTGCCTCAGCGGTTTTGGCCAAGCCGTCGGCGATCACCCGGACCACCGCGACGATCCGCTCCTCGTCGAAGCCCAGGTCGACGAACTGCTTGACGTAGGTGAACATCTCGGCGTCGACCGCGGGATACACGGGCGCGTCCGGATCGTCGGACTGCGGCACCCCGATGGCGCGTTGGATGTGGCCGACCAGGCCCGGATCCACGCCATACGTCCGGCTGATCTGTCGTGCGGAGACCAGCCTGCCGTCGTCGCCGAGCGCGCGGCGGGACACCAACAGCAGCGGCGCGTAGGAATCCCGGATCTGTTCGACGGTGATGCCCCGCTCCAACAGCCACGGGATCAACTCGGCCCGCTCGGCGCGCGCCTCGCCCTCGAGGCCGTCGAGCAGGTCGGCGAAATCTGGGGAGTCCACGACGTCAAGGTAGCGGTATGCGACAGTCAGTGGAATGACCGACGTGCTGCTCGGACTGCCGCCGTTGATCGGCCCCGGCGCCCGGCTGCTGATCTGCGGCAACATGCCCAGCGTGATGTCACTCGCCTCCGGCGAGTACTACGGCAACCCACGCAACGCGTTCTGGCGGATCACCGCGGAAATCGTCGGCTTCCCCG
Organism: Mycolicibacterium canariasense; assembly: GCF_002101555.1. Lineage (GTDB taxonomy): Bacteria > Actinomycetota > Actinomycetes > Mycobacteriales > Mycobacteriaceae > Mycobacterium > Mycobacterium canariasense. The sequence continues at coordinate 44,148 of NZ_LQOL01000059.1, forward strand.
CGGACGCCCCCTACCCCGCACGGGTTGCGGCGTTGCGCAGTCACGGAATCGCGGTGTGGGATGTGCTGCGATCGTGTGTGCGCGAGGGCAGCCTCGATTCGACGGTGCGGCCCGACAGCATGGTGCCCAACGACTTCGCCACGTTCTTCGAGCGTCACCCGACGATCGAACGGATGGTGTTCAACGGGGCGGCCGCCGAGGCGAATTACCGGCGGCTGGTGCGCGACGCGCCGGCCAAACCCAGCCTGCGAGTCCCGTCCACCAGCCCGGCCCAGACCATGCGCTACGCCGAGAAATTGGCCGCTTGGCGAACGGCGCTGGCCGGTTAGGATCGCGCCATGCAAGCTTCGGTGACCGTGCACATGGATGCACCCGCCGACCAGGTGTGGAACCTGATCGCCGATATCCGGAACACCCCGAAGTACTCACCCGAGGTGTTCGCCGGAAATCGGCCGGTCAACAATTGGCATTACGCGCTGGCGCCCGCGGGTGCGGGCACCGATGTCACCGAGTCGTTCCGGATGACTCCGGGTCTGCTGGACACCGTGTTCGGCATCCTCGGCGGCCAGCTGCGGACCCGGCGCAACATCCGGGACATGACCACCACCCTCAACAGGATCAAGGCCGAGGCCGAGGTCGAGGCGGGCTGATCACGCCGCCGTTCCCGGCGGCGCGTCCGGTTTGGGTGTCCGGCCGGGGTTCTTGTCACCCATGATTACTTCGGGGTGGTGGTAGTTGTTGGTGCGGCCTTGGCCGGTGTCCAGTGCCGGGGGCGGTATCCATTCGACGGAACCGTCGTTGCCGACGACGGTGGTCCAGCCACCGTCGCTGACGAGTCGGTTGTGTGGGCCGCAGGCCAGCACGAGTTCCTCGATGTCGGTCTGCCCGTCGCGGGCGAAGTCGCTCTTCGCGTGGTGGGCCTGGCAGCCGTAGGCGGGCACCCGGCAGCCCGGGAACGTGCACCCGCGCTGCCGATAGGTCAACACCAGACGCTGGTCCGGGCTGGCGCAGCGCCGGGTCCGCCCGAAATGCAGTGGCTGCCCGGTCACGTCGTCGAACACCGCCAAACACCACCACGCGTGGGCGGCCATCCGGAGGACATCGCGCATCGGCACCCGAGACCCACCCGCGGTGACCGCCTGCCCGGTGACCTCCTCGAATTCGGCCATCTTCGCTCCGAGCACCACCGTCACCGGCAACCCGTTGTGCTGCCCCAACTCCCCCGATGCCAGCGCGTTGCGCGCTACGGTGACCAGCGCGTCATGCTGACGCTGCCCCAACGTTCGGGTGTCGGCATCGATCGCCTCCTGTGACGGGGTGCCCTTTGTACACGGGATCTCGTCCTCGGGATTGCACATCCCCGGACCGGCCAACTTTCCAAGCATCGGTTCCAGGTAGGCCCGGCCTTCCGGGGTGAGGGTGCCGTGGAATTCGCTGTTGCCATCCTCGTCTTGGAGGCCCATCACGAAGCTGCGACGATCCTCGCGGCGCGCGGCGACGTCATCGTCGTTGGGTTCGGGACCGTCGGGGTCGACGACCTCCAGCAGGTGTTTGGCCAGCCGACGCAGGGTGTCGGGGTCGTGCACCGTGGCGTAGGCCGCAAGCTGGGCCTCCGCCTCGGCGCGGGTTGGCGCGCCCGCCCCTACCGGGAGTTTCTTCATAGTCTTGGTGATGATCCTGATGTGTTCGGCGCCGATCTCACCGCGGGCCTGGGCTGCCGAGGTCGCCGGGTACACCGGATCCAGCAACTGACCGGTCACCGAGCGGCGCGGGGCGAGCAGTTCACCTTCGGTCAGGCGGCGGTGGGCTTCCTTGTTCGACAGGCGCAACCGGATGCCCAGCGCGTCAGCCCAGCTGCGCGCCCCCAGATCCGCCGGGCCCGCTTGGGCTTTGAGCGCGGCCATCACCCGATGCTGTACCGCCGGAATCCGGCGGTACAGCTGTTCCAACGCGGTCTGGATGTCCAGCAGCTCGGTGATCGAGGCGTCGTCGAAGGAGGCGCCCGACAGTGTGTCGAGCACCGCGATCAGATCGGCCACAACCTCCATATGTCGAACACTAGTACGAACCACCGACATCTGCGGAGTTATCCACAATCACGAATTTCTCGACAGCCGCACGCCCGCAACAGGATTCGGCTGTCGCTGAAAAGTCGCTCGGAGGCGGGCATCGGACATATGTCCCGACACCGCGTCGGGGAGTTCAGGCGCCGTCGTGCCAGAGCGCGGACACGACTTCCACCCACCGCGCGGGGTGTGTGCTCCAGAAGTTGTGCGGCACACCCGCGACTTCACGAAACCGTCCCCGCGGCACCAAGGCGGCCAACTGGCGCAGCGGCCAGTCGGGACGGATATCCTCGCCCGCCGCGACAAACGTCATAGGCACCCGGCTATCCGCCAGCCGGCGGAACAACCCCGCCTCGTGGATCCATTCCGTGAACGAGGCATTGAGTGCCGCGTGCACCGCGGGCTCCCACGCGATGTCGAAATCGTCCTCGGTGTGCCGGCCCGCTTGATAGACCGCCGACCACGTCCGGTCCTTGTGCAGGCCGTGGCCCGCGATCCCGACCACCGCCCGCACCCGGTCGGGATGGTCCAGCGCGTAGCGCACGGCGAGATCCGATCCGAAGGAATGACCCACCGCGATCCATGATTCGACGCCCATTGCCGTTCGGATGGCTTCGAGGTCGGCCACCGCCTGGTCGAGGTCATGGGGCCCGCCCCGAGACCGTCCCACCCCGCGCGGCTCCGGAAACCAGGACCGTGTCCCGCGCGGCGCCAGCGCGTCGTTCTCCAGGTAATTCACACAACCCGGGCCACCGGACAGGATCACCACATCCGGGCCGTCGCCGGTCACACCGACGTGCAGGGCAACGCCATCCGCGGCCCGCACCGCCACCGCCCGCACCGCGCTACCGAACAGACCCATGGGGCACCGTCGGCACCGGTGGCCGCCGATTCGCCCAGGGCCGCGCCGTCTCGAGTTGCGCGCTCAACGACAACAGCGTCGTCTCGTCGAACGGCCGGCCCATCAGCTGGATCGACAGCGGGATCCCATCCCGGTCCAGGCCCCACGGCACCACCGCGGCGGGTTGTCCGGTGACATTGCACAGGGCCTGGAACGGCACCCGGCCGGCCACCCGGGCCAGCGTGGAGATCGCGCCGCGGCGCTGGTAGGCACCGATGCGGGACGGCCCGGTGGCCGCCCCCGGGGTGATCACGACGTCGACGTCGTCGAAGATGGACAGCACCCGCGCGGCGATGGCAGGCTCGGCGGCCAGGATGGCGTCCATCCGCCGCTGCGGGATCAGCCCGCCGATACGCGCGAAAGCCCTTGTCCGGGAATCCAGCCGGTCCGGGTGTGGCAGCATCCGCACATCCTCGTAGACACCGCGGAAGTACCGCGGCAGCGCGTGTCCGTACACCACGCCCACGGGATAATCCGGATCGCGTTCGACGACGTCGTGCCCCAATTCCCGCAGCACCGCAACGGCATCGGTCACCGCCGCCCGCTGCGCGGCGCCCACCCGCGCTGTCACCAGCGGCGGCACCTTGCAGCTCACGGCGATCCGCAACCTGCCGGGCTGCCGCGTTGCCGCGGCCACGAAATCCTGACCGGGCGCGGTGGCGTCGAGGAACAGCGCGGCATCCTCGACCGTGCGGGCCAGCGGTCCGTTGGCCACCAGGCCGCACCACGAGTTCTCGTGCGGTGCCGTCGGGACCCGGCCCCGCTGCGGCTTGATCCCGAACAGTCCGCACCACGTGGACGGTATCCGGATGGATCCCATGCCATCGGATCCCAACGCGATCGACGCGAGGCCCGCCGCGACTGCGGCGCCGCTGCCGCCGCTGCTCCCGCCGGGGGCGAAGTCGCGATTCCACGGGTTGCGCGTCGCGCCGTAGGTCAGTGTCTCGGTGAACGGCCAGATCATCATCTCGGGCACCGCCGTCTTGCCCAGGATCACCGCACCCGCTGCCCGCAGTCGGCGCACCACCTCGGCATCGGCGGTCACCGCGGGGCCGTGCGCGCTGCTGCCGTAGGTGGTCACCTGGCCGGCGATATCGGTGTCGTCCTTGATAGCGACGGGCACGCCGAGCAGCGGCAGCCGCTCCCCCGCCTCCAGCCGGGCTTGCGCAGTCGCCGCTTCGGCGCGCGCAGGCTCGGTGAGAACCACGCGGTAGGAACGGATTCCGGGATCGATCCGGGCGATCCGGTCCAGGAAGAGTTCCAGCAGGTCCGGCGCGGTGACGGTGCCGGCGGCCAACATGCGGGCATGTTCGGCGGCACCGGCGAACGCGATATCGCTCATTGGCGCAACGGTAGCGCCCCGGGTCCGTGCGTGGTGGCGTACTCCCCAGGTGTGCAGCCCAGCATCGCGCGGAAGTCGTTGCCGAAATGCGCCTGGTCGTACCAGCCGAGCCGGGTGGCCAGGTCGGCGAAGTCGACGCCGGGCGTGCTCTCGATCTCCAGGGCCGCCTGCTGCAACCGGTAGCGGCACAGCACCCATTTCACCGGGACGCCGACGTAGTGGCCAAAGATGCGCTGCGTGGTCCGCTCGCTCCACGGTGACAACGCCATCACCTGCGACACCTTGTGCAGGCCCGGATCCGCTTGCATCCGCGTCACGAGTGCGGTCAGCCGGCCGTACACCGGGTCCGGTGGCCCGGCGAAGGCGCCGATCGCCACGTCCAGCCGGGTCCGCACCGCCTCGATGTCGTCATCGAATTCGATTGCCGCACCGAAGAGTTCGTCGTCAACCGGCCGGACGAGACCGGTGAGCTGCGCGGCGTCCCTGCCGAACCGGGCGGTGAAGCCGCCCGGCAGGAACCGGGCACCCACCACCGTGCCGCGCTCGCGGATGGTGGTGCGGAAAACCTTCGGAACCACACCGTGCACCAGTGTGGTCGGCAGCGGGAAGCCGTGCCGGCCACCGTCTTCGCCCCATTCCCGGGTCAGGTGCAGCGCCGGAAAAGTGATCACCGTGCTGTCGAAGGGGCCCTCCCGGCGCCGGTCCCACCGCACCGACCAGAAGTGCTCGACGAACCGGCCCGCCGCCTCCGAGGGCGGCCAGCGGCGAAGTTCGAAGGCCGAGGCACTGCCCGCCCGGCCCACCACGCCGCGCACCGGCCCTGGCGTGTTTTTCCAAGCCGCCATGACCGCAAGGCTACGAAACTGAGGACATGAGCAGCACACCGATCCCCCGGGGATACACCAGCCTGACCCCGTTCCTCTGCGTCGACGGTGCCGCCGCGGCGATCGACTTCTATGTCGACGTGTTCGGCGCCACCCTGGTCAGCCGGATGGACGGGCCGAATGGGACCGTCGCGCACGCCGAACTGGACTTCGGCGCGGGCCGGCTGCAACTGGGCGATCCGCAGGACGCCTACCAGCTGGCGGCCCCCGACCGCGGCGCCTTCGCCACCGAGTCGATCGGCCTGTACTGCGCCGACGCCGACGCGGTGGTGGCGCGGGCCGTCGACGCCGGCGCCACCGTCCGTGAACCGCTGCAGACCTTCGTCACCGGTGACCGATTCGCGTCGATCATCGACCCGTTCGGCCGGCGCTGGACGGTGATGACCCGGGTCGAGGACATCACTCCCGAAGAGCAGGAGCGCCGGCTGGCCGAATGGGCCTCCGCCAACGCCTGACGACGGGCGGCTAACGTGGCGGGATGGCCTGCGTGTTCTGTTCGATCGTCGCCGGGGAGGCCCCCGCGTTGCGGATCCACGAGGACGACGACTACCTCGCCTTCCTCGACATCCGGCCGTTCACCCGCGGGCACACCCTGGTGATCCCGAAGCGGCACACTGTGGACCTGACCGACACACCACCGGACACCGTCGCCGGCCTGGCGGTGCTCGGGCAGCGCATCGCCAAGGCAGCGCGGCTGTCCGGCCTGCACGCCGACGGCAACAACATCGCCATCAACGACGGCAAGGCCGCCTTCCAGACGGTGTTCCACCTGCACCTGCATGTGGTTCCGCGCCGCACCGGGGACAAGCTGTCGTTCGCGAAAGGCATGGTGTTGCGCCGCGATCCGGATCGCGCGGCGTCGGCGCGGCTTCTACGTGCGGCGTTGGCGAACATGGACGAAACTGCGCAGGATTGAGCCATGACGCATCTGTCGCCGATCGAGCAGGTCGGGCTGCGAGTCCTGCACCTGCATGACCTGCTCTATCAGAAGACCAACGGCCTGATCGGGCATCGCATCCCCGGGCTGCCGAACAGCCTGCTGTTGCACACGGTCGGGGCCAAGACCGGGCAACCGCGGGCCAACACCTTGAGCTACGCCCGCGACGGCAAGGACTACCTGGTGGTGGCATCGATGGGCGGGGCACCGCGCTCACCGGGCTGGTACCACAACCTCAAGGCCCATCCCGACGTCGAAATCAACGTCGGGACAAAGCGTGTGGCGGCCACCGCGCGTCCCATCCTGCCGGACGACCCCGATTACCCGCGGCTGTGGCAGCTGGTGAACCGCAACAATGCCAACCGCTACGAGGCGTATCAGAAGAAAACCAGCCGGCCGATCCCGATCGTCGCGTTGACGCCGCGGGCCTGAGGTCAGCTCCGCCAGACGACCCGCTGGCCGATGACGCAAGGCCAGCCATCAGCGGCTACACCTCCGTGGCCGCGGAAGCGGGTCGTGTCAGAGCAGTTCTTTGGCCAGCAGCTCGAGGGTGGTCTCGCGGGCCGGTGCGGTCGCAGGTGCGGTGCCCCGGTGTGCCGAACCGACGGGGCTGATCATCACCTCGTCCACGTCGAACTGCTCTGCCAGGGCCCGGATCTGATCGGCGGCCTCGGCCGGCTCACCCACCACGGTGCGGGCCCGGCCGGAGTCCACGATGAGCTGTTCCTGCGCCGAGATGGTCGCGGCGAGGGCATCTTCCACCAGATCCAGCGGTCCCAGCGGCCGCCCGGTGCGCAACCGGCCCATCATCTGCAGATTGGGCAGCAGCAGATCCTGCGCCTCGGCATGGGTCTGCGCCACCGACGCGTTCACGGTGAGGAACGTCAGAGGCTCGGAAAGCTCTGCGCTGGGCCGGAATTCGGCGCGGTAGGCGGCCAGCGCCTCGGCGGTGCCCTGACCGCTGAAGTGGTTGGCGAAGACATAGGGCAACCCCTTGGCCGCGGCCAGGTGCGCCGAGTACATCGACGAGCCGAGCAGCCACAACCGCGGCTCGCTGCCGGCGTTCGGGGTGGCCTTGAGCACGTAGTCCTGCTGCTGCAACAGGCCACCGCGGGTCAGCTCGACCCGCACGCCACGGGCACCCATCAAGGCGGCCACATCGTCGAGGTACTGCGGGAAACGCTCGATATCCGAATCGTCGCGCCCGGCGGCACCCCGCAGCGCCACCGAGGTCACCGGGTCCGATCCGGGCGCCCGGCCGATGCCCAGGTCGATCCGTCCCGGCGCGGCCGCCTCCAGCAGGGCGAACTGCTCGGCCACGGCCAAGGGTGCATGGTTGGGCAGCATCACCCCGCCCGAACCCAGCCGGATGGCCGAGGTCTGGGCGGCCAGATAGGCAATCAGTACCGGCGGGCTGGTGGCCGCCACCGCGGCCATGTTGTGGTGCTCGGCCACCCAGTACCTGGTGAAACCCAGCCGATCGGCGGTCTTGGCCAGCGCCGCGGTGGCCGCCAGCGCATCGGCTGTCGACTGGTCGGAGCGGACGGGAACGAGATCGAGAACAGAAAGCCGCACGTGGGCGTCAACGCCGGGTGATGCCGGATCGTTCCCGCGCCGCCCGGAAAACGTCGTCGAGCATGGCCGGCGTCAACCGGCCGGTGAACATGTTCTGCTGGCTCGGGTGGTAGCAGCCCAACAGCACCCGGCCTGTTGCCAGTGGCACCGCCGCGCCATGGCCGAACACCGGCTTCGGTTGCCCGGCCCACTCGTCGGCCAGCAGCGTGGACGCCGTCTGCCAGGCGAAGGTGCCCAACGCCACCACCACCCGCACATACGGCGCCACCAGGCGCCATTCGGCCTGCAGCCACGGCGCGCAGGTCACCCGCTCCTGCGGCGTCGGTTTGTTGGCGGGCGGGGCGCAGCGCACCGGTGCCACGATTCGCACCCCGTTGGCCCGCATCCCGTCGGCGGCGTCGACGCTGTGGCCCGAACTGACCAGTCCGGCGCGGTGCATCGCCGCGAACAACTGATCACCGGACCGGTCGCCGGTGAACACCCGGCCGGTGCGGTTGGCGCCGTTGGCCGCGGGCGCCAGTCCCACCACAAGCACGCGGGGCCGGGCCGCACCCCAACCGGCCACCGGACGTCCCCAGTACGGCTCGTCGGCGAAGGCCCGGCGCTTGGTGACCGCAACCTCCTCCCGCCAGGTGACCAGCCGCGGGCACGCCTTGCAGACCGTGACCGCCGCGTCGAGTTCGGCGACGGTGCCGATCCCGGCGGCCAGCGCGGAGACGGTTTCGGCATCGACCGCGACGGGTGTACCGGGTTTCGCCCGGTCCCCCGGCCAGCCCGTCCCCGGCGGCACCGGCGACGGGAACAGCCGGCCGGTACGGGGATGGGGAAGCCTGGCGGTCACGCATCCATCCTGTCCGAAATTCGATGGCCGGGGATCGCACGGCGCTGTTAGATTCTGCGGCGATACGCCATGAACATACGCCACCGCGGCCCCGCGCTGCTGATCCTTGTCGCAGCGCTGGCCGCGGGTTCGGGCAACGGCATCTCGATGATCGCATTCCCGTGGCTTGTGCTGCAACGCAACGGATCTGCGCTCGACGCCTCGGTGGTGGCGATGGCCGGAACCCTGCCGCTGCTGGCCTCCACCGTCATCGCGGGCACCGCGGTCGACTACATCGGCCGGCGCCGGGTGTCGATGATCGCCGACGGGCTGTCGGCACTGTCGGTCGTCGCCGTGCCGGTGCTCGCCATGGCCTTCGGCGCGCAGGTGATCAACGTCGCCGTACTGGCCGGGCTGGCCGCCCTGGGCGCCGCATTCGACCCGGCCGGCATGACGGCGCGCGAATCGATGCTGCCCGAGGCCGCCAAGCGCGCCGGGTGGACCCTCGACCACGCCAACAGCGTCTACGAGGCGGTGTTCAACCTCGCCTATATCGTCGGGCCCGGCATCGGCGGCCTGCTCATCACCACCCTCGGCGGGGTGAACACCATGTGGGTCACCGCCGCGATGTTCGGGCTGTCCATCCTGGCCATCGCGGCCCTGCGTCTGGAGGGCGCGGGCAAACCGGACCGCGACGCGTTGCCCGACGGGGTGCTCTCGGGTGTCCTCGAAGGCCTGTCCTTCGTGTGGAACACCAAGGTGCTGCGCACCCTGGCGATCATCGACCTGACCGCCACCGGGCTGTACATGCCGATGGAAAGCGTGCTGTTTCCCAAGTACTTCACCGACCGAAACGAACCGGCGCAGCTGGGTTGGGTGCTCATGGCGCTGTCGGTGGGCGGGCTGGTCGGCGCGCTCGGATACGCGGTGATGTCCAGATTCCTGAAGCGGCGCACCACGATGCTCATCGCGGTGATCACCCTCGGGGTGGCCATGACGATCGTCGCCTTCCTGCCCCCGTTGCCGGTGATCCTGCTGTTGTGCGCCGTCGTCGGTTTCGTGTACGGGCCGATCGCCCCGATCTACAACTACGTCATGCAGACCAGGGCCCCGCAGCACCTGCGCGGCCGGGTGGTGGGCGTGATGGGATCGCTGGCGTACGCCGCGGGGCCGCTGGGCCTGTTGCTGGCCGGCCCACTGGCCGACACGGCCGGATTGCACGCCACCTTCCTGGCGCTGTCATTGCCGATGCTGGCGATCGGCGTGGTCGCCGTCGCGCTGCCGTCACTGCGCGAACTCGACCGGCCCGCGTGACGCGACGGAATCCGGCTCAACACTAGGCATTCTGCGCAGCCCCCTCTTACGCTACCTATGTGCGTTTGACCTGGCCGTTGATGGGCCGCTCCGCGGAGATCGGGGCCGTCCGCGCCGGGGTGTCGGCCCGGGACACCGCAGGGGTGGTGGTGTGCGGTCCGGCCGGTGTCGGCAAGAGCCGTCTGGTCCGTGACGCGCTACAGGGCAGCGAGTACCGCTGGATCGTCGGTACCACGTCGGCCCGCGACATCCCGCTGGGGGCGTTCACGGCATGGACGAGGTCCGCCGACGACGACCGGTTGAGGCTGGTGCACAGCGTGATCGAGGCGGTGACCGCGGCCCCGCCCGGGCGCAAAGTCATCGTCGCCGTCGACGACGCCCATCTGCTCGACGACCTGTCGGTCTTCGTGCTGCACCAGATCGTGCAGTGGGGTGCCGCCAAGGTGGTGCTCACCGTCCGCGACGGCAGTGACGGGACGGGGATCCCGGAGAGTGTCCGAGAGCTCTGGAAGGACAAGGACAATCGGGTGTTCGCCCGCCTGGACCTGCAGCCGCTGGCCCGGCAGGAATCCGCGGATCTGCTCGCCGCGGCGCTGAACGGCCCGGTCGATCCCGACGCGGCAGGCCGGCTGTGGACGCTCACCCGCGGCAACGTGCTGTATCTGCGCAATATCGTCGAGCAGGAACTGGCCGACGGCCGCTTGCAGCAGCGCGCCGGATGCTGGCAATGGGTCGGCGAGCCGGTGCTGCCGAACAGCCTGGTGGAGCTCATCGAATCGCGGTTCGGCGACCTGCCGCCCGCCGTGGGCGCTGTCGTCGACGTGCTCGCCGTCGGTGAACCCATCGAGCTGGCCGCCCTGCAGCGCATCACCGACCGAGAGTCGGTCGAGGAAGCCAATATTCGCGGGCTGATCACCGTGGACCCCAGCGATTCGGGCGTGCAGGCGCGGGTGGCCCATCCGCTCTACGGCGAGATCCGCAGGATGCGGGCGCCGTCGACGACGCTGCGCAGGCTGCGCGGCCTGGTGGCCACCGAACTGGCCGCCGGGCCCGACCGCGACGAAATGCGCGTGGTGGTGCGCCGTGCCAGCCTCAGCCTGGACTCCGACCTGCCCCCCGATACCGACCTGCTGGTGCACGCGGCCAGGGGGGCGATCTGGTTGGCCGATCTGCAGCTGGCCGGCCGACTGGCCGAGGTCGCCATCGCCGGCGGCGCCGGGGCGGACGCGCACTTCCTGCACGCCCACGCGTTGTCGTGGTCTTTCCGCGGCGCGGAGGCCGAAAGCGCGCTGGCCGAGCTGGCCGCGGGGCCGTGGGACGACCTCGACCGTGCCCGATTCGTCTATCTGCGCGCCACCAACCTGTTGTGGGCGCTGTCCCGCCCGGACGAGGCCAAGGCCCTCGTCGATGCGGTGTCGGTCGGCCCTGCCGGGCGTGCCTGGATCGACGCCTTCCTGGTCATCTACTGGTTTGCCACGGACCGGCCGGCCGCCGCGCTGGAGGCCGCCAAGGCCATCAACTTGCCCGACCTGCCCGGCGTGGTGGGCGCCGAAACCGCGTTCGCGCTCACGGCAGTCACCGCGGAGGTCGGCCGGACATCGGACGCCCTGAAAACCGCGGCGACCGGCTATGCCGCCGCCGTGCGCGGCCACGATGCCCCGCACATGCGCTTCAACATCGCCGACGCCGAGCTGGGTGCCCTGTTGTTGGCGGGACGCCTGACCGACGTCGAGCCGCTGGCCGATCGCGTGCTCACCCAGTCCGCCGAACTCCCCGGCGCCGCGCACGCGCTCGGCGCGGCCATAGCCGGCCGGGCGGCGCTGGGCACCGGCCGGTTGCGTGACGCCTGCCGGCTGCTCGACCAGGCGGCCACGGCCTTCGCTGCCCAGCACTCCACCGGATGGGGTTACCGCTACAACGTGGTGCGGGCCACCGCGCTGGCCATGCACGGCCACGTCGCCGACGCCGCCGCCATCCTGGACGAGATCGACGCGCTGGCGCGACCGTTCCGGTCGCTGTCCTGCGAACGCAGTATCGCGCGGGCCTGGGTGGCCGCAGGTCAGGGCGTGGTGAGTGAGGCGGTCGGCATCCTCGCGGTGGCCGCCAAGACGGCGGCGGCCAACGGCCAGTTCGCCGCCGAGGTGATGTGCCTGCAGCTGGCCACCCAGTTCGGCACCCCCGAGCACGCCGATCGGCTGGCCGAGCTGGCCGGGCTGACCGAAGGCCCCCGTTCCGGGCTGGCGGCCCGGTTCGCCGCCGCGCTACGCGACGGAGATGCCCAGGAATTGGCGGCCGTATCAGAGGATTTCGAGGCGATGGGAGACCTGGCCGCGGCCATGGATGCCGCCGCCCACGCCGCCATCTGTCACCGCAGCCGCGGCCGCCGCGGCTCGGCGCTGAACTGCTCGGTGCGGGCCGAGGCGCTGGCCGAACACACCGGGGTCATCACCCCGGCGCTCGAGCAGGCCGCCGAGCCCTTGCCGCTGACCGAGCGCGAGTGCGAGGTGGTCGCGCTCATCGCGGCCGGGCTGCTCAACAAGGAGATCGCCGAGCGGTTGCAGCTGTCCGCGCGGACGGTCGAGGGACACGTCTACCGGGCCATGCACAAGACCGGCACCTCCAGCCGCGAGGAGCTGGCCGAACTCTGGCGGCGGCGCAAGCGGCGCCCGCAATAGATCTTCGGTTCGTGACGCCGGCCATACACTGGCCGGGTGAGTTCCCCGCTGGACAGCCTGATCGCGGCCTTGCCCGAAGGCACCGTGGTCACCGATCCCGATATCGTCGCCTCCTACCGACAGGACCGCGCCGCCGATCCCCATGCCGGGACCGCGCTGGCGGTGGTCCGGCCCACGCGCACCGAAGAGGTGCAGGCCGTGTTGCGCTGGGCCGGCGGGCACGGTGTCGCGGTGGTGCCCCGTGGCGCCGGGACGGGCCTGTCCGGCGGGGCCACCGCCGTCGATGGCGGCATCGTGTTGTCCACCGAGCGGATGCGCGATATCACCGTCGACACGGCCACCCGCACCGCCGTCGTGCAGCCCGGACTGCTCAACGCGGAGGTGAAGAAGGCCGTCGCCGCGTACGGGTTGTGGTATCCGCCGGACCCGTCGTCGTTCGAGATCTGCAGCATCGGCGGCAACATCGCCACCAATGCCGGTGGGCTGTGCTGTGTGAAGTACGGCGTGACCACCGACTACGTGCTGGGCCTGCAGGTGGTGCTGGCCGACGGTACCGCGGTGCGCCTCGGTGGCCCTCGGCTGAAGGATGTCGCCGGGCTGAGCCTGACCAAACTCTTCGTGGGCAGTGAGGGCACGCTCGGCGTCGTCACCGAGGTGACGCTGAAACTGCTTCCCGCCCAGCATGGTCCGTGCACCGTGGTGGCATCCTTCGACTCCGTGGCGGCGGCGGCGAATGCGGTGGTGACGATCACCGGCAAGATCCGCCCGTCGATGCTGGAGTTCATGGACGCGGTGGCGATCAACGCCGTCGAGGACAAGCTGAAGATGGGGTTGGACCGCAACGCCGCGGCGATGATGGTGGCCGCTTCGGACGAGCGCGGGCAGGCGGGCGCCGACGACGCGGAGTTCATGGCGCAGGTGTTCACCGACAACGGTGCCACCGAGGTCTTTTCGACATCCGATCCGGACGAGGGTGAGGCGTTCGTGGCGGCCCGCCGGTATGCGATCCCCGCGGTGGAGGCCAAGGGCACACTGCTGCTGGAGGATGTCGGGGTGCCACTGCCGGCGCTGGCCGATCTGGTGGCGGGGATCGAGAAGATCGCGGCGCACCGCGAGGTGATGATCTCGGTGATCGCGCACGCCGGCGACGGCAACACCCATCCGCTGATCGTGTTCGACCCCGCCGACACCGACATGGCGCAGCGAGCCGATGTCGCGTTCGGCGAGATCATGGATCTGGCCGTGGCGCTGGGCGGCACCATCACCGGTGAGCACGGGGTGGGCCGGCTCAAACGGCCCTGGCTGGCCGGCCAGATCGGGCCGGAGGCTTTGGAATTGAACCGGCGGATCAAGGCGGCGCTGGACCCGGCCGGCATCCTCAACCCCGGCGCGGGGATCTGAGCATGTCTTCCGAGCGCGGCTTCGACGGAGTGGTGGCCACCGATATCAGGGAGTCCACGCCGGACTGGGCGCCGTACCGCGAGGCGGCGGCGCCACCGGGTGCACCCAATGTGCTGTACCTGTTGTGGGACGACATCGGTATCGCCACCTGGGACTGCTACGGCGGCCTGGTGCGGATGCCCAATATCGCCAGGATTGCCGACCGCGGGCTGCGGTTGACCCAATTCCACACCACTGCACTGTGTTCCCCCACCCGGGCCGCGTTGTTGACCGGCCGCAATCCGACCAGTGTCGGGGTGGCGTCGGTGCTCAACCTGGCCGAGGGTTTTCCGGGTCATCACGGCCGGATCCCCGCCGAGACCGCGCTGCTGTCCGAGGTGCTCTCCGAACGCGGATGGTCCACCTACGCCGTCGGCAAATGGCATCTGGCGCCGATCGAGGACTGCCAGGCGGCGGGGTCACGACGGTACTGGCCGCTGCGCCGCGGATTCGACCGGTTCTACGGCTTCCTCGACGGGATGACCGACCAGTGGTATCCGACCCTGGTCCGGGACAACGACCCGATCGATCCGCCGGCCAGCCCCGAGCAGGGCTACCACCTGTCGAAAGACTTGGCCGACAACGCGATCGGTTTCCTGCGGGACCACCGCGCGGCGGCACCGGACAAGCCGTGGTTCATGTATCTGTGCCCTGGTGCCGGGCACTCCCCGCACCAGGTGGCCACCGAATGGGCGGACCGCTACCGGGGCGCTTTCGACGCAGGCTACGAACGCTACCGGGACATGGCGCTGGCCAACCAGAAGGCGCTCGGCCTGGTGCCGCCGGAAACCGAACTGTCCCCGATGAATCCGTACGCCGACGCCACCAGCCCAGACGGGATCCCGTGGCCGGCCAACGAGAACGTCCGGCCCTGGGATTCGTTGTCCGAGGACGAGAAACGCGTGTCGTGCCGGATGGCCGAGGTGTTCGCCGGATTCCTGTCCTATACCGATGCCCAGATCGGGCGGATCCTCGACCATCTGGAGGAAACCGGGCAGCTCGACAACACCATCGTGGTCGTGATGTCCGACAACGGGGCCAGCGGCGAGGGCGGCCCCAACGGCACCCTGGACGAATCGGTCCCGATGCTGGGCGGGGCCAACACCGCCGAGGACGGCCTGCGCCTGTTCGGTGAACTCGGAGGCCCCGGCACGGCGATGAATTATTCGAACGGCTGGGCCATGGCGTTCAACACGCCGTACAAGCTGTTCAAGCGCTACGCCTCGCACGAGGGTGGGATCGCCGACCCGTGCATCATCTCCTGGCCGGCCGGATTGCCCGGCCGCGGCGCCGTCCGCGACAACTACGCGCACGTCAGCGATGTCACCCCGACCGTGTACGAGCTGCTCGGCATCGGCGACATCACGACGGTCAACGGTATCGCCCAGCGACCGCTGGAGGGCACGAGTTTCGCTGCCGCACTTACCGACCCGGCCGGACCGGCACCGAAGCACACGCAGTTCTATTCGATGCTGGGCACCCGCGGGATCTGGCACGAGGGCTGGTTCGCGGGCACCGTGCATCCACCCACGGCAGCCGGCCCGCGCGGCTGGGGGGCATTCAACCGGGATCGCTGGGAGCTGTTCCACATCGAAGCCGACCGCAGCCAGATCCACGACCTTTCCGCCGAGTACCCGGACAAACTGGCGACCTTGCAGGCGCTGTGGCACGAGCACGCTCAGAAATACCAGGCCTATCCCCTGACCGATCTGAGCGTGCAGGAGATCGTGCAACGGGCGGCCGCCCGTATCGGCGAACCAGTGGCACGGGCGGTGTTCTATCCTGGCGCCCCGGCCGGGCATACCGCGTTCCGGGGCCTGGTGCGCGGCCGCTCGTTCCGCCTGTGGACGACGGTGACGCTGGAGCGGACCGGCGCCGAGGGCGTCCTGTTCTCCGAGGGCAGCCGGACGGGCGGCCAGGCGCTGTTCCTGGCCGGTGGCCACCTGCACTACGTGTGCAATGCCGCGGCGCGGGAACAGACCGTCACATCGGCGGCGGTGATTCCCTCGGGGCGGCACACCTTCGAGGTGCGCTACACCCGCACGGGCGCGGTGGAGGGCAGCCTCGACATGGTCGGCGATGTCGCGCTGGTGGTCGACGACCAGGTGGTCGGGTCGGCGGCCGGGTTACGCATGGCGGGACTGGACATCATGCAAACCGTGTCGGCGGGCCGGGCCGTGACCTATTCCGTTTCGGCGGCGTTCACCTCGCCGTTCCCGTTCACCGGTGGCGCGTTCGACGAGATCGTGCTGGATTTCACCGGCGATCCCGGGTCCACCGACCAGGGGGTGGTGGACACGGCGTTCCGGCGCGACTGAGCACCACGCCGGGTTCGCTACGGTGCGTAACCGAGCGCGGCCTTGACCTCCAGGTACTCGTCGAAGCCCGCGTCGCCCCATTCCCGTCCGTTGCCGCTGCGTTTGTACCCGCCGAACGGCGCGGCGATGTCGAACGCGTGGTTGATGGCCACCGAGCCGGCCCGGATCCGGCGGGCGACCGCGCGGGCCGCATCAAGGTCGGCGGCCGAAACGTAGCCTGCCAGACCGTAATCGGTGTCGTTGGCGATGTCGACCGCTTGGTCCAGGTCGTCGTAGCCCAGAATGCACAGCACCGGGCCGAAGATCTCCTCCCGCGCGATCACCATGTCGTTGGTGACATCGGCGAACACGGTCGGTTTGACGAAGTAGCCGACGTCCAGACCGTCGGGCCGGCCCGGGCCGCCGGCCACCAGCGTCGCGCCCTCGTCGATGCCCGTGTTGATCAGGCCCTGGATCTTGTCGTACTGGGCCTTGGAGGCGACCGGTCCGATGGCTGACTTGTCATCGGGATCGTCGACGGCGACCCCGCAGGCGACCTGCCGCGCGATCGTGATGGCCTCGTCCATCCGCGAGTTCGGGACCAACATGCGCGACGGCGCATTACAGCTCTGCCCGCTGTTGAGCATCATCACCTTCACCCCGGCGGCGACACCCTTGGCGAACTGGGCGTCGTCCAGCACGATGTTGGGGCTCTTGCCGCCGAGTTCCTGGCTGACCCGCTTCACCGACGGTGCGGCGTTGCGGGCGACCTCGATGCCGGCGCGAGTCGAGCCGGTGAAGGACACCATGTCGATGTCGGGGTGGCCGGCGATCGCCGCGCCGACACCCTGTCCGTCACCGAACACCATGTTGAAGACGCCGGCCGGAACCCCTGCGGCGTCGAGGATCTCGGCGAAGATCTGAGCGGAGTACGGCGCCACCTCCGAGGGCTTGAGCACCATGGTGCAACCGGTGGCCAGGGCCGGGAAGACCTTGACCGCGATCTGGTTGAGCGGCCAGTTCCACGGGGTGATCAGCCCGCAGACACCGACAGGTTCCTTGATCAGCAGGGTGGAGCCGCGCTGCTCGTCGAACTCGAAGGTGGTCAGCACGTCGATCGCGGTGGCCAGATGTCCCAGGCCGAGGTTGACCTGCGGCCCGGCCGCCAGTCCCGGTGGGGCGCCCATCTCCTCGCTCACGGCGTCGGCCAGATCGCCGGACCGGTTCCGGTACTCGGACAGGATCGCCCCCAGCACCGCCAACCGGTCCTCCTTGCCGGTCTGCGACCAGGCCCCGAAGGCCCGCCGCGCGGCCCGCACCGCGGCGTCGACGTCGTCGGCCGAGCCGTTGGAGATGCGGCCCGACACCTGCTCGGTTCGGGGATTGTCGACGTCGAGGGTGCCCGGATGCACCGGGTCGACCCACTGACCGTCGATATAGAAGCTGAGGTATTCGCGCATGGGCACAACCCTTACCTACGACGGGCGGTTCGCGGACCGATTCACATGTGATCAGCCGATCGGGACGAACGGACTCATCACGTCGCGGACGAATTGCACGATGTTGGTGCCCGGCGACCCGTCCGGGAAGCTGACCGTCGCCAGCACGTTGCCGCCGGCGTCGGCGAAGTTGCCGTCGGCCCGGTCCTGATGGGTGGACGAGGTCACCACGATGATGCCCGACGTGCCGGCCTCCTTGGCCATCGGCACGGAGAATCTCGCGTTCTGCACCGTGCTGTTGGCGCGGTCCTCGACCAGGATCCGGTTGGCCGGGAAACCGAGCAGCATCAGCATGTTTCGCATCTCACCGGCCTCGGTCCTGCCGTTCTTCGGGTTGCCGCCGGTGACGATGACCGGTGATTGCGGGAAGAACTGGGCCACCGCCAGCCCAGCGAGTACGCGGCGCTGCAGGACCGGGCGCATGCTGCCGTCGGGCCGCAGACCGTAGCCGAGGATGACGATCGCGGGTTTGGAGAAGTCCTTGCCCACCGGGCCGGGCGCCGCGTGTGCCGCCGGGGCGAGCAGACCCCACAGCGCCGCGAACACCAATACCAGCACCGCGATCCGGCTCCGCATCACCGCAAGTCCCCCCTATTTGACGTTAGCGCTACTAAGGGGTTTGTCGGCGGGGCGTGGGGTGGTGTTACAGGTGCCTGTCAGCACAGACCTGAGGCTTACGGCTTCCACGTCAGACAGCTGACAACGCACTAGTGGTGATACCCGTTACCTCCATCATCGTCGCCGGCTGCCGGAAATGTCGCCGAGACGCTGCCGATCTCCGCGCGGAGCACCATCGCCGACAATGCCAGCTGGCGTCTCGATCTCGCGCGGGAATCCTGGGAGGTCTAGCGTGGGCGGGATGGGTTTGTTCAGTCATGAGGAGTTCCGGGCCCCGGCCGACGGCGTTGGCGACGACGCTAGTGGTGGGGCTGTTGAGCAAGCTCGGGGTGCTCAGGTGAGCGAGTACGGGGTGGATGAACCCGTGGTGGTGGGTCCGGGGTTGCCGCCTGAGGACGGTTCATGCGGTCAGTTCGCTGTGCAGTTTCACGTCTCTACGTCAATGCTGCTCGGGCTGAAACAGATTGCGGATATGCGTGGGGTGAGCGTGCCGGAGGTATGCCGGCAGGTGGTCGGTGTGTTTGTTGCCCAGCAGGAGGGCGAACTCGGTGCATTGCTTGCGGCCGAGGCCGAGGCGGAGGCGGCTGATTACCGGCCGAGTTTGGGACAGGCGTAGCCGCGCCCGCCTCAGGGGTGCCGCCTGGATCTATCCTTGCTCCGATGAGGTCCGACTACCTCCGAATAGCGCTGGCACTCAAAAGCTCCAGGGCAGGTAGCCACCCAGCCGACCTTTCTACTCCGTCAGTGCACCTCTAAGTCGATATCGAAGAGCGACACAGGCCCGAGGATCACGCCGTTCTCCTCGACGTAGCGGTCCCACAGCTCGATCAAGTCGGCCAGTTTGTCGGGCCGGGCAGCGGCCAGGTCGTGGACCTCGCCAGGATCGCGCGAGAGATCATAGAGCTCCCAGGTGCCCGGACCGTACGGTGCGGGCAGATGCAGCGCCTTCCAGTCCCCCTGGCGAATCGCGCGGCGCCCGAACAACTCCCACCCGGTGCCAGTGTCGGCATCATGCACCGTATCCGTCTGTCCGGACAGGTAGGCCACCATCGATCGGCCGCGCATCGGCTCGACCTCCCTGCCCCGGTACGCGGTGCCGGGGTGCGCGGCACCGGCGAGCTCCAGCACGGTCGGGGCGATGTCCATGACGGTGGTGAACGCGGTGCCGATCTCCCCCTGCCGAGCAAAGCCAGGCCAGGTGACAAAGCCCACCACCCGGATTCCGCCCTCGGTGGTGAAGGCCTTGTGCAGCCGCGACGGCGCGGTGGCGGCCTGCGCCCAGCGCGGGCCGTACCAGGCGTAGGAGGTGGGACCGCCAAGGTTGTCCACGCCGTTGTCACAATGCTTGGCGACGAATGCTTCGATTTCGGGGCCGCGCAGCGGCATGGCCTCGACGATCGTCCCCTCCGCACCGTTGTCCGACAGAAAGACGACGACCGTGTTGTTGAGCTCGCCGGTGCTGTCGAGGTAGTCGATCACCCGCCCGATGTTCCAGTCCATCCTGTCCACCATGGCGGCGTAGACCTCCATCTTGCGGGCGGAGACGGCGCGCTCCTCGTCGGTCATGTCCGCCCATTCGGGGGTGCCGTCGGCGACCACCGGGTGCGGCTCGACGTCGGATGGGCACAAGCCCAGCCGGGTGAGCGCCGCCAGCCGTTCCTCGCGCAGTGCGTCCGGTCCGGCATCGTAGCGGCCGTGGTAGTTGGCGATGGTCTCCTGCGGCGCGTGCAGCGGCCAATGGGGCGCCTGGAAGGGCAGGTAGGCGAAGAAGGGTCGGTGCTCAGTGTCCTGGGGGCGTTCGCGGAGATACAGAAGCAGCGTGTCGGTGTACGCATCCGATGAATAGAAGTCCTCGCCGACCGTGACGAACTGATCGTCTTCGGTGAAGATCGTGGGCACGGAAGAGAGCCCGCCGCCACCGCGGGTGCCGTAGTGGCTGGCGCCAGCCGGTAGCAGGGCGAAGGAGCGGTCGAATCCGCGCGCCCATGGCGACTTTTCGATCGTGTCGCCCAGATGCCACTTGCCAGCCATCAGCGTCTGGTAACCGGCGTCGCGCAGCAGTTCCGGCAGCGCTACAACGCGGTCGTTCAGATACCCCTCGTAGCCGGGAGCGCCCTGGAAATCCGGCGCGGCCATCTCGAGCATGGTCCCAATTCCGGCGACGTGGTGATCGGTTCCGGTCAGCAGCATCGCCCGCGTCGGCGAGCAGGCCGGCGCGGAATGGAAATCGGTGAGCCTGATGCCCGAGTGGGCCAGGCGGTCCAGGTTCGGGGTGTTGATTTCGCCGCCGAAGGCGCCGATGTCGGAGAACCCGAGGTCGTCGGCCACGATGACCAGAAAGTTGGGACGTGTCACGCTGAAGCATCCTGTCACGGCCCAGCCAAGACCCTCCCCCAATCAGCCCCGGTCCTCCGCATTCGTGGTCGTGAGCCGTGGTTCAGGCGGCTGAGTCCGGCCACTTGGCACGTCGTCCCAGGACGGGTTGCCGACGACGTCCATAGCCCCACCCCGGGGCCCACGGGAAGCGTCCCCGTTCGTCAGCCCATACCAATTGCAACGCAGGGAAGTCGCGACCAAAGAGCTCGACGGCGAATCTCATATGGACATCAGGGTGCTCCACCTGAGCCACCTCGATGAGAAACCGATCTTCGTAGTCGATGTGCATTGCCGGCGCAAGCTCGACGCCGTCGTCGACGACCATGTGCGCGATCGAGTTGAGCACTCGACAGGAGACGTTGGCGGACAGCCCGGTCATCAACAGTTCTGGAAGACCGCGGCTGTACAGCCCGACTGTGTACGCCAACGGTCGCTTGTCACTCTCGACGTATTGAACAGCCCACCCGTGGTCCTGAATCGTCGAGCGCAGGTGGTCCAGGTACTCCTCTGTAGTGCCGTCCGGGTTGTCGCATTTCCAGCACATCGCGGCCCCTTTCATCGTGGATGCCGCCAGCATGCGCGCACCCTCCGACATGTGTGCGGGGGCTCGGTCCGACGATCGATCAGCCGCGCGGTGTCGTGGTGATGTGTACGTGGTCGAAGTGACCGTATCCCGTCGCCTGGGGCCCGGCCGGCGTGGAATAGACACCCCGCCAGATCACGTCCTGTAACCCGAACGAGGGCCCGTTGGCCAGCGCGAACGCGCGGATCTGGTCGCCGAGCGCGATACCTTCCGGGCTCTCCGGGTGGGGAATCATGATGTCGATCGCGAGACCGCGCGGATGCCACGGCTTCGAATCCGGCCGTACCCCGTCGATGGTCGCGATCTGGGGGAATTGCGCGCTGATCATTCGGGCAGCAAGAACAGTATTGGGTTGTAGGCCAGTCTCATTCGCGACACCCATGGGCAGTGCGGCGGGATCTTCTGTGATCGCAATTTGGGGCGGCGGAGCCAGGTCGCCCGCGGGCAGGTTTGGCATCGCGACGATCGCGGGATCCTGCGCAGGCGGCGTTTCCGGCGGCAGTGGCGGTGCAACAGCGCTCTCGATCACCGCTTGCTGCTGCGGAGTCAGCAGGGCGTACTGTGCTTCCGCTGCGGCGATACGGCGCAGCAGATCCTGCAGTGCGGTTTGCAGGTCCGCGCGTACTGCGGCAGCTCGCTCCGCCGCGACGCGCGCGTCTGCGGCCGAGCGCTCCGAGGCCAAGGCGGCGGCAGCGGCACGCTCGCGCGTTTCGCGGTAAGCCCTCAGCTGGTCGGTGGCCGTGGCTTCCATCGTGTGTTGCAGCGAGAGCCCGTCGATGAGTCGTTGCGGCGATGACGCCGTGAGGGCTGCGGTCATTTGGCTGTGACCACCGCCCATGTAGGTCATCGCGGCGAGGCGATCGACGGCCATCTGATGCGGTGCCAACTGGGTGTCCGCTGCCTCCAATGCCGTCAGGTCGACGCGCTGGCGGTCCTCAGCTACGGCCTGTTGAGCTTGGGCAGCGTCGGCGTCGCGCTGAGCCGTGGTGACGGCCTCCCGGCTGCGCACCGCCTGCGCAGAAAGCTCGTCGAGCTTGGCCAACGCGTCGTCCGCGGGTTCGGCATGCGCGGCACCCATCGCCGCGGCCGTCACCAGGAGCGCCGATCCGGCGCCGCACATCCTCCGTCGAAAGCGGTCGCGAACCCCAGTCATGCGGATTTGTCACGATCCTTCGGTCATGGTGCGGCCTAGCCCCGGCTGTCGATGTCCCGGGACAGGCTACGAACTGTGCTCGACGATGTCTAGACGGTATGGAGGCTGACTCGAGGCCGAAGGCCTCTGCGCACGTGGAGTCGGTACGGGATCTGATGCGGGTGCGGCACGGGTCGTCGAAGTTGCTGCTGCGCCAGGGTCGGGTGTACTCCGCTGGTCAGGCCTGGAACGGTGTGCACGAAACCTGCCTGCGGCGAGAACGGTTCGATGATTCCCACACCACCGCGACAAAGGCGTGTTCAGCTACCGCGTACTGTGGAATGCCTTCGCCAAGCTGGCCGCACCCCTCACAGTTGCCGAGCAGCAAGCTCTGTTCCACGCCACCGCTCAAACGGTTTACCGACTGCAGGCGAACGACCTGGCTACGATTCCCCGCTGACGACTGGTTCGCAGCCACCGGACACCGGGGCGGCACGGGTGAATTGGGCAAGGAACATATCAAGGGCGGCAGCGGTGCGTTCGTGATCGCCGGTGGTGAGTAGGTCCAGTTGCAAGCCGCGAAGTTGTGCCAACACCGAGGTGGCGACCAAACTGGCATCTTTCGGCGTGTAGCCGAGTTGAACGGCAAAGAACTCGATGGCGGTGATCCAGTCGGACACGATGCCGTCGAGAAACGCGCTGTAGTGCTCGGGATCTCGCAGCGCGTGCCCGAATACCTCGAAGAGAAGCCGGAAATGGCCCTCCCGCTGCGGACTGCTCCACCGTCGCCACAGGTCGCGGATCAGCTGTTCGGCGTCCTCAGCGGAGGTCGGAGCGGAAATGTCCTCCCGAACGCGCAGAGCGCTGAAGACCTCGCCCAACAGCTCGTCCGTCGTTGCGAAGTAGTGCTGTAACGTCGCGTCGGAGACACCGATCGCCGTACCCAATGCGGGAATGGACACTTCCCTGAGACCGTGATCAAGGAGATGATCGACCACCTTGTCCAACAACGCTTCCCGGTGACAGCGATATCGCGTGGTACCCACATCCGGGAGCTCTTCGTCTGTTTGCGTCACCGCAGCTCTCGTGTCGATCATCCTCTCCAGCCAACTGCACGACAGCACCGCTACGCTTGGCCTCAAGTACAAAATTGCCTTGTTCTGACTGTGTTTCGGCCCAATCCGCCATCGCGGATATGCGAACGGCGTTGCATATCAACATGATTAGAATCACATTGTTCACACCACGACCGCATTCTCACAGGCCGTTCTCACGTGCCGATCGACGGTCACGAGGTTCGGACCGGCAAGATGGGGACCGCGCGACCGTCAAGGTCGTAACGACAAAGGATGGCAGTTATGGGTCGCGACGGCACCTGGGAATGTCTCAATTGCACTGCGGAAAACGATCCGCACAACCTCGGGTGCTGGGTCTGCGGCGCCGACGACTAGATCCGCGACGTTGCGGACGTCGCCTTGAGGGCACTCCGGTTCGGTCGACGACCACAGATGACGAGAGATCACATCAGACCGATTCATCTGGACGGCGCCAGACACCATGTCGTTCACATTGAGCGGACCAGCCTTGGTCGACTCAGTCGGCTAGCACCGTGAGGTGGAGTCGGGCGACGATGCGTAGTGCCTGCGCCGGGTCGCCGCCATCGAATACTGCGGCATGTATTCCGCGCATCGCCCCGGTGATCGCGTGGGCGGCTGCCGCGATGTCCGTATCGGGGTCGATCGCCGCGGCGCGTGCCGAGGTACCGAGCAGTCGCGCAACCGCCTGCTCGAAGGTGTCGTGCCAGCGCAGGGCGAAGCTGTCCGACCTCGGCACCCCGAGGTCGCGAAACAGGACGTGCGCGGACGGCGTGGCATAGATGGCTTCGGCTGAGAGCCGGAGAAACAAGCTCAGCTGCAGCAGCGGCTCGGATGGCCATTGGGCGCCTTGATACCGCTGACCCATGGCGTCGACCAAGACCGTGGCCGCGTTGTCGATCGCCGCGCGGAAGAGTTCACGTTTGCTCTCGAAATGATGGAACGCAGTGCGCAAGGCAACACCGGAAAACCGGGCGACTTCTTCGACCGTGATCTGGCTGTAGTCCTGATCGCGCAGCAATGTCTGCGTGGCCTGCAGCAAGCGGACATCGGTAGGGGTGGACTCGGCAGCACCGTCGGACGCGTCGTGGACCCACCGGTACAGCGTGGCCGGGTGCACCCCCATGTCCCGCGCGACGGCTGATGCACGCTGGCCCACGATGACGCGCTCAACGGCGGCGCGACGCTCCGAGTCGCTCCGCCGTGCCTTGGGACTCATCCGCCGATCGTACGCGGCATTGCATTATTTGCACCCTGTATGCAATAGTCGCAATTGTTGTTCACGCCCCACAGGGCAGCCGATGCAGACGGCAACTCAGGCCAAGGAGGGGGAACGATGGTCAAGCCGTTCCGCGCGTCGCGAGCGCTGATTACCGGTGCCAGCTCGGGAATTGGCGAGGCCTTCGCCCAGGCGCTCGCGCAACGCGGTTGCGACCTCGTGTTGGTGGCCCGCCGACGGGATCGCCTCGAGGCACTCGCAGACCAGCTCGAGGCGAAGTATGGGATCTCATGCACCCGTATCGCATTCGACCTGTCCGTGGAAGCAGCCGGCAGCCGGTTGCGCCAACTCGTCGAAGGCGATATCGACTTGGTCATCAACAACGCCGGCTTCGCCACCCAAGGGCCGTTCCTTGACGGCGACGCGAGGGACTACGCGCGGGTGCTGGCGGTCGACATCGGAGCGGTGGTCGACATCTGCCATGCGTTTCTACCCAAGATGGTCCAGCGTCGTCACGGCGCCATCATGAACATCTGCAGCACCACCGCCTATCAACCGGTGCCTTCCCTGGCCGTGTATGCGGCATCGAAGTCCTTCGTTCTCAGCTTCAGCCAATCCTTGTGGTACGAGGCAAAACGGCACGGGGTCAAGGTGTTCTCCTTCGCCCCAGGCCCCACCCGGACCGAGTTCTTCGACGTCATCGGCGAGACCGCCACGGTGGTGGGCCGAATGCAGACCGCCGATCAGGTCGCTGCGGCCGGCCTGCGAGCACTCGATCGCCGCCGCACTCCCCCGTCGGCGGTCTCGGGAACCGGCAACACGGTGTCCGCAGCACTGGCACGACTGGTTCCCCGGCGTGTCCTCATGCCGGCCCTGGCGCGCTCGTTGCGACCGCTGCAGAGCCAAAACGATCCCACGCGTTGACGGATCTGTCCCAAAGATGCTTCGGCGCAACACTATTCACGACCTACGATAGGAGCAGACCATGATTCTGGTGACCAGCGCAGCAGGCGGTGTCGGACGTCCGTTGGTTCGGGGTCTGGTGGCCAACGATCGCAACGTACGGGCTTTCGTCAAAAACGAAGACCAAGCACGACGATCGACGGCCGACGGCGCGACCGAAGTCGTGATCGGAGACCTCCGACGACCCGGCGACCTCGAGTCTGCTCTACACGGAGTGAGCCAGATCTACCACGCCGCTCCGACCCAACTCATCGACGAGCTCCCCGTGGTCGAACGACTGATCGCGGCTGCCCGGGCCGAACGGCTGGACCATGTCGTCTTCCACTCGGTCATCCATCCCGATATCGCCGAACTGCCTCACCATCGCCAAAAGCTCTTGGCGGAGGGCAAGTTACGAGACTCCGGCCTGCCCGTAACGGTCCTCCGCCCCTCGCACTACATGCAGAACGTGCTGGATTTCTGGGACTTCTTCGGCGCGGGCCTGCTCCCGTACCCCACCTCACCGGAAAGCCTGATGGGAGTGGTCGACGCCGAGGACATCGCCGCCGCCGCGGCCAACGTACTGACCCACCCCGAGGGGCATATCGGCCAGACGTATGACCTGTCTACCGTCGAGCTCAATCGCCATGAAATGGCACGGATCTGGAGCCGAGTGCTCGGGCATCCCATGACTGCCGTTCGGTTGCCCCCGGAGTCGTTGACGAATCCACTGCTGGCCGTCGGAGGATTCGGAGCCGCAATCGGACGCTCACTGGTGTCGACCAAACTCCGTTCCCTTCCCAACATCCTTCGTGGGCTGCGGACCGCACCGAATGCCCGCGGCTTCCGTGGTTGGCCGGCCGACGCCCAGGACACCTACGTACAGATGATGAAGTACTACGACGTGCATGGACTACCCGCCGGCAACTTCGATGACCTACCGAAGGTATTACCGCGGCCGGCCACCAGCTACGAACAGTTCGCTCGCCGGGTCGCAACAGAACACGGGGTGGCGACAACATGAGACACCCCACTTCATGCGACTACCGCCCCGAGGCACTGGATACCCGGGCAACCCTGCGCCTCCGAGTGTCGGCGTCGCGGTGTTTCATTTCTTGTCTCGCATCTGATGCCTAGATGCACTTTCAGATCCATGGTGGATCCGCCAGAAGCGGTGTCTTACTTCGAGTTCCGCCACGCAGAGTTCGAACCTGGCGGTTGCCGCCACCCTGTAGGTTCCGGAACGGGGACGGCCAGATGTTCGACACGCTCGGCGAAGCTAGTTGCAGCTTGATCGCGAGGTCGGCTACCCGTGTGCCAGCGCGGCGGTCAATCCGTCGCACGCGCGGTCGAGTCGGCGGCGAAGTCTGCGGTGGCAGCGTTGTCGCGCTGGGCCGCCACGTCGTCGAGCCGCTGCTGTAGCGCAGCGGTCATGAGTGTCCACGCGTCCGAGCCCAGCACCAGGCGCCGCGGCGGCGGGCAGGCGCCTGCGGCACGAATGATGGCGGCGACGGTGCGGACCGGGTCGTCGGTCATCTCCTCGGCAGTCAAGGGCGGCCGATCGGCGGGTCCGCCGACGTAGGGCGCGCTGAGCGGCACCCGTGGCGCCGCGTCGAAGAAACCGGTGCGCACCACCCCTGGCTCGATCAGTATGGTGCGGATGCCGAAGGGCGCGACCTCGGTGGCCAACGCGTCGAAGAAGCCTTCGATGCCCCACTTCGTGGCGTGATACAGCGAGAATCCGGGAAACGTCAGGTGGCCACCCATGCTCGACATCTGGATGAGCAGGCCGCCGCCCTGCGCCCGCAGATGAGGCAGCGCGGCGCGGGTCAGCTGGATCGATGCGGTCAGGTTGGTGGCGATCAACGTTTCGACGTGCCCGTCGTCGAGGTCCTCGGCGACGCCGAACACCCCGTAGCCGGCGTTCGAGACGACGACGTCGATGCGCGGGTGAGCGGCGAATGCCTCGGTGACGACACCTCGGACGGCATGGGTGTCGGTGACGTCGAGCGCACGGCGCCACAGGCGGTTGCCGTGGCGGTCGGCGAGGTCGTCGAGCTGCTCCGGGCGGCGCGCTGTCGCGGCCACGGTGTCCCCGCGCGCCAACACCTGCTCGACGAGCTCGCGGCCCATTCCACGGGAAGCGCCGGTGACGAACCAGGTGGTCATGTGTCTGTCCTTCCGTTGGGTTCGTTCGTCTCAACAGCGGGGGCGGGTCCCTGCAGTCCATGTTTGCGATGAGCATTTCGAGGCCTACCCATACGCATCACGCATGGATAAGGTGGGCCGGTGGCGGACGTGACGCTGGACGGGCTGCGAGTGTGCCGGGAGATCGCGCTGACCGGGTCCTTCTCCGCGGCGGCCAGAACGTTGGGCTACTCGCAACCGGCGATCTCCCGTCAGGTTGCGGCCATGGAGGCAGCGGTGGGATACCGGCTGTTCGCCCGGGAGGTGCGCGGGGTCAGTCTCACTCCCGCGGGCGCCGCGGTCGTGGCCCATGCGGCGCGCATTCTGGGCGCGGTGTCAGGGCTGCACCGCGAAATCGACGCTCTCGGCGATCGCCTCGCAGGCCGGGTCACCGTCGGTGCTTTTCCCGCCTCGATGGCCGTACTCATCCCGCGCGCCGTCGCGCGGTTGTCCACCGAGCACCCCGGTCTGGTCGTGGCGCCGATCGAGGCGGCCACCCCGACGCTGCTGCACGACCTGCGCAGCGGCCGGCTCCAGGTTGCAGTGATCGCAACGGGACAGGGGCTGCCCGACTACGACCTCGACGAGTTCGCCCGATACCGCCTGCCCAGCGGTGATCTGTGCGTCGCCGTGCCGACCGGCCACCGACTCGACGGCGCGGGCCGCATCGACGTCAGGGAACTCATCGGCGAGACGTGGATCGTGGGCGCCGGATCAGCCGGAGATCCGCAGTTCGGGGCATGGCCGACACTGACCGATCCCGTTATCGGCCACCGGGTCGCCGGGTGGCCGGCCCGGCTCGGGCTGGTGGCGGCCGGACTCGGCATCTGTCTGATCCCAGGCTTGGCGGCCCGGTCGGTACCCCGCGGGGTGACTACCGTCATCGTCGACGATCCGAGTTGGTCGGGCCGCGCGGCCCTGGCCCTCACTGAGAAGTCGGTCAGCGACGGTGCGCGCGCCGTGGTGGCCGCACTCCGGACGACCGCCGAAGAACTGCAACGTGTGCAGGGGTGAGGGCCCTTTTGGCGCCCAACATCATTGACCTTGATGCGGTTTCCGCCACAAGCACCACCTGATTGACTGCATCGGCCTTCACCCGACAGTTCAACCACCCGCCGGTGGAAGTGCTCTTTGATGCGATCTGCCGCGAACACGGCATCGAGCGCTGCGACTCGATCGCAGCCTGCGCGCCGAATTCCTTGCAGCGGGAGCTCCCTTCCCGTCGTTGAAGGCAGCGCAGTAGGCACCCGAATCGGCTGGGCGCCCCGTAATCTTGCGCCGGCTTCGGTCTACCGGGTCGGACGCCAGTCCGAGGTGACAACATTTGGAGGCACACCTGACACCGTCCCGCGGGCAAGTGACAGTGTCGATGAGCTCTTGTTTGCGCCAGCCGTAGATCGTCTGATCACTGATGTCTAGATCGGCGGCAATCTGGGCGATAGGGCGGCCGACGGCCAACTCTTGCAGCCTGCGATGGGACGCCACGTACGAAATCTCTACGAGTCCAGCGAGTACCGGTAGATCTTCTGCGGCTGGATGACCACGCGTACCCAATCCTCGGCGAGCATCTCTTCCAGCATGTTGGCGCGCGACGGATCGCCCAGGTCCCAATAACGCGACGCTAGCCGAGACAGCAGCGCCCGCGCTCCTTCCGGTTCCACCATCGCATGTCCTGCAATCGCGATCCATCGTTCGCTCTCGCCCACGGGTGCGGAGACGACGATCGAAGCGCGGGAGTCGCTTCGAATGTTCCGAACTTTTGGTGAGCCTGGGGCGGTGAAGATCTGAACGGCACCCTCCGGTGTCAGCTCAAACCACACGGGGCGCGGTTGCGGCGGGGTCGATCCCCTTGCCGCAGAGAAAAACCCGTACAACGGACGCCGCAGGAACTCGGCGTCATCGGCGCTGAACAGTCCGCACCCGCTACTCAAGGGCCATCCCTACCGTCGAATCCCCTGTCGATCGTCAATGGCTTACCTTTCGGTGGTGTAGTGCGATGGCTCGCGAAGCGGTGAATGACCATTCATTCAATATTGGCAACGCTCGCGACAACGGTATCGTGCCCAATTCATACCTCGATCGGGTCCGCGCCAGCCATCCAGACATTGGAGAACGGATCGGCGGTTACGCAGCCCCACAACCGTAAATGCGCGACGGCAGCGCCGCCGCCGCGCGTAGATGACACCGCTGACCAAGAACACCCGGACGACCCCCCATACGTACCCTTCACAAGGTCGTCCGGCCTAACCAGAAAACCACACCACGGCGAGGGGGACCGTCGATCAGCGAGTTTCGAATCCGTAGGTGATCCGCGGGTCGTTCGAACGATCATCTTCACCCTCCTTCAGCCCATTGACACTGTCATCCAACTGTCGTACACATAAGACATGTCACTCGATGTGTCTCATGCAGCCCGGTTCCAGCTGGCCGGCGCCGACACCTGGGCCGACCCCTTCCCGATGTACGCGGCCCTGCGCGACCACGACCCCGTGCACCACGTAGTTCCCGATAATCCAGCGCACGACTATTACGTACTGTCCCGGCACGCCGACATCTGGGCCGCCGCGCGCGATCACCAGACGTTCTCGTCGGCGCAGGGCCTCACCGTCAACTACGGTGAGCTGGAAATGATTGGCCTGCAGGATAACCCACCGATGGTGATGCAGGATCCGCCGGTGCACACCGAGTTCCGCAAGCTGGTGTCGCGCGGCTTCACGCCGCGTCAGGTGGAAGCCGTGGAGCCCAAGGTTCGTGAGTTCGTGGTGGATCGCATCGAGCGACTGCGGTCCAACGGCGGCGGCGACATCGTCACCGAGTTGTTCAAACCGCTGCCGTCCATGGTGGTGGCGCACTACCTCGGCGTGCCGGACGAGGACCGCGACCAGTTCGACGGCTGGACCGAGGCGATCGTCGCCGCGAACACCAGCGAGGGCGGGATCGGCGGCGCGCTCGATACCCTCGGCGACGCCCTCGGCTCGATGATGGCGTACTTCACCGCGCTCATCGAGCGACGTCGCGCCGAACCCGAGGACGACACGGTGTCGCATCTGGTGGCCGCGGGCATCGGCGCCGACGGCGATATCGCCGGAATGCTGTCCATCCTGGCCTTCACCTTCACCATGGTGACCGGCGGCAATGACACCACCACCGGCATGCTCGGCGGTTCCATGCAACTACTGCACCGCAATCCCGACCAACGCCGGCTGCTGGCAACCGATCCCGGCCTGATCCCCGATGCCGTCGACGAGCTGCTGCGGCTGACCTCCCCGGTGCAATGCCTGGCTCGCACCGCCACCCGAGACGTCACCATAGGTGACACCACCATCCCCGCTGGTCGAAAGGTGTTGTTACTCTATGGGTCCGGTAACCGCGACGAACGCCAGTACGGACCGGATGCCGCCGAGCTGGACGTCACCCGTCGGCCGCGCAACATCCTGACCTTCAGCCACGGCGCGCACCACTGCCTCGGCGCCGCGGCGGCCAGGATGCAGTCCCGGGTGGCACTGGAGGAATTACTCACCCGCATACCGGAATTCAGTGTCGACGAGGATGCGGTCGTCTGGGCCGGCGGCAGTTACGTTCGACGGCCGTTATCGGTGCCGTTCACGGTGGGCAGGCGGGCTGGGGGCACCTCGCGCTTGCCGGGGACAGCGCAGCGTCCCGGGGTATCGATCTGAGATGCCGGACTGGCTGGCCGAGCGGCGCACCGAGGCTGCGGCCGAACGCATCCTCGACGCCGCGGACGATCTGTTCACCCGGCAGGACGCCGCGACCGTCGGGATGAACGACATCGCCAGGGCGGCAGGTTGCTCGCGCGCCACGCTCTATCGTTACTTCGAGAACCGGGACGTGCTCTACGCCGCCTACGTGCACCGGCAGGCTCAGCGAGTCTTTTCCGAGATCGCGGACCTGCTCACCGGATTGACCGACCCGCAGGAACGGTTGGTCACCGGCATGCTCGCCGCCTTGGCGCGGGTGCGTGAAACCCCGGCCCTGGCATCGTGGTTCGCCAGCACCCAGCGTCCGATCGGTGGCGATATGGCCGAGCGCTCGGAGGTGATCCTCGCCCTGGTCGCCGCGTTCCTCGGGGGCAGCGGTCAGGACGCCGACACCGAGATGCGCGCCCGCTGGGTGATTCGGATTCTGGTGTCGCTGCTGCTGTTCCCCGGCCGCGACCCGGCCGACGAGCGCGCCATGCTGGAGAGCTTCGTGGTCCCGACGGTCGAGGTCAGGCGGCCCAGTAGGCGCGCGCCTTGAGCGAGCGTTTCGGAATCTTGTACTCGTCACGCAGCACCTTGGCCACCGCGCGGGTGGTGCGGTTGTCGCAGGCGACCCAACCGAAATGCTCGGACGCGTCGAACGCCGCCGCGGCCACCGCCTCGACGAGCGCCTCCCCCGCGTTCTTGCGGTCCACCCACGTGACACCGGGCCGCGCCACGGGCAGATCACGGTCGTCGGAGTGTGCGGACTCCAGGAACACCCGCGCGGGCGCGTCACCGATCGCCTCCAGCAGGGAGTTGATGGCAGGCAGCGACGCGGTGTCCCCGACGATGACGTACCCCTCCGGCGCCGGGGCCGGCAGCACGAAATCGCTGCCCAACACCGTCACCTCGAGCACATCCCCGGGCTGAGCCTCGATGGCCCACCGGGTGGCCAGACCCTCGTGCAACGCGAAGTCGATATCCACGGTGCCCGCCACCGGGTCCGGGTTGACCAACGTGTAACCGCGTTGATGCGATTTGGCGCCGTCGGGGAACCAGCCGCGGATCCACATG
The DNA here is from genome assembly GCF_002101555.1 of Mycolicibacterium canariasense. Lineage (GTDB taxonomy): Bacteria > Actinomycetota > Actinomycetes > Mycobacteriales > Mycobacteriaceae > Mycobacterium > Mycobacterium canariasense. The sequence goes on from NZ_LQOL01000059.1 coordinate 76,824, forward strand.
GTCGGATGGACGGGCCGGTCGGCCAGCAGTTCGGCCGCGGTGAAGTGCAGCCGCAGGTAATGCGGGGTGATCTGGGTTCGGCCGGTCACCGTCAATTCGTAGTCGCCGCCCCGCCACAGTTTGACCAGCGCGCCGGACAGGCCGCGGGACGGTTTCTGCTCGGTCAACGCAGCCCCCTCGATCCAGATGGTTACTTAGGGCAGCATAACCTATTTTGGATGGGTGATGGCGGCTGCGATCTCCCCGCCCCGGACCGCGACGTTGGACAACAACGTCGCTCCGAGCCCATGCGTGTGCTCGACCACCGACCCGTTCAGGAAGATGTCCCCGGCCGCACCCGGCCGGCCCGCCAGCCGGTAGTCACGCGTCACCACCGGCAGCCCATGCTCGTCGAACTCGTAGTCGGTGGCCAGCGCACCGAGGAACGCCGCCACATCCGTCGGTGCGTAACCCGTCGCATAGATCACCGCATCGCAGTGCAGCATCTCCTCGTGCCGGTCGACCAGGCTGCGCACGGTCACCCGGACACCTTCGGCGTGCTCGGCGGCCTCGGCGATCTCCGAAGCCCGGTGCAGGAACAGCCGACGCTGCCCGCTCACCCGCTCCTCGTAGACCTGCCCGTACAACTGCTCGATCAGGTCGACGTCGACGGCCGAATAGTTGGCCGAACGGTGGTACTCCAGCAGCCGCCGGCGTACCGGCTCGTCCGCGCCGAAGAATTCGTCCACCGCAGCGGGGTCGAAGATGCCGTTCACGAACGCACTGTCATCGGCGAGGCTGTACCCGTAGCGGCCGAACACGGCGTGCACCTGCACCTGCGGCCCGCTGCGATACAGGTGGGCGACCACCTCGGCGGCGCTCTGCCCGGCCCCGACCACCGCGACGGACCGAACCGCACCCAGCCGCGCCAGCGCACCGAGCAGACCATGGCTGTGGAAGCACCGTGACGTCCACCGAACACCGTTGGGCAGCACTGGTTTCAGGCCCATCCCGAGCACCAAGCGCTCGGCCTCGACCGCCACACCCGCTTGTGTCCGTACCGTGAAACCGCCGCCGGGACCGCGCGCCACGCCGACGACCCGCTGCCCGTAGCGCACGTCGGCGGCGAAATGCGCCGCGGCCCAATCCAGGTAGTCGTGGAACTCGAGTCGGCTGGGGAACACGTCGTGGCGGCCGATGAACTCGACCAGCCTGCCGCGCTCGCTCAGATAATTGACGAAGGTGAAGTCACTCTTGGTGTTTCGCAGTGTCACCAGATCCTTGAGGAACGGGATCTGCATGCGGGTACCGGGCAGCAGCATGTCGCGGTGCCAGCCGAACCTGGGCTGGGCCTCCAGGAAGTAGCCGTGCTCACCGCGTTCGGCCAGCGCGATGGCCAGCGCGAGGTTGGCAGGCCCGAAACCGATGCCCAGCAGCCCGACGCGCGCGGGTTCAGGCCGGGACATGGGTGCGGCTCAACCGTTCCAGATAGCGCCCGCGCACCATGTCCCGATTGATCAGGACCACGAAGTCGGCCATGTCGAAATCCGGGTCGTACGAGGGCTCCCCGCAGATCACCCCGCCGATGCGCAGGCTGCCCGCCACCATGGGCGGCAACCGCACCCGGCCCGGTGACGGCATATCGGTCAAGCTCAAACCGTTGACCCGCACCGGGTTTCGCGGCACCACCCGGAACTGCGCCGGTGCCGGATGCGCCCGGTACGCCTCGTCGAGCACCCCGCGGACCAGCGCGCCGCGCGGGCCGCCGGCCTCCATCCGGACCGACAGGCAGCCGATCGCCCAAAGGTGGCCGGTGAGTTCCTGGTAGCGCAGGATGCCGGCCCACAGCAGGCCCATGACGGCTCCGCTGCGGTGGTCGGGATGCACACTGGCGCGGCCCAGTTCGACCAGCGACGGACGCAGCGCGTCGATACCGGGGCTGACTTCGAAGATGGTGTCGGTGAACACCCCGCCCGCGGCCTGTGCACCGTCGGGCGGCAACAGCCGATAGCAGCCCACGATGTGCCCGGTGGACTCCTCGCGCGCGAGCAGATGATCGCTGTGTTCGTCGAACTGGTCGACGTCGATCATCTCGCCGGTGCGCGGCCCACGCACGGCGTGCGGCAGGGCGGCGCCCAGCTCCTCGGCGAATGTCAGGTAGCGCAGCCGCTGTGCCGCCTCGATCTCGGCGGGATCGTCCGAAATCACGATGCTGTAGCGGCCGGACTCGGTCGCTGGGATCAACACGCCCCCACGCATCATGATTTGCCAAAGGTAAACCCATCGCGGCCCTGCCGGTGGCAGATCCCGCTAATCCACCGGCACCGGCGCCCGGGCCTGCGATATCCGTCGCGAACCGATCCAGACCAGCGTCGCGACCACAGCGGTGGCGCCGGTGGCGACCACCGCGGCAGCCACCAGAGCGGCCTGCATCCCGGCGGCGCCCGACTCCCTGGCGATCGTTGCCAGCGTCGGCACCATCGGTCGCATCTCGGCAGGCAGGACGTCGAGCACGCGCAGTCCCGCACCGGCGCCCAGACCGTCGGTGAGCAGCCGGGTGGGCTCCCCGCCGAGGGCTGGCAGCGCGGAAAGCCGTGCGGCGGCATGATCACCGGCGGCCCGACTGAACAGCGCCCCCAACCCGGCGACACCGGCCAGGATGCCGATCTGACGCACGGTGCTCACCATGCCGGTCGCCATACCCGCATCCGGCACGGACACGAACCGCAGTGCCGCATCCGATGTCAGCGCCGACAATCCGCCCAGACCCAAACCGGCAACGACCGACCCGGCGACGAAATGCGTCCACCCGGTGGCGGCGGTCACGCCGGTCATCATCCACATCCCCACGGCGATGAGCGCCACGCCGGCCGGAATGGCGACCACCGCCGGCACCCGCCGCGCGCCCAGCATCGCCGCCGGCGCGCCGACGACGATCGCGACCGTCAGCGGCAACGCCCGCAGGCCCGCGTCGAAGGGGCTGTAGCCCAACGTGTTCATGAAGTACAGCGCGAGATAATTGGTGGCCGCGATGAGCGTCCCGGTCGCGGCGAAGGCAGCCAGGCACACCCCGGCGAACCCGGCATTGGCGAGCATGCGCACGTCCAGAAGCGGTGCGGTGGTGCGGGATTCGTGCCGGAAGAAGACCAGCAACGCGACCACGCAGAAGACGCCCAGTGCCAGCATGCGCGGACTGCCCCAGCCGTAGCGGTTGCCTTCGATCAGCACGTACACCCCGGCGAACAAGCCGGCCGTCAGCACCACGGTGCCGTAGACGTCGAGCGGTTGCGTCTGCGGTGCAACACTTTCCGTCACCGCGAAAACAGCGATCGTCAGCGCGACAATCCCGATGGGAAGGTTGATCAAGAAGATCGACGGCCAGCCGTAAGCGGTCACCAGCGCACCACCCAACAGCGGGCCGACCGCCCCGCCGGCACCCATCATCGCCCCGTACAGCGCGATCGCGACGGCCCGTCGTCGCGGCTCGGGAAACGCCGCGGCGATCAGCGGCAGCGAGACACCGAGCAGCACCGCCCCGGCCGCGCCCTGTACGGCGCGAACACCGTTGAGAAATTCGATACTGCGGGCCAGCGCGCACCCCGCCGAGGCGAACAGGAAGACGATCATGCCGCCCAGATACAGCCGGCGCCGCCCGATCCGATCCCCCAGCGTCGCCGCCGACAGCAGCAGCCCGGCCATCGGCAGCGCGTACGCGTCGACCACCCATTGCAGGCCGGACAGCCTGGCGTCCAGCGACGCCTGGATGTCGGCGAGCGCCGCGGCCACGATCGTCATATCCAACAGCAACATGAAGACCGCCAGGCAGACCGCGGCCAGGGTCAGGCGGGCGCCACGCTCGGTGAGCCCGCCCGTGGCCATCAGCGCACCCGGGTGACGCGGTGCAGTAGCCAGGCCAGCGGGATGGTCACCACCATGGTCCAGAAGAACAGCCACCACATGGGCCCGGTGTACACCGGGCGCTGCAGGATCTCCACCATCACGACTTCCATCAGCACCAGGTGGATGAGGAAGATCTCGTATGAGATCTCACCGAGGAACACCATCGGCCTGCTGCCCAGCAGCCGGGAATACCAGCCCCGGTTGCCCAGGGCCAGCGGCGCCACCACCAGGGTGGCGATGACGGCGTAGAAGACCGTCTTGACCACGGCCTCACTGAGCTTGGCCGGCGAGGTGGTGGGTTCGCCGGCGATGGGGGTCGACGCGATGAGGTAGCTGATCAGCGCCAGCGGGAGGCACACCACGGCATAGGCCCGGACCCGCATCGCCTGCAACACCGCCAGCAGCATGCCGCCCAGGAACCAGGCCAAATACGTCGGCAACCACAGCCGCGCGCCGTCGGGCAGTCCGTGGGTGGTGTGCACCAACGCCAGCCAGGCCGGGCTGATCAACACCAGCCCGAACAACCCGGCGAGCAGCAGGCCCGGCCGCCAGCGCCGCCGGCACAGCACCACCAGCAGCAGCCACGCAAGCAGCGGAAGCACCACGTAGAACGCCGCCTCCACCGCCAGGCTCCACATCTGGGTCAACCCCTGGTGCAGATAGGAGAACAGGTAGTTGTCGGTGTAGATCTGCGTGAGGGTCAGGTTGCGCAGCAGGCCGATCCAATTGTGCCCGGGATTCGGTCCGGCCTCGCGAAAGTGGTACACGGCATAGGCCGCCAGCACCGTGACGACATAGGCCGGCATGATGCGGCGCACCCGGTGCCAGGCATACCGGCGCACCGACGGGGGTGGCATGCCGGCCCGAGCCCGATCCACCCAGGGCTTGAACAACAGATAACCCGACAGCACGAAGAAGATCGGCACGCCGATCTCGGCGCGGGACAACACCAGGCCGACGTAGCCGTCGTTGTACCGGCCGGTGGTGTAGGCCGCATGGGTCAGCACCACCAGCAGTGCGGCCAGGGCCCGCACCCCGGTGAGGGACGCGACACGGTCGACCGTGGTGACCGACTCCAGACCACCCTGTTCGCGGACTCCGGATTGCAGCGTCACGAGTCCTTGCGGCGTGGCTTGTGTGGGCGGTCCGGCTGCAGATTGATCAGCACACCCTGGATACGGGTGTTCTCCAGCTTCTTGTAGACCTCGCGCGGCAGCTTGGCCGGCAACTCCACCAAGGAGTGGTCGACCCGGATCGAGATGTGGCCGAAATCGCTGCGGTGCAGCCCGCCCTCGTTGGCGATGGCCCCCACGATGGCGCCGGGAGCAACCTTGTGCCGCTTGCCGACGGCGATCCGGTAGGTGGCCAGGTCACTGCGGGTGCCGTGCTTTTTGCGCTCGCGTCCGCCATCCTCGCGAGGTGCCCGCTCGGTGCGCTCCTTGCGCTTCTCCGGCGGCGGCTCGGTCATCAGGAAGGCTTCGCCGTCGCGAGACTGCAGTGCGAGCGCCGCCGCGATATCGGCCATCGGGACGTCGTGTTCGCGCGCGTAGTCCTCGATGAGACGGCGGAACAGGTCGATGCCCGGGCCGTTGAGCGTGTCGGTGATCGAATCCCGGAACTTCGACACCCGCTGCTCGTTGACGTCGTCGACGCTGGGCAGTTCGGCCTCGACCACCTTGGACCGGGTGTGCTTCTCGATCGACTTCAGCAGGTGGCGCTCGCGCGGGGTGACGAACAGCAGCGCGTGCCCGGACCGGCCGGCGCGCCCGGTGCGGCCGATGCGGTGCACGTAGGACTCGGTGTCGTGCGGGATGTCGTAGTTGACGACATGGCTGATCCGCTCGACGTCGAGGCCACGCGCGGCGACGTCGGTGGCGACCAGGATGTCGATGCTGCCGTCCTTGAGCGCGGCGATGGTGCGTTCACGCTGAGCCTGCGCGATATCGCCGTTGATGGCGGCGGCCGCGAAACCGCGGGCCTTGAGCCGCTCGGCGACCTCCTCGGTGGCCTGCTTGGTGCGGACGAACACGATCATCGCGTCGCCCTCTTCGACCTCGAGCACCCTGGTCAGCGCGTCCAGTTTGCGCGGACCGGCCACCTGGATGAACCGCTGCGAAATGTTCTCGGCGGTGGCAGTTTTCGCCTTGACGGTCACCTCGACCGGGTCGTGCAGGTATTTCGAGGTGATCTTCTTGATCGCCGGCGGCATGGTGGCCGAGAAGAGCGCCACCTGCTTGTACTCCGGGGTGTCGGACAGGATGCGCTCGACATCCTCGGCGAAACCCATCTGCAGCATCTCGTCGGCCTCGTCGAGCACCAGGTAGTCCAGGTGCGACAGATCCAGCCGGCCCTTCTCCAGGTGATCGATGACCCGGCCGGGCGTGCCGACCACCACCTGCGCGCCACGGCGCAAGCCGGCCAGCTGGGGCCCGTAGGACGAGCCGCCGTAGATCGGCAGCACCTGGATATCAGGCAGATGTGCGCCGTAGCGACCGAAAGCCTCGGCGACCTGCAGCGCCAGCTCCCGGGTCGGGGCCAGCACCAGGGCCTGGGTGTTCCTGCTGGTGGTGTCGATCTTGGACAGAATCGGGATCGCAAAGGCCGCCGTCTTACCGGTGCCGGTCTGGGCCAGTCCGACGACATCGGACCCGGCCAGCATCGCCGGAATGGTGGCGGCCTGGATCGCCGACGGGGTCTCATAACCGACGTCGGTCACCGCCTGCAGCACCGCCGGGTGAATCTGCAGGTCAGCAAAGGTCGCTTCGGCGTCGGTCGCGCCGTCTTCAGGGGAAGTCATGTCAGGAGCAGTCTAGAGCGTGCGCGCCGTCACGCCCTGCAGAGTCGCGTCGCTGGTCCGGGGCCGGGGCGGACCACAGGTACGGTTCGGTGTTGTGCGAAGGGTTGCGTTGGGGGCGGCGATCGTGACGGGCCTCGTGCTGACGGGGTGTGGATCGAGCGATTCCACCGTCTCCAAGACACCGGAGGCCAGCACCCCCGCGTCCGGTCCGCGCACCACGGTCGCCGCACCGGCACCCATCGTCACGCCCACCACCGCCGCGCCCGCACCGGATCCGTGTGCGGTGAACCTGGCCGCCCCGGAGATCGCCAAAGCGGTGTCGACGTTGCCGCGCGATCCGCGCAGCAACCAGGCGTGGAGCCCGGAGCCGTTGGCGGGCAACTACAACGAATGCGCCCCGCTGTCGGTGGTGATCGTCAAGGCCAACACCAACACGCCGAACGCCAACACCAGGGCGGTGATGTTCCACCTGGGCAAGTTCATCCCGACCGGGGTGCCCGACACCTACGGTTTCAACGGGATCGACGAGAGTTCCAGCACCGGCGACACCGTCGCGCTCAAGTTCTCCGGCGGCACGCCGGGGCTGGACAGCGTGGTGCGGTTCCGGTGGAACGGCAACGGCGTGGAGTTGATCGGTAACACCGGCCACTGAGACGTGGCCGCGAGCGGTAGGGGATGTCGGCGCTCTCCCCTAGCCTGGGTGCGTGTTCGTCGCCGCGGATCGAGTCATCTACAGCGCGTCGGACCTCGCCGCCGCCGCGCGCTGTGAGTACGCGCTGCTGCGCTCGTTCGACGCACAGTTGGGCCGCGGCCCGAAGGTGTCCTCCTCCGACGAACTGCTGGCCCGCACCGCAGCGCTCGGCCAGGACCACGAGCAGCGCCACCTCGAGGAACTGCGGGCCGACGGCACCGTCACGGTGATCGGCAGGCCGCCCTACACGGTCGCCGGGCTCGCCGCAGCGGCCGAACAGACCATGGCCGCGGTGGGCCGCCGGGTGCCGGCCATCTACCAGGCCGCGATGTTCGACGGCCGGTTCGCCGGGTTCGCCGACTTCCTGGAGTTCGAGCCCGGCCCGGCCGGCGGGCGCTACCGGCTGCGCGACACCAAACTGTCCCGGTCGGTGAAGGTCGAGGCACTGCTGCAGCTGGCCGCCTACGCCGACAGCCTGACCACCGCCGGGGTGCCGGTGGCGCCGGAGGTGGAGCTGGTGCTCGGGGACGGCGCGGTATCGCGGTACCAGGTGGACGAGCTGTTGCCCGTCTACCGGCCTCGGCGGGCGGCGTTACAGCGGCTGCTGGACGAGCACCTGGCCGCCGACCGGCCGGTGTCCTGGGCGGACGAGCGGGTCCGCGCGTGCTTCCGCTGCCCCGAATGTGAGCAGCAGGTCCGCGCGACCGACGACCTGCTGCTGGTCGCGGGGATGCGGACCAGCCAGCGCGCCCGGCTGATCGACGCCGGCATCACGACAGTGCGTGATCTGGCCGCACACGCCGGTCCGGTGCCCGAGCTGGCCAACCGCACCGTCATCGCACTGACGGCCCAAGCGCGGCTGCAGACCGCCGAACGGGTCGACGGCAAGCCACCGTTCGAGGTCGTCGATGCGCAGCCGTTGATGCTGCTGCCCGACCCGGACAGGGGCGACCTGTTCTTCGATTTCGAGGGCGATCCGCTCTGGACGGTGAACGGCCGCGACTGGGGCCTGGAGTACCTGTGGGGCGTGCTGACCGTCACCGACGAGTTCACCCCGTACTGGGCGCACGACCGGGCCGAGGAACGACAGGCCCTGGTCGACTTCCTGGCCATGGTGCGCAAGCGGATGAAGCGCTACCCGAAGATGCACATCTACCACTACGCGGCCTACGAGAAGAGCACCCTGCTGCGGCTGGCCGGGCGGTACGGGGTCGGCGAGAACGAGGTGGACGACCTGCTGCGCAACGGGGTGCTGGTGGATCTATATCCGTTGGTGCGCAAGAGCATTCGGGTGGGCACGGAGAGCTACAGCATCAAGTACCTGGAGCCGCTGTACATGGGCGGTGAGCTGCGCGACGGCGAGGTGACCAACGCCGCCGACTCGATCACCCAGTACGCCCGTTACTGCGCGCTGCGCGATGACGGCCGCCCCGAGGAGGCGGCCGTGGTACTCAAGGAGATCGAGGACTACAACCGCTACGACTGTCGATCCACGCGGCGGCTGCGGGACTGGCTGATGGCCAGGGCCATCGAATCCGAGGTGCCGCCCCGCGGCCCGCAGCCGGTGCAGGCGTTGGGCACCGACGCAACGGCCGCGGTGACCGACGGCCTGGACCGGGCGTTGCTGAAATTCGCCGGGGACGGCATCGAGGAGCGCACCGCCGAGCAGACGGCCGTCGCGATGGTGGCGGCCGCCCGCGGTTTCCACAAGCGCGAGGACAAACCGTACTGGTGGGCACACTTCGATCGGGTGAACAATCCCGTCGACGAATGGTCGGACAACAGCGGTGTTTTCGTGGCCGACCGCGCCGAGGTCGTCAACGACTGGCACCAGCCGCCCAAGGCACGCAAGCCGCAACGCCATGTCCTACTGACCGGCGAGCTGGCCAACGGCGAACTCAACGGTGACGTGTACGCGCTGTACGACCCGCCGGCGCCCGCGGGGTTGGCCGAGGACCCGGACCGTCGCGCGTTCGGTTCGGCGACCGTACTCGAGTGCGACGATCCCGAAGTGCCGACGCAGGTGCTGATCTGTGAGCGGGAACCCAAGGGCGCCGGCCCGTTCGACCGGTTGCCGTTCGCGCTGACACCGGGCCCGCCCATCAACACCAGGCCGCTGCAGGAGTCGATCGCCGACACCGCGGCACGGGTGGCCGCCGGGCTGCCCAACCTACCGGCCGACGCCATCACCGACATCCTGCTGCGCCGCGCGCCGCGCATCGTCGGCGGTGGCCCGCTCCCGCGTACCGGGGATGTCGCCGCCGACATGACGACCGCCCTGCTGGCATTGGACTCCTCGTACCTGGCGGTCCACGGCCCTCCCGGAACCGGTAAGACCTTCACCTCGGCCAAGGTCATCGAACGGTTGGTCAACGGGCACGGCTGGCGGGTCGGTGTGGTGGCGCAGTCACACGCCGTGGTGGAGAACCTCTTCCGCGATGTGATCGCCGCGGGGGTCGACGGCACCCGCGTCGGCAAGAAGATGAACACGGTCAATGCCGGGTGGACCACGTTGACCAATCCGGAGTTCGCCGGGTTCATTGCCGACAACGACGGCTGCGTGGTGGGCGGAACGGGCTGGGACTTCGCCAATGCCAACAAGATTCCGCGGCTGGCGCTCGACCTGCTGGTCATCGAGGAGGCCGGTCAGTACAGCCTGGCCAACACCATCGCCGTGGCGCCGGCGGCCCGGAACCTGACGCTGCTGGGCGATCCGCAGCAGCTGCCGCAGGTCAGTCAGGGCACCCATCCGGAACCGGTCGACGAGTCGGCGCTGGGCTGGCTCGTCGACGGCCACCACACCCTGCCGCCGGAGCGCGGCTACTTCTTGGACTTCTCGTTCCGGATGCATCCCGCGGTGTGTGGGCCCGTCTCCCGGTTGTCCTACGACGGCCGACTGCAGGCACGCGAAGACGTCAGTGGCGCAAGGCATCTGGACGGCGTGGCACCGGGCGTGCAGGTGCTGGCCGTGGCACACGACGGCAATTCCACCGACAGCCCCGAGGAGGCCGAAGCCATCGTCGCCCGGATCACCGCGCTGCTCGGCACCGCGTGGACCGACGAGCACGGCACCGTCGCGCTGGATCAGCAGCATGTGCTGGTCGTGACGCCCTACAACGCCCAGGTGGTGACGCTGCGCCGCGCGCTGGACGCCGCCGGGCTTACCGGTGTCGAGGTGGGCACCGTCGACAAGTTCCAGGGCCGGCAGGCCCCGGTCGTGTTCGTCTCCATGGCGACGTCGTCGGCCGACGAGGCGCCGCGCGGAGTCTCGTTCCTGTTCAACAGGAATCGGCTCAATGTGGCGGTGAGCCGCGCCAAGCACACCGCGTTCATCGTGCGGTCGGCGCTGTTGACCGATTATCTGCCCGCGACGCCCGACCGGCTGACCGAATTGGGGGCGTTCCTGGCGTTGACCGGCGGCTGAGGCTACTTGTCGGACCCTCTGCGAGAATGGGTCATGTCCAGCGCCGCAACGTCTTTGGAGCCAAAAGAACGGTTGGCGGTGCTGTTCGACGAGATCGGTGAGTTGTGCGGGCAACGCAACGCCATCGACGGTCGGCTGGTCGAGATCGTCGCCGAGATCGACCGCGACGAGTTGGCCGGGATGACCGGCTGCCGCTCGATCGCAGCGCTGGTGGCCTGGAAAACCGGGGCGACACCCCGCAACGCGGAGACGATGGTCGCCGTCGCGCACCGCCTCGACGAGTTCCCGCGCTGCGCCGACGGTTTACGCGAAGGCCGGTTGTCGTTGGATCAGGTCGGGGTGATCGCCTAACGCGCCGCCGACAGCGCTGACGGATTTCCGACCCGGACCGATGCGTTCATGAGCCTGGTCGAGGCCGGCTGGGACACCGACGCCGCAGCCCGCCCACACGGCCAGCACACCACCGTCATCGTGCACGTCGACGTCGACCGACCCGCCGCCCTGCACCTCAGCCCGATCCTCACCGACCAGGAACGCCAATACCTGCTCTGCGACGCCACCTGCGAAGTCTGGTTCGAGCGCCACGACCGCCCGATCGGCACCGGACGGTCCACCCGCGGCATCACCGGCTGCACCATGCCGGCCAGATCACCATCACCGGCCCCGCCGATCGCCTCGTCGTCACCGACACCGACGGACAACCCATCGATCGCGGATCCCTGGCCCGGCCACCCAGCACCGCCCCACCAACCGTCAACCCCTACACAGGCCCGACCGGGGAACGCGCCCAATGGTGGTGGTACCAACCCTTCCAACCACCACCCACCAGCGACAACTGACCGTCAGTCGTCGCGGGAGTGCCTGCCGCGACTGGGTCGTGAATGCCTGCCGCCCGGCTCCTCGTCGTCCTGATCGGCGGGCGGTTGCAACGGCTGGAATCGGCCGTCCTGGTCGGTGTGAAAACCATTGTGGGCGTGGCCGATGTGATCGCCCGGCGGCTCGGCCAGCAGATCGTCGAGGATGCTTCGCCAGGCCCGGGGTGGGTCGGGCATGGGTCGCGGCGGGTCCGGCACGGGCCGGGGCTCGGGCTCGGGCTCGGGTTCTGGTTCGGACTCGGGTTCCAGGTGCTGCCAGGTGTCCACGGGTCCGGCGTGCCAGGTATCGGCCGGTGCGTGCAGCGGATGCTCGACGTGGGCGTACAGCGGCTCGGTCAGCGACTCGTCGGGTGGGGTGGCATCGACGGCGGGCAGCAAATCGGTGGGCGGGTCCTGCCCCGGCGAGCGAAGCGACGGGGAATCATGCCCCGGCGACCAGTCCACCGTGTACTCGATGTAGTCGTCGTCGTCCTGCCAATGCTCGTCGACGGAGTGCTGGTCGGCCGCCGGCAGCCGCGGCGCGGGTAACCCGGTGACCAACCGCGGTGTCGTCGCACCGAAGCCACGCAGGAACAGCGCGGCCACCACACCGAACAACGCGATGAATGCGGGCAGCAGCAGCGATTGCGACAAGGCCGCCGAGAACGGTTCACGCAGGAACTCCGGCAGCACGCCGGCTTGCCCCTCCGTCGGGGCGCCACCACTGGGCCGCGCGGGAAGTTCGGCGCCGATCCGGGACGTCATGAACGCGGCCATGCTGGCGCTGCCCAGCACCGAGCCCACCTGGCGGGTGGTGTTGAACACCCCGGAGCCCGCGCCGGCCAGTTGCGGCGGGAGATTGCGGGTGGCCGTCGCGGCCAACGGCGACCAGATGAACGCCATCCCCACCCCCATCGCCGCCAGCGGCAGCAGCAGCCGCCAGATGGGCGTCGTGGGCGTCATCTCCACCGACAGCCAGGTCAACGCGATCGCCAGTGTCGCGAAGCCGAACCCGATGATCGGAGCCGGATGCGATCGGTCGACGATGCGGCCGACGAACGGGGCGAGTACGCCGGTCGCGATGGCCATCGGGGCGGTCAGCAGCGCCGACCGCGTGTAGGACAGCCCGCACACCGCCGGGGCGTAGAACATCACCGGCAGGATCATCGCCGTCACGGCGAAACCGATGACGGCGATGCCGACATTGGACAGCGTGAAATCCCGGTCGGCGAAAACACGCAGCGGGATCAGTGGTTCACGCGGATTGACCGATTGCCAGTACACGAAGGCGACCATGAACCCGACGCCCGCGACGATGGTCGCCCAGATCCACGGCGCCCAGTGGTGCGACTGCCCCTCCTGCAAGCCGAACACGATCAGCAACATCGCGATCCCGGACAGCGCCACCCCGAGCAGGTCGAAGCTGTGCTTCTCGGTGGGTAGGACCGGGACCAACCACGCCGCCAGCGCCAGGCCGACCAGCCCGATCGGGACGTTGACGAAGAAGATCCACTGCCAGCCCAACCCGTCGACCAGGACACCTCCGGCCAGCGGTCCGACGAGAGTGGCGACGCCGGCGGTGGCTCCCCACACGCTCATCGCCACGCCACGCCGCTCCGGCGGGAAGATGCGGGTGATGGTGGACAGGGTCTGCGGCGTCAGCAGTGCCGCCCCGACACCTTGCACCACCCGGGCGGCGATCAGCATCTGGATCGACCCGGACAGCCCGCACCACAGCGAGGCGATCGTGAAGACCGTCAGCCCGAGCAGGTAGAGGTTCTTCGGCCCGAACCGGTCGCCGAGCCTGCCGGCCACCAACAGCGGCACCGCATAGGCGAGCAGATAGGCGCTGGTCACCCAGATGACACCGTCGTAGTCGGTGGCCAGCGCCTCCATGATCCGCTTGTTGGCGACTGCGACGATCGTCGAGTCCACCAGGATCATGAAGAACCCGACCAGCATCGCCCACAGCGCGTGCCAGGGGTTGGCTTGCCGGGCCGTCCCGGTCAGGCGGGCGGCCGCGGGCGCGCGTCGATCAGTCTGGTCTTCGGGCATCTACTCGGAAATCGGAAGGGGCGACGCGACGGACGCTACGGACCCGCCGCCATCCCGACAACTTACGCCGCGTCGCAGACGGGCTCACCGGCCGGAGCGTCCTGCGCCTCGGTCGGCGACGATCCGACCGCGAGCAAGGCGAACAACGCGAAGCTGGATCCGACGACCATCACCAGCGCCAAGGCGAATTCGTTGTTGCCGAGCACACCGACCAGCGGTGCCACCGCGGCACCCAAGCCGAACTGCGCCGCACCCAGCAGGGCGGCCGCCGTCCCGGCCGCGTCGGAGTGCCGGGACAACGCCACCGCGGGCGCGTTCGGGATGACCAGTCCCATCGCCGCCAAGATCACCCACACCGACACCAGGAATCCCCACAGACCGCCGACATGGCTCAGCGCGAGCGCGAGGAACACCGCCGCGGTGACCGCGGAAACGCCCAGCGACCACACCGTGATGGTCTGCGGGCTGAACCGCTTGAGCAGCAGCACGTTGGTCTGGGTCGCGCCGATCAGGGCGACCGCACCGGCGGCGAACACCAGCGCGAAGGTCTGCTGGTCCAGTCCGTACCGCCCCTGCAACACGAACGGCGCGGCGGCGATATAGGCGAACAGCCCGGACATGCCGAGCGCGGCGACCAACACCAGGATGACGAACCGGGCATCGCGCAGCAGTTCGCCGTAGGTGCCGATGATGTTGCGGACGTGCAGTGGACGACGGTGCGACACCGGCAGCGTCTCGGGCAGGGCCAGCACGGCCAACAACAGCAGCGCACCGGCGAGCACCACCAGCGCGGCGAACACCCAGTGCCAGGACGCCTTGAGCAGGACCGCCGCACCCAGCGACGGCGCGACCACCGGCGCGACGCCGAGCACCAGCATCAACCGGGACATCACCGTGGCAGCCACCGTCCCGGTGTAGAGGTCGCCGACGACGGCGACCGCGACGACCGACGCCGCGGCCGCACCGAAGCCCTGTAGGCCGCGCCCCAACCCGAGCACCGTGATGTTCGGCGCGAACAGGCAGATCAGGGATGCCACCATGTGCAGCACGATCCCCGCGATCAGTGGCCGCCGTCGACCCAGCGAATCGGACAACGAGCCGACCACCAGCTGGCCCACGGCCAGACCGGCCAGCGTTCCGGTCAGCGTCAACTGCACCATCGAGGACGACACCGACAGGTCCCCGGCGATTCTCGGCAACGCGGGCAGGTACATGTCGATGGTGAGCGGGCCCAGTGCGATCAGCAGCCCCAGCACCGTGATGATCCGGATGCGGCTGGGGGTCGGGGTTGCTTGCACGCTCACGGATGTTGCCACGGTCAGAGGCAGCGTTGCACGTCGGTTTTTTCTTCCGCGTAGGGCGAACAGTGACGGCCGTCACGGCTGGGCAACGGACCTACCGGGCCGATCGTTGTAAGGGGGTTAGCCTTGTTGGTCTACAGGGCTCGGGGATTGCACAGGGGAGACACAGCGATGAACGCTCGGTCCAACATCACGAGTCGGCTTCCGGCCACCCGTGACGGTGTCGACGAGGATCCCAGCGCGGCCGCCAAGGCGCTGTCACAGCTGTTGGAGCGCAGCACCCGCCTGCAGGCGCCGGCGGTGACGGCCTACGTCCGCCGGCTACGCGACAAGAAGCCGGACGCCACCCCCGCCGAAATCGTCGCCAGCCTGGAGAAGCACTACCTGGCCGCGGTGATGGCCAGCGGCGCGGCGGTCGGATCGGCCGCCGCGTTCCCGGGCATCGGCACGTTGGCCGCGATGTCCGCGGTGGCCGGGGAAACCGTGGTGTTCCTGGAGGCCACCGCCGTGTTCGTGCTGGCGGTCGCCGAAGTGCACGGCATCCCGGCCGATCACAGGGAACGGCGCCGCGCACTGGTGCTGGCGGTCCTCGTCGGCGACGACGGCAAGCACGCCGTCGCCGACCTGCTGGGCACCGGTCGCACCAGCGGGGCGTGGCTCTCCGATGGCGCCGCAACCCTGCCGCTGCCCGCCGTGTCACAACTGAACAGCAGGCTGCTGCGGTTCTTCGTGAAGAAGTACACCCTCAAGCGCGGGGCCATCGCCTTCGGGAAGCTGCTGCCGGTCGGCATCGGCGCCGTCGTCGGCGGGGTGGGCAACCGGTTGATGGGCAAGAAGATCGTGGGCAATGCCCGCAAGGCGTTCGGCAACCCGCCGCCCCGGTGGCCGTCGTCATTGCTCGTGCTGCCCGCACCGCGCGACTGACAACCAGACATATGACGGGCAATGTCAGTGACATAACCGGTCATATGTCAGCACGACGCACCGGCCAGGAACGTCACTCCGACGTGCCTGGTCGGGCCGCGACCGGAAGCGATAGCCTTTATGCGGCCGAGCGCGGATATCCGCACACATGTGGTGGGCTCATCGCACACGCCCGCCGTGACAGATGGAATCGAGGCGAAGAACTGCCGTGACCAGTTCCCCATCCCCCTTCGGACAGAACGAGTGGCTGGTCGAGGAGATGTATCGCAAGTTCCGCGAAGATCCCTCCTCGGTGGATCCCAGCTGGCACGAATTCCTCGTCGACTATTCACCGGAACCGGTGACCGAAGCGGCCGCCACCAACGGCTCCGCGGCGGCAGCGCCCGCCGCTGCCCCGGCGACACCCGCGCCGGCCCCCGCTCCGGCCCAGCG
>NZ_LQOL01000060.1 GCF_002101555.1 Mycolicibacterium canariasense
ACACACCCAGCCAACCAGACACCCCAATCACAGGCCGACAGCAGCTGACCGTTCTACACCCTCAATCATGAAGAGCCGGTTTACTGCAGACAAACAGATTGGGGCAATGCTATGTAGGGAGAGATCGATAGCTCGTTCATCGACGAAAAATTCACCCCATACTCGGGGCGCGTTGCTGCTAGTCCTGATGGATCTGCCGCCACGCGCTCCGGCCGCGCCGACCACCACGCTGACGAGTTCGATGCGCAGCCCCGGCCGGCGGGGTATCCGCCCGGAATATCCTGGCGGCCCTATGTCGCGGTAGCGGCGTCTGTTGCCTTTGGATGTGATGACCCTGTGGTGTGCGCGTTGCGTCAGGCGGCGCAAACTGAGCAACAGCCGGCCAGACATCACGTGGCCCAGCACCATATGCTCGACTGCCTTGCCTTTATCGGTGTGACGCTCTGCTGCAGTCAGCCTGTCGTCGACGTAGGCGACGATAGCGAATATGTTGCAGCGCTTGGCCCGTCCATCGGCCACCCAACATCGTCGAATGGCTGCGTCGTGAGGATGCTGCGATGGGCGCAGGTCACCGGGCGCCGGTGGATACGAAATGTGAGAAGCCATACTCGCACCACCGGCACGCCGAAGTGCAGGACCGCCTTTACAGTGTCTGCGCCAACTGGCGCAGCCGGGTGTGTGTGCCGTGGTAAGCGGTTGCGGCCGGTAACAGTCCCTTGTCGATCTTGGTGACCGCGCTGTAGTTCACGTCGACGACGTTGGCCAATGGTGACCGGCAGAGTTGACTGCACAGTTGGTAGGCATCGAGCTGGCCGAGGTGATAGAGCTCCTGCAGCCATCGCACCATTTCGACCTGCGAGCACCGCCAGGCATCCTCGAGCGGTCGGGCAGACCCAACCGTGAGCAAGGCGTCGTCGTGCTCGAAGCGGGGCCAGGCCGGTGCGCCGCCCTTGATCAGGTCGACGATCAGGCGGACATTCATCGCGCCTTCCAGTGCCGTGCCGCAGGTTTCGCCTTCCCCCTGCCGGTAATGGCCGTCGCCGACCGAGAACAGGGCGCCGGGGACGTTGACGCCCAGGTACACCGTCGTCCCGGCCCGCAACTCGGGGGTATCCATGTTGCCGCCGAAGTAGTCGGGCACCAGCGTGGTGCGTACCTCGCGCAGCGCCGGTGCGACGCCGACGGTGCCCAGCATCGGAGCCAGTGGCAGTGTCATCGTGAAATCGGTTTCGTGGGCGACGAAGGTTGCCAGTGCCGCGGCCCGGTCCACCTCGTAGATCCACGTGAGTTCCGGTAAGGGACTTTGCAATCCGGCAGTTCGGTCGGTGCCGGTGAGAGCGCCGAACAGGGGGATCGTTGTGGAGGCGGCCCAGTCCCGGGCCGGCTCCAGGGAGACGATGTGGATGGCGAGCGTGTCTCCGGGTTCGGCGCCGGTGACGTAGAAGGGGCCGGTCTGTGGGTTGAGCTCCTTGGGGTTGAGCACTTGACTCGGTTTGTCGGTTCGCGATGTGACCCGACCGGCGAATGCGTCTTCTGTCCAGAGTTGCAGTGCCGTGCCCGGTGCCACTTCGAGTGCCGGTTCGGCCCCGCCGAAGGTCCAGACGTACTGATCCGGTGTGGGGGTGAATTCAACGATGTCCATGCACTACCTTCGTCACGTTGGGGGTGGGGGCGTCGGAGTCACGTCGTCGGCCGGGGAGTAACAGCGCGAATCCGGCCCCGATCACCGCCCACATGATCGCCTGGCCGACCAGTGATCCGATCCGGAAGTCGCTCAACACTTCTGCGGGGAATCCGCCGAACACGAGCTCGCCTGTGGGTGCGGTGAGCGGAAGCGGTACCTCGTGGAAGGAGGGCAGTGCCGCAGCGATTGCGCACATCGCCAGTGCGTATCCGGTGACACTCACCGTGGCGGAGAGCGCGGCTCCGACCTTGGCTGTGAGCCGGACACCGATCACCGCCGCGACCACGGCCAGCGCCACGGAGGCGACCACGATCACCAGGTAGGCAGTGGTCCGATCGCCGATCGTCTCCTCCAGGCCGACGCCGGGTGGATTGGGCGGGTAGGCCAGCGACGGCACGAGGGTGATCGATACGAAAGCGGCGAGCGCCAGCCATCCGGCGACGCAACGCTGGCTGACCGAGACCCTACGTTGCAGCAACCGCACCGCCACGGTGAAAGCCACCGCGAACAGCGCACCCATCACGATGCAGAACAGGATCGTGCCGGCACCGGCACCGACGTTCTGCTGGAACGACCGGCTGAAGATCTCGTGCTCGTGCGGATGTGTGCCGCTGAGCGTGGCTTCGGCGTGCGAGCGGTCGCCCTCGTAACCGATCGCCGTGTCGATGAGCGGGGTGATCATCGTTCGCGCATACCCGAATGACACCACCCCGGCCACCAGGCCCGACCCTATGCCGAGCGCTGTGTACTTCTTTTCCATGTCGAATCACTCTCAGTGGCAGGGGAAACCCAGCATGTGCCGAGCGTCGTGGAAGAGCTCATGGACATGTGTGTCGGCGCCGAAGACCGACACGGCTCCCTGGTCGTACCCGAGGAAGTAGTAGACGATCAGAGCAAGGGTGGCCGTGGTGGTCAGCCAGAGGGCGGTGGAGACGACGGTGCTGTCGGGTGTCTCGACGGCGACCGATCGAGTGCCGGCGGAGGTGTGTGATGCGGTCATTGTTCGATCCTTCCTGAGGTCATTACTTCCATTACGCAACTATTGGTTGCCAACTGGATTCTGTTGCCCAATCGATGGGTGCGTCAACACGGGACGTATGTTTGGCCTGTTTGGAAACCCAGCCGTAACAGCGGCTGACGGGCTGTGTAAAAGCTGTGTTACGGCGGGCCGTTCCGATTGCGCGACCCGTCTGGGTGCGTTTACTTGTATTTCGGAAGTATTTGACCGACGAACTAAAGATCGGAGACCCTAGGTATGCATGGCCCACACGACGTGGGGGGACGCGACGGGCTCGGGCCCATCGCAACTGAGTTCCTCGAGCCGGGTATCCCGGATTGGCGTTACCCTTTCGAAGGCCGGATGCACGCCGTCACGGCGATGGCAATCGCCAAGGGCGCATTCAACCTCGACGAGCAGCGCCACGGTATCGAACTGATGCGCTGGAGCGACTACACCGACTCGACCTACTACGCGCACTGGCTGTTCTCGGTGGAGAAACTGCTCAACGACAAGGGCTACATCACCCACGACGAGATCGACGCGCGGATGGCCGAGTTGGGAACTCCCGACATGACGCCCCACCCCGCCAAGCCGGAAACGCTGTCGCCGTTCGCCGAGCAGATGATCGACGTGCTGTGGAAAGGCACCCCACACGATCTGCCGGCGGACGCCCCTCCGGTCTACGAGGTCGGGGCAACCGTCCGGGTGCGCAATCTCCATGAAACCACGCACAATCGGCTGCCCGGGTATCTCAATCGAGCCGTCGGTGTGATCGCCAAGCAGTATGGGGCCTACCACGACCCGGCGGCCAGCGCACACCGGCAGACCGATGAGCCGCACCAGCTGTACATGGTGCGCTTCACCTCTACCGAGCTGTGGGGTGAGCAGACACCCGAACAGTTCGACTTGTACGCCGACCTGTTCGAGAACTACCTCGAGCCCGTTACCGACTGACCGAACCCAAGAGATCACAAGGAGATTGACGAAGATGGACTGGTTGTCGCTATCCGATGTCGAAGCGCGGGTCAACGCGCTGGAGTCGCTGATGGTGGAGAAGGGTCTGGCCGAATCCGAGGCCGTCGATGCGGTCGTGGCGTCGTTCGAGAACGACATGGGCCCGGTCAACGGCGCCAAGGTGGTGGCGCGGGCCTGGACTGATCCGGACTACAAGGAATGGTTGCTGCGGGATGCCACCGCTGCCATCGCGGACATGGGCTTCACCGGTTTGCAGACCGAACACATGGTCGCGGTGGAGAACACCGCGGAAAAGCACAACGTCGTCGTGTGCACGTTGTGCTCGTGTTACCCGTGGACGCTGCTGGGTATCCCGCCCGCGTGGTTCAAGTACCCCCAGTACCGGGCTCGGGTGGTCAAGGAGCCGCGCAGCGTCCTCGCTGAGTTCGGTGTGACACTGCCCGATGAGGTCAGCATCGACGTCTGGGACAGCAGCGCCGAAATCCGTTATCTGGTGGTGCCTCAGCGCCCTGCGGGTACCGAGGGCCTTTCGGTGGAGGAGCTGATTCCGTTGATCAGCAGGGACTCGATGGTGGGGACCGCACTGGTCGGCACCGGGCCGGGGGCTTAGATGTCGGCCACCCTCGATTTCACCGAATTCGACACCGAGGGCGCCACGTTGGCGCTGCCCCGGTCCAACGGTGAACTGGTCTTCGATGCGCCCTGGCAAGGTCGATTGTTCGGTCTGGTTGTGCATTTGTGTAAGACGGGCGCGTTCGAATGGGACGAGTTCAAGACTCATCTGATCGCCGTGATCGACGAGTCCGGGCTCGTCGATGTCTGTGACCCGGGCGTGTACTACCGCCAGTTCGGCGAAGCGTTCTGCCGACTGGCGGGGCAAAAGCGCTTCTTCGAGCCTGATGCGCTGGAGCAGCGAACGCGGGTCGAGCTCGAGCACCTGTCCCACGATGATCACGATCACGATCATGACCATCATCATTAGGAGTGTGACGTGTCCAAGGTGACTGCATTGTCGATCAGCGTCGGCTTCTTCGGTGCGGTGTCGACATGGTTGACGGCGACGGTATGGCCGCTGCCGGTGTGGGTGTTGTTCCTGGCCTGGGCCTCGTTCTTCTTCGTCGGATCGGGTTGGGCAGGGTTCGTGAAATCGGTGGCGTGCAACTGGGCGGGTATCGTGATCGCGACACTGACATTGCTGTCGGTGCAGTTCACCGGTAGTGCCGTGGTGCTCGCGATCGCCGTGGGAATCGGGAGCCTGGCCATGGTGCAGGCATCGCGGCTGCGGTGGATCTCGGCAGCGCCGGCGGTGGTTTTCGGGTTCGCCATGACGGTCGGCACGATCGCGGCCACGGGCAACGGGATTACCTCTCCAGGGCTGTCCAACCCGGCGCTGGTCGCGGCGACAACCGCCTTGGTGGGGGCGACCTTCGGGATCGCCTCCGAATGGGGCGCTTCGGTGGTGGGGCGCCTGATGCGATTGCCCAACGGTGGCGAGACCGCTGCTCCCGCATGATCGGTGCAGCAGCTGTACAGATAGCGGGGATATGCTGCACCCCAACGAGTATCCGATGAACAACAGCTTCAGGCAGGAGACGAAGTGCCTTCCACGACAAGCTTGGAGAGCCTTTCCGAAGTACTGTTCGGAGTCGAGCGGTGGTGGAATGGCACACTGTCGAACGCTCTTCTCGACGCGGACGTCACAAGCCTGGACGGGTGGCGGGTGCTCGGCGCACTCCGTTCCGGCGACGGGCTGACCATGAGCGAGCTGTCTGCCGGGATGGTGATCGCACCCCCCACGCTGACCAGGATCGTGGACAAACTCGTCGACGGGGGATTCGTCTTGCGCCGCGTCGACGCGATGGACCGGCGGCGGGTGCTGGTCTACCTCTCGGCGCGGGGTAAGACCAAGGTGCGCAAGCTGATTCGGCATGAAGGGTGGGTCAAATCCACCTTGATCGAGGAGTTCGGCGAAGAGGCCGCGGTGGCATTGGTGCGGGGGCTGTCCCGGTTGGCGCAGCTGTCCGTGCCGGCCATGCGCTAGGCGAATGGTTCTGGAGGGCAACTTTTCCTCGCCAGAACAGTTGTGAAACGTCGACGTAACACCGGCGGTCGAGCATGTATCCCGAATGGCGAACATTCGTTGGAGGTGTGGTGATGAACGAGTTCGCGCCGCCGGTGCGCCGGGACACCATTGATATCGCGCTGGTCATCCCGTTCAATGGTTCGGCCGGCATCTACGGTCCGTCCTGCATGGCGTGTGCCGAACTGGCGATCGCCGAGGTCAACAACGGCTCGGGGGTGCTCGGCCGGCCGATCCGACTGATTCCGGTCGACGGCAGCAGGCCGCCCGCCGAGGTTGCCGCCGACATCTCGGCGCTACTGAGCGTCGGCGCGATCGATGCGGTCACCGGCTGGCATATATCGCCGGTTCGTCAGGCCGTGGCTCGCGTCACCGCCAATCGGGTGCCCTACGTCTACGGTCCGCTCTACGAGGGGGGCGAGCGGACACCAGGGCTGTTCCTGACCGGCGAGACCCCGTCTCGGCAGCTGCTGCCCGCCATGGATTGGATGAAGGCCGAGTACGGCATCGACAGATGGCTGCTGATCGGCAACGACTACATCTGGCCGCGACAGACCGGCTTTGCCGCGCGGTTACACGCACGTGCCCAGGGTCGCCCGCTGATCGACGAGATCTATCTGCCGCTGGGAACCGGCGACTTCACCGACGCCATCCGGCAGGTGGACAGCAGCGGCGCGGCGGGAGTGCTGCTCCTCCTGGTGGGAGGAGACGGTGTGGCGTTTAACCGGCAGTTCGCCTCGGCCGGCCTCGCCGCCTCGGTGCCGCGGTTGAGCCCGCACGTCGAAGAGAACATGCTGATGGCCAGTGGTAGTGAAAGCAATACCGGATTGTTCGCAGCGGCAGGATACTTCGAGGCGCTGAACACCACCGCAGGAGCCGAGTTCAGTAGCCGCTACTACGCGCATTTCGGAGCTGCGGCCCCAGCTCTGAACAGCATCGGTGAGTCCTGTTTCGAGGCCATCACCCTGTTGATCGCCCTCGCGTCGCGGGCGGGCTCGCTGCGGATTCCCGACATGATGACAGCCGCTCAGGGCATGACCTATATCAGTCCACGCGGCGAGGTCAGCTTGCGCGGGAACCAGCTGGCACAAGATGTGTACGTCGCCGAGGCGATAGGTCTCGAATTCGAGATCCGCGATCGCATCTTCGCCGCCTGACGGCCGAGAAAAGTGGCGCCGTCAATCCCGCTCGGCGCGGTCCGCGTTCGCGTGGATCACGGCGCGGCAGTAGGCGGCAAGACCCGCAAGCCCGAATGATTCGTCGTACCTGGCGACATACCGGGGGTCGCAGACGTACATGTCGCCCAGCTTGCGGTGAAACGCCGGCGGGCAGTCGTAGAACCAGTGATTCACGTGCAGCCGATGCTGCTCGGCGGCGTCCATCGCCTCGACCGAATCGGCCGGCAGTCCGGCCCGGAAGGCGTCGGCGAGCGCCTTCTCGACGGCCTCGCCCTCGGTCTTGATCCGGACCCAGTCCTGCTTGCCGTACCGCTGCTTGCGCCGCTGGGATTCCTTCCATTCCTCGGTTTCGCCCCACTTCTGTTCGGCCTCGGCTTGGTAGTCGTCGAAGCCCTCGCCGAACAGCTCGCGCATGTCGTCGTCGGTCATGGGGGTGTTGGTCATCGCCTTCTCCAATGCCTGATCGATTGCCTCGACGAGCTCCTTCATCTCGTCGAGCCTGGCCATGACGCGTTCGCGTTGGCGAATCAGGTGGCTGACGGCGTCGCCCTCGTTCAACAGGTTCGCGATCTCGTCGAGTGGAAGCTCCAGTCGCCGATACACGATGATCTGTGACAAGCGCGTCAGGTCGGCCGGCGTGTACACCCGGTATCCCGCGGCGGTGCGCCGGCTCGGGGTCAACAACCCGATCTCGTCGTAGTGGTGAAGTGTGCGAACCGTGATGCCGAATCGTTGCGCGACGTCGCCCACGGTCAGCCCGTCCACCTGTGTCTCCTGCGCCATGTCGTTCAGGTTGGTCCCTCACGTCGGGTGAGGGTCAAGTCATCGGCGGGATACCGCCGACCACAGATCATCGCCGGGGCGGGGCCGACGGGTGAGAGTGGGCCTCGCACACCAGATAGATCAACGGCCGGCCGCGTTCGTCGATGGTCTCGTGATGGCGGTCGAACCCGATCTTTTCAAGGACGCGCAGTGACGCCTCGTTCCAGGCGCCGACCGTCGACCAGATGCGGGTCCGGCCCGTGGCGAATGCTGCGGCCAGCACCGCCCGGGCCGCCTCCGTCGCGTAGCCCTGCCCGTGGAACCGCTGCAGCAGCTCGTACGCGATCTCGGGTTCGTCCAGGGTGCAACGCCCGACGATGAGCCCGCAGTAACCCAGAGGTTCGTCATCGGAGCGCCTGCGGATGGTCGCGAGCCCGATTCCGGTTTCACGGGCCATTTCTCGTTGCTCGGCCATCCGGCGGCGCACGCTCTCCAACGACTCGGTGGTCCCACCGTCGTGCTCACCGAGAAGTTCGTGATTCCACTCGGCATCGCTTGCCTCACGCTGCTGTAGGCGCAGCCGTGGCGTCAGGATCGACAGCTGCATCGCGGCGTAACGCATCTCGGGCTCCTGGCGTCGCGGATGTGTTCCCACGGTAGCCGCCGGTATCGTCGGGGCGAGTCAGATTCTCTCAAGCGTGGGCACCTCCGCGAGGTCCGAACGGTCGCGTACCGCGGCTTCTTGTAACTTCCCGTCGGTTACGATGCGCATTCGGCTGAACCCAGCGAGGCGCCGCACTCATACGGGGAGAAGAACATGACATCGCCTTCTTCTGAGGCCCACGACGAGCTCGACGAGATCGACCGGGTGTTGGTCACCGCGCTTCAGAAGGACGGTCGGATCGGCTACGCCGAACTGGGGGAACTGGTCGGCCTGACCGCCGGCGGCGCACGCAAGCGATTCATGCGATTGCAGGAGCGCGGGATCCTCAAGGTCGTCGGAGTCACCGATCCGCTTCGCTTGGGGTACCGCAGCATGGCCATGGTCGGCATCGTCGCCGACGGTGATATCGAGGCCATCGCGGCGGCGCTCAACGAGATCGACGACGTGATCTATGTGGTTCTCGCCGCCGGCCGGTACGACCTGCTGGTGGAGGTGATCGCGACCGACCAGGCCGGGCTGTTCGAAGTGATCAACCAGAAGGTGCGGGCCACCCCGGGTGTCGCGCGGGCCGAGACGTTCACCTACTACGGGATCCGGACGCACCGCTTCGAGTGGGGCGTGCGCTGATTCCGGTCAGGTCCGGTCATCCGGGCCACGCCTGACACCAGAGTTGGTGTTGATAACTCATGGAATGACCACACTCGGTAACGTATAGTTACCAAGCGAATCGATGCGGTTCGAATTAATGAGTCAGGTGGGAGTAGCGTGACCAGTGATCGGTGGCGCCTCGCGCGTCCCAGCGTGGAAGCCGAGGACGCCGCGCACCTGGTGGCCGAGCACTTCGGCATCCACGGCACGATCAGCGAGCTCGGCAGCCAGCAGGACCGTAACTACCGCGTCGACCCCGTCTCCGGTGACGGACTCCTGTTCAAGATCAACCACCCCTCGGTACCGACCGACGTGTTGGAGCTGCAGGCCGTGGTTTCGGACCGGCTGCGCGGGTCGGGCATCGCGACGCCCGCCGTGCTGTCCACGGTGCACGGGCAGCGATCGATCGAGGTCCGCACCGCCGATGGAAGCACGGCGCGCGCTTGCGCGTTCGAACTGGTCGCCGGGGATGCGGTCGCCGAGCTCGGGCCCATGACCGGGGTGCTCGCGGAGCAATTGGGTGCTCTGGCCGGGCGCATCGTCGGCGCGCTTGCCGGCGTCGAGCACGCCGCCTCGCACCGAGAACTCCAGTGGGAGCTCAGCCGCAGCCTCGACGTCGTCGAGACGCTGTCCGGCGATCTCCCGGCTGATCGCCGCGAGCTCTGTCTGCGCGCGGCGCGGGACGCTGCCGCACAGCTGGATACGTCGGCAGCCGCACTGCCGCGACAGATCATCCACGGCGACCTCACCAGTGACAATGTGCTTCGTGACGGCCAGGGCAGGCTCTGGGTGGTGGATCTCGGCGATGTCATAACATCCTGGCGCGTCGCCGAACTCGCCGTACTCGCGGCCGACGTTCTCGGCCGCACCGACAGTCTGGCCATGGTGGGCCGAGCGGTTCGGGGATTCGTCGGCGCCGTGCCGCTCAGCGATGACGAACTCGCCGCCATCTGGCCGATGATGATCCTGCGCGGCGCGGTATTGGCCGTGAGCGGATGGTCGCAACTGCGCATCGATCCGGACAACGGGTACGCCCGCGAGCGCCTCGAGCACGAATGGCAGGTGTTCGAGCGGACCGTCGACTGCGATGCGGCCCAAGCCATTCCGCAGCTGCGGCTGGCGGCCGGCCGGACCCATCGCCCGGGTCTCGACTATGCCGACGTCATTCCCGGACTGCGACAAGCCGCCGTGCTGGACCTGGGTGTCCGCAGCGAAGCGCTCGACGGGGGACGCTGGATCGCGCCCGGGGTGGAGCGCGAGCTGGTCCGGGAGGCGCTGTCCGGCGCCCCCGTCGCGGCAATGCGGTTCGGTGAGACCCGGCTCAGCCGTGTCTGCCTGGATGTGGGGCAACCCGCACCGACGCGTGCCCGCTGTGTGGAGCTATGGACCCGCCCGGGAACCCTTGTCAGCGCGCCCTTCTCGGGAACCCTCGTGCAGCATGACTCCGGACTGGAGCTCACCGACAACGGGGTGGTGCTGCGGATCGACGGCATCTCGAGCGTCACCGCGAGCGGCGACATCCGCGCCGGCGAGCCGATCGGCCGGGTACGTCCGGATCCGGAAGGTCTCGGCCGGATCGTTGTCACCCGCCGGGTACGGGACGCGTCCGCGGCGCCGGTGTTCGCCGGGCCGGACGACGAGTACGAAACCGATGGTGCGGCAGATCCTTCGCCGATCCTCGGGGTCGCGGCCGTGCCCGACCCGCTCCTCGAGCTGCACGTGGCACGGGAACGTCGCGACCGCGCCATGGGTGGCGCCGCCGAGCGCTACTACAGCGAGCCTCCTCAGATCGAACGAGGCTGGGGCACCAGACTCATCGACACCCAAGGCCGGGCCTACCTCGACATGGTCAACAACGTCACGGCCATCGGGCACTGCCACCCGCGGCTCGCGGACGCTGTCGGCAGGCAACTACGTCTGCTCAACACGAACTCGCGATTCCTGTATCAGGCCTACGCCGACTTCTCGGAGAGGCTGGTGGCCCAGTCGCCGGATCCGGCCCTGGACACCGTGATTCCGGTGAACAGCGGTTCCGAGGCGATCGACCTTGCCCTGCGACTCGCCCAGGTCGCCACCGGACGGCGAGATGTCATCGCGGTACGCGAGGGCTACCACGGCTGGACGATGGCGGCCGACTCGGTGAGCACATCCGCATTCGACAATCCGAGTGCCCTGTCCTCGCGACCCGATTGGGTGCACCTGGTCGACGCGCCGAACGCGTACCGTGGGCCCTTCCGGGGACAGGATGCCGGAACACGCTATGCGGCACAGGTTGCCGAAGTCGTGTCCGGACTCGTCGCCCAGAACCGCGCCCCGGCGGCCTTCATCTGTGAGCCCGTGCTCGGTAACGCCGGTGGAGTGATCCCGCCGGCGGGCTACCTGTCCGGGGCGTATGCCGCTGTGCGTCACCACGGCGGGCTTGCGATCGCCGACGAGGTGCAGGTCGGGTACGGGCGCCTCGGAAAGGCGTTCTGGGGCTCGCAATTCCAGGGTGTCGTCCCCGACATCATCGCCGTCGCCAAAGCCGCGGGAAACGCGTATCCGATCGGCGCCGTCATCACCCGCCGCGAGATCGCCGACGCTCTGCGCGAGGAGGGCATGTTCTTCTCGTCCGCCGCCGGGGCGCCGGCCAGCGCGGTGGCGGGCTCGACGGTACTCGACGTGATCCGCGACGAAGGATTGCAGGCCAACGCGGATCGGGTCGGGGAGCACCTGCGGCAACGGCTCTGCCGACTGGCCGATGAGCACCCGCTCATCGGGACGGTGCACGGGACGGGCCTGTACCTCGGTGTGGAACTGGTCACCGACCGCGAATCACGCACACCCGCAATGGATGAGACCGCGTGGCTGTGCGAGCGGATCCTGGCCTACGGCATCATCTTGCAGGCCACGTCCGAGCGTCAGAACGTTCTGAAGATCAAACCACCGCTGACGCTCACCCTCGACGAGGCGGATGCTTTCGTGGATGCTTTGGATCGGGTGCTGACCGAACTCGGCGACCGATGATCACAGAGTCGAAGAGGATGTCGATGGACACATTCGATACCGTCGTGGTGGGTGCCGGCGTGGCCGGCCTGACGGCGGCGAGGTTGCTCAGCCTGGCCGGCCGGCGGGTGGTGGTGCTCGAGGCGCGGGACCGGATCGGCGGCCGGTTGTGGACGGATCGCTCGGCGGGGTTCTGTGTGGATCTGGGCGCGTCGTGGATTCACGGTATCGAAGGCAACCCGTTGACCGATCTGGCCGCGGCGTTCGGGATGGACACCGTCGAGTTCACGGTGGGTGCGTTCCAACCCGACAGCCGACCGATCGCCAACTACGACCCGGCTTTCCGGCCGCTGGATCCCGCCGCGGCACGGCGGTGGGCCGACGACGTCCATGCCGCGGATGCCGAACTGGAACGGATCGTTGCGGCGTCGAGCGCCGGGCAGAGTTATGCCGACGTGGCGGCGCAGGCGGTGGCCGCGCAGGGCTGGGATACCGACCGTGGCCAACGGGTATGGGAGTTCTACCGTCATCGCACCGAAGAGCAGTGCGGCGCGCACATCAGCGATGTCGCGGCGCACGGTCTGGACGAGGATGCGATTGTCGGGGATGAGGTGATCTTCCCGGGTGGTTATGACCAGCTGGCGGTGAATCTCGCTGGCGGACTGGATATTCGGCTCGACCAGCTGGTGCGGACGGTCACGTGGTCGGAGGCAGGCGTGCGGGTCGAGACCGATGCGGCCGCCTTCGAGGCGCGCAATGTGGTGATCACCGTCCCGCTGGGGGTGCTCAAGGCCGGTGCGATCGAGTTCGTGCCCGCCCTGCCGGACGTGGTCGCCGGCCCGATCGAGCGGTTGGGCATGGGCGTGTTCGTCAAGGTGTTCGTTCAGTTCCCGCACCGGTTCTGGCCCGACGATGTGTATGCGATCCGCCAGCAGGGTGCTGCCGGTGACACCTGGCATTCCTGGTATGACGTGTCGGCGGTCAGTGGGCAGCCGATGTTGTTGACTTTCGCCGGTGGACCACGCGGGCGGGAGGTGGAGGCGATGAGCGATGAACAGGTCGTCGCTTCGGTGGTGAGTTCCCTGCGGCAGATCTACGGTGACAGCGTCGACGAGCCGGTCGGCTCGTGGGTGACAGGGTGGGGGAGCGATCCGTTGTCTCGCGGTTCGTATTCGTATGTGGCGGTGGGTGCAACGCACGAGGATCACGACGCGATGGCCACCCCGGTGGGCGGTGCGGTGCACCTGGCCGGCGAGGCGACGTGGAGTACCGATCCCGCGACGGTGAACGGGGCGCTGCTGTCCGGGCACCGCGCGGCCGAACGCGTCCTCGGGCGGCCGATCCCACTTGCGACGCTGCCGAAGCGTCAGGGCGGATCGGTTCTCGGCGTCGAATCCTGAGACACCTCAGATGTCGTGACTGCTGGGCCCGCCGGATCTCGGGCCGTAGCGCTGCTCGTAGGCCCGGTGGATATGTGCGTTGCGCTCACGGGAGAGCTTGTCGACGAGACCGGTGCTCAGGCCGTGCTTGGCCAGCATGTGACGCCGCCACACCTTGTTGAGTGCGTGCGAGAAGAACACGAACGGGATGAAGATGGGCAGCGTCATGCTCACGTGCAGATAGAGCGACATCGGGATGAACCAGATGGGTGCCAGGACCAGGACGGCCGGCACGGCCACCCTGGCCATCATGCGCACGGTCGCGCCCGGACCCGCGAGGTCCTGAGCAACCCAGGCCCGCATGGAGTCCGGCAACCGCTTGCCGTAGCAGTACGCGATGTACTGCAGCGCACCCGGCCTGGATGTGGGCACGTGTTCGGTCGGCATGGACCGAGCATAGCTAGCGGTATGATGGATTGCGAATTATCGCAATCCACTATCCATGCACCATGTGAGGGGCCGAGCAACGTGGCGGACAGCTTCCTGGGCGGCGCTGAGCGACCGTTGTACGAGATCAAGGCCAACCTGTTCAAGGCGCTGGCGCATCCGGCGCGCATTCGCGTGCTGGAGATCCTGTCCACCAACAGCGCCCCGACACCGGTCAGCACGATCCTGGCCGAGAGCGATCTCGAACCGACCCTGCTCTCCCAGCACCTGGCCGTGCTCAAGCGCCACCACGTAGTCAGCGGCCAGCGCGTCGGCAATGCCGTCTACTACCAGCTCGCGCATCCGAAGATCGCCGAGCTGTTGGTGATCGCGCGCACCTTTCTGGTGGACACCCTTGCCGCACAGCGCGATCGGCTGGACGCGGTGGGGTCCCTGCCTCCCATCGGCTCGGCGACGTGATCGGCCAGCAGGTTCGCCGGGCTGTTCGGATGCTGCCGCGTAGCGCCGACTACACCGGCCTGCGCACCACCTGGACACGCGACCTCGTCGCCGGGCTGACCGTCGGCGTGGTGGCACTACCGCTGGCATTGGCGTTCGGAATCAGCTCGGGTGTCGGCGCGGCGGCCGGCCTGGTGACGGCGGTTGTCGCGGGCGTGGTGGCCGCGGTGTTCGGCGGCTCACATGTCCAGGTGTCGGGTCCGACGGGGGCAATGGCGGTGGTGTTGGCGCCCATTGTCGCGCTCTACGGGGTGGGCAGCGTCGCGCTGGTCACCGTGCTGGCCGGCGTGATCGTCGTCGTCGCCGGCATGACCGGGCTGGGGCGCGCCGTGACGTTCATCCCGTGGCCGGTGATGGAGGGATTCACCCTCGGCATCGCGGTGATCATCTTCCTACAACAGGTTCCGGCCGCCTTCGGCCAGCCTGTCCCGCAGGGCCGGTCCCCGCTGGCCGCCGCGGCGCAGGTGGTGGCGGCGGCGGACGTCGGCACCGCCGGTGCCGCACTGGTGGTGGTGCTGGTGACGGCCGCGCTGATGGTCGTGCTACCCCGGCTGCATTCGGCACTTCCGGCCTCGCTGCTGGCGGTGATCGCCGCGACCGTGCTGGCGGCGGGCTTCAGTCTGACGGTCGCGCGCATCGGCGCGTTACCGGACCGTCTGCCGACTCCGCAGTGGCCGCACACGGACCTCGCCGCGCTGAAGACCCTCGCCGGTGCGGCGCTGGCCATCGCCGCCCTGGCGGCCATCGAGTCACTGCTCTCGGCGCGGGTGGCCGCGGCGATGTCCGCGACCGGACCCTATGACCCCGATCGTGAACTGGTGGGCCAGGGTTTGGCCTCGGTCGCCTCCGGGGTGTTCGGCGGGATGCCGGCCACCGGCGCGATCGCGCGCACCGCGGTGAACGTCCGCTCGGGTGCGCGAACCCGGGTTGCCGCCATCACGCATTCGGTGCTGCTGCTGGCCGTGGTGTACCTCGCCAGCGGCCCGGTAGGGGAGATCCCGCTGGCGGCACTTGCCGCGGTGCTGATGGTGACCGCCTTCCGCATGGTCCCGTACCGCAGCATCGTCCGGATCGTGCGGGCCAGCCGGTCGAGCGCGGTCACGTTCGCGCTGACCGCCGTTGTCACGGTCTGTTTCGACCTCATCGATGCCGTCGAGATCGGTATCGCGGTGACCGCGCTGTTCGCCCTGCGGGCCCTGGCCCGGCGCAGCAGCGTCGCGCGGGAAGAGCTTCCTGGGCCGGCCGAGCCGGGGGACGAGCGGATCGCGTTGCTTCGGCTCGACGGTGCCATGTTCTTCGGTGCGGCCGAGCGTATTTCGGCCGCAATCAGCGACGCGCGTCATCCCGAGGTGGATGTGGTGATCATCCGGCTGTCCCAGCTCGGTTTGCTCGACGCTACCGGGGCGCACACCCTGGCCCAGATCACCAGCGAGCTGGAAGCCAGCGGCATCACCGTCATCATCAAAGGCGTTCAGCCCGAACATGAGTCGCTGTTGCGAAACGTCGGCGTCTTCGACGGCCTGCGTCACGACAACCATCTCGTCGACACCCTCGACGAGGCGATCGCGCATGCCCGCAGACACGTGGCGGCATAACGCCGACGACGGTCCAGGTTGACGCGGCCACAACAGGACATCGCGCGTCCGTGAAGCATCGCGATGTCATTGTTCAGCAGCAGATTCCCGATGGCCAACGCATCGTCGCGCAGGTAGTCCATTTCGTTGCGTCAGTCGGACTCCGGCGGGACGGACACGAAAGACGCCGGCTCCGACGGTTGTGAGCCGTCAGGAAGTCCGCGATGCTCGACCGTGGTCCGAGGGCTCCGGTTCAGGAGCAGTCGGGTGGCGTCGGCGCGGGCGTAATGACCGGCGGGATCGGCGGCTTGCTTGGCACGGCGTATCTCACTGAAGTCGAGATCTGCGATCAGCAGCGCTTGTTCGTCGGAGCCCAGAGGGCCGGCGATCGTGGCTCCATTGGGTCCGAAGATCGTGGTCGTGCCACCGCCGCGCTTGAGCAGCCGGCGTTGCTCGTCGGTGCTGCAGAGCTGCTCGATCACCGAGTCCTCGACGACGGAGGTCACGGCGAGCACGAAACCTTGGCCTTCGAGCGCATAGGTCCGGGACGCCGCCATGTTGGCTTCGACCCCGAGTGCGTATGCGTCGTCTTCGTAGATCGACAGCGCGGGCCAGGCGGCGATATGGATCTGCTCGCCTTGGGCGTACATCGCGTACTTGCTCAGAGGCTGCAGGTGCTCCCAGCAGTTCAGCCCTCCGATACGGCCGATGGGGGTTTCGAGGACGAACAGGTCACTACCGTCACCCTCACCCCAGATGCTCCGCTCGACGTGAGTGGGCTTGAGCTTGCGGTGCCTGCCGCGCAGTGACCCGTCGTGCGAGACGAAGAACTGAGTGCAGTACAGGCTGCCGCCGTCGCGTTCGGTGGCGCCCAGAACCACCTCGATGTCATTGCGTTCGGCGGCTTCGCCGATGGCCCGCAGCTCTTTTCCGTCCGCTTCGACGCTGTTCTGGTGCAGCCGAACGAAGAAATCGGATCCCCAGCGCGGGTTGCCGAGCCAAATCCAGAAGGGAAATCCCGGCAGCCAGCTCTCGCCGAAGGCGATGAGTTTGGCTCCCTTGCTGCTTGCCTCGTCGATGAGGGCGATGGCTTTGTCGACGCTGGCTTCCCGGTCCATCCACACCGGTGACGCCTGTGCTGCTGCCACCCGGACAACCGGGTCGCGGTCACCCATGTCACGCCACCTCCGGCACATGGTTGTCGTCGACGGTCGATGCGATGGCGGTGTCGGCGCGGTCGGGGTGATCGGCTTCGATCGGTAGCCCCGTGATCTTCCACAGCACCGCGTAGATCGCTCCGGGAACGATCATGCCGACGAGCCAGGAGATGTCGAACCCCAGTCGGGTGGCGAGAGGTCCGGTGTAGAACGTCGTGCTGATGAAAGGCGTCAGCGCAAGACACCCGATGAGATACGCGCCGATACCGATCCAACTCACGCCACCATAGCGACCTCGCGGTGTGAAGAGGTCCGCGACGCTGTAGTGGCCCTTGCGGACCAGATAGAAGTCGACCAAGTTGATCGCCGACCACGGGATGAGGAAGGCAATGAGGAAGAACACGAAATTCTCGTAGGCCAGGACGAGGTCCTCGGAGAGGAACACCGCCCCGGCGGTGCCGAGAATTCCGATGGCGGTCATGAACGCCAACCGCAACGACCTGGAGGGCGCGGAATGCTCAGCCCTCAGTGTCGTGGTGATGGTCATGGCGGAAATCGACGCGCCGTAGATGTTCAGGGCGCTGATGTTGATCAGGCCCAACAACAGGGCGAGCAGGACCAGGACCCGCACCACCGGGCCGGCGGTTCCCGCCATTGTCGCGACGGCTTCGACGATGCCCAGGGAGGAGTAGGCGTACTGCAATGCGGCGCCGACGACGAAGATCCAGATGCCGGCCAGTGAGATGCCGGCGTAGGTGTACCAGAACGTCGGCGCGGCCTTGGTGTCGGCGGGCAGGTAGCGGGAGTAGTCGGCGACGTAGGGACCGTAGGTGATCATGTACGCCGCGACGATCCCCAACACGAAGAAGAATCCGGTTGTGGAGAAACCGCCGGCATCGATCGACACGTCGGCTGCCACGCCCGGCCAGTGGATGATCGCGATCACCGTCAACAGTGCGAAGACGGCGATGAACACCGGCGTGATGATCTTGCCGACGACGTGCAAGGTGCGGTAGCCGAAGACGACGAGAATCACGGCCAGCGCACCGCCGAGCAGGATCCCCCATTCGAGGCCACCGCCGAAGAGTTCGGCGAACACCGAGCCCATCAGGATGGCGCCGCCGCCGAAGAAGCCGAGGTACATCGCGATGACGGCGACAAGGGGCACGTTGGCGCCGTAATAGCCGAATTGCGCGCGACTTTGGACCATCTGGGGCAGTCCGAGCGCCGGCCCTTGCGCCGAATGGTAGGCCACGAAAATGGCGCCGACGAGCGTTCCGATCGTGATGGCGATCGCGCTCCAGAGCAGGCTCAGATGGCTGAAGACGGCAAGAGATCCCGTCAACAGCGTGACGCCCATTGCGTTCGCCCCGAACCAGAGGGTGAAGAGGTTGCGCGGCGCGCCATGACGATGGTGATGGGGGACGAAGCCCACGCTGTGAACCTCGATGGTGGGCGCTCTGTCGGGACGCGTCGGAGAAGTCATGCCATTCCGCTCTCTGTGTGATCGGTGCCAGCTTGTTGGCTATAGTCGTGCCAATCCCCGGTTCGTCAAAACGAGACTTTTAGATGATCAGCATCGTAAAAATCGATCGTCCGCGGTGAGGGGCCGCGAAACCACTCGCGCCGCCCCGCTCTGCACTCGGCCAAATCGACGTCGCAACTTGTGAAATCCGATCCGTCCCCAACGAGGTGCCCTATGTCCGACTACACCTTGCGCCAGCTCGAGTACTTCGTCGCCGTGGCCGAGGCCGGCAGCGTCACGCGCGCCGCGGCATCGGTACACCTGTCCCAGTCGGCCATGTCGGCCGCGCTGGCCGACCTCGAAAACGCGCTGTCGGTACAACTTCTCGTGCGCCATCACGCGCGCGGCATCAGCCTGACGCCGGCGGGCAAGGAACTGCTCGTGGCCAGCCGCCAACTCTTGGCGTCCGCAGCCGACCTCCGCGCCGTTGCGCAGGGTCTGGGCACCTCGCTCAGCGGCACCCTGTCCATCGGGTGCTTCCAGGTCGTCGCCCCGTATCTGTTGCCCGAGTTGCTCGCCGCGGTGGCCGAAAAGCTGCCCCGGCTGCACCTGCACACCACCGAGGTCGATCTCGCCGATCTCGCCGAGGGTGTCGCCAACGGCACCTTCGAACTGGGCATCGGATATGACCTGGTGGACGATCCGCGATTGAAGCGCTGGCCGTTGTTCACCCTGCCGCCTTACGTGCTGCTGTCCGGGGAGCACCGCTTCGCGACCAGGGACAGCATCGACCTCGCCGAATTGGCCGACGAACCCATGGTGCTGCTGGACCTGCCGCACAGCCGCGACTACTTCCAGAGTGTGTTCGCCGCCGCCGGTGTCACGCCCAACATCCGGTTCCGATCCACCACGGTGGAGACGTGCCGGGCGCTGGTCGGCCGCGGCCTGGCCTACTGCGTGCTCAACCTGCGCGCGGCGGTGCCGACCGCCCTCGACGGGCATCCCGTCGCCGCGGTGCCGATCAGCGGTGACCCGCCCAGCCTCACCGTCATCCTGCTGGACGCCGTCGCCGCCCGGCCCACCCGGCGTGCGGGCGTCGTCGCCGAGTTGTGCCGCACGTTGTTCGCCAATCCGCCAGGAGTCTGACGCCTCCGACGTGCGAGGATCGTTTTCTCCGATGCCGTACATCGGATCTATGCGCTGTACAGATGTAGCCGTCGGGCTGAACCATGGAAGACGCGAGCAAGGTAGCCGATTCTGGGGAGGTCAAGTTGTCGAGCCAAGAGGTCGAGGTTCTCGTCGTCGGGGCGGGTCAGGCGGGGATCGCGATGAGCGAACACCTCTCGGCTCATGGCGTGCCACATCTGGTCCTCGAGCGCGATCGCGTCGCCGAACGCTGGCGGTCATGGCGCTGGGATTCGTTGGTGGCCAACGGCCCCGCTTGGCACGACCGCTTCCCGGGGCTTGAGTTCGACGTCCCGCCGGACGCGTTCGCCGGCAAGGAGCAGGTCGCCGACTACCTGGTGGCCTACGCTGACAAGATCGACGCACCGATCCGTACCGGTGTGCAGGTGAACTCGGTCCGAAAGGTGGACGGGCATAACGGCTTTCACGTCGATACCTCCGACGGCAGCATCCACGCCCAATTCGTGGTGGCCGCCACCGGCGCCTTCCAGAAGCCGGTCATCCCACCCGTCGTCCCCGACACCGCCGGGGTGCGCCAGATTCACTCCAGCGGCTACCGCAATCCCGGGCAGTTGCCCGCCGGTGCGGTCCTGGTGATCGGGGCCGGGTCGTCCGGGGTGCAGATCGCCGACGAGCTCCGGCAGTCCGGCCGGCGGGTCTATCTCGCGGTCGGCCCGCACGACCGCCCGCCCCGCCGGTATCGCGGCCGCGACTTCTGTTGGTGGCTGGGTGTTCTGGGCAAATGGGATATGGCCGCCCCACCGCGCGGCGCCGAGCACGTGACCATCGCCGTCAGCGGCGCACACGGTGGGCACACCGTCGACTTCCGTGACCTGGCCGCCACCGGCATCACCCTGCTGGGCATGGCGGGTGCGTACCGGGACGGCGTGATGACCTTCGCCGCGGACCTGCGTGAGAACATCGAACGCGGCGACGCCAACTATCTTTCGATGCTCGACGAGGCCGACGCCTATATCGCCCGCAACGGGCTGGACCTGCCCGAGGAACCCGAGGCCAGGACGTTCGGCCCGGACCCGGAGTGCATCACCGACCCGATCGGTTCCCTGGACTTGGCGGCCGCCGGCATCACGTCCATCGTCTGGGCCGTCGGGTTCGCTTTCGACTACGGCTGGTTGCACGTCGACGCTTTCGACGAGCACGGCCGGCCGCGCCACCAGCGCGGCGTATCCACCGAACCAGGAATCTACTTCCTGGGACTGCCATGGCAATCGCGGCGCGGATCGAGCTTCATCTGGGGTGTTTGGCACGACGCCAAATACCTGGCCGACCAGATCATGATCCAGCGCGGCTACCTGGCCTACCAGGCGCCGGCACTCGCCGATCGCTGACGGCCCAACGTGATCCAGAAAGGACTCCCGTCGATGACCGACGCCACCCCGGCCGGGGCGACCCACCGCAGGATCCGGCCGTTCAACACCAAGGACACCTATCCGGAGCAGAACCTGGACAACGACCTGTGCCAAGCCGTGGTCGCGGGCGGGGTGGTCTATCTGCGTGGCCAGATCGGACAAGACCTGGACACCCGCGAGTCGGTGGGCGTCGGCGATGTCGAGGCGCAGACCGACAGGGCGATGGCCAACATCGCCATACTGCTCGACGAAGCGGGCAGCAGCCTCGCCGACATCGTGAAGGTGACGGTTTATCTGGTCGACATCCGGTACCGCGAAACCGTGTACCGCGTGATGGGCCGCTGGCTCAAGGGCGTCTACCCGGTGTCGACCGGACTTGTCGTCGACGCGCTGGCCCGGCCCGAATGGCTGGTGGAGATCGACGCCACCGCCGTGCTGAGCCAGGATCCGTCATGACCTTCTCGCTGGTGGTCCGCGACGGTTCGGCGTTCGGCATGGTCGTGTGTTCGTCCAGCCCCGCCGTCGCGTCGCGCTGCGTGCACCTGCGCGCCGGTGTGGGTGCGGTGGCGAGCCAGAACGTCACCAACCCGCGGCTGGGCACGGCGGCCCTGGACGCCCTGGCGGGTGGGGCGGACGCCCGCGCGGCACTGGACGCGACCATCGCGGACGAACCGCACGCCGACTACCGCCAACTCGTCGTGGTCGACGGCGCCGGCCGCACCGCAATCCACACCGGCGCCAAGGCACTGGGCATCCGGCACGAGGTCAGCACCGACGCCGCCGCCGCCGCAGGCAACATGCTGGCCGACCCGGCCGTCATCACCGCGCTCATCGAGCGGTACCAGACCTCGAGCGCCCCCACCACCGAACAACGCCTGCTCGACGGGCTGGCCGCCGCACTGGCCGCCGGCGGCGAGGCCGGCCCGGTGCACTCGGCGGGCCTTCAGGTGGTCGACGACGTTGCTTGGCCGGTAACGGATCTGCGCGTCGACTGGCACGATGACCCGATCGGCGAACTGCACCGGCTGTGGGCGGTGTGGGAACCGCAGAAGGCCGACTACCGCACCCGCGGTCTGGACCCCACGGCCGCTCCGTCCTACGGGGTGCCGGGCGACCTATGACCGCCGCCTTGGAAGATGCCGTGCGCTGCGCCGGCGAGCGGACACACGACCGCATGCTGGCACTGTCCCACGACCTGCACGCCCATCCCGAAACCGCCTGGGAGGAAGTGCGTTCCTGCGCTCGGGTGGCCGGCGAACTGGCCGAAGGCGGCTTCGAGGTGCAGCCCCGCTTCACCGGCTTGGACACCGCATTCCTGGCCCGCTGCGGCAGCGGGCCGCTGCACCTGGCACTGTGCGCCGAATACGACGCGCTGCCGGGGTTGGGGCATGCGTGCGGGCACAACATCATCGCCGCCATCTCGACCGGCGCCGCGCTGGCGCTCGCGCCGTACGTCGACGACCTCGGGATCACCCTGTCGGTGCTCGGCACCCCGGCCGAGGAAGGTGGTGGCGGCAAGATCGAGATGCTCGATCGCGGCGGCTTCGCCGGGATCCACGCCGCGGCGATGGTGCATCCCGGCCCGGTGGATGTCGCGCGTGCCGAGCCGTACGCCGTGTCGCACAGCCACATTCGCTATGACGGCAAATCCGCGCACGCCGCGGCCTACCCGGACCGGGGCGTCAACGCCGCCGACGCATTCACCCTTGCCCAGGTCGCCATCGGGCTGCTGCGCCAACAATTGCCGAACGACGTGCGGGTGCACGGTGTCATGACCAACGGGGGAGAGGCGCCCAACGCCATTCCGCAGCGCACCGAGGGCCGCTGGTATGTGCGCGCCGGATCGCTGGCCGAACTGGCCGAGCTGGAGCGGCGCGTCATCCGGTGCTTCGAGGCCGGTGCCCTGGCCACCGGTTGTGAGCTGACGGTGACCCCGGAGAGCAAGCCGTACGCGGAGTTCCGTACCGACGAGGTGCTGCTGGACCGTTATGCGCGCCGTGCCGAACAACTCGGCCGGCTGTTCAGCTCCGGCTCGGACTCGCTGATGAACCGGGCGTCGACCGATATGGGCAATGTCTCCCAACATATCTCGGCCATTCACCCGTACATCGGCATCGACTCACTGCCCGCGGTCAACCATCAACCCGAGTTCGCGGCAGCGGCGATCACCCCGGCCGCCGACCGAGCCATCGTGGACGGCGCCCAGGCGCTGGCGCTCACCCTCCTCGACGCGGCGTCGGATGCGCGGATCCGTCAGCGGTTGCTCGCCGCGGCTGATGGCGGCCAGCCGTGACGTCGGTTGATCTGCGCGTCGAGCATGACCTGCTGGGCGACTACGACGTCCCCGACGCCGCCTACTACGGCGTGCACACCGCTCGTGCGCTGGAGAACTTCCCCATCACCGGTACGCCGATCTCGCGGTATCCGGAACTCATCGTCGCGCTGGCATGCGTGAAACTCGCCGCCGCCCGGGCCAATCACCGGCTCGGGCTGCTCGGCGCCGAGCAGTCCGACGCCATCGTCGCCGCGTGCGCCGAGATCAAGTCCGGCAAGCTGCACGACCAGTTCGTCGTCGACGTCATCCAGGGCGGGGCCGGCACGTCGACCAACATGAACGCCAACGAGGTGATCGCCAACCGGGCACTGGAACTGCTCGGCCACCGGCGCGGTGACTACCGGCACCTGCACCCGCTGGAGCACGTCAACCTCGGCCAGAGCACCAACGACGTGTACCCGACCGCACTCAAGGTCGCGCTCCAATTCGCCGTGCACCGGCTGCAACTGGCGATGGCCGAGCTGGTATCGGCATTCGCCGACAAGGCCGCCGAGTTCGGCGGTCACCTCAAGATGGGCCGCACCCAGCTGCAGGACGCGGTGCCGATGACACTGGGCCAGGAATTCGGCAGCTACGCCGTCATGGTCGGCGAGGACGGTGACCGGCTGGGCGAGGCCGTCCGGCTGATCTCGGAGATCAATCTCGGCGGCACCGCGATCGGCACCGGACTCACCGGGCACCCCGGCTACGCCGAGGCGGTGTGCGAAGAACTCTGTGCCATCACCGAACTGCCACTGGTGACGGCATCGAATCTGGTCGAGGCCACCCAGGATGTCGGCTCCTTCGTCCAGCTGTCGGGTGTGCTGAAACGCACCGCGGTCAAACTGTCCAAGATCTGCAACGACTTACGGCTGCTGTCGTCGGGGCCGCGAGCCGGTCTCGGAGAGATCAACCTGCCGCCGGTGCAGGCCGGGTCGAGCATCATGCCGGGCAAGGTCAACCCGGTGATACCGGAGGTGGTCAATCAGGTCGCTTTCGAGGTGATCGGCAACGATATCGCGGTCAGCATGGCCGCCGAGGGTGGTCAGTTGCAGCTCAACGCTTTCGAACCGATCATCGCGCACAGCCTGTTCGAATCGCTGGCCCATCTGACCGCCGCGTGCGACACGCTGCGGACCCGGTGCGTCGTGGGCATCACGGCCAACGTCGCCCGGATGCGTGCCACGGTCGACCATTCCATCGGTCTGGTCACCGCGCTCAACCCGTATATCGGGTACTAGGCGGCGACCCGACTGGCCGCCGACGCCTTGCACTCCGGCTCCGATATCGCGTCGCTGGTGCGTAACCGTGGGCTGCTCACGCCGTCACAGCTGGAGACGATCCTGGAGCCGGCCAACCTGACCCGGCCCTGGCGGGCGGCGGGAACGGGCTAGCTGCCGTACAGGTGCAGGGCGCGGCCCGCCAACGTCGCAACGTCCCCACTGAGCCGCACGATCGGCGGGCCGCCGCGTTGGTGGATGACATTCGCGAGCACCGCGACATAGGTGTCCGAACCCGGATCGATCCACAGCGACACCCCGGTGAAACCGGTGTGCCCGAAACTGCCGATCGGGAAGACGAGGCCACGCGGCTTGGACAGCTCGGTGTCGATATCCCAACCGAACCCGCGCAGATCCTGTCCCGCGATCGCCGGGTAGTCCGGGGCGAGCAGGGGATCGGTTCGGTCGGCTGACGTGTCGAGAGCTTGCCGCTCCGCGGCGCGTGCCGCCTCGAGTTGGCCGGGGGTGTGGCCGGGTTGTTGTGGTGAGGTCATGAGTTGCAGCGTGGCCCGGCTCAGCGGGAAGGCGCTCGGCCGGCCGGCCAGCCGGTCGAGCAGGGCCTGGGCGTAGGTACCGATGTCGGCGGCTGTCGAGAAGACGCCGGCACTGCCGGCCACACCACCCATGCGCCGCCCAGTCGGGTCGTGCACGGTGCCGCGCAGCAGGTGATCGAAGTCCGGGTTGAGGCCGGGGGTGTCGTCATCGTGTGCGGTCGGCGCGACCCGGGCCAGCAGGTCGGTGCGCCACGTGCCGGGTGGGCACGGGCCCGCGGGATGCGCCGCCGGGTCGAAAACGACTGCCGCTCCGCGGATGTGGTGCGGCCCGCAGGCTTTGGCCGCCGGGAGGTAGCGGGTGTCGGCCAACCCCAACGGCGCGAACACGTGATCCTGGACATAGGTGTCCAACGGTTCACCGGTCAGCTTCTCGACCAGCGCTCCGAGAATGATGAAGTTGATATCGGAATAGTGGAATCCCTCGCCCGGGCCGAACTCCAACGGCGCGGTCAGGGCGCGGCGAAGACCCTCGGCCTTGTCCGGGCCCGTCAACCCCCACGGACCCTGCCGGCTGAGATCACCGCCCGTGCCCGAGGTGTGGGTGAGCAGCATGCGCAGCGTCACCCGGGCCCGCCGAGGATCGTTGTCGGCGTTGAACTCCGGCACGTACGCCTGCACCGGGTCGTCGATGCGCACCAAGCCTTTTTCGTAGAGCTGCAGCACCGCAACCGTGGTCGCCAGTGGTTTGGTCAGCGACGCCAGATCGAAGATCGTATCCGCGGTCATCGGCTCGCCGGGCGCCGGTGCGCCGTCGAGGCCGGGTTCGTCCGGCAGCCTGCGCCAGCCGAAGGCCTGCCGGAAGACAACCGTGCCGGCGTGCCCGATCTGCAGCACCGCACCCGGCATGCGGTGCGCCGTAACCGCGTCGTTGACCAGGCCGATGACGGATGCGAACGGACCGGTCGGCGTCACGGTCGGCGCCGCGGCCGCCGGGACCGCCGGGTCCGGTGGTCGGCCGGGATGGCCGCACGAGGCAATCGTGAGCGTGAGCGCGACGGTGACGCAGAGGCGGGCGGTGCGACCGGTCACCGGATCGACCGTAGCCGAACACGCCGCGCCTACAGTTCAGGCATGCCCGTCGAGACCGCCGAGTTGGTGACCTCCTACGCCAGACCCTTCAACGCAGCGATCCTGCGGGGGCACGCGGTGACCTCACCACTGGGCCTGTGGCTGCTGCTGGCGCTGGCCGGACCGGCCACCGCGGGCGCCACCCGCAGCGAAGTCGAGGCCGTGCTGGGCACCTCGGTCGGCGATGCGGCGGCACGCGCCGCCGAACTGCTCGGCGAACCGCATCC
This sequence comes from Mycolicibacterium canariasense, assembly GCF_002101555.1. Classification (GTDB taxonomy): domain Bacteria; phylum Actinomycetota; class Actinomycetes; order Mycobacteriales; family Mycobacteriaceae; genus Mycobacterium; species Mycobacterium canariasense. The sequence goes on from NZ_LQOL01000060.1 coordinate 26,495, forward strand.
TGCGGTGGCGGCGCTGGCGGCGGTCTGGGACCGCAATCTGGGGGTGGCGTTCGACGCCTGGGCGCGGACCCTGCCCGACGTCGTAGCACGCGGCCCGATACCCAGCCAGGCCGAGGCGAACACGTGGGCACAGAGCCACTCGCGCGGCATGATCGACGAATTCCCGCTCCGCATAGAGCGTTTGACCAGATTGTTGCTCGCGTCCGCCCTCGCCACCGATATCGCATGGCGGACGCCGCTGCATACCACCGAAGAGCTGGGTGGCGAATTCGGCAGGCTCATCAGCCGCGGACTGACGATCCGGGACGGCATGCAGTTGGTCGTCGACACGGACGCGGCGGGCCTGGTCGCCGTGGCCGCACCGCACACCACGTCGGCTCTGGAGGTACTCAGCGTCATTGCCGCACCGGGGGTGGCGCCGGCCGAGGTGGACACCGCCGCCCATCAGGTGGCCGCATTGTTGCGGGGTGACGGCCGGGCGGCGCGTCGGGTACCCGACGAGGACCTGGTCGACGGTCACGCCTGGACGGTGACCGAGCACCGCGAGCCGCGCACCGGCGGTCCTTCGGTGCAGATGGAATGGCGAAGCCACTTACCGGCGTGGTCGGCGACGAGCACCCACGACCTCAAGGATGCCCCGGGGGTGGCGCCGGTCGTCAGCGCGCTGACCGGGTTTCTCGCCGAAGACGACCTGCCCGCGACGTTCGGTGCGGCGCAGACGGCCGTCGCGTCCTACACGGAGTCGGGGTTCGAGGCTGCCGCGGTGACGGCGATCGGCCTGGTGGCCGCCGGGATGCCGTCCTTCCACGAGGTACTGGTGAAGCGAATCGAGGTGCGGTTCAACCGGCCGTACGCCGTGCTGGCCTGCGCCGCGCGCGCCGAGGGGCCGCGGGCCTGGCGTGGGGTTCCGGTGTTCAGCGCATGGGTGGAGCGACCCGACGAGACGGCGACGACTGCCGTCGGAAGGCCGCAACCCGTTCCCGTCCGGACGAGCTGAACGAGTCAGCCGAAGACCCCGCAGATCTGCAGGATCAGCAGGACCGCGCCCGCGACGGCCAGCAGCACGAAAACCGCGAGCGGAATCATCGACGTGATCGCGGCGACCGATATCCGTGACGGGGGCGCCGGATGCGGATTGTTCGACTGGGTTTCCTGGCCGGCGTCGGGCGGCGTGTCGCCGGGCTCCGTGCCGCCGCCGGGCAACAGGCCTGGTGTCGACGACGGTTCGGGATCGGGCGGCAGGCCCGCCTTCGGTTGTCTGTCGGTGGCCATGGCGCCCGGTTACCCGCCTGCCTGCCGGCCAAACGGCAGGCCGGGAACTCGTGCTGCAGCGGACCCGACTCGCTGGCATGATCGCCGGATGTATCACGTCCTGCCGGCCACCCCCGCGACGGTGCACTGGGGTTACTTCGATCCCACCCTGACGCCGGCACTCACAGTCGACTCGGGTGACCTGGTGGCTGTGGAGACATTCACACACCACGCCGGTGATGCCCCGGATCTGTTGATGGACAACGAAATCCGCGCCGTCTTCGACCAGGTCGCCGACCGTGGGCCCGGCCCGCACCTGCTGACCGGCCCGATCGCGGTCGCCGGAGCCCGCCCGGGTGACGTGCTGCAGGTCGACATTCTGCAGGCCACTGCCCGCCTTCCTTACGGCTCGAATCTGGCCGCGCACTGGGGCTATCTCTACGACCTCACCGCTGCCGAGCGCGTCACCATCTACGAACTGGACACCGACGCGCTGCGCGGACGGGCGCTGTTCGGCTACGACTGGACCACCACGCCGCTGGCCGACCAGCCGGGCACCCTCGTCGAACCGGACAGCGTCACGCGGCAACCCGCGTTGCCCGGTGTCACCGTCCCGCTGCGCCCACACTTCGGCACCATGGGCGTGGCACCGGCCGCCGCCGGGCGGGTGTCCTCGGTGCCGCCCGGCGATCACGGCGGAAACATCGACAATTGGCGGATCGGTTCGGGGGGCCGGATGTATTACCCGGTCCACACCGCCGGTGCCCTACTGTCGATCGGTGACCCACATGTTTCCCAGGGCGACGGTGAGATCAGCGGTACGGCGCTGGAGGCGTCGTTGAACGGGCTGCTGCGCCTCACCGTGCGCCGCGATCTGCCGTTCACGGTGCCGGTGCTGGAGACGGCGACCGAACTGCTGGTCCACGGTTTCGGCGACACCCTGGACGGTGCGATGCGGGCGGCGGCGGTACGCGCGCTCGATATCTTGCAGCGGCTCTACGGTCTGTCCCGTGCCGATGCCTACTCGTTCATGTCGGTGGCGGTGGATTTCACCGTCACCCAGGTCGTCGATCAGCGTCAGGGTGTGCACGCCCGGATCGACAAACGCTGTTTTCCCGGCGAATGGGGTAGCGCGGCGTGAACGCCTCGGGCGGAATCCGGTCCTTCGCCTTCACCCCGGCCGACGGGGTGCCGCCGTCGGTGGCCCCGTTCGCGCACGCCACCGCCGCCGGCGAGACGCTCTACGTGACCGGGCAGATGCCCACCGATACCGGTGGATCGGTGGTGAGCGAGGACATCGCGGTCCAGACGGATCAGGTGCTGAGCAATCTGCTCCGGGTGACCGAGCTGTGCGGCGGGGGACTGGCCGACGTGGTCTCGGTGCGCGCCTATCTCACCGACTGGTCCGAGTACGAAGCCTTCAACACGGCGTACGCCGCGTGGTTTCCAGACCGGCTGCCGTCCCGGACCTGCGTCGGCGTGACGGGCTTGGCGGTGGGTGCCCGCGTCGAGATCGACTGGGTGTGTTGGCGAAGCGGCGGTTGGGGTTCGCCCTAGTATCGGGGCATGGCACTGGATTCCGCCGCGGTGCGCCGCTGGTTCGACGACTACCTGGAGGTCTTCGCCGCGGCGGTGCGCGGGGAACGGGAGATGTCCGAGCTGCTGGGCCGCTACGCGGTGCCCCTGGTGATCACCACCGACGACGGGGTGGTGACCCTGACCACGGCCGACCAGGTGGCCTCGGTGATCCAGGGGCAGGTCGATGGGCTGCGCGCCCAGCGCTACCACCACAGCTCGCTGCTCAACGCGGAAGTGTCGCTGCTCAACGCGTCTTCGGCGCTGTATCGCGGGGCCTTCGTGCGGCATGACGGCACGGGTGCCGAACTGGGCCGCGTGGCGGTGACCTACCTGGTAGCAGACGGCTCCGACGATGTGCAGATCGCGGTACTCGCCTCGCACGGCGACTGAAGGCGTTATCCACAGTGCCGGATTCATCCACAGGTGATGCGTCCGCGATGCCGTGGCGCCGAAATCTGTTGCCGGCGTTGCCTACCGTCGGCTCATGGACACGGAATCACCGGCGCAGCGGCTGACCCGGCGCATCGGCGCGGCCCCCGACGCCGACCCGGCCACCGCACCCGAGGAGGAGCCGGACACCTCACTGTCGCGGTGGCTGCCCGACCATCCGCCCGGCTCCGGAGACTGGATCGCCGCGCTGCGGGCCGACCCCGGTCGGGCCGGGGCCATCGCCCTGGTCGCGGTCGGCGTGCTGGCGGTGCTGGTCACGGTGTTCACCCTGATGCGCGACCGTACCCCACCCGTCGCATCGGCGAATCTGCCTGCCGTACAGATGGTTTCGTCGGCAACCCCGTCCGCGACTCCGCCGTCGGCGGCCGACGGGCCGGTGGTGGTCAGCGTGGTCGGCCTGGTGCACAAGCCGGGATTGGTCACCCTGACTGCCGGCGCCCGGATCGCCGACGCCCTCGAAGCCGCCGGCGGCCCCCTGGACGGAGCCGATCTGGTCGGATTGAACATGGCCCGCAGGATCGCCGACGGAGAACAGATCATCGTCGGCATCACCGGCCCGCCAGGAGCGCCGTCGCCGATGGGCAGTTCCGTCAGCTCGAATACCGTTGCGGCACCGGCGCAGCCGGATACCGCGCCGTCCGGGGCGGCCGTGGACCTCAACACCGCCACCGCCGAGGACCTCGATGCCCTGCCGGGCGTCGGGCCGGTGACCGCCGCGGCGATCATCGCGTGGCGGGAGGCCAACGGCCGCTTCGGCAGCGTCGACCAATTGGGTGAGGTCGACGGTATCGGGCCGGCGCGCCTGGAGAAACTGCGCAACCTGGTCCATGTGTGAACGCCGAACGGCCACCGCTGGACCTGCGGCTGGTGCCGGCCGCCCTGACCAGCTGGGCGGTGACCGCCGCGGGCATCATCTGGCCGGTCGGAGCGGTACCGGCCGCCGCCGCGTCGATCATGCTGGCCGTCCTGCTGCGCCGGTTCACCGGCCGGCTGGCGGCAGCCGAACCGGACCGGCCGATCTTCGGGACTGCCGGTGTACTGGCCGTCGCGATGGTCGCGGCGGCTTTCGCGGTGTCGATCGGTCTACGGTCCCACGACGTCCGCCACCACCCGGTCACCGCACGCATCGGGACGACGGTCACCGTCACCGTGACACCCGCGGAGACGCCACGCGTATTGGCAGGCGGTCGGCTGCTCTTCCGGGCCGCGCTGCGGGAACTGGCCGGCGCCCCGGCCGACGGCGCGGTGACGGTCTTCGCACCCGCCTGGCGCGGCGGCGAGGTGACCGCGGGCCGCCCCACCACCTTCCGCGCGAGGGTGGGGAGGCCCACCCGCGCGGATCTGACCGTCGCGGTGCTCACCGCAATCGGTGAGCCGACCGTCGGCCGCACCCCCACCGTCCCGCGGCTGGCCGGCCACATCCGGTCGGCGTTCGCCGCAATCGCGCGGCTGGTGTTACCGGTCGATCAGGCGGCCATGCTGCCCGCGTTGGTGCTGGGGGACACCTCGATGGTGTCCGCGTCGGCCGCGTCCGACTTCCGCACCGCCGGGCTGACACATCTCACCGCGGTGTCGGGGGCCAACGTGACGATCGTGTGCGGGACCGCCCTGCTCAGCGCCGCGCTGATCGGCCCGAGGCTGGCCGCGGTGCTGGCGTTCGTGGTGCTGGTGGCATTCGTCATCGTCGTCGAGCCGTCGGCCAGCGTGCTGCGCGCCGCGGTGATGGGCGGTATCGGATTGCTGGCCATGGTGTCGCATCGGCGCCGACAGGCCATCCCGGTGTTGGCGTGCAGCGTCATCGCGTTGATGGTCGGCGCTCCGGCCCTGGCGGTGGACGTCGGTTTCGCGCTCTCGGTGGTGGCCACCGCCGCGCTGGTGCTGATCGCTCCGGCGTGGTCGCAGCGACTGACCGACCGGGGCTGGCCGCGGCCGCTGGCTGCCGCGGTCAGTGTGGCGGTGGCCGCCCAATTGGTGACCGCCCCGTTGGTCGCCGGTATCACCGGTCGGTTCAGCGTGCTGTCGGTGTTGGCCAACCTGGTGGTTGCCGCCGTCATCCCACCGATCACCGTCATCGGGACGGCCGCGGCGGTGTTGGCGGCCTGGTGGCCGACCGGTGCCGGGCTGCTCATCCGGTTCACCGGACCCGAACTGTGGTGGCTGCTGCAGGTGGCCCATCGGGTCGCCGCGGTGCCGGGCGCCACCGTGCCGGTGCCCTCGGGACCGGTCGGCGTGGTGGTGGTCGCCGCCGGGGGGCTCGCTCTGGTGCTGGGCTGGCGCCGGCGCTGGGTGCGGCTGCTGGTGGCCCTGGGTGGGGTCGGACTGTTGGCGTGGACCGTTTCCGGTGTTGTCGGGCCGGCGTGAAACGATCGTGGGGTGAGCGACGGACTGCACCTGGTGCTCGGTGACGAGGAACTGCTCGTGGAGCGCGCCGTCGGGGAGGTGTTGCGCGGTGCCCGGAAACGCGCGGGCAGCACCGACGTGCCGGTGGACCGGCTGCGCGCCGGTGAGGTGAGCACCAGCGAGCTCGCCGAGTTGCTCAGCCCGTCGTTGTTCGCCGAGGAGCGGGTGGTGGTGCTGGAAGCGGCCGCCGAAGCCGGCAAGGACGCGGTGGCGCTCATCGTGACGGCGGCGGCCGATCTCCCGCCCGGCACCATGCTGGTGGTGGTGCACTCCGGTGGCGGGCGCGCCAAGGCCATGGCCGACCAACTCAAAAAACTTGGTGCCCAGGTGCATCCGTGCGCCAAGATCACCAAGGCCGCCGAGCGCGTTGATTTCGTCCGCCACGAATTCCGCGCGCTCAAAGCGAAGGTCGACGACGACACCGTGGCCGCGATCATCGACGCGATCGGGTCGGATCTGCGCGAACTGTCGGCCGCCTGTTCGCAGCTGGTCGCCGATACCGACGGCCAGATCAACGTGGCCGCGGTGCGCCGGTACCACAGCGGCAAGGCCGAGGTGAAGGGCTTCGACATCGCCGACAAGGCGGTGCTGGGCGACGTGTCCGGCGCGGCCGAGGCATTGCGCTGGGCCATGCTCAGCGGCGAACCGCACGTCGTGCTCGCCGACGCACTGGCCGAGGCGGTGCACACCATCGCGCGGGTGGGGCCGTTGTCCGGTGACCCGTACCGGCTCGCCGGCGAACTGGGCATGCCGCCGTGGCGGGTGCAGAAGGCGCAGAAGCAATCGCGACGCTGGTCGCGTGACCGGGTGGCGCAGGCCATGCGGGTGGTGGCGGCGCTCAACGCAGACGTCAAGGGCGCCGCCGCGGACGCGGACTACGCGCTGGAGCGCGCGGTGCGCCGCGTCGCCGAACTCGCGTCCGACCGGTAGGGCTGGAGACGACGAAGCGCGCGCGGGCCGGTGGGCCACACGCGCGTGTCAGTCGAACTCGAGGAAGACCGTCAGATCTTGTTGACGGCGAGCGCCAGGGCGGACTTCTTGTTCGCGGCCTGGTTCTTGTGGATCACGCCCTTGCTGGCGGCCTTGTCCAGCTTGCGGTTGGTGGCGGCGAGCAGCTCGCCGGCCTTGTCCTTGTCGCCGGACTCGATGGCCTCGCGCAGCCCGCGGACAGCCGTGCGCAGCGACGACTTGACGGACTGGTTGCGCAGACGACGGCGCTCGTTGGTCTTGATGCGCTTTTCCTGCGACTTGATGTTGGCCACGCGTGTAAATCCTTCTTCAACGTCGGTTGGGTTACGAAGTCTGGGTGCCCGGCGCAGTGTCGTGGCTGGGCAGCGGTTGTCCAGGTTACCAGCGGATGGCCGGATCTCCCAAAGCGAGAGCGTCTGGCCTGCCGAAATCGCACATCTGGTGCAGCATTGACAACCGTGAGCCTACGAACACTGCCTAACGAATCGGTGCGGACGTCGCGCAGTTCTTCCAGCGCGTCGAAACGCCAGGTAGGGATCTTCGACGGCTACAACGGCCGGGGCGGATACGCCGAGGCCTTCGACGAGATGTTCGACGCACAGGGCAACGTGCGCGGCCCGTACAAGGGCATCTTCGCCGAGCTGTCGCCGTCGGACGCCTCCGAACTGGAGGCCCGCACCGAGGCACTCGGCCGGGCGTTCATCGACCAGGGCATCACCTTCTCGCTGTCCGGGCAGGAGCGGCCCTTCCCGCTGGATCTGGTGCCGCGGGTGATCTCGGCGGCCGAGTGGTCGCGGCTGGAGAAGGGCATCACCCAGCGCGTCAAGGCGCTGGAGATGTACCTCGACGACATCTACGGCGACCAGGAGATCCTGCGCGACGGGGTGATCCCGCGCCGGCTCATCACCTCCTGCGAGCACTTCCACCGCGAAGCGGTCGGCATCAACCCGCCGAACGGGGTGCGCATCCACGTGGCAGGGATCGACCTGGTGCGCGACGGGCAGGGCACCTTTCGGGTGCTCGAGGACAACCTGCGCTCCCCGTCGGGCGTGTCCTATGTCATGGAGAACCGCCGCACCATGGCCCGGGTCTTCCCCAATCTGTTCGCCACCCACCGGGTGCGCGCCGTCGGTGACTACTCGTCGCATCTGCTGCGGGCGCTGCGCAAGGCCGCCGCCTCCAACGAGGCCGACCCGACGGTGGTGGTGCTCACCCCCGGCGTGTACAACTCCGCGTACTTCGAGCATTCACTGCTGGCCCGGCAGATGGGCGTCGAACTCGTCGAGGGCCGCGACCTGTTCTGCCGCGACAACACCGTCTACATGCGCACCACCGAGGGCGAGCGGCAGGTCGACGTGATCTACCGCCGCATCGACGACGACTTCCTGGACCCCATGCAGTTCAAGCCGGACTCGGTGCTCGGTGTCGCCGGCATCCTCAACGCCGCCCGGGCCGGCAACGTCGTGATCTCCAGCGCCGTCGGCAACGGGGTCGGCGACGACAAACTCGTCTACACCTACGTGCCGACGATCATCGAGTACTACCTGGGCGAGAAGCCGTTGGTGGCCAATGTCGACACCTTCCGGTGCTGGCTGGACGACGAGCGCGAGGAGGTGCTCGACCGGGTCGACGAGTTGGTGATCAAACCGGTCGAGGGTTCCGGCGGGTACGGCATCGTGTTCGGCCCGGACGCCTCGGCCAAGGAACTCGCCGCGATCTCGAAGAAGATCCGCGCCGATCCGCGCGGCTGGATCGCCCAGCCGGTGGTGCAGTTGTCCACCGTGCCGACCCGCATCGGCGACAAGCTGGTGCCCCGCCACGTCGACCTGCGGCCGTTCGCCGTCAACGACGGTGACGGCGTGTGGGTGCTGCCCGGCGGACTGACCCGGGTGGCGCTGCCGGAGGGATCGCTGGTGGTGAACTCCAGCCAGGGCGGCGGTTCCAAGGACACCTGGGTGCTGGCGTCGCGCACCTCGGCCGCCGACCGCGAGCTGGCCGCCGCCGAATTGGTGAAGGTCCCGCCCCCGAAGAGCGGCAGGGCCGGCAAGGCCGCGAAACCCGAGCGGGCACCGGAGTCGTCGAATTCGCAGCAGCAGCAACAACAGAATCAGGCGGTGATGCGCTGATGCTGGCCCGTAACGCCGAGTCGCTGTATTGGATCGGCCGCTACGTCGAGCGCGCCGACGATACGGCCCGCATCCTCGACGTCACGGTGCACCAGCTGCTGGAGGATTCCAGCGTGGATCCCGACCAGGAATCCCGAACGTTGTTGCGGGTGTTGGGAATCGAGCCACCCAAACACGCCCTGGACGTGTGGTCGTTGACCGATCTGGTGGCGTTCAGCCGGGATACCCAGGGCGGATGTTCGATCGTCGACTCGATCTCGGCGGCCCGGGAGAACGCCCGCGGTGCCCGTGAGGTCACCTCGACCGAGATGTGGGAGTGCCTCAACACCACCTACAACGCGCTGGCCGAACGCGAACGCGCCGCCAAACGTCTCGGTCCGCACGAGTTCCTCGCCTACGTCGAGGCCCGCGCCGCGATGTTCGCTGGTCTGGCGGATTCGACGCTGTCGCGCGATGACGGCTACCGGTTCCTGCTGTTGGGCCGGGCCGTCGAGCGCGTCGACATGACCGTGCGGCTCCTGCTGTCGCGGGTGGGGGACAGCGCGTCCTCGCCGGCGTGGGTGACGGTGTTGCGTTCGGCCGGTGCCCACGACACCTACCTGCGTACCTATCGCGGCGTGCTGGACGCCGGCCGGGTCGTCGAGTTCATGCTGTTGGACCGGCTCTTCCCGCGGTCGGTGTTCTATTCGTTGCGGCTGGCCGAACACAGCCTCGACGAGCTGCTCAACCGCCCGCACAACCGGGTCGGTTCGACGGTCGAAGCCCAGCGCCTGCTGGGCCGCGCCCGCAGCGAACTGGAATTCCTGCGGCCGGGCGTCCTGCTGGAGTCGCTGGAGGAGCATCTGGCCGGTCTGCAGAAGACCTGCGGTGAGGTGGGTGAGGCGCTGGCATTGCAGTTCTTCCACTCCGCGCCGTGGGTGGCGTGGACCGACGCGGGTCGCAACGGCGCCGTGGTGATCGAAGAGGGGGAGATCTAAATGTGGCGGATGCGGGTGGTGCACGCGACGGGTTATGCCTACAAGTCGCCGGTCACCGCGTCGTTCAACGAGGCGCGGCTGACGCCACGCTCGGATTCCCGGCAGAACGTGATCCTGAACCGGGTCGAGACCACCCCGGCCACCCGTTCGTACCGGTATGTCGACTACTGGGGTACGGCCGTCACCTCCTTCGACCTGCACGCACCGCACACCGAGTTGGAGGTGGTCTCCTCCTCGGTGGTCGAGACCGAGCCCGATGAACTGCCTACCGAGAAGGTCACCTGGGACGAGTTGGGCGCCGAGGCCGTGATCGACCGGTTCGACGAGGTGCTCGGCCCGACCGGGTACACACCGGCCAGCAAACGGGTGCAGCGAGTCGGCCAGCGCATCGCCAAGGAGTACGACCCGCAGGACGCGGTGATCGCCGCGGCGAATTGGGCGCACAGCGAATTGGATTACGTGCCAGGCACCACTGGTGTGCACTCCTCGGGCCTGGACGCGCTACGGGAAGGCAAGGGTGTGTGCCAGGACTTCGCGCACCTGACGCTGATCTTGCTGCGCAGCATGGGCATTCCGGCGCGTTATGTGTCCGGCTATCTGCACCCCAAGCGCAAGGCCGTCGTGGGGGACACCATCGACGGGCAGAGCCACGCCTGGATCCAGGCCTGGACCGGCGGGTGGTGGAACTACGACCCCACCAACGACAACACCATCAACGAGCAGTACGTCACGGTCGGGGTGGGCCGCGATTACGCCGATGTGACGCCGCTGAAGGGCATCTATTCGGGTGAGGGCTCGACCGACCTCGACGTGGTGGTGGAGATCACCCGGCTGGCGTGAGCCCTGAGGTACACACGCCGGGATGCACCTCGACCCGGTGCAGGTCATCACCCAGTTCGATTTGACGGTCGAAATGAGCTGCCGCCCTTGATCTCCAGTCCTCTTCCTGGCCATGGACGAGGGCCGGGACGTAGTGGGTGAGGATCAGGATGCCCACTCCGGCCCGGGTGGCGGTGTCGGCCGCCTGTTCGACCGACGAGTGGTAGTCGCAGATGTCGCGGATGCGTTGCACCGGCATCTGCGCCACCAGGTCGGTGCGGATGACGGTGTGCACCAGTGCGCCGGCCCCGGCCGCCAAGGCGTCCAGGCCGGCGCACGGCACGGTGTCGCCGGCCAGCACCACCGATGCGCCGTCGTGCTCGACCCGGAATCCGATGGTCGGTGTCACCGGCCGGTGATCGGTGGGACCCACCACGATTCGTACCCCGTCGTGCTCCCACACCTGTCCCTCGGTGTGCTCGTGCACCTGCACCGCGGGCGGTCCGGTGATATCGGCGTGGTGGGCGATCCGGTAGCCGATGTCGTGCCCGAACGCCTTCAGCGTGGCGTCCACCACCTCGGCGGTACCCGGCGGGCCGATGATCTGCAGGGGCGCCGGCGCGGGGGCGAACGTGCCGATCCAGCGGGTGATGATGACGTCGCCGAGGTCGGCGATGTGGTCGCTGTGCAGGTGGGTGAGCAGCAGCGCGCTCAGGGCGGCTGCACTCGATCCCGCGGCGGTCAGTCGTTGTAGGACACCGCGTCCGCAGTCCACCAGGAAGGTCTGGGTGCCGGCCCGCACCAACGTCGACGGGCCGGCGCGGTCGGCGTCGGGAATCGGGCTGCCGGTACCGAGCAGGGTGACCTCGATCATGGCCTCTACCTAACTCCATATCCGCCGGTTGGGCGACCGGAATGGCGAGATAGGCCGCCGACAACGGAAGTTTCGATAACCTATTGGTGACTGGGCTGAGATCAGGCTGTGAAGTGGTGATTCGTGGCAGTATCCGATCAGAATGTTTCTATGAGTCATTTACTGCTCCGAAACAGGGTGGCAACAGAGGCTGCTTACCTTGAGGTGGTCACGACGACTGTGGCGACCCAACTGCCTTCCGAGTCACAGGAATTCACATGGCAACATTCATCGAACAACGGACGATCGGCGCCATCCCCGAGGAAGAACGGCACGGGCGAGCGTGGCACCTGCTCCCCCTGTGGTTCTCCCTGAACGCGACGGTGATGGCCGCCACCACCGGCGCCATCGGCATCTCCGTCGGTGCCGGCCTGGTACCGACGCTGATCGCGATCGTCGTCGGCAACCTCATCGGATCGGTCTTCATGGCCTATCACTCGGCGCAAGGCCCGCAACTCGGCCTGCCCCAGATGATCCAGAGCCGAGCCCAATTCGGGTTCTTCGGTGCGGCCCTGCCCAACCTGCTGGCCATCATCATGTACATCGGTTACTTCTCCGGGGCCGGCGTCATCGGCGGCCAGGCCATCGCCAGCATCTTCGGCATGCCGACCTCCACCGGCATCATCATCTGCAACGCGCTCACCTGGTTCATCGCCTTCGCCGGGTACCGCGTCATCCACGCCTTCGACCGCGCCATGGCCGCGGTGTCGGTCATCGTGCTGGTGCTGCTCTTCGTCGCCGCGATCGCCCACTTCGGTTCGGCACCGCCGGCCGAGAGCCATCCCGGCTTCGCGAACTTCTTCCTCATCCTGTCGATCGCCGCGAGCTGGCAGATCACCTTCGCGCCCTACGTCTCGGACTACTCGCGCTACCTGCCCACCAGTCAGGGCGGGGCAAAGACCTTCTGGTACACCCTCATCGGCAGCTGCGCTGGCGCGATCACGTTCATGGCGCTGGGTGCCATCGTCGGTGTCTACGCGCTGGAGAGCCTCAGCGCCGACGCGATCGTCTACCTGTCGAGCCTCTCACCGGTCGGCGCCCCCCTCATCGCGATCATCCTGGTCCTGGGCATGATCGGGGCGAACTGCGACAACCTGTACGGGCCGTACATGGCGGGGCTCTCGACCGTCACCCAGGCCGGCGGTCCGCCGCACGTCTCCCGCCTGGTGCGGGCCGCGGTCACCGGCGGATTCGCGCTCCTGGGCACCGCCATCGGCATCTTCTTGTCCGGCGACTTCCTGACCAATCTGCAGAACCTCATCATGCTGCTGCTCTACATGCTGGTGCCGTGGACGGCGATCAACCTGGTGGACTTCTACCTCATCCACCGCGGCCGCTACGACGTCGCCGCGATCGTCTCGATGCGCGGCCGCTACGGCCTGGTCAACTGGAAGGCCATCGCCACCTATGCGGTCGCCGTCATAGCCCAGGTGCCGTTCATGAGCTGCGCCCTGTTCGTCGGGCCGGCCGCCAACGCGCTCGGCGGCGTCGACATTGCCTGGGTCGTCGGGCTCATCGTCGCCGGTGGTCTGCACTACCTGCTGAACCGCTCGGCAGCCGCGCGCGACGCCGACATCCCCGTTGCCCCGATCACCGCGGCCACCGCCGTCACCGCCTGACCCGCAGAAGGGATTCCCATGTCATTCGACTACTCCCGGCTCGCCGCCACCTGTGCGGTGGAATCACCGGAAAACGCCATCACACTGCCACCGGAGGCGTACGGCAGCGACGAACTGTATGCCGCGGAGGTGGATCGGATCTTCAAGCGGGGCTGGATCCCGTTGTGCCGCGTCGAGGAGCTGCCAGCACCGGGCAGTTACTACAGCATCGACATTCTCGGCACCCCGCTGGTGGTCACCCGCGACCGGAAGAACGACATCCGGGTGCTCTCGCGCAACTGCACCCATCGCTGGATGGAGGTGTGCAGCGGCGCCGGCGAGGCCGGCGTGCTGCAATGCCCGTACCACCTGTGGTCCTTCGGGCTGGACGGACATCTCGCAGGTGCGCCGGAGATGAAACAGGCCGCCGGCTTCGACCGGAAAGACCACGGGCTCAAGCAGTTCCGGCACGAGATCTGGAAGGGGTTCGTCTTCGTCAACTTCGATGGGCAAGCCGCCCCGGTCGCCGAGCAGCTCGCCGGGCTGGCATCGATGGTCGACCCGTACGACTTCGAGAACTACCAGATCGTCGAACACACCGATTGGGGGGTATGCGACTGGGACTGGAAGATCATGGTGGACAACTTCATGGAGTGTTACCACCACATGGGACCGCACCGCGGAACCCTCGAGGACGAGTTCCCGGCCAAGCTCAGCGCCAACTTCCGCGGCGGACCCTATTTCAGCACCATGGTGTCCAAGCAAGCCGAGGGTTATCCCGCCGCCGAACCATTCATGGCGCCGGGCGCGCCGACCCTGGCCCCCGAACAGAGCCACCAGATCCTGATCTTCATCGCCTATCCGTTGCTGCAGATCTCCCTCGGCCCGGGATTCATGTACTGGCTCAAGACATTGCCCGTCGGCGCCGGAAAGGTCGAGATCCACCTCGACATCGCGATGTCGCCGGCCGCGCTCGCCGCACCCGATCTCGACGCCCGGCGCAGCCAGCTGGTGAAGTCCATCTGCGACATCCACCGGGAGGACCTCGACGTGTGCGCGGCCGTGCAGAAGTCGGTCCGTGCCGGGGTGACCTCCACCGGACGCCTGTCACACCTGGAACAACCACTGTGGGAGTTCTACCGCTACCTCGGACGAGAACTCGGAATCGTCTCCCAAACCGCCGATCTCGCCTCCGCAGGCTGAAAGGACCAGAAATGACCAGCACACTCAACGGTCACGTCCAGCACACCACCGCGACGGAGGTTGCCGAACGGCTCGGCGCCGCGGGGGTCAAGTACGCCGCCATCAGCTTCGTCGACATGCACGGAAAGCCGAAGGCCAAGATGGTTCCGCTGAACCACCTCGGGCAGGCGGCCCGCGGCTCGGAGATGTTCACCGGAGCGGCGCTGGACGGCGTCCCGCAGGATGTCAACGATGACGAGGTGGCCCCGCACCCCGACCTGGGCGCAGCGATCATCGCCCCGTTCAACAAGGAGGTGGCCTGGTTCCCGGGCGATCTGTGGATCGGTGACACCCCGTTCGAAGCCTGCAGCAGGCAGATCCTCAAACGGGTCACCGCCGACGCCGCGGCGTTGGGCTACACCTTCAACCTCGGCATCGAGACCGAGTTCTTCCTCCTCACCGATGACCGGGCCGGCACTCCGGCACCGGCCAGCCCGGACGACAACCTCGACAAACCCTGCTACGACCTACGCGGCCTGCTGCACAACTATGCCGTCGTCGACGAAATCGTCACGGCCATGAACGAACTCGGCTGGGACGTCTATTCATTCGACCACGAGGACGGCAACGGCCAGTTCGAGACGGACTTCACCTACACCGACGCGGTGACGATGTCCGACCGGCTGGTGTTCTTCCGGATGATGGTCGGTGAGATCGCCCGCAAGCACGGCTTGTTCGCCTCGTGGATGCCCAAACCGTTCGCCGATCGGACCGGAAGCGGCGCGCACTACAACATGTCGCTGGCCGGTGTCGACGGCATCAACCTGTTCGAATCGACCGACGATCCGCGTGGCTGCGGGTTGTCGGAACTGGGCTACCGATTCACCGCCGGGATCCTGCGGCACGCCTCGGCAATCTGCGCGGTGATCGCCCCGACGGTCAACAGCTACAAGCGACTCGTCAAGCAGGGCAGCATGTCCGGGCTCACCTGGGCGCCTGTCTTCGCGTGCTACGGCGACAACAACCGCACCAACATGATGCGCATCCCCAAAGGCGGGGGACGGGTGGAGTGCCGGGCGGCCGACAGTGCCAACAACCCGTACCTCGGCGCGGCGCTGATGCTGGCGGCGGGCCTGGAGGGCATTCGGGAGGGCCTGGATCCCGGTGAGCCCAACCGGGACAACCTCTACAACGTCTCCGACCTGGAACTGGCCGCCCGCGGTATCGGGTGGCTGCCCCGATCCCTGGGGGAAGCCATCGATGCGCTGGAATCGGATCCGTTGGTGCGCAACGTCTTCGGTGACGCCATGTTCGAGTCGTTCGTGGCCGAGAAGCGCGCGGAATGGGACTCTTTCACCGCGCATGTCTCGTCCTGGGAGACCGATCGCTACCTGCGGTTCTGGTGACCATGCGCTGGGAGGAACTGTCCTGTGCCCGGTTGACCGCGGCGGTGGCCGCCGACCCGGCGCTGGTGGCGCTCATCCCCGTCGGCGCCACCGAGCAACACGGGCCGCACCTGCCGGTCGGCACCGACACCGTCATCGCCACCGCGGTCGCCGAGGCGGCTGCCGGCGGTGACGGACCGTCGGCCGTCGTGCTGCCGGCGATCGCCTACGGCGCCAGCCAGTTCCACGGGACCGATTTGGCGGGCACGGTGGCGTTCTCCGGCGCGGACACCGCCGACCGGGCTTACCAGGTGGCGCGAGCCTGCCTGGATTCCGGGGTGCGGCGCATCCTGTTCGTCAACGGGCACGTCGGGAACGCGGCACCGCTGTGGCTGGCCTGCGACCGTTTTCGGCGTGATCATCCGGATGGCCGGATCGGTGTCATGCAGTGGTGGGAGCTGACACCCGAGATCGCGGCCACGGCCACCGCCGATGCCGTCGACTGGCATGCCAACGCCGCCGAGACCTCGATCATGCTGGCGCTGCGACCCGAACTGGTCGACACCGACCGATTCGCCGAGGCCGACGATCCCGACCGCACCGCCGGGCTGGTCTTCCGCTACTCGGTGGCCCAGGTGTCGACCAACGGGGTGACGGGCCATCCGTCGCGGGCTTCCAAGGAACTCGGCCTGGCGCTGTGGCGCGATATCGTCTCCGCGGCCCGGGATGTCGTCGCACGGGCTCGGACCGAGCAACCGCCGCTGCCGTAGCGATCGGTTCTAGAATGCGTCTCGTGCCCCCTCCCGAGCGCAAGGCGCAGGTACGTGCCATCGGACGTCCGCGCGTGGGATCGGGATCCGAAAGCGGCGACGGCCCCCCGGCGTCGCCGCGCACGGGCATCGTGAATGCGGCGACAAAACTGTTCTCCGAGCGGGGATACGCCCAGACCACGATGAGCGATATCGCCCGTGCCGCCGGGCTGCAGCAGTCCTCGCTGTATTACTGGTTCCGCAACAAGGAACAGCTGCTACAGGAGACGCTGCTGGTCAACCGGGCGCCACTGAAGTTCATCGCCGAAGTGGGGGCGGGATCGGGGTCGCCCGCGGTCAAGCTGTACCGGCTGCTGCGCTTCGACACGATGCAACTGGCGATGTCGCCCATCGACTTCAACGAGATCCAGCGGATCGCCTACGAGCAGCGCGACGAGTTCCACCAGTTCTGGACCGATTACGAGCGATTGCGGCAGTGGGTGGTCGACCTGATCGGTGCGGCGGTCGGCGAGGGCAAGTTCATCGACTGCGACCGCGAGGAGACCGCGGGCCTCCTGCTGAACTTCGACGAGGGTGCGCAGAAGCGCACCCGGCTGCATCCGGACAGGGGCGACCGGGCGGAGGAGGCGATCCGGGTCGGGGAGCAGGTCGCGACCATCGCAGTGCGCGGACTGTTGAAACGTCCCAGCGAAATCGGCCGCATCACGGCGCAGGCCGCGCAGTTCGACGACGCCGCCATCGCCCTGCGGGTCAGCCTGGACGCGACCGATTGAGAGTCCGCCGGGGCTTTCGTCCGGCAGCGAACCGACCTACTCTGGTGTGATCCACATCACCACTGGAGGTTCGGTGCGCATCTCGGACGTGCTGAAGAGCAAGGGCGCTACGGTGGCGACCATCGCCCCGGACACCGCCGTCGCGGATCTGCTGGAAGGCCTGGTCGGCCGCAATATCGGCGCCATGGTGGTGGTCGGTCCGGACGGTCCGGTCGGCATCGTGTCCGAACGCGATGTGGTGCGCAAACTCCACGAGCTGGGCGCCGACCTGCTACAGCGACCGGTCGCCGACATCATGACCAAGCATCTGGTCTATTGCTCACCCGGCGATTCGGTGGACAGCCTCAGCGCGGCGATGACCCACAACCGGGTGCGGCACATCCCGGTGCTCGACGGCGGCCGGCTGGCCGGCATCGTCAGCATCGGTGACGTCGTCAAGACGCGGATGCAGGAACTGGAATCCCAACAGGAGCAACTGCAGGCCTACATCACGCAGGGCTGAATAGGCTGGGCGATGTGAGCGATATCGAGGTCCGTCCCGCCGTCCGTGCCGATATCGGGGAACTGTCGAAGGTGCTGGGCCGCGCCTTCTATGACGATCCGGTGATGGCCTGGATGCTGCCCGATCCGGTTGCCCGGCGGCGCAAACTGCACCGCGTGTTCGCCGCGTTGACCCGGCATCATCACCTGTCGCGCGGTGGGGTGGAGGTGGCGTCGGCGGTGCCGACGAGCGGGGTGAAGTCGGCGGTGCCGACAATCGGGGTCACGTCGGCGGTACCGACAAGCGGGGTCACGTCGGCGGTACCGTCAATCGGGGCTTGCGCGTTGTGGGACCCGCCGGGTCGCTGGCAGCACACCACCGTCGAGGAGTTGCGTGCCGCGCCCGGTCTGCTGCTGACGTTCGGGCGCACATTGCGCCGCGGTCAGCAGGTGAGCGAGTTGATGAAACGCCATCACCCCGAGGAGCCGCACTGGTATCTGGCGGTGATCGGCAGCGACCCCACGGTCCGCGGTAGCGGTCAAGGGCAGGCACTGATGCGTTCGCGCTTGGACCGCTGCGATGCCGAGCACGCCCCGGCATATCTGGAGTCCAGTAATCCGGCCAATATCGGCTACTACCAACGGTTCGGCTTCGAGGTGACCGGGGAGATCACGCTGCCCGACGGGGGACCCTCGCTGTGGCCGATGTGGCGGCAGCCACGATAGCGCTGGCGGGTCCGGTAGAGTGCGCTTGCCGAGCAGCAGGGGAATCCGGTGAGAATCCGGAGCTGACGCGCAGCGGTGTGAGGCGGTGAGCCTCGAGTCCGAATGCCTGCGGCCGGTACCGACCGTTGACGGCCCCGCGACCGGGCCCCGCATCGAAGGAAGCCACCGTGCGTGCTATCGCCGTGCTCCTGTCCATATCCCTTGCCCTTACTGCCTGCACCACGGCGACATCGGCCGAACCCCCGCCGGCACCGGCCGACGCCAGCGGTCACACCCGCTACCCGCTGACACTGGAGAACTGCGGTGTCCGCGTCACTTTCGACAATCCACCCCGCCGAGCCGTGTCGCTGTATCAGGCATCCACGGAAATCTTGCTGTCCCTCGGACTGGCCGATCGGATGGTGGGGACCTCGACGTGGTTCGATCCGGTTCTGCCCGAATTGGCCGCGGACAACGCGCGAGTGCCCCGGCTCGCGGACAACGACCCGTCGTTGGAAACCGTCCTCGACACCGAACCGGATCTGGTCACCTCGGCCAGCGCGCACACCTTCACCCCGGCGGTGGTTGCCGACCGCGCCCGCTTCGCCCAACTGGGCATCCCGACCTACCAGTCCCCGTCGGTGTGTGACGGTGCCACCGTCGACGGTGAGACCGTCACCCGCACCGAACCGTTGCGCATGGACACCCTCTTTCGTGAGATCACCGAGTTGGCAACCATCTTCGATGTCCGAGATCGCGGTGCCCGGTTGGTGGCCCGGCTGAAACAGCGGCTGGCCGCGGCGCCGAAGGCGGCCGGATCCCATCCCACGGTGGCTTTCTGGTTCTCCGGCCTGCGGACGCCTTATCTGGCGGGCTGCTGTTCGGCTCCCGGACTGTACGCACGTGAACTGGGCGTCACCAATGTCTTCGCCGACGCCCGCGAGGACTGGCCCGAGATCAGCTGGGAGGCCCTGGCCGACCGCGATCCCGACGTGCTGGTGCTGGCCGACCTGAACCGGCGCCGCGTGGACGGTGACGCGCTGGAGACGAAAATTCGCTTCCTGGAATCTGATCCGGTGACCAGGAACCTGTCGGCGGTGCGCGAGAAGCATTACGTCGTGCTCACCGGTTCCGAACTCGATCCGGGGATTCGGCAGGTTGACGCCGTCGAGAAACTGGCCGCCGGATTCGCCGCGATCGGGCCGACGCGATGATCGGCCGCGCCGCGGCGGCGATCTGCTCGGTGCTGCTGCTGGCCGGGTGCGGGCAATCGGCCGCGCCGGCGCAGCGATCCGCCGGCGCCGCGGGTTACCCGCTGACCGTGTCGAACTGCGGCCGCGACGTCGTGATCGACGCACCGCCGGCCCGGGCGGTGTCGCTCAACCAGGGCTCCACCGAGATCCTGCTGTCGCTGGGACTGGCCGACCGCATGGTGGGCACCGCTACGTGGACCGACCCGATCCGGCCGGACCTGGCCGCCGACAATGCCCGGGTCCCGCAGTTGGCGGTGAACAAGCCGGCGCTGGAGACGGTGCTCGACACGGAACCGGATTTCGTCTCGGCGTCGTTTGCGGGCACCCTCGGACCGGGCGGCGTCGCCGACCGTGACGAGTTCGAGAAGCTGGGGGTGCCCACGTATTTGGCGCCGAGTGACTGTGTCGGGAGGGTGACCGGCAGCGCGGACGGCGCCCGCATCGCGCCGCTGACCATGGAACTCATCTACGACGAGATCCGAGATCTGGCCGGGATCTTCGACGTGCCGAGCCGTGGGGAACAACTGACCGCCGAGCTACGGGGGCGGATGACGGCCGCCCGTGCTGTCGCCGATGTCGACATGGCCTTCTGGTTCTCCGATATCCGTGCGCCCTACATGGCCGGCTGTTGTGGAGCACCAGGCATCATCGCGGCAACGGTCGGTGCCCGAAATATCTTCGCCGACACCATCGATGAGTGGCCCCAGGTCAGTTGGGAGGCGGTCGCCGCCCGCGATCCCGATGTGCTGGTGCTGGCCGACCTGAGCCGGCGCACCATCGAGGGCGACTCGCTGGCCACCAAAATCCAGTTCCTGGAATCGAATCCGGTGACCGCCAGGCTGACCGCCGTTCGGGAGAAGCGTTACATCGTCGTCAACGGCGCCGACCTCAACCCGTCCATCCGCACCGTCGACGGTGCCGAGAAGGTGGCGCACCGGCTGCGTGAACTCGGATTCGTGACGGGCAAGTGAGCATCCGTACGCCGGCGTTGGTCACGCTGTGGGCCGCCGGCCTTGTGCTGTTGCTCTTTTCGGCCGCGGTGGCCATCACGATCGGCCCGGCCGCGTTGTCGGTGCGCGATGTGTATCGCATCGTCGCCGAACATCTGGGCGCCGGCCCCTCGGGTGCGACACGGCTGCAGGACGGCATCGTCTGGCAGTTGCGCCTGCCGCGGGTGGCGCTGGCCGCGATCTGCGGGGCCGGTCTGGCGTTGTGCGGGGCGATCATGCAGTCGCTGCTGCGCAATCCGCTGGCCGACCCGTTCGTGCTGGGGGTCTCCTCGGGCGCCTCCACCGGTGCGGTGCTCATCGTGGTGCTCGGCGCCGGTGCGGGCGCGGTGTCACTGTCCGCAGGGGCGTTCGCCGGCGCCCTGCTGGCCTTCGCGGTGGTGCTGGCCCTGGCGTATGCCGCCGGCGGCAGCACCGACCGGGTGGTCCTGGCCGGCGTCGCGGCCACCCAGTTGTTCTCGGCGCTCACCTCGTTCATCGTGCTGTCCTCGGCCGACGCCGAGCAGACGCGCGGGGTGTTGTTCTGGCTGCTCGGATCGCTGGCCGGGGTGAACTGGGCCGATGTGCTGACGTGTGGGTCGGTGGTGGCGGCTGGGCTGGTGTGCTGCCTGGGATTCGGGCGCACGCTGGACGCCTTCGCCTTCGGTGAGGATGCGGCCGCCACCCTGGGCGTCGCGGTGCGACGCGCCCAGACCGTGCTGTTGGTGGTGACGGCGCTGGTCACCGCGGCGCTGGTCAGCGCGACCGGCGCCATCGGCTTCGTCGGTCTGGTGCTACCGCACGCGGCGCGTTTCTTCGTCGGGCCGGGACATCTGCGGCTGCTGCCGACGGTCGCCCTGTTCGGCGCGATCTTCATGGTGTGGGTGGACACGCTGGCTCGCACCGTCTTCGCGCCACAGGAGCTGCCCACCGGGGTGGTCACCGCGCTACTGGGGGTGCCGGCCTTCGCGGTGATCCTGCTGCGCCGCCGGGGGGTGCACCGATGAGCCTGCGGGCGCTGGAGGTCGGCTGGACCCGCTCCGGGCAGGTGGTGCTCGTCGGTGTCACGGTGGACCCCGAACCGGGGAGCACCCTGGGCCTGCTGGGGCCCAACGGATCTGGAAAGTCGTCGCTGCTGCGGCTGTTGGCCGGGGTGGACCGACCCGACTCCGGGCTGGTCACACTCGACGGCGTGGTACTGGACCGATTGTCGCGCCGGGCCATTGCCCGCCGGGTGGCGATGGTCGGCCAACATGCCGATACCGATCTGCACATCACGGTCCGCGAGGTGGTGCGGCTGGGTCGCATCCCGCACACCGGGCCGATCGGGGCTGCCCGGGACACCGACCACGCGGTGCGCGAAGCACTGGTGGCGACCGGGCTGACGGACATGGCCGGCCGGCACTGGCACACCCTGTCCGGTGGGGAACGTCAGCGGGTGCAGATCGCCCGGGCACTGGCCCAGCAGCCCGGCGAACTCCTGCTCGACGAGCCGACCAACCACCTGGACATCGCCCATCAACTCGACATTCTGGCCTTGGTCCGGGCTCTCGACGTCACGACGGTGGTCGCCCTGCACGACCTCAACCTCGCCGCGATGTTCTGCGATCAGCTGATCGTGCTGTCCGGGGGCCGGGTGGTGGCCGCCGGCCCGCCGGCCGAGGTGCTCACCGAACGGCTGGTGGCCGCGGTGTACCGGGTGGACTGCCGCATCACCGTCGAGCAGGGGCGCCCGAGTATCCGTTACGCCGCCCCGAGTCGGTGAGCGCGCGCCGAGATCGACGTTTCGCCGGATCGCACTCGCACAACCCCGCCGATTTGATCAATTGGGCGGGGTAGGGGTCAGGACCAGGAGAAGTCGGCCCGCAGCCGGGCGGCGACCAGCTCGAAGCGGTCCCGGTCCAGGATCGCGCCCTCGCGGCGGATACCGTCCTCGGGCACGTCGAGCACCCGGTCCAGGCGCACCCAGCTGGGCCGGCCGTCGTCATCCCAGGTGCCGGTGCCGATGGCGACCCAATCCTTATCGCCGGCGTGGTAGTCCCGGCTGGACAGCATCAACCCGAGCAGCACATCGCGGTCGCGGCCGACCACCAGAACGGGCCGGTCCTTTCCGCGGGTCGGGTCGTCCTCGTAGACCACCCAGGTCCAGACGATCTCGCCGGGATCGGCCTGACCGTCGAGGTCAGGGGAGTAGATGATGCGCCGCGCGCGCTGCGCGGTGGGCACGCTCGCGTCGGTGACGGGCCGGCCCGCGGTGATCGCGGGGGTTTGTTGGGCCGGTGCCCCGGCCAGCACGTCCAAGCCGATCTTGATGCCCTGCTGCAGCACCCGCTCCGGTGAGGGCAATTGGCGGATGAGTTTCGGCGCTTCGTTGAAGACGAGGTGTCCCGCGAGGCGCTGGAAGGCTTTCCACTGCGACGCCATGGAAACGAGGATAGGTCCTCCGATTGTGTCGGGACGGGCCACGCTCGATACGCTGGAGTCACATATCGCGCCTCGACCAGGAGAAACCCAATTAGCAGTTTCGCCGACCGGACGTTCACCGCGCCGGCGCAGATCCGGAACTTCTGCATCATCGCTCATATCGACCACGGCAAATCGACGCTGGCCGACCGGATGTTGCAGCTCACCGGTGTCGTCGACGACCGCTCCATGCGAGCCCAGTACCTGGACCGGATGGATATCGAGCGGGAGCGCGGAATCACCATCAAGGCGCAGAACGTGCGGCTGCCCTGGAAGGTGAACGACGAAGAATTCGTGTTGCACCTCATCGACACCCCCGGGCACGTGGACTTCACCTACGAGGTGTCCCGCGCGCTGGAAGCCTGCGAGGGCGCGGTGCTGCTGGTCGACGCCGCCCAGGGCATCGAGGCCCAGACCCTGGCCAATCTGTACCTGGCGCTGGACCGCGACCTGACGATCATCCCGGTGCTGAACAAGATCGACCTGCCGGCCGCCGACCCGGACCGCTATGCCGGCGAGATCGCCCACATCATCGGCTGCGAGCCGTCCGATGTGCTGCGGGTGTCCGGCAAGACCGGCGCCGGGGTGGCCGAACTGCTCGACGCTGTGGTCGCGCAGGTGCCGGCCCCGACCGGTGATCCGGACGCGCCCACCCGGGCGATGATCTTCGACTCGGTGTACGACATCTACCGCGGCGTGGTCACCTACGTCCGCGTCGTGGACGGCAAGATCACCCCGCGCGAGAAGATCGCGATGATGTCCACCGGCGCCACCCACGAACTGCTCGAGGTCGGCATCGTCTCACCCGAACCGAAGCCCAGCGTCGGTCTGGGCGTCGGTGAGGTGGGCTATCTGATCACGGGGGTGAAGGACGTCCGCCAATCCAAGGTCGGGGATACCGTCACCACGGCCCGCAACGGCGCCAAGGAGGCGCTGACCGGGTACCGCGAACCCAAGCCGATGGTGTACTCCGGTCTGTACCCGGTGGACGGCTCGGATTACCCCAACCTGCGCGAAGCCCTGGACAAGCTGCAGCTCAACGACGCCGCGCTGACCTACGAGCCGGAGACCTCGGTGGCCCTCGGCTTCGGTTTCCGGTGCGGCTTCCTCGGGCTGCTGCACATGGAGATCACCAGGGAGCGGCTGGAACGCGAGTTCAACCTCGACCTGATCTCCACCTCGCCGAACGTCGTCTACCGCGTCATCAAGGAAGACAACACCGAGCTGATCGTCACCAACCCGTCGGACTGGCCCGAGGGCAAGGTCCGCACCGTCTACGAGCCGGTGGTCAAGACGACGGTCATCGCGCCGAGCGAGTTCATCGGCACCATCATGGAGCTGTGCCAGTCCCGCCGCGGTGAGCTGCAGGGCATGGACTATCTGTCCCCGGAACGCGTCGAGCTGCGCTACACCATGCCGCTCGGCGAGATCATCTTCGATTTCTTCGACTCGCTGAAATCGCGCACCCGCGGCTACGCCAGCCTGGACTACGAGGAGGCCGGCGAGCAGGAGGCCGACCTGGTCAAGGTCGACATCCTGCTGCAGGGTGAGGCCGTCGACGCGTTCAGCGCCATCGTGCACAAGGACGGCGCCTCGGCCTACGGCAACAAGATGACCACCAAGCTCAAGGAGCTGATCCCGCGCCAGCAGTTCGAGGTGCCGGTGCAGGCCGCCATCGGGTCGAGGATCATCGCCCGCGAGAACATCCGGGCCATTCGCAAGGACGTGCTGTCCAAGTGCTACGGCGGTGACATCACCCGCAAGCGCAAACTGCTGGAGAAGCAGAAGGAAGGCAAGAAGCGGATGAAGACCATCGGGCGGGTGGATGTGCCGCAGGAAGCCTTCGTCGCCGCGCTGTCCACCGACGCGAGTGCGGACAAGCCAAAGAAGTGACGCCAGCCGCACCATCGGTCAGAATGACGCGGTGAACAGCGCCGCAAAACCGTGCCGTAGCCTGCTGGCCCTGTCGGGTATGGCCGCCGCGGCCCTCCTGTTGACCGGATGCGTCAGCACGGTGACCGGTGTTGCGGTCCGCGACCGCAACGCGGCTCCCGCCGACGTGCCGCCGCTGAAAGACTCCCAGCTCGACCGGGTGCTGTTGTCGGTGCGCGATATCAATGCCGTCATGGGTGCCAGCGACATGGAGATCACCAGCGAACTGAATCAGATGACCGACCATTCCCGGGACATCTCGGATCCGGACTGCTTGGGTGCCATCTACGGCGCCGAACAACCGGTTTACGACGGCAGCGGGTGGACGTCGGTGCGTGACCAGGTGGCGCGCGAGCCGGAAGAGGACAACCAGCACTGGGCCGAACAGACGGTGGTGCTGTATCCCAGTGCGGACAAGGCCCAGCGGTTCTGGGAGAAGTCCGAGTCGACGTGGAAGCAGTGCGGCGGTTCGGCGGTATCGGTGGACGACGGGCAGTCCAGCTACACCTGGCAACTCGACGATCTGGAGGTCAAAGACCAGGTCATCACGCAACGCACCATGCAGGAGGACGCCGGCGGCTGGGAATGCCAGCACGCCATGTCGTATGTCTCCAATGTGACCGTCGAGGCGTGGGCCTGCGCGTACGGCATCAACGACGAAGCGGCCGGCATCGTGCAGAAGATGATCGACAACGCCAGCAAGAAGTAGTTCTGACCGTATCGCCCTGCCCGCCAACTGCTTTCACTCGATCAGAACAACGGTACGGGCGAACAGCTTGGGCTGGAACGGCATTGGCACAATCCGCGCACCCCGGGCGACCACCTGATCAACGGCAGAGCAACCGGGCTAGACCACCCGCAGCACGGCCTTGCCGGGCACCTGCCGGTTCAACAGGGCCTGCGTCGCGGCACCGACGTTGACCCACGAGTCGCGCAGGCCGATCTGCGGGTCGAGTTCACCATCGGTGAGCAGCGTCAGCAGGTAATGCAGGTCGGCTTGGAAGGGCGCACGAACCATGAAGGGCTCCAAGCGTTTCCGGTTGCCCAGCCGACGATGCGCCTCGAGGTCGATGGTGGTGGGCTCGTTGGACGCCATCCCGATGGACTGCACCGAACCGCCGTCGGACACCAGGGCGAAGGCCTGCGCCAGCAGTGGTCCGCCGACATTGTCCAGCACACCGAAGACCGGTTCGTCGACGCCGTCCAGTCCGACGACGACCTCGGCGGCACCCAGTTCGGTGAGGCCGTCACCCCTGGCGGGGTTGCCGACCGCGGCCACCACATGGGCGCCGGCCCGAGCGGCCAACTGGACCGCGAACCGCCCGACCCCGCCCGAGGCCCCGGTGATGAGCACCCGTTGCCCGACCACCGGCCCCAGGGCCCGCAACGCCTGCAGAGCGGTGACACCCGCGACCGGGAGGGCGGCCGCCTCCTCGAACTCCACGAACTCGGGCAACTCGGCCATGTTCTGGCTGTCCACCGCGCGGCGCTCGGCCCAACCGCCCTCGCCGCCGAAACCGACCACCCGGGTGCCGACCGGCGGACCCGACCCGTCGGCCGCGGCCTGGGCCACCACACCTGCACTGTCCCAACCGGGTACCTCACCGGGCCGGCGCATGTGGTCGATGAAACGCACCTCACCGAAATTCAGCGCGATGGCGTGCACGTCGATGACGGCCTGGCCGGCGGTGGGTGCGGGCTCACCGACCTCCCCGAGACGTAGGTTGGACGGCGCGTGCGGGTCGTAGACGATGGCGCGCATGCCCTCGCCCAACAATGCCGTCGACGGTCGTATTCCCGCCCGCCAGGTTTCGCCATTCGAGCGTGGGAAGGCTTCTAGGGTGGTGTCGGTGACCATGCACGACCGCGAGCGCTGGGATGCGGTGTACAGCGGCCGCCGAGTCTGCGAGCCCGCACTGCCGGCCGCCTTCGCCGCGCACGAAACGGTGTTCCCCGCCTCCGGCACGGCGCTGGACATCGCCTGCGGTCAGGGTGCGGCAGCGGTCTGGCTGGCGCGTCGCGGACTCGACGTGCTGGGCGTCGACGCCTCGGTCGTCGCGATCGAGCAGGCGCGCGCTCTCGCTGCCGGGACGACGGCACGCTTCACCGTCGTCGATCTGGACGACGGACTGCCGGCCGGGCCCGCGGTCGACGTGCTGCTGTGTCACCGGTTTCGCGATCCCCGGTTGTACCGGGCTTTCGTCGACCGGCTGAAACCCGGTGGGCTGCTGGCGATCTGCGTGCTCAGCGAGGTGGGTGGATCGCCGGGCCCGTTTCGCGCCGTGGCCGGGGAATTGGGCCGGGCATTTACGGAACTGGAGCCCATCGCCGCGGGGGAGGGCGACGGGGAGTCTTGGCTGCTCGCTCGTCGGCCGCCGAACTAGGTGGCCAATCGCTCCTACATGGGGGCGTTGGCCGGCTGGAAGACGCCGGTGCTGTCGGCCTCCTCCTCGGCGCGGATGACGTGCACGACGGCGTTGATCAACGCCAGGTGGGTGAACGCCTGCGGGAAGTTGCCAAGGTGGCGCCCGGTGCGCGGTTCGATCTCCTCGGCGTACAGATGCAGTGGGCTGGCGAAGGACAACAACCGCTCGCACAGATGCTTGGCCCGGCTCACCTCGCCGATCTCGACCAGCGCCGACACCAGCCAGAACGAGCAGATGGTGAAGGTGCCCTCTTCACCGGACAACCCGTCGTCGGTCTCCTCGACCCGGTAGCGCAGCACCAGGCCCTCGTCGGTCAGCTCATCGGCGATGGCCAGCACGGTCGCGCGGATCCGCGGATCATCCGAGGGCAGGAACCGGGTCAGCACGGCCAGCAGCAGGGAGGCGTCCAGCGCGTCGTCGCCGTAGCGCTGGGTCAGCACCCCACGCGAGTCCACCCCGTGCGCCAGGATGTCGGCCTTGATCTCCTCGGCGACCACCCGCCATTGCTGCGCGTAAGACTTCTCGCCCTGCAGCTCGGCAAGTTTGGAACCGCGGTCCAACGCCACCCAGCACATGATCTTGCTGGAAGTGAAGTGCTGCGGCTCGCCGCGGACCTCCCAGATGCCGCGGTCGGGCTCGCGCCAATGCTTGATCGCTTCCTCGACCTGATTCTTCAGCACCGGCCAGAGCATCTCGGGAATCTGCTCGCGGGATTTGGCGTGCAGGTAGACCGAATCGAGCATGGTGCCCCAGATGTCGTGTTGCATCTGGTTGTACGCGCCGTTGCCGATGCGGACCGGCCGCGCGTTGTCATACCCGGACAGGTGGTGCAGCTCGTCTTCGACGAGGCTGCGTTCCCCACCGACGCCGTACATCACCTGCAGCGGATGGCGTTCGCCGTTGTTGGCGCCGGACACGTCGGCGATGAAGCTGAAGAAGTCGTCGGCCTCGCGGTCCAGACCCAGGGTGTACAGCCCCCACAACGCGAACGTGGAGTCCCGGATCCAGGAGTAGCGGTAATCCCAGTTGCGTTCGCCGTGCGGGGTTTCCGGCAGTGACGTGGTGGGGGCGGCCAGCAGCGCGCCGGTCGGTGAATAGGTCAACCCCTTCAGCGTCAGCGCCGACCGCTGCAGGTACGAACGCCACGGGTGGTCCGGGAAATCGCCGATGTTGATCCACTGGCGCCACGACTCGCTGGTCTTCCACATCTTGTCCGAGGCTTCCTCGAACGTCTGTGGCGCCGGGTGCTTGGACCACGACAGTGCGACGAACACGTTGTCGCCCTCGGTGAGCCGAGTCCGGGCGCGGGCCTCATGACCTTCCAGGCCGATCCGCAGGTTGGTGGTCAGGCGCAGCGTGGGATGGGCTTCGGGGTCCTTGTGCGAACGGGCGATGGCCTCGCCGTAGGCGGCCGCGGAGTACTCCCAGGTGGCGGGCTGGCGGCCGTAGTCGAAGGAGGGTTCGCAGTTCATCACGAGTTCGACGACGCCGGACACACAGCGCACCGTGCGCAGCAGGATGTGTTCGGCATCCCAGTCCATCGGGGTGCGCCGGTGGGTACGGGACCGGGTCTCGATGTCGTGCCAGGGCCCCATCACCAGGGCGTCGCGCACGATCATCCAGCCGGTATGGGTCTGCCAGGTGGTCTCCATGATCAGCGATCCGGGCAGGTAGCGACGGGCCGAAGGCACGGTCACGCCGTAGGGGGCGAGCCGGAAATGCCCGGCGCCGCGGTCCAGGATGGCGCCGAACACGCTGGGGGAGTCGGGGCGCGGGACGCACAGCCACTCCACCGACCCGGCCGCCGAGATCAGGCAGGTGTTCTCGCAGTCGGAGAGGAACGCGTAGTCGGCGATCGGCGGAAACGGGTTCCGCAACGACGGCCCCGTCGTCGCGTACGGGACCGGTGCCGTGACGGACAGCGGCGTGTCGGAGTCGGTGTGTTCCAGGACCATGCCGACATCATCGACCGCCGGGCCGCCTGTCGTCCACCGGGGACAGAAACCCGGCGGTTTGCCGGTTCAGCGCCTGGCGAACGCCGGGACGTGTTCGGGCAGCGGTCCGATGGCCACCCCGTAGCCGGCGATGCTGCGCAGCAACGGGATTCGGGCCAACATCCGGACGGGGGCGGGGCTGCCCGACGTCGACGAGGCGCCGTCGACGGTATCTGGACTGTCGGCACCGCCGATCGCCTTGGCGATCACCGTGGCGTGGATGGCCCGCTGCACGCCCTGGATCAGCGCCGTCGGGCCCCAGCGCCTGGCCTGTACCCGGGCCAGCTCGCGCGTCGTCACCCGGCCGGCCCGCAACGGATCGGCCAGCATCCGCCCGGCCGCCACCGCGTCGGCCACCGCCAGGTTGATCCCGACGCCGCCGACCGGCGACATCGCATGCGCGGCATCGCCGATCAGCAGCAGGCCGTCGGCATACCACCGGTGCAACCGGTTGAGCTGGACGTCGAGCAGTTTCACGTCGGCGAAGTCGGTCAACGTGCCGATCCGGTCGGCGAGCCAGGGCACCAGTTCCACCACGCCGCGATGCAGCGCGTCGATACCTTCGGCACGCAGCCGGGCGTCGCTGCCCTTGGGGATGATGTAGGCGCACTGGTAGTAGTCGCCACGGTCGATGACGATCATCGCGTGGCCCGTCCCCAGCACGCCGGCCAGGCCGTGCGGGTCGCCCTCGGCCCGCGGCAGCCGAAACCACCAGACGTCCATCGGCGCCCCGAATGCCTTGGGCACCAATCCCATCCCATCCCGCAGTGTCGACCCGCGGCCGTCGCAGGCGACGGTGAGGTCGGCGCGCAGCTCGTGCTCACCCTGCGCGTCGCGGTAGCGCACCCCGGTCACCGTGCCCTCGGACCGCAGCGGCCCGAGCACCTCGGTGCTGCGCCGCAACGTGAACGAGGGTTCGGCCTCGGCCGCCGTCGCCAGCAGCTCCAGGAAGTCCCACTGCGGCACCAGGGCGATGTGCTGGTGCCGGCCCGGTAGATGCCGCAGGTCGATGTTCACCGGGCTGCCTTGCACCGACATGCTGATGGTGTCGATCAGTCGGTGCGGGACGGCCGCGAACGCCGGGCCCAGGCCCAGCTCGTCGAGGTTGCGCAGCGTGCTGGCGTGCACGGTGTCACCGCGAAAGTCGCGCAGGAAATCGGCGTGCTTCTCCATGACGGTGACATCCACCCCGGCACGGGCCAGCAGCAGGCCCAGCATCATGCCGGCGGGGCCGCCGCCGGCGATCAGGCATCCGGTGCGATCCGGTGATGTCGGCATGGACACATGGTGGCACTACTGTGGTCCGCATGGGCGGGATCCTGAGCTGGTGGGACGGTGTCGAGCTGTGGCTGTCGGGTCTGGGTTTCGTCGCCCAGACCGCCGTGGTGATGCCGGTCGTGCTGGCGTTGGCGTACGGCATGGCGGTCCTGCTCGACGGTGCCCTGGGTAACGGCATCAAGCTGCTGCGCCGGGCCCGCCATGACGACGGGGACCCGCGGTGAACCAGATGCCGCGCTCGCGGGTCACGCTGATCCTGCTCATCCTTGTCGTTCTGGTCATCGTGACCTGGTACTTCACCCGCTGACGCGCACAGCGAACCGCTCGATGAGCAGACCGAGTCGATTCTGTTAGGCTTCGCGCCATGCACGCAGCGCTCGGCAGCACGCAGAGCCATGTCCTGGCTCCTGCTGTCGTCGATCTTTGCGCTGTCGTCACTGTGCACTGTTGTCGCTGACCCCAACCCGTCCCGCGGTTCGGTGTCGGTGATGGCTGCATCCCAGCCATGAGTTCCCCGGCCAATTTCTCCGTCGTGACGGGCCAAGCTCCGCCCCTTCCCGTCACTGATGAAGAAAGGCCATAGATGTCCGAGACCATCAAGTCGCGCTGGACCGCGGCTGCAGCGCTGGCCCTGTCGGCGACCCTGCTCGCCGCGTGCGGTGGAGGCTCCAGCGACGTGGTCGGCGACACCGGTGACGCCAAGGCCGACACCACGCTGACGCTGGTGGCCTACGCGGTCCCGGAGCCGGGCTGGAGCAAGATCATCCCGGCGTTCGCTGCCACCCCCGAGGGCAAAGGCGTCGCGGTGACGACGTCCTATGGCGCCTCCGGTGACCAGTCCCGCGGTGTCGTCGACGGCAAGCCCGCCGATATCGTGAACTTCTCCGTCGAGCCCGACGTCGCCCGCCTGGTGAAGGCTGACAAGGTGGCCAAGGATTGGAACTCCGATGTCACCAAGGGCATCCCGTTCGGCTCGGTGGTCTCGTTGGTGGTGCGCAAGGGCAACCCCAAGGGCATCAAGGATTGGGACGACCTGCTCAAGCCCGGCATCGAGGTCGTCACGCCCAGCCCGCTGAGCTCGGGTTCGGCCAAGTGGAACCTGCTGGCCCCGTACGCCGCCAAGAGCAATGGCGGTAAGGATTCGGCGGCGGGCCTGGACTTCGTCGACAAGCTGGTCACCGAGCACATCAAGACCCGCCCCGGCTCCGGCCGTGAAGCCACCGACGTGTTCCTGCAGGGCACCGGCGACGTGCTGATCAGCTACGAGAACGAGGCGATCAACGTCGAGCGGCAGGGTAAGGACGTCGAGCACATCAACCCGCCGCAGACCTTCAAGATCGAGAATCCGGTAGCCGTCGTGAGCACCAGCGCTCACCTGCAGCAGGCCACTGCGCTGAAGAACTTCCTCTACACCGCCGAGGGCCAGAAGCTGTGGGCCGAGGCCGGCTTCCGCCCGGTCGACCCCGCCGTGGCCGCCGACTTCGCCAAGGACTTCCCGAGCCCGGAGAAGCTGTGGACCATCGCCGACCTGGGCGGCTGGAAGGACGTCGACCCGGCGCTGTTCGACAAGGACAGCGGCAGCATCACCAAGATCTACAAGCAGGCCACCGGATGACCTTCTCTCCGGAGACCGCGGTGAGCCCCGCCCCGGGAGCCTCGGCTCCCGGGGCGGAGCGTCGTCATCGTCTCGGCACCACGTCGCTGCGGGTGGGGGCCGCATCGATCTGGCTTTCGGTGATCGTGTTGCTGCCGCTCGCGGCGATCCTGTGGCAGTCCGCCGGGGGCGGCTGGTCCACCTTCTGGCAGGCCGTCAGCTCCAACGCGGCGCTGGAGTCGTTCAAGGTCACGGTCACCATCTCGATCGGCGTCACCGTGGTGAACCTGGTGTTCGGGCTATTGGTGGCCTGGACGTTGACCCGTGACGAGTTCCCCGGCAAACGGCTGGTGGACGCGGTGATCGACCTGCCGTTCGCATTGCCGACCATCGTCGCCAGCCTGGTGATGCTGGCTCTCTACGGCCCCAACAGTCCGGTGGACCTGCACCTGCAACACACCAAATGGGGTGTGGGTGTGGCGCTGCTGTTCGTCACGTTGCCGTTCGTCGTGCGCTCGGTGCAGCCCGTGTTGCTCGAACTCGACCGCGATGTCGAAGAGGCGGCGGCTTCCCTGGGCGCCAACAGCTTCACCATCCTGACCAAGATCATCCTGCCTGCGCTGCTGCCGTCCCTGCTGTCCGGAGCCGGCCTGGCGTTCTCCCGGGCGATCGGCGAGTTCGGCTCCGTCGTGCTGATCGGTGGCGCCGTTCCCGGCGAGACCGAAGTGTCCTCACAGTGGATCCGCACCCTGATCGAGAACGACGACCGGACCGGTGCGGCGGCCATCTCGATTGTGCTGCTGCTGGTTTCGTTCGTCGTGTTGTTCATCTTGCGTGCGGTCGGTTCCCGCGCGGCCAAGCGTGAGGAACTGTCGAGATGACCCTCTCACCCGCGGTGCGGTACCTGGTGCGGTTCCTCGCGCTGGCGTACGTCACCATCCTGGTCATCGTGCCGGTCGGCCTGATCCTGTGGCGCACCTTCGAACCGGGTATCGGCGCCTTCGTCGGCTCGATCACCACCCCGGCGGCCATCTCGGCGCTGCAATTGTCCCTGCTGGTGGTGGCCATCGTGGTGCCGCTCAACGTGCTGTTCGGGGTGCCCACCGCACTGGTGTTGGCGCGCAACCGGTTTCGGGGGAAGAGCGCGCTGCAGGCGGTCATCGACCTGCCGTTCGCCGTGTCGCCGGTGGTGGTCGGCGTGGCGCTGATCCTGCTCTGGGGCAGCGCCGGGCTGCTCGGGTTCGTGGAGAACAACCTCGGCTTCAAGATCATCTTCGGGCTGCCCGGCATCGTGCTGGCCAGCATCTTCGTCACCGTCCCGTTCGTCATCCGCGAGGTCGAACCCGTCCTGCACGAACTGGGCACCGACCAGGAGGAGGCCGCCTCCACCCTGGGCTCGCAGTGGTGGCAGACGTTCTGGCGGATCACGCTGCCCTCCATCCGGTGGGGGCTGACCTACGGCATCGTGTTGACCGTCGCGCGCACCCTCGGCGAGTTCGGTGCGGTGATCATGGTCTC
The DNA here is from genome assembly GCF_002101555.1 of Mycolicibacterium canariasense. GTDB lineage: Bacteria > Actinomycetota > Actinomycetes > Mycobacteriales > Mycobacteriaceae > Mycobacterium > Mycobacterium canariasense. The sequence goes on from NZ_LQOL01000060.1 coordinate 60,315, forward strand.
GTCGAATCTGCCCGGCACGTCGCAGACGCTGACCCTGCTGGTGTCCGACCGCTACAGCCGGGGCCAGGAGTACGGCGCCTACGCGGTCTCGACGTTGTTGATGACGGTAGCGGTCATCGTGCTCGTCGTTCAGGTGATTCTCGACGCCCGGCGTATCCGGGCGGCAAAATAGGGCGCAAGGAGACCGTGCAATGACCAACGCCATCACCGTGAAGGGCGCCAACAAGCGCTACGGCGATTTCGTGGCCCTGGACAATATCGACTTCGTGGTCCCGGAAGGGTCGCTGACCGCACTGCTGGGGCCCAGCGGTTCGGGCAAGTCCACCTTGTTGCGGGCGATCGCCGGCCTCGATACCCCGGACACCGGCGAGATCACCATCAAGGGCAGGGACGTCACCGGGGTGCCGCCGCAGCGGCGCGGCATCGGCTTCGTGTTCCAGCACTACGCCGCGTTCAAGCACCTGACGGTGCGCGACAACGTGGCCTTCGGCCTGAAGATCCGTAAGCGGCCGAAGGCCGAGGTCAAGGAGAAGGTCGACAACCTGCTGGAGGTGGTGGGGCTGGCCGGTTTCCAGACCCGGTACCCCAACCAGCTCTCCGGCGGCCAGCGCCAGCGCATGGCGCTGGCCCGGGCGCTGGCGGTGGACCCGCAGGTACTGCTGCTCGACGAGCCGTTCGGCGCCCTGGACGCGAAGGTGCGCGAGGACCTGCGCGCGTGGCTGCGGCGGCTGCACGACGAGGTCCACGTCACCACCGTGCTGGTGACCCACGACCAGGCCGAGGCGCTCGATGTCGCCGACCGGATCGCGGTGCTGAACAAGGGTCGCATCGAGCAGGTCGGTTCGCCCACCGAGGTGTACGACGAACCCGCCAACCCGTTCGTGATGTCCTTCCTGGGCGCGGTGTCCTCGGTCAACGGCTCGCTGGTGCGCCCGCACGACATCCGGGTGGGCCGCAATCCGGAGATGGCCATCGCCAGTGCCGATCCGACGGTGGCGGCGACCGGGGTCATCCGGGCCGTCATCGACCGGATCGTCGTGCTGGGCTTCGAGGTGCGCGTCGAGCTGACCAGCGCCACCGACAACGTGCCGTTCACGGCCCAGATCACCCGTGGCGACGCCGAGGCGCTCGGTTTGAAGCACGGCGACACCGTCTACGTGCGGGCCACCCGGGTGCCCAACCTGGGCACGAGCGCGCCGGCGGAATCCGCGCTGACCGGCGTCTAGTCAGGCCACGACGGGCTGTGCGGACTGCTCGTCGTCGACCGGCCGTTTCTCGGTCCACCCCGGTGGGCCCACGAGATAGCCGATGCGGCCCCGCCACGTGCCGGCCCGCCAGATGTCGCGCACCATCGCGGCGAACTCGTGGAAGTTCACCTTGATGGGATTGTGGGTGTCGATGTTTTTGGTCAATCCGTAACGCACCGTTTCGGTTTCGTCGGCGTAGCTGTTGAACCACCGGTCCCAGACGATGAGGATGCCGCCGTAATTCTTGTCGAGGTACGGGTTGTTGGCGCCGTGGTGTACCCGGTGGTGCGACGGGGTGTTGAAGACGTATTCGACGGGGCGGGGGAGCTTTCCGATGAGCTCGGTGTGCAGCGGGTATTGATACAGCAGGACGATCGCCTGGCTGAGGAAGATCAGCCATACCGGCACACCCGTCAGTGCCAGCGGGATGTACACCACCGACGACAGGAACCGGCCCGGGATCAGCCACGGCAGCCGCACCGCGGTCGACATGTTGAAGTGCTGACTGGAGTGGTGCACGCTGTGTGCCGCCCAGAACAACCGAACCCGGTGGTTCATGCGGTGTTCGGCGTAGTAGGCCAGGTCGGCCCCTACGATCGCCAGCAGCCAGACCCACCATTCCGATGCCGACAGTGTGACCGGAGCCAGCGTCGCTGCCAGCAGCACGATGGGCACCGAGATGAAGTGCTCGCCCATCTTCGCGATCCGGCCCAGCCCGTACACCGACAGGCTGGCCAGGGTGTCGCGCAGTCCGAAGCCAACCCGTTGCCGCGCCGGCGTTTTCGCGTCGGCTCGCCTGCGCTCCAGACGGTCACCGACGACTTCGATGCCGAGCAGCAGCAGGAAGGCCGGGATCGCGTAGAGCCCGATGTTGCCGATCCATTCCACGGGTGGCTACTTTCGTCCGGAGTTCTTGGGCATGCCGGCGATCTGCCATCGCATCGCCTGGCCGAACATGTCATCGGAGACCCGCTTCGGGTCGATGCGGCGCTGCCGGATCAACCCGCTGAACAGTGCGAGGGTGATGGTGGCGAAATCGTCGACGGACACCACGGTCTGGTCGACATCGTTGCGGTCCAGCACGCCGGCCAGGATCTCGCGGACCGCGCCCAGGGTGCGCGCCGAAGCGTCGGCCTCGATGCGCATCAGTTCGGGATTGCGCACGGCGTGCAGCCAGAACTCGGTCTTCAGCACGGCGACGTGAAGGTCCTTGTCGGCGATGGCGATCAGCATCCGCCCCAGCGCCTGCAGCGGATCCTGCGACAGCGCTTCGGCGGAGTCGAAGATGTCGGCCACTTCGTCCATGTGGTTGACGGCCCGGTCGGTCATCAAGGCGGCGAACAACTCGTCCTTGTTGGCGAAGTTGGAGTACACCGCACCGACCGAGAAACCGGCCGATTCCGCGATCTCCTCGACCGACGCAGCGGCGTAGCCGCGCCGGGCGAAGACCTGCGCGGCGGCCTCGAGCAGCTGCCGGCGGGTGCGTTCTCTGCTTTCCGCGCGGGTCAACCGGCGCGGTTTTTCGGCGTCGTCCATACTTGGATAGTAACCATTATTTGAATAATGGCCACTATCCGAGTTTGGCGGCCTACGCGGCGGCCGCGACGCCGCACGCGGCGTCGAAGCGGTCCAGCACCGTCTCGGCGACCAGCCGGTGCGGCCCGAGCGGCTGGGCCATCGGGATGCCGTGCGTGGTGGCGAAACTTGCCACCCGGTCCGTGATGCGGCCGTGCGCCAGGAACCACGGCGCGATGACCAGCCGATCGGCGCCGCGGTCCCGGAGTTCACCGGCGATCCGTGCCAGGTTCGGGTGCGCGCCGGCGGCGAAGGCGGTCGCCGCCGTCCAATTGGTGTGCGCCACCAGCTGTTCGGCCACCATGGCGGTGCGCGAATTGGCTTCTGGGCGTGACGAACCCACCGCGGTCACCATGACACCGACGCCGTCGAGCCGGGACACCCCGGCCTCGGCGATGCGGCGGCGCAGCACGGCCACCAGTTGATCGTCCTCGCCGAGCACTTCGGTCTGGCGGGCCCTTGTCCCGGACTCGGCGATCATCGCCGGGATGTCGACGCGGGCGTGGTAGGCATCGGCGAGCAGCAGCGGTGTCACCACCGCGCGGTCACCCACCGAACACAGCACATCGACCAGATTCGGCGAATTCTGTTCGCAGAACGCCGGAATCACCTCGAGCCCGGGGCGCATCCGGCGGATGGTGGCCGCGACGGCATGCGTGTTGGCGGCGGCGCGCGGATCCGCGCTGCCGTGGGCGGTCAGGACGAGGGCGCTTGCGCTGCTCACGCCCGCGGCCCGTTCACGAGGCGTGCAGCCCGCATTCCGTCTTGGCCTGCCCGGCCCACCGTCCGCTGCGCGGATCCGCGCCGTCGATCGGCTTGCTGGTGCACGGTGCGCAGCCGATCGACGGATAGCCTTCGTAGACAAGGGGATTGACCAAGATGCCGTGCTCGTCGATGTAACTCTGCATCTCTTCGTCGGACCACGCCGCGAGCGGGTTGATCTTCACCAGACCGAAGGCTTCGTCAAAGCTGATCAGTGGAGCGTTGGCGCGCGTCGGCGCCTCCACCCGGCGGATCCCGGTGACCCACGCCGAATAGCCCTTGAGTGCCTTGCTCAGCGGCTCGACCTTGCGCATCCGGCAGCATGCCGCGGCGTCGCGGGCGAACAGGTCCTTACCGTGCAACGCGTCCTGTTCGGTCACGGTGCGTTCGGGGGTGACGTTGTGCACCTTGACGTCGTAGACCGCCTCCACGGCATCGCGGGTGCCGATCGTCTCCACGAAGTGGTACCCGGTGTCCAGGAACATCACGTCGACACCGGGGCGGACCTCGGCGGCCAGGGCGACGAGCACCGCGTCCTGCATGTTGGAGGCCACGATGTAGTTGCCGCCGAAGTTCCGATCGGTCCAGCGCAGCAGGTCCATCGCGTCGGCGCCGTCGAGCTCTCTGGCACCGCGCTCGGCGATGCCTCGCAGATTTTCCTCGGTCATCAGCGCTTGGTCGCTCATCATTACCTCAGCTCTCGCTCTTCGCGCGGGCGCTCATCGAAGATCAGCTTCGTCGGCTCGCAACGCCCATTGGGCGAAACGCTCGCCGGGCTCGCGTTGTTTCACGAAGTTGCGCGCGACACGCTCGATGTAGTCGCCGAGTTCGGTGGACAGCACCTTGTGCTGGCGCAGCTTGCGGCCGAACCCGCTGTCCAGGCCCAGGCTGCCGCCCAGGTGCACCTGGAAACCCTCTTCCGGGCCGTTGCCGTCGTCCACCATCTGACCCTTGAAGCCGATATCGGCGATCTGGATCCGGGCGCACGAGTTCGGGCACCCGTTGATGTTCACCGTGATGGGCACGTCGAGCTCGGCATTGATGTCCTCCAACCGCTGCTCCAGCTCGGGCACCAGGCTCTGGGCCCGGACCCGGGTCTCGGCGAAGCTCAGCTTGCAGAACTCGATGCCGGTGCAGGCCATCAGGTTGCGCCGCCAATGGGACGGGGTGGACGGCAGCCCGATGGCGTCCAATTCGGCGCGCAGCCCAGCCACCTTGTCGTCGGGAACGTCGAGGATGATCAGCTTCTGGTACGGGGTGAACCGGATGCGGTCCGAGCCGACCGATTCGGCCAGGTCGGCGACCTTCGTCAGGATGGTGCCCGACACCCGGCCCGCGATCGGGGCGACGCCGACGGCGTTCAGACCGTTCTTCAGCCGCTGCACGCCGACATGGTCGATGGGCCGGGAGACCGGATCCGGGGCGGGGCCGTCGATGAGGGCCCGCTTGAGGTATTCGGTCTCCAACACCTCGCGGAACTTCTGCACGCCCCAGTCCTTGATCAGGAACTTCAGCCGGGCCTTGGAACGCAGCCGGCGGTAGCCGTAATCGCGGAAGATGCTGACCACGCCCTCCCACACGTCGGGCACCTCGTCGAGCGGCACCCAGGCGCCGACCCGCTGGGCCAGCATCGGGTTGGTGGACAGGCCGCCGCCCACCCACAGGTCGAAGCCCGGGCCGTGCTCGGGGTGGTTGACGCCGATGAAGGCGACGTCGTTGACCTCGTGCACGACATCCTGCAGACCCGAGATCGCGGTCTTGAACTTGCGGGGCAGGTTGGAGTACTCGGGCTTGCCGATGTAGCGCTTGACGATCTCGTCGATGGCCGGGGTGCCGTCGATGACCTCGTCGAGCGACTCACCGGCCAGCGGCGAACCGAGCACCACGCGGGGGCAGTCGCCGCACGCCTCGGTGGTCTGCAGGCCCACCTCGTCGAGCCGGCGCCAGATCTCGGGCACGTTCTCGACCTGGATCCAGTGGTACTGGATGTTCTCCCGGTCGGAGATGTCGGCGGTGTCGCGGGCGAATTCGGTCGAGATCGTCCCCAGCGTCCGCAGTGAGGCGGCGGTCAGCGCCCCGCCGTCGCTGCGCACCCGCATCATGAAGTACTCGTCCTCGAGCATGTCGGTGTTCTCGTCACCGGTCCAGGTGCCGTCGTACCCGGGTTTGCGCTGGGTGTAGAGGCCCCACCAGCGGAACCGGCCACGCAGGTCACCCTTGTCGATACTGTCGAACCCGCCGGGGGCGTAGATGTTCTCGATCCGGGCCCGCACGTTGAGCGGATTGTCGTCCTTCTTGGACTGCTCGTTGGCGTTGAGCGGCTCGCGGTAGCCGAGGGCCCACTGGCCTTCGCCGCGTGGGCGCTTGGCTGGCTTAGCAGGATTCGCGGTCGTCATTGAACTGGCTCCTTAGTGGAGGAGCAGGCGGAGGGATCGCGCAGGCCACCGGTGGCTGTCCGGCGGCGCAGATCCGTCGGCCAGCTGAAATTTCAGGGTGGGCTGGGTCCTAGGTCAACGCAGTCGTCAAGGAAGACAGCAACAGCTACAGACGCGCTTGAAGTCGACATGCCGCCGTGCCACCAGTGCAATACCGGTGGTGCTGTTACGGGCGGAGGTCATGCCCGCCATTGTGCCACGACCGGCGCCATCAGCCCTAACCGGGCCAGATTTGCGATCGCGCTGAGCAAAATCGGTTCTGGGAGACTGGACCCATGAGCGTGCCGGCGGGACCATTCGGGATCTACATCCACGTGCCGTTCTGCGCGACCCGCTGCGGATACTGCGATTTCAACACCTATACGCCCGCCGAACTCGGGGGCGCCAACCCGGCGGGTTGGCTGGCGGCGGTGCGGCTGGAGCTGGCGCTGGCCGCGGCGCAGGTCGGCCCGCGGCCGGTCGACACCGTATTCGTGGGCGGCGGCACCCCTACCATGCTGGGCGGCGACGGGCTGGCCGCGGTGCTCGACGCGGTCCGCGCGCATTTCACCCTGGCGCCGGACGCGGAGGTGACCACCGAGGCCAACCCGGAATCCAGCTCGCCGGCCCTGTTCGCGCGACTGCGGGCCGCCGGCTACACCCGCATCTCCCTGGGCATGCAGTCCGCGGCGCCGCACGTGCTGGCGGTGCTCGACCGGGTGCACTCGGCCGGGCGGGCACCCGCGGCCGCGCTGGAGGCCCGAGCCGAGGGATTCGAGCACGTCAACCTGGACCTCATCTACGGCACTCCGGGCGAGACCGACGATGACCTGCGCCGTTCGGTGGAGGTCGCGGTGTCGGCCGGCGTCGACCACGTGTCGGCGTACGCGCTGGTGGTCGAGGACGGCACCGCCCTGGCCCGCCGGGTGCGCCGCGGCGAGGTGCCCGCCCCGGACAACGATGTGCTCGCCGAGCGCTACGAACTGCTCGACGCGCAGCTGTCGGCGGCGGGGTTGCAGTGGTACGAGGTGTCGAATTGGAGCCGCCCCGGCGGGGAGTGCAGGCATAACCTGGGTTACTGGGACGGGGGCCAGTGGTGGGGCGCCGGCCCGGGCGCGCACGGTTTCGTCGGTTCGACACGATGGTGGAATATCAAGCACCCCAACGCTTATGCGCAGGCGCTGGGCGAGGGCAGGTTGCCGATCGCCGATTCGGAGACGCTCGATGACACCGCGCGGCACACCGAGGACGTGATGTTGCGGTTGCGGTTGCGCAGCGGCCTGCCGGTGGCGGTGCTGTCCGCGGACGAACGCAGCCGGGCGGAGGTGGCCATCGGTGACGGGTTGGTGACCCGGGCCGCCGATCGGCTGGTGCTCACCGACCCGGGCCGGCTGTTGGCCGATGCCGTGGTGCGCACCCTGCTGGACTGAATCCGGCAGTGAGATGGCGTCCCTGGCGGGAAAGTGCGAGTGGGCGGCGCCGTGAGTTCCGAGTGAACGGGGATGCCACGCTAGGGTGTTAGGCAACCCTTACCTATGGAGCGTGGATGACCACAGTTCAGGCCGCGTCGACGCCACCCCGGACGACCGCGAGATACAACCAGCTGGCCGCGCGTCAGGCCGCCCGCGCCGACGCGTTGGCGCTGAAGGCGCTGCTCGCCCCGGTGGCCGGTCGGTCCCGGGTCGCGCAGCTGCTCACCCTGGTGGCCTCCGCCGCCACCATCGTGCCGTTCATCGGGATCGTCGAGATCGGGCGCCTGCTGTTGGCCGGCGGCGCGGTCGACCCGTCCCGGGTCTGGACCGTCGTCGCCGTCGTGATCGCCGCGCTGCTGGTTCGGACCTGGGCCAACGGCACCGCGCTGACCCTCACCCACCTCGCCGACGGTGACCTGCAGCGCTCGTTGCGCCGGCGCATCGTCGACACCCTGGGCCGGCTGCCGCTCGGCTGGTTCAACGGCACGTCCTCGGGCGAGGTGCGCAAGGCCGTGCAGCAGGACGTGGGCGAACTGCATTTCCTGGTCGCGCACTCCGCGGTGGAGAACACCGGCGCGCTGGCCACTCCCGCCTTCGGACTGGCCTACTGTTTCGCGCTGGACTGGCGGCTGGGCCTGCTGGCGATCGGGACCGCCCCGGTGTACCTCGGCGTGTACATGTGGCTGGGCCGCGACGTCCGGGTGCAGATGGAACGGATGAATGCCGGTATCGCGCGGATCAGTGCCACCATCGTCGAGTTCATCGCGGGGGTGGCGGTGGTCAAGACATTCGGCGAGACCGGCCGCGCGCACAAGCGTTTCGCCGAGGCCGCCGAGGAGTTCAACGACGGCTTCGCCGCCTGGATGGGCCCGATGGTGCGGGTCAAGGCGTCGTCGTCCATCTTCATCGAGGCGCCGACGGTGCTGTTGGTCAACCTGGCCGGCGGCTACTGGTTCGTGCGCAGCGGCTGGGTCGCACCGATCGACGTGCTGGGATCCACGCTGGTGGCCATGACCATTCCCGCCGCCGTGCTCGCCGTCGGCTACTCCGCGGGCATCCGCAAGCAGGCCCAGGCCGCCGCGGGTCGGCTGGTCCGGCTACTGGATCAGCCGAAGCTGAAAGTATCGGCCAAACCGCTTGTTCCGCAAGGTAACTCGGTCGACTTCGACGGAGTCGGCTTCAGCTACGACGGTGCCAACACCGTGCTGCACGAGGTCGACCTACACCTGGCCCCGGGGACCATCACCGCGCTGGTCGGACCGTCCGGCAGCGGCAAGTCCACCCTGGCCACCCTGGTTCCGCGGTTCCACGACGCGACGACGGGTGCGGTCCGCGTCGGCGGTATCGACGTGCGCGACATCGACCCTGCGGTGCTGTACCGGCATGTCGGCTTCGTGTTGCAGGACGTGCAACTGCTGGGCGTCAGCGTGGCCGACAACATCGCGCTGGGCCGCCCGGACGCCTCCGCCGAGGAGGTCTACCAGGCCGCCGAAGCGGCGCACATCCACGACCGGATCCTGGAATTGCCACGGGGATACGACTCCGTGGTGGGCGAAGACGCGCACTTCTCCGGCGGTGAGGCGCAGCGGGTCAGCATCGCCCGCGCCCTGCTGGCCGACACCCCGGTGCTGGTGTTGGACGAGGCCACCGCATCGGCGGACCCGGACTCCGAGGCGCAGATCCAGGCCGCGCTGTCGCGGCTGATCGCCGGCCGCACGGTGCTGGTGATCGCCCACCGGTTGGGGTCGATCGTCGGTGCGGACAACATCGTCGTGCTCGCCGAAGGCCGTGTCGTCGAACAGGGCCGCCACGACGAATTGCTGGCCCGCGACGGTAAGTATGCCGAGATGTGGCAGGTGTACAGCGCGGGCAGCGATCTGCGGGAGGCCGCACGATGATCCGGGGTTTTCTGCGCATCCTCGGCCCGCAGCGTGGGCTGATGTTCGGCTACCTGGCTTGGGTCAGCGCCTACGGCCTGCTGCACGGCATCGCGATGGTGCTGCTGGTGCCCATCTCGCAGGCCTTGTTCGACGGCCGGTACGGTGACGCGGCACGTTGGCTGGGGGTGCTCGCCGTGGTGGTGGTCGCCGCGGCGGTCGCCCAGTACGTCCAGTCCTCGCGGGCCATGCGGATGGCGCTGGCCACCATGCGGCTGCTGCACCACCGGCTCGGTGACCACATGGTCACCCTGCCGCTGGGCTGGTTCACCCGCGACACCGTCGGCTCGGTCTCCCAGATCGCGGTCAAGGGAACCACGTTCGTCGGCACCAGCGGGGCGCACCTGATCACCCCGATCGTGCTCAACATCGTCAGCGCCGCCACCGTGGTGGCCGGCCTGGCCCTGTTCGACTGGCGCATCGCCGTCGTCGCCCTCGTCGGTGGCCTGGTGCTGGTGGGGTGCGGCCGGCTGGCCTCCCGGCTGATCGCCGAGGCCGAGACACTCAATCACGCCGCCGAGGTCGAGGTGAACACCCGCGTCGTGGAGTTCGCCCGGTGCCAGCCGGTGCTGCGGGCGTTCGGGCGGACCGGGGCGGATTTCGCGCCGCTGGGCGCCGCGCTGGAGGCCCAGCACACGGTGGGCCGGCGGGCCCTGTGGCGTTCGGTGGCAGGCCTGATGGTCAACGGTGTTGCGGTACAGGCGGTCTTCTCGGTGCTCATCGCGGCAGCTGCCTGGCTGGCCGTCGACGGGGCGACGGGGAACGGCGGTGGCCAATTGAACCCGATCACGGCGGTGGCGATCCTGGGCCTGGCGGCCCGGTTCGCCTCGCCGCTGGCCGCACTGGCCGAATACGGTTCGGCCATGCGGATGGCCCGCACCGAACTGGATCGCATCACCGCAATCCTGGACACCCCAGCCCTTCCGGAACCCGATGTACCGCAGCAGGTTTCGACCCCAGGTCGGGTCGAGTTGGAGCACGTCGCATTCGGTTACCCGGGCCGGTCGGTGGCCACCGACATCAGCTTCGTGGCCGAACCGGGCACCATGACGGCTCTGGTCGGGCCGTCGGGGTCCGGCAAGACCACGCTGACCCGGCTGATCGCCCGCTTCTACGACACCGACGCCGGGGTGGTGCGCGTCGGCGGCGTCGACGTCCGCGATCAGCGCACCGCCGACCTCATGGCGCAGCTGTCGCTGGTGTTCCAGGACGTTTACCTGTTCGACGACACGCTCTGGGAGAACGTGCGGATCGGCCGGCCGGACGCGACGGAAGCCGAAATCGCCGCCGCGGCGCAGACTGCCGGGCTGACCGCGGTGCTGGACCGGCTGCCCGAGGGCTGGCAGACCAGGGTGGGGGAGGGTGGATCGGCGCTGTCCGGCGGTGAGCGGCAACGAGTTTCGATTGCCCGCGCGTTGCTCAAGGACGCCCCGATCGTGCTCTTCGACGAGGCCACCAGCGCGCTCGATCCGGAAAACGAGCGCCATGTCGCCGACGCCATCCGCACCTTGGCGCAGCGCAGCACCGTCGTGGTCATCGCGCACAAGCTGTCCACCGTCACCGCCGCGGACCAGATCGTGGTGCTCTCGGGTGCGGGGACCGTCGCCGATTGCGGCACGCACACCGATTTGATGGCCCGCGGCGGCCAGTACGCGGACTTCTGGTCGCAGCGGGTCTCGGCGTCCGGGTGGTCGATGGCCGACAAGGTCGGCTAACTCACATCGACGGAGGGCGCCAACAATAAGCTAGGTTAGGCTAAATTTACCTGGTGCTTACGTCGACTCTCAAGGTGAGGCAAAGGTGACCGTGGAGACCAGCGCGGAAAACGTTGTGGTACTTCCGCTGGCGCTGCCGCCCGGTATCACCCCCGCCGATGTGGTGGCCGAACTGGCCAGGATGGCCGAGGGTGACGGCCACGAGTACCTCGTCTACGAACACAACGGACAGTGGATCCTGGCAAGCGATGTCCGGGTGGCCATCGAACTGGACTCCGACGAACTGCGGCTCATCACCGACGGCGTGGTGACGCGACAGTCCTGGACCGGGCGTCCCGAGGTGGCCCTCGGTGCGGCGGTCGACCGGCTGCTGCTGGAGGGCCGGCGGGTGTTCGGTTGGGTGGCTTTCGAATTCGGCGCCTACCGATTCGGCCTGCAGGCGCAGCTGCCGCCGGGGACGCCGCTGGCCCGGCTGTTCCTGCCCGGCAGCCAGGTGATGGTCACCGAGACCCAGGCCACCGTCGTCGACGGCGACGCGACCTACCCGGCGGCCATCGACCGCTTGATCGCCAAGGGCCTGGCGCCGACACCGCCTCCGCGGCCGCTGGACGTCGGCTCCGACACCGCCGACTATCGCCGGCGGGTGGCCACCGCGATCGACGAGATCCGCTCCGGGCAGTACCAGAAGGTGATCTTGTCCCGGCGCTTCGACGTGCCGTTCGCCCTGGACTTCCCGGCGACCTACCGGGTGGGGCGGCGCAACAACACGCCGGTGCGCTCATTCCTGTTGCAATTCGGCGGAATTCGGGCACTGGGTTACAGCCCCGAACTGGTCGCCGCCGTGCACGAGGACGGCACCGTGCTGACCGAACCGCTGGCCGGCACCCGGGCGCTCGGGCGTGGCGCCGACGCCGACCGCGCCGCGCGTGACGAGTTGGAGTCCGACTCCAAGGAGATCGTCGAGCACGCCATCTCGGTGCGCACCTCCATGCAGGAGATCTCCGAGGTCGCCGAACCCGGCACGGCCATGGTCTACGACTTCATGACCATCCGCGAGCGCGGCAGCGTGCAGCACCTGGGGTCCACCGTCGGCGGCCGGCTGAGCTCGTCGCTCGACCGGATGGACGCCCTGGCGGCGTTGTTCCCGGCCGTCACGGCCTCGGGGATCCCCAAGGCCGAGAGCGTCGACGCCATCCTGCGGCTGGACCAGACCCCGCGCGGGCTGTACTCCGGCGCGGTGGTGATGTTCACCGCCGGTGGCGAGATGGACGCGGCGCTGACCCTGCGCGCGGTCTACGAGCAGGACGGCGCCACCTGGTTGCGGGCCGGTGCCGGCATCATCGCGGCGTCCAACCCGGACCGCGAATTCGAAGAGACCTGCGAGAAACTCACCACGCTGGCACCGCACCTGGTGCCGCGCAGCGGCTGAGCCGCCTCACCGGGTCAGCTGCGCTGCAATCGCCTTCTTGTCGGTCTTGCCGACCGCGGTGGTCGGCAGCGACGGCATCGCGACCAGGGTGTCGGGCCGCGAGTGTGCGGCCACGCCGCGGCCGTCCAGGTAGGCGTTCAGGTCGGCCAAGCTGACCGGTGCCCCACTGAAAACCACCACCGCGCAGATCTTCTCACCGAGGAATTCGTCGGGCAACGGTACGGCCGCGGCCGCCCAGATGCCCGGGTGCGTGATCAGGTGTTCCTCCAGGTCCAGCGCCGACACCGTCTCGCCGCCGCGGGTGATGACGTCTTTGACCCGGCCGGTCACCTCCAGATAGCCATCGGCCAACCGCCGGACCCGGTCCCCGCTGCGGTAGAAGCCGTCCGGGCTGAAGGAGCGGGCGTTGTCCTGCGGGGCGTTGAAGTAACCGTTGATGGTGTACGGCCCCCGCACCAGCAGCTCGCCCTCGACGCCCGGGGCCACCTCGTGGCCGGCCTCGTCGACCACGCGCAGCTCGTCGAGGTCGGACAGCGGGCGACCCTGGGTGTGGTCGAGCAGCTCGGGGGAGTCACCGAGCCGGGTGTAGTTCAGCAGGCCCTCGGCCATCCCGAACACCTGCTGCAAACCGGGCGTCAGCGCGGCGCGCAGGGCGGCCGCGTCGTCCGAACCCAGTTTTGCACCGCCGACCTGGAGCAGCCGTATACCCTTGGGGGCCAAGGATTCCCAATCGCAAGCCGCCGTCCACAGTTTGGCCAGCGCAGGCACCAGCGCGGTGACGGTCACCCCGTGCCGGTCGATCACGGCGAAGGCGGCCTCCGGTGACGGGTCGGTGGTGAACACCGTGGTGGCGCCGACGCTCAGGGCGCCGAGCAGGCCGGGGCAGGCCAGCGGGAAGTTGTGTGCGGCGGGCAGCGCCACCAGGTACACGTCGTCGGAGGTCAGCGCGCACAGTTGGGCACTGGCGGTGAAGTTGTAGACGTAGTCGTCGTGGGTGCGGGGGATGAGCTTCGGTGCGCCGGTGGTCCCGCCGGACACCAGCAACAGGGCCGGGGAGTCGGTGGCCGGCCTGACCACGGGTGGAGCGGCGGCGCTTTCCAGCGCGGACCACGGCAGGAACGGACCGGGGTCGCCGTCGACGATGACGTGGCGCACCGTCGGATGGGTCGCGACGAGTTCCTCGGCCATCACCCGGTAGTCGAATCCTGCTGCGCTGTCGGCGATGACCAAGGCCACCGCGTCGCTGACCGCCGCGAAATGGGTCAGTTCGGCCAACCGGTGCCCGGGCAGGCACATCACCGGAACCGCGCCGGCGCGCAGCATCCCGAACAGCGCGACGACAAACCGTGCCGAGTTCGGTAGCTGGAGCAGGACGCGGTCACCCGGGGCGATGCCCAGTGCCGCGAAGCCGGCCGCCGCGCGGTCGGCCAACTCGTCCAGCTCGGCGAAGGTATGCGCGGATGCGGCGTCGGCCACGGCGATATTGCCCGACCAGGTGGCCGCCGCCGTACGCAGGATCTCGTCGATAGTCTGCCCGGCCCAGTGGCCGGCGGCCCGGTAGTGCGCCGCGCGGTCGGCCGGGAACGGCCGGAACCCGGCCACCAGGGTGGTCTGTGCTGCGGATTCCGCCGGTTGCGGCGTGGTCAGGGTCACGAGTCTGCCCTTCGGGGTAGGCGTGTTCGGTAGTCCGAATATAGGGTAGCCTTCTCGAAATTAGGGCAGCCTTTGCTAAGCGATTGGACGGCGTTGGGAGGCGTGATGAGTGTTGCTGTGAATGCCTCGGAGATAACAGAGACCATCCGGCAAGAGATCGCCGATCTGCTCGGCATCGCCGCCGCCGACATCGATCCCGAGCTGGATCTGGTCAGCCAGGGGCTGGACTCCATCCGGATGATGTCGCTGGCCGGCAAATGGCGGAAAAAGGGCCTCGACATCGACTTCGCCTCGCTTGCGGCGCAACCGTCGGTGCGCGCGTGGTCGGAACTGATCGGCCGGGACGGCGTCGACACCGACGCCGAAACCGTTGATGTCGAAGAGGATTCGAATTCCGGGGACCCATTCCCGCTCGCTCCGATGCAGCACGCCATGTGGATCGGCCGGGAAGGCGATCAACAGCTCGGCGGGGTCGCGGGTCATCTGTACGTCGAATTCGACGGTGAAGCGGTCGATCACGACCGGCTGAGTCGGGCGGCGACAAAGCTCGCCGAACGGCATCCGATGCTGCGGGTCGAGTTTCTGGCCGACGGCACCCAGCGCATCGGCCCAGTGCCGCAACCGTTCCCGGTGCAACTGGTGGATCTGCGTGAATCCGTGGACGTGGAGGCACGACTGGCGCAGATCCGCCGCGCCAAGTCGCACCAGCAGCTCGAGCATGGGGTGTTCGAGCTGGCACTGACGCTGCTGCCCGACGGCCGCTCCCGGCTGCACGTCGACCTGGACATGCAGGCGGCCGACGCGATGAGCTACCGCACGCTGATGTCGGACCTGACCCGGCTGTACAACGGCGCGGACCTGACCCCGCTCGGCTACACCTACCGGCAGTACCGGCTCGCCGCGACACAGCAGCCCACGGCCGACGCGGATCGGCAGTGGTGGGCCGAGCGCATCCCCGAACTACCGGACCCGCCGCGGTTGCCGGTGGTGCCCCAGGCCGAGCAGGCCGACCCGCGGCACACCACCCGGCGTCACCACTGGTTGGACCCGCAGACCCGCGACGCTCTGTTCGGCGCCGCTCGCCGGCGCGGCATCACGCCGGCGATGGCCCTGGCCGCCTCGTTCTCCGACGCGCTCGCGGGTTGGTCGGCCGAACCGCGCTTCCTGCTCAACGTGCCGATGTTCGGCCGCGAGCAGCACCACCCCGACGTCGACGCGCTGGTCGGTGATTTCACCTCGTCGTTGCTGCTCGACATCGACCTGCGCACCGCCGACACCGCCGCCGCCCGGTCCCGCGCCGTGCAGGAGGTGTTCCGCAGCGCGGCCGCGCACGCCGCTTACCCGGGTCTGTCGGTGCTGCGCGACCTCAGCCGCCACCGCGGTACCCAGGTGCTGGCCCCGGTGGTCTACACCAGCGCGCTCGGCCTGGGCGAACTGTTCGCCGCGGAGGTCACCGACACCTTCGGCAAGCCGGTGTGGATCAATTCGCAAGGGCCGCAGGTGCTGCTGGACGCCCAGGTCACCGAGTTCGACGGCGGCATCCTGGTGAACTGGGATGTCCGCGAGGACGCATTCCCCGCCGGCCTCATCGACGCCATGTTCGACCGGCACATCGGCGAGCTGCTCCGGCTGGCCGCCGACGACACCGCCTGGGAGACCACCCGCGCCCCGCTGGTCAGCGCCGAACAGCGCGCGGTCCGGGAGCGGCTCAACGGCACCACCGCCGACACCGGCGGGCAACCGCTGCACGCCGGGTTCTTCACCTCGGCGGCCGCCACCCCGGAGGCCACCGCGGTCATCGGCTCCACCGGCACGCTGACCTACGCCGAACTGCGTGAGCAGGTGCTGGCCGTCGCCGCCGCCCTGCACACCGCCGGTATCAAACCCGGTGACACCGTGGCGGTGCTCGGCCCCAAAGGCGCCGACCAGATCACCGCGCTGCTCGGCATCCTGTCCGCCGGCGCGATCTACCTTCCGATCGGCGTCGACCAGCCGGCCGAACGGGCCGAGCGCATCCTGCACACCGGCGGCGTGCGGATGGCGCTGGTGTGCGGTGACCAGGAACCTAGTTGGCTGCCCGCCCTGACCATCCCGGAGGCGCTGCGGGTGGGGCGGCGCGCGGTGGCAAACGACCCGGGGTTCGCCCCCGTGCTCGCCGACCCGCAGGAACTGGCCTACGTGCTGTTCACCTCCGGGTCGACCGGCGAGCCCAAGGGCGTGGAGGTCACCCACGCCGCGGCGATGAACACCGCCGAATTCCTCTACGGACACTTCGAGATCGGGCCCGACGATCGGTGCCTGGCGCTGATGACCCTGGAATGCGACCTGTCGGTTCTCGACGTCTTCGCCACCCTGGCCACCGGCGGCGCGATCGTCGCCGTCGACGAGGCGGACCGCCGCAACCCGGACACCTGGGCCCGGCTGATCCACGAGCATCGGGTGACCGTGCTCAACTTCCTGCCCGGCAGCCTGGAGATGCTCGCCGAAACCGGAACGGCCGACCTGCTTTCTACACTGCGGGTGGTACTGACCGGTGGGGACTGGGTGCGTACCGCGATGGTGCGCCGGTTGCGCGCCCAGGCGCCCGGGGTCCGTGTCGCCGGCCTCGGCGGTGCCACCGAAACCGCGATCCACGCCACCATCCACGAAGCCGCAATCGACATGCCAGCGGCCTGGACTGCGGTGCCCTACGGCGTGCCGTTCCCGAACAACGCTGCACGCGTGGTCAATTCGTTCGGCGCCGACTGCCCGGACTGGGTGCCCGGCGAACTGTGGATCGGTGGGCGCGGTATCGCGTCGGGGTACCGCGGGAGACCGGACCTGACCGCCGAACGTTTCGTCGAGCACGACGGCCGTCGCTGGTACCGCACCGGCGACCTGGCCCGGTACTGGCCCGACGGCACCCTGGAGTTCGTCGGGCGCGCCGATCACCGGGTGAAGATCAGCGGGTATCGCATCGAACTGGGTGATGTCGAGGCGGCGCTGCAGCGCATCCCCGGCGTGCGCGCCGCGGTCGCCGGCATCGTGCCCGCGTCCGGAGCCCGGCGCAACGACGTACTGGCCGCGCTGGTCAGCCTCGACGATCCCGGGCTGGATGTCCCGCGGATCACCGATTCCGTTGCCGAACTCGTTCCGCCGCACATGATTCCGCGGCACATCGAGTTGGTCGAGCGTATCCCGTTCACCCTGGCCGGCAAGACCGACCGCCGTGCCGCGGCCCGGATCCTGGCCGAGGTGGTCGGCGACGGACCGGACGCCGACCGCAGGATGCCGGTCACCCCGGTACAGCGGGCGCTGGCGACCATCATCGGCGAACTGCTCGGCACGACGAGCATCGGTGTCGACGACGACTTCTTCGCGCTCGGCGGCGATTCCGTGCTGGCCACCACCGCGGTGGCCCGGATCCGGGAATGGCTGGACACCCCGACCGTGATGGTGCCCGACATCTTCGCCACCCGCACCGTCGAAGCCCTCGCCGCGCGGTTGACGGCCAGGGAGCCCGGCAGCGACCGGCTCGACCAGGTCGCCGAACTGTATCTGGAGGTCGCCCAGATGGACGACGCGGACGTGGTGCACGCCCTCGACGCCGCCGCGGCCTCGTGACCGCCGCGGATCTCGCGTTCGCACCGTGGATCAAGCGGTACGCCGCACCCGGCGCGCCGACCCTGGTGTTCCCGCACGCCGGTGGTGCCGCACTGGCCTACCGGACACTGGGCACCGCGCTGGCCGTCGCCGGTGCCGACACCTACGTCATGCAATACCCGCAGCGCGGTGACCGGCTGACCCACCCGGCGCCGGCCACCGTCACCGAACTGGCCGCCGACCTGTTCGACGCCGGCCGCTGGGATCGGCTCGGACCGCTGCGGCTGTTCGGGCATTGCATGGGCGCGGTGGTGGCCTTCGAGTTCGCCAGGGTGGCCCAGCAACGTGGCGTCGAGGTGGCGGCCCTGTGGGTGTCGGCCAGCGAAGCGCCCGCCGCGGTGGCCGCGTCGCCCGCGCTTCCGATGGCGCAGAACGAGATCATCGCCGAGATGGTC
Organism: Mycolicibacterium canariasense; assembly: GCF_002101555.1. Classification (GTDB taxonomy): domain Bacteria; phylum Actinomycetota; class Actinomycetes; order Mycobacteriales; family Mycobacteriaceae; genus Mycobacterium; species Mycobacterium canariasense. The sequence continues at coordinate 78,556 of NZ_LQOL01000060.1, forward strand.
GATCTTGGCGGCACCGACCCGCAGCTGCTCGAGGACGAGGATTTCGTGGAGCTGCTGCTCATGGCGGTCCGCGCCGATTACGCCGCGTTCAACCGGTACAGCTGCGCCGACGACGTGCGCATCGACGCCGACATCCACGCCCTCGGCGGGGACCGTGACCACCGGATCAGCGAAACCATGCTGCGCCGCTGGGAATCCCACACCACCGGCGCCTTCACCTGTTCCATCTTCGACGGCGGGCACTTCTACATCAACGACCACACCGCAGACGTCGCGGAGTTGATCAATGAGCTCTGACTCGCCACGACACGACGACGATCCGGTGGTGATCGTCGGGATGGCGGTCGAGGCGCCCGGCGGTGTGGACACCGCCGACGCTTTCTGGGATCTCCTCGCCGAGCAGCGCGAAGCACTGAGCCACTTTCCCACCGACCGGGGCTGGGCGATCGCCGAACTGCTGGACGGCTCCCTGCGCGACGGCTTCAAACAGATCCACGATCTCGGCGGATTCTTGGACAGCGCAGGCATTTTCGATCCGACCTTCTTCGGCGTCTCACCCCGCGAGGCCGTGGCCATGGACCCGCAGCAGCGCGTCGCCCTGCGGCTGGCCTGGCGCGCCATCGAGAACTCCGGCATCAATCCCGACGACCTCGCCGGCCACGACGTGGGCTGCTATGTCGGCGCCTCGGCGCTCGAATACGGGCCACCGCTGTCCGAATTCTCCTCGCACAGCGGCCATCTCATCACCGGAACCTCGCTCGGGGTGATCTCCGGGCGGATCGCCTACACCCTGGACCTGGCCGGCCCGGCACTGACCGTCGACACGTCCTGCTCCTCGGCACTGTCCGCCTTGCACACCGCCGTCGCGGCCCTGCGCGCCGGCGACTGCGATATGGCCCTGGCCGGCGGCGTCTGCGTGATGGGCACCCCTGGTTATTTCGTCGAGTTCTCCAAGCAGCACGCCCTCTCCGACGACGGGCACTGCCGGCCCTACAGCGCCCACGCCAGTGGCACAGTATGGGCCGAAGGAGCGGGAATGTTCCTGCTGCAGAAGAAATCCGCCGCGGTTCGCGACGGTAGGCCGGTGCTGGCCGAAGTGCGCGCCACCGCCGTCAATTCCGACGGCCGCACCGTCGGTCTCACCGCGCCCAACGGCACCGCGCAGGAGCGGCTGTTCGCTCGCGCCATCGCCGCGGCCGGCCTGGCCCCCGAAGACGTCGGCATGATCGAAGGCCACGGCACCGCCACCCGGCTCGGTGACCGCACCGAACTGCGGGCGTTGGCCCGGACCTACGGCGCCGCCGCGCCGGGGGCCGGTGCCCTGCTGGGATCGGTCAAATCCAACATCGGGCACACCCAGGCCGCGGCCGGGGCCCTCGGGCTGGCCAAGGTGATCGTCTCGGCACAGCACGGCTCGGTGCCCGCCAGCCTGCACACCGACGAAGCCAGCCGCGAAATCGACTGGGACAACCAAGGGTTGCGCCTGGCCACCAAGCTGACACCGTGGCCGGCCGCCGGCGGCGTGCGGATCGGGGCGGTCTCCGCCTTCGGGATGAGCGGCACCAACACCCATGTCGTGGTGGCGATACCGGACGCGGGGGAGGGCCGGTGACCACACTGCCCGACGGACGCCTGCCGGTACTGCTGAGCGCCCACACCGAGGACCTCATCGCCCAGGACGCCGCCGCCATCGTGCGGTACCTGGATCGGCGGCCTGCCGACGTCGCCGCCGTGGCGGCAACCCTGCTCCGCACTCGCCGGATTCGTCGGCACCGCACGGTGATCCGTGCCGCGGACATCGGCGAGCTGACCGACGCCCTGCGCGCCGTGGCGGCGGGCGTAGACCACCCGCTGGTCGCGTGCTCCGCGCAGCCCGCGCACAACCTCGCCTTCGTGTTCCCCGGTCAGGGCAGCCAATGGCCCTCGATGGGCGTCGACGCCTACGACCGGCTGCCCGAATACCGGGCCGAAGCCGACCGCTGCGCCGCCGCGTTCGTCGCCGCCGGGCACGCGTCGCCACTGGACTACCTGATGGCCGAGCCCTCGGCGGTGACCAACGATTTCACCCAGGTGCAGATCCAAGGTGCCCAATTCGTGCACGGGGTGGCCCTGGCCCGGGTGTGGCGGTCCTGCGGTGTGCTGCCCGATTTGACCGTGGGACACAGTCTCGGCGAGATCGGCGCCGCCTATGTCGCGTGCACCATCACCCTGCCGCAGGCGGTCGGCGTCGTCGCCGCACGCGCCACCCTGCTCGACGGACTGACCGGGCCGTACCGCGTCGCGGTCCTCGGACTGTCCCCGGACGCGGCCGAGCAGGCCGTCGCCGGTGTCGACGGCTGGGCCGAAGTCTCGGTGGTCAACTCGAAATCCTCGGTCGCGGTATCCGGTGACACCGCGGCCATCGCGTCGCTGGTGCACGATGTCACCGACCGCGGGGCCTTCGCCCGCGAGATCGAGATGTGGTTCCCCGCCCACACCAGCAAGTTGGACCCGCTGCGGTCGGAGTTGGACGCGCTGCTGCCCGCCGGCGAATTCGCCGAGGCCCCGGTCCGGTTCATCGGTTCGGCCACCGGTGCCGTCGTGGCGGCGGGCACCGATTTCGCCGACTACTGGTACACCAACCTGCGCAGCACCGTGCGGTTCGACCGTGCCATCGCCGCGGCCGTGACCGGCGGTGCGCGGACCTTCGTCGAGCTGTCCGCGCACCCGGCCCTGCTGTACGCGCTCGGCGACGTGTTCGACGATCTGGAGGTCGCCGACGCGCTCACGGTCGGCTCCGGCCGGCGCGACGAGCCGATCACCGACCGGCTGGCGGCCAACATCGCCGCGGTCGCCGTCAGCGATCCGGGCCACCGCTGGGCCGACCACGTCACCGGGGCCGTCGGGCCGCTGCCGAACTTCCCCTTCGCCCCGATGCGGTCCGAACACCTCTGGGCGGCACCACTTCCGCTGCCGCGCGTCGCGGGCGTCAGCGTGGCCGTCGAACAGTGGCAACCGTATGCCCCGGCCAGGGCCGACGCCCGGCGGGCCGCGGTGATCGGCGCCGACAGCGACCTGGGCGCCGTGCTGGCCCGCCGCCTGGCGACCGCTGAGCCCGCCGACACCGACCTGCTCATCGTGGTGGCGCCCGCACTCGACGGTACCGACACCGCCACGGCCGCTACGGAACTCGCCGGCCGGATCGAATCCGGGCTGCTCGACTACGCGGACACACTGAGCGGCACCGACCGGGACGTGTGGCTGGTCACGGTCAACGGGGAACAGGTCCGCCCCGGCGACCCGGCGCCGCTGCCCGCACAGGCCGCATTGGGGGCCATGCACCGCAGCCTGGGGTTGGAATTCCCCGACCACCGCTTCGGCCACCTCGACCTGCCGGACGCCACGCTGGACGAGGCCGCCGTGGACATCTTGCTGGGCCCGGCCGGTGAGTTCGCCATCCGGGACGGCGTCGGCTACCGGCGATCCACCCGAGACGAACAGATCACCACCCCCGCGTGGACCCCGGACTCGGGCGTGCTGGACGAGGTGGTGATCACCGGTGGTAACGGTGTGGTCGGCCTGCACCTGGCCCGTTACCTCGCCGACCACGGCGCGCGCCGGATCGTGTTGCTCAGCCGCGGCGGTGTCGATGCCGCCGAACTCGCCGAGCTGAGCGCCGATATCGTCTCGGCGCGCTGTGATATCACCGATCCTGTCGCGCTGGCCGCGGCGGTCGTCGAAACAGGCGCCACGGCAGCATCATTGGTCATCCACGCCGCGGGCGCGGCCAGCATCACCGAGTACCGGCAGCTCACCGCGGCGGCGTTCGAGCAGACCGTGGCGGCCAAGGTCGCCGGATTCGACCGGTTCGCCGCCGCCTGGCCGCTGCGCGCCGACGCCCGAATCCTGTTGTGCTCGTCGGTATCCGGACTGTGGGGTGGTCGAGGCCATATCGCCTACGCCGCCGCCAATCGGCTACTCGACGTCCAGGCCGCCCAGCACCGGGCCGCCGGCCGCCGCTGCACGGCGGTGCGCTGGGGCCTGTGGCCGGGCACCGGCATCATCGACGAGGACGAGATCACCAAAGTGCAGCGCTCGGGTCTGGTGGCCATGGTCCCGGACCGGGCCGCGCATGTCTGCCTCCGGGACTGGACGGCCGACCCGCTGGTGTTCTCCGCCGACCCGGGCCGGTTGCACACCTTCCTCGGTGGCGCGCACGACGGTGCTGCCGTCCCCGACGTGGTCCCCGCAGCCACCGGGCGGGTCGATCCCGCCGGCGCCGTGCGGACCGCGCTCGGGGCGGTGCTGAAGGTGGCCGACACCGCCGTGCTGGACCTGGCGCAGTCGTTACTCGACCTGGGCGTCGACTCGTTGTTGGCCCTCGATCTCCGCAAGAAACTCATGCAGGCCACCGGGCACAAGGTTCCGCTGGCCACGATCCTCGGCGGCGTCACCGGTACCGAGCTGATCGAGCAGCTGACAAAGACTGATCTCCACAAGACCGATAAGGAAAGCACTGTCGCGTGACTGATATCGCAGATGCCACCACCACTACCGGGCGGGACGCCCGGCTCGAGCTGATGCGGCGCAAACTCGCCGAGCGCGGGTTGTCCGCCGCGCAGGCCACCGAACCGGATCCCGCGGCACTGTCCGACGGCCAGCGCCGGATGTGGTTCGTGCAGAGCGCCGATCCCACCGGGGTGCTGCTCAACGTCTGCGTCTCCTACCGGCTCACCGGACCGGTGGACCCCGCCGCATTGCGCGCCGCGGTCGACGCCGTCGGTCGCAGGCATCCCATCTTGCGCACCACCTACGCCACCGACGAGAACGGCGAGCCGACGCCCACCGTGCACGACGATCTGCGTCCGGGCTGGGCTTACCACGACGTGTCGGACAAGTCCGAGCGGGCGCGCGCGCTGCGGCTGGAGGTACTGGCGCAGCGGGAATTCGGAACGCCGTTCGATCTGAGCATCGACGCACCCTTGCGGATCACGCTGGTGCGCACCGGCGCCGACGAACACGTGATGCTGCTGGTGGCGCACCACATCGCCTGGGACGACGGGTCCTGGCGGGTGTTCTTCACCGACCTCACCCGGGCCTACGAAGGTGCAGACCTCGGACCTACCCCACGCCCGCCCGCACCGGCCGCCGACACCACGGACGAGGACCTGGCGCACTGGCGTACCGTGCTGGCCGACCCGCCCGAGCCGCTGGAACTGCCCGGGCCGTCCGGTTCGGCCGTGCCGACCGGATTCCGTTCGCAACTGAGCACGCTGGCGCTCCCGGCGGGCACCGTGGACAAGGTTGCCGCGCTGGCCCGCGACACCGGCGCCACGCCGTACATGGTGCTGCTGGCCGCGTTCGGGGTTCTGCTGCATCGTTACACCCATGCCGACGACTTCCTGGTCGCCAGTCCCGTGGTCAACCGCGGTACCGACGAGGCGATCGGCTACTACGGCAATACCGTGGCGATGCGGTTGCGGCCCAAGGGCACCCAGGGCTTCCGCGACCTGGTGATCGCGGCGCGCGACACCGCCGTCGCGGCGTTCGCGCACCAGCGCGTCAACCTGGACCGGGTGGTGGCCGAATTGAACCCGGACCGGCGGCACGGCGCCGAGCGGATGACCCGCGTCAGCTTCGGGTTCCGGGAACCCGACGGCGGCGGATTCCGGCCCGCGGGCATCGCGTGCACCCGTGCCGAGCTGCGCAGCCACGTCACCCAGCTGCCGCTGGGCTTCATGGTGGAATGGCACGCCGACGGCGCCACCGTCGAGGCCGAACACCTCACCGAGATCATCGACACCGATCTGGCTTCGAACATGTTGGCGCACTTCGCCGTACTGCTGGACAACGCCCTGGCCCAGCCCGACCTGCCGGTGCAGCGCCTCGAGCTGTTCACCGCGGAGGACCAGGCCTGGCTGCACGCCGTGTCCCACGGCGAACGCTTCGACACACCCCCGACCACGTTGACCGCACTGGTGCAGGAACAGGCGGCCCGCACCCCGGATGCCGTCGCCGTCACATACGAGGGCAGGCACTACAGCTACCGCGAGCTGAACGAGGAAGCCAACCGGGTGGCGCACTGGTTGATCGCCCAGGGCGTCGGCACCGAGGACCGGGTCGCCGTGCTGCTGGAGAAGTCGCCGGAACTGGTCATCACCGCGCTCGGCATCGTCAAGGCGGGCGCGGTGTACCTGCCCGTCGACCCGGGCTACCCCGAGGACCGGCTGAACTACATCCTGTCCGACTCGGATCCGAAAGTCGTGATCCGGCAACCCGTCCCGGATCTGGAGAGCTTCGGCACGGTCGACCCCACCGATGCCGACCGGGTCCGGCCGTTGCTGCCCGAGAACACCGCCTACCTGATCTACACCTCCGGCTCCACCGGTCTGCCCAAGGGTGTTCCGGTGCCACACCGGCCGATCGCCGAATACTTCGTGTGGTTCGGCGACGAGTACCAGGTTTCCCAGGACGACCGGCTGCTGCAGGTGGCATCCCAGGGCTTCGACGTGTCGATCGGTGAGCTGTTCGGCATGCTGGCCGCCGGTGCGCGGCTGGTCATCCCCAAGCCCGGCGGTCTCGGTGATATCGGTTACCTGACCGCGCTGTTGCGTGACGAGGGCATCACCTCCATGCACTTCGTGCCCTCGCTGCTCGGGCTGTTCCTGTCGCTGCCCGGCGTCAGCGAATGGCGCAGCCTGCAACGCGTCCCGATCGGCGGCGAAGCGCTGCCCGGTGAGGTCGCTGACAAGTTCCACGCCACCTTCGACGCCCTCCTACACAACTTCTACGGCCCCACCGAGACGGTGCTCAACTGCACCCGGTTCAAGGTCGAGGGCAAGCAAGGCTCCCGGATCGTGCCGATCGGCACGCCCAAGATCAACACCACCATCCACCTGCTCGACGACGCGCTGCAGCCGGTACCGGTCGGCGTGATCGGCGAGATCTACATCGGCGGAACCCATGTCGCGCACGGCTATCACCGCAGGCACGGTCTGACCGCCGAACGCTTCGTCGCCGACCCCTTCAATCCCGGCGGGCGGATGTACCGCTCCGGCGATCTGGCCCGCCGCAACGCCGACGGCGACATCGAATTCGTCGGCCGCGCCGACGAACAGGTCAAGATCCGCGGCTTCCGTATCGAACTCGGCGAGGTCGCCGCCGCGATCTCGGTGGATCCGTCGGTCGGGCAGGCCGTCGTCGTGGTGAGCGACCTGCCGACCCTGGGTCGCAGCCTGGTCGCCTACGTGACCCCGGCCGCCGACGGCGACGCCGTGCAGGTCGACCGGATCCGGGCCCGGGTGGCCGCGGCGCTGCCGGAGTACATGATCCCGGCCGCCTACGTGGAGATCGACGAGATCCCGATCACCGCGCACGGCAAGATCGACCGGTCGGCATTGCCCGAACCGGAGATCTCCGCCGGCACCGAATACCGCGAACCCGGCACCGACACCGAACGGGCCATCGCCGGGCTGTTCGCCGAACTGCTGGGCCGCGACGAGGTGGGCGCCGACGACTCGTTCTTCGACCTCGGCGGGCATTCGCTGCTGGCCACCAAACTGGTGGCCGCGGTGCGGGCGCGGTGCCGCGTCGACATCGGTGTGCAGCAGGTCTTCGAACTGGCCACCGTGGCGGCGCTGGCCGCACATATCGATACCGTGCGGGCCACCGGCAGTGGCAGCGACCGGCCCGCCATGACTCGCGTAGACCGCACGGGGCCGCTGCAGATGTCCGCGGCGCAGCTGCGCCAGTGGTTCCAGTTCCGCATCGACGGACCCAACCCGGTCAACAACATCCCGTTCGCGGCGCGGCTCACCGGGCCCAGCGACGTCGAGGCGTTCATCGCCGCGATCACCGACGTCGTGGACCGGCACGAGATCCTGCGCACCACCTACCGCGAAATCGACGGCGCGCCTTACCAGATCGTCAATCCGAGTGAACCCGTGCCGGTACGCCGCGCCCGCGGTGACAACGACGAGTGGCTGCAGCGTGAGCTCGACGCCGAACGTCGCTACTGTTTCGACCTGGAACACGACCGGCCCATCCGCGCGGCCGTGCTGTCCACCCCCGAATGCCACGTGCTGTCCCTGGTGGTGCACCACATTGCCGCCGACCACTGGTCGGCGGGCGTGCTGTTCACCGACGTGCTCACCGCCTACCGCGCCCGCCGGGCCGGCGCGGCGCCGGACTTCGAGCCGCTGCCGGTGCAGTACGCCGATTACGCGGCGTGGCAGGCCGAGCTGCTGGCCGGTGACGAGCTTGCCGCGCAACGCGATTACTGGACCGACCAGCTGTCCGGGCTGCCCGAGGAGAACGGGCTGCGGCCGGACTTCCCGCGCCCGCCGGTCCCGACCGGTGACGGCGAGGCGCTGGGCTTCACCATCGACGCCGACACCCGGGCCCGGTTGGCCGAGTTGACCCGCGAACTCGGTATCACCGAATTCATGCTGCTGCAGGCCGCCGTCGCCGTCGCGCTGCACAAGGCCGGGGAGGGCACCGACATCCCGCTGGGCACGCCGGTGGCGGGCCGGACCGAACCCGAGCTGGATCAGCTCATCGGGTTCTTCATCAACATCGTCGTGCTGCGCAACGATCTGTCCGGCAACCCGACGGTGCGTGAGGTGCTCCGGCGTGCCCGTGAGATGGCGCTGGCGGCGTATGCGCACCAGGACCTGCCGTTCGACCGGGTGGTGGACGCGGTCAGCCCGGTGCGGTCGTTGTCGCGCAACCCGCTGTTCGGCGTCGTCGTGCACGTGCGCGAGGAGTTGCCCGCCGACCGGGTCATCGACTCCTCCGTTGCCGACGGGCAGGAGCGAAGCGACTCGGGGGATCAGTACTGGGAAACGCGTTTCACCGCATTGGAACCCACCTTCGACGTGGCGCACGCCGACCTGTCGCTCAACTTCTTCGCCACGGCGGCGGACGGCTATCAGGGCACCGTCATCTTCCGCACCGAGCTGTACCAGCGGGCCACCGCGCAACGCCTGGTGGACTGGCTGCTGCGCGTCATCGACGCCTTCGCCCACCATCCCGACGGCACCCTGCGCGATATCGCGATCGGCGGCGCCGAGCAGGTGGCCCAGTGGAGCGCCGTCGCGGCACCCGAGCCGGGATTGCCGCAGACCGCAGGGGCGGACCGGGTATACGTGCTCGACGAGTGGCTGTCCCCGGTCGGAGCGGGAGTGATCGGCGACGTGTACTACGCCGGCGGCGCCATCGACGAGGCGTACCAGAACGCTTCGGCCATGGCGCAATTCCGGTACCCGGCCAACCCGTTCGCGGCGGGCACGCGGCTGTACCGCACCGGTGACCGCGCCCGCTGGAGCGACGCCGGGGCGCTGGATTACGTGGAGCGCGGTGACCACCGGGCGCAGGCCGCCCTGGAAGCGGTCGACGGGGTGGCCGCCGCGCTGACCCGGTACTGGGAAACCCGCACCGGCGCGGTGCTCGCCGGCTATGTGGTACCGGCAGATCCGCAGGCCGATGTCGCCGCGTTCGCCGACACCGTGCGGGCCGCGCTGCCCGAAGAGTTCGCGGCGCTGCGCATCACGGTGCTCGACGGCCTCGACGGGGTGGCAGTGCCGCGTCCGGTGCTGGCCTCGTCGGGCCCGTTCGAACCGGCGGCGACCGACACCGAGCGCACGCTGGCCGCGATGCTCAGCACCTTGCTCGGGGTCGAGGAGTTCGGCAGGCACGACGACTTCTTCACCCTGGGCGGGGACAGCATCCTGGCCGTGCAGCTGGCCGCCCGCGCCCGTGACGCCGGGGTGGCCCTGACGGCGCGGATGGTGTTCGAACACCCGGTGTTGGCCGAACTGGCGGCCGCGCTGGACGCCAAGGCCGGGCAGGCGCAGGTCGCCGACACCCGGCACGCCCCGATGGCCGCCTCCGGGCTGTCCGCCGATGAGCTGGCCGAGCTGACGGCGGGGTGGCAAACACAGTGACCGACGCACCGGCCATCCTCGACGTGATGGCCCTCAGCCCGCTGCAGCAGGGGCTGTACTCGCTGGCCGGCCTCACCGACGGCGGCGCCGATCCGTACTTCATCGCGATGGCCGCCGACGTCGAGGGCGGCCTGGACGCCGCGCTGCTGCGGTCCTGCGCCGAGGCGATGCTGGAACGCCATCCCAATGTGCGGGTCAGCTTCTTCCAGGGCAAGCTCAGCCGTCCGGTCGCGGTGGTGCCCGCGACCTTCGAGCTGCCGTGGGAGCATGTCGTCGTCGACACCGAGGCGGACGCGGCGGCATTGGAGGACGAGGCTCGCCGCCGCCCGTTCGATCTGACCCGCGGCCCGGCGATCCGGTTCCTGCTGGCCGAGATGCCGCATTCCCGGTGGCGCCTGGTGGTCGTCGCGCATCACATCGTCATCGACGGATGGTCGCTGCCGGTGTTCGTCGGCGAACTGCTCGGGCTGTACCGGGCGGGGGGCGACCTGACGGCGCTGCCGCCGCAACCCCGGCCGTATCGCGATTACATCGGGTGGCTGGCCGCCCGGGACCCGGAGGTCAGCCTGCAGCGCTGGCGCACCCACCTGGCCGGTCTGGACGGCCCGACCATGCTGGCACCCGCGCTCTCGGGCGGGGAGGCCGCGCCCGGACTGCCGCGACGCACCGAGGTGACCCTCGACGAGGCGGGCACCACCGAACTGCTCGACGCCGCCCGCGCCCGCGGTGTCACCGTCAGCACGCTGTTCCAGATGGCTTGGGCGGCAATCCTGTCCGCATGCACCGACCGCACCGACGTGGTGTTCGGGGTGACGGTGTCGGGCCGGCCCGACGACCTGGCCGGGGTCGAATCCATGGTCGGTCTGTTCATCAACACCGTGCCGCTGCGCGTGCTCCTGGATCCGGCGGGCCGCGTCGGCGCGCAATGCCTTGCCCTGCAACGCGAAGCCGCCGAACTACGCGACCACGGCTACCTGAGTCACACCGAGCTGCGGTCGGCCGGCGGGATCGGCGAGTTGTACGACACCCTGTTGGTGTACGAGAACTTCCCGCCGGGGGGTCTCGTCGGCAGCGGCGACTTCGACCTCGGCGGTGCGGTGATCCGCCCGTCCGCGCTGGAAAGCCTGTCGCATTTCCCGATCACCATCGCCGCCCACCCCACGCGCGGCCGGCTCACGGTGCTGGTCGAAACCCTGGACGGCGCAATGGGGCTGGTGGATCCGCAGACGCTCGGGGAACGGGTGCTGGTGGTGGTGCGCGGTCTGCTGGCGCATTGGGACCGTCCGCTGCGCGAGGTCACCGTCACCGTAGGCGACGAGGCCGCGGTGCTGCCCGCCAAAGACACCCACACCTATGCGGGCGGATTCCACACCGCCTTCACCGAGGCCGCCGCCGACCGGTTGGGCGCGGTCGCGCTGAGCTGGGAGGGTGGGGAGCTCACCTATCGCCAACTCGACGAAGCCGCCGACCGGCTGGCCGCCGAACTGGTCCGCCGTGGGGTGTCCACCGAAACCCCGGTGCCGATCCTGCTGCGCCGCGGACCCGATTACGTCGTCGCCATGCTGGCCGTGCTCAAGGCCGGCGGCATGATCGTGCCGCTGGATCCCGGCATGCCGGACAGCCGCATCGACGACATCATCGGGCAGACCGGTGCCACGGTCATCGTCGACGACAGCGTCCTCGCCGCGGTCGCCGATGCGCCGATACCCGAATTCGTCCCCGCGCCGGTACGGCCCGGTCAGGGTGCCTACATCGTGTTCACGTCGGGCACCACCGGAAAACCCAAGGGCGTCATCGGAACTCATCAGGCCCTGCTGGCCTACGCGGCCGACCATGCGCGCAATGTGCTGCGGCCGGCCAGACGGCGGCTACGCATCGCGCACGCCTGGTCGTTCACCTTCGACGCCGCCTGGCAACCGCTGGTGGCCCTGCTGGACGGGCACTGCGTCCACATCGTCGGCGACGCCGTGCAACGCGACGCCGAGGCGCTGGTCGCCGAGATCGCCCGCTTCGGCCTCGACATGATCGACACCACCCCGTCGATGTTCGGGCAGCTGCGGGCCGCAGGGTTGCTGACCACCGTCCCGCTGGCGGTGCTGGCCCTGGGCGGTGAGGCCGTCGACACCGCCGCCTGGCAAGCCATCCAGGCCGAATGCGCCCGCACCGGGGTGCGCGCACACAACTGCTACGGCCCCACCGAAACCACCGTGGAGGCCGTCGTCGCCAGGATCGCCGACCACGAGCAGCCGTGCATCGGCCATCCCACCGACCCCACCACCGCACGGGTGCTGGACGGCTGGCTGCGGCCGGTGCCCGACGGCGTGGCCGGCGAGCTGTACCTGACCGGTGGTCAGCTGACCCGGGGATACGTGGGCCGGATGGGGGAGACCGCAGGCCGATTCGTCGCAGACCCGTTCATCCCCGGTGCCCGGATGTACCGCACCGGTGATGTGGTGCGCCGCGGGCCGGGCGGCGCCCTACAGTTCATCGGCCGCCGCGACGATCAGGTGAAGATCCGCGGTTTCCGGGTAGAACCCGGTGAGGTGGCCGCGGCCCTGCACCGCCACCCCGACGTGTCCCACGCGCATGTGGCGGTGCGCCGGCACCGCAACGGTCCACGGCTGACCGCTTACGTTGTCATCGGGGCGAGCGGAGCGACGGGGAAAGATATCGGGGCGAGCGGAGCGACGGGGAAAGATACCGGTGCGAGCGCAGCGACCGGGAAAAATCCCGGGGCGAGCGGAGCGACGCCGGCGAGCAGAACCGCGGCGCTGCGTGGGCATCTGGCGACCATCTTGCCCAGATATCTTGTCCCACACCACATCATCGAGGTGGACCAGATCCCGTTGACGCCGCACGGCAAGGTCGATGACGCGGCATTGGCCGCGCTGGACGCCAGGCACGACGGCGACGAGGTGACCGGCCCGGCCACCGCCACCGAGACGGTGCTGGCCGAGGTGCTCGGCGATCTGCTGGATGTGCAACGGGTGGACGTCACCGCGGATTTCCTCGACCTCGGGCTGGACAGCATCGTGGCGCTGTCGGTGGTACAGGCGGTGCGCCGCCGCGGTATCCCGGTGCGGGCACGGCTGATGCTGGAATGCGCCAGCATCCGTGAACTCGCGCAGGCCCTGGACGCCGATGCGGCAGAGGCGGCCGAGGCGCACGCCGACCCGGAGGACACCGGACCCATCCCGCTGCTCCCCGCCGGCTATTGGCTGCTGGCGCACGGCGACTCACGCCGACTGGCCCAGACCGAGGCGATCCGGCTGCCCCCCGGGGCAACGCGGCATCGGCTGGAAACGGTGTTGCGCTCCGTGATCGACGGTCACGGAGCGCTGCGCAGCAGACTCGATCCCGCCAGCATGACCCTCGTCGCGCATCCGGTCGGGGAGGTGCTCACCGAGGCATCCGCCTCCGGTGACCTGGCCACCGCCGTCGCCCAGCACACCGAGCGCTCGTTGGCACACCTGGACCCGGCGGCGGGGGAGATGGTGCGCGCGGTGTTGCTGCACCACGACAGTGGGGCCGACGTGCTGCTGCTGACCGCGCACGTCCTGGCGATGGACCCCGCATCGTGGCGGATCGTCCTGGGTGAGCTGGAAACCGCCTGGCATGCAGTGGCTTCCGGTCACCCACCGCACCCGGTGCGTGAGCACACGTCGTTGCGGCGGTGGTCCAACATCCTGGCCGAGCGCGCTCTGAAGCTGGACACCTGTGACTTCTGGGAGGCCCAACTCATCGGTGACGATCCGGAACTGGGCAACCGTCGGGTCTGCCCGGCCACCGACCGCGTGGGCGACGTGGTGGTCAGCATGTCGTTCACCGATCCGGAGGTGACGGCCCGGGCGACGGCCGGTGTGCTGCCCGACCTGCTGACGGCGGCGACCGCCCGCATGATCACCGCCTGGCGGCGGGCCCGCGGGCAGGCGACGCCGGCGCCGCTGCTGGCATTGGAAACCCACGGCCGCGCCGACGCCGTCGTGTCGGCCGGGCTGACCGACGACTCCCGCCGGATCGACACCGGTGACACCGTCGGCCTGCTGAGCGCGATCTACCCGCTGCGGGTCGTCGACGACACCGTGGCGCCGATTCCCGGCGACGGTATCGACTATCCGCTGCTGCGGTACCTGCGCACCGACACCGCCGAACGGCTTGGTGCGTACCGTGATCCGCAGGTCCTGCTGAACTATCTGGGCCGGATCCACCACGCGGGTGGATCGGAGGCCCTGCTGCCAGACCGCGAACTGCTGGCCAAGCTGTCCCCGACCCCGGAGCCCGGCTTGGCCGTCCGCCACGAGCTCACGCTCAACGTGGCACTGATCGAACGCAACGGGGTGCCGGTACTGGGCAGCCAGTGGCGCACCCTGCCCGACATCCTGTCCGCCGCCGACGTCGCCACCCTGCAGGCGATGTGGCAGGACGCCTTACGAGAGGTGACCGCAACATGACACAGAAACTGGCCATCATCGGCGCCGGCGCCAAAGCCGTCGCCGTCGCGGCCAAGGCAGCCGAACTGCGCGCCATGGGTGTGCAGGCCCCCGAAGTGATCGCGGTGGAACGCACCGCGATCGCCGCCAACTGGCAGGCCGCCGGCGGTTGGACCGACGGCCAGCACCGGCTGGGCACCGGGCCGGAGAAGGACGTCGGTTTCCCGTACCAGTCCGCCCTGGTGCCGCGGCGCAACGCCGAACTGGATGAACGGATGACCCGGCACAGCTGGCAGTCCTATCTGGTGGGCACCGGGCAGTTCGCCGAATGGGTGGACCGGGGTCGACCCGCGCCCACCCACCGGCGGTGGAGCCAGTACCTGCAGTGGGTGGCCGACCGGGTGGGCATGTCGGTGACGCTGGGGGAGGTCACCGAGATCGGTCTGGACGGGTCGGGCTGGGAGCTGACGACGCGGGAGCAGACCGTGCGGGCCGATGCGCTGATGATCACCGGACCCGGCCAGGCGGAGCGTTCACTGCTGCCCGGTAATCCGCGGGTGCTGTCCATCGCGCAGTTCTGGCATCGGGCCGCCGCGCAGGAATTGATCGCCGCCGACCGGGTGGCCGTCATCGGCGGCGGTGAGACCGCGGGCACCATGCTCGACGAGCTGTTCCGGCACCGGGTTTCGACCATCACCGTGATCTCACCGCAGGTGACGTTGTTCACCCGCGGTGAGGGTTTTTTCGAGAACACCCTGTATTCGGACCCCACCCACTGGGATGGTTTGACCCTGGCCGAGAAGCGGGATGCGATGAACCGCACCGACCGCGGGGTGTTCTCGGTGCGCGTGCAGGAGGCGTTGCTCGCCGACGATCGGATCCGGCACCTGCGCGGCCGGGTGGCCCACGCGGTGGCCCGCGATGAGCGCATCCGGCTCACCCTGGAGACCGAGCGGGGCAGTGAGCGCTTGGAAACGGTGCACGGTTTCGATCTGGTGATCGACGGTTCGGGCGCCAACGCGATGTGGTTCCAGCCGCTGTTGCGCCAGGAAGCCCTCGACGTGCTCGAGCTCGGGCTGGGCGGCCCATTGACCAGTGACCGTCTCCAGGAGGCGATCGGCCACGACCTGTCCGTCGAGGATGTCGAGCCCAAGCTGTTCCTACCCGGGCTCGCCGGCCTGACCCAGGGACCGGGCTTCCCGAATCTCAGTTGCCTGGGTCGCTTGTCCGACCGCGTCCTCGGGTCGCCCGCATTCACCACCGCCGCCCAGAGGAGCGGCCACGAGCGAAGCTCGCGAGCGAATCAGCAATCCGAAACTGCGGGCTCCGAGCTCGCGAGGAGGGCGCAGTGAGCACGAATCCGTTCGACGACGAGAACGGCGCCTTCTACGTTCTGCTCAACGACGAGGAGCAGTACAGCCTGTGGCCGGCGTTCGTCGACGTACCCGCCGGCTGGCGGGTGGTGTTCGGTGCGAGCACCCGGGCCGACTGTGTGGCCTACGTCGAGGAGAGCTGGACCGATCTGAGGCCAAAGAGCTTGCGCGACGCCATGTCCTGAACGTCAGCCGGGGGCCTCGGCGTGCTGCCAGGCCCGGGCGGCGACGAGTTCGGGGATGAGCGTCTCGGTCAGCAGCCGGACATCGTCGTCCTCGTCGCCGGGGTAACGCAACGTCGTGGCGGCACACGGCACCGCCCCGCCCACTCCGACGATCTTGGTGTTGCGCGGGCCGGCCCATTCCGCCATCTGGTCCTCCCACGGCGACCCCGCGAAGACCAACAACCTCAGGTCGGTGTTCTTGGTGCGGTACACGTCGACATGGCTCCACTCGCCGGTCTCGCTGCCGGTGGCGGCGCGCCGCGGTCCCTCCCGGAACATCAGTGCACCCTGCTGAGCGGACGAAAGTCGGTGTGCCGGCGCGCAGAGGTGGGTCTCGTCGGGCCCGAGCAACAGGCTCGAGACCTCGGGACGCCAGTCCTGCTCGGTCGACAACAGCCAATCGCTCGCGGCGGCCGCCGCCCGGACGGTGTCCACCACGGCCGCCGTCGACGTCCCCGTGAGGTGACACTCCAAGGCCAGGAACAGGGCCAGCGTGTGTTGGAAACTGCGGCACGCCACCCCGCCGGCCTCGGGTTCGGCCAGCAGGTCGACGGTGCGGCCGCAGATGTCGGTGATCGGCGAACCGGGCGTATTGGTCACCGCCACCAGCGTCGCGCCGGGGTCGATGCGGCGCAGCGCGTCAAGGGTTTCCACCGACCCGCCGGAGGCGGACGTCGCCACCACGACGGTCCCCGGACCCCACGCCGGCAACAGTCGGGTCGAGGCGAGATCGGAGACCGCGCACACCCCGCGGGCACGCAGGCGGGCGGCGGCGACGCCGGCGGCATAGGCCGACGAGCCCATCCCGAGGAACACCACGCGGTCGACGGACCCCGGCAGTGCCTCGGCCCACGGATCGGCGGCGGCCAGCGCGTCCGCCAGCCCGGCGAGGATGTCCGGCTTGCGGGCCAGATCGCGGGCGAACTCCAGGGGTTTCACGGTTGCACACCTTCCAGCAGGGCGGGCAGCGCGGCGTCGGGGACGTACATCCACCGCGGCAGATGCCGCCCGGCGTAGACGATTTCGCGCAGTATCTGTTGCAGACGGAAAGCGGGCACCGCCTCGGCCGAGAACAGCTGCCGCTGACCGGATGCGGCGAGTGCGGTGGTGTACGCATCGAGGAACGCCGCTTGCGCCGCCGCGTCGACCCGGCGTAGGCCGTCCGGGTCGACATCGTGGTGCCGGGCCACCACGATCGCCACGTGGGACAGGGATTGCAGCATGCCCGCCACGTCCAGGGCCGCCGGCACCGGCAGCACCCGCTGCCACGGCGGCAGCACCGGGTTGCCGTCGAAATCGGTGATCACGAACCGGTCTTCGCTGCGCAGCACCTGCCCGACATGCAGATCACCGTGCGCGTCGAGGATGGGTAGCCCGACCAGCCCGCCGAGGCTCTCCAGCAGCCTGACCACCTCGGTGTCGTGGTCGGCCAGCAGCTGCCCGGTGCTGTTGGCGGCCAAGGCTTTTGCCGTCTTCAGTGTGTCCATAGCGCCGTCGCGCCAACGTCGGGCGTCCTGCGCGGTGGCGGTGGCCGCGGTGGCGGCCTGCGCGGCATGCAGGTCGGCCACGGCCGTGCCCACGGTGGCGAACGAGGCGCCGACGGCCGACGGGTCGCCGGCACGTGTTGCGGCGGCGAACAAGTCGACCGCCCACGTCCAGCCGTCGACCGCGCCCGGCAGGAATCCGGTGACGGTGGCCACCAAGGTCTCTGCGCCGGTCTCTGCGCCGTCATCCGGTTGCCAGGTCACCAGGCCCCACGGTGTCGGCATCGCGGTGAAGCCGGCCGCGGTCAGGCTGGACAGCCGTTGCGGGGCAGGATGGGGGCCCGGCTCCAGATGGGTGGCCCATTTGACGACGGCCACCTCACCCACGATGACCGATTCGTTGGTCTGGTCGACGGTGATCGCGCGTTCGCCGGACGCCGCGCGCCGGCCGGCCCAGGAGGTCACGCTGAAGCGACCGTGCACGGACCGTCCCGGGCCGGCGGTGAGCAGGCGGATGAGGGCCTCGGCCACCCCGTCACCGGCGGTCGCACGTCGCCATCGACCGTCCTCGGCCAGTACGGGTACCGCCGAAGCGCCGCCGTCGTGGGTGACCACGGCCAGCGCGCGCCCGTCGCCCAGGTCGAGCAGATCGGTGGGGGTGAGGTCGGCGCTCACGGCGTGGACGGCGTCGCGCTCGGCGGTGCGGTGCTGCCACCCGTGGTGTTCGATGACGGCGGCCGCAGGCCCGGTGATGAGTTCGGCGTCACCGAAATGGTGACAGTCAACGGGGCCACTCTGTCGGTCCTTTCGCCGAACGCGATGCGGCAACCGCGCGGGCCGCCTCCCGGGTGTTGAGCCCCACTCTGGCACAGATCACGAGACCTCGCTGAGTTTTCCTGAACTTTACGTCAGTTTAGGTGGCGCCAATGCTATTGAAGTGCAACTATCAGTCATTGCCAAACCTGAATATGGATGTAACTATCTCGTTCTGTCGCCGTGCGTCCCGCACGAAGATCGATCTGCCCGATTCGGAAGTCCACGATGAAAACCCCGACGATGACCCGACCCGCCTGCCTGCCGGACCCGGCCGACGCCGCGAGCGGGCCGCTCGCATGAGGCCGGAATTGGCCGATGCCGAGCCGCGGCCGGTGTGGTGGGACAACATGCCGACCGGTCCCCGGTCGGACCGGCTGATCGGTGCCGTCGGCGCCGATCTGGTGATCATCGGGGCCGGCTACACCGGTCTGTGGGCGGCCATCGAGGCGCTCACCGAGGATCCGTCGCGGGATGTCGTGGTGCTCGAACAGCAGTGGGTCGGATCCGGTGCATCGGGGCGCAACGGCGGCTTCGTCTCGGAATCACTCACCCATGGCATCGCCCACGGCGCAGCCCTGTGGCCGGACGAACTGGACGAGCTGCAACGGCTGGGACGCCAGAACGTCGCGCAGATCGCCGATTTCGTCGCTGCGCATGAGATCGACGCCGACCTGCGCATGGTGGGCAAGACCACGCTGGCGCGCACCGAACACGAAGTGGCCGCGCTGCGGAAGGCGGCCGACACGCACGCGCACCATGGTGAGAAGGTCGAATTCCTGGACCGTGACGAGGTGTGCGCCGATATCGCGTCACCGGCCTTCCTGGCTGGGATGCGTTCCCACGCGGGCGGTCTCATCGACCCGATGGCACTGGTGCAGGGACTGCGCCGGGCGGCCGAGACGCTCGGCGCCCGGATTTTCGAGCAGACGGCGGCCACCGGGATCGGCCGCCGTGGCGGCATGCTGACCGTTCGGACCGATCGCGGCGGAGTCCGCACCGGCCACGTCCTGCTCGCCTCGAACGCCTACCCGCCCTTGCTGCGCCGGTTGAAGGCCTGGATGCTCCCGGTCTACGACTACGTGCTGGCAACGGCGCCGCTGACCGCCGAGCAACTCGCGTCGGTCGGATGGCAGCAGAACCAGGGACTGACCGACGCCGGGAACCAGTTCCACTACTTCCGGCGCACCCGCGACGACCGGATCCTCTGGGGCGGATACGACGCCATCTACCACTTCGGTAACCGGGTGGCGCCGGAGCTGGAACAGCGCGATGCGTCACATCGGTTGCTGGCGCGGCATTTTCGCGAGACATTCCCGCAGTTGGCCGACGTGCCGTTCACGCATCGCTGGGGTGGCGTGATCGACACCACCACGCGCTTCACGCCGATCTTCGGGACCGGGTATGACGGCCGGGTCGCGTACGCGGTCGGGTTCACCGGCCTCGGTGTGGCCTCGACCCGGTTCGGCGCGCAGGTGGCGCTGGATCTGCTCGCCAAGCGGGACACCGAACGAACCCGGCTCAAGGCGGTCACCGGGATGGCCGTCCCGTTCCCGCCCGAGCCGTTGCGCTGGCCCGCCGTCGAGCTCACCCGCGCGGCCCTGGCCCGCGAGGACGAAACAGGGCGCAGGGGAACGCTGCTGCGTGTGCTCGATCATCTCGGCGTCGGCTTCAACAGTTAGAGGAGTGTGCATGAGCGCAGGGCGATTCCACCGCGGCCGGCGAATCGAGGGACGCGGGGCTGAGCGGACACTGGTCGACCCGGCCACCGGCCGGCCGACCGGAACCATCGCGGAGGCATCCGTCGACGACGCGGCCGACGCCGTCACGGCGGCGGCCGAGGCGTTCGGCGAATGGTCGCGGCGCACGGCGGGGGAGCGGGCCCGACAGATCCTGCGCTGGGCGGATCTGATCGACACGCACGCCGATCAGCTGACCGCCCTGGAGGTGGCCGAATCGGGCAAGCCCGCCACGGTGTTCCGCGACGGCGAACTGCCCTTCGGCACCGACAATCTGCGTTTCTTCGCCGGAGCGGCACGGTCTTTGGAGGGCAGCGGTGCCGGGGTGTTGAGCGAGGGTTACACCTCGATGATCGTGCGCCGACCCGTCGGGCCGGTGCTGGGCATAGCGCCGTGGAACTTCCCGATGATCATGGCGCTGTGGAAGATCGGCCCGGCCATCGCCGCCGGCAACACCATCGTCGTCAAGCCGGCACCGACCACCCCCAGCAGCACCTTGCTCATCGCCGAGCTCGCGGTGCAGGCCGGCATCCCGGCCGGTGTGCTGGAGGTGGTCACCGGCGATCGGGAGGTGGGTGAGGCGCTGGTCGCCGACGAACGGATACAACTGGTCTCGATCACCGGGTCGACCCGCGCGGGCCGGCACGTCATGGCGACGGCTGCCGCGCGCGGCGCCCGGGTGCATCTGGAACTCGGCGGCAAGGCGCCGTGCCTGGTTTTCGACGACGCCGACCTGGACGCCGCCGCCGGCGGTATCGCCATGGGCGCGACCTACAACTCCGGACAGGACTGCACGGCGGCCACCCGCGTCTACGCCCACGAAGCCGTCTTCGATGCACTGGTGGATCGAATAGCTCGACAGTTCAACGCCATTCGGGTGGGTGACCCGCACGACCCGGAAACGGATATCGGCCCGCTGATCAGCGTCGAGCACCGTGCACGCGTGCACGGATTCGTCGAGCGGGCGGTGGCCGGGGGTGCGACGGTGCGTGCCGGTGGCACGCTGCCCGACGGGCCGGGAGCCTACTATCCGCCGACGTTGATCACCGGTGCCCAGCAGGCCGCCGAGATCGTCCAGGAAGAGGTGTTCGGGCCCGTGCTGGTGGCACTGCCGTTCACGGACGAGAACGAGGCGATCGTGCTGGCCAACGATTCTCGCTACGGATTGGCGTCATCGGTGTGGACCACCGACGGTGCGCGCGGGCTGCGCGTCGCGCATGCGATGGACGCCGGCGTCACCTGGATCAACGATCATCTGCCGATCGCCTCCGAGGCTCCGCATGGTGGAGTCAAGGCAAGTGGTTTCGGGAAGGACATGAGCCAGGCGGCGGTAGCGGAGTACACCGTGGCCCGGCACGTCATGGTCAAGCATGCACCGCGTTCGCCAAACGAATCATTCAGGCCGGCATGATCCGATCCCGCTGACACCCAACCCATCTGGCGCGCCGCCACTTCGGACCGGCGTGCCGTTGGCATGCCCGGGCCGCGCGCACACAACCATAAGATCTGCGAAACCTGATGAAACGCTGGATAATTCGTCATGACAACGGTACCGTCCGTAGTCTGCGTCACTACCGCGGCCAATAGCGATCCATGCCATGGTTCTGCTCGCAACCCGTCGGTCTCGCCGTTGCGCCGTCGGGGTCCCGCCACCCGCCTTTCGCCGCCCGTCAAGCATCGGAGGTCTGAGTTCCATGACCACAAAAGATAATTCGCTCGTCGAACCCGCCGAACCGTTGGCCGGGGAGGCGAAGTTACCGCGCAAGATGCGCTGGTTCGACGGGTTCGCCATGGCCATGACGATGCCGGCCGCGCTGGTGGCCACCCTCGGCGCATCGATCGCCGGCCTCGGCGGTTGGGGTGCGGCCGTACTGTGGGCCATTTCGATGATCATCTCGCTCGGGGTCAACTGGATCTACATCGAGTTGGCGGCCATGTTCCCCGAGGCGTCCGGCGGGATCGCGGGTTACGCCGCCGAAGCGTGGAAGAACCGGGTGCCCTGGCTGGCGCCGCTGGCCGGCGTCGGCTACTGGCTGCCCTGGGGATCCAACCTGGCCACCTACGGCGCGTTCACCGGTCTGTTGGTGCAGTCCCAATGGTTCCCCGACCAACAATGGTCCTTCGACGCCGGGCCACTGCACCTGAACTTCCCGATCCTGGTGGGTCTGGCGGTGATCTTCATCCTGTACGGCATCAACATCATCGGGGTCCGCGTCACCATGGCGTTCGTCTACGTGACGGCAGCCATCCTGATGATCCCCCTCGCCGTCTTCATCATCTTCCCGCTGTTCAACGCCGGCTGGGCGCCCATGGACCTGACCTGGAAGCTGCACGGACTGGAAGGTCTGCACACCGCCATCGTCTGGCTGTACGTGATGGCGTGGACCACGTTGGGCGTCGAGGTGTGCGCCACCTTCGCCTCCGAGTACCGGGACCCGGTCAAGGACACCTCGCGAGCGATCCGTGCTTCCGCACTGTTCTGCCTGGGGGTGTTCTTCCTCGTCCCGCTCACCCTCGGCGGGTTCGCCGGCGAATCGGCGATCGAAGCCGACCCGGCCACCTTCTTCGTCTCCAGCTTCTCCGAGCTGACCGGGGCCGGTGCCGGGGTGATGGTGCTGTGCCTGATCGCCTCTCTGGTGCTGGTCATGCTGACCTCGGTCGCCGACGCATCACGAGTGTTGTTCAACATGGGCAAGGAAGGTGTCACCGTCCGGGCGGTGGGCACGCTGAACCGCCGCGGTGTCCCGGTGCGCGCCCTGAACGTGATGCTGGTGCTCAACGTCGTCCTGCTCGTGGTGCTGCAGCAGCCGCTGGCCATCATCGTCACCGGGAATCTGGGTTACATCCTGGCTCATGTGCTGGCGGTCGCCGGGTTCGCGGTGTTGCGCAAGGACCGCCCGGACGCGGTCCGGCCCATCCGGTTGCCGCGGCTTTTCGTGCCGCTGTCGATCGGGCTGGCGGTGCTGCTCGCCGTGATGCTGGTGGTCGGCGCGACCGGATTCTCGATCACCGGCTACGGCGGCGTGCTCGAACTGGGCATCGCCGTCACGATCCTGGCCGGCGGGGTGCTGCTGTGGTGGTTCGTCCAGCGCCGGAATCGGGCCGCCGGCCTGACGGCCGGGGCGGGCGACGCGCCGTGACGCCGACTACTCGGCGCCGGCGTCCATGTCGTAGACCCTGGCGTGCAGCACCGTGCGGTTACGCAGCGCCGCGCGCACCGCACGGTGCAGCCCGTCCTCCAGATAGATCACGCCCTGCCAGCGCACCGCATGCGGGAACAGGTCGCCGTAGAAGGTCGAGTCCTCGGACAGCAGCCGGTCCAGCGCCAGCACCGTGGTGGTGGTCACCAGTTCGTCCAACCGGATTTGGCGGGGCGGGATCTGCGACCATTGCCGGTAGGACAGGCCGTGCTCGGGATAGGGTTTGCCGTCGCGGACACCTTTGAAGATCACCGGCGGGCTCCCATGCGACGAGGTTAATCCCACGAGGCGCGCGGTGTCCTTGCCAACGTGAATACCTGCTGTTGGTCCCCGTAAAATGGTCAACAGACCGCGAGCCAAAGGCAGGTGAACAAGTGGGTAGTGCCGACGACCGTCGCTTCGAGGTGCTGCGCGCCATCGTCGCCGATTTCGTGACCACCAAGGAACCCATCGGGTCCAAGTCGCTCGTCGAACGTCACAACCTCGGGGTGTCCAGCGCCACCGTCCGCAACGACATGGCGGTGCTGGAGGCCGAGGGGTACATCGCGCAGCCGCACACCAGTTCCGGCCGCGTGCCCACCGAGAAGGGCTACCGCGAATTCGTCGACCGGCTCGACGAGGTCAAACCGCTGTCGGGCAGTGAGCGGCGCGCCATCCTGCAATTCCTGGAGTCCGGTGTGGACCTCGACGACGTGTTGCGCCGCGCCGTCAAACTGCTCGCGCAACTGACCCGCCAGGTCGCCATCGTGCAGTACCCGATGTTGTCCACCTCGACGGTGCGCCACCTGGAGGTGGTGGCCCTCACCCCGGCCAAGCTCCTGCTGGTGGTCATCACCGACACCGGGCGGGTGGACCAGCGGGTGGTCGAACTCGGCGACGCGATCTCCGACCACGAGCTGTCCCAGCTGCGCGAGCGGCTCGGTGCCGCGCTGGACGGCAAGCCGCTGGCCACCGCCTCGGTGGCGGTGGCGGACCTGGCCGGCGCCTTCGACGGGCATGGCGGGCTGGGCGACGCCATCGGCCGGGCGGCCACGGTGCTGGTCGAGACCCTGGTGGAGCACACCGAGGAACGTCTGCTGCTCGGCGGCACGGCCAACCTGACGCGCAACACCGCCGACTTCGGTGGGTCGCTGCGGTCGGTGCTGGAGGCGCTGGAGGAGCAGGTGGTGGTGCTGCGGTTGCTGGCTGCCCAGCAGGAGGCCGGTAAGGTCACCGTGCGTATCGGGCACGAGACCGAGGCCGAGCAGATGGTGGGGACGTCGGTGGTGAGCACCGCGTACGGCAGCTCGGGCAAGGTGTACGGCGGCATGGGTGTGGTCGGTCCCACTCGGATGGACTATCCGGGAACGATCGCCAATGTCGCCGCAGTTGCTCTCTACATTGGCGAGGTTTTGGGCACCCGGTAGGGGACGGCCGCTACTGGCGGCATGAAAGAGGTTGTACGTGGCACGCGATTATTACGGTCTGCTCGGCGTGAGCAAGGGCGCCAGCGATTCGGAGCTGAAGCGCGCGTACCGCAGGCTTGCGCGCGAACTGCATCCCGACGTCAATCCCGACGAGGAGGCGCAGGCCCGGTTCAAGGAGATCAGTCTCGCCTACGAGGTGCTCTCCGACCCGGAGAAGCGCCGCATCGTCGACCTCGGCGGCGACCCGATGGAAAACGGTGCCGCCGGTGCGGGCGCCGGCGGGTTCGGTGGTTTCGGTGGCCTCGGTGACGTCTTCGAGGCCTTCTTCGGCGGGGGCGGCGGTTCGCGTGGCCCGATCGGCCGGGTACGGCCGGGGTCGGATTCGCTGCTGCGGATGCGGCTGGATCTGTCCGAATGCGCGACCGGCGTCACCAAGCAGGTCACCGTCGACACCGCCGTACTGTGCGACCTGTGCCATGGCAAGGGCACCAACGGCACGTCCAGCCCCGTCACCTGCGACACCTGCCACGGCCAGGGCGAGGTGCAGACCGTGCAGCGGTCGCTGCTCGGCCAGGTGATGACATCGCGGCCGTGCCCGGTGTGCGGCGGCGTCGGTGAGGTCATCCCCGATCCGTGCCACCGCTGCGGTGGCGACGGCCGGGTCCAGGCCCGGCGTGAGGTCAGCGTGAAGATCCCGGCCGGCGTCGGCGACGGGATGCGGGTGCGGCTGGCGGCCCAGGGCGAGGTCGGCCCCGGCGGCGGGCCGGCCGGCGACCTCTACGTCGAGGTGCACGAGCAACCGCACGACATCTTCGTGCGCGACGGCGACGATCTGCATTGCACGGTGTCGGTGCCGATGTTCGACGCGGCGCTGGGCACCACCGTCACCGTCGAGGACATCTTGGACGGCAGCACCGAGATCAGCATCCCGGCCGGGACGCAGCCCGGTTCGGTGACGACGCTGCGCGGTCACGGCATGCCGCACCTGCGATCCGGTGTGCGCGGCAACCTGCACGCCCATATCGAGGTGCTCGTCCCGACCCGGCTGGACGCCACCGACACCGATCTGCTGCGCAAACTCAAGGCGCACCGCTCCCGCGACGTGGCCGAGGTCCGGTCCGCGCACGGTGCGTCCTCGACGAACGGCGGGCTGTTCAGTCGGCTGCGGGAAACGTTCTCCGGGCGTTAAAGCGAGAAGCGGAGCGGGATCGCGCGTGGGGCTAGCGAGAAGCGGAGCGGATGAGTAGGGCGCTGTTCTACGTCGACGCCCTGCCCGGGCCCGGCGCGGTCGCCGTCGTCGACGGTGAGGAGGGCCACCACGCGGCCACGGTGCGTCGCTTCCGGCCGGGTGAGGAACTCGACCTCGGCGACGGCGCCGGCACGGTCGCGCACTGCGTCGTCGAGGAAGCCACCAAGGGCCGGCTGACGGCCCGGGTGCTGTCCAGCACGCGGGTACCTGCACCGGTCCCACCGGTCACCGTCGTGCAGGCGCTTCCGAAATCCGAGCGCTCGGAGCTGGCGGTCGAACTGGCCACCGAGGCGGGCGCGGATGCGTTCGTGGCCTGGCAGGCCCACCGGTGCGTGGCGCGCTGGGAATCGGCGGCCAAAGTGGACAAGGGGTTGCGCCGGTGGGGCGCGGTGGCCCGCTCGGCGGCCCGGCAGTCGCGGCGCGCGTACATCCCGACCGTCGACGGGGTGCGCAGCACCGCCGAGCTGGCCGGCCGGATCGCCGGCCTGACCGTGGTGTTGCACGAGTCGGCCACCGTTGCGCTCGCCGATCTCGATGTGGGCCAAGCGGATTCGGTGACGCTGATCGTCGGTCCGGAGGGTGGGATCACCGACGAGGAGATCGCCACCCTGACCGGCGCCGGCGCGGTGGCGGTCCGGCTCGGGCCGACGGTGCTGCGCACCTCCACCGCAGCGGCGGTGGCGCTCGGCGCGCTCGGCGTGCTGACCGGCCGCTGGGATCTGTAGAAGATATATTTCAGCCGTTTCCTGTGGGAAACATTCGGCACACAGCGCGGTGACGGGGACTTCATAGCGTCACGGTATGAGTACCGTTCTCGAGCCGCCGCACAGCGAGATGGTCCGGCTGGCCAACAAGCCGCCCTGGTACACGTCGCTGTTCGTGCAGTTGTTGGTGGCGATCGTCGCGGGCATCCTCGTCGGCTGGCTGTGGCCCGATGTGGGTGGCGCCCTCAAACCGCTGGCGGACGGCTTCATCAAGCTCATCAAGATGCTCATCGCGCCGATCATCTTCTGCACGGTGGTGCTCGGCATCGCGCATGTGGGCGACCTGAAATCGGTGGGCCGGATCGGGGTGAAGGCGCTCATCTACTTCGAGGCGGTGACCACCTTCGCGCTGATCTTCGGGCTGGTGGTGGGCAATCTGGTGAAGCCGGGTGCGGGGTTCTCCATCGACGCCCAGACGTTGGCCACGGGGGCCGAGGCGGTGGCCAAGAAGACCAGTAACGGCGAGCTGCCGCACACCGTCGAGTTCCTGCTCAACATCATCCCGACCTCGGTGGTGTCGGCGTTCGCGGAGAACGCCCTGTTGCAGGTGCTGTTCTTCGCGGTGCTGTTCGGGCTGGCGCTGGCCAAGTTCGGTGAATCCGGGCCGCCGGTGATCCTGGAGTTCGTCGACCACCTCAGCCACATCTTCTTCACCGTCATCGGCTGGGTGATGCGCCTGGCACCGGTGGGGGCGTTCGGCGCGATGGCCTACATCATCGGGCAGTACGGCATTGGGTCACTGGCCAGTTACGGCAAGCTCATCGCCGCCTGCTACCTGGCGGCGGTGCTGTTCATCCTCATCCTCGCGCTGATCGTGAAGGTGTTCGCCGGGGTGAACCTGTGGAAGTTCGTGGTGTACATCAAGGACGAGCTGTTCCTGGCGCTCGGTACGGCGTCCACCGAGGTGGTGTTGCCGCGCATCATGGCCAAGCTCGCCAACGCTGGATGCTCCCGCACCACCACGGGTCTGGTTGTGCCGACCGGGTATTCGTTCAACCTGGACGGCGCCACCCTGTACCTGTCGATCTGCGTCCTGTTCCTGGCCCAGGCGCTCGGGGTGGACCTCAGCCTGGGCGAGCAGATCACCGCGGTGCTGGTCCTGATGCTCACCTCGAAGGGGATGGCCGGTGTGCCCGGCTCGTCGTTCCTGGCGCTGTCGGCGACGGTGGCGGCCATCGGGCACGGGGCGATCCCGGTGGCCGCGGTGGCGCTGCTGCTGGGTGCCGACCGGATCATGGACTCGATGCGGGTGTCGGTCAACCTGCTCGGCAATTGCGTGGCCACCTTCGTCGTCGCCAACTGGGAGGGCCAGCTGGACAAGGACCGGATGCGCAAGGTGCTCGCCGGCGAGGACGTCGAGCCGCTGGCCGACGCGCCCGAGCAGGATGCGGTGACCGTCGGGCCGCGCGACTGAGTGATTCGGGTTCCTCCAGCGCCTCGGCTTGTGTGAAGCGGAGCTCAACGTCCGGCGGCCGTGAATCACGTCACTCCTGGTCAAATGGGGCGTTTAACCGGAATGAAACATCCCATCTTTCCCGTTCTTCATGTCAGACCGGCGCGGTAAACGCCGGTACACGAAGAGGAAAGAAGCGGGAAGCAAGATGAAGAAGTTCGGATTCGTCAGCGTCATCGCGGCCGGCATGGCCGCCGCCGTCCTGGGTCTGGCCGGCCCGGCGCAGGCCGATGTTGCACACAACCAGTGGGTGCATGACAACGGCCAGAGCGTCAACGTGCCGCAGGTCGACACCTCGGTGCACCAGAGCCACTGACAAGCCAGACAGCTGTCGTTGAGGGCCACCCCGTAATCGGGGTGGCCCTTAACCGTTGGGTCAGGTCGGTGACCAGCGCTAAACTGACACCACCTACTCCAGAGCACAGAAAGCAGGCACGAAACACCACGTGACGCCCCGCGAGACGACCGCTGATTCGCCCTCCCGCCAGGTGCGCAGCAGCATCACAGTTCCGCCCGACGCTGTCGTGGGCCTGCTCGGTTCGGCCGACGAGAACCTGCGCACCCTCGAAACCTTGCTCGCCGCCGACATCCACGTCCGCGGCAATGCCGTCACGCTGTCCGGTGATCCGGCCGAGGTGGCGCTCGCCGAACGTGTCATCGGTGAGCTGGTGGCCGTGCTGGCGGCCGGGCAGCCGTTGAATCCCGACGCGATCCGGCGCAGTGTGTCCATGATGACCGGGGAAGCCGACGCCTCCCCGGCCGAGGTGCTGACCCTGGACATCCTGACGCGGCGCGGGAAGACCATCCGGCCCAAGACGGTGAACCAGAAGCGCTACGTCGACGCGATCGACGATCACACCGTCGTGTTCGGGATCGGCCCGGCCGGCACCGGCAAGACCTATCTGGCGATGGCCAAGGCGGTCGCCGCGCTGCTGTCCAAGCAGGTCAACCGGATCATCCTGACCCGGCCCGCGGTGGAAGCCGGTGAGCGCCTTGGCTTCCTGCCCGGCACCCTGACCGAGAAGATCGACCCCTACCTACGGCCGCTGTACGACGCGCTGCACGACATGATGGACCCGGAGGTCATCACCAACTTCCTGGCGTCCGGCGTGATCGAGGTGGCGCCGTTGGCCTTCATGCGCGGCCGGACCCTCAACGACGCGTTCATCATCCTCGACGAGGCGCAGAACACCACCGCCGAGCAGATGAAGATGTTCCTGACCCGGCTCGGTTTCAACTCGAAAATCGTTGTCACGGGCGATATCACGCAGGTCGACCTGCCGGGCGGCCAGGCCTCGGGCCTGCGCGCCGCGATGAACGTCCTCGACGGCATCGACGATATCCACTTCGCCGAGCTCACCAGCGCCGACGTGGTGCGGCACCGGCTGGTCTCGGAGATCGTCGACGCCTATGCCCGCCATGAGGATTCGGCCCTGGTGAATCGCGCCCAGCGCCGCTCGTCGAATGGGCGGCCGCGTCGATGAGCGAAGCTTGCGGAGCGAACCAACAGGTGGCATGCGGGACCCGAGCCTGCGAGGGAACCGCATGAGCATTGAGGTCTCCAACGAATCGGGATACGACGTATCCGAGGAAGAGCTCATCAGCGTCGCCAAGTTCGTCATCGCCCAGATGGACGTCAACCCGGCCGCTGAGCTGTCCATGGTGCTGCTGGACACGGCGGCGATGGCCGATCTGCACATGCGTTGGATGGACCTGCCCGGGCCCACCGACGTGATGAGCTTCCCGATGGACGAATTGGAGCCGGGCGGGCGGCCCGATGCCGCCGAACCCGGTCCGTCCATGTTGGGCGATATCGTGCTGTGCCCGGAGTTCGCCGCCAAACAGGCCGAACAAGCCGGGCATTCGCTCGGTCAGGAGCTGGCGTTGTTGACGGTGCACGGTGTGCTGCACCTGCTCGGCTACGACCACGCCGAACCTGACGAGGAAAAAGAGATGTTCGCCCTGCAGCGGCGCCTGCTCGAGGAGTGGGTGGCCGATCAGGTGCAGACCTATCGCCAGGATCGGCAGACCGAGAAGGATCGACGGCTGCTCGACAAGTCGCGATACTTCGACGCACCGTGACGGGGTTGGCCGCGCTGCTGGGCGCGATCTTCCTGGTCGGGCTGGGCGGGTTGTTCGCCGCCGTGGATGCCGCCATCGGCACGGCGTCCATCGCCAGGGTCGACGAGATGGTGCGCGAGGAGCGGCCGGGCGCGACGCGGCTGGCCCAGGTCATGGCCGACCGGCCCCGCTATATCAACCTGGTGGTGCTGTTGCGCATCGCCTGCGAGGTGAGCGCGACGGTCCTGCTGGTCTCCTATCTGGATGGCTATCTCGGAGTCGGGTGGGGGCTGGTGGCCGCCGCCGCGATCATGGTGGTGGTCAGCTTCGTGGCCATCGGAGTCGGAC
Source organism: Mycolicibacterium canariasense (assembly GCF_002101555.1). Taxonomy (GTDB): domain Bacteria; phylum Actinomycetota; class Actinomycetes; order Mycobacteriales; family Mycobacteriaceae; genus Mycobacterium; species Mycobacterium canariasense. The sequence continues at coordinate 109,023 of NZ_LQOL01000060.1, forward strand.
CGCGCACCGTCGGGCGGCAGAACGCCTACAGCATCGCGTTGGCCGCTGCGCTTCCGCTGCAGGCGATTTCGGTGCTGCTCACGCCGATCAGCCGGCTTCTGGTGCTGATCGGTAACGCGCTCACGCCGGGCCGCGGCTTCCGCAACGGCCCGTTCGCCTCCGAGATCGAGCTGCGTGAGGTCGTCGACCTGGCGCAGCAGCGCGGCGTGGTGGCCGACGACGAGCGCAAGATGATCCAGTCCGTGTTCGAACTCGGCGACACCCCGGCCCGTGAGGTGATGGTGCCCCGCACCGAGATGGTGTGGATCGAAGGCGACAAGACCGCCACCCAGGCCACCTCGCTCGCGGTGCGCAGCGGGCACTCCCGGCTGCCGGTGATCGGTGAGAACGTCGACGACGTGGTGGGCGTGGTCTATCTGAAAGATCTGGTGCAGCACTCGTATTCGGCGGGTGGGCGGTTCGACTCCCGGGTGGGTGAACTGATGCGGCCCGCGGTGTTCGTGCCCGATTCCAAACCGTTGGACGCCCTGCTGCGCGAGATGCAGCGCGACCGTAACCACATGGCGCTGTTGGTCGACGAGTACGGCGCCATCGCCGGACTGGTCACCATCGAGGACGTCCTGGAAGAGATCGTCGGCGAGATCAACGACGAATACGATGCCGGCGAGGTGGCGCCCTGGGAAGAATTGGGCGACGGGCAGTTCCGGGTGTCGGCGCGGTTGCCGATCGAAGATCTCGGTGAGCTGTACGAGGATCTGGAGATCGGCGAGGACCTGGAGGTCGACACCGTCGGCGGCCTGCTCGCCCACGAACTGGGGCGGGTGCCGCTGCCCGGCGCCGAGGTCACGTGGGACGGCTTGCGGTTGCGTGCCGAGGGCGGACCGGATCACCGCGGTCGGGTGCGGATCGGCACGGTGCTGATCAGCCCGGCCAAGACGGAAGAAGGGGAAGCCGAATGAGTCTGTCCGAGGAGGACACCAAGCTGGTGGTGCTGGCCCGCGGTGCGATGGGCCGGGCCGAGGCCGGTCAAGGGGCCGCGGTGCGCGATCAGGACGGCCGCACCTACGCCGGAGCCCCGGTCACCCTGGCGGCCCTGACGCTGACCGCGCTGCAGGCCGCGGTGGCCGCGGCGGTGTCCAGCGGAGCCGCCGGGCTGGAAGCCGCCGTGCTGCTGGGTGGTTCGGCCGAGGACGCCGGCATCGCCGCGGTCCGTGAGTTGTCGCCGGAGGCGACCGTCATCGTCACCGACCGCGCGGGTAACCCCGCATGACGGCCGAATTCCGGTCCGGTTTCGTCTGTTTCGTGGGCCGGCCCAACACCGGCAAGTCGACACTGACCAACGCGCTGGTGGGCCAGAAGGTGGCCATCACCTCCAATCGGCCGCAGACCACTCGGCACACCATCCGCGGCATCGTGCACCGGGAGAACTTCCAGATCATCCTGGTCGACACACCCGGGTTGCACCGCCCGCGCACGCTGCTCGGGCAGCGGCTCAACGACCTGGTCAAGGACACCTACTCCGAGGTCGACGTGATCGGCCTGTGCATACCGGCCGACGAGAGGATCGGCCCCGGTGACCGCTGGATCTACCAGCAGATCCGCGCCGTCGCCCCCAAGACCACGCTGATCGTCATCGTCACCAAGATCGACAAGGTACCCAAGGACCGGGTGGCCGAGCAGTTGCTGGCGGTCAGCGAACTGGTCGGTGGACGCGACGAGCAATCGGGCCACGGTCCGGACGTCGAGATCGTGCCGGTGTCGGCCACCGCGGGTGAGCAACTCGATGTGCTCACCGACGTGCTCGTGTCGAAGCTGCCACCCGGCCCGGCGTACTACCCCGACGGTGAACTCACCGACGAGCCCGAAGAAGTCCTGATGGCCGAGCTGATCCGTGAGGCCGCGCTGGAGGGTGTGCGCGACGAACTTCCGCACTCGCTGGCCGTGGTGATCGAGGAAGTGAACCAGCGCGAGGACCGCGACGACCTGATCGACGTGCACGCCGTGCTCTATGTCGAACGCGACAGCCAGAAGGGCATCGTGATCGGCAAGGGCGGCGCCCGGCTGCGTGAGGTCGGGACCGCGGCGCGCACCCAGATCGAGAAGCTGCTGGGCACCAAGGTGTATCTGGACCTGCGGGTCAAGATCGCCAAGAACTGGCAGCGGGACCCGAAACAGCTTGGGCGGCTGGGCTTCTAGCGGTTGTGGGCGCTTCCGTCAGCCCGGTATGCCGTAGACCGCGACGACGACGCTGCGATCCAGGCTGTTCAGTGACCACACGCCCATCTGGGTGTTGGCGCAGTTGCTCATGATCGCCATGTAATCCGGGCGGTAGTACCACTGGTTCATGATCTCGACGCCGTTGATGGCCAGCGCCGGGTTGATCGCGACGGTCTGCGACACCGTGCCCTTGTAGCCGGCCGCGTTGGCCCGCGATTGCGGGGTGGAGCCGTCCGATCCCAGGTCCCCGTCCAGCGCGCGGTTGTTCAGTACGTCATTGGCATGCCATTCGGCGGCCAGTTGCAGTTGCAGGTTCTTGGTCACGTCGTTGGTGCAGCCGGCCTGATGCTGGATGGTGTAGACGTTGGCGATCACGCTGTTGTTCAGTCGGATGTTGTCCGCATGGGCGGCCGGCGCCGCGACGACCGCGCCGGCGGCGACGGCGAGGACGGGGACGGCACGGCGGATCGCGAACATGGTCTGAAGAGATTACTGCAGCGCGGCGGGCAGCCACCACGGTTCGGGTTGCTTGGTCATCCAGCCGCTGATGGCTTCCAGCTCGGCCGCCAGTGAGATCAGCATCGGTTCACTGCCCTCCGGACCCATCAGCTGCACCCCGATCGGCAGGCCGTCGGAGGTGAATCCGGCGGGCACGTTGATCGACGGCCAGCCCAGCAGATTCCACGGCCAGGTCACCGGGCAGGCACGGATCATGGCCCGGTCGGTGGCCAGGCTGCCGCGGTTGTCGTAGTCGTGGAGGCGTGGCGGCGGCAGTGCGGTGGTGGGGGCCAGCACCACGTCGGCGATGTTGAAGATCCAGCCCACTCGTCGTTGGGCCTCGGCCTCGGCGGCCCTGGCTTTGCGCAGCACGTGTTCGGACAGCAACCGGCCGGTGCGCATATTGCTCACGGTGCGCTTATCCCACTGGATGCCGTAGCCCAGCCGGTCGGCCCACCCCAGCAGCCCGGACGTGGACCGGGACAGGAAATTCCACGACATCTTCAGCCCGTAGTCCGGGTCGGCCTCGGCGATGGTGTGCCCGAGCTGTTCCAGGTGGGCGGCCGTGTCGCGCAGTGCGGCCTCGATCTCCGGGTGCAGTTGGGCCCGGAACACGGTGAACGGGAACTTCGTCGAGACCGCGATGCGCAGTGCCCCCGGGGCCCGGCCGACCCAGTCCGACGCCCGGATCGGGTCGGGTTTGTGCAGGTCGCCGTCGACGTTGCCGGAGGCGGCGTCGAGCACGAGCGCGGCGTCGGTGACGGTGCGCGCCAGCACCCCGTTGACGGTGATGCCGTTGAACGCCTCGGGTAGCGGCCAGGTGGAGATGCGGCCGCGTTGCGGTTTGATGCCGACCAGGTGGGTCCACGCGGCCGGGATGCGCACGCTGCCCGCGCCGTCGGAGCCGATGGCGGCCGGCACCAGGCCGGCCGCGACCGCGGCGGCACTGCCTCCGGAGGAACCGCCCGGACTGTGCTCGCGTGACCAGGGATTGCGGGTGTGCCCGAATCCGGGGCCGCTGGTGAACGGCCACTGGCCGAGCTCGCAGGTGTTGGTCTTGCCGACGATCACCGCGCCGGCCGCGCGCAGCCGCCGCACCACCTCCGAGTCGGCGCTGGCCGCCGGAATCTCACCGCGGGTGCCGAAGCGGGTGGGGACACCGGCGACGTCGACGTCGTCCTTGACGGCAATGGGTATGCCCAGAAGCGGAAGTTGTTGGCCCGCAGCGCGTTTGCGGTCGGCTTCGGCGGCGTCGGCGATCGCACTGTCGGTCAGCACCACCCGGAACGCGTTGAGCGTGGGCTGGCTGTCCGCGATCGCGTCGAGGGACTGGCGGACCAGCTCTTGTGATGTGGTGGCGCCGCTGGCGAGGCGGTAGAGCTGCTGGGTGAGGGTGGGAAGGGAACCGGGCAGCTTGGGAGCGGGTGCCGTGCGGGTGGGCGTTTCTGCGTTGGGAACCATGCTGAATTTGAGGATATCCGGCGTTGCGGGGCGGCCGGTGTCGGCATGCGATGCGAGACTGGCCCGATGCGGTTGTACCGGGATCGAGCGGTGGTGCTGCGCCAGCACAAGCTCGGCGAGGCCGACCGGATCGTGACGCTGCTCACCCGCGAGCACGGCGTGGTCCGTGCCGTCGCCAAGGGGGTGCGGCGCACCCGCAGCAAGTTCGGGGCCCGGCTGGAACCGTTCGCGCACATCGACGTTCAACTGCATCCCGGCCGCAACCTGGACATCGTCACCCAGGTGCAGTCCATCGACGCGTTCGCCGCCGACATCGTCAACGACTACGGCCGCTACACGTGCGCGTGCGCCATGCTGGAGACCGCCGAACGGCTGGCCGGCGAGGAACACGCCCCGGTGCCGGAGCTGCACAGCCTGACGGTGGCGGCGCTGCGGGCGGTCGCGGCCGGCCGGCGGCCGCGGGAGCTGGTGCTGGACTCCTACCTGCTGCGGGCCATGGGGATCGCGGGCTGGGCCCCGGCGCTGTCCGAATGCGCCCGGTGTGCCGCGCCGGGACCGCACCGGGCCTTCCACATCGCCGCGGGCGGCAGCGTCTGCGTGCACTGCCGGCCGTCGGGTTCGGCGACACCGGCGCAGGCCGTGCTGGATCTGATGGTCGCCCTGCACGACGGGGACTGGGAGTTCGCCGAGACATCCACCTCGTCGCACCGCAGCCAGGCCAGCGGGCTGGTCGCGGCCCATCTGCAGTGGCACCTGGAACGTCAACTTCGGACATTGCCCTTGGTCGAAAGGGGTGATGAGCGGGTGCGCGACGAGCAGATAGCCCGTTTCCGGGTCGATACCGTGGGCCTCGAACGCCGAGCAAGGGTGTTCGGGCAGGATATGGCGCATGGCAACCAAACGGGGCAAGATCACCTACCCGCAACTGCCCCCGGCGCCTGACGACTATCCGGTCTTCCCGGACACGTCGACCTGGCCGGTGGTGTTCCCCGAGCTGCCGGCCCGCACCAACGGCCGGTTCTCCCGCCCGCCCCAGCATCCGTCCAAGGCGGCCGCGCCGCGGATCCCCGCCGACCAGGTGCCCAACCACGTCGCGGTGGTGATGGACGGCAACGGCCGCTGGGCCACCCAGCGCGGCCTGGGCCGGACCGAGGGCCACAAGATGGGCGAGGCGGTGCTCATCGACATCACCTGTGGTGCCATCGAGCTCGGCATCAAGCACCTGTCGGTGTACGCCTTCTCCACCGAGAACTGGAAACGCAGCACCGAGGAGGTGCGCTTCCTGATGGGTTTCAACCGGGAGGTGGTGCGCCGCCGCCGGGAGAACCTGGATGCGATGGGCGTCAACATGCGCTGGGTGGGCTCCCGGCCGCGGATGTGGCGCAGCGTCATCAAGGAGTTCGACATCGCCGAGGAGATGACGGTCGGCAACGACGTCATCACCGTCAACTACTGCGTGAACTACGGCGGTCGCACCGAGATCGTGGAGGCGGCGCGCGCATTGGCCGAAGAGGCCGCCGAGGGCAAGCTGAACCCGTCCCGCATCTCCGAGGCCGCCTTCGCCAAGCACCTGCACCGCCCGGACATCCCCGATGTCGACCTGTTCATCCGGACCTCGGGGGAGCAGCGCGCCAGCAACTTCATGCTGTGGCAGGCCGCGTATGCCGAGTACGTCTTCCAGGACAAGCTGTGGCCCGACTACGACCGGCGTGACCTGTGGGCGGCGTGCGAGGAGTACGTCAACCGCAACCGGCGCTTCGGCAGAGCCTGACCATGTCGTTGGAGCAACGGTTGGCCGCCGTCGCCGAGGCGATCCTGCCCACCACCCACGAGGACGACGGCTCGCTCACCGTGCAGCATGACGGCACCTTCTCGTCGCTGCGGGTGGTGACCATCGCCGAGGGGTTGGACATGGTGGCGTTGACGCAGATGCTGGCCTGGGATCTGCCGTTGGACGCGAAACTGCGGGCCAAGGTCGGCGACCACGCGCACAACACGCTGCTGGGCACCGTGTCGCTGACCGAGAAGGGTGCCCCGTCCGGCGGTAACTCGCGCAAGCATGCAGATGTGCTGCTGCGCTACAACTTTCCCGCGGCCGGGCTGACCGACGAGGCGCTGGGCACGCTGCTGCTGATGGTGTTGTCCACCGGGGCCGATGTGCGACGGGCGCTGTTGTCGTGACCAGCCCGGTCATTCGCATCGTTGCCGCCGTCGTGCTCGACGACCGCAACCATGTGCTGGTGGTGCGCAAGCGCGGGACGACAGCGTTCATGCAACCCGGCGGGAAGCTGGAGGCCGGCGAGACGCCGGTACAGGCCCTGCACCGGGAGATCCGGGAAGAACTCGGTGTCGGCATCGTCGAGGCGTCGGTCACACCGTTGGGCCATCACGACGCGGCGGCGGCCAACGAACCAGGGCACCGGGTGGCCGCGGACCTGTTCCGGGTGCGCCTCGACGGCCCGCCGCGGCCGGCCGCCGAGATCGCCGAGATGGCGTGGGTGGACCCGCACGCGCCGGGGGATATCGAACTGGCGCCGCTGACGCTGGATCCCGTGCTGGAGTTCGCGCGCGTCAGTTGACGGCGCAGGAGCCGCACACCCCGAAGATCTCGATGGTGTGGCTGACATCGCTGAAACCGTGTTCGGCGGCGACGTTTTCGGCCCAGGCCTCGGCCGCGCCACCCTCGACCTCGACGGTCGACCCGCAGGCCCGGCACACCAGGTGGTGATGGTGATGTTCGGAGCAGCGCCGGTAGACGGATTCGCCGGTGTCGGTGCGCAGGGTGTCGACGAGTCCCGACGTCGCCATCGACTGCAGCGTCCGGTACACCGTGGTGAGTCCGATGTTCTCGCCGCGCTGCCGGAGTTCGTCGTGCAGTTCCTGGGCCGAGCGGAAGTCCGCGATGTTCTCCAGCAGCGCGGAGATGGCGGCGCGCTGCCGGGTGGCCCGCACAGGTGTACTCATGCGACGTCCTCCCCGGCGTGGGTCACCGCGGCCAGCACGATCTCCGCCAGGTGCTCGTCGACCAGGCGGTACATCACCTCCCGGCCGCTGCGTTCACCGGAGACCACCCCGGCGGCCTTGAGGATGCGCAGGTGTTGGCTGACCAGGGGCTGGGGGACCTGCAGCGCATCGACGAGTTCGTGCACACAGCGCGCGGACTCGCGTAGCTGCAGCACCAGCGCGATGCGCACCGGCGCGGCCAGCGCGCGCAGCAGGTCACCCGCGGTGTCCAGGATGTCGCGGGCGGGCAGCTCGACCGACGGTGCGCTGACGTGATCGTGCTCATCGGCAGTAGTGGAAACGATTTTCATTATGGACTTAGATTACATGCGTGTCCGTGCATGTCAAGGGTGCTCGCCGCTGGTCCCGTTTTCGGTTTCGGACGGGCCGATCGCTACGCTGTCAACCCGTGGCTTCAATCATCGACACCGTTGCGAACCTGGCGAAACGCCGTGGCCTGGTCTACCAATCGGGTGAGATCTACGGCGGCACCAAGTCGGCGTGGGACTACGGACCACTGGGTGTCGAACTCAAGGAGAACATCAAGCGGCAGTGGTGGCGGTCGGTGGTCACCGGTCGCGACGACGTCGTCGGCCTCGACAGTGCGATCATCCTGCCCCGCCAGGTGTGGGTGGCCTCGGGCCACGTGGCCGTCTTCAACGACCCGCTGGTGGAATGCCTGAACTGCCACAAGCGGCACCGGCAGGACCACATGCAGGAGGCCTACGCACTCAAGAAGGGTGGCGAGCCGGATGACGTGCCGATGTCCGAGATCGTCTGCCCGGACTGTGGCACCAAGGGGCAGTGGACCGAGCCGCGCGACTTCAACATGATGCTCAAGACCTATCTCGGCCCGATCGAGTCCGAGGAGGGTCTGCACTATCTGCGGCCCGAGACCGCGCAGGGTATCTTCGTCAACTTCGCCAACGTGGTGACCACCGCGCGCAAGAAGCCGCCGTTCGGTATCGGCCAGATCGGCAAGAGCTTCCGCAACGAGATCACCCCCGGCAACTTCATCTTCCGCACCCGCGAGTTCGAGCAGATGGAGATGGAGTTCTTCGTCGAGCCCTCCACGGCGCCCGAGTGGCACAAGTACTGGATCGACACCCGGCTGCAGTGGTACATCGACCTCGGCATCAACCCCGAGAACCTACGCCTCTACGAACACCCGCTGGAGAAGCTGTCGCACTACAGCGCGGGCACCACCGATATCGAGTACAAGTTCGGTTTCGCCGGTAACCCGTGGGGTGAGCTGGAAGGCATCGCCAACCGCACGAATTACGACTTGTCCACCCACGCAGAGCATTCCGGCGTCGACCTGTCGTTCTACGACCAGGGCACCGACATCCGCTATGTGCCGTACGTGATCGAACCCGCAGCCGGGCTGACCCGCTCGCTGATGGCCTTCCTGGTGGATGCCTACCACGAGGACGAGGCGCCCAATGCCAAGGGCGGCGTGGACAAGCGCACCGTGCTGCGGCTGGACCCGCGGCTGGCCCCGGTCAAAGCGGCCGTACTTCCGTTGTCGCGCAACGCCGATCTGTCGCCGAAGGCTCGTGACCTGGCCGCCGAACTGCGCGCGTCGTGGAACATCGAGTTCGATGACGCCGGCGCGATCGGCCGCCGTTACCGGCGTCAGGACGAGATCGGCACGCCGTTCTGCATCACCGTGGACTTCGACTCGCTGGAGGATCACGCGGTCACCATCCGCGAGCGGGACGCGATGACCCAGGAGCGGGTGGCCATCTCCGAGGTGTCGAACTACCTGGCGGTCCGGCTCAAGGGCGCCTGACTTTTCCCGCGAGCAGACGCAAAGGGCCGCAATTCCACCCAGAATTGCGGCCCTTTGCGTCTGCTCACTTGTGGCTGGGCGTCCGGCGGCGCCTGACCACTGCGAAATTGCCGCTCCTGAGGTGCCGCGGGCTCGCATAGGATTCGAGTCACGGGACCGAAGGGGCGGTGATCAGCGTTTTGACGGCATTTCTCGCCACGTGGGACAACGCCCGCGCGACGCTCGGTGCCGGGACTCCGGTCGATGGGTCCCAATTCGACATGGGCGGCCGGCTCGAGCGGTTCCGCGAGACGGTGCTCGGCACCGCGCCGGGGGAGCAGTGGACCGGCTCGGCCGCCGAGGCCTACACCGACCGCAACCACCGGCTGGCTGGAACCATCGGCCGGATCGCCGAACTGGATCGCCGCCTCGGCGCCGAGGTCGACCGATCGGCCGACGTGGTGGCGTCGGGTCGGCGTGACCTCGACGCGGTCAAGCAGTGGGTGCTCAGCGCCGCGGCCACCGTGCCGCCGAACGCGGCGGGCGAGCGAACCATGATGACCGTGGTGTCCAAAGGCGTCGCCGACATCGCCGAGATCGTGCACCGGTCGAACAGCGATATGACCGGAATCGCCAACCGGATTCGGGATACCGGCACGGGGTATCAGGCGCTCGCCGACGGCGCGCCGCGGTGAAGCTGGTCCTTGCGCTCTTGCTGCTGGCTGTGCTGTCCGCATGCGCATCACCCGAGACGGCTCGTGACGGAGGAGAGCAGACCATGTCGGTGTCCGCGGAAACGGCCGCGAAGTTCGGTCAGGTGACACTGCCGCCGGGTGTCGAGGTGCTCGGCGTGGACACCGATTCAGGTCGGGACACTCGCTACCGCTTGGCATTACGCATGACCGGCGCGCAGCTGATCGAGTTCCTGGCCCAGTTCCCGTGGGCGCCGCGTAAATCCGACATCCCGAAATCGATGCAAGTCGTCGCCGGGCCACCACTGAACTCCGCGCCCGCTCCGCTGTACGGTCAGGACCAGATCACCACCACCGACCACGGGACTGTCACCCGTGAAGTCATCGTCGATGAGCGGTCGCCCGATGAGGTTTACGTGCATCTGTCGTTGTTCACCACCTGAACCGGTGGGCGCTACCGCAGTTCTGCAGGAACCTCCCCGCCGAGCAGGTCGATGAGCGCGGCCAGCAGACCGTCCAACTCGACACCCACCGCCGTGATCGCCGGATTCCCGTAGCTGCCGAACAGCAGGCTGGGCTGGTCGACGGCCAGCACGGGACCCTGCCCACCGTCGTAGAGCAGGGTGCGCAGCGGCGCGTGCAGCATCACGGCCGGGTCGTGGCGGTACATCCGCTCGGCGATGGTGTGATTACCCATCAGGTATTCGGTGGCCGGCCAGTTCGATCCGGAGCCGACCATCGCCGGGGGAACGTCGGCCCGGTGATAGATCAGGAAACCATGCGGGGCTTGGGCTTTGGCCTCAGCCAGCACGGCATCCCAGTTGCCGGCCCCGGCGAAGGCAGCCATGTCGACCGCCGGCACCAATGCCTCGTAGCGGCGGCGCGCCTGTTCGAAGTCGTCGGGTAGTGCGACCAGCAGGCGGCGGTTGACATGTTCGACCGCGCTCATGACCGCTCACCCGCGATCTCCAGGACCACCCGGAATCTGGCCTTGCCCGACATCATCCGTTCGTACGCCTGCGGCGCGTCCTCGAACGGCATGACCTCGATCATCGGGGCGATCTCGTTGGCGAGACTGAAGGCCAGGTTGTCCTCGTTCTCGATCGAGGAACCGGTGAGGCTGCCGACGACACTGCGGCCGCCGAAGATGAGATCGGTGGTGTTCAGGGCGATCGGATCGAAGGCGGCGCCGACCACCACCAATTGCCCGCGCGGGCGCAGGCCGGCCACCAGCGGGCCCATCGACGCCCCGCTGGCGGCGGTGGCCACGACGGCCGCCGCCCCGCCCAGCGCAGTCAAGGCCGCGCCCGGATCCTCGGCGGCGCTGTCGATATAGAAGTCGGCCCCCAATTGCTTTGCCAAGTCGCTCTTTTCGGGTCCGCGCGCGATCGCTGCGACCCGAAAGCCCAGCGCCTTGGCATACTGCACGCCGAGATGCCCGAGTCCGCCGAGCCCTTGGATGCCCACCAGGGCGCCCGGAGCGGCCGGCGCGTTGCGTAGCGCGTTGAACGTGGTGATACCCGCGCACAGCAGGGGCGCGGCGACGCTGGATGCCAGCCCGTCGGGCACCCGCACCAGCCCGGTCGCCCGTGCGTAGACCACCTCTGCGTAACCGCCGTCGGTACTGGTGCCGGGGGTGGGCTGGTCGACGCAGTTGACGAAGTCGCCACGGCGACAGAACTCGCATTCGTTGCACTGTCCGCCGAGGAAGCCGATCCCGACCCGGTCGCCGGGTGCCCAGGCATGCACGCCATCACCCACGGCGTCCACGACACCGACGATTTCATGGCCCGGCACCACCGGCTGCTGCGGATCGGGCCGCTGTCCCTCGACGGCCAGCACGTCGCTGTGGCAGACGCCGCAGCTGTGCACCCGGACCCGGACCTCGCCGGGCGCCGGCGCCACGACGTCGCGTTCGACGAGGGCGAACTGACGCAGTCCGGTGACCTGAAATGCCTTGTAGGTAGCCACGTCCGGATCCGCCTAGGCCACCGGGTGCAGCGGGGCGTGCACCTGCCGGGTGAGGTCGTCGGCCAGGACTTCCGGTGTGCCGGCGATGATCCCGTCCACGATCTGGCGGGCAACATCGGCCGGATGGTTCTTGGGTACGTCCAGATCGGAGGTCATGTCGGTGTCGGTGTAGCCGAGGTAGGCGCCGATGACGGTGGTGCCCTGCTGTTCCAGATCGAGTCGCAGCGAGTTGGTTGCCGACCACAGGGCGGCCTTCGAGACGCCATAGGACCCGAATCCGGGCAACCAGGACAGCACGGAGGCGATGTTGACGATGGTGCCGCCGCGGCCGGCCAGCTGGGGAGCGAACGCCCGAGTGACCCGCAGTGCTCCGTAGAGATTGGTGTCCAGCACGGCGCGGACGTCGTCGAGGTCGTCGGTGAGCAGCGACTGACCGCCGACGACTCCGGCGTTGTTGACGACGATGGTGGCATCGCCGGCCACCTTGGCCAGCTCGGCCACCGATGCATCGTCGGTGACGTCGGCCTCGATCACAACCACCCGCGGGTCGGCCGGAGTGCCGGGCCGGCGGCTGGTCGAATACACCTTGGCCGCTCCCGCCTCGAGCAACGCGGCGACGATCGCCTTGCCCAGGCCTTGCTGTCCACCCGTTACCAGTGCCGTCGCACCGGCCACCTGAGTTCCTGTCATGGTCATCTCCTTGTCGGTTCTGCTCCGGTCAACGTAGCAGTGCTGAGTTTGTATTTCCAACCTAGGTAGGATGTGAGCATGCGCACCGCTTCATTGCTCGACGATCCCTGCCCCATCGCCCGCACCATGTCCGTCCTGGGGCAGCGGTGGGCGGTGCTGATCATCCGGGAGGCACTGCTGGGCCGCACCCGGTTCTCGGAGTTCAAGCAGCGGCTCGGCGTGGCCTCGGACGTGCTCAGTGCCCGGCTCTCGGAGCTGGTCGCCGCGGGGATCCTGGAGGTCGTCGACTACCAGGAGCCCGGCGACCGCACCCGCAGTCGGTATGTGCTCACCGAGGCCGGCCACGATCTGGTGCCGGTGTTGGCGGCCATCGGCCAGTGGGGCCACACCCACCTGGCCCGGCCGGACAGCAGCGCCTACCGGTTCGTGGAAGCCGACACCGGTGAGGCGGTGGGGATCGGCTTCCGACGGCGCGACGGCGCCACGGTGCCCGCGCCGCACGTCGCGTTGGTGGCGCCGACCGTCTAGAAGCGCCCGCCGCCACCGCCGAACGAACCCCCGGAGCCGCCCGAGCCTCCGAATGAGGTGGGGCTCCAGCCGCCGCCGACGCTCCCGCCC
>NZ_LQOL01000061.1 GCF_002101555.1 Mycolicibacterium canariasense
CGTACTACCCTCACCACCAGATCGGGAAGCACACCGGTCACACGAAACGAGGTGTGCATCAAACCCGGGATGCTTCACCTGCTCCCAGCCACACGTACCCCTGGGTGCGGGCGCGATGCTCGTTCATTGCCCGGTGTCGACCCGTCATCTCTCAATTCCCGTCTCACGTCTTCACGTCACCAATCTGACCTTGACCCTATCGAAGACCCTATCGAATTAATACCCCAGGAAGGGACGCGGCGGCCAGCTGACACTGAACCATCCCGCGTTTGATGCACGTTTGATGCACGTTTGATGAACACTTCTTTTCGTAGGAAGGTGCATTTCATGACGAGCAAGTACGATGTCGCTTGCCAGGATGAGATCCCCCCTCCCGAGACCGTGGAGGCACGATCTCGGGGCGCCGCTTAGTCTTACTTAGCACTGCGCCGATGCCGGTCGCCGCCGCCAACCCCGTCCACCACGGGCAGGTGGCGGTGCAACAGCAGCACCTCGACCAGCTCACGGGTTCCCCGGGCCATCACCGTGAGCACGTCGCGCCGCGGCCCAGAACGCCTCATGGGCGGCGGTGAACACACTCGCGCCGTGTGGCTCACGATGCCATTTCTCGCAGAGAAAACGGCTTGCAATCATGTTTTACTGTCAGTAAATGCGATGTAGCTGAAACCTCGGCATGCGCGACTGTCCTTGCCTGGTGTCAGGAGGAGGGTTGATGAAATGAGTTGCTAGGCAGCAACAAATCTAAACAGCGCGACGAATCGTTGACTGGAATGCTGCTGCTGTTGCGCAGTTCACATTGTTGCTAAAGCCGTGCTGAAGTCACTCTGGCGGGCAGGAATTTGACCGCGGGAGTGCAGAGGACGCCATGGCCGCCGCTTGACCGTCCTGCCCACGCCGGGCCGCACCCACGTGGGCAGCCCGCTTCCTTCGATACCGACGGAGGTCACACCATGACCGTGGACATCACCACCGACCCGCCCGCTCAATTGACCGCTCCACGCGCGACCACCGGCACGTTGGGAGAACTGGACGTCGACATGGTGGCGGCGCTCTGCCGGGCGAGTACTCGGCGGGGATTCAATCCGTTCATCGACATCGACTGGGACGCACCCGAGAACCTGTTGGATGCGAACGATCCGCGCTGGCAGCTCGATCCCGCCGTCGCTCCGCTCGCGACGACGTCTTGGTATGCGCAGCAACCACTTCAGCGGCGCATCGAGATGAGTCGCTGGATCACCGCGAACATCCTCAAGGTCACCCTCCAGTTCGAAATGATGTTGATCCGTGGCGTGATTCACTACGCCGGGACCTTGCCGAACGGCTCTGTGGTGTTTCGGTATCTGCTGCACGAGCTGACCGATGAATGCCATCACATCCAAATGTTCCAGGAATTTGTCAACCGCTCGGGCGACGACGTTCCCGGGATGCGGCGAGGCTCACGGATCTTCGGGCCAATCCTGGGCTTTATTGGCGGCTACGCCAACATCTTTCTGTTCATCGGAGTTCTGTGCGGGGAGCAGCCTCTGCACTTCCAGCAGACGCTGCAACATCGTGGCTCGACTGCGGTGCCCCCGCTGCTGAACAAGATCACCTCCATTCACCTGGCGGAGGAAGCCCGGCACATCTCGTTCGCCAACCAGTATCTGGCGCAGCGCGTTGCCGCGGCGGGACGGTGCCGGCGGATGTTGTACGCCTTGGCATTCCCTGTCTACCTTCGGTGGTTGATCGGCGAAATGATCGCACCACCACGCGCGTTCGCCCGGCAGTTCGGCATTCCCCGGCGCGTGTTCAAGGCCGCCTATTGGCGTAGCGCCCGATCGCGGCAGATGTTGGCTGAATCGGCCGCTGACGTGCGGCGCGTCGCCGAAGACCTTGGGCTACGCACGGTCTGGTCACGGTGGCTGTGGTCGCTGCTGGGTATCGACGGGCGGTTACCGCGGTACCGCGGTGAACCCGATCGGAGTCAACCGTTCATCCGTATGGCAGGGCTGCCAGCAGTGATGTGGCGGCGTGTAGCGGCCGCGGCGATGATGGCGGGCGTTGCTCTTGCGGCGACACCGGTCGGGTTGCGGATCATCGCGGTGGCCGCGGCCGCAGCAGCAGTGTGGGCGTCCTACCATCTGCTGCGGGCCCGTCGCGGTGGTGTGGTGGGCAACCAGCCTTTTGAGTGGCCCAGGCTGGTTGTCTGGGTGGTGGTCTGCGTGGCCATGGTTCCCGCCGGTGGGTTGATCGGACTGGCGTTGGTGGTGTTCATGATCCTTGCACTCGCCGAATTCATGCCGACGTTATGACCGAATTGCCATCCTTACTATGCACGCGCCGGTCGGCTGACATCGGTTAGCCTAGCTGGCGGTCGCCGGTGCGGGAAAGACGATGGCGGGTGACATCGCCGGAGGAGGCTGCGATGGGCGCGGCGCCGGTGTAGGTGGCGAACGCGTCGGCTGAGCGGAAGCGGGTGAACGGTGCCGACTCGGGCCACGATTTTGGCGGCGTTGAGGACCCCGATTCCGGTGAGCTCGGTCAGGGTGGTTCCGGATGCTTCGACGGCAGCTGCGATGTCGCCGGCGGCTTTGGCGATGCGACGGTCGAGTGCGCGGATCTCGGCGACGAGGTCAGCGGCCAGGCTGCGCAGCGTTTGAGGGCGACTTCGCGGGACCGGATCTGGCGCAGGATGTCGGCGGCGCGGTCAGCAGTCAGGCCACGCGCAGCGCCTGACGGTGTGAGGTGGGTCAGCAGGACGTGCAACCGGTTGAATGGTTTGAGTGCGCGTCTTGACCAGGTCCCCGCGGTGTTCCACCACGGCGCGCAGGGCGGTGATGGCCGTGTCGACCGAAGCAGCGTGAAGCCGAGTGGCAGTCCCCCTACCTTCAGCGGTTCCGCCCCGCGTGTTTTCGTGGCATCGGAACAACGACGTTGGTTCCGTAGGTTTCGTGCGTGAGTTCGGTGATCACCGCGGAAAGCGTTCTGATCTTGCTTCTCAGCTGAGCGTTTTCGGCAGCCAATTCCTGGTGGTGATGACGGGCCTGTGCAAGTTGTCGTTGCAGTGCCTCGGCATTCGGAGCGACGGGTCCGCACCCGACCGATGCCTTGAACTCGTTCAGCAGGTCGCTGTGATGTTCGTAGAGTCTCTGCCGTGATATTCCGGATTCGTCAGCCAAGGCCACAATAGTGTGCGCTCCGTTGCTGCGCTCGGCTTGGTTTTCTCGGAGGCGGATCATGGCGGCCTGGACCAGCAGTCGTTCCTCATCGTTACGGGTGGCTTTGCGCACGAGAGTCATTCGTTCTCTCCGCCCTGTTGTGGCGTCGGCGGTCGGCTGGATTCGTGTTCTGCGAGTGCCTTTCGGTGCTCGGTCAGGCGAGTCTGAATTCGTTGCCGCAGCGGTTCGGGGAGTGCGGGGGTAGCCAGGTCTTGTTGGAGTGCGTTGACATGCTGGCGAAGGTTGGCCGCGTCGCGGTCGGTACGGGCAGCATTGACGCAGCCAAGACGGCACCGACCCCAGGAGGGTTCAGCGGAGCTGTCAGTAGGGTCAAGACACGCCGCAGTGGCGCGCCGGAACACGCACGTCACGACCGCGCCGTGGTGGATCTGCAAGTCGGGGTTTGATAGTGCGGTGTTGATCTGACTCTTGGTGGTGATTGTCAAACCCGCAAATTTCCTTGCTCTGGTGACGCGGGCCCGGTACTCATCGGCAGCCGGACCGGAGACGTGCTCGCCGCGCTCGAGCCTTTGGGAATCGTCGTGGATGGTCTCAGCGCGGTGGAGAAACTGTTCGAACGTGATCTCGTCGAGAAATCCCGAGTCTGCTCCGCCGGCGTAACCTTGAATCAGTTGTGTGTGCAGGTGGCCGTATTGCGTTGCGCCGGCGATCGTTCCGCCAGGCCGCCGCACGATGTGCCAGGCCAGTGTGCGCCGCAGGCGCGGCACTTGGATCTTGCCCTGCGGATCGGCAGCGATCAGCGGATGGCTGATTGCTGGACAGAGCTCGCGGTTGAACCATTCAATGAATCGTGTGATGTCGGTGTTAATGGACCCTGGCGTCCTGGTACGGGTGGAGCCGTAGAGGAATCGCTCCTGGGAGCACAAATTGAAGGCTGGGAAGAGGAGGTCGCTGACTGTGATCTGCCCAAGGACGCTGACGGCATGAGCGGTTTCGTCGGTCACGACCCACGGGACCGTGGCAGGGGATCGGTCCCGGCGCCGGTCATCGGCCTTCAACTGGTGGCCGGACATGAATGTCAACGCCAGCTTCGAGTCTCGGGTTATGCAGCCGCGCCGCAGGTTGAGCGCCTCGCCGGTGCGAACACCCGAGAGGTAGGCGATCACGATGAAACAGGCTGCTGTGACGTGGCGAAGCAGTTCAACGAGTTCCATCGCATCGACGGGGTCTTCACGCCAGGGGCGCGTGCCGATGGCGCTGAATGTGTTGACGCGCAACATGTCAACTTCGATCGGCAATCCATACTCGGTCAACATGACCGAAGTTTCTTTCATACGTTTCAGTTCGCCGTGGTTCAGCCATCCGCCCACGGCCAAACCCATCAGATCGACACTGGTAGTTTCGCCCGTCCGGACACCCGGAAGTGAGGCGTCGTTGCGGTCAAGCGCGGCAAGCACGCAATCGAGTTGCTGCTTGGCGGTCTCGAATACCGACACCGTACGAGCAGGAGCACGGCGGATGTCGGGTGCGATCTGATGGGCTAAGTGACGCATCGCGAGAAGGTTGCGCGCTGCGGGAAGCAGATCGGCAGCGACCGAATTGGTAACCACCAACGCCGCCGAGAGCAGCGGTTCCATGACGTCGGGATGAATACGAGGGGTCGTGTTCGGCTTGCCCCAGGATGACTCATAGTTGGCAAGCCCTCGCGCACTCGCACCACCCCACAACGCGCCCGCGGGAAGCCGGCAATGCGCAGGCAGGACCTCCCGGTACAAGTGCAGACGCTTGATCGCCTGTAGCGCCGAGCGTTTGGATCCGGCGCTGACACCTCTCATTTCGGTGACATGGCGCAGATAGCCGTTGAGGTGTTCGGTGCTGACCTGCCCGAAGGATGTCACCCCCATCTCCACCAGCCACATCGTGAACCTTCGCAACGGCACCAGCTCACCCCAGATTGTCTTGATATGCGGATAGAGTGACCGGGCGCCGTCAAGCCGGGGTGCATCGTCAACCACGTTGAGCAAGGCGAACAGGTAGAGCTTGCAGGCGTGGCGAAAAGGCGTCGGGAACCCATCCCAGTGCACGGCTTGTCCGGCACTGTGCCGGTCCTCGATCGCCGCGGACAGGTCCCACACCGGGTCGCCAAATCGGCACCGGCTCCCATCGACGTGAAGGGTGCGGTTCAACAAGACCTCGGTGTCGGGGGCGACGTCGACACCGGCCACCAGGTCGAGTGCTACAACTGTTTGCGTCATGACGCTTCCAGGTTTCCCGACAGCAAGAGATTGACTGTGCGGTGATCGCTGTCGGTGATCTCGGCTCGCGCGGCGGTCAGCTGGGCCTGCTCGTACTCGGCGAAAATGTCGTCCAGTTGCGCGAGGGGACCCGCGTGATCGGTGATCCACTGCCCGATGGGCATCTCCTTGCGCAAGTCACGGAGCCGGTCAGCAACGACCAATTGAACGGGCAAGTGGCGCGGGAAGGCGCGGGCGTTGCTGCAGTCAAGGCATGCCATAAACGACTGGCGACACCGTTTACCGTCGATCGGCGAGTGCTCAAAATCGGCGCAATTGCCCAGCACAGCGTCCTGGGCGGATCCGTTGTCGTGGTTGTCCGGATGCACCGTCATCGAGCGCCGGGCCAGCGCTTGTGCTACCTGCTCATCGAGCGCCTCGGCCACGATCTGGAACCCCTCGTTCCTCACCGACTCCATTCGGCCCAGATAACGAGCCAACGTGGCCGGCGTGTGGGCCGTGGGCTTTCGGACCTGCTCCAGGTAGGTTTTGCGCAGCCGATCCATACTGATCCCGAGGAGCAAGTCGTCATGCCCGGGATCGCCGGTGAGCCACGGTGCCATCCAACGCCGTCGAGCGCTGACGCCGGACGCAGTTCTGCTGATGCCGTATCCGAAGGGTTTCTGTTCGACATTGTCTGGCTGGGCACTGTAGTAGACGAAGGCGTGCTGGCACCCGGTCAGCGTGCGGGCCGGTTCGGTCAGTTCCAGCAGCAGCATGAAGACCCCGTAAGCGGTAGTCAGCGACGTGTTGGCCACGGCGGCGCGCCGATTGTCGCCACCGTGCGGCATTGGTTCAGGGCGCAGCGCGGTCACTGGCACCGTCATGGCCGACCGGTTCCCACGGCGGGGCTTGTCGGCGTTGACGAACACGATGCCGGGCTCGTCTGGGCTGCTGGCTTGTCGGTGTGGGGCGGGCAGCGATTCGAGCGTTGACAGGTTCAGGCCGGTCAGTCCGGATAGGAGAACAGCGAACGCCCATGCTTCTCCCGGGCTCAAGTGCAGCAACGATTGAAGTCGGCATCCGCCAGCTGCGGTCACCGCGCGCCGCGTCACGAAAGCCCTTGCACCTGAGGCAGTGCGGGGGAAGTCGCCCTCACGGGCGCAGTGATCAAGCACTTCGGCCAGACTGCGCCCGGGGTGGGCACGGGGTTGATGATCGAACTGTCCCGCACGATAGTCAGCGACCATCCCCCAATGAGTCCGCAATCGTGCGCGCGCCCGCCGAACTATTCCCCGTGCCACCACGTTGATTCGGCGCATCTCGTCGGCGGAGTACGGTTGTCGCGCCTTCGCGTTCTTCTGGTGACGCACGCGCGCGAACGCCTGACGTGCCTCATCGGAGACGACAGGACTGCAGCGCAGCAGCGTCTTGAGGCTCGGTGCGGGGCCAGGGCCGCTGGGTACCCGACACGATAGGGCGAGCAGCCGGGCATCCGAGGCTGACAAATCTGCCAGTCCCCCTATTCCTGGACGGTTTTCGGCGAGCCAGCAGCAGGCATGCCGGGCAGCCTGCCACAGCGCCCCAGCCCCCCGCAATCGCTTGGATACGCCCAGCACACCGGTGGCATCCTCGAACGCGATCGCGAAATCGTGGCGGATTCCGCTGTTGCCCGGCAGGGAACCGAAGTCGAAATCCTTCGACTGAGCACCATCCTCGCTGACGAACGTCACGATGAGCCCGCGTCGCCGCAATACCGGTCGCCACGCCGGATCCGGCTGCGCCGCGCGGCGACCCGTCATATTCCGACCGTCAACACACGAGACTCACCGACGCCAGCTGCTTCGACGAGACGCTCAAGGGATTGCCGATCGTCAGCATCCATCAGCGCGATCAGCTCCTCAACCTGCAACGCCTGAAACGGCTCAAGATAAACGCTGCGTGTCACCTCAGCACTACGATGTCCAAGAAGTGTTGCCATGAGAAACCAGACATCACCAAGCTGATTGCGGAAGTCCCGCTGCTCCTGCTTCGTCAACATATCGGTACGGCGCCACGCCACGAAAGTGGCAATGCAATACCACCGCAGCGCAAAGGAATGCCTCAGCATGTGGGGACGGCACCACAACGGCGTACCTCCCACTTGCACAATCGCTTTCGCGACCCTGGCGTTCGCGCGGTCGAATGTCTTGTACCAGGAGTGTTTAGGGCGAGGTATCCCGTCGTGATTCAGCCACATCCACATCGGCTCCAGGCCATCGGGTCCCCTGCGGAACAACTTCATTCGTGTCGACGGCCCGAGTGCGTCCAGGAGGACCGTACGACGCGATCCCGTCGCATCAACAACCTCCAGTTGCCCATCCCGCCGAACGCGCTGAACAATCCAATGATCCGCAATGTGCTCATACCGACCAGCACCTTGCGCGCGGGCGATCGCAGCAGTGCGACTGCCTTCCTGCAGATAGAAGTGAACTTGTTGGGCGACGCGGCGCCGCATCCAGAACGGTCGCCCGCTACCACCCTTCGCGCAACAAGGCGCCACGCGCGAACGCACAAGCCCCTCAGACCCCGGCTTGGGCACCTCGATGGTTAACATGCTGGCCCACTCGCCGATTCGCAAACCCGTCCCGAACAACCCCTCAACGAACGCGACATCGCGGTCCTCAGTCACTCCGAGCCAATCCGGACGCGGCACGCCCTCCACCGTGAAACCACGCAACCCCAGGTTCCGCCACAACCGAAATGCCTGCGGGGTAAGCCACTTCACGTCGGCCCTGCGTATCCCGGAGGGAGTGCTCTCCAACACGACTTTGCCCCCAACCACCCGCGATGTGGCAATCACACGGGCTCGGACCGGGTTGTCGATTCCGTGCTGCTCGGCGGCCCACAAGTAAAAGCTGCGGATCGCGGCACGATCGACACAGAAACTATTGGCACTCACATGCTGAGGGTTTTCCTCAGCCGACAACCGCCACTCCTTGAACGCAGCCAGTTCCGATCGCGACGCCTGACCCCATCGAACGCCCATCGCGTGCAGAAAATCCAGCCACACCTTCAACGACAAGGCATAACGACGCAAAGTCCCCGTTGCTCGTCCCCTCACCAGCGGATCCCGCCAGTAGGCGTTCACCAACGCATCCGCACGCCCCCACGGATCAACAAAGAACGGAGTGCCATCACGCGCACCGTTTCGCCTCGCCCAGGTCTCGACATCACCCAAACCCGGAACCACTTCGTCCACCGATACGAACGGCTGGCGGAAATCGTAGAAATGAAGAGTCCAACCATCAGCCGAAGCACCAGCCATCCCCGGCCCCCTCGCCTCACGAACATTGCCCCCATCATCACCGACATACTTCCCCGAACGTCTTCGACACGCCTGTCGGGCAGAGAACGGGGGACTGGATCCGCCCGGGGCAGTCCACCACGGTCGAGGTGTTCACGAATTCGTTGACGGCCTTCTGCAGCGCGGCCGAATCCACCAGCAGCGAATAGGTCGCCGACACCGGCCCACCCTGATCGGTGTTGGCAGTGCAGGCCACGGTCGCCATCGCACCCGCCAGCCGCACCACCGGCGTGCACGCACCGGCCGGATAACCCGCCGGGAGCGCACGCATCAAACGGGACGTGGGATCGCCGGGCTGCTCGCTGGTGCCCGACGGCGCCGACGACGATGCAGTGGGCTGGGCGGGCGCTGCCGGCGTCCCGGAATCACCCGAAGACCGCAGCAGCAGGAAGGCCGCGCCGGCGCCGACCGCGGCCACGGCCGCCACCGCACCGACGATGATGCCGATGTTCGCGCCGCGCCGCGGGGGCGCCGGGCGCGGAATCACCGGCGGGGGCCCTCCACCATCCCATGACCCGGGCGTACTCACGCAGCAACCTCCTTGGCAGTCACCCCACCAAACTAAGCGATGGACAGCGCGATGCCGTCCAGGATGTCGTGCTCACTGACGACAAGTTCGTCGATGCCGGCCAGCTCACCGAGGACCGTGGCCAACTCCTCGACGATGATCGCGCCGCCGCCGATGACATCGGCCCGACCCTCGTGCATCGGCCCCAGCGCGGCACGTTCGGCCGCGCTCATCCGGATCAGGGTGTCACACATCGCTAGCAGATCACCGAAACCGGTGCGGGACAGGTGGATCAGCTTCGGGTCGTACTCCTGCAGGCCGTGCGCGAGCGCCGCCAGCGTGGTGAACGTCCCGGCCACCCCCACCCAGGTCCTGGCCTGGCTGACCGGAACCGCCCGTAGCGCCTCGTCCAGCCGTTCGCGCACCATGGCGCGCGCTTCCCCGATTTCGGCGGCGGTGGGCGGATCCGTCTGCAGGAAACGCTCTTTGATGCGCACGCAGCCGATATCCGCCGAGTAGCTGGCGGTCACGCCGGACTCGCCGAGCACCAATTCGGTGGATCCGCCACCGAGGTCGACCACGACGAAAGGCCCTGCGGCCGGGTCGAGTTCGCCGACCGCCCCACGGAACGACAACTCCGCCTCCTGGGTGCCGGTGATCACCTCGGCCACGGTGCCCGGCACCACCTGGCCCAGCAGCCAGGCCGTCATCGCGAAGAACTCATCCCGGTTGGCGGCATCGCGGGCGGCCGAGGTGGCCACCATCCGCACCCGCTGGACACCGTGGGCGCGCATGGTCGCCGTGTAGTCCGACAGCGCGGCTTCGGTGCGGGCCAGGGCGGCCGGGGCGAACTCGCCGGTCGCGTCGACGCCCTCACCGAGGCGCACGATGCGCATCTCCCGGTGCACATCGCGCAGCCCATCCGGTACGACGTCGGCGATCAGCAACCGGATGGAGTTGGTACCGCAGTCGATAGCGCCGACTCTCACGTCCACACCTTCGGGTCCAGGATGCCGGCCATGGCGGGTTCGACGGCCAGCAGTGCGAGTGCCTCGTCACCGAACGGGTTCACGCCGGGGCCTTTGGCCAACGCGTGGGCCATCAGCACATGCAGGCATTTCACTCGGTCCGGCATCCCGCCGCCGGAGAACGTGGTGCCCAGCGATTCGATGGCGTCACGTTCGGCCAGGTACGACTCGTGCGCACGCCGGTAGCCGGCGGCCAGCTCGGGATCGGCGGCCAACCGTTCGGTCATCTCCCGCATCAGCCCCGAGGATTCCAGCCGGCTGGCTGCCGCGGTCAGGGCGGGATGGGTGAGGTAGTACAACGTGGGGAACGGGGTGCCGTCGGGCAGCCGCGGCGCGGTCTTGACCACGCCGGGTTCCCCGTTCGGGCAGCGATAGGCGATCTCCAGGACGCCACGCGGCTCGCGCCCGAGCTGCTGGGCCACGGCGTCCAGATCTGCCGACTCAACCACCGGCGGGCGGGGGTCCGGGCGGCGGGGCATCCGGGCCGGGCGGTGCGCCCGGCGGGGGTGTCATCACCGGTGAAAGATCATGTGGCGCATCGGCAATGGTGTGCCACAACGCGGTGTACCAGGGATCGTCGGACTTCACCGGCGCCCCCTCGACCCCGGGCGCGACGGGTTGCGCCGCCGACGGTGGCAGCTGCACCTGGTACGGGATGTCGCCGGGCATGACGAAACCCAGTCGTTCCCGCGCCTGCGCGGCGATGAACACCGGATCGGCAAGTTTCACCTTCTGCTGCTCAAGATCTTCGATCTGCGAACGTAATTGGGTCTCGGCGGCTTTGAGCTGATTCATCTCGGCGCGCTGCGCGAAGTAGGTGCGCACCGGCCCGGCGATGGTGAGCGTCAGCACGCACACCACCACGGCCAGGATCGCCGCCCGCCGGGCGGCCGACCCGAACCGCTGCTCGGACTGGGTGTCCAGCGATTCGGCCGCCGCCTTGCGGATCGACTCGGCGACGCTCTCGGCGACCGGTTCGACGGACTCGGCGCCGTCCTGTCCCGGCTCGGCCGGACGCGGCTCGATCCGACGCGGAACGGCACGCGACCGGGCGGCACCCGGCTTGCCCGGCCGGGGGGCCGGGCCTCGCCGCCGCTGGTCGGGCCGTTTCGCGTCGGGCATAGAAGCGAAGTTACTGGCTCACCGGCGAGAACCGCGGGAACGCCAGGTCACCGGCGTACCGCGCGGCATCGCCGAGGGTTTCCTCGATGCGCAGCAACTGGTTGTACTTGGCCACCCGCTCGCTGCGGGCCGGGGCGCCAGTCTTGATCTGGCCGCTGCCCACCGCGACCGCGAGATCGGCGATGGTGGTGTCCTCGGTCTCCCCGGAACGGTGGCTCATCATGGTGCGGTAGCCGCTGTTGTGTGCCAGGGCGACGGCGTCCAGCGTCTCGGTCAGGGTGCCGATCTGGTTCACCTTCACCAGCAGCGCGTTGCCCGCACCCTTCTCGATGCCCTCTTCCAGGCGCTCGGGGTTGGTGACGAACAGGTCGTCACCGACCAGCTGGACACGGTCGCCGATTGCGGCGGTCAGCGCCACCCAGCCGTCCCAGTCGTCCTCGGACAGCGGATCCTCGATGGACACCAGCGGGTAGGCCTCGAGCAGGCCGGCGTAGAACTCGGCCATCTGCTCGGCCGTGCGGGTTTCCTTCTCGAAGGCGTAACCCGTTCCGTCGGTATAGAACTCGGTCGCGGCCACGTCCAGCGCCAGCGCCACATCGGTGCCCACCTTGAAGCCGGCGGCTTCGATCGCCGAACCGATCAGGTCCAGCGCGGCCCTGGTGCCGGGCAGGTCGGGAGCGAAACCGCCCTCGTCCCCCAGGCCGGTGGACAGGCCCTGCTTCTTGAGCACGGACTTCAGCGAGTGGTACACCTCGGCACCCCAGCGCAGTGCTTCCTTGAACGACGGCGCGCCGATCGGAGCGATCATGAATTCCTGCACGTCCACCCCGGTGTCGGCGTGCGCGCCGCCGTTGATGATGTTCATCATCGGGACGGGCAGCACATGCGCGTTCGGGCCGCCGATGTAGCGGAACAGCGGCAGCCCGGCCGCCTCGGCGGCACCCTTGGCGACCGCCAGCGAGACACCCAGGATGGCGTTGGCACCGAGGCGCGACTTGTCCGGCGTTCCGTCCAGGTCCAGCAGGGCCTGGTCGACCAGGCGCTGGTCATCGGCGCTCAGCCCGATCACGGCCGGGGCGATCTCGTCGAGCACGGCCTCGACCGCCTTCTCGACGCCCTTGCCGCCGTAGCGGGCGCCGCCGTCGCGCAGCTCGACCGCCTCGTGCTCGCCGGTGGACGCGCCCGAGGGCACCGCGGCGCGGGAGATGGTGCCATCGATCAGGGCAATCTCGACCTCGACGGTGGGGTTACCGCGCGAATCGAGGATCTCGCGGGCTCCGACCTGTTCGATGATGGGCACGGGTCCTCCTTGTTATGACGGGCGTGACGGGTCATGCGCTCGACCAAGAGCCTAAAGGGTGGGGTCGCCGACGGCGTCTTCAGAGTGGGTGCCCGGCGGCGTACGCCGTCGCCCAGTCCCGCACCGTGCGGGCGTACTGGTCGGAAAGGTTGTAGGCCCGCAACGCGTCCATCCAGCCACGCGGCTTGGACAGGTCTTTTCCGCGCCAGCACAGGTATCCCGCCGCCGACAGCGCGGCGTCGTCGATGTTGTCGGGGCTGACCACCCCGTCGTTGTTGGCATCCACCCCGTACAACCGCCATGTCTCGGGGATGAACTGCATGGGGCCCATGGCGCGGTCCATGGTGGCATCGCCGTCGAGCTTGCCCCCGTCGGTGTCCGGGATCTTCATGTTGCCCATGGTGCCGTCGAGCTGGACGCCGCGGATCGGTGGCCGCACGTCACCGTTGGGGGCGACGACGGCCCCGCGGTAGGTGCCGTGATGACTCTCGACCATGCCGATCCCGGCCAGTGTGGTCCACGCCAGATTGCATTTGGGGTTCTCCACCTGCGCGACCCGTGCGGCATAGGCGTACGCCTCCAGGGCGGTCACCGGGATGCCCAGTGCGGGTGCGCGTTCGGCGGCCCAGGCGTGCAGCGCGTCGGCAGGCCGGCCCTTGGCGTGGGTGTCGACGGATGGCACCGGGTCACCGGCCGGCGGCGGGACACCGTCGGGAATCGGGATGCCGGTCTGCCAGGAACAGCTCGAGGCCATCAACAGGGCCGTCGCGCCGATCACCACGACAGCCCGCAGCCAACGCACTGGCGACACCGGACTCCTCAAACCGCTCTGCTTGCTGCCATCGTCCCATGCGTCGACTGTGATCCCGCTCAGTCACACCCGGCCGGGTCCCCTGTCGCAGCGCTCGCCCCGGGCGGACTCCTTGCGCCCGCGGCCCCTGATAAGGTACGCCACACCTATCTTTGGCAAGGCAAAGCTGGGTAAGCACGGGTAGCGAGGACAACACCATGACGGCTCTGGCGGGACATCCGGCCACGCTGCTGGCCACCGCTCCCAATCTGACCTCACAGCTTTTCGGCAGCGGACTCATAGGTCTGCGCGAAGGGCTGGAAACCAGCATCGTCGTCTCGATTCTGGTGGCGTTCCTGGTCAAGTCCGGCCGCCGCGACGCCCTCAAATGGGTGTGGCTCGGCGTCGCCGGCGCCATCGCGATGACCATCGGGGTGTTTCTCACCATCCAGTTCAGCGCCTACACGGTGTCCGGGCTGGGCGCCGAGGCCATCGCCGGGGTGGCCTCCCTGGTCGCCGTCGTCATCGTCACCACGATGGTGCTCTGGATGAAATCGGCGGCCGCGACCATCTCCGGCGAATTGCGCACCGACATGGCCAGGGCCCTGGAAACCGGCGGATTGGCGGTCACCGCCCTGGCCTTCCTGGCCGTCGGCCGCGAAGGTGTCGAGACCGCGCTGTTCATGGTGGGGTTCGCCGAGGCCGAGACACTGTGGCCGCTGGTCGGCCTGGTGGCCGGGGTGCTGATCGCCATCGCGATCGCCTACGCGATGTACGCCGGGGCGATCCGCATCAACCTGGCCAGCTTCTTCAAGTACACGGCCGTGTTCCTCATCCTGGTCGCCGCGGGGATCCTGTCCTACGGGGTCGGTGCGCTGCAGACGGTCGGCTGGTTGCCCGGCCTGGCCAGCAAGGCCTTCGACATCAGCTCCTGGTTCAACTGGTCGTCCTGGTACGGCCAGGTCATCCAGGGCGTCTTCAACGTCACGCCCACCCCCACCGTGCTGCAGTTCGGTGCCTGGCTGGTGTATCTGGCCATCGTGCTCGCCGTGTTCCTGCGGCCGACCGGTGCGCCGGCCAAGGGTGCCGACGCACCCCAGCCCGAGGGCCCCTCGTCCGACGCGGTCCCGGATCCGGAACCGTCCTCCACCGCAGAAAAGCACTGAAAGGTCGCCCACGTGAACAATCGCACCGCTCTGACCGCCGCGATGCTGGCCGGTCTGACGGGCCTCTTCGTGGCGGGCTGTACCGCCAAGGAGACCGCCAACTCCAGCGATCCGTCCAAGGCCGGCGCCGCCGGCGACGCGACGATCACCGTGACAGCCTCCGACGACAAGTGCGAACTGTCCGGCACCGAGGGCAAGACCGGTCCGGTCACGTTCAACATCACCAACAACGGCACCAAGGTCACCGAGTTCTACGTCTACGGCGAGGGCGAGCGGGTGATGGGCGAGGTGGAGAACATCTCCCCCGGCCTGCAGCGCAAGCTGATCGTGCAACTGGCCGAGCCGGGCACCTATCAGACGGCGTGCAAGCCGGGCATGATCGGCGACGGAATCCGGGGTGACTTCAAGGTCTCCGGTGACACCGTCCAGGTCGACACCGAGGGCAAGTTCAAGGAAGCCGCCGACAGCTACAAACGCTACGTCAACAGTCAGACCGACGCGCTGATCCCGGCCACCCAGCTCTTCGTCGACGCCGTCAAGAAGAAGGACGTCAACGCGGCCAAGGCCCAGTTCCCCATCGCCCGCACCTATTACGAGCGCATCGAGCCGGTCGCCGAGTCGTTCCCCGACGACCTGGACCCGCGTATCGACCTGCGCGAGGCCGACCTGGAGCCGGGCCAGAAGTGGACGGGCTTCCACGCCTTGGAGAAGCAGCTGTGGGTCACCGGGTTGCAGCCCGACGCCGACGCGCTGGCCGATCAACTGATGGCCGATGTGAAGGAACTGGACGCCGGGGTGAAGGCGCCGGACTGGACCATCGACTCGACCCAGATCGCCGGTGGCGCCCAGGGCCTGCTCGACGAGGTCGGCGCCAGCAAGATCAGCGGCGAGGAGGACATCTTCAGCCACACCGACCTGTGGGACTTCAACGCCAACGTGCAGGGCAGCCAGACCGCGGTGGCCTCGGTGCGGCCCATCCTCGACGAGCGCAACCCGGACCTGGGCAAGCGGGTCGACCAGCAGTTCGCCAATGTCGAAGCGCTGCTGGGCAAGTACCGCAAGGGTGACGGCTTCGTGCTCTACGACACGGTGACCGAGCCGCAGCGTCAGGAACTGTCCCGCGCCATCGACGCGCTGTCCAAAGAGGTGAGCCAGGTGCAAGGTGTCATCGCACCCCAGTAACCCCGCCGAAGAACCGGCCGAGCGGACCGGGCTGTCGCGGCGCCGACTGTTCGGTGCCGCGGGCGTGACCGCCGCGGTGGTCGGCGCGGCCGGCGCGGGGGCGCTGGCCGGTCGGGCATCGGCCACCAGCACGCGGACCTGGGAACCGCACGGCGCGGTGGCCTTCCGCGGCGAACGGCAGGCCGGCATCATCACCGAGGCCCAGGACCGGATGCACTTCTGCACCTTCGACGTCACCACGGACAACCGCGAGGATGTGGTGGCGATGCTGCAGGAGTGGACCGCCATGGCCGAGCGGATGACCAAGGGCGAGGACGCCGTCAAGGACGGCGCCGTGGGCCTGAACCCGTACGCACCGCCCGCCGATACCGGTGAGGCCCTTGGCCTTCCGCCGTCGCAGCTGACGCTGACGATCGGCTTCGGCCCGACGTTCTTCGTCAAGGACGGCAAGGACCGGTTCGGCATCGCGGACAAGAAACCGGCCGATCTGAACCCGCTGCCCAAATTCGCCAACGAGAACCTGGACCCGGCCAAGTGCGGCGGCGACATCTGCATCCAGGCGTGCGCCAACGACCCCCAGGTGGCCGTGCACGCGGTGCGCAACCTGGCCAGGGTCGCGTTCGGCACCGCGGCGGTGCGCTATTCCCAGCTGGGGTTCGGCCGCACCTCGTCCACCACGCGGGACCAGTCCACCCCGCGAAACATGTTGGGGTTCAAGGACGGTACCAACAATCTCAAGGCCGAGGACACCGACAAGCTGAACCGCAACGTCTGGGTCGCCCAGGGTGACGGCCCGGACTGGCACACCGGTGGCACCTATCTGGTGACCCGGCGCATCCGTAACCGGATCGAGGCGTGGGATCGCACCACGCTGATGGAGCAGGAGCGGGTGATCGGCCGCACCAAGGGCACCGGCGCACCGCTGGGTTACGACGACGAGTTCGCGCCGTTGGACTTCGACCTGAAGAACGCCAAGGGCGGTCCGATGATCGACCAGGATGCCCACGTCCGGCTGGTGCATCCCGACCACAACGATGGCATCGAATTGCTGCGCCGCGGTTACAACTTCACCGACGGCTCGGACGGCTTCGGACATCTGGACGCGGGCTTGTTCTTCATCGCGTTCACCCGGAACCCGCGGACGCATTTCGTCCCGGTCATCTCCAAGATGTCGTCCGACGCGCTCAACGAGTACATCTTCACCAACGGCACCGGCGTATTCGCCTGCCCGCCCGGCCTGAAAGACGGTGACAAGTCCGCGTACTGGGGCTCTGGCATCTTCGCCTGAGTTTCTCGGGGGTCCGCTCCGGAACTGCTGTGAGTTCGCCTTGCCCGCGTGCAGGGCCGGTCACGGCTGACATACTAACATTCGTATTACTGTACAAGTATAGGAATGATGGTCATGGACTCTCGACGTTTCCCCCTGGGCCGGGCGCGGGCCAAGCAACTGCGTTTCGTCACGGGCATCGGGGCGGTGTTCACCATGCTGGCGGCCGCGGTATCGGTCGACCACGCTTCGGATGCACCACAAGACACCACCTTCAGCCACTCCAGCATCAACACGATCGGCATCTCCACTCCCTACACCACGCCGACCACGCCGTCGATGAACATGGGCGCCACCATGGCACCTGAAACTGCACTACCGATCCCGGTCGTCGCCTCCGCCACCCCGTCGCTCTGAGGCCGACCGGCGGCGCGCATCAGTCGGGTAGGTGGCGGTTGCGCCGCAGACCCGTCACCGTCGCCGCCACCAAACCCACCAATCCCAGCCACATCCAGCCCGCGCGGGCCGGACCGCGGATCGTCTGATAGCCGATGTCCCGGTCGAGAGTCCCGTACACCTGCGACAGCTGAGCCAGGCTGTCGGCGTGGAACGCCTGTCCGTGGGTGATTTCGGTGATATGCCTGAGCGTTTCGTCGTCCACCGGCACGGGAATGTGCTGGCCGTCGAAGTCCACCACGCCATCGGGGGTGCCGAACGAGATCGTAGAGATCTGCACCCCCTGCTCGTTGGCGGCGCGTGCCGCGGTGAAGGCGCCGCGTGGATCATCCGGATTGGATGGAACCGTCTCCTTCCCATCGGATTCCAGCACGATCCGCGCCGGTGGCGGACCGTCGCCCCCACCGAGCACCGCCGTCGTCATCGCGATGGCCTGTAAGGCCGTGAAGATCCCCTCACCGGTGGCCGTGCGGGGTTTCGGTCGCAGGGAGCCGATCGCCTTGGACACCTCGCCGTGGTCGGTGGTGGGTGCCACCAAAAGTGTTGCTCCGGAAGAGAATTCAACCAATCCGAGATTGATACCGGCGGTGAGACCATCCGCGAACTGTTTACCCGCCTGCTTGGCGGCCTCGATCCGGCTGGGCGCCACATCGACCGCCGCCATCGACTCCGACACGTCGATGACGAGCATCACCACCGCACGGCTTCGCGGTATCCGGACGTCGTGCGTGGGACCGGCCATCGCGATGGTGAGGGCCACCAGGGCAACGACCAGCGCGAGTGCCGGCAGGTGACGGAGACGATCGGCTCGGCGCCCGGCGGCGATCGTCTGCAGCAGATCCAGGTTGGCGAAGCGCAACACCCTGCGCCGGGTCCGCCGCGTCGTGAGCCAGTAGGCAACACCCACGCCGGAGACGACCACCAGGAACAGCAGCATCCACCCGTCGGTGAATCCGGACAGGCCCAGGACCGTCATGTCGGCACGCGCCGGTTCATCAGCAGCGCCAGAATCGTTGCGGCCGTGGCGAGCAGCACCGCCAACCGAAGCCAGGCCACATCGGCGGGCCCGCGACTGGTCACGTATCCGAACTGGTCGGCGACCGCGGCGTAACTGCGATCCAAGTCGGTGTCGTCGGTCGCACGGAAGAACTGACCGCCCGACAACTCGGCGATCCGCTGCAGCATCGCGTCGTCGACGGGAACCGCCGCCATGGTGTCCCCCAGCCTCACCCGACCGCCTGCGGTACCGAAAGCGATGGTGGACACCGGGATCCCGGCATCACGGGCCGAACGTGCCGCGGTATATGCCCCTTTCGGGGCGTCGGGGTTGGACGGCTTGTTCTCTGCTCCGTCGGACAACAGCACGATGCGGGCAGGGGTGGCGCTGTTCGGGGCAGCAAGGACGGCCGAGACGGTCCGGACCGAGGCCAGGCCGGCAAAGATCGCCTCACCGATCGCCGTCGAATCCTGCGGGGTCAGATGGTCGACGGCGTCAACGGTGGCCTGATGATCCGGTGTCGGAGACACCAGAACGCTGCTGGTGCCCGCGAAGCAGATCAGCCCCAGGTTGACCCCCTCGGTGAGGTGCGTGGCGAACCGGGTGACCGCGCGTTTGGCCGCCTCCAGCCGCGTGGGATCTTCATCGTCGGCCCACATGGACTGTGACACGTCGATGGCCACCATGATGACCGCACGGTTTTGCGGCTTCCGGACATCCGTTGTGGGACAGGCGATCGCCACGACCAATGCCGCGACCGCCAGGAACATCAACACCATCGGCAGATGCCGTCCGGCCGTGGGCGGCCGGGAGCGCACGGTGCCCCAGCGCGCACGCTCGGCGAATCGCGACAGCCGCTGCCGCCTGCGCAGCTGGACCCACGCGTAGCTGCACGCCAGCACCGGTGGCAGCACCAGCAGGGCGAGATACGCCGGATGTTGCCAACCGGTCAGCGATATCGGACCCAGAGTTGCGACCGTCATCACCCTCCCGCCGTGTCCAGGTCACGCTCATCCGCCCGGCGCGTCGCCATCGGAGCACACGTTACATCACTTGTACAGTTATACAACTATGACTACGTTGCGTTCGCCGGCCGCGTGCGTCAAATGATCGGCGCGTAACGGCCACAACCCCCACCCGGTAAAGTCCGGCCTGTGAACTCGCCGAAGGCCCACGCGCACTGGTTGCGCGGCGGGCTGGTCGGCGGGAGTTCGGCCGTGCTGGCCACCTCGGCGCACGCCGGCGCGGCCGGTGCGCTGCCGCACGGTGCCGCGCTGGTCGCCGCGCTGCTGGTGTGCGCGACGGCCGGAGCCGCCGTCGGCGCCGTCGAACTGCGCGCCGGCTACACCCGGGCCGTCGCGGTGTTCGCCGCGCTGTGCGCCGCGCAGTTCCTCAGCCACGTCACGCTGGCCGTCACCGGCGGGCACCATCACGCCGGCGACGGCATGGGCCTGACGCCGGCCATGATCGCCGCACACACCGGCGCCGCGGTGGTGCTCGGCTTGTCCATCGCGGTGGTCGAACACCTTTACACCGTCTGCGCCACCCTGCTGACCTGGCTGCGGCTGTTCGCGGTCAACAACCCGCGGCCGGCCTCGCCGCCGATCCGGTGCGCCGAGCCCGTCGTCGTCCGTCCCGTGCTGCTGCGCCCGGGCCTGGGGATGCGCGCGCCGCCGTTCGGGATTCTCCCAACCGCCTAGCGGTTCGCCTCTCACATCACCGCAGACCCCCATGGGGCTGCGGTCGTGCGCGTATACCCGCGCGCCCCCACTTCTTTCGCAGCGATTCAGAGAGCACGTCTCATGACCATTCCCGAAAAAACGTCCACATCCGACCCCACCGACCTACCACGGCCCCGGCGCAGCTGGCGGCCGCTGCTGATGCGGTTGCACTTCTACGCCGGCATCCTGGTGGCCCCGTTCATCGTCGTCGCCGCCGTCACCGGCGGGCTGTACGCGATGGCACCGACCATCGAACGGTTCGCCTACGGCGACCTGCTCTACGTCGAACCATCCGGCCAACCGGTACCTCTGGGTGATCAGGTCGCCGCCGCCAGGACCGCGCACCCGGACCTGCACATGACCGGGCTGCGGCCCCCGGCCGACTCGGGCGAAGCCACCCGCGTCTACTTCGCCGATCCCACCCTCGACGCGGAGTTCCGCCGCGCCGTTTTCGTCGACCCGTATACCGCCCGGGTGCTCGGCGACCAGCCGACCTGGCTGGGTTATCTGCCGGTCAGCACCTTCCTAGACGGCCTGCACCGGCATCTCCAACTCGGCGAGCCGGGCCGGATCTACAGCGAGATCGCCGCATCATGGCTGTGGGTGGTGGCACTCGGTGGGCTCGCCCTGTGGCTGCTGCGGCGCGGGCGCATCCTGACGGTGGCCCGCGGTCTCAAGGGCCGCGCCCGCACCCTCAATTGGCACGGCGCCACCGGCGTGTGGCTGCTGGCCGGTCTGCTGTTCCTTTCCGCCACCGGCATCACCTGGTCCACCTACGCCGGGGCACACGTCAGCGATCTCCGCGCCGCATTCAATTGGCAACGGCCGGTGCTGAGTTCGGCCGTCTATGCGGCCACCGTCACCGACCCGGCGACCATCGACTACGACGCCGCAGTGCGGGCGGCCGGCCGCGCCGGGGTGCGGCTGCCCGTCGAGGTGGCCCTGCCCACCGAACCCGGCGCCGGGCTGGCCGTCACCGAGGTGGACAAGCCCTACCGGCTGACCACCAACGCCGCCACCGTCGACCCGGCCACCGGCATGGTGACCGGCACGCTGGACTACTGGCGCGACTATTCGGTGGTGGCCATGCTGGCCGACTGGGGCATCCGCGCACACATGGGTCTGCTGTTCGGCTTGCTGAACCAGCTCCTGCTGCTCGGTGTCGCGGTGGCGCTGGTGGCCGTCATCATCGGCGGCTACCGGATGTGGTGGCAGCGCCGCCCGACCCGCGGCTCGGCCTGGGCGGTCGGCAGGCCACCGCTGCGGGGTGTGTTGCGCACGCTGCATCCGGCGGCGGCGGTGGCCCTCCTGGTCACCGCCGCGGCGGTCGGCTGGTTCCTGCCGTTGTTCGGAATCCCGTTGGCGGCCTTCCTGATCGTCGACGTGGCCATCGGGGCGGTGAAGCGCCGTGGGTAGGCGCGCGGTACTGCTGGTGCTGGCCTCGGTGCTCGCCGTGCTGATGGCGGGCTGCACCGGCACCCACCGGGAACAGTCGATGGCGGCCGAGGTGACCGTCCGGGATCAGTGGGCCAGCGCGGCCGACACCGGAATGGCCGCGGTGTTCGGCACTTTCGCCAACAACGGACACCATGAGGCCCGGATCGTCTCGGCCACGTCGCCGGTCGCCGGCCGAATGGAGCTGCACGAGGTGAGCGCCGACGCGAGCGGCACCAAGACCATGCATCCCAAGGCGGGTGGCATCGTGATACCGCCGGGCGGAACCCACGATCTGGCGCCGGGCGGCGATCACCTGATGCTGATGGATCTCAAGGCGCCG
Organism: Mycolicibacterium canariasense; assembly: GCF_002101555.1. Taxonomy (GTDB): domain Bacteria; phylum Actinomycetota; class Actinomycetes; order Mycobacteriales; family Mycobacteriaceae; genus Mycobacterium; species Mycobacterium canariasense. The sequence goes on from NZ_LQOL01000061.1 coordinate 22,053, forward strand.
CTGACGCCCGGCGCCGACGTCCCGGCGACGGTGACGTTCGAGGACGGCTCGACCCTCGATATCACCGCGCAGGTCCGCGATTTCGCCGGGGCCAACGAGAATTACCAACCGCATGGCTGAATTGAAGCGGCGGCGCCTCCTGACCGGGGGCGCCGCCGCGCTCGCCGCCGGTGCCGCACTCACCCAGAGCGGATCGGCTCAATCGGCAACGCCGCAAGGCGGATTCGGAACCGAGGTCGAACCCTTTCACGGTGCACACCAGGCCGGCGTGGCCACCGCGCCGCAGGCGCACGCGTTGTTCGTCGCGCTCGACCTGAAACCCGGCGGCGGCCGCAAACAGCTCGCCGCGGTGCTGCGACTGTGGAGCGCCGACGCCGCCCGGCTCACCCAGGGGGTGCCCGCCCTCGCCGACACCGAACCCGAGCTGGCGCTGCGCCCGGCCAGATTGACCGTCACGGTGGGTCTCGGCCCCACGGTGTTCGACCGGGCCGGGCTGGGGCATCGGCTTCCGGACACGGTGTACGAGATGCCGGCGTTCGGCACCGATCGGCTCGAATCTCATTGGTGTGGCGGCGATCTGCTACTCCAGCTGTGCGCAGACGACCCGATGGCGCTGGCGCATGCGGCCCGGGTGCTGCTGAAGAACGTGCGCAGCCTGGTGGTGCCGCGGTGGCGGCAGAGCGGATTCCGGCACGCCGCGGGAGCCGATCGATCCGGGGCCACCATGCGCAATCTGATGGGGCAGGTGGACGGGACGGCGAACCTGCGCACCGCGGCGGAGTTCGACCGGCACGTCTGGGACGACGGCGCCGGGCAGCCGTGGTTTGCCGGCGGCACCGTGCTGGTGCTGCGCCGGATCAGGGCCGAGATGGACACCTGGGACGAACTCGACCGGGAGAGCAAGGAATTCGCGGTCGGGCGCCGACTGGGCAGCGGCGCGCCGTTGACCGGGCAGCGGGAATCCGACGAACCGGACCTGACCGCCCAGGTCGGTGGCATCCCGGTCATCCCGCCCAACGCGCACATCGCGCTGGCCCGGCACCGCACCGCCGACGAGCTGATGCTGCGGCGCCCGTACAACTACGACGACCCGCCGCCGGCCGGTGTCACCACCGACAGTGGGCTGTTGTTCGCCGCCTACCAGCGCGATCCGGGTACCAGCTTCGTCCCGGTGCAACGCCGGCTGGCGGCAGCGGATGCGCTGAACACGTGGGTCACCACCATCGGCTCGGCGACGTTCGCGATCCTGCCCGGCGCGCCGCCCGGTGAGTATCTGGGGCAGTCGTTACTCGGTTGACGGCCAGTGCGCGCGCCGAGACGGGGTGTCACTGGAGCTTGGCCGCGATCTCGCGCGCGCCCGCAATCACCCTGTCGCCCGCGTGTTCCAGGTTCTCCGGATCCAGCCGATGCGTCAGGAAGCTGATGCTCAACGCATAGCGGGCGGGCCCGCCGCCGAGGGCGGGCACGGCGGCAGCCACACAGGTGAGCTCCTCGGCGGCCTCCTCCCGGTCTACGGCGAAGCCTCGCTCGCGGATCTCGTTGATCTCGGCCGCCATCTTCTTCATCGAGGTGATCGTGTGGCTGGTCAGCGCAGGCATGCCGGCCGAGGCGACGATGTCCCGCCAGACACTGTCCGGCATCGTGGCCAGCAGCGCCTTTCCCAGCGCGGAGGCATGCCAGGGATCGGTCTGCCCGACGTCGCTGACCTTGGTGACCGCTCTTCTGCCCTCGACCACGTCGAGGATGACGACGCTGCGGTCCTTGTGTGCGGCGAAGTTCACCGTCTCGTTGAACTCGTTCATCAGTCGCTCCATGGTCGGTATCACCGCATCGGAGGGAACCTGGTTGGAGAACGCGCGCTGCCCAAGCCGGAAAATCTCCCAACCCAAGCGGTACTGGTTCGCATTGAACCGTTCGATATAGCCGAGTGCGGCCAAGCTGTTCAGATACCTGAGCACGGTGGCCTCGTTCAGCTCTGTGCGCCTTGATATTTCGGCAAGATTTCCTACCTCGGAATCCGCCACCGCCGCGAGAATTCTCGCCGTGCGCTCGACGCCGATGAGGGTGGACGCCTTCTCCGTTGCCGCTGCTGTTTTCACTCAGTGAAGGTTACCAGCATCCAGTGCAGGCGAAGTCACACGCGCGCTTTCTGTTGACAGACCGTCGGCCACCTCATACATTTTCAATCAGCGCAGTTGTATATCACTCAGTGAAAGACGGACCAGCGCAGTCCGACCCTCGAAGGAGACGCGATGCCCACCGCAGCCGACAGCCGTGCCACCAAGGTCGACGGAGCCAGCATCCTGGCCTCGCAAGGCCTGCTGACGGCCGACGACTACGGCCTCACCCCGTCCGCCAAATCCTTCGACGACGGCGGCAAGTATCGACTGGAAATCTCTGGCGTCGAACGACTTTCGACACTGGAGGCGATGCTGGACGAGGCCGCCAAGCAGGGCGTGTTCATCCACCGGATCATCGCTTTCGGCGGCGGCACCACCTTGCTCACCACGACCGAACTGAGCGACGTCGCCGCTCTGGCAGCCGAGCACTCCATCGATCTGGTGGCCGTGCCGGGGCCGCGCACCGGATGGGACCTCGGTCGGCAGGCACTGAGCACCGAGGGTCAGGCCGGCGGGCGTCGCGTCCGCGGGCTCGACAATGTGCGGTATCTGCTCGACGACTACCTGCGGATCTTCTCGACGGGTATCCGGGGCGTGTTGGTTTGGGACGAGGGTGTTCTCGACATCCTGAACAAGGCGCGCGATGCCGGACACCTCCCCGCCGATGCCAAGTTCAAGATCTCCGTCTACGCCGGTCACGCCAACCCCGCCTCGATCAGGATCCTGCAGGACCTCGGCGCCGACAGCGTCAATCCCGTCGGCGACCTGAGTCGGCCGATGCTCGCCGCGATCCGGCGGTCGGTCGACATCCCCCTCGACGTCTGGGCGGAGACCTTCGAATCCTTCGGCGGCATGAACCGACTCTGGGAGGCCGGGGACATCGCCCGCGTCGCGGGACCGGTCTACTTCAAGATCGAGCCCGGCGAATCGGAAGCGGTCATGTACAACGGCTGGGTCCGCCCCGAGTTCCACGAAGAGCTCGTCCGGCACAAGGTCCGGCACGCCGCCATCCTCAACGAGCTCGTACAGACCAACGCCGCCGACGTCGCCGTGTCTCCTGGTCCGCGCACAGCGGCACGCGCACTGGCCAACTGACGCCCGGAGCCGAACGGAAGAGAGCACGACGTGACGAGACGTCATCATGCTGCATGCCGAGCGGCACGACAGGAGGACCTACTCGCCGAGCTGGCCCTCGACACGAGGAGGTGAGCGAACCGCCCCAACCCGGTTCGGATCCACTCGTCGTCGAGCGAACCGGCGCTCGTCACCAGTATCGTCACACGCCAAACCCGAGAGATGAACGACCATGGAGAACGTCACCGCATCCTTGCCACCCCGACGACCCGATGCGACATCACCGTCGCATCTGCCCGGCGCCTCGCCGCCCGCAGGGCGAGGCAACCACGGCCTCAGAGAGAACAGCCTCGGGGTGCCCAGCATCTTCTTCTACATCATCGCCGCGGCGTCGCCGCTGACCGTCGTGGTGGCGTTGTACCCGATCATCATCGGTGCGGGCAACGGCGTGGGTATGCCCGGCGCATTCGTCATCGCCACCGTGGTCCTGATGATCTTCGCGGTCGGCTACGTCGCGATGAGCCGGCATGTCACCAATGCCGGCGCGTTCTACGCCTACGTGACGCTCGGCCTCGGACGAATTCCCGGATTGGGCTCGGCATTCCTGGCAATCTTTGCCTACAACGCCATCCAGGCCGGCCTCTACGGTGGCTTCGGCTACTACGCATCCGAGTTGATCAATCCCGCCCTCGGGATCGACATCCCTTGGTGGGCCTATGCATTCGGCGCACTGGTGGTGTGCCTGGGCCTGGGGCTGCAGGGTGTTCACTCCGGGGCAAAGGTGCTGGGAGTGTTCATGACACTGGAAGTCACCATGATCACCGTCCTCAGCGCGTTCAGTCTTTTCGGTGACACCGTTCCGGTATCGCAGTTCTCCTTCGAACCCTTCCGCCCGAGTGTCGTTCTCGGCGGCGCGTTGGGCGTCGCCCTGATGTTCGCGCATGCGTCGTTCATAGGTTTCGAGGGATCGGCGATCTACGGGGAGGAAGCACGCAACCCCACCCACACCATCCCGCGCGCGACCTATCTGTCCATCGCGTTCATGGGCATCCTCTACGCCGTATCCGGTTGGCTCATCATCAACGCGCTGGGGATCGACAAGGTGGTCGGAATGGCCAACGACACCGGCGGAAACTTCATCTTCGCGGCCAGTGACGCCATCATCGGGCACAACATCTCGGTGATCTTCCAGACGCTGATCGTGTCGGCGACCTTCGCCGCCATCGTCACCTTCCACAACAATGTCTCGCGCTACCAGTTCTCACTCGGCAGACAAGGACTGGTGTGGCGACCGCTGGGCTGGACACTGGCGAGCCGTCGGACGCCATGGGTGTCGGGCATCGTCCAGAGCGTGACGGTCGGCATCGTCATCGCGTTCTTCGCGCTGTTCGGCCAGGACCCCTTCGCCACCCTGTTCACCTGGGCGACGGGCATCGGCACCATCGGGGTCATCCTGTCCCAGTTCATCGCGGGCATCGCGATCTTCGCCTTCTTTCGCAAGTCCGATGTCGACAAGCGCCCGTGGAACACCGTGATAGCCCCGATCCTCGCGATCATCGGACTCGGCGCATTCTTCGTCCTGACGCTGAACAGCCTCGACGTCCTGCTCGGCGTGCACGGCGCGATGGCGGCGCTCATGCTGTCGCTGGTCTTCCTCGCGCTGCTGGCCGGCGTCCTCTACGGGGTCTACCTGCGGGCGTTCGCGCCGGCGAGGTATGCACTCGTCGGGCAGGCGCTCAACGAGCGCGCAGGGGACGATCCCGCGCCAGGGGCGCACTAGCGTCCATTCGATTCTGGATTCAGCGCGCATGGCCGTCCGCCGTTACGTACATTTGTCCGTATCGATGCGTACAAATGTTCCTAACCAGAGGGGATGGGCATGCCTTCCACGCCACGACGGGTTCGACGACACGACCCGGACAGAAAGGACCGCATCGTGACCTCCGCACTCGACGTGCTGGCCAGAGACGGCGTCGCGGGAATCACGCACCGCGCCATCGCCACTGCCGCGGACGTACCGCTGGGGTCGATCACCTACCACTTCGGAACCCTCGACGACATCGTCCACCAGGCGTTCGAGGTCCACGTCGACAAACTGGCCAGCCGCTTCGAGGCACGACTGGCGTCCTGCCCCGACGGCAACGACATCATCGAATGCATCGCCGCGGCCGTCACCGACGATTTCGCCGCGCATCCCGACGAACTCGCCGTGACCTACGAGCTCTACGGGGACGCCGTGCGCAGGCCCGAGACCAGGCGCCTGACTCAGCAGTGGATGGAGCGGGCCCAAGACGCGCTCGCCGAGCACTTCGACCGCGCCACCGCACGGCTGCTCGACGTCGTCGTCGAGGGCTTGATGGTGCATATGTCCATTGCGCACCAACCCGTCTCGAAACAAGAGGTCCGCAGTCTGCTCACCATGGCAGCCGGCGGAGCACGTCAACGCTGACACCGGCCATACCTACGCCAACACCACCAAGGAGTGATCATGACCTTTCACCACAAGATGTTCATCGACGGCAGCTGGACCGATGCGATAGGCGGCGCCGTCGATCACGTGCCCGCCCCCGCCACCGGTGAGGCCTTCGCCGAGATCGCCCACGGCGGGGTCTCCGACGTCGACCGCGCCGTGGCGGCCGCCGACGCCGCCTTCCCCGGCTGGGCCAGAACGCCGGTGGGCGAACGGGCCCGGGCCTTTCTCACCCTCGCGGACCGGGTCGAGGCCGACCAGCGCACCCTCGCCGAGATCGAATCCCGCAACGTCGGCAAACCCATCAGCCTGGCACTCGAAGAGATGGCGATGATCGCCGACCATCTCCGGTTCTTCGCCGGTGGAGCCCGCGCCATGGAAGGCCGCGCCGCCACCGAATTCGTCCGCGGTAAGACCAGCATCATCCGGCGCGATCCGGTCGGCGTCGTCGGCTCGGTCGCACCATGGAACTACCCGCTGCTGATGGCGATCTGGAAGATCTCCCCGGCGCTGCTCACCGGAAACACCCTGGTGCTCAAACCCTCCGAACACACACCGTTCTCGGTCCTTCGGCTCGCCGAACTGGCTCAGGATCTTTTTCCCGCGGGCGTTTTCAACGTCGTCACCGGCGATGGTGAAGACGTCGGCGCCCGACTCGTCGCCCACCCGCGGGTGCGGATGTCCTCGCTGACCGGGTCCGTCGAGACGGGCCGGGCGCTGATGCGCGCCTCGGCCGACTCGAACCTCAAGAGGCTGCACCTGGAACTCGGCGGCAAGGCGCCCGTGCTGGTGTACCCGGACGCCGACGTGTCCCTGGCGGTCGGCAAGATCATGGAGGGCGCCTTCTGCAATTCCGGCCAGGACTGTATGGCCGCCTCCCGTCTCTACGTTCACGAGACGGTGCACGACGAGCTCGTCGCAGGCCTCGAAAAGGCGGTCAAGGAACTCGATCTAGGTGATATCGCCGATGAGAGCACCGCGATGGGTCCGGTCATCACCGCGGCACATCGCGACCGCGTCGAGGGCTTCGTCGCACGGGCGAAGGCCACCGGGCACACCGAACTCATCCAGGGCGACAACCCCGCGACAGGCTTCTACACCGCCCCCACCGTCGTCGTCGGCGCCAGACAGGGTGACGAGATTGTCGGCACCGAGGTCTTCGGGCCCGTCACGTCGGTGACCAGATTCGGCGACGGCGACGACGTGATCGGCTGGGCCAACGACACCGAATACGGCCTTGCCGCTTCCGTTTTCACCAACGACATCGCTCGGGCCCTGACCGCGTCCCGGGACCTTCAGTTCGGCACGGTGTGGATCAACGACCACCTGCCGGTCACACCAGAGATGCCGCACGGCGGCTTCAAACAATCCGGCAACGGCAAGGACATGTCCGTGTACGCCCTCGAGGAGTACACCGAGATCAAACACGTCATGATCAACACCGAGAGCGCCTGACATGGCCGTCAGCGCGGTCAACACCTTTCGGCTACGTCCGGGGGTCAGCACCGAGGATTTCGAGAGATTCTCGGCCGAACTCGACCGGCCCACCTGCCTGGCCCTGGAGGTCGTACTCGGATTCGACGTCTTCTTCGTGGAACCCGTCGGGCCTGCCGACCCGCACGTCCTCGAGATCATGACGGTCGCCTCCTGGCCGGAATGGGAGCGGATTCGCGACACCGCACCAGAACTCAAGCCGGTCGTCGAGAAGTTCCACGCCCTCGTCGAGCCCGGCAGCGTCGTGACGCTGCTGACTCGCAAATCACCCCAGCCGCAGGAGACCTGACATGACCCCGACACCGGATTACGACGCCGTCATCGTCGGCGCCGGCCACAACGGCCTGGTGACCGCCAACTATCTGGCCCGCGCCGGGAAGCGGGTCCTGGTGCTGGAGGCGCGCCATGTCGTCGGCGGGGCCTGCGTCACCGAGGAGCTGATCCCCGGCAGCAAGTGGTCCTCGTGTGCTTTCATCGCCGGCCTGCTGCGGCCCGAGATCATCGCCGAACTCGAACTGGAGAGATTCGGCCTGGACCTCTATCAAGGTGATGCGCTGTCCTTCAGTCTCTTTCGGGACGGTACCTCTTTCACCATGTGGAAGGAAACCGACCGGACGCTGCGCGAACTGGAGAAGATCAACAAGCACGACGCGCAGGCTTTCCTCGACTTCGGGGTTCGGCTACAGCGGTTCGCCGGGCTCGTGACGCCGTACCTACTGACCCCACCCCCGCAACGCTCGGAGGTGTTCGCAGCGTTCGAGGCGGCGGGCGAGCAGACGCTGTTCAACGAGTTCACCCTGCTCTCGGTGCGCGACCTGCTCGACAGGTACTTCGAGGACGAGCGCATCAAGAGCATGCTGACGTTCTTCGGGATGGTGTCGATCTTCGGCGGTCCGTCATCGCCGGGAACGGCCTACACCTACGGACACCACTCCTGGGGTGAATTCAACGGCAACTTCGGTCAGTTCGGCCTCGCGCGTGGCGGGATGGGCGCCATCAGCGAGGCGTTGGCCGCGGGGGCTCGTCACCACGGTGCAACGATCCGGACCTCGACACCGGTCGACACCGTGATCGTCGAACGTGGAACGGCCACCGGGGTCCGGCTCACTGACGGGACGGTCATCACGGCCGGGCAGGTCTTCTCCAATGCCGACCCCAAGCGGTCCCTGCTGCAGTTGATCGAGCCCGGTCTACTACCGGCCAAACTCGTCCGCGACGTCGAAGCGATCGATACCCGTGGCTCGATGGCACGGATTCACCTGCTGATCGACGAACTGCCGCAGTACCTTCCGTTCTCCGATGCGACGGAAGGCCCGCAGCACCACGGACATCAACTGCTCGGGCCCAGCAGGGAGGCGTTCGAGGAGGCCTACGAGGCGCAACGGCGCGGCACCTTCCCCAGCACGTTCGTCATCGAGGCCGTCACCCAGTCGGTGACCGACGACTCGCTGGCTCCCGCCGGCCTGCACACGATGACCCTGGGCATCCAGCAGCTCCCGTCCCAGCTGAGTGGGACCACGTGGGCGGCCGAGAAGGAGAAGTGGGCCGACCTCGTGCTGTCGGACCTGTTCACGTACGCCCCCAACCTGCGCGAGCACATCCTCGATCGGGTGATCATCACGCCCGACGACCTGAACGACGAGTACCTGATCACCGACGGCAACATCTTCCACGGCAGCATGATGCTCGACCAGCTGTTCGGGGCGCGCCCCATCCCGGAACTGTCGAACTACCGCACGCCCGTGCGCAATTACTACCTCTGCGGCTCCGGAACCCATCCGGGCGGTGGCGTCATGGGCGCCAACGGCCACAACGCCGCGAAGATCGCGCTCGCCGACGCGCAGGGCAGCGTCAACACACCGGGCGCCCGGAGCGGTAACCGAAAGGCCCCTTGGCAACAGCGGCTCGTCGGCACCCTGATGTCCACCAGGCCGGGGCGCTGGGTGGGATACCAGGCGGCACGGCAACGCGCGCTACGCAAGATCACCGCGTACGCGGCACGCGTCCGCTGATCGATGCCGCAAAGGAACGAGGAACTACGGTGTCACCAGAGTCGAGTGGGCTGAGAAGCGCAAAATGGTTTGCGGGCAAAGATGTTCCCGGATTCGTCCACCGCTCTGCGATGCGCGCCTCGGGATTTTCCCGGCTGGCCTTCGAAGGCCGCCCGATCGTCGGGATCTGCAACTCGTGGTCCGAAGTGGTCAACTGCAACATGCACTTCCGCGGCCTGGCCGACGCGGTGCGGCGCGGTGTACTGGCGGCGGGCGGGTTTCCGCTCGAGTTCCCCACCATGTCGCTGGGCGAACAATTGATGAAACCGACCACCATGCTCTTTCGAAACCTGATGGCGATGGACGTCGAGGAGTCGATTCGGGCCTACCCGTTCGATGCGGTGGTCCTGCTCGGCGGATGTGACAAGACGGTCCCCGCACAGCTGATGGGCGCGGCGAGTGCGGATGTGCCCGCGATCGCCCTGACCGGCGGTCCGGCCGCTCCCGCGGTCTTCGACGGCAAGCAACTCGGTGTGGGGACCGATCTCTGGCAATACATCGACGACGTGCGGGCCGGCCGTATGTCGATGGCCGACTACCAGCGGCTGGAGGCTGCGGCCGGACCCTCCCGCGGACACTGCCCCGAGATGGGCACCGCCTCCACGATGGCCACCCTCGTCGAAGGTCTCGGCATGACCCTGCCGGGAACCGCCGCGATACCTGCCATGGATTCGCGCCGGATGCAGGCCGCCGAGGAGTGCGGGGCCAGGGCTGTCGGGCTGGCGATCGAACGGTTACGGCCGTCCCAGGTGATGACGGCCGAGGCCTTCGACAATGCCATCACGCTGATGCTGGCGGTCGGCGGATCGACGAACGCGATCGTGCACCTGCTGGCGGTGGCCGGCCGGGTCGGAGTCCCGTTGTCGCTGGACCGCTTTCACGAACTCTCGGAACGCACACCGCTGGTGGTCAACGTGCGCCCGGCCGGCGAACACCTCGTCGAGCAGGTCTTCCACGCCGGCGGCATACCGGCGGTGATGAAATCGATCGAGTCCTTGTTGCACACCGACGCCCCCACCGTCACCGGCAAGACGGTCGCCGACAATCTCGCCGCCGTCGCTGCAACCGATACGGCCGTGATCGCCCCGCTCGGTGCACCCTTCCAGCCCCCCGGTGGCCTCGCCGTGGTGCGCGGCAACCTCGCTCCCGACGGCGCGGTGATCAAGTGCAGCGCGGCCAGTCCAGGGCTGCTGGTCCACCGGGGACCCGCGGTGGTCTTCGAGAACATGCCAGATCTGATGCGCCGGTTCGACGATCCCGATCTGGAGGTGACTGCCGACTCCGTGTTGATCCTGCGTTCGGCCGGCCCGCGCGGCGCACCGGGCATGCCCGAGTGGGGCCAATTGCCCATCCCGAGCAAGCTCCTTCGGCAGGGTGTCACCGACATGGTCCGCATCTCCGACGCCAGGATGAGCGGGACCGCCTACGGCACCTGCGTGTTACACGTCAGCCCGGAATCGGCGGTGGGGGGACCGCTCGCGTTGGTTCGCGACGGCGACATCGTCGAACTCGACGCGCGGGGCGGAAGACTGGACATGCTGGTACCGGAGGACGAGTTGTGCGCGCGGCGAGCCGAATTGGCCCCTGCACCGGCGCGGCATACCCGCGGGTACGCCGCGCTGTACACCGAACGCGTGCTCCAAGCCGATCAGGGATGCGACTTCGACTTCCTGGTCGGGCGCTCACGACGGCCCGAGGACGAACCCGAGGCGATCTTCGAAGGGTGGATAGGCGGATGGTGATCACGGTTCGGCGTGCGGCCAGTGCGCGCGCCACTCGTCCGCGGTGATCGCCGCCGGCGGCGCGTCGGCGATGTCATCACCACGGCGATCGGCCAGCACGGCTTGCTCGACCGCGCGGACGGTGTCGATGAACTCCAGAACAGCCGCGCGCAGGGCGTTTTCGGGGTCACCGCCGACGTCGATGCGCACTTCACGCAGGGCGGCCGGTACCAGGTCCTCGGGCAGCCCGGCGCCGGTGGCCCGTTCGAGAATCTTGTGCGCCAGGGCCAGGGCCGGCTGACCGGTCGGCACATCGTCCATGCACGAGGTGCGGGCCTTGGAGAGCTTCTCCTGCGCCTTGCGTTCCTCCCACTGCGCCAGCTGTTCTTCCAGCGAAACCGATTCCCCGGCAAGCACACCGAAGGCGCGGTTACCCAACTTGCGCACCAGCGCGTCGGCGACGTCGTCGATGCCGAACGGGTGTGTGGGCGCGTCCTCGGCGATGCGGGCGTGGAAGAGCACCTGCAGCAACACATCCCCGAGCTCCTCGCGGAGTTCGTCGGCGTCACCGCTGCGCACCGCGTCGAACAGTTCGTAGGTCTCCTCGAGCAGGTAGCGACGCAGCGAGTCGTGCGTCTGCTCGCTCTCCCACGGGCCGTCGGTGCGCAACTTGTCCATCATGGCCACCGCGTCGACCAACCGCTCACCGGGCTGCGGTGCCGGGGCGGCGATCAGCCGCTCCCCCGCCGCCAGCCGGGCCTTCACCGCGGGATGCTCGGGGTCCGACGACAACAGCACCGGGGCCGGTTCGCCGTCGTATTCGGGCCGGGCCGACGGCAGCGACCACGGCACCTTGATCGGCATCTCCTCGGTGTACTGCACGTCACCGGCCAGCAACTCGACGGCATCCACCGGAACCAGGGCGGGCCGGCGCGGATCCACCAGAACGACAGTCATTTCGCGCCTCCGGCACGGGAAGTCATTTCGCGCCTCCGGCACGGGAAGTCATTTCGCGCCTCCGGCACGGGACGCGCCATCTCCGATGACCTCGTCCACATCCCCGGCGGGCCGCCCGTCCAGTGTCAGCAACAGACCCGCCACCGCCTTCACCAACTCGAGGTCGCGGATGCGTGGCGCACCCACATTGGTCCCGGCCCGCGGGATCGGGATCTGCACCGTCGAGGTGGTCGCGCGGTACGCCGCACCCGGGTACACCCGCTTGAGCCGCAGCTGCTGGGAATCCTGCAGCGTCAGCGGCGCCACCCGCAGCGTCGACTCCGAGAGCGCCGACACCTCGGTCACCCCGTACTGCCGGCACAGCAGCCGCAACCTGGCCACCGCGACCAGCCGCTGCGCCGGTTCGGGCAGCGGGCCGTACCGGTCGACGAGCTCATCGACAACGGCGGCCACCGCCGCGTTGTCCGCCGCCGCGGCCAGGCGCCGGTAGCCCTCCAACCGCAACCGGTCGCTGCCGATGTAATCCGGTGGCAGGTGCGCGTCCACCGGCAGGTCGATGCGTACGTCCTTCGGTTCCTCAACGCCGACAACCGTTTTGCCATCGACCGCGGCCCGGTAGGCTTCCACCGCTTCGCCGACCAGTCGCACGTACAGGTCGAAACCGACACCGGCGACGTGCCCGGACTGCTCGACGCCCAGCACGTTGCCGGCCCCGCGGATCTCCAGATCCTTCATCGCCACCGCCATACCCGCGCCCAGGTCGTTGTTCTGGGCGATGGTGGCCAGCCGGTCATGCGCGGTCTCGGTGAGCGGAACGTCGGGCGGATACAGGAAATACGCGTAACCGCGTTCCCGGCTGCGCCCGACCCGGCCCCGCAACTGGTGCAACTGGGACAGGCCGAAGGTGTCGGCGCGTTCCACGATCAGGGTGTTGGCATTCGAGATGTCCAGGCCCGTCTCGACGATCGTGGTGCACACCAGGATGTCGTACTCCCGGTTCCAGAAGCCCTCGACGGTCTTCTCCAGCGCGTCCTCGTTCATCTGGCCGTGCGCCACCACGACACGGGCCTCCGGCACCATCGCCTGCACCCTGGCGGCGGCCTGGTCGATCGACTTCACCCGGTTGTGGATGTAGAACGCCTGCCCGTCGCGCAACAACTCCCGGCGCAGTGCCGCCGCCACCTGCTTGTCGTCGTGCGGGCCGACGTAGGTCAGCACCGGGAAGCGCTCCTCGGGTGGGGTCAGGATGGTCGACATCTCCCGGATGCCGGCCAGGCTCATCTCCAGCGTGCGCGGGATCGGGGTGGCGCTCATGGTGAGCACGTCGACATGGGTGCGCAGGCTCTTGATGTGTTCCTTGTGCTCCACGCCGAAGCGCTGTTCCTCGTCGACGATCACCAGGCCGAGGTCCTTCCAGCGCACCCCGGTCTGCAGCAGCCGGTGCGTGCCGATCACGATATCGACACTGCCGTCGGCCATTCCGTCGATGACGGCCTTGGAATCGGCCGGATCGGTGAACCGGGACAACCCCTTCACGGTCACCGGGAACCCGGCCATCCGCGCGGCGAACGTCTGCAGATGCTGGTCGGCCAACAGCGTGGTGGGCACCAACACGGCGACCTGTTTGCCGTCCTGCACCGCCTTGAACGCGGCGCGCACCGCGATCTCGGTCTTGCCGTAACCGACGTCGCCACAGATCACCCGGTCCATCGGCACAGGCTTTTCCATATCGGCCTTGACCTCGGTGATGGCGGTCATCTGGTCGACGGTCTCGGTGAACCCGAACGCGTCCTCCATCTCGGCCTGCCACGGGGTGTCCGGTCCGAACGCATGCCCCGGTGCGGCCTGGCGTTTGGCGTACAGCGACACCAGTTCCCCGGCGATCTCGCGGACCGCCTTGCGCGCCTTGGTTTTCGTGTTGGTCCAGTCGCTGCCGCCGAGCCGGCTCAGGGTGGGCGCCTGCCCACCGACATACCGGGACAGCTGGTCCAGCGAGTCCATCGGAACGTAGAGCTTGTCGGTGCCACCGCCGCGCTTGGCCGACGCGTACTCCAGCACCAGGTATTCCCGGCGGGCCCCGCCCACCACCCGCTCGGTCATCTCGACGAACTTGCCGATGCCGTGCTGGTCGTGCACCACCAGGTCGCCGGCCGTCAACGCCAACGGGTCCACGACGTTACGCCGTTTGGCCGCAAGCCTTTTGCCTTCGTTGGCGGTGACCCGGTTACCGGTCAGATCGGTCTCGGTGATGATGACCAGGTTCACCCCCGGCAGCACCAGGCCGTCGTGCAGCGGGCCCTTCAGCACACCCACCACGCCCGCCGTCGGTGCCGCCCCGGAGGCCAGAAGGGTTGCGGGGATATCGGATTCGCCGAGCTGTTCGACCACGCGGTGCGCGGTACCGGTACCGGGTGTGACCACGGCCGCATACCCACCGGTGGCCACGTGCGCGCGCAGCATCGCGAAGATCTCGTCCAGTGACTGTTGCGAGCGCGCCGACGGGGCCGGGCGCAGGTCCAGTTCGGTGGCGTCCTCGGCCGTCAGCTGGCTCAGCGTCCACCACGGATGCCCGCCGGCGCGGGCGGCGGCCCGCACCTCGTCGAGCTCGCGGAAGCCCGACCCGCCCAGCTGCTCGACGTCGATCGGGGCTTGACCGCCCATCGCCGCCACCGACCAGGACGCCTCCAGGAACTCGCGGCCGGTCTTGATCAGGTCGGCGGCGCGGGCGCGCACCTTCTCCGGATCGCATACCAGCACCGGGGTGCCGGCGGGCAGGTGTTCGGTGAGCAACACCAGGTCGTCGGGGCGCAGCACCGGAGCCAACGCCTCCATGCCGTCGACGGTGATGCCCTCGGCCAGCTTGGCCAGCATGTCCCCGACGGTCCCGGCCATCGTGTTGTCGGTCTCGGGGCGCGCACCGGCGAGCTGACCCGCCCGCTCGCGCACGTCGGGGGTCAGCAGCAGCTCCCGGCACGGCATGGCGATCAGGGTGTCGATCGCGATCTCGGGGATGGACCGCTGGTCGGCGACGGCGAACATGCGCATCTCCGACACCTCGTCACCCCAGAACTCGACGCGCACCGGATGCTCGGCGGTGGGCGCGAAGACGTCGAGAATGCCGCCACGCACCGCGAACTCGCCCCGCTTGGCCACCATGTCGACGCGGGTGTAGGCCAGTTCCACCAGCCGGGCGACGGTCTGGTCGAAGTCCGCCTCCCCGCCCACCGTCAAGGTGACCGGTTCCACGTCGGCCAGCTCCGGGGCCATCGGCTGCAGCAGCGACCGGGTGGTGGTGACCACCACCCGCAGCGGCGGACCGAGGCGCTCGTCGTCGGGATGGGCCAGCCGGCGCAGCAACCGCAACCGGGCGCCGACGGTCTCGACCCCGGGTGAAAGCCGCTCGTGCGGCAGCGTCTCCCAGGACGGGAACAGGGCGGCGGCGTCGCCGAAGACGGCGCGCAGTTCGGCGGTCAGGTCGTCGGCTTCCCGGCCGGTGGCGGTGACGACGAGTAACGGCCCCGCCTGCGCGGCGGCCGCCGCGACGAATGGGCGGGCACTGGCCGGTCCGACGAGGTCGTGTTCGGCTGCGCGATCGGTGACAGCGCGCAGGCCGGGATCGGTCAATGCCAATTCGATGAGGCCCGCCAGCGGGGTCTCGACAGAAGGGTGCCCCGGTGCGGTCATGATGCCACCATCGTAACCGGGGCCGGTGATCACGAATCCGGGCCGGGCACCGCCCCAGATACCGGTCTGTCGCCGGCCCGACTCGTCAGGACTCCAGGGGCAACAGGCCCACCGTGACCAGTTCTTCGGCGCTCAGATCGACGACGGCGAAGGCCGTCGGCACCCGATACTGGCGCGGCCCGAACCGCAGGTCGACCAGCCGATGACCGTGCCGAGGATCACCGAAGTTCACCTCCTCCACGATGATTCCCGTGCCGGTGTCCACGTCCACCCCGGACTCGGTGAGCCGCCCGTCACGCCGCACGATGTCGAGTGCCCGGGCCCGTTCGGCGGCCGCCAGCGCCGGGATCGCCGGGGCGGCCGAGACCGCCAGCACTTCCCGTGCGTCGACATCGACCAGCACCTCCACCGCGAGGTCGTCGGTGTAGTTGTAGATGGTCACGACGGGCACTTCCCGGGACCGGTCCAGGGCACGCATGCCCACCCCGAGAACTGCGTAGCGCTTTCCCTCGAGCAGTCCGGCGACGCGAACGGATTCCAGTGCGATGGCCGGCGCCTGCGCCGTCGGTTCGGATGGCGTCATCGGTTCGGATGGCGTCATCGGTTCGGATGGCGTCATCGGTTCGGATGGCTCAGTCATGCCCCCATGCTCGAGCCGGTGCTGCCCGGACGGCCGAGTAGTGGGCTACTCGAATTGCCCGGCAGCCGTCAAGAATTCGTCACAGCACGTCAAGAGACCGTCAAAGTCCTCGACTGTTCCGGCGTGCACGCGCACCGTCAGGGCATGACTCTTCTCGATGCGGTGCACTCGTTGCGCCGGGCCGCCCCCCAACGGATCGATCCCGCGGTGTGGCCGGTGACCGCGCAAGTCGATGTCGAAGGCCGGTTGTGTGTGGGCGGTGTCGCGCTGACCGAGATCGCCGACCAGTTCGGGGCCCCGGTGCAGGTGCTCGACGAAGCCGAGTTCCGGTACCGGGTGCGCGGGTTCCGGGTACGGCTGCCGGAACGGCGCACCGTGTACGCCGGCCACACCCTGCTGACCAAGGCGGTGGCCCGGTGGGTGGCCGAGGAGGGCGCGGGTCTGGCGGTGCGCACCCCGGCCGAACTCGCGCTCGCCGTGAGCGCCGGGGTGGACCGGGACCGCATCGTCGCGCACGGCTGCGCCCAGACCACCGCCGACCTGCGCGCCGCCGCCAGGGTGGGCCGCATGGTGCTGGGCTGCGGCACCGAGATCGCGCTGCTGGCCTCCCAGCTGAGCCGACCGCAGCAGGTGCTGACCGGTTCGGCCGAGCTGGCCGCGCGGGTGCTGGCGCAGCCGATGCTGCGGCTGGTCGGGTTGCGCTGCGCGGCCGACGAGATCAAGCAGGCGGTGTCGGCGATGGCCGATATCCGCGATCGGCACGGCGTCGAGTTGACCGAACTCAACATCGGCGATGTCGCCGCCGACGCCGACCTGATCGACCTCGACGAGGCGATCGACAACGCGCTGGACGACGCGTGCGCGGCCGAACGGTTCCCGCGCCCCGTCGTCGTCGTCGAACCGGGGCAGGCCATCTCCGGCCGGGCCCTGGTGAGCTGCGCGCGGGTGGTGGCGGTGCGCGACGGTCTGGTGACGGTCGACGGCGCGGGAACCGGGACCGTCGCGTTGGCCAACCGGCATCCGCTGGGCCCGACCCGGCCGGTCACCGTCGTCGGCCGCACCGGCGAGGTGATCTGCGCGCAGGTGACGCTGCCGGCCGATCTGCATCCCGGTGATCTGCTCGCCGTTGTCGGACCGATGCCATCCGGCGCCGCGCTGACGGCGCGGCCCCCGGTGGTGACGGTGCGCGACCGGCGGGCGCGGCTGTCGGTGCGCCGCGAGACCACCGAGGACCTGCTCGGCCGGGAGCTGAGTTAGTCGGCTTCCAGCACGGGATCGGCCTCCAGATGCGTCAGCCCGTTCCACATCAGGTTCACCAGGTGCGCGGCCACCACTTCCTTGCTGGGCTGGCGCACGTCGAGCCACCATTGCGCGGCCATCGACACCGACCCGACCAGGGCCTGCGCGTACAGCGGCGCCAGGTCGGGATCCAGGCCGCGGCGGGAGAAGTCACCGGCCAGGATCGAGGCGACCTGGCTGACGGCGTCGTTGAGCAGCGTCGAATAGGTGCCCGAGGTGATGGCGGCCGGTGAATCGCGGATCAGGATGCGGAACCCGTCGGTGCGCTCCTCGACGTAGGTGAGCAACGCCAGCGCCACCCGCTCCAGGCGCACCCGGGACCGGTTGTTGGTCAGCGAGGAGGTGATGCCGTCCAGGAGGGCCGACATCTCCCGGTCGACGACGACGGCGTAGAGGCCCTCTTTGCCGCCGAAATGCTCGTACACCACCGGTTTGGAGACGTTGGCGCGCAAGGCGATCTCTTCGATGGCGGTGCCGTCGTAGCCGCGTTCGGCGAACAGCGACTTCGCGATCTCGATGAGCTGCTGGCGGCGCTCACTGCCCGTCATCCTGGCGCGGGGGATGCGGGCCTCCTTCTCAGGTGCTGCCACCGGCCCAGCCTAACGCCGCGGCGCTTCCCCACAGCCCTGCCGGGAACATCGATCCGGTCGACTAGAGTCTCCGATTGATCGGTCCGTCGTGGTGTAATCGGCAGCACCTCTGATTTTGGTTCAGATAGTTCAGGTTCGAGTCCTGGCGACGGAGCAATCTCATACCGCGAGCGGCCCCTAACTGACAGCGTTGCCGGCGTGTCCGGGTACAGACACGGTCGCTCGCGGGAGGAGGAGAGAATCGTGTCCACCACCGATATCGCGGTCGTCGTCATGGCGGCCGGCGCGGGCACCCGGATGCGCTCGGCCACCCCGAAGGTGCTGCACCCACTGGCCGGACGCAGCATGCTCGCCCACGCCCTGCTCGCCGCCACCGCCCTGCAACCCCGCCACATCGTGGTCGTCGTCGGCCATGGCCGCGAACACGTCGCCGCGGAGGTCGACCGCATCGCCGAGCGGACCGGCCGCGCCATCGCCACCGCCGTACAGGAAGACCAGCTGGGCACCGGGCACGCGGTCGGCGTCGGCCTGTCGGGCCTGCCTCAGGATTTCGCCGGCACCGTGGTGGTCACCTCCGGGGATGTGCCGTTGCTCGACGGCGAGACGCTCGCCGCGCTGGTGCACACCCACGGTGACGGCGGGGCCACCATCCTGACCACCACCGTCGCGGACCCCACCGGATACGGACGCATCCTCCGCGACGAGACGGGCGCCGTCCAGGCGATCGTCGAACAGGCCGATGCCGACGAGCGCCAGCGCGCCATCGGTGAGATCAACTCCGGGGTGTACGCCTTCGACGCGGCGGCGCTGCGGTCGGCGCTGAGCCGACTGCGCACCGACAACGCCCAGCAGGAGCTCTACCTGACCGACGCCATCGCCCTGGTCCGCGGCGACGGTCTGCCGGTGCGGGCTCAACACGTCGCCGACAGCACCCTGGTCGCCGGCGTCAACGACCGCGTCCAACTCTCGGTGCTGGCCGCGGAATTGAACCGCCGCATCATCGAGGGCCACCAGCGCGCCGGTGTCACCATCGTCGACCCGGCCACCACCTGGATCGACGCCGACGTGGAGATCGGCCCCGACACCGTCGTCGCCCCCGGCACCCAGCTGCTCGGGGTCACCTCGATCGGGCCGAACTGCACCATCGGACCGGACAGCACGCTCACCTCGATGGAAGTCGGCGACGGCGCCTCGGTGATCCGTACGCACGCCGAGTTGTCGGTCATCGGCGCCGGCGCCACCGTCGGCCCGTTCACCTATCTGCGGCCGGGCACCGAACTGGGCGCCGACGGCAAGCTGGGCGCGTTCGTCGAGACGAAGAACGCGGTGATCGGCACGGGCACCAAGGTGCCGCACCTGACCTACGTCGGCGACGCCGATATCGGCGAGCACAGCAATATCGGCGCGTCGAGCGTGTTCGTGAACTACGACGGCCAGAACAAGCACCGCACCACCGTCGGCTCGCACGTCCGGACCGGCTCGGACACCATGTTCATCGCGCCGGTCACCGTCGGTGACGGCGCCTACACCGGGGCGGGGACGGTGTTGCGTGAGGATGTGCCGCCCGGCGCGCTGGCCGTCTCGGCCGGCCCCCAGCGCACCATCGAGGGCTGGGTGCTGCGCAAGCGGCCCGGCACCGCCGCTGCGGCCGCGGCGCGCGCGGCAAATGACGCTGCCGCGGCGGAAGCCGCAAATGACACCTCAGCGGCCCGCAAGGCCACCGAGGAAGACGCCTGACGTTGGCAATCTGGTAACCCGGCAACGACCGCCCGAATGCACTACGTACGATTGGCGCGTATTCGACCCCGACCGGCGAAGGCACAACAGTGAGCCACGACTGGACCGATAACCCTAAGAACCTGATGCTCTTCTCGGGCCGGGCTCATCCCGAGCTTGCTGAGCAGGTGGCCAAGGAACTCGATGTTCCCGTCACCGCGCAGACGGCACGCGACTTCGCCAACGGCGAGATCTTCGTCCGCTTCGACGAGTCGGTGCGCGGTTGCGACGCCTTCGTCCTGCAGAGCCATCCCGCGCCGCTGAACCAGTGGCTGATGGAACAGCTGATCATGATCGACGCGCTCAAGCGCGGCAGCGCCAAGCGGATCACCGCGATCCTGCCGTTCTATCCGTACGCGCGGCAGGACAAGAAGCACCGCGGCCGCGAACCCATCTCGGCGCGCCTGGTCGCCGACCTGTACAAGACCGCGGGCGCCGATCGCATCGTCACGGTGGACCTGCACACCGATCAGATCCAGGGCTTCTTCGACGGGCCCGTGGACCACATGCGCGCCCAGTCGCTGCTGTGCGGCTACATCGCCGAGAAGTACGCCGATGCCGACAAGGTCGTCGTCTCCCCCGATTCGGGCCGCGTGCGTGTCGCCGAGAAGTGGGCCGACTCGCTCGGCGGTGTGCCGCTGGCCTTCATCCACAAGACCCGCGACCCGCTGGTGCCCAACCAGGTGAAGTCCAACCGCGTCGTCGGTGACGTCAAGGGCAAGACCTGCATCCTGACCGACGACATGATCGACACCGGCGGCACCATCGCCGGCGCGGTGAAACTGCTCAAGGAGGACGGCGCCGAGGACGTGATCATCGCCGCCACCCACGGGGTGTTGTCCGATCCCGCCGCGCAGCGTCTGGCCGACTCGGGTGCCCGCGAGGTGATCGTCACCAATACGCTGCCGATCGGCGAAGACAAGCACTTCCCGCAGCTGACCGTGCTGTCCATCGCGCCGCTGCTGGCCAGCACCATCCGCGCGGTGTTCGACAACGGTTCGGTGACAAGCCTTTTCGACGGTTCCGCCTAGCGGCGAGCGTCCGCGCGAGGAGTAGTTTTCAGATATGGCGGCCCGCATCTTCCACAACCCGAAGTGCTCGACGTCCCGTAAGACGCTGGAGCTGTTGCGGGACAACGGGCTCGAGCCGGAGATCGTGCTGTACCTGAAGACGCCGCCGACCCGCGCCGAACTGGCGGCACTGATCGCCGACGCGGGTATCCCGGTACGCGAGGCGGTGCGCAAGCGCGAATCCCTGTACACCGAGCTGGGCCTGGCCGACGCGTCGGACGACGAGCTGCTCGATGCTCTCGCCCAACACCCGATCCTCATCGAGCGCCCGTTGGTGGTGACGGACAAGGGCACTCGGTTGGCCCGCCCCATCGATCGGGTTCGCGAGATTCTGTGAGGCTCGCGGTGTCGCTGGCGGCGGTTGCCGTCCTGGTCGCGGGGTGCGGCGACGACGTCCCGGACTACCAGTCGCTGTTGACCACCACCACGACGACGACCACGAGCGCCGCACCCGGGGCCCAGAAGCCGGTGCCGCTTTCGCAATATCTGGAAAGTGTCGGGGTGACCGGCGACCCCGTCGCACCGGAGAAACTCACCGACCTGACGGTCGAGCTGCCGCGGCCGGCCGGCTGGCAGGCCTACAGCAACATCAACCTGTCACCGGGGACGCGAGTGATCGCCAAGGGTGACACGTATCCGACCGCCATGCTCATGGTGTTCAAGCTGACCGGCAATTTCGACGTCGCCGAGGCACTCAAACACGCCGACGCCGACGCGGAGCTGTCGCAGAACTTCGTCAAACTCAACGGCTCGAACGAGAACTTCCGCGGCTTCCCGTCGTCGATGATCGAGGGCACCTACGACCTGAACGGCCGGCGGATGCAGAGCTACAACCGGATCATCTTGCCGACCGGGACGCCGCCCAAGACCCCGCCGGGGGCACCCGGCCAGCGCTATCTGGTCCAGCTGACCATCACCAGCTACGCCGAGGAGGCGCAGAAGCAGGGCAAGGACATCGAGGGCATCATCTCGGGGTTCAAGGTCGCCGCCAAGTAGGGTGCGGCGGGCAGGAGCGAAGCGACCCGGGAATTGGCTACGCTCCCACCATGACCTGGACCGCCGCAGATCTGCCGTCCTTCGCGGGGCGCCGCGTCATCGTCACCGGGGCCAACAGCGGCCTGGGCCTGGTCACCGCCCGTGAACTGGCCCGCGTCGGGGCGTCGGTCACGCTGGCGGTGCGCAATCTGGACAAGGGCAACGCGGCCGCCGCGCAGATGCCCGGCGATGTCACGGTGCGCAAGCTCGATCTGCAGAGCCTGGCCTCGATCCGGGAGTTCGCGGCCGGGGTGGACGGGGTCGACGTGCTGGTGAACAACGCCGGCATCATGGCGGTGCCGTACGCGCTGACCGCCGACGGCTTCGAGAGCCAGATCGGCACCAATCACCTCGGTCATTTCGCGCTGACCAATCTGCTGCTGCCCAAGCTCACCGACCGCGTCGTGACCGTGGCCTCGCTGATGCACCTGTTCGGGTGGATCGACCTCAAGGATCTGAACTGGCGCTCGCGCCCCTACCTGGCCTGGCCGGCCTACGGCCAGTCCAAGCTGGCCAATCTGCTGTTCACCAGCGCGTTGCAGCGCCGGCTCACCGCGGCCGGTTCACCGGTCCGGGCGATCGCCGCGCACCCCGGGTACTCGGCCACCAACCTGCAGGGCCAGACCGGGAACCCGATCGGCACCAAGGTGTGGCTGGCGGCCAACAAGATCGCCACCGACGCCGATTTCGGGGCGAGGCAGACGTTGTACGCGGTCTCCCAGGACGTTCCGGGTGACAGTTTCATCGGGCCCAAGTTCGGGATGCGCGGCCCGACCGGCCCCGGACCGCGCAGCCCGCTGGCTCGCTCGGCCCGCACCTCGGAACGGCTGTGGGAGCTGTCCGCGCAGCTCACGGACACCGAATTTCAGATCTGAGGCCCGCGTCGGCTACCCTTGCTGACGTCACGGCGAGGGTGGTCTACCACCGTTATCGACGGGAACCGATTCTGTTGGACCCTGGCCGTGTGTGAACCGGTTACAGGAGGAACAACACATGGCCAAGAATTCGGCCCCCAACAAGCTGACCGCCGACGTGCGTACCCGCACCGGTAAGGGCGCCTCGCGCCAGGCCCGCCGCGACGGCAAGGTACCCACCGTGCTCTACGGGCACGGCACCGATCCCCAGCACCTCGAGCTCAACGCCCGCGATTTCGCCGCCGTGCTGCGGCACTCGGGCACCAACGCGATCTTGACCCTGGACATCGCCGGCACGGAGCAGCTGGCACTGACCAAGGCCGTGGTCACCCACCCGATCAAGCGCAACATCGTGCACGCCGACCTGCTGGTCGTGCGCCGCGGCGAGAAGGTGACCGTCGATATCGCGGTCGTCGTCGAGGGTGATGCCGTGCCGGGCACCCTGGTCACCCAGGACGCCAACACCATCCAGGTGGAGGCCGAGGCGATGTCCATCCCCGAGCAGGTGACCGTGTCGGTCGAGGGCCTCGAGGCAGGTACCCAGATCACCGCCGGCCAGATCGAGCTGCCCGAGGGTGTCAGCCTGATCGTCGACCCGGAGACCCTGGTGGTCAACGTCGTTGCCGCGCCGACCGCCGAGGACTTGGACGCCGAGGGCGCCGGCGAGACCGCCGCCGCCGGTGGGGCTGCCGCGGAGCCCGCCGAAGCCGAATCCGCCGAGTAGTTTGGCCGAGCCGTTACTGGTGGTTGGGCTCGGTAACCCCGGGCCCAACTACGCCAAGACCCGGCACAATCTCGGCTTCATGGTGGCCGACATCCTGGCCGGTCGGATCGGCTCGGGTTTCAAGGTGCACAAGCGCTCTGGCGCCGAGGTGACCAGGGGCCGGCTGGGTGGCCGGTCCGTGGTGCTGGCCAAGCCCCGGGTGTACATGAACGAATCCGGCCGCCAGGTCGGGCCGCTGGCCAAGTTCTACTCCGTGGCCCCGGCCGACGTGGTGGTGCTGCACGACGAGCTGGATATCGACTTCGGCCGGATCCGGCTCAAGCTGGGCGGCGGCGAGGGCGGCCATAACGGGCTGCGCTCGGTGGCCGCCGCGCTGGGCACCAAGGATTTTCAGCGGGTGCGCATCGGCGTCGGCCGCCCGCCCGGTCGCAAGGATCCCGCCGCCTTCGTACTGGAGGCGTTCAATTCCGTTGAGCGACCCGAGGTTCCGCTGTTGTGCGAGAACGCTGCGGATGCGACGGAACTGCTGCTGAAGGTCGGCCTGGAGGCCGCCCAGAACACCGTGCACGCCTGGTAGTCAGTCCGAGGTACGCCTGGCGTAGGCCCGCAGCGCGAACGGTGCCAACACCGCGGTCATCGCCAGGGACCACGCGACGGTGGCCAGCACGGGGTGGTGCAGCGGCAGTTGCGCATCGGGTGGGGCCGCCGGACCGTTGCCCCACAGCTCCCGCATGGCCTGTGCCAGCGAGGACACCGGGTTCCACTCCGCGGCCACCCGAAGCCAGCGCGGCATCGGCTCGGTGGGCGCGAAGGTGTTGGCCAGGAACGTGATAGGGAACAGCACGGTGAACATCACGCCGTTGACCGCCTCGACGGAGCGCATCAACGAGCCGACCAGGATGCCGAACCAGATCATCCCGAACCCGAACACCAGGATGAGCGCGAACGCCAGCACGGCATCGGCCACGCTGCCGCGGATGCGCCAGCCGATACACAGCCCGGTGACCGCCATGACCACGATGCCGATACACGAGTGCAGCAGGCTGGCGATGCTGCGCCCGATCAGGACCGCCGACCGCCGGATGGGCAGCGAGCGGAACCGGTCGATGATGCCTTTCTCGGCGTCGGCGGTGATCCCGGACGCGACGACGAACGCGGTGAACACGATGGTCTGCGCCTGGATACCCGGCAGCAGGAATTCCCGATAGGACGCCCCACCCCTGGTGGCGATCGATGCGCCGAACACGAACGCGAACAGCAGCACGAACATGATCGGCTGAACCGTGACATCGCTGAGCATCTCGGGCATGCGTTTGGTGTGGATCATATTGCGTTTCACCATGATCCACGACTGCTGGGCGATGTTGGTGGGCCGGATCACCGGGTGCCCGACGATGGCCTTCTCCGATACGGCGGTCACGTCGGCACCTCCTCGGTGTTCTCGGCGCGGTGCCCGGTGAGCGACAGGAACACGTCGTCCAGGCTGGGCCGCGACAGCCCGATGTCGTCGACTTCGATGGCGTTGTCCTGCAACCAGTTCGCCACGCGGGTCAGTTCGGCGATGCCGTCGGCCGCCGCGGTGAGCTGCCGGGCGCCGAGGTCGACGTGCACCTCGGCCCCCGCGCGGCCCAGCAGTTCGCGAGCCGCGGGCAGGTCGGCCGCGTGGGACACCGTCACCACCAGGCTGGCATTGCCGGCCTGCTGTTTGAGTTGCAGCGGCGTGCCTTCGGCAATGATCCGGCCGTGGTCGATGACGACGATGTCGTCGGCGAGCTGATCGGCCTCTTCCAGGTACTGGGTGGTGAGCAGCACGGTGGTGCCGCCGGCAACGAGCTCGCGCAGAACCTCCCACAGGTCGCTGCGGCTGCGCGGGTCCAGCCCGGTGGTGGGCTCGTCCAGGAACAGCACCGGCGGGGCGGCGATCAGGCTGACCGCCAGGTCGAGCCGCCGGCGCATCCCGCCGGAGTACGCGCGCACCGGACGGTCGGCGGCGTCCACCAGATCGAACTGTTCGAGCAGCCGGTCCCCCAGCTGTTTGAGCTGCTTGCGACCGATCCCGTAGAGGCCGCCGATCATCCGGATGTTCTCCCGGCCGGTGAGCAGTTCGTCGACGGTGGCGGCCTGCCCGGTGAGCCCCATGTTCCGGCGCACCATATCGGGCTGGGTCCGCACGTCGTACCCGGCGACCCGCGCGGTGCCGGCGGTGGGTTCCGACAGCGTGGTCATCATGCGCACCGTGGTGGTCTTGCCGGCGCCGTTGGGCCCCAGCAGGCCCAGCACCGCGCCTTGCGGCACGGTGAAACTCACCCCGTCGACCGCGCGATGCGCGCCGAACTCCTTGACGAGGTCGATCGCCTCGATGGCCGGCATGTCGCCTTCCCCCGTCGCTTCGCTCGCCCTGGTCATGGGGTCAACCGTAGCGAGACACCCCGACAACCCACCATCGTTTTTCCGGCGTCAAGATCGCCGCGTATCGCGTAAAGATTCCGTTCACGAGACCGCCGCCGCTGCCGACGCGGCGTAGACCTGGTATCCATGAGCACCGCCACGCAGACCACCCGTTGGCATCGCCTGATCGACGGCAACCGCTCCTGGGGGTCGTTGCACATCTCGGCCACCCGCTACGGCGTCACCCGGTACCGGCTGGTGCTCTTCCCGCCCGGCCTGTCCACCGAGCAGCGTCGCCTGCTGCGGGTCTGGCGGGCCTGGCCTACGTGGGGTCTGGCGGTCTGGCTGGTGCTGGAGGTGGCACTGCTGCCGACCATGGGAACCGCTGCGGCGCTGACGCTTTCCACCTTTGTCGCGGTCTCGGCCGGGGCGGTGTCGATGGCGTGCGTCGACCAGTTCCGGCGCGAGGTCCGGACCTTGACGGTGCTGAGGATGGCCGGTGTGAACGAGCGCGA
This sequence comes from Mycolicibacterium canariasense, assembly GCF_002101555.1. Lineage (GTDB taxonomy): Bacteria > Actinomycetota > Actinomycetes > Mycobacteriales > Mycobacteriaceae > Mycobacterium > Mycobacterium canariasense. Next base: position 48,575 of record NZ_LQOL01000061.1, read on the forward strand.
AACGGCCGAGATGTTCGCCGAGTTGAAGCGGCACGCCACCACGCTCGCCCTGGCCGACCGGCACCTCACCGGGGCCGACCACGAGGCCGCGGTGTGGCGCGTCTACGAGCGGATGGCGGCCTGAGGCGCGCCGCGGATCAACCACACCGCCAGCGCCAGCACCGCGGCCACCTCGAACCCGGCGATCCCGCGCTCCACCAGGCCGAGCGGGATGATCCGCCACCAGGACCGCTCGGTCACCGCCGCCACCGCGATCGCCCCGAACAGCACGCCGAGCCACCCGATCGACCCCCAGGCCAGCCAGCGCGCGGTCCGGGCCCAGATCTCGCGGCCGCGGGCGATCACCAGGACGGCCACCGGCAGCGCCAGGAACGCCAGCAGCGTCGCGACCCGGTGCACGGTACCGCTCGTGCTGGGCCCGACCGCCCAGTTGTGTTTGGGAAAGGCAACCACGCCGAGCAACCCGATCACCCACAGCGCCATCAGCACCGACCCCGGGGAGAGCGGGGACAGCCGGCCGGCGTGGATCAGCCCGGCCAGCAGCAGCGCCGACCCGGCCGCCAGTGCCAGCACGGCGGTCACGAAAAGCCAACCGCCGGTGGTGAACACATACTCGGAGATGGTGGCGCGGCGCAGTGTGCGGCCGCGCAGCGGCTCGCCACCGAGGACGGCGTCCAGTGCCAGCACGGTCAGCAGGGACGTGGCCGCGCCCGCCACCGCGATCCAGCCGAACAGCACGTGAAGACGCCGGTTCATCGAACCAGCCTACCGATCAGCGGCCCCGGACCCCGCTGTCGACCACCTTCACCGTCTTGTGCGGATACCGTTTCTCGGCGTGCGCCTTGGCCGCGGAGTTGGGCAGCACGTAGAGCGTCTCCTTCTTTTCCTGCAGGGGTTTGAGCACCAGGTCCATGAATCCCTTGCGGTCGTCGAGGTAGGGCTCGATCACATCCTCCCCGGCCGGGCAGACCGCCAGGCAGTACGCCGCCTTGTAGTTGGCCTTGAACGACAGGCTCTGCCACATCGAGGCGTTCTCCGAATCGGTGACCCTGGACCGGAAATCCTGCCCGTCGGCACTGTCGGCGATGGTCTGCACCCAGTCGGTGAACCCGCCCATGAATTCCCGGTAGTTGTGCACCGAGCAGGCCATGAAGTCGAACTCGCCGTCCTTGCCGATCGCGCCGACGGGACAGGCCGCCACGCACAGCTTGCATTCCAGGCACGGTGAATAGTCCAGCGGCGCACCGTATTCGGAGATCGGTGCGCCCACCAGCAGGGTGCCCAGAATGATGAAGTTGCCGAACTTGGGGTGGATGACGTTGCGGTGGATGCCCATGACGCCCAGGCCCGCCGCGACGGCCACCGGCTTGTGCGCGATCACCCAGATACGACCGGGGAACTTGTCCATCTCCATCGGGAACGTCGCCGACGGGTTGATCACGCGATAACCGGTGTCCTCCAGCGTCCGGGTGATGCGGTGCGCGGCCTCGTTGATGATCTCGCCGGTGCGGTGGAACTCCTGATTGGCCACGCTGCGCTCCGACGAGCGCACGTTGTCCCGGTTCATCTTCACCACGAGCGAGATGTAGCTGCGCACCCCGGGCAGCGCGGTTTCGGCGTGTTCGCGTTCCGATGCCAGGGCGGCGTCGTCGAACGACGCGAACGCGACATCGTCGGCACCGGCGTCCAGACAGATCCGGCGCAGCCAGTCCGCGTCGATCACCGGTGGCACGGCCGAGCGGGGCCGGGCGCGCACCGCCTGCACGGTGGGGTGGTCGGCGAGGCGCGCGGGGAGTTTGTCCGTCATCCATCTGAGTATAGACATATATACTCAGATGGGGCCGGGCCGGCGCCCTTCGCTCATCTCCGACGACGTGGTGGACGAACCGGCCCGCCGACGACCAGAAGGTCAGAAACGACGAGGCGCCGCTACCTCAGCAGCGACGCCTCGACGTATGCCAGGAACTAGCCGGTGACCAGCGCGACCGAATTGGCCCGGCGCAGCTTGCCCGACGGGGTCTTCGGGATGGTGCCCGGGCCCAGCACGACCACGTTGCGGGGACGGACGTCGACCTCGGTCACCACCTCGTGCGCCACCTGATGCTCGATGCGGCGCACCTCGGCGGGATCCTGGTAGGCGTTGGACTCCACCGCGACCGCGAAGGTCTCCCGGGAGTGCCCGGCATCCAGCCGGACGGCGACCGCGCAGCCGGGGCGCACGCCCTCGACGCGGCCGGCCGCACGCTCGATGTCGGTCGGGTAGATGTTGCGCCCGGCCATGATGATGACGTCCTTGACGCGGCCGCAGACGACGACGTTGCCGTCCTCGGTGAGGTAGCCGAGATCGCCGGTGTCGTACCAGCCGTGCTCGTCCTGGGTGGGCAGGAAGCCGGCCATGGTGATGTAGCCGGGGGTCACCGACTCACCGCGCAGCTGGATGACCCCGACGCCGCGGGCCGGCAGCACGTTGCCGTCCTCGTCGACGACGCGCGCCTCCAGATCCTGGAGCAGTGGGCCGAGCGTCGCGAGCCGGCGGGTGTTGCCCTTGCTGGCGGGCACCGCGCGGCGCAGCGCGGCCAGCAGGTCGGCATCCACCTCGTCGACCACCAGACCGGCGTTGCACGGGGAGAACGACACCGCCAGGCAGGTCTCGGCCATGCCGTAGGCCGGCAGGATCGCCGAGGACTGCAGCCCGAACGGCTTGCCCGCGTCCAGCAGGTCTTCGACGTCGGCGGGCTCCACCGGCTCGGCACCGGACAGGGCGAAGCGCAGGGTGGACAGATCGAAGTCGCCCGGCTTGGCCTGCCGGCGCAGCCGCTTGGCCAGCAGCGCGTAGGCGAAGTTGGGGGCCGCCGTCATGGTGCCCTTGTACTTGTCGATCAGCTTGGCCCACAGGAGCGTGTCGCGCAGGAAGTCCATCGGCGTCACCTTGACCAGCTCGGCGCCGAAGTACATCGGGATGGTGAGGAAGCCGACCATGCCCATGTCGTGGAAGCAGGGCAGCCAGCTGACCATGACGTCCTTGTCGACGTCGTACTGCGCGCCGATGAACATGGCCTCGGCGTTGGAGTAGATGTTGCGGTGGGTGATCTGGACGGCCTTGGGAGATCCGGTGGACCCGGACGTCAGCTGCATCAGCGCGAGGTCGTCCTCGTCGGTCTCGACCGGGTCGATGGGGTCGGCGGCGAGCAGGTCGCCCACCTTGAGCACCGTGATGCCCTTCTCCTCGAGCACCGGGATGGCGACGATGAACGGCTCCGAGACGATGACGGCCTTGGCCTCGATCATGCCGATGACGGTCATGGTGTCCTCGGCCCAGACCGCCAGGTCGGTGCGCGGGGTGGGCTGGTGCAGCATGGTCAGGCTGGCACCGCGCATCCACACACCCTGCGCGGTGGGCGCGATCTCGACCGGGAAGCCGGCCAGCACACCGATGGCGTCGCCGGACCCGATGCCCGCGGCAGCCAGGCCGCCGGCGATGCGGCGGGCGCGCTCGTGGACTTCACCCCAGGTGTGGCGGATGGGGTCGTGCGGCTCACCGGTGACCATGCCCCGCGCGCTCTCCCTGGCGCTGCGGTACATCTTGTCGGTAAAACGGCTCACGGCAACCTCCTGGATGTCTGGAGGCGCGTCGCATGCGACGTCGACCCCAGTGTCATTGCACGTTTCCCTATATTCCGCCTGCTAGCGCACACTTTTCGAGAGGCGCGCGCACACAATTGGGAAGCAGTTGTGTCTCGAAACGGTGATGGACCAGCGAACCCAGTTCCCCCGAACGGCTCTGTTGCGTAGGGAACGCCCGGATAAGCGCCAGTCTCCACCGTCAGCCATCTTAAGAGACCCTTAAGTAACTGCCAAACTGTCGCGAGAATTGAGGGATGGGTCACATCCCGTCGCTGCGCGCGCCCGGGTTCCACATCCCGTCGCTGCGCTCGCCCCGGGTGCCATATCCCGTCGCTTCGCTCGCCCAGGTGGTCACACCTCGGCGATCACCCGCGCCCCCGGCACCGGCCCGCTGGCCACCCGCACCGTGCGGCACACCCCTGCCCCCGACAGCGTGGCGCCGATCTCGACGGCCGACTCCGCCGACTCGCACAGGAACGCGCAGGTCGGGCCGGATCCGGAGACGATGCCGGCCAACGCCCCGGCCTCGGTCCCGGCACGCAGCGTGCGACGCAGATCCGGGCGCAGGCTCAGTGCGGCCGGCTGCAGGTCGTTGCCCAGCAGGGCCGCCAGTTCCCGCGGATCACCGGCGGCCAGCGCCTCCAGCACCGGCTCGACACCGTCCAGCCGCGCCGGGGCCTCCCGGTCCGGCGCCTCGCGCAGCCGGTCGATCTCGCCGAACACCGCGGGCGTGGACAACCCCTTGTCGGCGAAGGCCAGCACCCAGTGGAAGGTGCTGCGGGCCAGCACCGTGGCCAGCTGCTCGCCGCGACCGGTGCCCAGCGCCGTCCCGCCGTGCAGCGCAAAGGGCACATCGCTGCCCAGCTTGGCGGCCAGCGCGTGCAGATCACGCCGGGCCACCCCCAGTTCCCACAGCGTGTTGATGGCGACCAGCACCGCGGCCGCGTCGGCGCTGCCGCCGGCCATCCCACCGGCCACCGGGATGGACTTGGCGATCGAGATCGCGACGTCGGGCGCCCGGCCGACGTGGTCGGCCATCAGTTCGGCGGCGCGCCACGCCAGGTTGCGGTTGTCGGTGGGCAGCCCGGCCACGCCCTCCCCCGTCATGCGCACCGACAGCAGGTCGGCGTTGCGCACGGTCACCTCGTCGAACAGTGACACGGCGTGGAACAGGGTGGTCAGCTCGTGGTAGCGGTCCTCGCGCAGGTCGCCGACACCGAGATAGAGGTTCACCTTGCCCGGCACCCGCACGGTGACCGAACCGGTGGGCACCCACTCGGACGCGGTGTTTCCGTCTGATGAGCGCACGGGACGACCTTATTCGCTCGGCATCGGCTGCGGCCAACGACCGGTGCTGTCAGGCTGGACCGGTGGGCAGTCCCCGATTCGGCGGATACCTGCCGGACGAGGCGGTCGGGCATGGCGGCTATGCCGTCGTCTACCGGGCGCACCACCGCGACGGCGGTGGCCCGGTCGCCCTCAAGGTGCTCGACGAACGCTACCGCCAGCCGCCGCACCTGGACCGGCTGGCCCGCGAGTTCGCCTTCGCCGAGCGCCTCGCCCATCCCCATATCGTCCGGATGCACCGCTTGGGCGACGGCTGGCTGGCCATGGAACTGGCGCGCGGCGGCACGGTCACCCACCTGACCGACCGCCGGGCCCGGCTGCGGGCACTCACCGAGATCGCCGGCGCCCTCGACCACGCGCACCATCGCGGCATCGTGCACTGTGACGTCAAACCGGCGAATATCCTGCTTTCTGAACCGGATTCGGGCCGGGCCGTGCTGGTCGACTTCGGTATCGCGCACGCCGTGGCCGAGGACGTGTGGCATCACCCCGGGCATCCCGATGCGTCACTGCCGTACGCCGCGCCCGAACTGCTCACCGGCCACCACCCCTGCGCGGCCACCGATCAGTACGCGCTGGCCTGTACGGCCGTCGAACTCCTCATCGGGGCACCGCCTTTCGGCGCCGACACCGCGCGGGACCTGATCGCCCAGCACGTGAGCGCGCCGGTGCCGCGTTACCACCCACACATCGACTGGATACCGCACGCCTTCGACTCCATCCTGGCCAAGGCGATGGCCAAGGATCCGGACGCGCGTTACCCGTCCTGCACCGAGTTCCTGACGCTGGTCGACCGGGCGCTCACCGGGTGAACTCGCCGGCGATCTCGCGACGGCAGACGAACTCGGTGAGCGCGTCGCCCGTCAACCCCATCCCGGTGCCCAAAGACGTTTTCACATAAGCGGTTTCGGCACGCATCCAGCGGAACGGGATCAACCCGGCCGCGGCGAAGCCGGTCACGGACTCGTAGGCCGCGACGTCATCGGGAACGGGCCCCAGGAACACCGGCACGCCGGCGGCGCCGCACCGGCGCGCGAAATCCAGAACGCTGGTCGACGCTCCCACCGCGCACGCGGTACCGGAGTGATACGTCTCGTGCACCACGGCGTCGAAGCCGGCCGGGTCGATCGCCCGGTAGTCGAGCCCCGGATAGGGCCGCAGATACAGCACGCGATCCCCGAACTCGACGGGACCGGCAGGCCAGGGCGGCGGCTCGAATCGCGGGCGCGGCAGCTCGTCCAGGCCGGTGATCGGCACCTCGCCGTCGCTGTGTACGTAATGGCTCAGTGGTGTCGACGGTTGCAGCCGCGCGGCCGCGTGCACCAGGCGGGAGCCGTCGGGGTTGCGGAACGTCACGTAGACGCCGCCGGGCACGGTGTCGATGACCTCGAGAGCGTCACGGAAGTTGCTGTGCCCGTTGGCTTCCGGGTGATCCAAGGGCCGGTTGCTGGCGACGACGACCACGGGCAGTTGCACGTGGGTCAGCGCGAAGGCCAGCGCGGTGGCACCGTAGGACAGCGTGTCGGTGCCGTGCGTGACGACAACGCCGGCGTGTTGGGGGCCGACCGCCGAGGTGACCGCGGCCGCCATCGCCGTCCAGTCCGCGGGACGGGCGTTCTCGCTGAGCAGCGACAGCGGTTCGATGACGTCGAATCCGTCGGCATCGCCGTACGCCTGCAACAGCAGGCGGGTCTGACCGGGCACCAGCCCGATGACATCACCCGAGCGTCGTGAACCGATCGTGCCGCCGGTGAAGACGACCAGAACGGTCCGGCGTGCTCCGCTCAGCTGAGCGAGGGCTCGGCGTCGCCGACCGACTCCACCCGCTCCCGTTCGGGGGCCTCCGCCGCCAGCTCACCGGAGCGCTGCAGCAGCCGGACGAAATCGGTGATCGACAGTGTCTCGCCGCGCCGGGCCGGATCGATGCTGGCGGCCAGCAGCCGTTCGGCCGACTCGTTGCCGGACCCGGCCCATTCGGCGAACGCGTTGCGCGAGGTCTTGCGGCGCTGCGCGAAACCGATGTCGATGAGCTCGAATACCTGCTGGCGGAACGACTCGTCGGTCGGCCACGGGGAGGTCTCGTACCGGTCGATGCGGACCAGACCCGAGTACACCCGCGGGATCGGCCAGAACACCGTCGGCGACACCATGCCGTAGCGGCGGACGTTGCCGAAGAACCTGATCTTGGCGCTGGGCACGCCGTAATCCTTGCCGCCCGGCTCGGCGGCCAGCCGCTCGGCGACCTCCGCTTGGACCATCACCATCACCGTCTTGATCGACGGGAATTCCGACAGCAGGTGGATCAGCGCGGGCACCGCGATGTTGTACGGCAGATTCGCCACAAGTGCAGTGGGCTGCTCATCCAGATCAGCGGAGCTGATGGTGAGGATGTCGCGGTTGAGCACCGTCAGCCGGCTGATCTCGCTGTGCGAATGGTTGGCGATGGTCTTGGGCAGCTGGTGGGCCAGCACCGGATCGATCTCCACGGCGGTGACCCGCGCGCCCCGATCCAGCAGCCCCAGCGTCAGGGACCCGAGCCCCGGCCCGACCTCCAGGACGCAGTCCTGGCGATGGATACCGGACGCTGACACGATGCGCCGCACCGTGTTGGCGTCATGGACAAAGTTCTGTCCGAACGCCTTGCGTGGCCGGAAATCGATCTCCCGCGCCAGATGCCGTATCTCGGTTCTCCCGAGGAGTCGGATCGTCATCGGACCCTCCCGCTACAGACCGGCCAGGCACCCCATCCTTGACGTGCCCTCGTTACTTCAGCAATCGCGATCTGCTCCTCACGGGTAGCCAGATCGGCCCGCTGAGCATACCGCAGACCGCCCTGTCGTTCCCATGTGTTCTGATCAAATTGAACACCACCGAAATATCCGTTGCCGGTGTTGATGGCCCAATTACCTCCCGATTCGCACGATGCGATGGCGTCCCAGGCGCTGCCGTTGGTCACCGGCGGCACCTCGGTGCCCGGTTTGGCGCCGACCCGCAGCACAGCGTCGCGCGCCGGCGCGAGGACGACATTGGCTACTGGCAATCTCCCGGTTTCGATCCCGTTGACCTTCGCCACAGCAAACGTGACGTCCTGGAGGCCGGGCGTTCCGGGATCTTCGACGACCTGCCGGCTCATGTTCATCGTCGTGTCCTCGATGCGGCGACTGGCCGGCGGCAGCGGCAGCTGCTCGGTCACCTTCTCGATCCGCACACGCGTCACCTGGATCTGCATGCCGTCGACGACGGGCGCCGAAGCAGGCGGGTTGACGGTGTCGCGCTGTTGCAGCGGGGCGCCCGCGGCATCGAGCAGGCCGGCCACGTTGGGAGCGGCCAGGTGCACGGTGCTTTTCACCCCGCCGTCGTCGATCTGCACCGTTTTCGCGCTGACCACGGGCAATGCCATTCCGGCCAGGGGGACGCGGGTGCCGCGGGAGGCCGCGGCGGGAGCGGTATCGGTCAACGCCAGCTGCGCCAGGGCGTCCTGGACAGTGGACGCGGTGGTCCACACTTCTTTGCTGTTCTGACCGTCCAGGGAGATTTGCACGGGACGGCTGCGGCTCAGCACGATGGTGTCGGCGTCGTGCACCGGGGTGTCGGCGGACGGGTAGAGATCATCGCGGTCGCCGACGGTGAAGCCGTTCTCCCGCACCACGTCGATGACCTTGGACTTCATCGTCGTCACGGTGATCGGCGCCCCGTCGACGGTCAGTGTCACGGTCTTGTGGGAGGTCACCGCCAGGCCGCCAGCAAACACCAGCGTCAATAACAGCGCGCCGACGAGCAGTCGTAACGCAGGCGATCGCACCTCATGGATTCTGTTCAAAACACTCAAGAGTCTGTTGTCCCCGGCTCTCGACCCATGCGGGCCCGCGGAATCCGCGGCCCGGCTGGCCGCCCGCGTTCTATAACAGGAAGGTAACGAAGATCGATGGTCGGCGCCAATCTAAGCGGCCGGCAGCCGGTAGGTGCGTCGGGCGTTGGCGGTACTCACCTCGGCCAGCTCGGTCGCCGGCCGGCCCGTCAGCTCGGCCAGCGCCCGCACCGTGTAGGGCAGGCAGTAGGGCTCGTTCGGGGCGCCCCGGAACGGGTGCGGGGTGAGGAACGGTGCGTCGGTCTCGACCAGCAGCAGATCGTCCGGGATGACCCCCGTGGCCTCACGCAGCGCGTGCGCATTGCGGAAGCTGACCGTGCCCGACAGGCTCAGCATCCAGCCGTTGGCCACGCAGGTCTTGGCCATCGCGGCGTCGGAGGAGAAGCAGTGGAAGATCACCGTCTCCGGGGCGCCCTCGGCGGCCAGCACGTCGAGCACCTCGGCGTCGGCGTCGCGGTTGTGGATCATCAGCGGCTTGCCGGCCCGCTTGGCCAGGTCGATGTGCCAGGCGAAGGCGTCGCGCTGCTCTGCGGGGTCCGCGCAGCCGTCCAGCTTGCCCGGCCAGTACATGTCCATCCCGGTCTCCCCGACCGCCACCACGCGCTCCTGGGCGGCCAAGGTTTCGAGTTCGGCCTTGGCGGCGTCGTCGAGGGCGTTGGCCCGGGTGGGGTGCAGCGCCACCGCGGCGTACACCCGGTCATCCCAGCCGGCGGCCTGCGCGGCCCAGCGCGCGGCGTCCAGGTCGTCGGCGATGGTGACCACCGCCTGCACCCCGACCGCAGCGGCCCGGTCCAGGATGTCTGCGACATCCTGCGCGGTCTCGGCGCCGCAGGCGTCCAGATGGGTGTGCGCATCGATCAGCGGGGTCAGCGGCTCCGGGGCGGGCGGCTTCTGTCTCTTCGAGCTCACGACCCACACCCTAAGGTGAGAACCAAATGAGCAACTTGTCTTCCCCCGGCGCGAGGACGCGCACCCCCGGGGATCCGTACTACATCACCACGGCCATCGCCTACCCCAACGGTGACCCGCACATCGGGCACGCCTACGAGTACATCGCCACCGACGCGATCGCCCGGTTCAAGCGCCTGGACGGGTTCGACGTGCGCTATCTGACCGGTACCGACGTGCACGGCCTGAAGATGGCCGAGACGGCGGCCAAGCTCGGCTTGACCGCCGCCGAGCTGGCCAAGCGCAACTCCGATGTGTTCGAGCGGATGCAGGAACGACTCGGCGCCTCCTACGACCGCTTCATCCGCACCTCCGATGCCGACCATTACGAGGCGTCCAAGGAGATCTGGCGCCGCATGAACGAGGCCGGCGACATCTACCTGGGCAGCTACCAGGGCTGGTACTCGGTGCGTGACGAGCGGTTCTTCGCCGAGGACGAGACCGAGGAACGCGACGGCGCGCGGTATGCCATCGAGACCGGCACCGAGGTGACCTGGACCGAGGAGCAGACCTTCTTCTTCCGGCTGTCGGCCTACACCGACCGGCTGCTGGCCCTCTACCGCGAGCACCCGGAGTTCATCGGGCCCGATGTCCGGCGCAACGAGATCGTGAGCTTCGTCTCCGGGGGGCTGCGTGATCTGTCGATCTCGCGGACCACCTTCGACTGGGGCGTCCCGGTTCCCGACCATCCCGACCACGTCATGTACGTCTGGGTGGACGCCCTGACCAATTACCTGACCGGTGTCGGATTCCCGGACACCTCGTCGGAGGCCTTCGGCAAGTTCTGGCCGGCGGATCTGCACATGATCGGCAAGGACATCATCCGGTTCCACACGGTGTACTGGCCCGCGTTCCTGATGTCCGCCGGGATCGAGCTGCCGAAACGGGTTTTCGCGCATGGCTTCATGAACGTCAAGGGCGAGAAGATGAGCAAGTCCCTGGGCAACGTGGTCGACCCGCTGGTGTTGATCGACGAGTTCGGCCTGGACCAGGTGCGCTACTTCTTCCTGCGTGAGGTGCCGTTCGGCCAGGACGGCAGCTACAGCGAAGAGGCCATCATCGGCCGTATCAACGCCGACCTGGCCAACGAGCTGGGCAACCTGGCGCAGCGGTCGCTGTCGATGGTGAACAAGAACCTCGACGGCGTGGTCCCGCAGCCCGGCGCGTTCACCACCGAGGACACCGAACTGCTCGAGGCTGCCGACGGTCTGCTGGAGCGGGTGCGCGGTCATTTCGACGAGCAGGCCATGCACCTGGCGTTGGACGCGATCTGGTCGGTGCTGGGCGCGGCGAACAAGTACTTCTCGGCACAGGAACCGTGGGTGCTGCGCAAGACCGATGCCGAGCGCTTCGCCACCGTGCTGTACACGACGCTGGAGACCGTGCGGATCGCCGCGCTGCTGACCCAGCCGGTGATGCCGGAGTCGATGACCAAGATGCTGGATCTGCTCGGGCAGCCGGCCGACCAACGCGACTTCACCGCCGTCGGCACCCGGTTGGCGCCGGGGACGGCGCTGCCGAAGCCCGAGGGCGTGTTCCCGCGCTACCAGGCGCCCGGCGAGTGAGTTGTGGAGCCGCAGCCGTAATGATTACTGGCGCGACTCCACAAACCGCGTGATGCGCGTCACGTCCTGTCACACTTCGGGGATGGGCGGTGTCTTGAGGGCATGACTGAGAACAACACCCCCCAACACGTCATCGTCCTCGGCGGCGGGTACGCCGGCGTCCACGCCGCCAACCACCTGCTGCAGCGACCCGGTACGGCCGTCACGCTGGTGAACGCCCGGCCCGATTTCGTCGAACGGATCCGGCTGCACCAGCTCTCGGCGGGTACACATGACGCCACCACCGGTTACGACACCCTGCTCGGCGAGGGCGTGCGTCTGGTGGTCGACCGCGCCGAGCGCATCGACACCGCGGCCCGCCGGGTCGAACTGGCCTCCGGCACCACGCTGGACTACGACTACCTGATCTACGCGGTCGGCAGCACCGCCGGGGCGTCACCCGAATCCGCCTATGCGATCGGCGAATTGGAGGGTGCGCGCCGGTTGCGGGCGCGGCTGCAGGACGTGCCGATGACAGCACCCATCGTGGTAGTCGGTGGTGGGCTGACCGGTATCGAGGCGGCATCGGAATTCGCCGAGACCGGACGCACCGTCACCCTGGTCGCCGGGCCCGTGCTCGGCCCGTCGCTGGGCGCGCAGGCTCGCCGGTCGGTGGCCAAGCAGCTGGCCAAGCTCGACGTCACGGTGGTCGAGGGCCCGACGGTGACCGCGGTCGGCGAGCAGGACGTCACACTGTCCGACGGGCGCACCCTGCCCAGCGCCGCCACGGTGTGGACGGCCGGGTTCGGGGTGCCCGAGCTGGCCGCCGCCAGCGGACTGCGCACCGATGATCTGGGTCGGCTGCTCACCGACGAGACGCTCACCAGCGTCGACGACGACCGGGTGGTCGGTGCCGGTGACGCGGTGGCGCCGTCGGGTGTGCCGCTGCGGATGAGCTGCCAGGCCGCCATCCCGCTGGCCGCCCAGGCCGCGCGGACCGTGCTGGCCCGGATCGCGGGCACCGCCCCGGTCCCGGTGAACCAGGCATTCGCCGGTCAGTGCATCAGCATCGGCCGCTCCTACGGCACCATCCAGCTCGCGCACACCGACGACACGCCCACCCGGCTGTACATCGGCGGCCGAGTGGCCGCGTCGCTGAAGGAGATGGTGTGCAAGGGCACGCTGTGGCAGCTGCGTCGCGAGGCGGCCAAACCCGGTTCGTACGTGTGGATGCGGGGCGGTAAGCGCGCCGAGCGATTGCACACGGTGCACGCGTGAGCGAGCATGCCGAGCGGTTCACCGCGCTGCGGCCCCTGCTGTTCACCATCGCCTACGAAATCCTCGGTTCGGCAACCGAATCCGATGACGTGCTGCAGGAGAGTTACCTGCGCTGGGCCGAGGTGGACCTGGACACGGTGGCCGACACCAAGGCCTACCTGGCCCAGCTGGTGACCCGGCAGTCGCTCAACGCGCTGCGCGCCGCGGCCCGACGTCGCGAGGAGTACGTCGGGCCGTGGCTGCCGGAACCCGTTCTGGTAGAGGACGCCTCGGCCGACGTGGTGCTGGCCGAGTCGGTGTCGATGGCGATGATGGTGGTGCTGGAGACCCTCACCCCCGACGAGCGCGCGATCTTCGTGCTGCGTGAGGTGTTCGGGTTCAGCCATGACGAGATCGCCGCGGCGGTGGGCCGCTCCCCGGCCGCGGTGCGCCAGATGGCGCACCGCGCCCGCGAGCACGTGCAGGCCCGGCGCAAGCGGTTCGACCACGTCGACGCCGCGGTCGGAGAACAGATCACCATGCAGTTCTTCGCCACCGCCGCGACCGGTGACGTGGCTGCACTGATCGAGATGCTGGCTCCCGATGTGGTGTGGACGGCCGACAGCGCGGGCAAGGTCAGCGCGGCCCGCCGGCCGGTGACCGGTGCCGACAAGGTGGCCCGCCTGGTGCTGGGCCTGATGCGCGGAGCCGCCGAACGCACCGACGCGCGCATCGACCTGGCGGTGTACAACAACGCCCCCGCCCTCGTGCTCTACCTGGGCGAGCAGCTGGAAGGGGTGATCACCATCGAGATCACCGACGGCAGGATCAGCCACTTCTACGCCATGCGCAACCCGGACAAGCTCGCCGCGATCACGGTCCCCCGCGCGATCACGAGGTAGCTTCTGTCAGGCTTGCCCGGTGCGGATCGAGCGGTTGGCGGACTTGGGTGAGGCCCCCGGGGTGCTCCGCGCCGTCGCCGACGCCGGCCGCCGCCGCGGTCTGCCACCGCCGGCGGCGCTGATCGGTGACTGGTTCTCCTCGCGGGCCGTCATCGCGCCGAGCGTGACCGCCGCCCCGTGCGAGCGGGTGTTCGACGTGCCGCCCGGGTGCGGCCCGCATATCGGTGGCGGCTGGTTCGGTTATCTGTCCTACCCCGATGGCGCGCCCCGCATCCCCGCCGCCGCGGGCGGCTGGTCGGACTGCGTGCTGCGCCAGGACACCGACGGCCAATGGTGGTACGAAAGCCTCTCCGGCGCTGCGCTTCCCACCTGGCTGGCCGACGTCACCGCGGCCAGGGCCGGCGCCTACACCGTGCAGTGGTGCGCACCCGATCGCGCGGCGCACCGGGCCGGCGTGCTGGCCTGCCTGGACGCCATCACCGCGGGCGAGGTGTACCAGGCCTGCGTCTGCACCCAGTTCACCGGCCGGATCACCGGTGACCCGCTGGACTTCTTCGTCGACGCCGTGGCCCGCACCGCGCCGGCGCGAGCCGCCTACATTGCCGGTGACTGGGGAGCGGTGGCATCGTTGTCCCCGGAGCTGTTCCTCAGCCGGCACGGCCGACGGGTGACCTCCAGCCCCATCAAAGGCACGCTGCCCCTTGCTGATTCACCGTCGGCGTTGCGGTCATCGGTCAAGGATGTCGCGGAGAACATCATGATCGTCGATCTGGTCCGCAATGACCTGGGCCGCCTGGCCGTCACCGGTTCGGTGACGGTCCCCGAGCTGCTGCGGGTGCGCCCCGCCCCCGGGGTGTGGCACCTGGTGTCGACGGTGGCGGCCACGATCTCGGCCGAGACACCGATGTCCGCGGTGCTCGAGGCGACGTTCCCGCCGGCGTCGGTGACCGGCACGCCGAAGGGACGGGCGCGCCAGCTGCTGTCGCACTGGGAACCGGATAGTCGTGGAATTTATTGCGGGACAGTCGGGTTGGCTTCTCCCGCGGCAGGAACGGAGCTCAACGTGGCGATCCGCACCGTCGAGTTCGACGCGCACGGGCGGGCCGTGCTGGGCGTGGGCGGCGGGATCACCGCCGATTCGGACCCCGACCGGGAGTGGCAGGAATGCCTCGACAAGGCCGCGTCGATCGTCCGTCAGTTCACAGGTGCGTCGTCGGGGTGAGCGCGGCCAGCCAGCGGCTCTCTCAGTCGCGTGCTTTCAACACCGCATCGTAGAGTTCGCGCCGGGACGGCGCCCCCGGATGACCGGCGATCACCTGCGCGCACGCGTCCTTGACCCGGGCGCCGTCGTCGACGAGTTCCAGGACCTCGGCCACCAGGGTCGCCAGGTCGGCCTTGGGCACCGCACCGGCCAGCACCACGGTGATCTCCCCCAGCACCCCGTCGGCGGCCCACTCCGCGAGCTCCCCGAGGGTGCCGCGCTTGATCTCCTCATGGGTCTTGGTCAGCTCCCGGCACACCACCGCGCGCCGCTGCGCGCCCAGGGTGTCGACTGCGTCGCGCAGGGTGTCGGCCAGCCGGCGCGGGGACTCGAAGAACACCGCGGTACGCGGCTCGGCGGCCAGGCCCGTCAACCAGGTGCGCCGCGCCGACTGCTTACGCGGCGCGAAACCCTCGAAACAGAATTTGTCGGCGCCGAGCCCGGAGACGGCCAGCGCCGTCGTCACCGCCGACGGGCCGGGCAGGCAGCTGACCGTCAGGCCGGCCTCGATACAACCCGTCACCAGCCGGTAGCCCGGATCGTTGATCAGGGGCATACCGGCGTCGCTGATCAGCACCACCGTCGCACCGCCGCGGATCTCCTCGAGCAGGGCCGGTACCCGGGTGGCCTCGTTCTGGTCGAACACGCTGAGCAGCCGTCCGGCCGGGGTGACACCCAGCGCCGAAGCCAGCGCGCGGGCCCGACGGGTGTCCTCGGCGGCGATCACGTCGGCGGTCGCGAGGGCGTCGACCAGGCGGCTGGATGCATCCGAGGGCTGACCGAGCGGCGTGGCCGCCAGCAGTAGTCGGCCACCATCGCTTTCGGCGGGCAGAAGCGGAGTGACCGGGGGTTCCACAACAGCACAGCCTACGATCGTCGATGATGACCGCTCCTCATACCGTGCAGCCGGAGCGCGCCGTACCCGTGATCAGCCCCGGCCCCCTGGTTCCCGTGCCGGATTTCGGGCCGACGGATCGCCTGCAGGGCTGGGTGATGACCGTCATCATCGGCGCGCTGGCCGCGCTGACGCGTTTCCTGCGGCTGGGTTCCCCGACCGACGCCGGCACCCCGATCTTCGACGAGAAGCACTACGCGCCGCAGGCCTGGCAGATGCTGAGCAACCACGGTGTCGAGGACAACCCCGGCTACGGCCTGGTGGTCCACCCGCCGGTGTCCAAACAGCTGATGTCCATCGGCGAGTGGATCTTCGGCTACAACGGGCTGGGCTGGCGGTTCTCGGCGGCCGTCTGCGGCGTCATCATCGTCGTGCTGACCGCGCGGATCGTGCGGCGGATCACCCGCTCCACGCTGATCGGCGGGATCGCCGGGCTGCTGCTGATCGCCGACGGGGTCAGCTTCGTCTCGTCACGCACCGCGCTGATCGACGTGTTCCTGGTGCTGTTCGTGGTGGCGGCTTTCGGCGCGCTGATCGTCGACCGCGACGACGTCCGGTCCCGGATGCACGTGGCCCTGATGGAGGGCCGTATCGCGCAGACCCCGTGGGGCCCGCGGCTGGGGGTGCGCTGGTGGCGGTTCGGCGCCGGTGTGCTGCTGGGGCTGGCGTGCGCGACGAAATGGTCCGGCCTGTACTTCATCGCCTTCTTCGGAGTGATGACGCTGGCCTTCGACGTCGTCGCCCGGCGCCAGTACCGGGTGCCGCGGCCGTGGCTGGGCACCCTGCGCCGCGACGCGGGTCCGGCGGTCTACGCGCTGGGCCTCATCCCGTTCCTGGTCTACCTGGCCAGCTATGCGCCCTGGTTCGCCTCCGAGACCGCCGTGGACCGGCATGAGGAGGGCCGCTCGATCGGCCTGGACAGTTGGATGCCCGATGCCCTGCGGTCGCTGTGGCACTACACCTATCAGGCGTATCACTTCCATTCCACGCTGACCAATGCCGCCGGCAACCACCACCCGTGGGAGTCCAAGCCCTGGACCTGGCCGATGTCGCTGCGGCCGGTGCTCTACGCGATCGATCAGCAGAACGTGCCGGGCTGTGGAGCGCAGTCGTGTGTGAAGGCCGTGATGCTGGTCGGGACGCCGGCGATGTGGTTCATCGCCGTCCCGGTGCTGGGCTGGGCGTGCTGGCGGGCGTTCGTGCGCCGCGACTGGCGCTACGCCGTGGTGCTGGTCGGGTACTTCGCCGGCTTCCTGCCGTGGTTCGCCGATATCGACCGGCAGATGTACTTCTTCTACGCCACCACCATGGCGCCGTTCCTGATCATGGCGATCGCGCTGATCCTCGGTGACGTGCTGTACCAGCCGAATCAAAACCCCGAGCGGCGGACGCTCGGCCTGATCGCGGTGAGTTGTTATGTGGCGCTGGTGATCACGAACTTCGCCTGGATGTACCCGATACTCACCGGGCTGCCCATTTCGCAGGCGACGTGGAACATGCAGATCTGGTTGCCCAGCTGGCGGTGAGGTGTCGCCCGGCGGCGGTTTCGGCTTGCTGACGCTGCGGCGTCACGGGCCCGGTGGGCCATCGGGGCGCCCGAGGTCGCCGTGTGCCGTGCGGTCGGTGGAAAGTTGCCGCCGAATCTCGTGGGGTACGTGCACACCCCGCTCACGCAGTTCACCGATGAAGCGGTCGGCGAGCGGGTCAGGCGCTGAAGGAGTGATGGCCACCAACTGCCGGAACCAGCGCGGCGAGAAGGACCGTACGGCTCCGGGAAAGCCCTCTCCGACCGCGCTGATCGGCGTGACGGCGACGCCGAGCCCCGTAGCGGCCAATTGGGGTGCGGATGCTGTCACCGCGGTTCGCATGACCGGATCGGGCCGGACACCGGCCTCGGCGAGCGCGTAATCGAGCCAAGAGACCAAGCCATTCTCGGGCGCGAAGTGAACGATGGGGACGCCGTCGAGTTGATCGAGTCGCACGGCGGACTGTTCGGACAGGAAATGATCCAATGCCGTTGTCAGGACGATCTCTTCCTCCGCCACCGGGATGACGGTGAACCGATCGGGAACCGAGGAGGGCTCGGCGACGAACGTCACATCGACCTCGTCGTCGTCGAGCACTTGCATCAGCACATCCATCGAGGTCGATTCCCGCACCGTGAACTTCACTGCGTCATCGGCACGGAGCCAGCGCTGGATCACCGGGGCGAGGAATGCGACGGAGAGACTCTGCGCGCAGGCGAGCCGTAACGACCCGCTGGCGCCTTCCCCCACGGCGCGCGCCGAGCGCACCGCCGCCACGGCGGAATCGAGTGCCCGCCGCGCGTCGGACAGGGCCGCCCGACCGGCGGGTGTCAGCCTCACCCCACGTCCTTCGCGTACGAACAGCTGCGTGCGTGTCTCGCGTTCGAGTGCGGCGAGCTGTTGAGACACTGCGGGCTGCGACGAATGCAGGGCTTCCGCGGCGCGGGTGATCGATCCGTGGTCGGCCACTGCCACCAGGGACTCCAGCGCCCGCAATGACACCATTTGCGCAGGCTACCCGTTCGGAATGCCCTCCTGCTGACGCGCCCTCAGCGCGCCATGCGCCGTGTGGTGATGATGGGCGAGGGTGTCGACTCCGAAGTCGCCCGTGGGATCCCGCCACACCGCGTGAACGTGGTTGGCGCGGCGTTGGGTGTTGTCGTACTCGATCAAGATTCCTGGACCTTGGATGCGGTAGTAGTGCGGTTCGCCGGCTTTCATGGCCCCGGCCCACGCGACGTGCAAGGGGTCCAACTGGTCATCTGCCTGGTACCGGACCCGGTACGACTGGGCGATCGGTTCCGCTGCCCGGCTGAAGTACAGGTCGAGCAGAATCCGGAGCGCATCCCGTTGCGTCGCTGTCATGGCGGCGGCCGGCAAGCCTTTCGGCACCCCGGTCAACGCGACTTGGGCGTCGTCTTCGGCCGAGTAACCGGAGCCTGCCTGCATCGCTTCATTGACCTGGTCGAGCTGGGTTGCCACGGTGCTGTCGGTGAACCGCCCTCGGAACACGTCCGGCAGCGGAAGGCGCTGATCGCCCTCGGAGACCAGGGAACGGTTTGCCCCAACCAGATCCGACACGGCCCGTGGATGAATCAGCGCCCGCGTCCGCTGG
The DNA here is from genome assembly GCF_002101555.1 of Mycolicibacterium canariasense. Classification (GTDB taxonomy): domain Bacteria; phylum Actinomycetota; class Actinomycetes; order Mycobacteriales; family Mycobacteriaceae; genus Mycobacterium; species Mycobacterium canariasense. The sequence goes on from NZ_LQOL01000061.1 coordinate 67,362, forward strand.
TCGTGGTCGAAAGATCTCATCAATTCGAGCGCGACGTCCTGCACGCTGACCAGAGGTTGCAGAACACTGCCGAGCAGCGGCGCAGCGGCCGGATCTGCGCCGAGGAAAAGCGGGGTCGTGGATACGACGCGCCCGTCGACGATCAGTTGATTGACCGAGACATGATGACCGCCGAATCGCCAGCCCCACAGTCGGTCACCAGGTGATCCGAACACGCTGAGGTAATACATTCCGGGGTCTCTGCCCCGGTCCCGCTCGAAGGTCATCGACCATCCCTCCAAGCGGTCGAGCACATTCTCCATGCCCATGACGGTGACCAGGGTGACGTACCCGGCCTCAGACAGTCCGGTCGCGAGAATCTGCATGACCAGGCGATGCTGCGCCGGGCGCTGTTCGACCAACGGGAGGCCGCCGTGGTCGGTCGGCGTGTAAAACCACAGCAACCGCTCGTCCTCCGAACTGCCCGGAGATCCGAAGGTGGCTCGTGCACGCTGCTTGTCGGACAGACTGTCAAGCCATCCCTGGACCTTCGCGGCCAGTTCGATGGCAACAGGTCGCGTCGCGTCGAGCGCGGTGATCTCGGCGAGAGTCCGGGGTCGCCGAGAGGTGAACGTATCGAAAGTCATCGCAAATATCTGGTTTTACTCTGCCTTGCCATACAGGTAGTCGATGAGACCGTCGACCGGCTCGTCCGCCTTCAGCAAGGCATCGAAACCGGCCTCTGACGACGCAATCTGCTCGGCGCGCTCAAGGACGCTATGGATGAGATCACGAGGGATGCAACAGATCCCGGTCTCGTCGGCGACGATCAGATCGCCGGCCGCTACCGGGATGCCGGACAGCCGGATCGTTCCGTTCACCTCGGTGGTGACGCTGCGCCACTTGCCGGTGACCGGAGTGTGGTCGCGCGACCACACGGGAAAATGCAGGGCGCGCGATCTCCCCAGATCGCGGACGCCGCCGTCGACTATCGCGCCCGCCAAGCCCTGTCGCTTGGCAACTGAGGCCATCAGGCCGCCCATGTTCGACACTTCGGCAAGGCCTTCGATAACCAGGATGTCCCCGGGTTTTGCACTCCTCAGGGCGAGGATTTCGGCCATTCGCCAGTCCTTGTCGGACACCGCGGCAAGTGCGGACCGCGACTGGTCCACGTTGCGCACCGTGGTGGCGTTTCCGACGATTCGCTGTTCCGGCATGGAGGGCCGCAGGCGTGACGTGGGGATCGCACCGCGGACACCCAACTCGTCGAGGACGTCGGACACGGTGCTGGACAGATCGTCGAGGGCGAGGAAGCGCTGAATCGTCGCGGTATCGGTCGCCGGAAGCGGGTCCCGGATCGTCGCCCAGCCGAACCTCGCGTTGACGGATTCCGTGGAACCTCGCTCAGTCATTCAACTCTCCTCGATCAATCACGTTGCTGAACAATCAATTCCGTCGATCATCACCGACGTCACCCCGAAGTGGCGCGGCATCCACGGCCGCCAATCGTTCAACCGTATCCAAAGCCGACCGGGCGTGCCCTCCGATCTTCGAATGGCAGCCATTTGTCGATCTTCTAGATCGTCGAATCGCAGTAATCGCAAGCGCCAAACGGCATCTCGGTACTTGCCAACGAGTTCCAATTCACTTAGCGTTCAACATGACTCGCTGGTCGAACGCGAGATCCGAAATTCACTTTCATCAGGGCGTCAGCGGATGACGGTACTATCAATGGAGATGGCACATGGACTACCTGCTTTCAGGAAAGACGGCGATCGTCACGGGCGGGGCGTCGGGCATCGGACTGGAGACGGCGAATCAATTGATTGCCGAAGGCACCAACGTTTTGGCGGTGGACCTCGATATCGCCCCCCTGGCTTCTCGGCAGGATCCTCGGCTGCGCCCGTTCCAGTGTGACCTCACAGGTACGGACTCGGCGTCGGCTGTGACCGCCGCAGCGCTGGAGGCGTTCGGCTCCATCGACATCCTGATCTCGTGCGCCGGGATCGCTCCGGTGCGTGGCAGCACACTCGAAGGAACCGACGCCGATTGGCGGCACACGCTCGATGTCAACTTTCTGAGCATCGTACGGCTGTGCCGTGAAGTGGTTCCTCACATGAAGGCCGCCAGCGGAGGATCGATCGTCAGCGTGGCGTCCGATGCCGGCCGAATGCCCGACCCCTTCTTCGCCGAGTACAACGTGTCCAAGGCAGCGATCCTCATGCTCATGAAGGCACTGTCGATCGAGTTCGGGGGCGCCGGAATTCGCGCCAACACTGTCAGTCCGGGGCCGGTGCGCACACCGATGTGGGATCGGCCGGGTGGATTCGGCGATTCCGTCGCCGAGTCCTTCGGCATGGAGAAGGAAGCTGCGATCGAACATTTCGCCGTCAACGTTCGCAAGCTTCCTCTTGCCCGGCTCGGCAGGGTGGCGGAGGTGGCAGCGGTCATCGTCTTCCTCGCGAGCCCGCTCGCATCATTCGTCACGGGTGCCGAATACACGGTGAACGGCGGCAGCATCCCGACCGTTTGATGTGGAATTCGTTATCTGACAATAGTTTGAGCTATACGCGGCTGGGCCGCTGTCGTCGTGTGACGCGCGCTCTCGCCGGTGACACAGATGGAAATGGATGTACCCGCGATGGCCGGATCGATACCTACCGCAACCAATGTCGACCATGTCAGTTGGTCGGTCCAAGACCTCGATGCCGCCGTGTCCTTCTGCGTGGAGGTGCTCGGAGGTCAGGAGATCTTCAGGGCCGGCCCGTTCTCCGATCCCTCGGGCGACTGGATGTCCACGCATTTCGACGTCGAGGACCGGGCGTCGGCAACTCTCGCCTACGTCAGGCTCGGGGCGACTCAGGTAGTGGAGTTCATCCAATGGAGCACGGAGAATCGTGAAGAACTGTGGCCGCGTACCAGTGATGTGGGGGCCACACATCTGGGAATTCACGTGCGCGACATCGACCAAGCGAATCGGTACCTGCAAGAGCATGGATGCAGCGCGTGCGGCAGCCCGATACTCCTGGACGGTGTGCCCCATGCCGGCGTGAGGATCCTGTACGTTCGGACGCCCATCGGACTGCTGCTCGAACTGGTGTCCCGCCCCGCGCGTGACCTTCCCTACGAAGCCACCACCGAGGCCCGGCTGCTTGAACCGAAGCACGAGTGGAGCAACCGACAAGCCATACCTGGAAAGGAAATGCCATGAGTGTCGAGACCGTTGCCGGCCCGGATGTCGTCCCGCTTCCCCGAGAGATCATCAAGGACGCTCGGATGATGATCATCGGGTTCCGGCCGGCGGATCCGGCCGCGGCGCGGCGGGCCCTTCCGAGCCGGTTGCAGCCGCACCCCGACGGAGTCGTGCTACTCAACCTCTGGGCCGCACAGGATCCCGGACGCTCCTCGGGAATGGGGACGTACGAGCGCCTCTCGTGCGGCTATATCGCTCCAGAAGTCAGCGGATACGACACCCAGACAAGCGATGGCAATGCGACAGGGCATGGCCGCTTCTTCGCACATCACTGGTTGGAGTCCGAGGGCATGCGTTCCTTCGCCAAGGCATCATCCGGAAACCGAGCCGACATCGGACGGGTGCAGCACACCGAGCCTCAGCCAGGCGAACTGGTCCAGGAACTCTACGTCGACGGCAAGGTCGTCGTGAGAACGACGTCGTCTGTCGGTACCGAAAGGTTGGCATCGATCGGCGGGCACCTGAACTACTTCACGACCTTCGCCGGTGCGGACGGTGGTGAGCAGATCGCCCGGATCGCGGTACCGTTCGTCGCCGACGTGATGGAGGCTCAGGTCAAGTCGATCGAATGGCTCTTCGATGCCGGTCATCCGGCCGCGGCGCTCGCCCCGAGTTCGGACCCGGATGTGGCCAGTGTCCTTTACGGTGACATCACGTGGGCACCGTTCACAGTCGCCGAAATACTCTGAGGCCGTCCGGAGCGTCAGGCCCGTTCCTCGGGACATAACGCGACACCGGCCCCCTCGCTCGGCCAAAGCAGCTCAGGTTATCGAGAATTCACGTCAGGTAGGAACTCCGAGAGGTAGCCGACGATGGCTTACGACCTTCACCCAGAGGCCCGCGCGCTCATCGAGTCACGCCCGTGCGCCCACCTGGTGACGATGCGACCCAACGGGCGCCCGCACGTGTCCTTCATCTGGATCGACGTGACCGGTGACGGGCGGATCCAGTTCGGAACACCTCCGTGGCGGGTCAAAGGAAAGAACCTCGCACACGATCCGAATTGCATTCTTTCGATCCAAGACAGTCAGAAGCTCGAAAGCGGATTGACCCGACATCTCCTCATCGAAGGAGTTGCGTCGATCGACAACGATCTTGAACGCGGCCAGAGATTCATGGACCAGCTGTTTCACAAGTACACAGGCGCACCCCGTTTCGGGCTCAACGAAGGCGGACATGTCCTCGTCACCGTTGAGATCACGCGCGTCTCTGGCGTGGGCCCGTGGCACACCGGTAAGACGACATCGTATGGAACCCCGATCTGACGCTGCCCCCGTGGCGCTTGAGAATCCGATGGAACGACTGATCCAGCTCAGTCACCGGATCTCCTCGTACCGCCGCAACGCGTCGGCCCGCTCGGCCTTGTGGTCCACCATCGGCGCCGGGTAGTCGGGGCTGCCGTACTCCGGCACCCAGCGCCGTACGTACACCTCGTCGGGGTCGAACTTCTTGCCCTGGGTGTCGGGGTTGAACACCCGGAAGTACGGGGCGGCGTCGGTACCGCAGCCGGCCGCCCACTGCCAGCCGTGCTGATTGCTGGCCATGTCGCCGTCCACCAGCTGGTCCAGGAACCAGCGCGCGCCCCATTGCCACGGCAGGTGCAGATCCTTCACCAGAAACGACGCGGTGATCATCCGCACCCTGTTGTGCATGAATCCGGTTGCGGCGAGCTGACGCATCCCGGCGTCGACGATCGGGAAGCCCGTCTTCCCCGTTTTCCACAGCTCGAACCGCGTGCGCGCCTCGGCGTCCTCGTCCACGGCGATCGCGTCGAAGGTGCGGTTCCAGTTCCACCAGGCGCTGCGCGGCCAGTGATGCAACACGTCGGCATAGAAGTCCCGGAACGCCAACTCGCGCAGGTAAGCTTGGGCCCCTTCGCCTTTCCCGAGATCGGCGGCCATCGTGCGCGGATGGATGGCGCCGAACTTGAGGTGCGCCGACATCCGGCTGCTGGCTTCGCGGTCCGGCCGGTCGCGGTCATCGGCATAATCGGCCAGCCCGTCGGCAACGAAGCGCTTCCACGCCGCGCGTGCCGCCGTCTCCCCGGCCGGCAGCTCGAGCTCTGCCACGCCGGTCGGGATGTCCACCCCGCCGTCCAGGCCGGCCGGGTCGATCCAGCTGGCCGACTTGGCCGTCGTCTTGGCGGGCGCTCGCCACCCGTGCCCGGTCCAGGCCCGGAAGAACGGCGTGAACACCTTGTACGGGGTGCCGTCGTCCTTGGTGACGCGTCCCGGGGACACCAGATACGGTGAGCCGGACTCCTCCAGCGGTACCTCACCCAGGGCGTGGCGCACCGCGGTGTCGCGGCGCTTACCGAATGGCGAGTAGTCCCCCGACACGTGCACCGCGGTGGCACCGATCTGCTTGACCAGCGCCGGGATCCGTTTCTCGGGCCGCCCCTCGACGACCAGCAGCCGGCCGTCGAGCCGGTCGTTCAGGTCACGCAGCGCGTCGTACAGATACTGCAGCCGGCGCGGACCGGAGCCGGCTTTCAGCCTGGGGTCCAGGACGTAGCAGGCCAGCACCTGGCCGTCGGGCTCGGCGGCGTTCAGCAGCGGCGGCAGGTCGTGCAAGCGCAGGTCGCGCCGAAACCACAGCAGCGTAGGCATACCGCCGACGTTACAGCGGCTCGCGCGCCGCCGGGCAGGACATGCATCGCGGCCCGCCCCGCCCGCTGCCCAGCTCCGAAGCCGCGATGGTGAGCACCTCGATACCCGAATCGGCAAGGCGGGCATTGGTTTCGGTGTTGCGTTCGTAGGCCACCACCACCCCGGGGGCCAGCGCCAGGGTGTTGTTACCGTCATCCCACTGTTCGCGCTCGGCGGTCACCGGGTCCAGGCCGGTGTCGATGACACGCAACGTGTCGATCCCCATGGCGTCGGCCGCGGCCCGGACGAAGGGCCGCTCATCGTCGATCTGCACCCCGCCGTCGGGCGTGCGGTGCATGGTGAACGCCGACAGTGAGTCGACGATGTTCGGGTACATCACCACCGCATCGGTGTCCACCATGGTGCAGACGGTGTCCAAGTGCATCTGGGCGCGCTGCTGGGCGATCGGCACCGCCAACACGGTGTGCGCCAGATCGTCCTCGAACAGGCTGCGCGCCAGGGCTTCCGCACCCGCCGGTGTGGTGCGTTCGCCCACCCCGACCGCCACCACCCCGGGCCGCAACAGCAGCACGTCGCCGCCCTCCACCGGCGCGGAGCGGGATTCGTAGGCCCGCCGCACCCCGAGGAAGCGGGGATGGTGCGCGTAGATCAAATCGGTCAACGACGATTCCCGCGACCGGGCCGGCAGGGCCAGCGAGGTGATCGCCATCCTCGGACCGATCCAGAAGGACGAGTCCCTGGTGAACATCAAGTTCGGCAACGGCTCGATCACGAAATCCGCGCCGTGGTGCATGCGGCGCACCAGGGACAGCTCACTGCCCGCGAACGGTAACTCGTTGAACGTCATCCCGGCGATCAGGACGTGCGCCAACGTGGCGGCGTCCAGAGTCCGCAGGTAGGCCGAAAGTTCTTGCGCCAGAGGTACACCGAGCCGACGCGCGTCGACGGCAGCGGAAATGCCGTGCATCCTGGCCGCGCCCGAGGCCAGCGCCTCGGTGAGCAGATCTGCCAGCAGCAGCACCTCCACACCGCGGCCGGCCAGCACGGCAGCGAAGGCGTCGTGCTCCTCCTGCGCCTTGGCCACCCACGGCAAGCCGTCGAACAACAGGCTGTCGTTGTTGCGTGGGGTCAGCCGCTGCAGTTCGGCACCCGGCCGGTGCAGGATGACAACCTTCAGGGTGCCGACTTCCGAATTACATCCCAATACCTGGCCCGATTCCACACCGCAGACGTTATCTCAACTATGGTTGAGGTGTATGGAATCCCATGAGCTGACACCGGGTGAGCTGGCACACCGCAGTGGTGTGGCGGTGTCGGCGTTGCACTTCTACGAGCGCGAAGGGCTCATCGCGTCACGGCGCACCAGCGGCAATCAGCGGCGCTACCCGCGCGAGACGCTGCGCCGGGTGGCGTTCATCCGGATGTCGCAGCGGCTGGGCATCCCGCTGGCGCGGATCCGCGAGGCGCTGGCCTCGCTCCCCGCCGACCGGGTGCCCACCAGCAAGGACTGGGCCAAACTGTCGGCCGGCTGGCGCCACGACCTCGACGAACGAATCATGCATCTGGAGCGTCTACGCGACAACCTGGCCGATTGCATCGGCTGCGGTTGCCTGAGCCTGAAAACCTGCATGCTGTCCAATCCGGGCGACATGCTTTCCGAACACGGCCCGGGCGCCGCCAAGCTATAGCCATCGAACGCTTGTGCGATAACATCGAGGTGTGTCTCTGGCCGTTCAGGGGTCGCTTTTCGACCACTCGGAGCGTCGCTACCTGGGCGACGGCGCCTGGATCGACGTCCGGGCCGGCTGGCTCAACGGGTCTCCGGAAGGCGAGGACGGCTTCTTCGACGAACTGCTCACGGCCATCCCGTGGCGTGCCGAACGCCGGCAGATGTACGAGCGGGTGCTCGACGTGCCCCGGCTGGTGAGTTTTCACGACCTCACCACCGAAACCGCCCCGCACCCGGGCATCGCCAGGCTGCGGGTCCGGCTCAACGACATCTACGCCGGCGAACTGGGTGAGCGCTTCACCACCGCCGGACTGTGCCTGTATCGCGACGGTGACGACAGCGTGGCCTGGCACGGAGACACCATCGGCCGCAGCAGCACTGCCGACACCATGGTGGCCATCGTCAGCCTGGGTGCGCGAAGGGTGTTCGCGATGCGGCCCCGCACCGGTGGACGCAGCTTGCGGTTACCGCAGGCCCACGGTGACCTGCTGGTGATGGGCGGGTCCTGTCAGCGCACGTGGGAGCACGCCGTCCCCAAGACAGCCCGGCCGGTGGGACCGCGGATCAGCATCCAGTTCCGGCCGCGCGACGTGCGTTAGCGGTCAGCCGCGCACGTCGGCCACGGCCTTGGTGAGCAGATCTCGCGCCTTGCCGGTGTCCACCGGCACCACCGGCTTGTTGGGCTCGACCAGCGGATTGGCGGTGACCATCACCAGGAACGTGCCGAAACTGGCCACATAGTTGAACAGTTCCCCGGTGCGGGGCGCCCCGCCCACCATCGTGCGCACCACCCGATGGGTGCCCAGCACCCGCGCATCGTCGATCTTCGGCGACTCGACAACCTGCACCTGCCCGGCGATGCCGGTGCCGGTGTAGTCGACCTTCTGGCAGGCCGGGCCGGGATCGTTGAAGCCGATGGGGTCGGAGGTCTCCAGCGCGATGACGATGAACCGGTTGCCGTTGCCCTCGGCCGTCGTCGCCGCCATGTTGCCCTTCACCCCCGGCGGCAGGGCCAGCCCGTTGGCGAACTTGGCGCAGTCCGGCGGTGCGATCTTGACTCCCGGCGGCATCGGCTGGGCGGCCAGCATCTTCGGGTCGATACCGGTCGGGGCCACGGTGGTCACGTGGAACTCCGGGCCGAACTGCGACTTCAGATCGACGACGTGGGAGATATCGGGCTGGGCGGCCGGCTTCGTGGCGGAGCACGCGGTGAGGGCGGCAGCACAGGCCACGAGGGCGGCCGCTCGTGGAGTGAGCATCGCCGCCAAATCTACCGGCGTCACCGTGTGACCACCGAAACCACCTGTGCCAGCAGGTGTGGTGCGGTATCGGCGGGCAGGGTCTGCTGGGCCGATCCCGGATCGGTGACCACGGTGACGGAGGCGATGTAGGTCCCGGTCAGGTACGCGGTGACGGTGTCGGCGTGCATCCGGGTGACCGTGCCGCCTTCGACGGTGGTGGTCGCCACCGCACTCATCGCCGCGGTCGGTGTGTCGGGGATCGTCGGGGCGGGTCCGGGCGTCACCGCCGCGCTCGTGTGCCCACCCCTCAGCGACCACGCCGCACAGCCGTCCGGAGCGGCGGCCCGGGCGCCCGGTCCGGCGACCACGGCGTAGACGATCCCACCAGGCCCCGACGCCGACCAGCCGCGCACCGGGGTGCCGGCACCCGGGTCGGCAAGTTCGCCGCAGTGCTCCGGTACCGCCGACCACCCCGATTTGAAACCCCAAAAGGACGCCAGCGCAACCGGCTCGGCGATATCGGCGACCTCGTATCCAGCGGGCAGGTCGGCCCGGGCCCTGGCGACGGCCGCGGGCCGGACGGGGCCGGGCGCACCGGACGACGACACCGGGGTCGAGGAGGGCGGCGCGACATCGGACGGCGCCCCGCATGCCGTCACGCCCACGGTCGCCACCAGGCAAATCGCCATCGTGCGCACGCCGCTGTGATACCACATCCCGGTGGGTGTCGGCGCCGAGCGACGTTTTCGGCGTGGCGGCCGACGGCGACGCCGCCGACCGATTCACACCGGGGCACCCACGTTTCTGGCAGGATTCCCCGGCAGAACCGCGACGACCACAGGAGAAGGCATGAACTGGTACACCACGGCACGTGGACTCGCGGCGACCGCAGCGGCGCTCGGGCTCGCCCTAACCGGCTGCGGCTCGGACACCAAGAGCGCGCCCGCATCGAATGAAAGCAGCAGCGCCTCAGCCACTTCCACGACATCCGAGAGCCCCGCGGCCAGTGCCACCAGCACCGCGCCCACACCGGCGGCCGGGGCGCACTACACGCTCGTCGACTACATCAAGGACAACCACATCACCGAGACGCCGGTCAAGCGAGGCGATCCCGGAACCCCGACGCTGAACCTGCCGATCCCGGAGGGCTGGGCCGACGCCGGGGCCAAGACGCCCAACTGGGCATGGGGTCAGATCGTGTTCACCGATCCCTCGGCCGGGCCGGTCCCGCCGACGGTGACGGCCGTCATGTCCAAGCTGACCGGCGCCGATCCGGCAAAGGTCGTGGAGTACGCCCCCGGCGAATTGCAGAACCTGCCCGACTTCGAGGGCCCCAGCTCCGGCAAGAGCGGCAAACTCGGTGGCTTCGACGCCGTCCAGGTGGGCGGTACCTACGTCAAGGACGGGCAGAAACGCTTGATCGCCCAGAAGACGGTGATCATCCCGGCCGGCCAGGATCTGTTCGTCCTCCAACTCAACGCCGAGGGCACCGAAGACCAGATGGGTCCGTTGATGGATGTCACCACGGCCATCGACGATGAAACCACGATCACACCCTGACGCAGCCGGCACCGGATGAGCCGCCAGCGGCGGCGCAGTGGACGTAGCGGCCGCACCGCGGCCCGAAGGGGGCTCCCAATAGGGGGAAACACCCGATTCTGCCCTTCGCCGATCTGGCTAGTCTTCGACCATAAAGCCTGCGCGGAGACCCACCATCGGCCTGCGGCCGACGGCACCGAGCGGACGTGACGGTACGGAGGGCTGGGGAGCAATGACCATGACAGTTTCGGGGATGGTCCCCGTCATCGCGAGAAAGATTCAGATCGCGTCTGCGGCAACCGGAATCGCCGCCGCCGCTGTCCTCACACCCGCCGCAGTCGCACACGCGACACCGGCTGCGGCGCCGATTCCACAAGCCGTCGGTGCCACCGCCGGGCTGACCACCGACTGCCTGCCGGTGGGCTCGGTGGAGTGCACCACCCCGATGCCGACGGCGGTCGTCGGGGCCACGGCGACGCCGGGCCAGGTCATCCAGGGCATCTTCCAGAATCAGTTCTGGTGGTTCGGCCCGGCCAACCCCGACAAGCCGAAAACCGTGGTGTTGGCCTTCTATCCGCTCACCCTGGTCCCCGGCTTCCTGCAGCCGTTGTTTAGCTGGTTCGAGGACGTCAACGTGCAGGTCTGCATTCTGGGCGCCACGGCGCAGATCGGGCCGTACGGCACGGTCTCCCTGTCCTACAGCAGGGGCTGCTAGGGCACCGGGCCACGACGCGATAACCGCCCGTGACCCCCACTGAGCCGGTGCCCGCCCGCCGGCGTGGCCGACGCATCCTGTGGCCGGGCCTGCTGATCCTGGCCGCCGTGATCGGCTTTGGGTGTTGGCTCGGCCTGCGTGCTCTCGACGCCAAGGCCGGACTCGAACAGGCGCGTCAGAGTGCACAACTGGCCAAGGACGCGCTGGTCGACGGGAAGACCCAAGAAGCCGTGCAGTGGGCGGACGCCACCACCGAACACGCCCGAAATGCCAGCAGTGCAACACATTCGATGCCGTGGCAGATGATGGCGGCGATCCCGTGGATCGGCAGCCCCTTCAAATCCGGGCAACAGATCTCCGACGCGGTGCTCGCCCTGGCCACCGACGTGCTGCAACCATCGGCGCGCATGGGAACCGATATCGCCCCTGACCGGCTGCTCGACGACGGGCGGATCGACGTACAACTGCTACGTAGCGCCGAGCCCCAACTCGCCGAGATCGCAGCGAATGCCGGCCGGCTGGAGGCCGAAACCCAGGCGATCGCCGACCCCGGTTACGTTCCGATGCTTCGCGACGCCCGCGCGAAGCTCCAGGAGCAGACCGCCGATATCACCACGACACTGCACAACACCGCACTGGCCGCACAGCTCGTCCCTTCGATGATGGGTGCCGATGGCCCACGCACGTACTTCATGGGCTTCCAGACCAACGCCGAGGCACGCGGCACCGGAGGCCTGCTCGGCGGATTCGGCATCCTGCGTTTGGACAACGGCGCGGCCAAAGTGGACACCCTGGCCGCGAACACCGAACTCAGCGGGTCGTCCGCGCTTGTCGACCTCGGACCCGAATACGCCCAGCAGTACGGATTCACCAACCCGTTCACCGATTTCCGCAACAGCAACCTCAGCGCGCATTTCCCCTACGCCGCCCAGATCTGGAAAGCCATGTGGGCGCATGACTCCGGGATGAACGTCGACGGCGTCATCGCACTGGACCCGGTCGCCCTGAGTTACGTGCTCGGTGCCGTCGGCCCGGTGACCATGCCCGACGGCGAGGTGATCACCGAGGCGAACGTCATCGAGCTGACCGAATCCACTGCTTACCAACGCTTCCCGAATGATCCGGTGGCCCGCAAGAAGTACCTCCAGGACATCGCCGGTGAAGTCGTCGAGAAGATGACCGGCCCGGTTCCCGCACCGCGGCAGCTCCTCGACGCGTTGGGCCGAGCCGTCGGTGAGCGTCGGATCGCGGTCTGGAGCGCAACACCAGCCGAACAGGAACTCCTCGAGAAAACATCACTGGCACACATCATCCCGGAGGACGCTGCCCCATACGCCGGCGTCGTGATCAACAACCTGGGCGGCAACAAGCTCGACTACTATCTGAGGCGGGAAATCGAGTACACCGCCGACGGTTGCGACGGCCAAACCAGGAAGTCCGCGGTCAGCATACGGTTGTCCAGCACGGCACCCGGCGATTCGCTTCCCGACTATGTCGCCGGAGCGGCCGGCCTGCTGCCCAACCTTCCGATCGATATTCCACGTGCCACCATGGTGACCTCGGTTCGCCTGATCACCACGACCGACGCCAAGCTGGTCAGCGTCACCGCCAACGGCCAACGCATCCCTGCCGTCAAGCGCACCGAACGCGGCCACCCCAGTCTCGAGGTTCAGGTGATCATCCCGCCCGGGCAAAGCGGCGACTTGGTCTTTCATCTGTCCGAACCGACCGCCGCAGGCTCCGCACGGGTCCCGGTACAACCATTGCTGGACAATGTGGTCCCGACCGTATCCGTACCCGACTGTTCAGGATGAAGAAGGTTACATGGCAAGCACTTTCCATATTTGCCAGGATCGCGATTCGCCAACCGGACCACCGCTGCACAGGTAGGATTCGGTAATCGCAGAAGTCGCCAATGACAGAGCGCGGGAGGGACATTGAGCCTTCAGGAGTTCACGAAACTGCTACGGACCCGGTGGGTCACCGTGGCGGTCACCACGCTGATCTGCATTCTGGGCGCAATCGCGTTCACCTTGCTCACCAGGCCGCAGTACCAGGCCAGCACCCGACTTTTCCTGTCCACCAACAGCACCGGCGGTTCGGTGACCGATCTGTACCAGGCCAACCTGCTCTCGCAGCAACGCGTACTCTCGTACGCCACGCTGATCAACGGTCAGACGTTGGCGCAGCGCACCATCGACAAGCTCGGGCTGGGCATGAGCCCGGAAGCGTTCCAGGACAAGGTCAAAGCCACCGCCAAGTCCGACACGGTGCTGATCGATGTGAAGGTGCGCGACGAGTCACCGACCCGGGCCCGAGATATCGCCAACACCATGGCCGACGAATTCGTGGTCATGGTCCGGGAGTTGGAAACGCCGAAGGCGGGCGCGACGCCGCTGGCCCGCGTCGTCGTCGAGCAGCGCGCATCGACGCCACAGAAACCGGTGCTGCCCAACCCCATCCTCAACCTGTTCGGCGGCCTGGTGGTCGGACTCGGAGTGGGAGTGGGGCTGGCTGTCCTACGCGAGGTGCTCGACAACACGGTCAAGGACCGGCAAACCGTCGAAGCCACCGCACACACCGGGCTGGTCGGGAGCATCCCACTGGACAAGGAGCGCCGAAATCTGCCTGCGGCGCCCTTCGAGAACGACCACTCGCTGTTCGCAGAGTCGTTCCGCAAGCTCGGAACCAATCTGAGGTTCCTCTCCGTCGACAACCCACCACGAATGATCGTCGTGACCAGCGCGTTGCCCGGCGAGGGAAAGACCACCACCACAATCAATCTCGCCTTGGCCCTGGCCGATGCCGGCCACAATGTCGCCCTCGTCGACGGTGACATGCGACGCCCGATGCTGGATGAGAAGCTCGGGGTGATCGGCGCGGTCGGACTCAGCACCGTGCTCAGCGGCGACATCACACTGTCAGAGGCTTTGCAGGAGAGCCATTTCCCGAGACTGACCGTACTGAGTTCCGGCGCGGTGCCACCCAACCCGGGTGAACTGGTCGGATCACTGGCGGCCCAGAAGGTACTCGGTCAACTGCGCGCGAACTTCGACTACGTCATCGTCGATTCGTCACCGCTCATCGCGGTCGCCGATGCCGCCGTGCTCGCCACGAGCTGCGATGGCGCCCTCCTGGTCACCCGGCACGGGCACACCAAACGAGACCAGCTCGCACAGGCGGTGCGCACCCTCGATGATGTCGGCGCACCGATTCTGGGAGCGGTGCTCACCATGGCGCCCCCGCCCCGGGGGGCGGAGTACGCCTACCGCCACTACCGCAGCGAACGGCCGGCTCACGACGCCGGCGAACCCACCAGATGACGCAAAAACTCTCGTTACCACACAGCATGATCGGCGGTGATGCCGGCCAGGCGCAGGATCCCGCACCGCGGCCGGCGCTCGATTGGCTGTTCCGGAGCCTGGAGATCGTCGCACTGGCCGGATTCGTCGTGCTGTTCTACCTCGTGCCCGACGGAGCCAGCACGTGGGTGCTGATCGTCAACCTCGTCGCCTTCTATCTGATCTTCCTGCGTGCGTTGTTGATTCCGGACCGAATACTGCCCTGGCTGCCGAGCCATATCACCATCGAGGTGCTGTTCCTCGGTTTCAGCTACTTGATCTTCTACTACCAATACCAACTGGCCGTGTTCGGTGCCGGGAACTTGGGCCGCAGCGTGTACATCGCCAACACCTTTGCCGACGGATCGAACAAGGCGATCACCCTATCGACAATCGGCATGCTGGCATTTACCTTCGGCTACCGCGTGATTCGACCAACCAGCTCGACGACACGCGCGGACACCACCCGGGCCCCCGTCGACCGGACCAACGACCCGTACTTCCGCGGAATGACCACGAGCTCAAGCGCACTGCTGTCGGGACTCGTGGCGGTGTATTTGCTGGCCGACTGGCGGTCTGCCGGCGAGGGCCGTTACACCGGAACCACGAGCGAAGGTGTCGGTGTCGAAGGCATTGCGATAGCCATCATGATGTTCTGCATGATCGTCGCGGCGCTCTGGGTATACGCCCGGTCACGACATATCCGCACCCCGCTTTCACTCACCTTCGGACTGTTCGTCGCTTTCGCTTGGACCATGCGTCTGCTGATCTTCGGGGACCGTGGGGCGTTCATGCTCTTCGCACTGGTCCTTGCCGGCGGCTACTTCACCTTCGTACGCCGCGCTTCGCGCGTTCTGCTCGCCGCCGCCCTGGCAATGTGGCTGTTCATCTTCCGAAGCATGGAAGTGCTTCGTTTGACGCCCGATTGGTATCGATCGGGGAACATCTGGGAGTTGGTCTTCAACTCTCCCTATGCGAAGCAGACGGCGGGCGAGAGCAGTTTCAACGTGACGACGATCGGGCTGAGAGCCACCGTCGAGGTGTTTCCAGACCTGCAGAACTACACCCACGGCGTGCTGAAGCTCATGCAGATTCTCACGATCGTCCCGTTCAGCGGTGGCTTCTACCTGCCCTACCTGGATCCGGAATACACCAGCTCGGCAACCATGCTCGGCGACCTCATCCTGCCGACGACAGCCGACTACGAGCCGGGCACCAACATCATCTCGGATTCCTACATCGACTTCGGCGTCGCCGGCGTGCTGCTGATACTCTTCGTCGTCGGCTGGTTCGCAAAGATGATGCGCAACAGTGTTGCCCGCGATCCCGGCGATCCACACCGGGTCGTCATGTACTTACTGACGATGGCATTGCTCGCCGAACTCCCCCGCTACGCCATCGAGGTTCCGCTTCGGACATTGGCATGGGCATTCACCTTCAGCGTGGTCGTCGGTTCACTCACTCACCGCTTCGACAAACTGCACCCGGCCACGCGTCCCACCGTCACGGTATCCAGCGTTCCCGCGTGTAGCACGTCTCGTTCTTGAGCGAGAACGCTCGCTTCTGCCGGATACCCTGGATCGGGCCGCGCACGCCCATCGGTAGTGACCGGAATGTCTTCCTGACCCTGTGCCGCCACGACGGCTGTGCGCTTCTTGTGCTGTCAGCATTCCAGGTGGCCACGTAGTCACTCTGCAGCGGTGGTGTGCCGAACATCGTTGCATCCCGGACCTTTCGCGCTTCTACCATCATGATCACCGGCTTGCTATTGAGCAGTCCCACTCGCTGCCGCACATCTTCGGGGTCAACGACCTTGTAGACCGTGTCCTTCTTGGTCAACTCCACGCCCGGATAACGCGCCTCGTAGAGAAGCACGTTCCGCAACGCGAAACCGTTCTCCTCGGCAAAGATCCGGAACATCAGCTCTGGACTGAACTGATAGAAGCCGTGGCCCATCATGTTGTTGGCCGGCGTATTGATGAAGATGGTTCCGTCAACCTTGAGCATCTTCGCGAGGTTCGAGAAGGCGACGGGAACGTTGAAGATGTGCTCGAGCGATCCCCCGTCGATGATCACGTCGTATCTGTTGTGCCAGTCCCGCGGCACGGGGTAGTTCATGTCGTGGATTGTCTCCGCGCCTTCGTATGCCGATGCATCCAACACCGTGACCAATTGGGCGCCTAGATACCCGCGGAGGAAGTCATCGACGTAGTCATCCCAATGATGATCCGCTGTCTCCGGTGCCGCCGTGCCGAACACGTTCCGATAGGAGCTCCGGAAGTACCTCGCCTCGGCTGGGAACAGGTGCAGTGACTGGTGACCGAGGGTCAGTACGTTGTCGAAACTGACGTCGCGCTGACGTGCGTCCCACATCATCCTGGCGCCGAGATACCCAATACCCATGATTATCCACTTCTGCTCACAAGCTACGAACGGATCGCCAGCTTTTCAGCTTTCGAGCTAAGGACACGGCCCGCAACCCAATCCAGCTGCCGGGCTATGCCTTCCCGCAGGCCAACCCGGGGATGCCACCCGAGCTCAGCGCGGATAGCGGCGGTGTCGCCGCCGGTTTCGTGTACGTCGCCGGCCACGGCATTTTCGCGGTTCACTTCCAAGGGCTCTCCGACGTGTTCCTCGAAGATGCGGATCACGTCATTGACCGATGTATGGCTTCCGCCTGCGACGTTCAGGACCGCACCGGGCTCGCAGCATCCGTTCGCGGCAAGCACATTGGCCTCGACGACATCATCCACGTAAGTGAAGTCGCGGACTTGTTCACCCGATCCGAATAGCGTGATCGGCAAGCCTTTCACCGCTGCGGTCGCGAACCGCGTGAACGCCATATCGGGTCGCTGACCAGGTCCGTACACCGTGAAGTAGCGCAGCGAGACCGTGGGAACACCAAAGCTCGACGCGTAAAGACAGCACAAGTGCTCGGCAGCGAGCTTAGTCACTCCGTACGGGCTGATCGGCATCGGTCGGTCGAGTTCGTTGGTCGGGTAACGTTCGGCATTTCCATAGACCGAAGACGATGATGCGTACACCAACCGACGCAGGGTGCCATTACCCTTACTCGCCTCCAACAATCGCTGTGTCGCTGCGATGTTGCCGTAGGTGTACGCCGTGAACTCCTCGCCCCAGGACGCCCTGACACCGGGTTGGCCGGCCAGATGGAAAACCACCTCGACTCCGTCGAGAATCTCCCGCAGGTCAAGGATGTTGAGGTCGCCTTCGATGAACTCGACGCCGAAATCGACTTCAGCATCGGCATTGTCATGCTTGAGCGCGACGTCGTAGTAGTCGGTGAAGGAATCGATGCCGATGACATCGTGGCCGCTGCTGCGCAGGCGCCTTGTCAGATGCGAACCGATGAATCCCGCTGCGCCGGTGACCAATGTGTGCATCCCCCGACTCCTTTGACTGTTCTCCCAACCCCCCGAATCGACACCCCGCAGGACGGCACGACCGGCGAATTGACTGATGTGTAAGTTTAGCCGCGCAACACCGATGCCGCACCGTTTTCCCTTCAGAGCCAACCCAAGTTGGTCAGCACGTGAGTCACCAGATCTCGCTTACCTTCCGTGCCGAGAAAGAAGTTCCCATACATCGTCTGAGCGTTCTCCGCGATGCGGAGGTACTCGTCGGGACGGCGACGAATGCCGTCGAGCACATCATCGAAATCCTCGAAGTCCCAGTCGATCGGCACATAGGTGTCCCATGCCCGATACCAGCGCGGGAAAGTATCCATGTGCTCGACACTCGGCTTCAGCAAGGTGGCACCGTAGGCGATCGCCTCGAAATCACGCGTGCATATTTCGCCCCAGCCGAACGGGCTGATCACAGTCCGCGAGTTTCGGATCTCGGCGATGTACTCGGCGTGAGAGACCTTGGAGCCGACGTCCGGATGCGATACGTCGCCACGCCGCAGCAACAACTCCCGCGTCTTCGCGCGCTGCCACCCCGCCGCGGTCGACCATGCACTTCCACGAAAGTGGGCACCGATCGACCGGCTACCGCGTGGCGGCACGAACGTCGGCAGTCCGTACACCCGGGGGCGCAAGTAGGAGAGGCACTTGTTGCGGCCGAAGATGTCTCCCGCACCGACATTCCACGCCACCTTGATCTTGTGCGCATGTGCGGCATCCAGTGTTCGATATTCGAGACCGGATAACTGAGGATCCGGCACGCCATACCGCGAGTGGTAGTACTCGCAGAACGTGCGGCCGGCCCAGATCGGGCTGAAGTAGCGGCTTTGCTCCTTGAGAACCTGCTTCTTGAAGTACAAGTCCACAATCGGCAGGACTTCGAACTGACACGTCCCGGTGCTGTCCGCGGTGTCGAGCCACACCACCATGTTGGACCTGGCCTTGAGCGCCTCGAGAACGGTGACGAGCTCGGCCGGCTGGAGCGTTCCCAGTCCCCGGAAATGGCTGTGGTGGTGTGCCACGAACAGGGTGTCGAAATGCTTCCTGGCCAACACTCCGGATAGCGAGTCACGACCGAACTCGAATGGTAGATACTGTGCGGGACTGACGAAATCGACGGCTACCCCGTGCCTGCGGAACTCGTCCTTCGCCCACAGCAAGACCTTCAGCCACTTGAAGGTATAGAACGAACCGTCATAGAAGACGGATATCGTTCTTTTACCCATGGCCAACGCTCCACAAGACAAGATCGTCCGGTACTGGACAAGCTGGTTCGAGCGTATCGCCGCGGCAGCTCCCGCGGAGGGATATCACTTTCAGCGCCAACGAGAATTCGAGTGCGAATCGGCACCAAACGGGGCACCCGAGACGGTACCTTCGATTACTGGATCACTTATTCGAGGGGCACGACCCGATGCGCGTCTGTTTCTTCATTGCGAGCCTGGATGGCGGTGGTGCACAACGCCAGTGCATCGCCTTGCTCAACGCACTACAACACATCCAGGAAGTCGAACCACACCTCATCTTGCTCGGTCCGGGCACGTTCGACGACAGCCTCGACACCTCACGATTGGCGGTCCATCGGACACATGTGCGCAACTTCGGATCGCCGGCGGCTCTGGCGTTCGCGGTGCGTACCCTGCACCGCGTCCGTCCGGACCTGGTGATCTCGTGGCTGCACCCGGCCGACATCTGGTCGTTCGCGGCGACACGGATCGTCCGAGTGCCCTGGGTCATGACCGAACGCGGCTCCGTCTATCCGGGCTCCGCGGTCTTCAAGTTACGCAACGGAATCGGTCGGCGTGCTCCGGTGATGATCGTCGCGAATTCCACCAAAGGCCAGCGCTATTGGCAGGACCTGTCACCTCGCTGTACGGTGCGGATGATCCCCAATATGGTGATCGACGGCGCCATCGGCGGCGCACCTCTCACCGATAGGACACGATCCAATGCGTGCCTGTTCGTCGGACGCCTGGAGCCCGAGAAGAACGTCGCGGCGATGATCACCGCGTTCGCCCGGTTCGCGGATACGAACGAACAGGCGCAACTACTCATCTGCGGGAAGGGATCCCTGAGCGACGACGTGACGCACACCGTTGACCGTCTACCGATGTCGACCCGGGTGGAACTTCTCGGATTTCGCCACGACATACCGGCATTGATGTCGAGCGCAAGAATCTTCATGTCCTTGAGCCGTTATGAAGGTATGCCCAACGTCGTCATGGAGGCCGCCGCATCAGGCCTGCCGGCTGTGGTCTCCGATATACCCGAGCACCGTGCGCTACTCGGTGACGATTACCCGTTCTATGTCCGGCTCGACTCGGCGCCCGAGGTGTCGGCCGCCGTCATCGCCGACGCCTGGAAGCACGTACCGGGTGCAGGATCTGACATCTACTCGCATGCTCGCGACGTGCTGGCAACCATGACACCCGAACGCGTCGTGGCCGACTATCTGGCCGCATTCTCCGAGGTCGTCGGCCAGTCGTCGCAGGGCCGCAGGGCGCCGCCGGTGCCGACCCAGGCGGCGCGCGCCAGATGAAGGCGTCGGGCCCGCGGCCGATTCCCGCTGGCAGGCAGGCCCCTGTCGCAGAAGTGGATTCCGACACCCGCCGCAACGTGGTGGTGTTCTATCTCAACTTCGTCGTTCTCGCGGTTGTCGGATTGGTGGTCAATCCGCTGCTGCTCGGAGCCCTCGGTCCGGTCATGTTCGGTATCTGGAAGTCGCTCCAACGCTATCTGGACTTCGCGACAGTCGCCGATGGGCGTGCGTCCCAAGCACTCAAATGGATTGTGGCGAGCCGCGCCGCCCTCGGTGATGAAGAGCGGCGTCGCGATATCGGAGCTGCAATCACAGTCTGGTTGCGCTGGCTGGCGGCCACCGTGACCGTTTCCATCGGAGTCACCGCGGCGCTGCCCTTCCTGATCAAGGGCATTCCGTCACATGTCATGACGATGGTCTACTGGGCCGCGGCCCTCTTGGCGCTCAACACCGTGTTGGCCGGATTCCTCTCCATACCCGACGCGGTGCTCGCGGGCATCAACCAAGGCTACAAGTCCATGCTCGTCACGACGTTCGTCTTCGTCATCAGCAACGGCGCCCTGCTCGCAGCCGCGGTCTCGGACTGGCCGCTGTGGTCGCTGGCGGTGATCGTGTTGTTGGCCGGAGTGGCGAATGCTGCGCTGACACTGCTGGTAGCGAAACGCAGTGTCACCTGGTGGGGTGTGTCGCGTCCGACGGCATCGGATCTTCGGCGGGTGTTCGGTTACAGCGCATGGACGCTCGGCAGTGTCGTGGTGGACAAGCTGCTGCTTGCCTCGGAACTGATCGTCATCAGTGTCGCTGTCGGCGCCGTGACGGTCGCGCAGTACACCTTCACAACGTATGTGACACAGTTCGTGCTGGCTCTTGCACTGGTGACAGCCAGCGGGTTCACGCCGATACTCGGCTCGTTACTCGGCGCCTCGGAGTTCGCCGCCGCGGCCGAACGCGCCCGTTCGGCAAGGCATCTGGTCATCGGTGTCACCGTTTTGGGCAGTGCCGCGGTCCTGGCCTTCAACGGCGTGTTCGTCACGGTGTGGGCCGGCGCGGACCAGTACCTCGGCACCACCGTCAATGCGCTTCTGGCTGTGTGTGGGATGCAGCAAGCCCTGATCAGGATGGATGGGCAGGTGTTGGACGTGACAATGCGGATCGGCCCCAAGGTTGTCATCGGGTTGATCAGCAGTATCGGCGGGATCATCGCCGGGATCATCGGATACAGCCTCACCCACGATCTGAGGGCGTCGCTCATCGCCGTGATTCTCTTGCGACTCATCGGCAACATTGCCTATCCGGCACTGGTGGCCCGTTCTATCCCCGGCTCCTCGGTGCCGGTGCGCACGCTGGTGCTGGCGTGCATCCTGCTGGGCGGATCGCTGGCGATCGGCGCGGCCGCACAAGGCGGCGGCGCGACGAGCCTCACCGGATTCGCCGTGCTATGGGCAGTGCTGGCGGTCGGCACGGCCTGGTGTGGGCTGCTTCCACGGAGCACCGTCCGTGCGCTACTCGCCCATAAGTGAATCATCCCGACGCCCTGGGACTTTCTCGAACCGAGCGGCATGCAAACCGAGAAAACAGACCACCGCGCCATGGCACGCCGAGTACCGTTGACTAGTCATCGCACACCGGGACGGAAGGCACTTTCGTGACATCGAAAGTGACATTGGCAACCAGGGTGTACCTGCACGCCAAGGATATCCGTCGGCTCGGATGGCCGTACCAGGTCCGCCATCTGCACCGGCGCAGCAACCGCGAGTTCACCGTGCGGGTCAAGGGTGTCGGCGCTCTGACGATGCGACCCCGGTCGGCCGACCCTGCGGTGGTGAGCCAGGTGTTCAGTTGGTTGCAGTACGACCTCAGTCAGTTCCCCCAGCATGCACGAGTTGCCCACGCCTACAGCGATATTCTCGGTCGCGGTCGCCACCCCCTGATTCTGGATCTCGGCGCCAACAACGGTGCGTCGGCGCGGTGGTTCGTCCGCGAGTACCCGGATGCGGACGTCGTCGCGGTGGAACCCGACGCCGAAAATGCCCGGATCTGCCGACTGAACACCGCGGGCTATCCGGTCGATGTGGTGCCTGCTGCGATCGGCGGCACACCTGGCCGCGTGTCGTTGGATACGGCGCAGAAGGCCAGCGTTTCCTACACGACTGTGCGATCCACCGATGGTGGCGTCCCCGTCGTCACGGTGGATGAGATACTCTCCGGGCGCCCAGACCACGAATTGTTCATCGTCAAGATCGATATCGAAGGTTTCGAAGACGATCTGTTCGCGTCGGGAACCGACTGGGTGGAGAAGGCACACGTCATCATCATCGAGCCCCACGACTGGAAGTTCCCGGAACGGGACACCAGCCGCCATCTGCAGAAGACCATGGGTCACCTACCCTTTCAACTGCTGCTGTGCGGCGAGAACCTGGTCTATGTACGCCACGAATGAACGCCGGCAGCATCGCAGCCGAACGCGACACCGAAGCACCCTGACCGTCATCGGCCCGGTACCGCCACCGGTGCACGGTCAATCGATGGCCACGGAACGCGTACTGTGCGCACTCAGCCGGCGATGCCCTCACGTGCGTGTCGCCGATACCAGTGAAGGCGCAGCCGATGCAGTGCGGCGCCGGATGACCAAGCTGCGTCGCAACGCCGCGGCACTGCGCGCGATCCGAGGTGCAGACACGGTATACATCTCGGTCAATGTCGGCCGGGGGATGTGGTTGAGCTCCGCCGCGGCGGCCATCGCTCGGATGAGCGGCGCACGAGTGTTCCTGCATCACCACTCCTACTCGTACGTCCGCCGGCGCACGGCGCGGATGCGAGCCCTCACCAGCGCCGCCGGACCCTCCGCACTACACATCACGTTGTCCGCCACAATGGCCGACGATCTCCGGGCGGTGATGCCGGAGATTCGACGTGTCATCGTCGTCGGTAATGCGGCACTGGTAGATCAAGCGCTACTGGACTTACCGCTGAAGCGCGACGGTGCGGAGCTCGTGCTCGGTCATCTGAGTAATCTGAGACTGGACAAAGGGATCGCCGAAGTGGTCGACCTGGCGGTGGAGCTACATCGCGTCGGTGCCCCGGTCCGCCTCCTCATCGCCGGCCCCACAGCGGATCGCGAGTCGGTACGACATCTCGATCGTGCTGAGCGTGAGTTGGGACCTCTCTTCGAGTATCTCGGACCAGTGGTGGGACCGGCGAAACTTGCCTTTTACGGATCGATCACCCATTTCGTCTTCCCATCCCGCTACGTACACGAAGCGGTCCCGCTGGTGCTGTACGAAGCGATGGCGGCTGGTGTTGTCTGTCTCGCACTACGGCAAGGATCCATTGCCGAGCAGCTCGCCGGCAGTCCGGGCCGGCTGGCAGAAAGCGTCGAGAGCTTCGTCCGCGAGACGGCGCCGGGCCTGGTCGGTGCTCAGGTGTCCGCGGCGACCTCGAACCAGTCACGGCAGGCGTTTCTGCAAGCCCTCACCACTTCGGAGAAGCAGCTTGACGACCTCACAGACCTCCTCGTCACGCCCCATCGATGAACCGACAACCGAGATGAGCAACCCGTGAAGCTTCAGGAATCTGCGAAGTCAGCCATCTATCGTGCTCCTGTGTTGCAGAGGCTCATGGCACCGAAGTACCCCTACAAGATCAACCCCGGGCAACTCGCCGCGATGCTCGGGTTCATCGACACCACTCGCGGGTCCGGTGCGCTGGTCGCCGAAATCGGTGTTGCACAAGGCGATACATCGATATTCTTGCTGGAGCACCTGGCGACTACCGACGACGATCGGACACTTCACCTGTTCGACACGTTCAATGGGTTCACCGAAGACAGCATCGACCACGAGGTACAGGCGCGGCAGAAGAGCCGATCGGATTATGATGCCTTCCGCTACGGAGACGAGAGGATATTCCAGCGGAACATCCGCAAGGCTGGGTATCACAACTTCCGGACGATCAAAGGTGATGCCGCACGATTTGATTGGAGTGCGGTCGGACCGATCGGCGCCGTGTTGCTCGATATCGACCTGTACCGTCCCACCATCGACGTCCTGAACGCGGTTTACCCACGCCTCGTTCCAGGAGGGGGAATCGTCCTGGACGATTGCCGAGCCGGCACGCCATGGGACGGCTCTCTGCAGGCATACGAGGAATTCATCTCCGCGCACGGATTGCCGTTCGAACGCGTCGGCGGCAAAGGCGCCGTCATCCGCGCGGCATGAATCACCGGCGAAGACCTCACCTGCGCCTCATCGCCACCCACACCGAACCGCCGTGTGGTTCGGCCGCAGCCAGATAGGCGCGCGGGAGTTTCGCCGCGGCGGCCGCCGCCGTCGCCATGTAACGGGCCCGCGGCGTCGGGGACCAGCGCTCGGCCAGCGACGGTAAGGTCCCGTGGCGGGCCCTGGCCTGGAAGCTGCGCGATATGGCCAGTTCCTTCGCCGCACGGGCGCGAGATACCGGCTCCTCGTGATAAGCGATCAACTTCCAGCCGTGACGGCGGGCCGCCGCATCGAAAGAGGTTCTGCCCCAAGTCGATATGTGGTTCGGCGGCATGTCGACCAGCCCGCCCGCGGTTTCGGTCCGCTCGACGTGCGCACCGTTGGGCACGGACACCACGACGACACCGTCCGGCGCGGTGAGGCGGTCGAAGGCATCGAACGATTCGGCGATGCCGTCGAGGTGTTCGAAGACCTGATGGCCGCACACCACCGCGTGGCCGGCGGTCGGCTGATCGCGGAAGTCCTTGGCGCTCACCGTGACCCCGAGGTCGTGCAACGCCTTTCTGGCTTCTGCGCTGAATTCGGTGGCATACAGGCGGGCGGCGTCCACCCCTTCGGCGATGACGCTGCGTTGAAAGGCACCGTCACCGGCGCCGATCTCCAGCACCGACCCGCTGGTCGCGGTGATCACGGCGCGGGTGAGCCGATACTCCCAGCGTGAGGCCGGATAGGGGTGGAAGGATCGCCGACCGTAGGCCAGCGCGTAGAACCCGGCGTCACCGGCCACGAACGGATTCGCGCTGCGCAGCCCACAGCGGTCACACCGCATCAGGCGGACGTCGTCGGTTCCCCAGAGTGTGCCGATGCAGGCGACCAGCTCGTCATGCCTGGCCGCATCGACCCAAGGACGCACGAAGTTCGTGGCGGCGTCGAGCACCCCCAGACGATGTGTCTGGTGTCCGTCGTTCCCGCCGCACGCTGGGCATCGCCACATGTAATCGTCCTTCAGTCTGTCGATTGGGCCATCAACGCGATGCTGCTTCCGTACCGGCGCAGTGAGGATTTGGAGGCCAGCCGGTCATCGACCCGGGTGATCCGCTCCATGGTGGGCAGACCGAGGTGCAGCCCCAGCTTTCCCAGCGCGATCAACGGATAGCGGGTGAACGTCCCGTGGTGGATCACGGCCGCATTGTCGAAGGTGCGGAACAACGGCTGCACCCGGGTTTCCTCCATCGGCCGGCAGTTCACGCCGCGTTCCTGCTTGCCGAACACCTTGGTGCCGGCGCGATATCCCGGTGCCCGCCAGGGTTCGATGGCCGCGAACTTGCCGCCCGCGGTGAGCACGCGACGGATCTCGGGGAAGGCACGTGCGGTGATGGTGTGATGCAGGCACCCTCCGGAGTACACCCGGTCGAAGCTGCCGGTCCGCAAGGGTATTTCTTCGGCGATCCCGACCGCGGCCCGGAATCTGTCGGCCACTCCGAAGGTCTCGGCGAGCGCCCTGGCGAACACCGCTTCGCCCAGCATCGGGGTCAACAGCCAGGATTCGGCGGCTCCGGCCAACAGGAACTTCACCGCATGGATCCCACCCCCGCCGAGTTGCAGCGTCCTGCATCCCTCGACCGGGGATATGTACGCGTACGCCTCGGCCTGGGAAGCCAGGTCGTAGGTCGCGTCCAGCCAGTCGCGGCCGGGAAAGCGGCCGGCTCGCATCACCGGACGGACAACCTGATAGGCATCCGATCGCGACACATCCGCACGAGCGTCGGCGGCCACCGCGTTGTAGAAATCCATCTCCTCGTACGCCTCGCGGTACGGATCCAGGCCGGTGTCGATCTCGGCTGTCGTGGTGGCACCCACCAACATCTCGGGTGCCATCAGGATCGGGATGCCGTCGACGACCGGATACGCCCCACAGCCGTCGCTGCGCAACAGCAGCGTCGACGGCACCTCGGTGCCACGCACGGACGGCCGGTTCGCCGCCACCCGGTGTACCGACTCGCCGAGTACCTCGAACACCCGGTGGCGATCGGCCTCGACCAGCCGGTCCTGGGTGACCGGGCACACCACCATCTCCGAGATCCCCACTGCTGGCCTCCAACTCCTCTGGTCCGTCCGTACACCGTCGGCACTCATGCTCAGCACTTCCTGATGTAGACGTAGAGCATCGGCTGCAGCATTTGGGGAAGATGCTTGTCCGCCAACCGGATCAACCGGTAGACCCACGGCGAGCCGAAGTGATATGCCGGCTCGGCCGCGGTGCGAACCACGGCCACGTCGGCCCCGGCGAAGGCGGCACGGAGCGCGCGGGGCGTGTTCAGCCGGTACCGCGTCGGGAACACGTCCTCCGGAAGCCGGTCGGGCTGGATAGTCGCCAACGCGGCGCTGTGGAATCGGTTGGGTACCAGCCGCGCCGCCGCCGCGACGTAACCCCAACGGTTCGGCGTGTACGCGGCGATCAACCCGCCCGGCTTGGTGACCCGCAACAACTCGCCCGCCACGAACCCGACATCGTCGAGATGCTCGAACACCGCCCTGGCGACCACCACGTCGAAGCGGCCGTCCTCGTACGGAAGCCGGGCGCCGGGGGTGATCACCTCGGCGTGATCGAGGAACGGATTGTGCAACACCGCTTCCGTGACGTCACAGCCTTCGACATGAGCACAGCGCCCGGTGAACACCATCAGGTTGCGCCGGTAATCGACCCGGTCCTGCAGCGGGGCTTCGCCGCGGCCCGCGCCGAAGTCAAGGACCTCACTGTCCGGTTTGAGCACCGCGGCGATCTGGGAGTAGAACGCGACGGTGCCGTCGACATGGGTGAACCCGCCGATACCCGTCTCCGGATAGAAATGACGATTGAGCTCATCGGTTTTCATGGCGACGCACTTCTCGTCCAGGCTCAGCCGACGGCCCGCATGAGGGCACGCGCGGTCAGCTGGTCGTAGATCCACCGATAGGTGTGCTCCAGCCCGTCGGCGAGCCGCGTCGAGGGCTCCCAGTCGTAGTGCGCCCGGATCATGGTGTTGTCGCTGTTGCGCCCGCGGACGCCAAGGGGCGCATCCAGCTTGTAGTGCCGGCGCACCTTGATGCCGGCGATCTCTTCGATGAGATCGACCATCTGGTTGATGGTGACCAACTCCGAGCTGCCCACGTTCACCGGCTCGTGGTTTGCGCCCGCCGTCACCCGTAGTGTGCCCTCGACGCAGTCATCGATATACATGAAGCTTCGGGTCTGCTCGCCGTCACCCCAGATCTCGATATCGCGTTGTCTCGACACGGCAGCCTGCGCCACCTTGCGGCACAGGGCGGACGGCGCCTTCTCCCGTCCTCCTTCGAATGTCCCGAACGGCCCGTAGACATTGTGATACCTGGCGATCCGGGTCTGCAGCGCATAGTCCTCGCGGAAGTGCCGGCACATCCGCTCGGTGAACAGCTTCTCCCACCCGTAGCCGTCTTCCGGCATTGCCGGGTAGGCGTCGCTCTCCTTCAGGCCCGGTACGTCGGCAGCGGTCTGTTTGTCCGCGGCGTACACACAGGCCGAGCTCGAATAGAAGTACCGCTTCACCCCCGCGTCGCGGGCGGCCAGCAGCATGTTGGTGCTGATCAGCACGGACAGCATGCATTCGGCCTTGTGTGTCTCGATGAAACCCATGCCACCCATGTCGGCGGCCAGCATGAAGACGGTGTCCACGCCGTCCACGGCATGGGAACACCCGACGGGCGTCGATAGATCCAGCCGCGCCGGTTCGATCTCCGGAGGAATCTGGTGCCATTCCGAGAACGGCTTGATGTCCGCCCCACGGACCCGCGCACCTTGTGCGGCCAATGCCCTCGTCAGGTGTCCCCCGATGAATCCTCCGGCTCCTGCGACGAGAACTGTTTGATTGCCGAACATGTCGTCTGTCTCCCTGGTCGTGGATGATGGTGTGGTCAGCGAGCGGGCGTGCACCCGGCCTGGCGCGAAGCCGCCCCGGCATGCTCTGCAGGTGTCATTGCGGACCGCAGTAACCGCTCGAAACGGTCACCGATCTTTACGATGTCGAAGGATCGCTGCGCGTACAGCCGTCCGTTGCGGCCGAGGTTGCGGCGCAAGACCGGATCGGCGAAAAGCTGTTTCAGCGCGGTGGTGGCGGCAGCGTAATCCCCAGGAGGCGTGACGAGTCCGGCCTCTGCCGTACGCACCATCGATGCGATCGCGTTGTCCGCAGGCAACACGGCGAGCACCGGGCGGCCGGCGCACAGATAGTTCAAGATCTTGGACGGCACGGAGAACCGGCTCGCGTCGCGCTCCAGAATGCCCAGCAGCACGTCGGCGCTGCCCAACATGTCCGGCAACTCTGCATACGGCCGGTAGTCCATCAACATCAACTTCTCGTCACCACCGCAGTGTTTTTCCAGCCACTCCCGGCCGATGCCCTCGGATACGACGACGACGCGGCAGTCATCCGGGACGCTGTGCAGTAACTCGGCGATGACGGCGGGATCATGCTTGAGTCCCAGCGTTCCGGCGTACATCACCACCTGGACGTCGTCGAGGCCATGTCGTACCGACCACGGGTTGACCCTCGGTCGCTGCGGAACCTCGCTCAGCGCACCCCAATTCGCTATCACCTCAACCTTCGCCGGATCCACCCGCCAGGCCGTGAGCCGCGCCAGGAAGGCATCGCTGATCGGGACGATCCTGCTGGCACGGTGTGCGATACGGCGTTCCAATCGTTCTACACCCCAGGCGATCACTGCCCCCGCGCGACCGAATCGCCGGCGCGCGATCACGCTGACCGCCTCGCTGTGGATGTCCTGCCACCAGAAGACGAACGGGATGCGTCCGACCTTCAGCACGAGTGAGACGATGTACAACGGAATGGTCGGGAAGTTGGCGAAGACGGCGACATCGGGCCGCGAACGCAGGACGGCGCGGGCGGCGAGCCAGCCGTACCGCAGTTCCTGCGCACCACGCCGCCCCGCGGCATACCGAGCGAATTCACCACCCAGGCTGATGCCTTCGATCGACAGACAGGCGGGATCGCCCGGTTGGACGGAGGTGGCACCGCGGCCGGTGGTGACCGAGGCACAGTACTGATGCGCGACGGTATGCCCGCGACCGGCCAACTCCCGGCTCAGCTGCAACTGACCGGGATGGCCGGCGAAATCGTGGATGACGATGTTCACCGAGATCTCCTAGCGCGCATGCGATTCCTTGCTCGACGGGTTGATGGGGTGGCGATGCAGGGAATCACGATCCTCGATAGAACATGACCTCGCGGAAGGTCCGCAGGATGATCTTCACGTCCAGCCACAGCGACCAGTTCTCGATGTAGAAGTTGTCGTGCCGGGTCCGATCGGCGATCGAGGTGTCACCGCGCAGCCCACTCACTTGGGCAAATCCGGTGAGCCCGACCTGCACCCGGTGCCGACAGGCATAGCGGTCGAACTCGGCCGAGAACCGCTCGACGAAGTACGGCCGTTCCGGCCTCGGGCCCACCAGCGTCATATCGCCACGCAGGATGTTCCAGAGCTGGGGCAGCTCGTCGATCGAGGTGTGGCGCAGGAATCGGCCGACGGGCCCGACACGATCATCCTGCGCCGCGCTCCACAGTGTCTGCGCCTCGACGTCGCTGGCCGGACGCATCGACCGGAACTTGAAGAGCTCGAACGTCTTCCCGTCCCGTCCGACCCTGGTCTGGCGGAAGATGACGCCGCGTCCACCCTCGATGCGCACGGCCAGCGCGCTGGCGACGAGGATGGGTAACAGTACGATCAGCGCGGTCGCGGCGACGACGATGTCGAATGCCCGCTTGGTCAGTCGGGCCGGACCGTGCAGGTTCGGATTACCGATTCGCATGACCGGTATCGAGCCGATGTGGTCGGCCACACCGGTCAGGGTGTGAAAGTGATACAGCCGCGGGACCACCAGAACCTGGGTACGCCCGCACACCGTACTGCGGACGGCGTCGATGAGGGCACGTTCTTGGAATTCCCCGTCGGCCACCAACAACGTGTCCGCTCCAGTTCCTGACACCGCGGTGTCCAAGTCGGCGAGCCGGCCGAGGTGGGGTAGGTACTGCCCGGCCGGCGCGGCCGGGCGGTCGTCGACGTAGCCGGCCAGTTCGAGCCCGTACTGCCGATGGTCGGCCACGATTCGGGCTAGTTCGGTGGTGAGCGGGCCGCCGCCGATCACGACGGTGCGGTGGGTCGCGATGCCGCTGCGACGACCGAGCGCGATGAGCCTGGTGGTCAGCACGCGACCGGCGATGACGAGCAGCACTGCCTGACAGGCTGTTTCGAGGAAGACCAGGACCTGATCCTTCTGGTGCAGATAGAGGATCATGGCTGCGACGACAGCCACCGCGGTGAGCAGCCGCGCCAAGATACAGGGCAACTCGTCGAGGACACTGAGGTGCAGCCGAGCGATGTAGCGACCGCCCCCACTGAGCAGCGCGGTGCCGAGCACGGCGAGCGTCAGCATCGCAAGCGGCTGCGGCGGACGCCAGGCGAGCGGCGCCATCAGCAAGGCGAAATCCACGGCGGGGACCAGCATCCACGATCGCATCCGACGGACGAGGTCGATACCCACCGACGGGTGGAGTGCCTCCCGGACACGATCGAAGGCCAAACGCGGTTCGACGTTGGGCACTGACACCCTCGGCGCGAGCACCGACGTCGGTTCGAGAACTCCCGTCATGACCGAGAACCCATAGGTAGGTGAGTATCTGGGTGCTGTGCCACCGCCATGTTCAACCCCCTGCAGCACCGATTGCGGCCTTGCCGGCGAGATCGGCCACTCGAACCGCGGCCGCGGGCCGTCACGTCGACTGGCCCGTCCTCAGACTATTCACACGGGGGTAAATTGATAAATGAGGTGTTTCCCTATGCTTTTTCACCACACCCCCCAAAGACAGCTTGAAATAAGGGTTTTCGATGTCGACAACCGCGACCACCCGACCGGTCGCGTATCGCGACAGGTCGGGTGTGTTCCGCGCGTGGTCGGGAGTACCGCTCATACCTCGCACAGGCCGGTGCGATCGCATAGCTCCTTGCACGCTTCCAACCGTTTCGGGTCTTCGTCGCACCATGCGGGATTCTTGCTGATGTTGCGGGCCGCCTGCCGTTCCTTCAACGCCTTGCGACCCTCCGGCGACGCCGCGGAGTTTCCGGGCTTTCCTGGGGCAGCGATGGCTGCATTACAGTTCAGGTTCACCAGGACTTCCTTGTCCGGGCCCTCACCGCTGGCATCCAGGAACATCGAGTTCATCGAACTGACGACGATGCAATCATCGGTGGCCACCTGATCACCGCTCACAGTGGCGATCACGGCCTTCTGATGCATCGAGGCGATCCGCGACTTGGCGTCGGCATAAGTCATGCCGGCGTATACATCCGCCGACGCGACACCAGGACCGAGCGCCGCCGCCGAAATCGCGGCCATCGCAAGCGAGCCCGCCAGGATTCCGCCGCGCCACCCATGCCGCCCGAGTCCGTTGGATCTCACCCGAATCCTCCCGTTCACCCGATTGATTTGGGGCGCCACCGAAATCGATATGGCTCGTCGGCTCGACGCTAATCACAGGCGACGTCGAATCGAATCGGGTGTTTCCCCCTATCCGGCCGGCCGGATCCCCTCCGGGCGGGTGCATGCGTCACCACCCGCATGCACCGCAAGGGTCGATGCGCGCGAGCGGCCCTGCGCCGGCACATGGAAATCCGCCACGCATGTGCACTCACAGCGACTTCCCACGTGCCTCCCATGGTTTGCTGACCACGCGAAATGGTGTCGACAGCAAATACTTAGACGGCCTGATGCACCATCGGTAAGCGTTCCGATTGCGGAACAATCAGCAGCATTTAGTGCAACCTAACTGCATTTTTGTCGGTCACGGCGCCGTAATCACTTGCGCTTGCAAGCATCAGGGCAAATTTACGACTCGGACAAAAATTTGACGGAATCCGCTTCCTGCCGATTTGCTGACTGCCATACTCGTCCGGTGTCCGAGGGCCCGGCGGCCCGCTCGGCCGAGCGGCAGACGATTGGCGACTTCTTACGAGAAGCCGCCTACGAGCCGACCTGCCTCGTACTCGAGGGCGAGGCCGGGATCGGCAAGACCACGCTGTGGCTGTCGGCAATCGACGAGGCGCGCAGTCGCGGTTTCCACGTGCTACGCGCCCAGCCGGGGCAATCCGAATCGGTGCTCGCCTACGCGAGCGCCGCCGACCTGCTCGGCGATATCGAGCAGGCCGCATTCGACCAGATCCCTTCCCTGCAACGCGTTGCGCTGGAACACATTTTGTTACGCACCGAGGCGGCCGGCGCCCCCGCCGATCCACGGGTGGTCGCCACCGCGGTGCTGTCACTGGTCGATGGGCTCACAGCCGACGCACCGGTGCTGATCGCGATCGACGACGCGCAGTGGCTCGACCCGTCCAGCAAGGCGGTCGTGGCATTCGTCGCCCGCCGGCTGAAGGGACGGGTTGGCGTGGTGCTCACGGAGCGGTCGCCGTGCCCGACCGAGGCCACGGCTACCTGGCTGCGGTTGGGACGCCCGGACGGTATCCAGCGGATAGTGGTGCCGCCGTTGGATTTCTGTGGCCTGCGCGAACTCTTCGCCACCAAACTCGGCCGGTCCTTCCCTCGACCGACCATGTTGCGCTTCGCGCAGATATCCGGCGGAAACCCCTATTTCGCACTCGAGTTGGCGCGGACCGTGGCGGGGACCGCACCCGAACATGACGTGCTGTTACCCGCCACCCTCGCGGCGGCGGTCCGGGCACGCATCGGCCAGCTCGACGACGACACGCAGACCATGCTGCTCGCCGCGGCCTGCGCCGACGAGCCCACGGTGGACCTGCTGGCCCGGGCGACCGGCACCACGGTCGCACGCGCGGTCGAGGTTCTGGAGATCCCGGAGAACCGCAACATCGTCGCGATCCGGGGAAACCACGTCTGCTTCTCGCACCCCCTGCTGGCCAAAGGTGTTTACACCGATGCCAATCCGGCGCGCCGCAGGGCGATGCACGCGGCGCTCGCCAAGGTGGAGAACCGGCCGGAGCTCGTGGCCCGACATCTGGCACTGGCCTGCACCACCTCCGACCCGGTGACCCTGCGTGCGCTCGACGAGGCCGCCGACAGCGCCCACGCCCGCGGCGATTCCACCGCGGCGGCGGAGTTGATCGAGGCCGCGATCCGGCTAGGTGGTGAGACGCCGGTGCGCCGACTCAGAGCCGGCGAATACTACTTCCAGGCCGGCGACAACACCCGGGCCCGCGCCCTGATCGAGCCGGCGGTGGGCCTGTTGACCGTCGGGCCACAACGCGCGGCGGCCCGCAATCTGCTCGCCGAGATCCAGGTCTACGAAGGGCGCTTCACCGAAGCGGTCGAGCTGCTGCGCAATTCGTTGTGCGACGCCGCCGGCGATCACACGGTGCTGGTGCAAACACTGCTGCTGCTGTCCCTGGCACTGGCCAACACCTGCGAGTTCGATGAGTCGTCGCTACAGGCGCAACAGGCGGTGCTGCTGGCCGAAGAACTCGACTGTCCGGCGCTGACCAGCCAGGCCCTGGCGATGTGGGTGACGGTGAACTGTTTGTGCGGCCACGGCGTGGACGAGCCCAGCTTGCAGCGCGCCCTTGAACTCGAGGAGCCCGACGACGACACTCCGGTGCACTTCCGGGCCAGCACCAATGCTGCTCTGATGCTGGCCTGGACCGGACGGGTGGGCGAGGCCCGTAGCGAGATGCGCGATATCCGCCGCCGCTGTACAGAACGGGGCGCCGAGAGCCGGACGCTGTTCGTCTCCCTGCACAGTGCGCTGATGGAGATCTGGCACGGCAGTTTCGGCGACGCCGCGCAGATCGCCGAGGAGGCGATGGAACGCGCCGAACAGCTGGGCGGTCACCAACTGCTTGCCATCGCCCATTTCATCAAGCTCACCGTCGCGGCGTACACCGGTCGCGCCGACGAGGCGCGGGCCGAAGCCGATGCCGCCCTGGCGGCCACGCGTCATTGCAGCGCGCCCCGGATGACCGAACGGGTGACCGCGACACTGGGTTTCCTGGAGGTGTCGCGCGGGAACTACGCCGAGGCGTTGACCATCCTCGGCCCGTTGATCTCCGGGTTCGGGGCCACAGCCTGCACCGAGATCATCGCGGCGGCCTTCCTGCCGGACGCCGTCGAGGCGATGGTGGCGCTGGGCCAGCTCGATGATGCC
This sequence comes from Mycolicibacterium canariasense, assembly GCF_002101555.1. GTDB lineage: Bacteria > Actinomycetota > Actinomycetes > Mycobacteriales > Mycobacteriaceae > Mycobacterium > Mycobacterium canariasense. The sequence continues at coordinate 102,151 of NZ_LQOL01000061.1, forward strand.
GACCCGCTGATCACGGCGCTGGAATCGAACGGACGGCGCCTGGACCGGCCGTGGATGCTCGCCGTCGGGGCGCGATGCCGCAGCATGTGGCTCGCCGCGCACGGTGATGTCGGCGCCGCCGACCGGATGGCGCACCAGGCGATGCGCGAGCACGACCGGCTGCCGATGCCCTTCGAGCGTGCCCGCACCCAGTTACTCGTCGGGCAGTTGCTGCGCAGGCAGCGTCGTAAAGAGGGAACCTCGGAGACCCTACAGGCGGCGCTGCGTACCTTCGAGGAGTTGGGCGCACCGCTGTGGGCCGAACGGGCACGCGCTGAACTGGCCAAGACGCGGGTCACCCGGGCCCGCGATCTCGGGCTCACCCCCGCCGAGCAACGCGTCGCCGAGCTGGCGGCATCGGGTATGACCAACCGCGACGTCGCCGCGGCATTGTTCATCAGCCCGAAGACCGTCGAACACAATCTCGCCCGCGCCTACCGCAAGCTCGCCATCCATTCCCGGGCCGAGCTGGGCCAGCGGATCAGCCAGCTACAGCTCGATGATTCGACCGAAAGCTTCAGCAGCGCAACCCATCAGGCGCGGGAGATTGCGGAAGCCGCCGAGATCTGCTCCGGTGCGGGCCGCACTCCGGTATAGCGTTCGAACTGTTCGGCGGCCTGCAGTGCGATCACCTCGGCGCCCGTGATGACCGCGCGGCCCGCCGCGCGCGCCGCGGTGATGAGGGGCGTTTCCGACGGCAACGCCACCACGTCGAACACCAAGTGGGCATTCGCGATCGCCTCGTCGTCGAACGCCTGCTGCGTTTCCTCCAGACCACCGGACATCCCGATCGGAGTGACGTTCACCAGGATCGGCGCGCGCAGCGAACCCACCTCGGGGGCGTACTCGTAGCCCAGCCGCTCGGCCAACGCTCGGCCCGTCTCGGCGTTACGCGCCACGATGACGCCGGATTCGAAACCGCTGCCCTGAAACGCGGCGGCAACGGCACTGGCCATACCGCCGCTGCCCCGGATGATGACGGCGTCGTCGGGATCCAGTCCGTTGCTGCGGATCAGTTGTTGCACCGCAAGGTAATCGGTGTTCGATGCACGCAGATGACCGTCGTCGTTGACGATGGTGTTCACCGATTCGATGCCTTGCGCCGAGGGCTCGACCTCGTCGACCAACGCGATCACATCACGCTTGAACGGCATGGACACCGAGCAGCCGCGGATGCCGAGCGCACGCACGCCACCGATCGCCGCCGCGATATCGGTGGTGGTGAAGGCCTTGTAGATGAAGTCCAGACCAAGCTGCTCGTAGAGGTAATTGTGGAAACGGGTGCCGATATTGCTCGGCCGGGCGGCCAGCGAGATGCACAACCGGGTGTCCTTATTCAACGGCGGCCTCCGGCCGCCATCGGGCTGCACTGCGTCCGTCATCATCCCACCGCCCGCATCACCTGCCGGGCCATCTCGTAGATGGCGCGGTACCGTCGCGGGCTCATCGACACATTCGGCACGTCGACCACGGTAGTCACCACGTTGAGGTCTTCGCGTTCCCAGTGCGCGCCGGCGCGGTCCAAGATCGCCCGCATCGGGTAGTTCTCCGACAGCACCCGGGCGGTGAACGCCGTGACCCCGCCGGCGCGGGCCGCCACCGCCAGCGCATCCATCAGGAAGGTGCCGATACCCCGCCCCTGATAGGCGTCGCCGACGATGAAGGCGACCTCGGCCGTCGTCGAATCCTGGCCCAATCGCACGAACCGCCCGTCGGCCACCACCGGTCCGTCCGGGCCCTCCGTCAGCACCCATACGAAATGGTCGACGTAGTCGACCTCGAACAGATAGGCCATCAACGACGGCGTCGGCACCCGGGTGCTCTGGAACCGGCGGTACAACGTCTCGCTGGAGAATTCGACCGGCCCGTGGATGGTGCGTTCGTTGTCTCCCGGTAGCACCGGCCGGAGGTACAGCACGGTGCCGTCGCGCATGGTGGCGGGGATGGGCGTGATGAAGGCCGCCAGCCGCTGCCGGGCGATGCGGACCAGCCGGTCCATCAACGACCCGACCCCGCCGCTGCGCCCGCCCGGCACCGGCAGGTCCAGCATGATGGCGAACGCTTCGGGTCCGCCGACCCAACCGGTGAGCGGTCCGGTGGCCGTCACCGTCGCGGTTCTGGGGATGTCGCGCAGCAGCGCGATCTCGCCGACCACCAGTCCGGGCTGCAGCGGCACCACGGTCACGTCGCCGTCCTCGCCGACATGGGTCACCTCGGCGCTGCCGGAGCCGATCAGCAGAAAGGTGGCCGCATGCTCGCCCTGGCGCATGAGCACGTCACCGGTGCCGGAGGTCAGCGGCTGCAGCAGCGCCGCCAATGGCATCAGTTCGGCGGCCGAGTACCCGGCGAAGAAATCCAATGCGGCCAGTTCATCGGCCCGCGCACCGGTCACACTCGCCACCTCACGAGGCTACGACTTCGGGCCCGAGCAGGTCCACGAACCGGCGACGACGCTCACCAGACTTTGCTGTGTGGCCAGTGTGGTTGGCCTCGTAAGCAGCGTTTCTACGCACTGGTCAGATATCTGTGGCAAACTCCGCGTATGACTCAAGCGCTGCGCCGCACTCGCGGTCGTCCCCGGGCAGCTAATGGTTCGGAGACTCGGGAGCGAATCATCCGTGCGGCACGACAGGTTTTCAGCGAACTTGGCTACGACGCGGCGACGTTCCAGGCGATCGCCGAGCGCGCCGATCTGACGCGGCCGGCGATCAACCATTACTTTGCGAACAAGCGGGCCCTCTACCAAGAGGTGCTCACGGCGACCAATGCGGCGCTGATCACATCGGGGATGACCGCCGCGGCGGCCCACACCAGCCTGGTGGACCGGTTGTCGGCGTTCCTGAGCGGCATGATGCTCGCGCACAGCGAGTACGACTCGGCGGCGGCATTCCTGGTGACGTCGATGCTGGAGTCCCATCGCCATCCCGAGCTGAGCCAGGACAGTTACGCCCCACGCGACGACGTGCGCAACTTCGTGAGCACCGCCGTCAGCGAGGCGGTGGCGCGGGGCGAACTCGGCGCCGGCAGCGATCCCGAGATCCTGGTGGAAATGCTCCTGGTGCTGATGTTCGGCATCGGTTTCTACGCCGGGTTCGTCGGCACCGATGCCGAAGTGGCGGCCGTGGTGGACAAGCTGCAGCGGCTGCTGGCCAACAACCTCTGGAGACTGGAGGAACCGGCGGCCAGCTGACCGCCGGCGGCGCACCGTCTAGGCCCAGCAGGATCAGCCGACGGGTTCGGTCAGCACCCGGACCGCTTCGCGCAGCGGGTCCGGCGTGGTGGCGATATCGCCGATGAACGGATGCGCCAGCTCCAGTATCAGGAACAGGTTGGTGGCCACCAGCACCCCGACGATGACCACCATCGGGTAGTGCATTGCCGGCCGCTCGACACCGTAGACGATGGCGGTGCCCAGCACCATGGCGCTGGTGATGAAGATGACCGCCCACAGCGGCCATGGCGGTCCGTCGTCGGTGCGAGCCTGCAGTATGCGCGCCGTGCGCGCCTGGCCGATCTTGTCGAGGTTACTGAACGACGTTGCCAGGAAAGTCTTTTCGGTGCCGGTGGCCGCCTGCACCTGGCCGTAGGCGGTGCGCAGGTCGATCAACGCCCGATCGGCGGCCGGTGATCGCTGGTTGTTGCCCTCGGTCCATTCGGCGATGGCGGCGTTCTCGTAGGACAGCAGCGCGGCCCGCACCCGGTACCGGTCCGTCGGCGCGAAAACGGTGGCGTCCGTAGCCATCTGGACAGCAGCGGCACCTTCGGTCCGCGCGTTGCCGTCGGCGGTGTTGATGGCTCCCCACATCGACGAGACGACGAAGCCGATGAAGAAGGCGTACACGAATCCGATCACGCCGTAGGTGAACCGGGTGACGTCGTTGTGCTCGTCCAGGGTCAGCGCCGGGTAGCTGTGCCGGATCGCCCTGAGCACCAGCACCGCACCGCCCGCGACAACCACGATGAGGAGGATCAGCAGCAGCCCCGCCGGGATGTGCTGCACCAGCCAGGCAGCCACCGGGCCTCCCCTCGTCATGGTCACGCGGTTGAAAAACCCTAAACGGTCGCGGTGGCACCCGGCGGCGGTTTGCCCGGCAACGCGCCGAATTGGGTTGTCACCTGGATATTCTCGCCAAGGGCGCCCCGGGTTCCGGTGCGGACAGCTACGCTGGGCGGCCGTGAAGGCGATGGCCCAGCGCACCTGGGCGGCGGGCGCGCCACTGGAGTTGCTCGAGTTGCCGACACCCGTGCCGCGCCGACGCGATGTCCGGGTGCGCGTGCAGGCCATCGGCGTTAATCCGGTGGATTGGAAGATGCGCAGCCACGGCCCGTTGCGGTGGGCGGCCCGTGCGCTGGGACCGAGACCGCCGGTGATCGTGGGAGTCGATTTCGCCGGGGTGGTCGACGCGGTGGGTTCCCTGGTGACCGACCTCGCGGTCGGCGATCGGGTGGCCGGCGGTACCAACTTCGCGCGCCGGCAACGCGGCTCCTACGCCGACACGGTGCTGGTACGCCGAGATCAGATCTGCCGCGTGCCCGACTCGGTCGATATCACGGTGGCGGCTGCCCTGCCCGTACCGGGTGTCACGGCCTGGATGTCGGTGATCGACCTCGGCAAGATCCGGCGGGTGCCGGTGGCCGAGCGTCGGGTGTTGGTGCTGGGCGCCTCCGGCGGTGTGGGCCAGCTGGTGACGCAGATCGCCAAACGGGAGAACGCCTTCGTGTGCGGGGTCTGCTCGAGCGCCAACATCGACCGCGTCGCCGGCCTGGGCGCCGACCGGGTGATCGACTACAGCGGTGGCGACGCCCTGGCCCAGGCGCGGACGCACGGCCCGTTCAGTGTCGTCGTCGACTGCGCGGGCGGCTACTCCGCCCGTCGGTGTCGGGCGCTGTTGGCGCCGGGCGGACGACATGTCATGGTGGCCGGCGATGACGCCGCCGCCCTGATGGCCAGGGTGCTCTCCCCGCGAAAGTCCAAGGGTATTTTGGGCCGGCCCACCGACGCCCGGCTCGCGCCGCTGATCGATGCGGCGACCGCCGGCTGGTTGCACGTCACCATCGCCCAAACCTTCCCGCTGACCGATGCCGAGGAAGCACACCGGCTCAGCCGTACGGGTCGCATGACCGGGAAGCTGCTGTTGATTCCCGGCGCCGCGGGGCCCCAGGTTTCGAACGGCGGCTAGGCGGGGATTAGTAGCCGCAGGCGTGCGAGGCCAGCCCGGGTGGTCTCGGCGCCAGGTTCCCCCGGTACAGACAGCTGCCGGGGGAACCGTCTCGGCCGGCGGCGGCTCAGTCGGAGTAGTCCGCGGTGATCCACCGGTCCGGACGCACCAGGAAGAGCACGCTCGGAATGTCTTTCATCCCCTCGACGAAGGCGCGTCCGCCATCCTCACCCAGATAGCGGATGGCGATCGCTTCCTTGACGTCGCGCGGCGCGGGTTCGATGGTGTCCACGACACTGCCCTCGACGACCACGTACTGGTAGGGCGGTTCCTCCCGTTGCACGACGAGTGTCACCGCACCGGCTTGCCGGATCAGGCGGGCCTTGCGCGACGCCGAGCCGGTGTTGATCCGGATGAGCCCGTCAGGCGTGTAGTCGTACCAGATCGGGACACTGGCGGGCGGTCGGCCGTCTGCGGTGGCCACCGACAGCACGCCCACATGTTTGGCGGCCAGGAACTCGTCGCGCTGCGCTTCTCCGAAGGGTCTACTCATACCGGCGGGAAACATCGCCGCGGGCGGCATGTATTCCCGTACCGATCACCGGGTCCGCAGGAAGCGTTCATCGATGGCGTCGAGCATGCGCGTCGCCTCCTCGATGCGTTCGAGCACCACCGCGATCCGACCCGGTGGTTCGACATAGCCCTTGACCTGGCAACGACGACGCCAATCCGACTCGGCCTTGCTGATTTTCGCCGTCATCGTGGCGATTTCGTCCCTGAGCACCTCGGCGAACAGTTCGGCCTGGGCCCGCTCGGACGGCTGGGTCAGCCGACGAACCACCGCATCGTCGAGCGTCACGTCCATACCCCTATTTCGGAAAGGTCAGCGGATCGTCGATCGGCCAGCCGGCCGCGAGCAGCCGACGCTCGACGCGCTGCACGTCCTCGGGCGAGGGCAGTTCGTCGGTCAGCCTGGTGATGGCCACCCGCACGTCGGTGCCCTGCGCCGGCCTGGTTCCCGCGGCCATCAATTGAGTTGTCAGCAACAGCACTTCGTCCTCGGTGAGCCGCCGCCGCAACACCGCGACCAGCGGGATGTAGTCGTCGGCCGGGACGCCGTCGGGATAACCGGCCCGCAGGAAGGCCAATATCCGAGCAAGCACATCCGACAGCGCCACAGTCCCCCCTCAGCCCCCCGGCTACGTCAGCGTTCATTCCTTGGTAGTCGGTATGACAGCCGCGGAGCAAGGCGTTTCACCGTCCGGCCAGATCACATTCACGAGGTATTCACCACCTGCGACTTCCGGCACGACCAGCATCTACTGTGTGACGATGCGCACCGGATTCCAGGACCAGCTCGACGGGCTGACCCAGACGCTCAGCGACATGTGCGGACTGGCCGGTGTGGCCATGGAGCGGGCCACGCAAGCCCTCCTGCAGGCCGACCTGGTCACCGCCGAGCAGGTGATCAGCGACCACGACCACCTGGCAGCGCTACGCACACAGGCAGAGGAAGCGGCCTTCATCCTGCTCGCGCTGCAGGCGCCCGTGGCCAGCGATCTGCGACTGGTCGTCGGGTCGATGCAGAGCGTCGCCGACTCCGAACGGATGGGCGGCCTGGCACTGCACGTGGCCAAGATCGCGCGCCGCCGCCACCCGGAGCACGCCGTACCCGAGGAGGTGAGCGGGTACTTCGCCGAAATGGGCCGCATCGCAGTCGAACTCAGCGCGTGCGCGCAAGAGGTGGTGCTGTCCCGCGATCCGGAGAAGGCGGCCCAGATCAGCCGCGACGACGAGGCGATGGATCAGCTGCACAAGCATCTGTTCACGGTGCTGATGGATCGGGAGTGGAGGCACGGTGTCGCCAGCGCGGTGGACATCACCCTGCTGGGCCGGTTCTACGAACGCTTCGCCGACCACGCCGTGGAGATCGGGCGGCGGGTCATCTTCCAGGTCACCGGGGAGACCCCGGAGGCCTGATCCGGCCCCCGGAATCCTGGTGGGCCCGATCCGGCCGCACCGGTAGCTCGCACGTGGATAGAGAAGGTCCAGTGGGGACGACAGGGTTCACTTCAGCGCCATTCCCGGCACTCGGGCGCGGATCGCGTCCAGGTCGGCCTCGTCGGAGATGCCCTGCCAGTCGTAGCGCGGCGTGTAGGGGTTGATCAGCTCGCGCACCTCGTCATCGCCGAGTTCCACGTCCAGCGACGCCACGGCGTCGTCGATCTGCTGTACCGAACCCGCACCGACCAGTGGCGCGACGACCACCGGCTGGCGACGCAGCCAGGCCAGTGCGATCTGGGCCCGGCTCACACCGTGGGCGTCTGCCACCCGTCCGACCGCATCCACGATGGCACGGTTGGACTCCGCCTCGCTGGGTGCGTAGAGCTGGTCGGCGTAGGCGCCGTCGGTCGCGGCGCGGACGGTGGACTTCGCGTCGTCCCAGGGGCGGGCCAGCCGGCCGCGCGCCAGCGGGCTCCAGATGATGGTGCCGACGCCTTCGTCCAGACACAGCGGGATCATCTCGCGCTCCTCCTCGCGATGCAGCAGGTTGTAGTGGTTCTGCATGGACACGAACCGGGCCCAGCCGTGCTGGCGTTGCAGGTGCAGGGCTTTGGCGAACTCCCACGCCGGCATCGAGGAGGCGCCCAGGTAGCGGACCTTGCCCACCTTGACCAGGTCGCTGAGGGCTTCGAGCGTCTCCTCCAGCGGCGTGGCGTGGTCGTTGCGGTGTACCTGGTACAGGTCGATGTAGTCGGTGCCCAGCCGGCGCAGCGAATGCTCGACCTCGGCCATGATGGCCTTGCGGGACAGGCCCCGGCCGTTGGGACCGGGCCGCATCGGGTGCCGCAGCTTGGTGGCGATCACCACGGCGTCGCGGTCGGCGAAGTCCTTCAGCGCGCGGCCGAGGATTTCTTCGCTGGAGCCATTCGAGTACATGTTGGCGGTGTCGAAGAAGTTGATGCCGGCGTCGAGGGCGTGCTTGATCAGCGGTCGCGCGTCCTGCTCGGCGAGAGACCAGACCGGGTGGCCGCGGTCGGGCTCGCCGTAGGTCATGGCGCCGATGGCGATGGGCGAGACATCCAGACCGGTGGCGCCGAGCTTCACGTAGCGCATCGAGACTCCTGCGTGGTGGTGGGAGAGAGAACTTGCGGACGATTCTCCGCAAGTGCAGTCGAAGCTAGCGGAGGATTGTCCGCATGTCAAAGGTGGGGCATCATCGAGCGATGAGCGAGGGGACGCCGAGCACCTACAGCACGCAGCGCCGGGCTGCCGCGCGCAACCGAATCGCGATCATCGAGGCCGCTCACGACCTGTTCGCCGACAACCCACTCGTGCCGCTGAGCGAGGTCGCCAAACGGGCGGGCGTCGGCGCCGGCACGCTCTACCGGCACTTCCCCACCCGCGAGGACCTGATCCTGGCGGCGTACCAGCACGACATCGAACGCCTCACCGTCACCGTCGACGAAGTGCTGGCCCGGCACACGTCGGCACAGGCCGCCTTCGTCGAGTGGTTCGAGATGCTGGCGGCCTACATCCGAATCAAGCACGGTCTCGGTGACGCCTTACACAGCGCCGCGGCCCAGGACGTGATCAGCGCCTCATGGGCGCCGACCAGCGCCGCGGTGGCCAAGCTGGTCGACGCATGCGTAGCGGAGGGCACGATCGCGCCGGGGCATGATCCCGCCGACATCATCATGTTGATGAGCTTTCTGTGGCGCGTCGCGAACAACGAGGACGGGGTGGCCCAGGGTCGGCGACTGATCGCCGCGGTGTTCTCCGGCCTGAAGCACGCCCCCCAGTCGATCTGACCGCACCCGCTCGGCATCAGCCGGTCGGCCGGGGCCAAACCTCATGTCAGGCCGAGACTTATCGCACTGAACAGCACGGTGGAGGCGTTGAGCCGCGTCGGATGGGACGTCAGCATCTGCTCGACGAAATCGACGGCGCTCGGGTTCTCATTGAGTAGGCGATCGGCTTGCTCGATGTATCCGATGGTGTCGGCCAAGGCGCGGGCGTCCTCTGGTGCATCCGGGTGCCGGTGTGCGGCGATGACGACCTCCGGGTGAAGGGCTTGGACTTCTCTGAGCGTGGATATCCACCCCTGCCTTTTCTCGTGGTCGGTGTTCACCAGAGCGCAGTGCACGCCGTTGTACGCGATGTCGCCGACGATGACGGCCTTGAGCTCGGGCAGGTATACGTAGGACGAGTCGACATGATCGGATTGGCCGGTCGCGACGACAATCACGTCGTGGCCCTCGATATCGAGCTTGCCGCCGCGGAGAATTTCCGGAACGACGATGGTCGACGGGAGTTCGTCGAGGAACATCGCGGCGTAGAGCGACAATTCGGCGCCGGAGTTCCTCTCGTTCTCGATGTGGCGAACGGTTGCCTCGGTGGCCACCACCCGCGCGGCCGGAAATCGCTCGAGAAGGGGCGCCACGCCGAGGTAGTGGTCGAAGTGACAGTGCGTGATGAACACGGTGGTGAGTGTCTTTCCGATGGACTCCACCCAGTCGGCCAACGCCTGCGCATCCACGAGAGTGGGGACCGTGTCGATCAATATCGCCTCTCGCTCACCGACGATCAACGTCACCGATGTAGGCGGAAACGTCCATCCTCCTTCCGGGGCGTCGACGGGCAAGCCGGGGTCGAGCGGACGCTGTTGAGCAGTAAAGGTTTTCAAGCTCAGTTCGTCGCTCATTGATGCTTCCTGACGATAGACGTGCCAATTTACGACTTGTAGGTCAAGAATATGATGATGGTTCTTGACCTACAAGTCAAGAAATGCGATCGGCTCGGACGTGGTCGCGCTGGGGTCAGAGAAGGTCGACGGTCGCGTCCACGACCCGAGCGAGTCGCGCTCGCCCTGGCTCCACACGCGCCAGTGCATGCAAACCCGTTACGGTGCTCAGGAGCATGCTCGCCGTGTTCGCCGGATGGAGATCGGCCCGGATATCACCGTCGCGTTGTCCCCGCTCGATCAGCGCACGGAAGGCACCTTCGGTTCGCCTGAACATGTCGAGTACCAGATCGGCGATCTCCGCGTCGGTTCGCCCGAATTCGACCGCGCTGTTGGTGGCGAAGCAGCCGCGACGGTCCGGCCTTTCGAGGTCGGTCTTGACCATGTACCGCAGCGCTTGGCGCAGAACGTCTTTGGCCGGGCCGGGGCCCTCCAGGATTTCACCGACGGATTGGACCCGCTGGTCCAGGTAGCGTCGAAGCGCGAGGTCGTAGAGTTGGCGCTTACCGCCGAAGGTGCCGTACATGCTGCCCTTGCCGATCTGCAGATGCTCGGCCAATTGTTGCGGCGTCGTGGCGCCGTAACCCCGACCCCAGAAAAGTTCCATCGCCAACTCGACCGCGACGTCTGGGTCGAATTCCTTCGGCCGTCCCACGCGTTCCTCCTAGGTCAAGCAAATTCGGGGTGGCTGCCGTACGGTGCGACGCTCCCGTCACGTCATGCCGGTCGGTCCTTCACACCTGATGTCGACCAAAACGCATGCACGCCAACCCGAAGGCGACGGCGCCCCTACCCGCCACCGAAGCTATTCTAGCGAATATTCTTGACCCATTGGTCAAGAATCTCTTCGGCCGTCTGCGCGCCATGAGGCTGCGAAATTCTCCATAGGTTCTGCCGCGCACAACTTGGTCTGATCAAGCAGCAGACCCATCAGCCCGGCACAGGGCAGTTCTTGTCCGGCGGGTCGAGAAGGCTCGGACAGGACTGCGACCCCAGGTTGTAGTAGCCGAAGCCCGGAGGTGGGTCGGGTTGCCCATAGGGCGCGCCACCTGGCCGGCCAAGAATCCGAGCCCGATCGCGCGAGCCGGCGAACTTGATCGAATATCCAGCGGGGTCCGGCAACGACGGTGCGAATACCGCCTCGACGACGCAGTACCGACCGTCGTCAGATGGACTCGCCGGCCGCCGCTCGAAATGCGTGGTTGCCCGAGTTTCAGAGGCCGGCACACGCGTTGAGGGAGAACGTAACTAACGCGACCTTCGTGCGTCACCAAGCTTCGCTGCTACGGGAAGTGACGACTTCTGTCGAGTTACTACGCCGCTTCTGGCAGACGCATCCGGCCAATGCGGACTGGCAGGAACTGATTATGCAACTGAGGATGCGAAGTCGTACTGGCTTTAGTTCTCCGAGCGCGATATGCGGCCAACTTCGATCCCCGATGCGCTCATCGAATAGCCGGTGCTCCGCCGGGCAGGACTCAGCGAGCAACAAAGTAGGGAGGTTGTCGACTTCTACTAACTTGCCGGTCGTTCACCCGCGTGGATCGCGGCTCGCTTCGGAGGCCTGGCCCCACGACCATCGCCAGGGTGCTTCACCGACACGGGATTACCCTGCGTCCACGACATGAATATGGGTGATAGTAGTCGACTTTAACGTTAAACTAAATGAAAATAAGCACGAAAGAATTGAGTATGAGTTTCGGAAAGATATGCATACAGCGGGGACACTTTCCTATTGGAGCTCGGCAGGTTAGTTATTATTATCTTGGGTTGGATATTAGGTTCGATTGCGCTCTCGAAGAGTAACAGTATTCCGCCAAAGGGACTAGATGCGAAACTGAGCAAGATCAACAATCACACAAAACAACATGCTCGCATCGCTCTGATTCGATCTACAACGGTATCCGTTACCGTGGCTGCTGTAACTGTCGTGCTCAATCAGGCTCTTCATGATTGAGGGTGTAGAACGGTCAGCTGCTGTCGGCCTGTGATTGGGGTGTCTGGTTGGCTGGGTGTGT
>NZ_LQOL01000062.1 GCF_002101555.1 Mycolicibacterium canariasense
CCCAACTGGGCCAAACTGTTCTTCAACAACAAAGGCGTAGCCGCCCACACCACCGACATCTGCCAGAACTACCCGCCAGGCGACATGTCTGTCTGGGACTGGCACTAGGCCACCCCGCCGCCACTCAGTGCGTGGCGGCGATTACCGAAGGACCGGCCTGGCCGGCGGTGTCCACGGCTTCGGACCGGCGGCCGCGGGTGAAGGCGATCAGGGCCGCGGCGGCCAGCACCGCGGCGGCGAACATGGCAATGCCCATGGGCACCGCGCTGTGCTCGCCGGCAAGCCCGACCAGGGGTGAGGCACCGGCGCCGAGCGCGTATTGCAGGAAACCCAGCACCGCGGACCCGGTGCCTGCCGCATGGCGGACCTCGGCGGTGGCCAACGCCATGGCGTTGGCCACGACGAAGCCCATGCTGGCCATGAAGCCGGCCATCAGCGCGATCGTCGGCACCGGTGCGACACCACCGGCGGTGACGGTGAGCAGCAGCAAGCCGGTGACCATGACCATTGCCGTCATACCGATCAGCATCAGCCGTCTCGGCGCGATCCGTACCACCAGTCGGGCCGACAGCGCGCTCATCGCGGCCATCACCACCGCGCAGCCGCCGAACGTCAACGAGTATGCCCGCGGCGACAAACCGACGATGTTCTGCAGGACGAACGGTGAGGCAGAGATATAGGAGAACAGCGCGGTGAACGCGAAGGCCAGTGCCAGCGCATAACCGACGAACCGGCGGTTGCCCAGCACGGTGGCAGTGCTCGACCACAGTGCCGTCAGCCCCCCGGGCCTGCGCCGGTCGCGGGGTAGCGACTCCGGGGTGAAGAACACGACACCGAGCAACATCAGGGCGTTCAGGGCAGCCAGCGCGACGAACACGACCCGCCACCCGAAGTCGGCGACGATGAAGCCGCCCAGCACGGGCGCGACGACCGGGCCCAATGCCCCGATCACCATCAGCACGCCGAACAATCGGGCGGCCTCGGCCCCCGCGGTGCGGTCGGTCACGATGGCGCGGGAGATCACCACCCCGGCTGCCCCGGCGAAACCCTGCGCGAAGCGCAACGCGATCAGGACCTGAACCGAGGGGCTGATGATGCACAACACGCTGGCCAGCAGGCACACCAGGGTGCCGATGAGCAAGGGTGTCCGCCGGCCGTAGCGGTCGGACAAAGGCCCGATCACCAACTGACCCACCGCGAGCCCGATCAGCAGTGCGGTCAGTGTCAGTTGGATCATGGGCGCCGACGTACCGAATTCCGCGGCCATTTCGGGAAACGCCGACAGGTACATGTCGATGGACAGTGGCGTCACCGCGGACAGCAGGGCCAGGACGGCGATCAGCATCGCGGACACCGTGTGGCGGGTTGGTGTAGTCAAGTGCGAACCTCGCGTCAATTGATTATGGAATAATATATATTGAAGCATATGTATCCTTTGGTAGGTAATCTGCGGTGATGGAGGTCACCTCACGGGATGACGGCGCCCCGATCCGAGAGTTGGCGCTCGCCCTGCATGAACTGTCGTGGCGGCTGACTCGGTTCGGCCCCATCCGAGCCGGCCTCGATCCCCTGCCCTCCTCCGAACTGGCGGTGCTGCGCGCGATCGTGGACGAGCCGGGGCTGAGCGTGTCGGATGTCGCGGCCGCGGTGGCCATGCAGTCGAGCAATGTGAGTGCCGCCATCCGGGCCCTCGTCGAGCGGGGACTGGTCTCGAAGACACCTCGAGAAGACGACCGGCGGGTGTCGATGTTGCACCCAACCCTGAAGGCCCGCAACGACAAACGTGCCATCGACGACGCGCTGGCCGACGGCATCGTCGAGGTGCTCGCGGGTTTACCGGCGGAATCCGTTGCAGCGCTTCTCTCCGCAGCGCCCGCGATGCGAGGCCTGGCCGGCGCTCTGGCGCGACCTTCCAAGCCCGCGGTTGCCAGAATCGCCGATTCCGGATCAGAGCCATGAATTAACTTGACCCGCAATCGATCTCAAAACAGTAATGTAAGGAGTTCGGCAGCAACATGTTTCGTGGTCGCAGTCGGCGGCGCCCGCGTGAGGTAACGCGGAACCACTGACCCGCAACACCTTTGCGAGAACATGACAAAGTCGCCCCCAGAAGTCGAATTGCGGCCCGCGCCAAAGCCCTTCACCTGCACCTTTGTGAGTTCAGCAATTGAATTCATGAATTGTGAAGGGAATCACAGAATTTTGCTCCCTTACAAAACGCTCTGTTACTGTCCGTCCGCATGTTTGCTCTCGCGTCGCTGTTGGCGCTTGTCAACCAGGTTTCGGGCACGCCGTATATTCCGGGTGGAGACTCTCCGGCGGGGACCGACTGCTCGGGCCTGGCATCCTGGGTCAGCAACGCCGCAACCAACCGGCCCGTCTTCGGTGACCGCTTCCACACCGGAAACGAGGAACGGGCGCTGCTGGCCCGCGGCTTCAAATACGGCACCGCGCCCAACGCCCTCGTGATCGGGTGGAACCGCGGCCACACCGCGGTGACACTGCCCCTTCCGCGTCAGAGATCGGTAACCAGGACTCGGTTTTAATTCTCCGCATTTTTGCTGGTTCGATCACCGGAGCAGG